>NZ_CP012646.1:215000-1415000 GCF_001281025.1 Streptococcus mitis
TTGTAGGCACACGGTTTCAGGTTCTATTTCACTCCCCTCCCGGGGTGCTTTTCACCTTTCCCTCACGGTACTGGTTCACTATCGGTCACTAGGGAGTATTTAGGGTTGGGAGATGGTCCTCCCAGATTCCGACGGGATTTCACGTGTCCCGCCGTACTCAGGATACTGCTAGGTACAAAGACTATTTTAAATACGAGGCTATTACTCTCTTTGGCTGATCTTCCCAAATCATTCTTCTATAATCTTTGAGTCCACATTGCAGTCCTACAACCCCGAAGAGTAAACTCTTCGGTTTGCCCTTCTGCCGTTTCGCTCGCCGCTACTAAGGCAATCGCTTTTGCTTTCTCTTCCTGCAGCTACTTAGATGTTTCAGTTCACTGCGTCTTCCTCCTCACATCCTTAACAGATGTGGGTAACAGGTAGTACCTGTTGGGTTCCCCCATTCGGAAATCCCTGGATCATCGCTTACTTACAGCTACCCAAGGCATATCGTCGTTTGTCACGTCCTTCTTCGGCTCCTAGTGCCAAGGCATCCACCGTGCGCCCTTATTAACTTAACCTTATTTTTCTGACCTTTCAGTCATAAACTCTTATTAATACTACAGCGTTTTCGGTTTATTTTCTTGTTACTATTTGATATAGATATTCAATTTTCAATGTGCATTACTTGGTGATCTCTCACCAATGGAGCCTAGCGGGATCGAACCGCTGACCTCCTGCGTGCAAAGCAGGCGCTCTCCCAGCTGAGCTAAGGCCCCACAAGACCTCTCAAGACTAAACAAGACCAATGCGCAGTTCCTTTTCCTTAGAAAGGAGGTGATCCAGCCGCACCTTCCGATACGGCTACCTTGTTACGACTTCACCCCAATCATCTATCCCACCTTAGGCGGCTGGCTCCTTACGGTTACCTCACCGACTTCGGGTGTTACAAACTCTCGTGGTGTGACGGGCGGTGTGTACAAGGCCCGGGAACGTATTCACCGCGGCGTGCTGATCCGCGATTACTAGCGATTCCGACTTCATGTAGGCGAGTTGCAGCCTACAATCCGAACTGAGACTGGCTTTAAGAGATTAGCTTGCCGTCACCGGCTTGCGACTCGTTGTACCAGCCATTGTAGCACGTGTGTAGCCCAGGTCATAAGGGGCATGATGATTTGACGTCATCCCCACCTTCCTCCGGTTTATTACCGGCAGTCTCGCTAGAGTGCCCAACTGAATGATGGCAACTAACAATAGGGGTTGCGCTCGTTGCGGGACTTAACCCAACATCTCACGACACGAGCTGACGACAACCATGCACCACCTGTCACCTCTGTCCCGAAGGAAAACTCTATCTCTAGAGCGGTCAGAGGGATGTCAAGACCTGGTAAGGTTCTTCGCGTTGCTTCGAATTAAACCACATGCTCCACCGCTTGTGCGGGCCCCCGTCAATTCCTTTGAGTTTCAACCTTGCGGTCGTACTCCCCAGGCGGAGTGCTTAATGCGTTAGCTGCGGCACTAAACCCCGGAAAGGGTCTAACACCTAGCACTCATCGTTTACGGCGTGGACTACCAGGGTATCTAATCCTGTTTGCTCCCCACGCTTTCGAGCCTCAGCGTCAGTTACAAGCCAGAGAGCCGCTTTCGCCACCGGTGTTCCTCCATATATCTACGCATTTCACCGCTACACATGGAATTCCACTCTCCCCTCTTGCACTCAAGTTAAACAGTTTCCAAAGCGTACTATGGTTAAGCCACAGCCTTTAACTTCAGACTTATCTAACCGCCTGCGCTCGCTTTACGCCCAATAAATCCGGACAACGCTCGGGACCTACGTATTACCGCGGCTGCTGGCACGTAGTTAGCCGTCCCTTTCTGGTAAGATACCGTCACAGTGTGAACTTTCCACTCTCACACTCGTTCTTCTCTTACAACAGAGCTTTACGATCCGAAAACCTTCTTCACTCACGCGGCGTTGCTCGGTCAGACTTCCGTCCATTGCCGAAGATTCCCTACTGCTGCCTCCCGTAGGAGTCTGGGCCGTGTCTCAGTCCCAGTGTGGCCGATCACCCTCTCAGGTCGGCTATGTATCGTCGCCTTGGTGAGCCGTTACCCCACCAACTAGCTAATACAACGCAGGTCCATCTGGTAGTGATGCAATTGCACCTTTTAAGCAAATGTCATGCAACATCTACTCTTATGCGGTATTAGCTATCGTTTCCAATAGTTATCCCCCGCTACCAGGCAGGTTACCTACGCGTTACTCACCCGTTCGCAACTCATCCAGAAGAGCAAGCTCCTCCTTCAGCGTTCTACTTGCATGTATTAGGCACGCCGCCAGCGTTCGTCCTGAGCCAGGATCAAACTCTCATTAAAAGTTTGAGTTCTCACTCATTTCTGTCACTGACAGATTTATTGTTTTTTCATTGTTCAGTACTACAACCTTAGTTGTAGTGCCCTGCACATTGGTTCGTCTTGTTCAGTTTTCAAAGGTCTTTGTCACTTACTTCTCTCAAGTGACAACTATATTAGTATATCACAGTCGCTTTCGCTTGTCAACACTTTTTTGAAACTTTTTTAATCTTTTTTCATCAAGTGCCTCAACCACAACATACCATAGTCCGTACGGGATTCGAACCCGTGTTACCGCCGTGAAAAGGCGGTGTCTTAACCCCTTGACCAACGGACCTGAGCTGTTATTTTCAACTCTTACTATTATACAGGCTTTTCAAACTTTGTCAACTACTTTTTCTGCTTTTTTCAAATTAAGTAAAAAGAGCCAGAGTTGTACTGACTCTTCTATTGTTCATTAAACTTAGAAGCACGTTCTTCTCCCCACCAATAGGGGATTAGTTCTGCGACTTTCACAGTCTTTCTTCTATTGTAGTCCATCATGAATTCTGCATCCTTATTTTCAGCGTTCAACTCTAAGAGGAACTCTCTGCAAGCTCCACAGGGCATTCCTGAACTTCCACCATAAGGTGTTTTATCTCGAAAGGCTAATACTTTCTTAACCTTAGTTTGTCCTGAAAATTGGTACATATTAAAGAGTGCCGCCCGTTCTGCGCAGAGATGGAAAACACCACAGGTTCCCTCCATACAGAATCCTGTAAATATTTGTCCATCTTCTGCTTCTACTGCGGCAACAACATGATTAGCATAAACAAAATCAGATACTTCATGTGGATTATACAATTTCTGTGCTTCTTCGTACATCTTTTCCCAGATGTCCATTGTTACATCCTCCTTATTTAGAGATTTCCTTTAACATATTTTCGATATGCTGGATTGATTTTTCACGTCCAAGCAAGAAAATTGTATCTGGCAATTCTGGCCCATGCATTTCACCTGAAACTGCGATACGAATAGGCATGAAAAGATTTTTTCCTTTAATACCTGTTTCTTTTTGAACAGCTTTGATTTGTGGGAAGATATTCTCTGTTACAAATTCATCATCTGTCATTGCTTCAAGTTTTGCTTTGAAGGCTTCAAGAACTGTTGGGACTGTTTCCCCCGCCATGACTTCGCGCTCTGCTTCTGTCAATTCTGGGAAATCTGAGAAGAAAAGGTCTGTCAATGGAACGATTTCATCCACTGACTTCATTTGTGGTTTATAGAGTTCAACCAATTTTTCAGCCTTGTCAGTCAAGCGTCCTGCTTCTTCTAGATAAGGTTTAGCCATTTCAAAGATAGTAGCAAGTTCTGCTCTCTTGATGTAGTCGTTGCTCATCCAGTCTAGTTTCTTCTGATCAAAGGCTGCTGGTGACTTGCTGAGGCGGTTTTCATCGAAAAGTTTAAT
The DNA here is from genome assembly GCF_001281025.1 of Streptococcus mitis. Lineage (NCBI taxonomy): Bacteria > Bacillati > Bacillota > Bacilli > Lactobacillales > Streptococcaceae > Streptococcus > Streptococcus mitis. The sequence goes on from NZ_CP012646.1 coordinate 218,779, forward strand.
GAGTTCTTCACGAGAGAAGATTTCATCTTCGCCACCTGGGTTCCAACCAAGAAGAGCAATAAAGTTAAAGACTGCTTCTGGTAAATAACCTTTTTTACGGTAGTCTTCGATAAACTGAAGGGTGTTAGTATCGCGTTTAGACAATTTTTTCCCAGTTTCAGAGTTGATAATCAAGGTCATGTGACCAAACTCTGGAGCTTCCCAACCAAGTGCTTCATAAACCATGAGCTGTTTTGGTGTATTTGCAATGTGGTCGTCTCCACGGATTACGTGAGAAATTTGCATATCATGATCATCGATGACAACGGCAAAGTTGTATGTTGGGTAACCGTCTTTCTTTTGGATAACCCAGTCACCGCCGATATTGCCACCTTCAAATTCGATATCACCTTTGACCATATCATGCCACTTGTAGATACCTGACTCATTGACAGCCAAACGAACAGTTGGGATAATCCCTGCTGCTTCACGTTCTGCGATGTAAGCTGCTTTTTCTTCTTCACTCATACCAAGGTATTCATTGATGTAGCGTGGTGTTTCGCCAGCTGCTTCTTGGCGTTCGCGTTCAGCTGCCAACTCTTCTTCTGTAACGTAAGATTTGTAGGCTTTTCCTTCAGCTAACAGTTGGTCGATGTATTTTTGATACAAGTCCAAACGTTCAGACTGGCGGTAATTTTCATGTGTTTCTGGACTTTCATCCCAATCCATACCTAACCAACGAAGGTTTTCAAGCTGTGAACGTTCACCATCCTCGACATGACGTTTACGGTCAGTATCTTCGATACGAATGATAAAAGTTCCACCATGATGACGTGCATACAAGTAGTTGAACAATGCTGTACGGGCATTCCCGATGTGTAGTAGTCCTGTTGGACTTGGTGCGTAACGTACACGGATATCTTTTGACATAGTTTCTCCTATAAAGTCTCTAGGCGTCTGCCTTTTTGCTCTCTATATTATATCACAAGTCTTGGCTGAGTCCAATTTCTATGGATAAAGAGAGTAAAAAGAGTGGACAAACCACTCTTTTCTTCTATTATAGACGTGCGTTAAGTTCTTTGCTTAATTCTTCAAATCCTGGTTTTCCAAGAAGGGCGAACATGTTACGTTTGTAGGCTTCAACACCTGGTTGGTCAAATGGGTTGATAGCATTCAAGTAACCTGAAAGAGCGATAGCCAATTCGAAGAAGTAGATAGTGTAACCAAGAGTGAAAGCGTCTTGCTCTGGAAGAGTCACGTACATGTTTGGTACATCACCATCTGTGTGGGCAAGAAGAACACCATCAGTCGCTTTTTTGTTTACAAAGTCAACGTCTTTTCCTTGAAGGTAACCAAGTCCATCAAGGTCTTCTTCCAAGCTAGGGATAATCACGTTTTTACGAGGTTTGTCAACACGGACAACTGTTTCAAACATGATACGAGTTCCTTCTTGGATAAATTGACCCAATGAGTGCAAGTCAGTTGAGAAGTTGGCTGAAGTTGGGTAGATACCTTTTTGGTCTTTCCCTTCTGATTCACCAGCCAATTGTTTCCACCACTCTGAGAAGTATTGAAGTGATGGCTCGTAATTTACCAAGATCTCAGTTGCATAACCTTTACGGTAAAGGATGTTACGAACTGCTGCGTATTGGTAAGCTTCGTTTTCAGAGATTTTATCTGAAGTGTAGTCTTTGCGAGCTGCATTCGCACCTTCCATAAGGGCTTTGATGTCAGCTCCTGATGCTGCGATTGGAAGCAAACCAACGGCTGTCAATACTGAGAAGCGTCCACCGATATCATCTGGAACAACAAATGTTTCCCAACCGTTAGCGTCTGCTTCAACCTTAACAGCACCTTTTTGGCGGTCAGTTGTTGCATAGATACGTTTGTTGGCTTCTTCTTGACCGTATTTCTTAACCAAGAGTTCTTTGAAGACACGAAAAGCAATCGCTGGTTCAGTTGTTGTACCTGATTTAGAAATCACGTTTACTGAGAAGTCTTTATCAGCTACGTACTCTACCAAGTCAGCAAGGTAAGTAGATGAGATTGAGTTTCCTGCGTAAAGGATTTGTGGAGCTTTGCGTTCTTCTTTTGTTTGCAAGTTAGCAAAGTGGTGGTTCAAGAAGTCGATTGCTGCTTTGGCACCAAGGTAAGAGCCACCGATACCGATTACAACCAAAACATCGCTGTCTGATTTGATTTGCTCAGCAGCTTTCAAGATGCGGTCAAATTCTTCGCGGTCATAGTTTTCAGGAAGGTCCAACCATCCCAAGAAGTCGCTACCAGCACCAGTTCCTTTACGGATCAATTCATCTGCTGCTGTTACTTGTGATTGCATGTATTCCACTTCATGTGGTGCAACAAATTTGTCTAAAACTTTTGAATAATCAAATTTAATATGTGACATGTTATTCCTCCAATATTTCTTCTTTTCTATCATAACGCTTACCTTCGTTTTTTTCAAGTTTTTTTGTCGAATTTCTCCAATTTTTATCAGAATTCAAACGTTTGCGTAAAAATGTCGCATTCCAAAAATTTTGAAAAAATAAAAGAAAGAACGACTAGATGTTCCAGTCGTTACAGTTCATTCAATAAATATTCAAATAATTCTAAATTGCCATCTTCTTCATTGACCAGAAACTCTGGATGCCACTGCAAACCGATAATGCGGTGCTCATCGATAGACTCAATCGCTTCGATGGTTTGGTCTCTTGGATCAATAGCAGTTACACGGAAATTAGGTGCCAAATCTTTAATACTTTGACGATGGACGGAGTTGACCTGACTTTTTTTTCCAAACAGCTTGGCCACCACGCTTCCTTCTACTGTCTCAATAGAGTGAGATGTTCCGAAAGGTAGGCCTTGCCAGTGACCTTCGATTTCTTGATTGAGCGTTCCACCAAAGGCAACATTGACAAGTTGGACACCGCGACAGATTGCCATAATTGGTTTATTCTGACGAAGCGCTTCTTTCAAGAGTGCCAATTCAAATTCGTCACGGACCAGATTATAATCATCGCTCTCGATGGTCTTTTTCTCTCCATAAAACTGAGGATGGACATTTTGACCGCCTGTCAAAATAAGCTTGTCAATCATTTCCACATAATCGCGTACAACTGACTCATCACCAACAGGAATGACTAAAGGGAGACCACCGACTTGACGAATGCTCTCTGCGAATCTACAAGATACAGATGAATGAATGTTTTTGCCTTCTGCGTCTACGGGACATAGATTTGCAGCAACTCCTACAACCGTTCTAGCCATGATGCCTCTCCTTTCGAATGTTAATACTCTTCGAAAATCTCTTCAAACCACGTCAGCGTCGCCTTACCGTACTCAAGTCCAGCTTGCGGCTAGCTTCCTAGTCTGCTAGTTTGCTCTTTGATTTTCATTGAGTATAACGATAGTCCTATCATATCACTCAAAACGCCTTTCGTCTAATATGTTTTTTTAAAGTCCGTGATAAATATTTTTTATGAACAAGAAAAAGCTGCCCAAAGTGACAACTTTTTCTTATTCAAAAACAAATTGATTGTGATAGAGTTCTGAGTAGAATCCACCTAGTTTCAAGAGTTCATGGTGGTTACCGCATTCAATGACTTCTCCATCTTTAAGGACAATAATCTGATCAGCATTGAGAATGGTCTTCAAACGGTGGGCAATGACGAAACTAGTTCTACCTGCTACAACCGCCTCCATGGCATGCTGAATCTTACTTTCTGTCACCGTATCTACGTTCGAAGTGGCTTCATCTAGAATGAGAACTTCTGGATCTGTCATCAGGGTTCGAGCGATAGAAATCAATTGTTTCTGTCCTGTTGAGAAGATGCTCTGGTCATCATCGATAAGGGTATCGTACTTATCAGGCAAACTTTCGATATAGTCGTGAATGTGGGTTGCCTTGGCTGTTGCCTCAACCATTTCTTGACTAGCATCTGGCACACCAAAACGGATATTGTCTCGAATGGTTCCGCTAAATAAGACCGAATCTTGCAAGACAATTCCCACCTTACTTCTGAGACTATCCAAGTCATAGTCACGAATGTCTTTTCCGTCAAAATAAATACCACCAGCATCAACATCATAAAAGCGATTGATGAGGTTCATAATAGTCGTTTTCCCTGAACCCGTCGGCCCAACAACCGCTGTCATCTGACCTTTAGGGGCAGAAATGCTGACATCTTTCAAAATAGGTTTATCAGGCAAGTATGAAAAATCAATACGACTGATTTCAACACCTTCTTGCAACTTAGTGAAGGTTGGAGCCTTTTCGGGTCGAATTTCTTCCTCTGCGTCAAACATTTCCTGAATCCGTTCAGCACCTGTAAAGGCCAACTGAAGACTTCCCCAACTCGCTGCAACTTGGATAATAGGCTGGTAGTACTGCTGTGAAAATTGGGCAAACATAACAATCAAACCGAGGGCTGTACTAGTTTCAATAGTCTTATCATTTAAAAGTACAGCTGAACCCGCAAAGATGACGACGGCTGTATTAACCAGACTCATCCCATTCATGACAGGGAAAAGAATTCCTGAGAACATCCTTCCTTTAAAGGTTGCCTTGCGCACGCGCTCATTTTGTTCAAGAAATCCTGCCATCATATCCTCTTGAATTCCTTGCACAATCACGGCTTTTTGGCCTGAAATACTCTCGTCCATATAGGCGTTGAGTTTCCCTACCTCTTTTTGCTGGAGGTTGGTGTATTTGCGTGCCATTTTTACAATAAAAATCAGCATGAGGAAGGCAACTGGTGTGCTGGCAATGGTGATGAGGGCCAGCGTCACATTTCTCGAAAACATGACAAGAATCAGACCGATATATAAAACAATATTGCTCATGACCTGAATCAAGCTTTCGTTAAAGGCTTGAAGGATATTATCCAAATCGCTGGTAAAACGAGACAAGATATCGCCATCTTGTCGGCGGTCAAAGAAAGAAACCGTCAAGCGAGCAAGCTTACCGAAGAGGCCTTTTCGCATCTCGTTGGTCGACTCTGCAATCACGCGCGTCATGAGACACATGTATATGACACTGGAGATAAATAGAACCAAAACCAGCAGACCAAGATTGACCATGATTCCTGATAGGCTTTGCCAAACAAGTTCTGGATTGCCATCTTGATAAGCTTGAACTAAATTAGCTAGCTGCGTCACTGCTTGTCCAGAAAAGACCGGAAAGAGGGCTTGGGCAAGAGTTGCCAGAACAATCATCAGGATAACAACTACAAATGATAGCTTATAGACTTTAAAATAATTCCAAAAAAATTGAACTGTCTTCATTTTACTCCTCCTTTCCTTTCTGTGTTTCATAGATTTCACGGTAAACAGCATTGTTGGCAACCAAGTCTGCATGCGTGCCTTGACCAATCAATCGTCCTTGATCCAGTACTAAGATCTTGTCTGCATGGACAACCGAGCTAATCTTTTGCGCGATGATAATGGTTGTTGTTCCCTTCAAGTCCTTATTCAAGGCTTCTTGCACTAGGCGCTCTGACTTGGCATCCAAGGCCGAGGTCGAATCGTCAAAAATCAGAATACGTGGATTGCTGACAATTCCACGCGCAATCGACATCCTTTGCTTTTGCCCACCAGAGAAATTGGTTCCCCGTTCCTCAACCGGACTTTCAAAGGTTTTCTCCATACGATGAATGAATTCACTAGCCTGGGCAATATTGGCTGCTCGCTCCATTTCAAATAGAGTAGCATCTCCCTTACCCTGTCTCAAGTTATCTGCAATCGTTCCACTGAAGAGAATGGCACGTTGAAGAACGATAGAAACTGTTTTACGCAGGGTCCCTTCACTAACTTCTCGAATATCCTTACCTCCGATTTTGATAGCCCCTTCCTGTGGGTCAAAGAGACGTGGAATCAATTGAGCTAAGGTTGACTTTCCTGCGCCAGTCGCTCCAACTACACCAACCATTTGACCAGGTTCGATAGTAAAGCTCACATCTTTCAGCATTGGTTCCTTGTCCATTGGATAGGTAAAGGTTACATTTTCAAAGCTAAGACTTCCGACCAACTCTTCATCTGGCACATCCTTGAAGGTCATAGCTGGCTCTGCGTCAAGAATTTCTCGAATACGACGCATAGAAATCATAGCACGACTGACAGAATTTCCCAAAAATCCAACCATGACAATGGTAAAGATAATCTGGCTTAGGTAATTGACAAAGGAAGCAATGGAGCCAACAACTGACGGATTCGACTGAACCATCCCTGCAACTAGCCAAATAGAGAGGAATACCGCCCCATAACCGACCAACATCATGAAAGGTTCCACTACTGAAAAGGCATAACCGATGTAAAGATTTTGACCGAGAAGCTCGTCTGAAACCTCCGTAAACTTAGCAAACTGCTCTTTTTCTTGGACAAAGGACTTGACCACGCGAACGCCACGCAGATTTTCCTTGGCAATGGCATTGATGCGTTCAAGCAGGGTTTGAAACTTGGCAAAACGAGGCCCCATCATACCCATCATGACAGCAGTCAAACCAAAAATCAAGACTACCATGAGAACAATCACCCACCACAGAGAAGGTAGGGTTTGAACCGCCAAGATAAACGAACCGATGAACAAGAGGGGAAGTCTGAAAAGAATTTGGAAGGTCATCATGACGACGTTCTGAATCTGGTTGATATCATTTGTCATGCGAACGACTAGATTTCCCGCATTAAATTGTTCAATATTAGCATAAGAAAAAGTTTGGATTTTACGGAAGGCATCCTCTCGAAGGTCAGATGAAACTCCTTGGGCAATATAGGATGCAAGGACAACATTGAGCCCACCAGCAACCAGACCGACCACGGCCACACCAATCAACCAAGCCCCTATACTATAGATAGCTTCATATTTCCCAGCAAGGAGAGCGTCTAACACTTCCTGCAGATAACGCGGTTGCAGAAGTGAACTAGCAACCATCAAGCCTGTCATCAGGAGCGAAGCCAAGGCCTGCCACTTGTAGGTTTTTATTTTCTGAATCAGCATACTTTCTCCTTAAAAAATAGACAAAAGGGAGCGACAATGCGTCAGCTCCTTCTCATTCTGTTTGTGTGATGTTATTCTAGCAAAAAAGTGGGAACTTGTCAAAGAAGTCTCCTTGATACAGCTAGAATGACTAGTAATTTTCTCTTTATAGTTTCTGTTTTAACTCGACCAAGACATTCATAGCTTGCATGGGTGTCATGTTGTAAATGTCCAGTTTAGACAATTCTGCTAGGACAGGATGCACTGCAGGCGTGTCAAAGAGTGAAATTTGTTCTGAGACAGTACTTGTTTGCCTCATGGGAGCAGGACTTTCTGTCTCTTGATTCTCTAACTGAGTCAAAATCTTATCCGCCCTTGCTAAAAGGTCTGCTGGCAAGCCAGCAATCTTTGCAACATGGATACCATAGGATTTATCAGCTGGACCTGGTTCAATCTTGTGAAGGAAGGTGACCTGCCCATCCTGCTCCAAAGTTGCCACGTGGACATTAACCAAGTGTTGTAAACTAGACTCCAGACTAGTCAACTCATGGTAGTGGGTCGCAAAGAGGGTCTTAGCTCCGATGTGCTCATGGATATATTCGATGATAGACTGAGCAAGAGCCATCCCGTCATAAGTTGCAGTTCCTCGTCCCAATTCATCAAAAAGAATCAAGGAATTTTTGGTCGCATGCGAAATGGCATTATTAGCCTCCATCATCTCCACCATGAAAGTTGATTGACCTGAAACCAAGTCATCTGCTGCTCCGATACGGGTAAAAATCGCATCAAAAATCGGTAAATAGGCGCTTTCAGCCGGTACATAGGAACCCATCTGGGCCATTATCGCCGTCATGGCTAACTGACGCATGTAGGTAGACTTCCCACTCATGTTGGGCCCTGTAATCAGTTGAATACTGGTATCTTCTGCCATCTGAATCGTATTGGGAATATAGGTCTGAGCCCCCATAACCTTTTCAACGACAGCATGGCGCCCTTTCTGGATATCAATTCGCGAATCATCTCCGAATTCAGGTCGAATCAAATGCTGGGTTTCAGCCACAACCGCCAGACTCTGTAAGACATCAACTGTCGCAATTCCTTGGGCTAGAGCTTGTATACGTTGGATGTACTTGCTGACTTCTTCACGAATACGCATAAAGATTTCGTATTCGAGGTTAGCTGACTTCTCACGCGCCTCCAGCATATCTCCCTCGATACGGGCCAATTCTTCGGTTCCAAAACGTTCTGAGTTTTTCAGCGTCGCCTTGCGGAAAAAGTGAGCAGGCACATTTCCCAGTTGCGAATTGGTCACATGGAAATAGTAGCCATCCTTCTTATTGTAGTCAATCTTGAGGGTACTGATACCAGAGTTTTCTCGCTCCTTAGCCTCAATCTCAGCAATCCAGCTAGTCCCTTCTCTGAGCACACGACGGTACTTGTCTAAGGTTTCATCAAATCCAGTGCGGATAATACCACCTTCCGTAATCACATGAGGAGCTTCAGGAGCAATCGCTGCGCTAATCAAACTCTCCAACTCAGGGATTCCATCCAGTTGTACGATGAGATAGGCTAGAGCAGGTTGCTCCATCCCTTCTAAAATCGCACGAATCCGTGGCACACTAGATAAGGTGGTCGCCAACTGCAAGAGATCCTTGGGATTGGTTTTACCAAAAGAAACACGACTAGCCAATCGTTCGATATCATAAACTCCCTTGAGACTGTCTGTCAAATCACTGCGCTCAAAGAAATGGTCGAGGAAGACCTGCACCACTTCTTGACGTTGGATGATTCGTTCCTTACCAATCAAAGGACGATGGATCCAAGACCGCAAAAGACGCATCCCCATAGCCGTTTTGGTTTCATCCAAAAGCCAGAAAAGACTGCCTTGCTTCTTGCCTGAACGAGCATTCTCAACCAAATCCAGACTAGCCTTTGTCGCATAATCCATCTGCAAGAAATCCTTGATTTCATAGCGGATAACAGGCTTGAGGTGGTTCAATTCTCTCATCTGAGTCCGATGAACATACTGGAGTAGCTTACTAGATGCCGCTTGCTCCACAGTTGCCAATCGTGAATCTAGTAAATGAAGGTCTTCAAAACCTTCTTTTTCATAGGAAAGTACCAGATTCATCTGACGACTGAGGATTTGTTCTTCTTCCTCAGACAAGTCATAACCCAGCACCACTTCTCGAGCCTTGAGGTTACGAATTTCCCCACAAACCAGCGTAAAATCCAAAAGACCTGTCACATAAAAGTCACCCGTCACCAAGTCCATATAAGCGAGGCCAAATTGACTGCCATCACGGTCTATGGCAACCAAGAAATTGTTCTGACTGTCCGGCTTACTACTGTCGACCACTGTCCCTGGCGTAATGACCTGAACAACCTCTCGTTTCACAACCCCAACTGCCTGTTTAGGATCTTCCATCTGTTCAGCAATGGCTACCTTATAGCCCTGCTCAATCAAGACATCGATATACTGTTGGGCAGAATGATAGGGAACACCCGCCATAGGGATCGGATTGTCGGCATTCTTGTTGCGACTCGTTAAGGAAATTTCCAGAATCTGCGCAGCATTGACCGCATCCTCATAAAATAATTCATAAAAATCACCCATACGAAAGAGCAAAAAAGCATCTGGATATTGCTTTTTAATATCCACATACTGTTGCATGCCGGGTGATAGCTTTTCTGTCGCCATTTTCCGTCTCTCCTTGTTAAAAATAAGTCTTGAGAGCAACTCCCAAGACCTTACTTATCTTTCATCAAATCTAGCAAACGATCTTCCATGAGTTTGGCAACGTGCTGGTCTCGACAAATGACCAATAAGGTATTGGCACCAGCAACTGTTCCTAAAATCCATTCATCCTTGTTTGCATCTACAATATTTGCTAAAACAGAGGCTTCTCCCAGTTTGGTATGAAGCACCAAGGTAAACTCTGCTCTTGCAACACCTTCTAAATGATGAGACAAAAATTCCACCAAATCAATCTTTTCTGTCTCATTTGCTAGTACATAATACACCATATCATTTTTCTTGACCTTGGTCAAGCCGATTTCGCGCAAATCACGAGACAGGGTTGTCTGCGTCACAAAGACATTGTGCGCCTCCAACCGATCTTGAATTTCTTTTTGTGTACTTAATTTCTCCTCAGTAATCATTTTTTTTATTAACTGATGACGATCTCTTTTTCTCATAAAATCCTCTTATATGCATATTTATAACTAATTTTATAACTATATTATACCAAAAAAATAGGAGATTTCAAAAATTTTTTCTTCTTTCTTTAAAATTGTGATAAAATAGTAGAAAAGTCCAAAAAGGAGCTCTTAATGAATACAAAAGAATTGATTGCTAGCGAGTTGGCTAGCGTCATTGATAGCCTGGACCAAGAGGCTATTTTAAATTTACTGGAAACCCCTAAAAACTCAGAAATGGGAGACATCGCTTTCCCTGCTTTTTCTCTTGCAAAAGTCGAACGTAAAGCACCTCAAATGATTGCGGCTGAACTGGCTGAAAAAATTAACAGCCAAGCCTTTGAAAAAGTTGTTGCAACAGGACCTTACGTCAACTTTTTCCTTGATAAATCTGCCATCTCTGCTCAAGTATTGCAAGCTGTTATCACTGAAAAAGAACACTATGCTGACCAAAATATTGGCAAACAAGAAAATGTTGTTATCGATATGTCTAGTCCAAATATCGCTAAACCATTCTCTATTGGTCACCTGCGCTCAACTGTTATCGGAGATAGCTTGTCACATATTTTCCAAAAAATCGGTTATCAAACGGTCAAGGTCAACCATTTGGGAGACTGGGGTAAACAATTTGGGATGTTGATTGTTGCCTACAAAAAATGGGGAGACGAAGAAGCTGTAAAAGCTCATCCAATTGATGAACTCCTTAAACTCTACGTCCGCATCAATGCTGAGGCTGAAAATGACCCAAGCTTGGATGAAGAAGCACGCGAATGGTTCCGTAAACTTGAAAATGGTGACGAGGAAGCTCTCGCTCTTTGGCAATGGTTCCGTGATGAAAGCTTAGTGGAATTTAACCGCCTTTACAATGAACTGAAGGTTGAATTTGACAGCTACAACGGAGAAGCCTTCTACAACGATAAGATGGATGCAGTTGTAGACATTCTTTCTGAAAAAGGCCTCCTTGTTGAATCAGAAGGTGCCCAAGTTGTCAATCTTGAGAAATACGGAATTGAACATCCAGCCCTCATCAAGAAGTCTGATGGTGCAACTCTCTATATCACACGTGACTTGGCTGCAGCCCTTTACCGTAAAAACGAATACCAATTTGCTAAATCTATCTACGTAGTTGGTCAAGAGCAATCTGCCCACTTTAAACAGCTCAAAGCTGTCTTGCAAGAGATGGGCTACGATTGGAGTGACGACATTACTCACGTTCCTTTTGGTTTAGTTACAAAAGAAGGGAAAAAACTCTCTACTCGTAAAGGGAATGTCATCTTGCTAGAGCCTACTGTTGCAGAGGCCGTTAGTCGTGCCAAAGCCCAAATTGAAGCAAAAAATCCTGAACTTGAAAATAAAGATCAGGTAGCACATGCTGTTGGGGTTGGAGCCATTAAATTCTATGACCTTAAGACCGACCGTACAAATGGATACGACTTCGACCTAGAAGCTATGGTATCCTTCGAGGGTGAAACTGGACCTTATGTTCAATACGCCTACGCTCGTATCCAATCTATCTTACGCAAAGCGGATTTCAAACCAGAAACAGTTGGCAACTATAGCTTGAATGATGCTGAAAGTTGGGAAATCATCAAACTAATCCAAGACTTCCCACGTATTATCAACCGTGCGGCGGATAACTTTGAACCTTCTATCATTGCTAAATTTGCAATTAGCCTGGCTCAAGCCTTCAACAAGTACTATGCACATACACGTATCTTGGATGATAGCCCAGAACGCGACAGCCGTCTAGCTCTCAGCTACGCAACTGCAGTCGTTCTCAAAGAAGCCCTTCGCTTGCTTGGAGTAGAAACGCCAGAGAAGATGTAAATCGCCAAAGTTACTTGATTGCGGAGCAATCTAAGTAACTAACGCCAAATCCTATTCGGACTTTGGCTAGGCGCTTCACTAGTTTTAGGACATAAATATGATTGATTTATGTCCTAAAACGTCGTAACCAAAGATACTTGTCTAAACGCTTTACTAATTCATCTAACCCAATAATATCGATTTGGTTTGGTTCATGTCGTAATCTTTTAATTACTTGATTGTAAAGCAATCTAAGTAACTGACGTCCAATCCTATACGGGATTTTGTTTAGAGGTCTATCAAAAATCTTATCAAGTTTTGCTGACTTGTTCTGCTATTTTAGATCCACTAAATCGATTTATTCACTATTACTTCTTTATCATACAGGGAGATATTCTATGAGCCAATATGCTTATATCCTCGTTGTGATTAGCTTGGTTTTCCTTTTTCTGCTTAATAAGTACGAGAAGGAGAGACTACAAAAACTCTACCAAGAACAACTTTTAAAGGATGAAACATTTAGGACTGATATCAAAGAGAAAATTCACACGACTGAAAATATCAATGATGTCATTGCTTACATCAATAAAACTTATCATCTGGGAATGTTGCTATCAAAAGACATTACAGATCAATTGAAATAAACCTAGCTATTCTTTAAGGAATATCAAAACCGGGACTAAGAGTTTAATACTTAGCCTCGGTTTTTATATATTTTTCAAGCAACAAAGCCACCACTCCCCCAGCAATGCAAGTGCAAAATCCTCTAGAATATGATAGAATAATGAAAAGGACTCTATTAAGGAGGAAATCATGGAAAAACAAACCGTCGCCGTCTTGGGACCTGGTTCTTGGGGAACTGCCCTTTCACAAGTCTTAAATGACAATGGACACGAGGTACGTATTTGGGGAAATCTGCCTGAGCAAATCAATGAAATTAATACCAATCATACTAACAAACACTACTTTAAAGATGTCGTTCTAGATGAAAATATCATTGCCTACACCGACTTAGCAGAGGCATTGAAAGATGTAGATGCGATTTTGTTTGTTGTCCCAACAAAAGTGACACGACTTGTTGCCCAGCAAGTTGCACAAACCTTGGACCATAAGGCTATCATCATGCACGCATCAAAGGGATTAGAACCTGATAGCCATAAACGATTATCAACCATCCTTGAAGAAGAAATTCCTGAACATCTCCGCAGTGATATTGTCGTTGTTTCAGGACCTAGTCATGCGGAAGAAACCATTGTGCGTGACCTGACCTTAATCACTGCTGCTTCTAAAGATTTACAAACAGCTCAATACGTTCAGGAACTATTTAGTAATCACTACTTCCGACTTTATACCAATACGGATGTTATCGGAGTCGAAACTGCTGGTGCTCTTAAAAATATTATTGCTGTCGGTGCTGGAGCTTTACATGGTTTGGGATTTGGTGACAATGCCAAGGCAGCCATCATCGCTCGAGGCTTGGCAGAAATTACCCGCCTAGGAGTAGCACTCGGTGCCAGTCCATTGACCTATAGTGGCTTATCTGGTGTGGGAGATTTGATTGTAACGGGAACCTCCATCCACTCTCGTAACTGGAGAGCTGGCGATGCTCTCGGACGTGGAGAATCCCTAGCTGATATCGAAGCCAATATGGGCATGGTAATCGAAGGAATCTCAACGACTCGAGCAGCCTATGAACTAGCGCAAGAACTTGGAGTCTATATGCCCATTACACAAGCCATTTACCAAGTTATTTACCACGGAACCAATATCAAAGATGCCATTTATGACATCATGAACAATGAATTTAAAGCAGAAAATGAGTGGTCTTAACTCTCTAAAGAAAGGATTCTTATGACATCAAAAGTTAGAAAGGCAGTCATCCCTGCCGCTGGACTCGGGACTCGATTTTTACCAGCAACCAAAGCACTTGCTAAAGAAATGTTGCCAATTGTAGATAAACCAACTATCCAGTTTATCGTGGAAGAGGCTCTCAAATCAGGCATTGAAGATATTCTGGTTGTCACTGGTAAATCAAAACGTTCTATTGAAGACCACTTTGACTCAAACTTTGAGCTTGAGTACAACCTCAAAGAAAAAGGCAAACACGACTTGCTAAAATTGGTAGACGAAACAACTGGTATGCGCCTTCATTTCATCCGCCAAACTCACCCTCGTGGTCTTGGAGACGCTGTCTTACAAGCCAAAGCTTTTGTAGGAAATGAACCTTTTGTTGTTATGCTGGGTGATGACCTTATGGACATTACTAACGACAAGGCTATCCCATTGACAAAACAACTGATGAATGATTACGAAAAGACACATGCATCAACCATTGCTGTCATGCCCGTACCACACGAAGACGTTTCATCATATGGAGTTATCGCTCCTCAAGGTGAAGGGATTAATGGTCTCTACAGTGTCGAAACTTTCGTTGAAAAACCAGCTCCCGAAGATGCACCAAGTGATTTAGCAATTATCGGTCGCTATCTTCTGACACCAGAAATTTTTGATATCCTCGAAAAGCAAGCTCCTGGTGCTGGAAATGAAATCCAGCTTACCGATGCTATCGATACGCTTAATAAAACACAACGTGTTTTCGCCCGTAAATTTACAGGAGCTCGTTACGACGTTGGGGATAAGTTTGGCTTTATGAAAACATCTATTGACTACGCCCTCAAGCACCCACAAGTCAAAGATGACTTAAAAGATTACCTCATCCAACTGGGAAAAGAATTGGCTGAGAAGGAATAGAATTAGTTTCCAGTTAATAAATTAAGTCTCCAGTAAGTTGACTCTGGAGACTTAATTATTTTACAAATTTACATACAATTTAAAGATTTATGAGATATGTCTCTAAATCTACTAACTCAACTTCGGTCCTTAATGATGGATTACAGATTTTCAATCAAAAATCGATTTGAAGTTTTAATGATATTTGCTATTTTGGGGACGTCTAAATCATCTGTATACAGAAAATGTTTTTCCTTCTCCTTATTTTTAGCTAGAAACTCACTTCTTGCTTGTATTGATAAGTTGCCCACTCTTTCAATTTCTTTTCGAGAACCATCCCTATCTTTCAAGGTTTTTTCTTCGGCCATTAAGACACAATATTTTAGACCAATTTGTTTTTCTTTTAAGAAAGAAGCAATTTTCTTCAGTTGGTATTCAAAAATGACATACTCTATTACGACAGAGATGCCTCGAGTTATAAAATTATTGGTCAAGCTGATGATATTGTCCCAAAACAAATCCATGTAATAGCCCTCATCTTCCCAGGGAGCCACTATGCCACCTTTAATCATTAAGTAAATCAAATCCCCCTCTATAACTGCACTCTTATCAAAAGAATAAGCTAACTCTTTACTAACAGTACTTTTCCCAACGCCTGGGGGGCCTGAAATAATGTAAACACAATTTTCCAACTTTATACCTCTTTTATTCTAATAATTCTTCAATCAATTTCTAATATTATAACATTTTCTATTTTTAAAATATATAATAAGACTGATACAACATTATATTCTAGAAACTTACGATACAAAAGAAATAAAAAAGCACACCATTCTCAATTTTCTGCAAAAAAACTTATTTACAAATGACTTCTTCGCGATAGAATGGGCGCTCACTTTCTCAAATCATCTACACACAAAGACTTATTTTTAGAGCTGTGTTGGTTCGAATAGTTCCAAAACCATTAAAAGCTACTCATTTTTTAAGTAGCTTTTTTCTTATTCAAGTTTACATATTAGTCGTCACAACCCCATTCCCTTGTAGAAAAGCAAAACTGCGAGTCCTACGAATAACACTACCGCTCCTAACCTCTGGCTGGTACCATACATCCTTCTTTCTCCTCGAACTGGAAAGATAACTGCTAGAAATGCTCCGCCGACTGCACCACCGATATGGCCTGCTAGGCTGATTCCTGGAATCAGAACACTTCCAATAATGTTAACCACAAAAAGTGTCAGATAAGATTGGCCTAGCTGCTGGATATAGGGGTTCCGAGTAGCATAGCGAAGAACAATAATCGCGGCAAATAGCCCATAAAGAGAGGTAGAGGCTCCTGCTGCTAAGGATTTGGGACTAAATACAAAAACAAAGAGATTGCCCATCATTCCAGATAATAGATAGAGAAAGAAAAACTGCTTGGATCCGAAAATTTCCTCTACTTGCCTACCAAGATAATAGAGCGAAAGCATATTGACAATAAAATGCTCCCACCCAATATGAACAAAAATGGCAGAGAAGAGACGCCAAACTTGCTCAGGAAAGAGGCGAATAGCTGGCCCATACATGGCTCCAAATCGAAATAAGGTATCTGCCCTATCAAAGTTTCCGCCTGCAGTCACCAACATTAGTGGAAACACCAAGGCCGTCACAAAAAGGAAGAAACTCGTCACAGGATAACGTCTATCAAAGATTTCCTTCATCAATTAATACCTCCTGAACAGGAATATCATGCTTTTCAGGGATAAAGTCCTGAATTTGACAAGGATATATCGTACTCAAAGTATGACCAGAAAAATGTTCCAGATAACGGTCATAATAGCCTCCACCGTATCCTATCCGATATCCTTTCGTCGTAAAAGCCAGACCAGGAACATGAATCAAATCAATCTGAGAGGCATCCACCACTTCCAAATCTCCCTGTGGTTCCAGTAAGCCAAAGGCAGTTTTTACCAACTGCTGCGGATCATAAACTACAAACTCCATGTGACCCTTGGGATAGGTTTTAGGTATCAGAACCTTCTTGCCATCCTTCAGCGCCTGCTCAATCAGTTCCTGCGTTTGAAACTCATGAGAAAAAGAAAGGTAGCTTGCGATGACCTTAGCTTCTTGGTAAAAGGGGTGTTGTAAAAGTCGCTCAGTTAAAGCTTGGTCTATAAACTGTTTTTGCTCTCGAGGTAAAGCCTTCATTTCTTGCAAGACTTGCTTACGTAATTCCGATTTCATAGACAACCCCTCTACTCTGCTGCCTTCTTTTTCAGGAAACTAGAGACCGCATCCACCCCAATAGCTAAGGCTTCTTCCTTAGGACTCATCTGAGGGTGATGAAGGGCGTAGGGACTATCAATACCTAGCCAGAACATAACACCATCAACTTTTGAAAGGAGATAACCAAAGTCTTCACCTGTCATAGCAGGTTCGATATCAATCAACTCAATTCCCTCTTTTTCTTCAAAGAAATCCATCAGTTCACGCGCCAAAGCTGGATGGTTCTCAACAGGTAGGTATCCACCTTGTTTGAGTTCCACTTCGACTTCCATATCAAAGGCAGCAGCAACTCCTTCTGCAACTGTTTTGACCCTCTTTTGCACCAAGAGACTCATGTCCTGTGTCAAGGCCCGAATAGTTCCATGCAAAAAGGCTGTGTCCGTTATGACATTGTTGGTGGTTCCGGCTTGGAAAAGACCAAAGGTCACCACCGCTCCCTCGATTGGGTTAACATTGCGGCTGACAACTGACTGCACCTGGGTCACAAAGTAACTAGCCGCCACCAAGGCGTCATTGGCTTCATGCGGAAAGGCTGCATGTCCTCCTTTACCTTTGAAACGGATCTTCACCTCGCAAGTACCTGCAAAGAGTGTATGAGTATTGGTCGCAATCTGTCCAACCTTCAAATCTGGCCGAACATGAAGCCCATAAAACTGGTCTGGCAACCAGTCTCCAAAAGCGCCATCCTCATACATGAGCATGCCACCAGCTTCATTTTCTTCAGCAGGTTGAAACAGAAAGAGCAGATTGTTCTTTGGTTGCTCCTCAAGGGCTCGCTCAAGACAGCCTAAAGCAATAGTCATGTGGAAATCATGTCCACAAGCATGCATGCGACCTTGGTGTTGGGAAGAAAAAGATAGTCCTGTTTGTTCGACGATAGGCAGACCATCAATGTCTGTTCGCCAACCAATGGTACGCTCTGGCTGACTTCCCTGCAAGTAAACCAAAATCCCTGTCCGCCAAGTACGAACTTGAACAAAATTCTTGACCGCAGTCAATTTCTCAATCACATCCAGCAGATAAGCCTGAGTTTTGAACTCCTCCAAGCCAATCTCTGGAATCTGGTGCAAATCTCGTCTAGTCTGAATCAAATCTAACATCTATCTATCCTCCGATATAGCAGAAAGAGGCTGGAAGAAGGGTTCCGCCTCTTTATTACTTTTACAATTATAAGGTACGAAGCGCATCCTCTAGCGCTGTTTTTTGTTGGGTTTGGGCATCAATCTCTTTGATGATACGAGCTGGAACACCTGCTACCACCACGTTTTCTGGGACATCTTGGGTAACAATAGCTCCTGCTGCGACAACTGAACCACTACCGATTTGGACTCCTTCGATAACCACTGCATTAGCGCCGATAAGAACATTATCTCCAACACGGACTGGTTCTGCGCTAGCTGGCTCAATCACACCTGCAAGAACGGCACCTGCACCAACGTGACTGTTTTTCCCAACGATAGCACGGCCACCAAGGATAGCCCCCATGTCAATCATGGTTCCTGCACCGATTTCAGCACCGATATTGATAACAGCTCCCATCATGATAACAGCATTGTCACCAATTTCAACCTGATCACGGATAATAGCACCTGGCTCGATACGAGCATTGATAGCACGTTTGTCTAGCAAGGGAACTGCAGAATTACGAGCATCTTGCTCAACAACATAGTCTTGATTTTCTACCAAACCATCGAGAAGCGGAGCCACATCTTTCCAGTCTCCAAATAGTACATTCCCTAGTTTGACAACAGAGCTTGGTACAGCAGTTGCAAGTTGTCCTTCAAAGGTTACTTTAACACTGGTTCTCTTTTCGGCATTGGCGATAAATTGGATAATTTCTTGAGCGTTCATTTTTGTAGCAGTCATAAGCGCCTCCTAGTTCATTTTAATGATACCTATTCTACCAAAAAAGGCCTCAAATTTGAAGCCTTTTTGTTTGTTTTTAGGTATGATTTTTAGGGATGTGAGATAAAACGTGCTGTCGGTAAAAGCAAGCCCCTACCGATACAACCTAAAAACACTCTTCACAACTATCTCCCCGTGTTTTATTGACTATTCTAGTATAGCACACTTTTAGAATTAAGAAAAGACTTTTTATTTACTTTCTTTCGCTTCTTCTATCGATAGGAAAATCATGGGCAAAATAATCAAGGCCATAGCTAGAAGAAGGGACCAATCCACTACCAAGCCTAAAAATAAAACACTCAAAAGGGCAGAAGAGAGAGGTTCACTGGCACTGATAACAGAAACCACTAAAGGAGAAACCAAGGACACTGCCTTCATGGAAATGAAAAAGGCAAAAGCCGTCCCGAAAAAAGCGATAATGAGGCAAATCAAGATACTCCAAATATCAAGAGTAAAGGAAAGTTGATAAACTGGTGAGAGGACATTGCTAAATAAACCTGCTAAAATCATCCCCCACCCAACCGTGGGTACAAAACCATAGCGCTTCGCAAAAGGTTGAGGCAAGATAACATTAAACATGACCCCCATGGCACTCAGCAAACCCGTCACAAGTGCTAGTGGTGTCATGGATAATTGAGAGAGATCTCCCTTTGTCGCCATCAGGCAAACACCCAACATGGCAACCAAAACATAAAGAATAGCACTTTTTGACGCTCGTTTTTGATAAACCAAGCGATTGTAAAAGAGGATAAAGACAGGGCTAATAAACTGTAAAATAGTTGCTGTCGCTGCATTAGAATATTCTACGCAGAGGTAGAAAAAATACTGAACTGAAAAAATCCCCAAAATAGCATAGGCTAAAAAGGGTAGGTAATTTTTCTTATCTCGCCAAATATCTAACACTTGCGATTTTAATTGCACTGCAGACCAAATGAGCACAAGACTCCCTGCCAGTGTCAAACGCATAGAGGTAATCCAGCCCGAAGACACCTGGTAATGAGTAAAGAAATACTCTCCTAAAATTCCACAGATTCCCCAGATTAAGCCAGATAGGAGTGAATAAATGGTTCCTTTAACAATCTTTTTCTGATACTGATTCATACCTTTATTGTAACACGAAAGGAAAAAAGAAAAAAGTGGCAATCAATACCACTTTCCTATCTTCTACTATTTGATTGCGTAGATGATGAACTTGATGTACTGCTAGAGCTAGCACTTGAACTACCACTTGAACTGCTATTCGAACTAGTACTTGAGCTAGAAGGAGTTGGCAATGTACTAACGATACTTGACCAAGCGTTTTGATAATCTGCTTCACTTCCTCCAATAGCAAAGTGATAGCTTGTAGTAGGAGCTCCCGCCTTATTAGCCCAATAGCTCGTTACAGTAGAACCTGAAAGATCCACTGTTTTTCCATTAACGGATACTTTGCCTGGCTTCTGTCCTGTAGATCTGAGGACCTGAGATTGGGTCACACTAGAATCAAGATTAAAGCGTTCATTGCCCCAAACACCAGGCTCAGCCTGTTGGATGGCATTGACCAAGTAAGCCATATATTTGGCATTTCGATAATGCCCAGCCCCCTTAGCCATTGGGCGGTTGTCATCATGCCCTAGCCAACCACCTAGAGTCAATCTTGGTGTTGACAGCATGAGCCACATATTTTCATCTTCATTGGTTGTCCCAGTCTTACCAATCCAGTCTGCACGAGCTAAGCTTGAATTGATAGAAGCCAAATCCGTTTGGAAACTTGAAGTGATCCGAGATGAAATCACCTCACGAAGCAAACTCTGCATAATCGTTGCTGTTGCCTTCGAATACACTTGAACTGGCTTGTCTTGGAATTCATAAATTGCTCTACCGTCAGGTGATTCAATCTTAGAAATCACATGTTTCTGATGGTAGACACCGTTATTGGCAATTGTTTGATAACCATTGGTATGCTGGGCAACTGTGACTTCAATCCCACCACCCATAGGCAGACTTTCGATACCGTACTCCGGAATCTCGTAACCCATTTTCTCCATGTAACCCTTGACATCCACACCCTTCTCACGCAGCATTCGATAGGTCCAATAGGCTGGGATATTCCACGAATAGTTCAAGGCTTCACCCAAAGTCATCATGCCTGTACCTGGACTGTTCACATACATGATAGGATTTCCATTAGAGAATTTTGTCGGATAATTGGACAAGATACTAGCGCTTCCCATCAAACCTTGGTCAATGGCAATACCGTAGGCCAATAAAGGCTTGGTTGTAGAGGCTGGCGAGCGCTTAGTGTCAAAGGCGTGATTGTTTTGGTTAGTCTGGTAATTACGACCACCAACAAAGCCTAAAACAGCCCCCGTTTTATTGTCCATCAAAACATTCCCTACTTCAGGCTGCCCAGTCGAATCATCTACCAAACGACCGTAGTTAGCAACTGCATTTTGCATGGCAGTATGGATTTTTTTATTGATTGTTGTCGTGATTTTATAGCCACCGTTACTTAGTTCCTGCTCAGCTCGCTCATGATAGGCCTTTTGAACTACTTCCTTTTTCAACTCTTGGCTAGAGACATTGTCCTGTTGAA
Source organism: Streptococcus mitis (assembly GCF_001281025.1). NCBI lineage: Bacteria > Bacillati > Bacillota > Bacilli > Lactobacillales > Streptococcaceae > Streptococcus > Streptococcus mitis. Next base: position 240,207 of record NZ_CP012646.1, read on the forward strand.
CTAAGTAATCATACATACGGTCTGTCGCTTCAGCCATAGCCGTAAAGTAAAGGTAATCCCTCGAAACAGCATTGATAGATCCTGATGGCAAGAAATCTTGCTTGAGATTATAATCCTTGTACTGGTCATATTCCTCCTGAGTCAGAGCACCCGTACGGTACATGTTGTAGAGAACATCCTTGCCCCGCTTCAAACCAAGTTCTAAGTCTTCATCACTCTTTAACTCTCCAGTATTTTCATAAGGGGAATAAGTAATCGGACTCTGTGGCAAACCTGCTAAGAAAGCGGCTTGAGGAATACTCAACTTGTTGGCATCGATACCGAAAATTCCTTCAGCAGCTTGCTGGGCACCTGCAATATTTTGTCCTTTATGATTTCGACCAAAGGGAGCAACATTGAGATAGGTGGTCAAGATTTCATCCTTGCTCATGCTGCGTTCCAAGGCAAGGGCATCGACAATTTCTGTAGCCTTACGAGCCAAAGTCGGAGCATCTCCGACCACTTGTTGTTTGATTAACTGTTGGGTCAAGGTCGAGCCCCCACTAGACGAGCCCAAACCTGCAAAAGTTCCCAAAGTCGCCCGAATCACAGCTTTGGGCACAACCCCTTTATGTTCAAGAAAATGTTCGTCCTCAGTAGCAATGATCGCCTTTTTGAGATTGTCCGATATTTCCTCAGATGAAACAGAGGTTCTCAGTAGATCACTCTCGATAGAAGCAATGACACTCCCATCTGCGTAAACAATTTCTGAGATGGAAGAAATATTTTTAACCTGTTTGACCAAGTCCTCCGATTGGGGAACCTTGGCCTTGTCAAACAAAGCAACTCCATAACCAAGAGCTACACCAGCACCAAAAAGTCCACCGATAAAGCCTAGAATAAAGAGAGTATTCAAAATTCCCTTAATAGCAACTAAAATGCTACCTAGGATAGCCAGAACTTTCCCACCTGTCCCATCCGACTGCTTCTCTTCTGAGACTTTCTCTGATTTTTTATGATTTATGTTTGATTTTACTAGCTGGAAAAATTCCAGCATTCTTTGTTTTAATTCATTTAATTGATTTTGCATGGATTTCCTCACTCTATCTATTATACCATAAAAGGTAAACTTTCAATAAAATAGCCACTTTCTTCCCTATTCTACTAGGCTATTACCCAAGTTTGTGATACAATAGGTAGAAACAATATTTTTAAAAAGGAGAAAAGACACATGCACATTTTTGATGAGCTAAAAGAGCGTGGTTTGATTTTTCAAACGACTGATGAAGAAGCTTTGCGTAAAGCCCTAGAAGAAGGTCAAGTTTCTTATTATACTGGCTACGATCCAACTGCTGACAGCCTTCACTTAGGCCACCTTGTCGCAATCTTGACAAGTCGTCGCTTGCAGCTAGCAGGTCACAAACCTTATGCGCTCGTTGGCGGTGCTACAGGTCTCATCGGAGATCCGTCCTTCAAAGATGCTGAACGTAGTCTCCAAACAAAAGACACAGTAGATGGCTGGGTCAAGTCTATCCAAGGACAACTTTCTCGTTTTCTTGACTTTGAAAATGGTGAAAACAAGGCTGTCATGGTCAACAACTACGACTGGTTTGGCAGCATCAGCTTCATTGACTTCCTCCGTGATATCGGAAAATACTTCACTGTCAACTACATGATGAGCAAGGAGTCTGTGAAAAAACGGATTGAAACAGGAATTTCTTACACTGAGTTTGCCTACCAAATCATGCAAGGTTACGACTTCTTCGTTCTTAACCAAGACCACAACGTAACGCTACAAATCGGTGGTTCTGACCAGTGGGGAAATATGACAGCTGGTACCGAATTGCTTCGTCGTAAGGCTGACAAGACAGGCCACGTAATCACTGTTCCACTGATTACCGATGCAACTGGTAAGAAGTTTGGTAAATCAGAAGGAAATGCCGTCTGGCTCAATCCTGAAAAGACTTCTCCATACGAAATGTACCAATTCTGGATGAACGTTATGGACGCTGACGCTGTTCGCTTCTTGAAAATCTTTACTTTCTTGTCACTTGATGAGATTGAAGACATCCGTAAACAATTTGAAGCGGCTCCACACGAACGCTTAGCTCAAAAAGTCTTGGCTCGTGAAGTCGTTACACTTGTTCACGGCGAAGAAGCCTACAAAGAAGCCCTTAACATCACTGAACAACTCTTTGCAGGAAATATCAAAAACCTTTCTGTCAAAGAGCTCAAACAAGGACTTCGTGGTGTACCAAACTACCAAGTGCAAGCAGACGAAAACCACAATATCGTGGAACTACTCGTCTCATCTGGTGTGGTTAACTCAAAACGCCAAGCCCGTGAAGACGTCCAAAACGGAGCTATCTACGTCAACGGCGACCGCATCCAAGACCTTGACTATGTCTTGAGTGACACAGATAAGTTAGAGAATGAGCTGACTGTTATCCGTCGTGGAAAGAAAAAATATTTTGTATTGACTTACTAAACTGTTCAACATTTACCTATAAAAAAAGGAGTTAACCTCGAGAAAGGTAACTCCTTTTTGCTGTTAATAGTCCCCACCTATCCCTTAATAGACAGGCTACGCAGTACAATACGTAAGGTTGTTAGATTATGTAAGATAGAGAGATTTGAAGGACTGAGCCAATTAAACAAGCCAAAGCCAATCAAACTACTATTTACGACAACGGTATCTTGAATATTCTTCTTGATGAGTGTTTGCAAAGATGATGATAGCGAATCCAACTCTTGGAAGAAATCCAAACGATTATCTAACAATAAGATATCGCTCATCTGCTTAGAAATATCTGCACTCTCATTCATCACAACACCGATATCTGATAGGGTTAGAGCAGCTGAGTCATTCAAGCCATCTCCAACCATCAAAATAGTGTGACCTGCTTTCTGCAGTTCCTCTACTAACTCAAATTTCCCATCAGGTTTCAAGTCTGTATAGACCTGATCAAAGGGCAAATCTTTGACTAATTCCTCTGTTCTAACCAAGGTGTCCCCTGTTGCCAGAATCAATTTTTTCCCTTGTGCCTTAAGTTTCTCCAAGGCTGCTTTTGCTTCTTTTCTCAAAGGAGTATGAATGCAGAACATTCCAATCAATTCATTCTGATAAGCCAAGAATAAGAGATTATAGCGACTCTTGTACTCTTCAATTAAAGCATTTTGTTCTGAACTGATATGAATTTGCTCATCCTGCATCAAAACATAATTCCCAATAAGAACTGGTTGCCCATCTATATGAGATTTAATCCCCTTGCTTGCGATATATTGGAGTTTCCCATGCATTTCCTCATGTTCAATTCCCTCTATCTCAGCTTGCTTGACGATGGCATTAGCAATAGGATGATAAATGTGTTCCTCAAGACAGGCACTGATTCTGAGAATATCTTCCTCACTATAGTCCCCAAAAGGTAACACCTTTTCAACTATAGGATAACTAGTTGTGATTGTTCCCGTCTTATCAAACAAGAAAGTATCAACTTCCAGATATTTCTCCAGAATATCTCCATCCTTAATCACCATTTCACGATTCAACCCCTCCTTGATAGCTGTTAAATAAGCTACAGGAGTAGAGATTTTCAAAGCGCAGGAGAAATCGACCAATAGGAAAGAAATAGCCTTAGAAAAAGAACCTGTTAATAGGTAAGTCAGACCAGCCCCCAAGAAATTATATTTGACGACCTTATCCGCCATCTTGATGAAATAGCGTTGTTTCGTTTTCTTATTTTCTTCAGATTTCTTCATCAACTCAATCAGTTGTAAAATCCGGCTGTTCATCTGATTATCGGTTACACGAATGCGTAACTCTCCAGTTTCTAATACTGTATTTGCACAAACCAAATCAGACTCTCTTTTTTCAACTGGAAAACTCTCTCCCGTCAAGGAACTTTCGTTGACCATACCTAAACCTGAAACTACTTGTCCATCAAACAGAATTTCATTTCCTTGAGATAGGACCAAAACATCTCCTATTTGAACATCGGAACTCTTGATACTAACGACCGTATCCCCCTGTACTAGGAATACATCGCTCTCTTTTGCAAGAAGGCTTTGTTCTAAGTCTGTTGCAGTTTTTTTCAAGGACCACTGATCTAAATGATTCCCCAAATCAAGCATAAACATGATATTGCTAGCTGTCTTGGATTGGTTCATAAACAAGGACAATAAAATCGCCGAACAGTCCAAGACCTCCATCGTTAGTTCCTTACGCGCTAGTGTTTGATAGGCTTCTCTAATATAGCCAAAGGCCTGATAACAAGTCCATATATAGCGAATAGGATACGGCACAAAACTACGAAAAAGTACACGCTTAACCGCTGCACCTGAAACAATAGAATAAGCACTCTCTTCTCTACGAATGGGAAGAGTCATCAACTCAGAAACTTTCCCTTTATCAATTCTTTTTAAAAAGGCTTCTGCATTATCTAATACAGAAAAGCCTTCTTTTATACGTAGAGTAAAGTGCTGTTGATCCATGTAAAACTGGATAGACTCAATCCCCTTTTCATCTCTCGCCAAGGAACGAAGATAGTCTTGAATATCCAAGGTGAGTGAAAAAGAAGATGATAGTCGGATATGTTGGTATCCTCTATGTAGCACTTTAAAAGACATATTATTCCCCTATAAGGCTATCTAATTGCTCTTCTTTTTTCTCTTGCTCGTACAAATATTTGGCATCTTGCAAGACATCGTCTCCATGTTGCTTCACAACAGAAACAGATGCATCTAGCTCGTCTTTCAACTTGTAAGCCTTAGCCAAAGCTTTAGAATAACCTTTTTTAGCTTCCTTACTTGCTAAGATTTTCAAGCCAAGGGTACCAAATGCGACACCACCCAAAAAGAGTGATGATTTTTTCGCAACTTTTGCGACGGTTAGTACTTCTTTTAACATACTTATTTCCTCCTTATCATTATTATATAGCAATTTAGATATAAAAGCAATGTCATTTCATAAATTGGAGAATTATACTCAATGAAAATCAAAGAGCAAACTAGGAAACTAGCCGCAGGCTGTACTTGAGTACGGCAAGGCGACGTTGACGTGGTTTGAATTTGATTTTCGAAGAGTATTAGTTTTATTTCTACTGAATCTCCCATCTACTTATTCCTAAAGTTGCTTTCATTTGCCTCTTTTGATACACTTAAACTATGAATACAAATCTCAAACCCAAACTTCAACGTTTTGCTTCTGCTACTGCCTTTGCCTGTCCCATCTGTCAAGAAAAGCTAACTCTAGTAGCTAGCAGTCTCAAGTGTAGCAATCACCATTCTTTTGATCTGTCAAAATTCGGCTATGTCAATCTGGCGCCCCAAATCAAGCAATCCGCTAATTACGACAAGGAAAATTTTCAAAACCGTCAACGAATCCTAGAAGCTGGCTTTTATCAAGCTATTTTAGAGGCCGTCTCTGATTTACTTTCAAACTCAAAAAATGCCAAAACAATTTTAGATATCGGTTGTGGCGAAGGATTCTATTCTCGCAAACTCCAAGAAAGTCATCCTGACAAAACCTTCTATGCCTTTGATATTTCCAAAGATTCCGTCCAAATCGCTGCCAAGAGTGAACCCAACTGGGCAGTCAATTGGTTCGTTGGGGACCTTTCTCGCCTTCCTCTGCAAGATGCCAGTATGGATATCTTACTTGATCTCTTTTCCCCTGCCAATTACGGAGAATTTCGTCGCGTTTTATCCAAAGACGGTATCTTGATAAAGGTTATTCCAACTAAAAATCACCTCAAGGAAATCCGTCAGAAGGTACAAGACCAGCTGACAAACAAGGACTATTCCAACCAAGATATCAAAAATCATTTCCAAAACAACTTCACTATCTTATCCAGTAAAACTGCCTCACTAACCAAGCCTATCACAGCAGAGCAACTCCAAGCCCTACTCAGCATGACTCCTCTACTCTTTCATGTTAACCAGAGTAAGATTGACTGGAGCGACTTGACAGAGATTACTATTGAGGCTGAGATTCTGGTTGGGAAAGTACTATAATTAACACAAAAAACCGCATTTCAAGAAGATCTGCGGTTTTAAATTTCAATTTTTAAACTATCTATCCCAAAAGTCTAAAACATTTAAAGCTTTTAGCTTCTCCATTTATTTTCGATTCGAAATAATAAATTTATCAATAAATAGCAATTGATATAAGGCGAGTACAGATCCCCAGAAACTACCTCGAAGAGAGATTTCTTGATGATTGAGAGGAAACAAATCATGGTTACCAATATAGAGGCAGGTCAAAATGATAAATAAAATCCAAAATAAATCAGTCCATCTATATTTTGAAAAATATTTTTTCCACATAAAAACACCTTCTTTCCTATAATCATATTATAATACTTTATGTAAGCGAGTACAAGAGGTATGAGGTAATTTTTAAATAGATTTCGAGCCTTAAAGGTTGTAAAAACAGCATTTTAAGCGTTCAATGTGTCTATGATTTCTCTCTTTTTAATTCAAGATTGACTCAAATCCACAGCATTCAAAAAAGCGAATTTCAATCGAAATTCGCTTTATAGGAAAGTGTATTAGTATAAATCTTGTATCTTAGTTCAAGTGCCAGATATCTTCGTTGTACTGAGCGATTGTACGGTCAGATGAGAAGAACCCTGCTTTAGAAATGTTAACGATAACTTTATCCAACCATGCGTCACGGTCTTCGTAGTCAGCCAACATTTGCTCTTTGACTTTGATGTAGTCTTCCAAGTCAAGAAGAGTCATGAACCAGTCTTTGTTGATCAATTCCTTGTAAAGACGTTCCAAGCGCTCTTTGTTTCCAGCTGCAAGAACTGCATCGCTAACGATGAAGTCAACCAATGGTTTGATAGCTTTACGGGCGTAGAATTCGCTTGATTTGTAAGCTGCTTTTGCGTAAAGGTCGATAACAGTTTCTGAATCTTCACCAAAGATGTAGATGTTTTCGTCGCCAACCAACTCAGCGATTTCCACGTTAGCACCGTCCATAGTACCAAGTGTCAAAGCTCCGTTCAACATGAATTTCATGTTACCAGTACCTGAAGCTTCTTTAGAAGCAAGTGAGATTTGTTCTGAGATATCACATGCTGGGATAAGGAAGCTTGCTGCAGTAACGTTGTAGTTTTCAACCATAACTACTTGCAGGTGTGGAGCTACTGCTGGATCGTTAGCAATAACTTCTGACATGCAAAGGATCAAGTGGATGATGTCTTGAGCAATTGTGTAGGCTGGAGCTGCTTTACCACCAAAGAAGATTGTGATTGGGCGAGCAGGGATGTTCCCAGCTTTGATGTCAAGATATTTGTGGATTACGTACAAGGCGTTCATTTGTTGGCGTTTGTACTCGTGAAGACGTTTGATTTGGATATCAAAGATAGAGTTTGGATTGATTTCCACACCTTGGTGTTCTTTCAAGTGACGAGCCAATTTACGTTTGTTGTGAGCCTTGATGCTTTCCAATTTTTCTTTGACAGCTGCTTTGTCTTCATAAGACAAGAGTTTTTCAAGCTCATCTGCTTCATGGTGCCAACCTTCTCCAAGAATCTCATCCAAGTAGTGAGACAAGCTTGGGTTAGCATGCATGAGCCAACGACGGAAAGTGATACCGTTTGTTTTGTTGTTGAATTTTTCTGGGTAAAGGTCGTAGAAAGCTTTCAACTCAGAGTTCTTCAAGATTTCAGTGTGAAGTGCTGCTACTCCGTTAACACTGTATCCGTAGTGGATATCCATGTGAGCCATGTGAACACGTCCACTCTCGTCAATAATTTGAACAGCTGGATCTTTCACTTCTGCTTTCACACGACGGTCCAATTCTTCGATGATTGGTACCAAGTGAGGAACCACTTCTTGCAAGAATTCAAGAGGCCATTTTTCAAGGGCTTCAGCAAGGATTGTGTGGTTAGTGTAGGCAGTCATGCTACGAACGATTGAGATTGCTTCGTCAAGCTCGATACCACGAGCAGTCAAAAGACGGATCAATTCAGGGATAACCATTGATGGGTGAGTATCGTTGATTTGTACAACTGCGTAGTCAGCAAGGTCATGCAAGTTGCTTCCTTTTTCGATTGCTTCGTCGATAATCAATTGTGCACCGTTTGAAACCATGAAGTATTGTTGGAAGATACGGAGCAATTCACCTTGACGGTCACTATCATCTGGGTAAAGGAAAAGAGTCAAGTTGCGAGCGATGTCTGTTTTATCAAAGTTGATACCATCTTTAATAATAGAAGAATCAACTGAATCCAAGTCAAACAAACGCAAGCGGTTCTTCGTTTCTGTCTTGTAACCAGGTACATCGATATCGTAAAGAGTTGATGTCAATGTGAAGTGAGCAAATGGCACTTGGTAGCTACGGCTTGAGCGAACCAACCAGTTTTGCTCTGTCAACCATGCATTTGGAATTGTTTCTTGTTGGTTGTTTTTAAGAACTTGTTGGAAAAGACCGTAGTGGTAGTTAAGACCAACACCGTCACCGTTCAAACCAAGAGTAGCAATTGAGTCGATAAAGCAGGCAGCCAAACGTCCCAAACCACCATTACCAAGAGATGGTTCCAGTTCAACTTCTTCAACTTCGATCAAGTCTTTACCTGCAGCTGCAAGTTCTTTTTTGACATCGTCGTAAAGACCAAGGTTGATCAAGTTGTTTGACAAGAGCTTACCAATCAAGAACTCAGCTGAGATGTAGTAAACTTTTTTCTTACCAGTGTTAACTGGTTTTTGACTGCTTGCAAGCTTGCTGTAGTTAAGAAGAGCCAGGTAAAGCTCTTCATTGCTACATTCTGCAATGGTCTTATTGTAACGATTTTGTACAAATTCTTGTAGTGATAACATGTTTAAGGTGTCTCCTGATATTGTATTATTTCTTTAAATCTACCAAATTTTCATTGATTCGGCGATAGATTGTTGTCAAGTCAAGCAAGCCTTCCTCGACAGCTGGTGTCAATTGATCTTCAGTCATACGCCAAGACCAGTTTCCACCAAGGGTAGATGGGAAGTTCATACGAGCTGCCTCATCCAATTCTAGCAAATCTTGCATAGTTGCAATTGCCATGAAGCTAACTGATGAAAAGACTGTACGAAGCATAGCATGTGGCACTGTTTCGTATTCTTTACGGTTCGTGTAGCGAGCCATGTATTCACGAGTCGCATCATCGATCTCGTTACGGTACCAACCAAGGACCGTATTGTTATCGTGTGTTCCTGTGTACATAACTGAGTTAGCAGGTGCCAAGTGTGGGCTATCGATACTTTCATCTTCTGGGTTGAAAGCAAATTGAAGAATCTTCATTCCTGGGAACCCAGTACGTTCACGTAATTCGATAACTTCATCAGTCATGAAGCCAAGGTCTTCTGCGATGATGTTTAGCTCACCAAGTTCTTCCTTAACAGCTGCAAAAAGCTTGTAGCCAGGACCTTTGACCCACTCACCAGGTGCTGCTGTATCGGAACCAGCAGGGATTTCCCAGTAAGATTCGAAACCACGGAAGTGGTCGATACGAACGATGTCGTAGATTTTGAAGCTTTCACGCAAGCGCTCAATCCACCATTTGTAACCGTCTTTGTCCATTGCTTCCCAGTCATAGATTGGATTACCCCAAAGCTGACCAGTTGCAGAAAATTCATCTGGTGGGCATCCTGCGATGCAAGTCGCCTTACCGTTGACATCTGTCTTAAAGAGATGTGGATTTGCCCACATATCGCTTGAATCTTCCGCTACATAGATTGGCATGTCCCCAACGATTTCGATGTGGTTGTCGTTCGCGTAAGCTTTCAATTTCAACCATTGTTGGAAGAAGAAGTATTGAGTCACACGGTGGTAAACCAACTTGTCTGCCAATTGCTCACGGTAGCTTTCAAGCGCTGAAGCTTTACGAGCACGAGCATCTGCATCTGGCCACTCAGTCCAAGCAAGATTGTCAAAATGCTCTTTGATAGCCATATACTCTGCAAAGAGTTCAAGCCATGATTGGTTGTCTTGAGCAAATTTCTCAAAATCTTTAACATCTCCTACTTCCAAGAAACGTTTTACCGCTTTTTCTAAAAGAGGACGACGTGCATAGTAGATTTTCGCATAATCAACTTCAGACGCATCACTACCAAAGTCAACCCCTTCAAGGTCACTTGCTTGCAACAAGCCTTGTTCCACCAAGATATCTAAATCGATAAAATGAGTGTTCCCTGCGAAGGCTGAGAAAGATTGGTAAGGAGAGTCTCCGTAACTAGTTGTTCCTAGTGGAAGGATTTGCCAGTAACGTTGTTTTGTGCGAACCAAGAAATCAACGAAGTCGTAAGCACTTTTACCAAATGATCCGATTCCGTATGCTCCTGGAAGAGAAGAAATGTGCATCAACACACCACTTTGACGTTTTTTCATAATAAGCACCTCATGTGTTTATAGTTAGATATTACATTTTTATGAACGCAAACGTTTGCGCTATTACTAGTATAGCTCATTTTCTTGATAAATGCAAGCGGTTTTAGATAACTTTTTTGATTATTTTTTAAAAATTTTTTCTTCTTACTCGTATATATATTCTTTCAGGAAACAAACAAAATAGGAATAAGGGTTTCACTTATCTCATTAAGCAAAAATAAAGTGAGAATCCTCCCTGCTTTCCATTTGTAAATTAGGCAATCGTTTTCTCAACTTTTTTTAAATTTAAAACAAAACCGATTTTTGGTATTTTCTACTATTATATGACGATGAAGCGTTTACTTTTTTCACAATTTTTTTAAAAATTTTTACAAAAAACACTTGCAACCGCTTTCTGATTGTGTTATACTAGTCCCATAAAGGAAAACGTTTGCGTTTCCTCATTATAAAATTTGTTATTCTTTAGGAGGAATACACTATGTCATCTAAATTCATGAAGAGCGCTGCTGTGCTTGGAACTGTTACACTTGCTAGCTTGCTTTTGGTAGCTTGCGGAAGCAAAACTGCTGATAAGCCTGCTGATTCTGGTTCATCTGAAGCGAAAGAACTCACTTTCTACGTTGAAGACCAATATAAAGCCTTTGCTGAATCAGCTGCAAAAGCTTACGAAAAAGAAGCTGGCGTAAAAGTTACCATCAAAACAGGAGACCAAATGGGTGGGCTTGACAAACTTTCTCTTGACAACCAATCAGGTCAAGCTGCTGACGTTATGATGGCTCCATACGACCGTGTAGGTAGTCTTGGTACTGACGGACAACTCTCAGAAGTGAAATTGAGCGACGGTGCTAAAACAGATGATAAAACTAAATCTCTTGTGACAGCTGCTGATGGTAAAGTTTACGGTGCTCCTGCTGTTATCGAGTCACTTGTTATGTACTACAACAAAGACTTGGTAAAAGAAGCTCCAAAAACTTTTGCTGACTTAGAAAACCTTGCTAAAGATAGCAAATATGCCTTCGCTGGAGAAGATGGAAAAACTTCTGCTTTCCTAGCTGACTGGACAAACTTCTACTATGCATATGGACTTCTTGCTGGTAACGGTGCTTACGTATTCGGACAAAACGGTAAAGACGCTAAAGATATCGGTCTTGCAAACGACGGTTCTATCGCAGGTATCAACTACGCTAAATCTTGGTATGAAAAATGGCCTAAAGGTATGCAAGATACTGAAGGTGCTGGCAACTTAATCCAAACTCAATTCCAAGAAGGTAAAACAGCTGCTATCATCGACGGACCTTGGAAAGCTCAAGCCTTTAAAGATGCTAAAGTAAACTACGGTGTTGCAACTATCCCAACTCTTCCAAATGGAAAAGAATATGCTGCATTCGGTGGTGGTAAAGCTTGGATTATCCCATCAAGCACTAAGAACCTTGAAGGCGCTCAAAAATTTGTAGACTTCCTTGTTTCAACTGAAGAACAAAAAGCCTTCTACGATACAACTAACGAAATCCCAGCTAACACTGAAGCTCGTACATATGCTGAAGGTAAAAATGATGAGTTGACAACAGCTGTTATCAAACAGTTCAAGAACGCTCAACCAATGCCAAACATCTCTCAAATGTCTGCAGTTTGGGATCCAGCGAAAACTATGCTCTTTGATGCTGTAAGTGGTAAGAAAGATGCGAAAACAGCTGCTAACGACGCTGTAACATTGATCAAAGAAACAATCAAACAAAAATTTGGTGAATAAAAAATTTGTTCAAGGGGGGTGGAAATCAAATCCCCCTTTGAATTTATCAATCAAAAACATATATAGTTTAGGTTTTAATTAGAAACCAGTATCCTATGAAAGGAGTTATTATGGAAAAGCAACAACCTAGTAAAGCAGCTCTGCTGTCTATCATTCCTGGGTTAGGACAGATTTACAATAAACAAAAAGCCAAAGGTTTTATCTTCCTTGGTGTAACCATCGTATTCGTCCTTTACTTCCTAGCACTTGCAGCCCCTGAATTGAGCAATCTCATCACTCTTGGTGACAAACCAGGTCGTGATAATTCCCTCTTTATGCTGATTCGTGGTGCCTTCCATTTAATCTTTGTAGTTGTTTATGTACTCTTTTATTTCGCAAATATCAAAGACGCACATACAACTGCCAAACACATTAACAATGGCATACCAGTAGCACTTACCTTTAAAGAAATGGTCAAAGGAATCTATGAAAATGGCTTCCCTTACCTCTTAATCATTCCATCTTACATTGCCATGACTTTTGCGATTATCTTCCCAGTTATCGTAACCTTGATGATCGCCTTTACCAACTACGACTTCCAACACTTGCCACCAAACAAATTGTTGGACTGGGTTGGTTTGACCAACTTTACAAACATTTGGAGCTTGAGTACCTTCCGTTCTGCCTTTGGTGCCGTCCTTTCTTGGACTATCATCTGGGCTTTATCTGCCTCAACTTTACAGATCGTCATTGGTATCTTCACAGCTATCATTGCTAACCAACCATTTATCAAAGGAAAACGTATCTTCGGTGTTATTTTCCTTCTTCCTTGGGCTGTCCCAGCCTTCATCACTATCTTGACATTCTCAAACATGTTTAACGATAGTGTCGGAGCCATCAACACTCAAGTATTGCCAATCTTGGCTAAATTCCTTCCTTTCCTTGATGGTGCTCTTATTCCTTGGAAAACAGACCCAACTTGGACTAAGATTGCCTTGATTATGATGCAAGGTTGGCTTGGATTCCCATATATCTACGTTTTGACCTTGGGTATCTTGCAATCTATTCCTAACGACCTTTACGAAGCAGCTTATATTGACGGTGCCAATGCTTGGCAAAAATTCCGCAACATCACTTTCCCAATGATCTTGGCTGTTGCTGCACCTACTTTGATTAGCCAATACACCTTCAACTTTAACAACTTCTCTATCATGTACCTCTTCAATGGTGGAGGTCCTGGTAGTGTCGGAGGGGGAGCTGGTTCAACTGATATCTTGATCTCATGGATCTACCGTTTGACAACAGGTACATCTCCTCAATACTCAATGGCGGCAGCTGTTACCTTGATTATCTCTATCATTGTCATCTCAATCTCTATGATCGCATTCAAGAAACTACACGCATTTGATATGGAGGACGTCTAAGATGAATAACTCAATTAAACTCAAACGTAGACTGACTCAAACCCTTACTTACCTCTACTTGATTGGCCTATCAATCGTGATTATCTATCCACTGTTGATCACCATCATGTCAGCCTTTAAAGCAGGTAACGTCGCAGCCTTTAAACTCGATACTAACATCGACTTCAATTTTGATAACTTTAAAGGACTCTTTACTGAAACTCTATACGGTACTTGGTATCTCAATACCTTGATCATCGCCTTGGTTACCATGGCGGTTCAAACAAGTATCATCGTACTTGCTGGTTATGCCTACAGCCGTTACAACTTCTTGGCTCGTAAACAAAGTTTGGTCTTCTTCTTGATTATCCAAATGGTGCCAACCATGGCCGCTTTGACAGCCTTCTTCGTTATGGCGCTTATGTTGAACGCCCTTAACCACAGCTGGTTCCTCATCTTCCTATACGTTGGTGGTGGTATCCCGATGAATGCTTGGCTCATGAAAGGCTACTTCGATACAGTGCCAATGTCTCTAGACGAATCTGCAAAACTAGACGGTGCAGGACACTTCCGTCGCTTCTGGCAAATTGTTCTTCCACTTGTTCGCCCAATGGTTGCCGTACAAGCTCTCTGGGCCTTCATGGGACCTTTCGGGGACTACATCCTCTCTAGTTTCTTGCTTCGTGAGAAAGAATACTTTACTGTTGCCGTTGGTCTCCAAACCTTCGTCAACAATGCGAAGAACTTGAAGATTGCCTACTTCTCAGCAGGTGCTATCCTCATCGCCCTTCCAATCTGTATTCTCTTCTTCTTCCTACAAAAGAACTTTGTTTCAGGACTTACAAGTGGTGGCGACAAGGGATAATATATCCCCGCCACCCTTTTTCATTTTAAAACTTGTTACTGTAAAAATATCCTTGTAGCAAGCAATTTGTCTCCTAGACTTGAAATAAAGTACATTTCTCTATATAATAATACTCATATAGAAAACACCTTTTAGAAAGATACAAATGCTTCCATATCCATTTTCATATTTTTCAAGTATTTGGGGATTTCGTAAGCCCCTGTCCAAACGTTTCGGACTCAACTGGTTTCAGCTTCTCTTTACCAGTATCTTCCTTATCAGCTTATCTATGGTACCTATTGCCATCCAAAACAGCTCACAGGAGACTTATCCGCTAGAAACCTTTATCGATAATGTCTATGAACCATTGACAGATAAGGTTGTACAGGATCTCTCTGAACACGCTACAATTGTTGATGGCAAATTAACTTATACAGGAACAGCTAGTCAAGCCCCTTCTATTGTGATCGGTCCAAGTCAAAGCAAGGAATTACCTAAGAACTTGCAACTGCATTTCGATACGAATGAGCTAGTCATCAGCAAGGAAAGTAAAGAGCTGACCCGTATCTCTTACCGAGCGATTCAGACTGAGAGTTTCAAAAGTAAGGACAGCTTGACCCAAGCCATTTCTAAAGACTGGTACCAGCAGAATCGTGTCTATATCAGTCTCTTCCTAGTTCTCGGTGCGAGCTTCCTCTTTGGTTTGAATTTCTTCATTGTCTCTCTAGGAGCTAGTCTTCTCCTTTATATCACTAAGAAATCACGCCTCTTTTCATTTAGGACCTTTAAAGAGTGCTACCATTTTATCTTGAACTGTTTAGGATTACCTACTCTAATTACGCTTATTTTGGGACTCTTTGGCCAAAATATGACAACTCTCATCACTGTACAAAACATTCTTTTTGTTCTGTATCTGGTCACTATCTTTTATAAAACGCATTTCCGTGATCCAGATTACCATAAATAGGAGATTTTTATGCCCGTTACGATTAAAGACGTGGCCAAGGCTGCTGGTGTTTCGCCTTCAACCGTAACCCGTGTTATTCAAAACAAATCAACCATTAGCGACGAAACAAAAAAACGTGTTCGTAAGGCTATGAAGGAGCTCAATTACCACCCCAACCTCAACGCTCGTAGTTTGGTAAGCAGTTATACCCAAGTTATCGGCTTGGTTCTTCCTGACGACTCAGACGCCTTCTATCAAAATCCTTTCTTCCCATCTGTCCTCCGTGGTATCGCCCAAGTCGCATCTGAAAACCACTATGCCATTCAGATTGCAACAGGTAAAGATGAAAAAGAGCGCCTTAAAGCGATCTCACAGATGGTTTACGGCAAACGTGTGGATGGTTTAATCTTCCTTTATGCCGAAGAGGAAGATCCCTTAGTCAAGCTGGTCGCTGATGAGCAGTTTCCCTTCCTCATCCTAGGAAAATCCATTTCACCCTTTATCCCTCTTGTTGACAACGACAATGTCCAAGCTGGTTTTGATGCAACCGAATATTTCATCAAAAAAGGCTGCAAACGAATTGCCTTTATCGGAGGTACTAAGCGACTCTTCGTAACACAAGACCGTTTAACAGGCTATGAGTCAGCACTCAAACAATACCAACTGCCTATTGACGGAAATTTGACCTATTTTGCAACGGAGTTCTTAGAGGAAAAAGGATATCAATTTAGTAAACTCCTCTTTCAGCATGATCCTCAGATTGATGCTATCATTACAACTGATAGCCTCCTAGCAGAAGGGGTCTGTGACTATATCGCCCAACACCAACTAGATGTTCCTATCCTAAGTTTTGATTCTGTCAATCCCAAACTCAACTTGGCAGCCTATGTCGATATCAATAGTCTAGAACTGGGTCGTGTTTCCCTTGAAACCATCCTCCAGATTATCAACGATGCTAAAAGCAATAAACAGATTTGTTACCGTCAGTTAATTGCCCACAAAATTATTGAAAAATAAAAACCAGCTCGAGCTGGTTTTTTTGGTTACTAATTATCTGTTTCAACGAACCGTCCCAAAATATGAACATTCTCCGAGACAGAGACAAAGGCGCTTGGATCCACCTGTTTCATAATCTGTTTAAATTCATTAAACTCTGCACGTGTAATGACAGTGATTAAAACTGCCTTTCTTTCGTGATTATAGGTTCCTTCTGCATCGTGAATCATGGTTGCTCCGCGGTGCAATTTTTTATGTATTTTTTCAATTACCTTGTCTGGATGATTGGTCACAATCATGGCCTGCATGCGTTTTTGCTTGGTAAAGACAGCGTCTGTCACACGGCTAGAGACAAAGATGGTAATCATAGAGTAAAGAGCGTATTTCCAACCAAAGGTCAAGCCTGCTATCAGCATGATGGTCCCATTTACCAAGAAAGAAATACTACCGACATTCTTACCTGTTTTCTTGCGAATGGTCAGACTGACGATATCCGTCCCACCACTGGAGATATTGTTGCGAAGAGCAAAACCAATCCCCAAGCCCATGACAACACCCCCAAAAAGGGCATTGATAATCGGATCCTCCGTCAAGGTCGCCACAGGGACAAACTGGATAAAGAAGGAACTCATGGATACCGTTATAAAGGTAAAGACCGTGAACTTATGCCCAATCTGATACCAAGCCAAGACCATCAAAGGAAAATTAATAGCGTAAAAGGTCAGCGAAATCGGAATGTGAAAACCAAACCAGTGATTACTCAAAGCAGAGATAATCTGTGCCAGACCTGTCGCACCACTCGAATACACATGCCCTGGTTGGAAAAAGAAATTGACGGCTACTGCTGATAGAAAACCATAGACCAAAGAGGCCGAAATCTTCTCATCATATTTTTCCCTAGAGATGCTTTGTAAGACACGTAAAATTTTTATCTGATGAGCAAAGCGGCGCAGATAATAGCGCCACCGCTTAATTCGTTTTGCTTGTTTCATCTTCTTCTACTTGTAAGCTGAGTTCCTCTAGTTGTTTGAGAGCTACTGTTGAAGGAGCTTGTGTCATTGGGTCACTTGCCTTATTGTTCTTAGGAAAGGCAATGACTTCACGGATATTTTCTTCTCCAGCAAGCAACATAACAAATCGGTCAAGCCCGATAGCCAAGCCACCGTGTGGTGGGAAACCATAGTCCATGGCTTCAAGAAGGAAGCCAAACTGGTCATTTGCTTCTTCAGCTGAGAAACCAAGAGCCTTGAACATGCGTTCTTGAAGGTCTTTTTGATTGATACGAAGGCTACCACCACCAAGCTCATAACCGTTCAAGACAATATCGTAAGCAATGGCACGAACCTTAGCCAAATCACCTTCTAATTCGTGAGCTGTCTCTTCCTGTGGAAGGGTGAACGGATGGTGGGCACTCATGTAGCGGCCTTCTTCTTCAGACCATTCAAACATTGGCCAGTCAACTACCCAAAGGAAGTTAAATTTATCGTTATCAATCAAGCCAAGATCTTTAGCAATACGTCCACGAAGGGCACCAAGAGTTGCATTGGCCACTTCAAGTGTATCTGCCACAAAGAGAACCAAATCCTTATCCTCAAGCGCAAGCGCTGCTGTCAATTCTGCTTGAATGCTAGTCAAGAACTTAGCAACTGGTCCGTTTAATTCTCCATCAACTACCTTGACCCAAGCAAGACCTTTGGCACCATATTGTTTGGCTACTTCTGTCATCTTGTCGATGTCTTTACGTGAATAGTTGTCCGCAGCTCCTTTGACCACAATGGCTTTTACAGCAGGTGCTTCTGAAAAGACTTTGAAGTCAACACCTTTGACCACTTCTGTCAAGTCTTGAAGCAACATGTCAAAACGGGTATCTGGCTTGTCAGAACCGTAAAGAGCCATAGCGTCATCGTATTTCATACGAGGGAATGGAAGCGTCACTTCAATGCCTTTAGTTTCTTTCATGACGCGCGCAATCAAACCTTCTGTGATATCTTGGATTTCTTGCTCAGTAAGGAAGGATGTTTCCAAGTCGACCTGGGTAAACTCAGGCTGGCGGTCTCCACGCAAGTCCTCATCACGGAAACATTTAACGATTTGGTAGTAACGGTCAAAACCAGCATTCATCAACAATTGCTTAGTGATTTGTGGACTTTGAGGAAGCGCGTAAAAATGTCCTTTATTGACACGCGATGGCACCAAGTAGTCACGCGCCCCTTCAGGCGTTGACTTAGAAAGGAATGGTGTCTCCACATCGATAAACTCGAGCTCATCCAAGTAGTTGCGGATAGAGTGGGTCACCTTGGCACGAAGTTTGAGATTTTCCAACATTTCTGGACGACGAAGGTCAAGGTAACGGTAACGCAAACGTGTATCGTCATTGGCCTCAATACCATCCTTAATCTCAAATGGGGTTGTCTTAGCTGTATTAAGTACTGTCAGAGCTGTCACGTTTAACTCAACCGCACCAGTTGGTAACTTATCATTGGCTTGCTCACGCGCAGCGACCTGTCCAGTCACCTCGATAACAAATTCGCTACGAAGGCTTTCAGCTGTTGCCATGATCTCTGCAGATACTTTTTCAGGGTTGATAACCAACTGCATGATTCCTTCACGGTCACGAAGGTCGATAAAGATCAAACCACCAAGGTCACGACGACGGCCAACCCATCCTTTCAAGGTCATTTCTTGTCCGATGTGTTCCTCACGAACACGACCAGCATACATACTACGTTTCATGTTTTCTCTCCTCTTTTATTCTGTTACTATTTTACCATAAAAGCGCAGGCTCTTCATGAAAATCAGCAGAAAAGTTTGCCTGTCTTTAAAAATCAAGCGAAGGCCCTAAAAATTAGAGCTAATACAAAAATCCGATGAAGTTCACCGGACTCTTTTATTTTGAATTTTTGCCTGCTTTACGCTTTTCAGCGATTTCAGCTGCCTTTCTAGGCAAGACAATTTCCGTTGTATAAGCTGTCCCAAAACGCCAGATACCGGCAATAGGGGCAAAGACTACTGCTAGATGGCTGTAGAAGAAATCACCTTTGAAGGCATAAGCTAGCGCCCCGATAATGAAAAACAGAACAACTGCTTGAATCACTGCTAATAAAATTACTCGTTTCATGTGACCTCCTGACTCTATTATAGCATGAGAATCATCAAAAAGGCGACTAAATTATTCAAAGCGTGGAGAGAAATACTATAGACCAAACCTTTTCTACTAATATAAGCCAAGCCCAAACTAAAACCTAGGCTAAAATAGACAAAAAATTGTTGCACATCACCTGGAAAATGAATCAAGGCAAACAGAGCACTAGATACCAAAAGAAAAATCAGGGTTTGTTTACTACTGTCCTGCTTAGGAAAGAGGTAGCGTGCTAACATCCCTCTAAAGATCAGTTCTTCTGTCAAAGGAGCAAAAATAACAGTGGCAAAGAATGAGAAAAGTGGCTGAGTCAAGGTCAGGTCTGTCGCTGTTTGCTGATTTACCGAAGGATCGTTTGGCAAGAAAAATTGAACGACAATAGATAAGAACCAAACTAAGGCAGGAAGCCAAATAAATCGGTTAAAACCACTCACTGCAATGCTGACAGGAGTCTTTCGATACCATTTGTAAACATAGTATACATAAACTCCAGCCAAGGCCACATAGAGTAAGGTAACAGCATAAGCTGAAGCGCCTAGTTTCAAAGCTTCTACAGCCATACTCAGAACGATACCATAGATAAACAGAAAGGATAGAAAGGCTAGAAGAAACCAGCCAAAATTTTTAAGTAATTTCATAAAGAACTCCTATCTTGCTTTATAGCTGTTTTTCAATACAAAGAGATTTGCTATTCCTAACACAAGTACCCAGGCAAGTAACATACCAATATTAGAAAAAGATATTTCCCCACCTTTTTTATTTAAAAGATTTACAATAGGACCGATGAACGAATAATCCAACACTTTTTGAGCCGTATCATTTTGAAGAGCAATTATAGGTAAAAAAGAGATAATTAACATAGGGAAGATACTATAAACTTGCGCTTTAGATTGAGTATCTGACACTGCACCGATTAGAAGGTTGAGAAAAATAACACTAATAGCTGCTAAGACCAAATAGATAACGTAGGCAAATAAATAACCAGATACATCTACTTTAAGATAGATGGGAAGTACAATCATAGCAAGTAACATTATCAGAATAGGGAGAACAAGCATACTGAAAGTATATTCTGTTGCTGTCACACCACTTAGGATGAGTGATTTAAGATTTCGTTTTTCCTTATCTTCTGCCATCATAATCGATACCATATAACCACTTCCCATGCTCAAGACCATCGTCAAACTCATAGAAAGGAAATACGTACTCAATTCTCCACTCTTGTTTAAGAACTCATTATATAGAACAGTCGCTCCAAAAGGCATCAATAGAGTCGCCAACAAAGTTGAATTGCTGATAAGAACTTGTAATCTTAACCATAGTAGGGCATTTAATTTTCTAAACATCTAACTTTTCTCCTGTCAATCTGATAAAGATTTCTTCTAAAGTTGGCTCACAAGAGTGGACCACCATCAAATCTGTCGTGTCTAAATGTGGCAATTCTTCAAATGGAACGATCTGTTCTCGTCCATCGTTATAAACCACACGTACTTTCTTATCCACATGGTACTTCTGGATGATATCTTGCGGACTTCCATACTCTATTAAAGTTCCCTTATTCAAAAGAGATAAGCGATCACAAAGCAGAGTTGCTTCATTCATATCATGCGTGGTCAGAAAGATAGTTGTCCCCGCCTGCTTTAATTCTTGAAGTAGGGTATGAATCATCTTAGATGTTGTAGGGTCTAAGCCACTGGTTGGCTCATCTAGAAAGAGAATCTTAGGAGCATTAAGAAGGGCACGAGCCAAGAACATTCGTTGTTTCATTCCAGTAGATAGTTTTTCTGCGATAATATCTTTAGCATCTGCCAATCCAACCTGTTGGAGCACCTGAACTACTCTATCTGACTTGAGACCATATAACTTAGCATAGATGAGAAGATTTTTGTAAAGACTCATCTTTTCATAAAAACCACTGCCATCACTAACAATACCAATTTGTTCCAAATCATTTGAGGTTAAATCTTGAGAATTCTTGCCTAACAAAACTGTTTTACCTTGATCTGCAGCCAACTGACCTGTCAAGACATTGATCATGGTTGTTTTACCTGAGCCAGAAGGACCAAGAAAACCAAAGATTTCGCCCTCCTTAATCTCAAAAGAAATCTGGTGAAGAGCTTTTTTGCTCCCAAAACTTTTGCTTACATTTTCAACACGAATCATAGAAACTCCTTTATTTGAAATAGCGTTTTACCATAGGTAACTGCATCACATTAATATAAACATGGATAGCTCCGACAAGCAAGAAAGCTAGTAGCTGAATCTCTCCTGTCAGTAAAGAAAAGAGAGCAATTAGAAAGTAGAGACCTGGCAAGACATACTGATTTAATTGGAATAAAATCCGAAAACTCTGTTCCAAATTAGCCTTGCGCTCCCCTTCATCGTAAGAATCGAAATGCTCTAAGATATCCTTTGGTGTAGAGAAAAATACCAAATCAAACTGACGAACAATCGCAATGGTCTTAAAAAGATATTTTTGAACACTGAAAATCAGCACTAATGCCAAAAAAGAAAGAGGTAAGGTTATATGGCTTCCATTTAGTACAACCATTTCACTTGCTGAAATGAAGAGAGCTAATAAAATCGCTACACTTGCAATATTAAAAGCAATGGTTCCAAACTCGAGATTCCGATACATTTGCACATAATAGGTTTCATTCAGATCATCATCCATTTCCTCTTGATACAAGGAATGAAATTTTCTGCTTTTCTTTAGGAAATTGAAAGTCAAAAAAAGAATAATGACGGCTAGTAGTAAGCTGATAGCTGATAGCCATGGTATCAAGGGTTTTACATCTAACATAATTCCGTTGGATTCGGCACGTGCCTTAAACATCCCTACAAACATGCCCAAGAAACCTCCCAAGACAATAGACATCAAAAATAACAATCCACCTTTCTTTTTCTTTTTCATATTCATTCTCCTTTTTCACTTGCTAAATTGTTTGCTTTCTTTTCAATCCAGTCAACGACTGGGATAAGAGCAAAGTAGGCCCAAATAAATTGGTCACTTTGATAGGGACTAAACCAACCTAAGTCTATCCCAATCAGTAGAAATACGCTGACTAATAGAGCTATGGCCACTACATAATAAATCACTTTATACTTGTTCATCACTCATCCTCCTCCAAGCGAAATACCGATTCGACTGTTTCGTTGAAAATGTGAGATATTTTCAGGGCAATGATAATGGATGGGGTGTACTCATCCCGTTCTAGTAGGCTAATGGTCTGTCTGGAAACCCCTGCCAGTTTGGCTAGGTCGGTTTGATTGAGACTATCGCGAGCCCGAAGCTCTTTTAGACGATTTTTTAGTTGCATGTTACACACCTACTCTCCGTCAAATTCAACGGTTTGGATATCCTCAATACGTTGCAACTTGAATTTTTCTTTCCCCTCTTTATCAACACTACGTAGTTTGACCCATTCCTCATCAACATCCACAACTTCCCATAAAGATGTTCCAAACACTTGTCCAACGATTGTTGGATTTTTCCCAATTAATTCTTGCAATAATCTTGACATTTCTATATTTCCTTTCTCTTTTCGCTCAAGCTTTTTGATTTTATTCTCTAGTTTCTTGATTTTTTTAGAATTATTAGAATAAAAGAAAATCATAAATAGTATAAATACTACCCACATCATAGCTCCTTTCTGCTTTCTATTTCTTAACTTGAATTTATTGTAACACATCTTTTTCTTTTTGACAAGCATATTTGTCAAAAAGTTTACGATTTTTGTCATTTTGCAAAAGAAAAAGGTCAGGAGTGGGTTCCTGACCAGTTTATCTATCATTAAAATCCTAGTTTTTCAAAGATTTCTGAGAAGTTTTGGCTGATTGCCTCAAGTGACACTTGCACTTCTTCTCGGGTTTGGTTGTTCTTGACCGTTACTTGTCCGCTTTCGACTTCGCTCTCTCCTAGGGTGATGAGGATCTTAGCCGCAAAGACATCGGCTGACTTGAATTGAGCTTTGAGCTTACGGTTGAGGTAATCACGCTCTGCTTTGAAACCTTGTTGGCGAAGGGCTTGTACTAGTTCTAGAGCTTTGACATTTGCTCCATCACCCAAGACTGCGATATAGACATCTAGGGCGTTTTCGATAGGGAGGGCCACACCTTGCTTTTCAAGAATGAGAAGCAGGCGCTCTACACCAAGTCCAAAACCAAATCCAGCAGTTTCAGGGCCTCCAAAGTAAGAAACCAAACCATCGTAACGGCCACCCGCACAGACTGTCAGGTCATTGCCCTCAATTTCAGTGATAAACTCGAAAATAGTGTGATTGTAGTAGTCCAGACCACGCACCATATTGGTATCGATGATATAGTCTACTCCAAGATTTTCCAACATCTGACGCACAGCATCAAAATGAGCTTGGCTTTCTTCATCAAGGAAGTCCAAGATAGAAGGCGCATTCTCTACTGCTACCTTGTCTTCTTTTTCCTTAGAGTCCAAGACACGGAGAGGATTTTCCTCCAAACGGCGTTGGCTATCCTTAGACAAGGTCTCCTTGAGCGGTGTCAAATAGTCAATCAAGGCTTGACGGTAGGCCGCACGGCTCTCAGGATTTCCAAGAGTGTTGAGGTGCAATTTGACACCTTGAATACCGATTTCTTTCAAGAAATGGGCTGCCATCGCGATGGTTTCCACATCGGTAGCTGGATTGCTAGATCCAAAACACTCAACACCAATCTGGTGGAACTGGCGCAAACGCCCTGCCTGTGGACGCTCATAGCGGAACATAGGGCCCATGTAGTAGAACTTGCTTGGCTTTTGCACTTCTGGGGCGAAGAGTTTATTTTCCACATAGGAACGAACAACAGGCGCAGTTCCTTCTGGACGGAGGGTGATATGACGGTCACCCTTGTCATAGAAATCGTACATTTCCTTGGTTACGATATCCGTTGTATCTCCGACAGAGCGACTGATGACCTCGTAATGCTCAAAAATAGGCGTACGCACTTCTGCATAGTTATAACGCTTGAAAATCTCACGGGCAAAGCCCTCAACGTACTGCCATTTGGCAGACTCAGCAGGTAAAATATCCTGTGTTCCTTTTGGTTTTTGTAATTTCATAGGGAATCCTCTTTAAACTTAATAGTCTTATTTTACCATAAATAGAGGGATTAAAACAGTAAGAAAAAAATTAGGATTTATACTCAATGAAAATCAAAAAGCAAACTAGGAAGTTAGCCGCAGGTTGCTCAAAACAGTGTTTTGAGGTTGTGGATAGAACTGACGAAGTCAGTAACCATATCTACGGTAAGGCGACGTTGACGTGGTTTGAAGAGATTTTCGAAGAGTATTAGATATCATTTTTGAGATTAAGACCTGTCAAAAGAATAGCTATCAAGGAGAGACCAATAAATAGCATCCAAGTCAACTGTATATTCCATACAGCTATAAGTGAAAAACAGGCTGTTCCCACAGGTATGGATAAGGTAAACAATAGACCTAAAAAATTACTGGTACGAGCTAGAACCTCTGGAGCTAGATTTTTCATGAGCATGGCACTAATCTTTGGTTGAACTTTACCAGACACATACAGAGTTAAAAAGAGAAATAGCAAACCAAGTACGACTTGATTGAATAAATTAGCTAGACCAACTAGACTGAGTCCTACGGTCACCCACATCATCAATCTAGGCAAGGACTGCTTCCCAAAATAATCATTGCCCGTAAGGCTACTGATGATGACTGCTACTAAAGCGCCGACTTGACTGATAAATAACGCCTCTGTGTAAGAAAAATTCAAGAGAGAATGGCTCAACAAGAAGATATTGTAGATGCCTCCTAAGGAACCACCCAAGGCATTGATAAGCAAGACAGCAAAGATCATGAATCCAAAGTTTTTTTGTCCACCTTTAAGAAAAACGAGGCGTAAATTTCGATAAATCGTTAGAAATTGATCTTTGATAGAAAGCTTCTCATTTTTTAGATTTTCACCATCAGCAGATGACATTGACAGGCTCAATTTGCTTTTTCCCAAAAAGAGAATAAAGGCTGATACTAGGAAAAAACAGGCATTGATTCCCGCAACTAGGGAAAAATTGTTGACCGATAGACCTAAGAGCCAGACTCCAAAAGCTTGACCACCAATAGCTGAAATATAGGTGATGAACTGTGAAAAAGAATAAGCCTCCATCAGATCATCTTCAGCTACTTTCTCCTTAATAAGAGGCATGCGCAGGCCACCTGCAAAATCACTGATGACATCACTAATGACATTGATCAAACACAGGCTAGAAAAGGCAAAGAGACTAGCTTGCTGAACAACTAGGGCTGCCAGAAAAAATAAAACTGCCTGAAACAAACCGCTATAAACCATCCATTTGACCTTGTCCCTTGTGTAATCTGCCCGAATCCCTACAAAAACTGTAAAGAGAGTCGGAAGAAGCATGACAATATTCGCCATCGCAACAGCAAACGAGGCTTGTGGCAAGATCGATGCATAGACGATAAAGACCAGGTTGAAAATCGAAGCACCAAAAGCATTGAAGAAACGTGACAAAGTCAAGAGTCGATAAGCTTGATTTCTAAACAATAGTTTCATAGGTAATCTCCCTTCTTGTTCAAATACTTAATGAAAATCAAAGAGCAAACTAGGAAGCTAGCCGAAGGCTGTACTTGAGTACGGCAAGGTGAAGCTGACGTGGTTTGAATTTGATTTTCGAAGAGTATAAGTTTTATGTGAAGTATGACTATAGTATAGCACTTAGAAATTTTAGAGGAAGAACTTTTGAATATATGCAACAAATGAAATGATCAAAAAGAATCGAGAGAACTTCTCCAGTGGCACGAGAGAGCCCAACAGTTCTATCGCTTCAAATTTCAAATTATTTTCTTAGTTTGCAGATATTCAACAATCGATCGTTTTTCTATAGTATTCAGCAGATTTATTACAGCCAAGCATCTCAAAAATACGGACAGCATCTTCCATCTTTTTCTGACCTTCCTTGACTCTGCCTTGCTTGCTATCAAGGAGACCTTCCGCCCACAAATAGACAATTCGGAAATAGGTTTCATTTTCATTGTAGAAATGCTCTTCGATAACACGTTTAAAATAATAGGCATTGGTAAATTCTTCACATTCAATACTAGCTAAAAAGCCATTCAATAGTATAGTGTGAAAAAGGTTTCGATTGCCAGACATTTCCATTAGAAAATCAGATTTTCGTACCATCTCTCTAACATACCTAGTGAAAAGAGAAACAGATAGAAATGGTGAACTGACTGAAAATAAATTGAGTTCATAGATTCCCCAGATTTCGGTAGAAAACAAATAATCATGAAGGACTTTCCCCTCCTCTGCCGTTAACTCTACCCTTTCGTCCATGCTCTTCATATAAGACTTGATAAGAATGGCATTTAGAATATGTTTCTGTTTGTTTTGAGAATGGGCATGCTTTTGATACTCCTTGCGATACAAGTCTTCAAGAGGTGCTATATTCTTTGGATCCAAGACATCTATGATTTCTTTTCTCAACTTAGAATCCGTATCATACTGAAAACCTCTCGCCAGAAAGAGGATTTCCTCCACACTGGCAGATATATTTCCCAGAGCAAATAGAAACTTTTCCACCGAAAGTTCACTCTGACCAGTTTCAAAGCGGGATAACATGGACGGCGAAAATTGTCCCCCAGTTGCTTGTCTCAGCGAGATATGTCTTGACTCTCGTAGTTGTCTAAAGACTTTTCCAATCTGCTCCATAAACTTCCCCTTGATTCCCTATTTTCTTTATATTATCATATTTTTTCAGAAAAATCATCAAAAACTTGCCAAATTGTCAGAATTATGAGAAAATAGAGGATATTTATCACGTGGAGGGACTGTAATGAGAGAGGATATCAAAATCAATGACCGCGCTTTGGCCTTACAAGACCAAATTATCGAAAAACTAGAGAAGGTTTTTGACACAGATGTGGAATTGGATGTTTACAATCTAGGGTTGATTTATGAAATCAATCTGGACGAAACAGGCCTCTGCAAGATTGTCATGACCTTCACCGATACTGCCTGCGATTGCGCCGAAAGCCTGCCTATCGAAATCGTGGCAGGTCTGAAACAAATCGAGGGTATCGAAGATGTCAAGGTTGAAGTTACTTGGTCGCCTGCTTGGAAAATCACACGAATCAGTCGCTACGGCCGCATTGCCCTTGGACTACCACCTCGTTAATACTCTTCAAAAATCTCTTCAAACCACGTCAGCGTCGGCTTGTCGTAGGTATATGTTACTGACTTCGTCAGTTCTATCTGCAACCTCAAAACGGTGTTTTGAGCTGACTTCGTCAGTTCTATCCACAACCTCAAAGCAGTGCTTTGAGCAACCTGCGCCTAGCTTTCTAGTTTGCTCTTTGATTTTTATTGAGTATAAGCAGGCAAATCACTTTTGAAGATGAAAAAAAGCAAGCCGAAGTTGGCTTGCTTTTTGAGTTTATTTTTTACCTGACTTGTCCATATTCCAGAAGTCTGTCACGGCTCCACGTGAAGCAGATGATACGATATGAGCGTATTTACCGAGGACACCACGACTGTAAAGTGGTGGCAAGGTTGTTTCTGCCTTACGTTTTTCAAGTTCTTCTTCGGATACGGCCATGGAAATTTCTTTGGTATCTTGATCAACTGTAACGATATCGCCTGTACGAAGGTAGGCAATTGGTCCACCATCCTGAGCTTCAGGAGCGATATGTCCAACAACCAGACCATAAGTACCACCAGAGAAACGTCCGTCCGTCAAGAGGGCAACCTTGTCTCCTTGACCTTTACCGACAATCATGGATGAAAGTGACAGCATCTCAGGCATACCAGGACCACCCTTAGGTCCAACGAAACGAACAACGACTACATCGCCATCGACGATTTCATCTGTCAGAACGGCCTGAATAGCATCTTCTTCTGAGTCAAAGACCTTAGCTGGTCCAACGTGACGACGAACTTTCACACCTGATACCTTGGCAACTGCACCGTCAGGGGCAAGGTTCCCGTTCAAGATGATAAGCGGACCATCTGCACGTTTTGGATTTTCAAGTGGCATGATAACTTTTTGACCTGGTGTGAGGTCTGCAAAGTCAGACAAGTTCTCAGCAACTGTCTTACCAGTACATGTAATGCGGTCCCCGTGAAGGAAACCATTCGCCAAGAGGTACTTCATAACCGCAGGCACACCACCGACTTCGTAGAGGTCTTGGAAGACATACTGACCAGATGGTTTTAAGTCTGCC
Organism: Streptococcus mitis; assembly: GCF_001281025.1. Classification (NCBI taxonomy): domain Bacteria; kingdom Bacillati; phylum Bacillota; class Bacilli; order Lactobacillales; family Streptococcaceae; genus Streptococcus; species Streptococcus mitis. The sequence continues at coordinate 268,832 of NZ_CP012646.1, forward strand.
AAGTGAGGAACGCGTTCTTGGATTGTATTGAAGTCCTCAAGTGACAAGTCAACATTGGCAGCATGGGCAATAGCAAGCAAGTGAAGAGTGGCGTTTGTAGAACCACCGAGAGCCATAGTTACAGTAATGGCATCTTCAAAGGCTTCACGAGTCAAGATATCTGATGGCTTGAGACCAAGCTCCAACATCTTAACAACAGCACGTCCTGCTGCTTCGATATCTTCTTTCTTATCAGCTGATTCAGCTGGGTGAGATGATGACCCTGGCAAACTCATACCGAGAACTTCGATAGCAGTCGCCATGGTATTAGCAGTATACATACCACCACAGCCACCAGGGCCAGGGCAGGCATTACATTCAAGACGTTTCACGTCCTCAGCCGTCATATCACCGTGGTTCCATTTTCCGATACCTTCAAACACAGAAACCAAATCGATGTCTTTGCCATCAAGATTTCCAGGTGCAATAGTTCCACCATAGGCGAAAATAGCTGGAATATCCATATTAGCAATGGCAATCATAGAACCAGGCATGTTCTTGTCACAGCCACCGATAGCGACGAAGGCATCGACGTTATGACCACCCATAGCCGCTTCGATTGAGTCCGCAATGATATCACGAGATGTCAAAGAGAAACGCATACCAGGCGTTCCCATGGCAATCCCATCCGCTACCGTGATAGTCCCAAATTGCACAGGCCAAGCACCTGCTGATTTGACACCTTCTTTAGCCAATTTCCCAAAATCATGCAAGTGAATGTTACATGGTGTATTTTCCGCCCAAGTCGAAATAACCCCAACAATCGGTGTTTCAAAGTCCTTATCTGTCATACCAGTCGCACGAAGCATGGCACGGTTTGGTGATTTAACCATGCTGTCATAAATGCTACTGCGGTGACGTTTATCTAATTCAGTCATTTGTTCCCTCCCATTTCAGTTTTTACTATTATAGCACATTTTAAAAGCAATGAACAGAAGAAAATTCTTGAATTTTCAGAAAATTTCGATTAATTTGGTTGAATGACTTCTAATTTTTTCATCTTTTTTTGTCAAGTAACTTTACTTTACAAAAAAAATGTGTTATTCTAGTATGGTTGATGAAAATCAGTAGATTGAATCGAATATAAATACCTAAAGGAGAATTCAAAATGGCAGTACCTGCACGTCGCACTTCAAAAGCGAAGAAAAACAAACGTCGCACACACTACAAAGTAACAGCTCCATCTGTAAACTTTGACGAAACTACTGGAGATTACTCACGTTCTCACCGTGTATCACTTAAAGGATACTACAAAGGACGTAAAATCGCTAAAGCTACATCAGCTGAATAATAGAAGGGAGATACCATGCGCGTAAATATTACACTTGAACACAAAGAATCTGGTGAACGCTTGTACCTTACTTCTAAAAACAAACGTAACACTCCAGACCGTCTTCAATTGAAGAAATACTCACCAAAACTTCGCAAACACGTTGTGTTTACAGAAGTTAAATAAGCACACCTAACTCAAAACGCCTTACTGGGCGTTTTTTGCTTTATTAGTTAGCAATCTATAGCTTTTCAGGAGAGATTTATGGCATTTTATCTTTGGATGTTTCCTCTACTTTTTATCTTTCACGATATGGAAGAAATTATCGGTCTTGTCCCTTGGATCCGTCTCAACGAAACCTTGCTGGCTAAAAAGGCTCCTGCTATTCTCAAGATTCACAAAGGAATTACAACAGAGGGATTTGCCCTTGCTGTTTTTGAGGAGTTTATTCTTGTCTTATCCATCACTTTATTAGCGTATTTTACTCAATCTAGAGCGCTCGAATTAGTTTGGTTAGGAGGATTTGTGGCCTTTGCACTTCATCTCTTGCTCCATATTGGACAATCAATCCTTCTTCGCAAGTATATCCCTGCTCTGATTACTTCTACCATTTGTTTTCCTATCAGTGCTTATTTGATTACAGGCATCGTGCATTTATGGCGAGTTTCGGCTAGCGAATTTTTCCTATTTTCACTGGTCGGTTCAGGCATCGTCGTCATCAATCTCCTTTTTGCTCTCTGGCTTGGGAAAAAGTATTCCACCTGGCTTGTCCATAAAAACGAATAAAATCCCCTGCAAATCTACATTACAGAGGATTTATTTTTATTCTTGTACTTCTTTCTGAGCAGCCTTGCCTTGGTCTAGAAGGGCTTGGACGATTTTCTCATCGCGTAGTTTGACAGAATCGTTGATCATTTCCGCGGACTTGACGATGGTGGTTTCTAGTTGGGCACGTTTTGGGTGCTCCAATTCAATGGCAGCAACGATACCTTGGTTTTGTGTGACGCTATCAAAACAAAATCTTGAAAAATCGGGGGAGTTGTATTAGAATGAACTTACAATGTGAGTAAAGTTACAGCATATGTAACTAAAAAAGCCCCACCGTGCCACCGATGGGGTTTTTTGCTACCCTCTAAAAGGGTTAACCATTACTTCTTACGTTTCTTAAGCCATAACTTGAAATGCTCAGATAAAACGTTAATAAGTAAAGGAGCTAGAAACACTGTGAGTAAAGTTTCTAACATATGTAACACCTCCCTTCCTTGAATCGAGGGGGCCAAAACATTATATCATCAACATCTCTTAATTCTTGACATAGATAGACTTAGATCCACAAATAACCTTACTAGCAAATTTCTAAACAAACCCAGAAATCAACATTTTAAGACAAAGCAAAAAGCCCACTATTTTGGGCTTTTTGTAAGATATTTCTGATGAGAGATACCTATTTAAACTCTAAAAATCAGACTTATTATTTGCTAATTCTCAAACGATATACCAATTAAGCTTCTTCATCTTCTTTACGACGACGGCCTGCAAGACCAAGACCAAGTAATGCACTTGCTGTAGCTGCTACCATAGCTACAGTAGAATCTGCTGTACCTGTATTTGGCAATTCTTTAGCCACTGTGCGTGTATTTGTTTGTGCTGATGCTGTTTGACTAGCATTTGCTGATTGAGCGGTAGCTGGAGCTACAGCTGATGTTTGAGTAGCTTGGTCATTAGCTGGCGTTGCATGATTAGTCGATGAAGCAACTTTCGCCATGAAGTCTTCGATACGTTTCACCATTGCATCCACTTCTGCTTGACTTGCTTTTGCATTTGCAAATACTGCTTTAACTTCTGCTAATAATGCAGTCGCTTCTTGTGCAGTTTCTGCATCAAGCTTAGCTGACTCTTGGATGATTAGTTCATCTAATTGACGAATAGCGCCTTCTAACTTCGCTTTATCCACTGTCGCTTCAGTGTTAGTAGATCCGTTATTTCTACCATAATCTGGAAGAGCAGTTTCTGGTTTAGAATCCCCATTTTGTGAAGCAACAACTCTAACCGGTACCTTTACAGTTACTTCTGTTCCATCTGGTAATCTTAACATTACTTTAGCAAACTTATCACCTAATGTATTTGTATCAGGTAAGTCTATACTAATCACTGTAACATTCTCTGGTAAGCTTAGTTTAGTAATGATATCAGCTTGAGTAATGGCTTTCCCACGTTCAACTTTTACAACTCCAGTAATAGATGCTTGGATGTATGCTTCAAGGTCGAAAGTTGGGCGATCATAAACTAATGATTCTAAATCTAACTGATATAAGAAAGTACGTAAAGCTTTATCAAGTTCAGCTTTTGTTGTTGCTTTATCAATGGCATTTAATGCTGCTTGTTTTAAGCGTTCAACTTCAGCAATTGCTTTTGCTTTTTCTTCAGCTGATAAGTTTGGATTTGCTTTAATACTTGCAATTTTTTCAGCTGCAGCAGCTTCTACCGCTGCTTTGGCTTCATTTACAGCTTCTTTGCCAATTGAATTCACTGCTTTAATTGCTGCTTCACCTTTTGCTTGTGCAGCATTTATAGCTTCTTGCGTTGCTGCTTTTTGGATGGCTTCTACTGCTTCGATAGCGGCTTTTGCTACCTCTGCTTTGGCTGCAGCTTTTTCCTCAGCTGATAAACCAGTAGCCTTAGCAATTTCTGCTAACTTGGCATCTCTTGTCGCTTTGATTGCTTCCAAGGCTTTTTCTTTGCCAACTGGATTTACTGATTTGATCGCTGTTTCGCCTTTTGTTTGTGCAGCATTTACAGCTTCTTGCGTTTCTGCCTTTTGGATGGCTTCTACTGCTTCAATTGCTACCTTAGCTACCTCTGCTTTGGCTGCGGCTTTTTCGTCAGCTGATAATTTATCATTCTTATCGATTTCTGCAATTTTTTCTTCTGCTACTTTTTGAATCGCATCTAATGCTTTTTCTTTGCCAACTGGATTTACTGATTTGATCGCTGTTTCGCCTTTTGTTTTAGCTGCTTCTACTGCGTCTTGTGTATCTGCCTTTTGGATAGCTTCTACTGCTTCGATTGCTGCCTTAGCTACCTCTGCTTTGGCTGCGGCTTTTTCGTCAGCTGATAATTTATCATTCTTATCGATTTCTGCAATTTTTTCTTCTGCTGCTTTTTGAATCGCATCTAATGCTTTTTCTTTTCCAACTGGATTCACTGCTTTAATCGCTGCTTCACCTTTTGCTTTTGCTGCGTCCACTGCGTCTTGTGTATCTGCTTTTTGGATGGCTTCTACTGCTTCGATTGCGGCTTTGGCTACTTCTGCTTTGGCTGCAGCTTTTTCTTCATCGGATAACTTAGTATTATTATCGATTTCTTGTTCTTTTGCTGCTTTTTCAGCACTAATAGCTGTAATTGCTGCTTCTTTTTCGATAGCTAGTTTTCCATTTTCTTTTGCAGAGTTGATACCCTCTTCAGTTGTTGCATTATCAATAGCATCTGTTGCATCTGTTGCTTCTTTAGCTACTTTTGCTTTTTCGTCTGCCTTTTGTTCTGGCGTTAAGCTTGTACTAGCTTCAATAGCATCCGTCGCTTTTTTAGCAGCATCTGCAATTTCTTTTTTAGCAGCATCTCTATCAAGATCTTTCAATGATTCTGCTGCTTTATCTAAAGCTGTTTTCGCTGCATCCACTTTTGCTTGAGCAGCTTTAACTTCTTCTTTTGTTGCATTATTGCCTTTTGCTAAAACTTTGTCTGCTTCTGCTTTTGCCTCTTCTAATTGAGCTTTTAATTTTTCAAATTCTGCTTCATATGCTTTAATACTATCTGCTGTTTTACCAGTTGTATCAGCTTTTTTCAATGCATCAGAGTCTGTTTTTAATTTTGTTTTTTCTTCTGTAGTTGCAGCTTCTACAAGAAGATTTTTAGCAGTTTCTAATTCCGTTTTCACTGCATCTACTTTTGCTTGAGCGACTTTAACTTCCTCTTTTGTTGCATTATTGCCTTTTGCTAAAACTTTGTCTGCTTCCGCTTTTGCTGCTTCTAATTGTGCTTTTAATTCTTCATATTTTCTTTCATAAGCTGCGATACTATCTGGTGTTTTACCTGTTTCATCAGCTTTTGTTAATAGATCTGCATCTTCTTTTAATTTAGCTTTTTCTTCTGCTGTTGCTGCTTCAATTAAACCATCTTTAGCTTGTTGTAAAGCTGTTTTTTTCTCGTTTACTTTGTTTAAAGCTGCTGTCACTTGTTCTGGTGTTGCGTTTTCGTCAGCAATTACTGTTTCTGCTTCTTTAATCGCTTCTTGTGCAGCTGTTTTCGCATCGTTATAGGCTTTTGCACTATCTGCAGTTTTTCCTGTTGTTGGATCTGTTTCTGTTGTTAAAGTGCTTAACGCTTCTTTTGCTTGTGTTAACTCTGTTTTATCAGCTTTATTAACTAATAATTCTGCGGCTTTTGTTAATTCCGCTTTTGCTGCATCTACTTTCGCTTGAGCTGCTTTTGCTTCTGCTTTAGATGCATTATTTTCTTTTACTAACACTGCGGCAGCTTCTGTTTTTGCTGCTTCTAATTGTGCTTTTATCGCTTCATATTTTGTATTGTAAGCTTCAATGCTTTTTGGCGTTTTACCTGTAGTATCAGCTTTTACTAATGAATCTGCATCTTCTTTTAATTTAGCTTTTTCTTCTGCTGTTGCTGCTTCGATTAAGCCATCTTTAGCTTGTTGTAAAGCTGTTTTTTTGGCATTTACTTTCTCTAAAGCTGCAGATACTTGTTCTGGTGTTGCATTTTCATCATTAATAACTGTTAAAGCTGCTGCTATTTCAGTTTTTGCTGCTTCTTTTGCAGCATTATATGCTTTTGCAGTATCAGTTGTTTTTCCAGGTGTTGGATCTTCATTCACTAAGGCATCTAATTCAGCTTTTGAATTCGTTAATCCTGTTTTATCAGTTTTCAAACCTGATTGTTTAGCTAACAAATCTTGTAAAGCTTGCTTGAAATTAGGTGTTCTAGCAGCAGGATTTGCTAATAGTGTTTTAACTTTTTCTAATTCTGCTTCATAGTCTTGAATGGTTTGAGAAGTTTTACCATTTTTATCTGCTGATTCTGTAGCTTTTAATTTATCATAAATTCTTTGTAAAAGATTTCTTGCTACATTACTTGTATCTTGCGCAATTGAGAAGTCAGCTCCTGTAACAGGCACTGAATATTTATCATCCCAAGCTTGATAACTCATCCCTGTTTTATCTTGGTCTGCTAAACTTACTCTAACCTTGTAATGGTCTGCACCTTGAGGTAATGCAATAGGCTTACTCGTAAATGTTCCAGCAGTTCCATTTGGTTTATTCCCAGGTTGTGCCATTAATTTTTCAGCTTCCCTTTTACCAATGAAATTCTTACGTACAGTATGATCAACACCTGAATCTATTGTAGTCGAATTACTACTATCTGAAATTTTAATTTTTGCTCTATTCGTTCCATCTTTAGCTGCTGTTACAATCTGTTTAGCATCATTTATATTTTTAGAAGGATCAAAAGTCGTCTCATAAATCTTTGTTTCTGTAGTACCTTCGATACTATACACTTCTACTTTATATCTAGCTTTTTTACCTTCACTATCTCCAACATAACCAGGTTTAAACTTAACAATTACATCTGAACCTTCTTTAGTAGAATAGGCTGTAAATGTTTTTTCAATCCCTTTATATCTCGCAAGATTTTTTGTAATTCCTCCACCTTCACCAGTTGGTTTATAAACGCTATTATCATAAACAACTTCATCTCTATTGCTTCTAGTTCTACTCTTTGATAATAATAAAGTATACTCAGTATCTCTATCAAATGCTTGTTCTTGCAACCAAACAGTATCGTCTAGTGTTGAATTGATAGTCTCAAGAGGGTATACACCTTCTTCGGTTCTTCTAGCAATAGCGAATACTCCTCCATCTACTGCTGTCCATCCTCCGAACTCAGTAATTTCTTTTACAGTACCTTTTGCTACTTCCTTACTATCACCTAAACTATCCATATTTTGTGAAAGTTTTGAATTATTTTCAACTGTAGGATCTAATGCTAATAATGCTTTAACTAAAGTATTTAAATCTGCATCTGCTGTAGGCGCTGTATAAGTTTGGTTCGCAGCAGGATCTGTATCCGTTGTAGCCGCATCTGTACGGAAAGCATTTGCTTTATTAATTTCTTTTCCATTACGTTCATCTCTAGAACCTGAGTTTGCAATCGAGTTAGATTCTGAAGATTTCTCAGTATTTGTTGCTACTTTACTTACAGTAGCTTTACCATTTGTTGTATCTACAGCTGGTGCTTCTTTTTTCTCTTCTGGTTTTGTTTTTAGCTGTGTAGTTACTGTAACAAGCTTATTATAGGCTCTAGTTAACTCTTCTTGTGTTTTTGCATTGTTTAATACAGACTTAGCTTCATCTAAGGCTGTTTTTAATTGATTCACACTATCTTCTGTTTTACTAGCGTATATGCCTTTAGCAAACTTTCCTTCAATTTCTTCAATCAAGTTTGTTAAAGCTTCCTTGTTCAGAGTCTCTGCTTCAGATGGAAGGTTTAGAATTTCCTTTCCGCTAGTATCCGGAGTCACACTTAGCTCTGCCGCAGCTACTGCCCCATTTCCTAAAAACATAAACAAGGCAGCCACTGCTACACTAGCTGCACCAAAGCTGACCTTACGAATAGAATAACGCGTCACCTTCTCACGATGCAAACGCTCAACACGACTCATAGATTTCTTCTTTCCCATCTATAGAAACTCCTTTTTCCTTCATCTTCTAAGAATATTGTGTACAAGATAAGGGATACTATAATTTTAATGATACTACTCAGAATAAAATATCCCAGCCTATATTATAGTACTTTTATTCAATATTGACAAGAAGCTAGGTTGACAAAATTAATAAATATTCCTTCGATAATAAATCTAGGCTTAAAAGTCAAGAATATAAAACATTCAAGAAATAATATAGTAGATTGAAATAAGATATAGACAAATCGATTATAAAGGGAAGATAATACTTCTAGCATATTAACACTAGACTACTTTAAGTTAAGAGAGCAAAAGCATTAGATTACACCGAATTCATATCATCAACGCTACTTCATTTCTTTATAAAGGGGGGACAAAAATGATGACAAACCCAGAAATCAACATTTTAAGACAAAGCAAAAAGCCCACTGTTGTAGGCTTTCTGTAAGATATTTCTTAAAATTAAAGCATTTTGTTGTAGAATTCAACGACAAGTGCTTCGTTGATTTCTGGGTTGATTTCGTCGCGTTCTGGCAGGCGAGTCAATGAACCTTCCAATTTTTCAGCGTCGAATGATACGAATGCTGGACGTCCAAGAGTAGCTTCTACTGCTTCAAGGATAGCTGGAACTTTCAATGATTTTTCACGAACTGAGATCACTTGACCTGGAGTTACACGGTATGATGGGATATCAACGCGTTTTCCGTCAACAAGGATGTGACCGTGGTTTACGAATTGACGAGCTTGACGACGAGTAGTCGCAAGACCAAGACGGTAAACAACGTTATCCAAACGACGTTCCAAAAGAAGCATGAAGTTGAAACCTAGGATTCCGCCTTTGATTTTTGTAGCTTGTACGAACAAGTTACGGAATTGTTTTTCACCTACACCGTAAGTGAAACGAAGTTTTTGTTTTTCAGCCAATTGCAAACCGTATTCTGACAATTTCGAACGGTTGTTTGGTCCGTGTTGTCCTGGTACGTAGTTACGACGTGCCAATTCTTTACCTGTACCTGTAAGTGAAAGGCCAAGGCGACGAGCTTGTTTCCAAGATGGTCCTGTATAACGTGACATGTGAATGTCCTCCTGATATAAATAATATTTCGGTGGAAATAGTCACTTAGAAAGCCCTGATTCGTGCAGATGCCCTTCGCCTAAACAGCCAAGGTTACTTATCATAAGACACCTGTTGACGAGCTTCATGCTTTCCTGCTGATATTTCGCACAAAATCCATTCTACCATGAATGGCTAGATTTGTAAAGGGGTTTTAAGCTTTATTTTCACTGCCAGAGAGATTGAGAAGGAGGGTAAAGGTGCTTCCTAGGCCGTACTGGCTACTGACTGTAATTTCCCCACCCAATTGATGGACCAATTCACGCGCAATCGCAAGTCCTAAGCCATGACCACCTGTCTTCATATTACGCGAAGTTTCTACACGATAAAGGCGTTTGAAAATATTCTCCAAATCCTCTGGGGCAATCCCCTGTCCTTCATCGGTCACACTGATTGAAAGCTGGTTATTTTCCAGCTTAGCTACCACTTCCAACTTAGTTCCAGGAGCTGAGTATTTAAAAGCATTATTGACCAGATTCACCAAGATACGAGAAAGTTTAGCATAATCCCCCTCAATCCGAGCAGACTCTGGGATTACCTGCAAATGGACATCTCGCTCCTCCTGCTCAATCAAGAACTGAAATTCACTCATGCACTCAATCAAGAGCTGATCCAGAAAAATACTGTCCTTGCTGGCAGTTTCCACCTGATTTCTAGCTGTGTTTAGGGTCAAAAAATTCAACTCTTCAACCAGTTTATTGAGTCTTTCCGTCTGACGTCCAATAGTTGCTAGATAATGAGCTTGCTCTCCTTCCTTGATAACTCCGTCCAAAATCCCTTCTACCGTCGCTTGAATCGAAGTAATGGGAGTCTTGATATCATGCGATAGCTGGGCAATCATCAAGCCCTTTTCTCGTTCGCTTTCTTCCAAGGAATCAAATGTCGCCTGCAAATCATGGGACATTTCATTAAAAGCTTGGCCTAATTGCTGAAATTCTACAGGGCCTTGAACCTCCAGATTTGAGGGGAAGTCCTTGTCTGCTACCCGCTTGGCATGTTCCTTAAGTTTAGCCAATGATGTAAAGACTGGCGACAGAAGAAAGAGACTAATCCCAGCACCAACAAAACTAGCCACGAAAGTCATACCCACTAGGAAATAAATCTCTCTTTCTTCAATTAGCATTCGCTGGATAGCCCAAAAAACCACGATAATCGTTAGGAGTGTTGAAATGACATACCCCACTAAAATATAACTTTTTAATTTCATTGACTACCTCGTGCTTTCTCAATTTTGTAGCCCAAACCCCAGACAGTTTTTATAGTAGGCGTTTCTGCGCTGGCATGTTTAGCCAACTCCTGTCGCAGAGCATGAATATGAACATTCAAGGTATTGGTATCATCTACATAGTCTTCCTGCCAGACCTTTTCATAGAGGTCTGTCTTAGAGAAAACGCGCTCTGGATTGCTGGCTAAAAGCCATAGAAGTTCGAAGGATTTGACTGTCAAATCAAGCGCCACATCTCCGACTTGAACCTCATGACTACCGTGATTCATCCGTAAATCCCCGAGACTGACGACCTCTGTCTCACCTCCACGATGAAGGCGACGCAAGATATTGTGGACACGCAAAACCAGCTCACGAGGGCTAAAGGGCTTGGCAATAAAGTCATCTGCCCCTAAGCTCAGGCCATAAATCTTATCCTGCTCACTGGTCTTAGCCGTGATAAAGAGAAAAGGCTGATCTGGAGATTGATACTGAACCTCACTAATCAAATCATAACCATCCATCCGAGGCATCATGATATCTGTAATAATCAAATCAATTGGTTTTCGCTGGAAGATTTCTAAAGCCTCTACCCCATCATGGGCCACCAAAACCTGATATCCTGCCTGAACCAGATAGCGTTGATGAATATCTGTGATTTCTACCTCGTCGTCAACGAGTAAAATTGTCTTTCCCATCTGTCTCTCCTTTGAAAAAAACAGTGCTATACCACAATAGTATAACACTATTTTAATCTCTTTACGAACATTCTAATCGCTATCTGGATTTTTCAAATCCTAGATAGAAAGTCTGTAGCTAGACTAGTCATTTTCCTCTTTTTTAGCTTTCAAACCGAGTCCACCTAATAGTCCTGCCAAGGCGAGTCCAAAGAATCCAAGAGTAGCCATTGATGTTTGGGCTTCACCAGTATATGGAAGCATGTCTTTTTGGTCTTTCATTTGATCAGCCATCATTGGACTTGACACCTTGTTATTAGATGCTACCTTGCCTTCATCAGACATTTTGCTTGAGGTTGCTGTAGCTTGATCTTGTTTCATGCTTGGTGTTGCCATAGGCTGACTAGCATTCATGGTTTTGTCCTGCTCTTTGCTAGGCATCATCTTATCCTGGCTAGCAGCTGACATTTTAGATTTCATCTCATCTTGATTGGCACTTGGCATTTGAGCGTTCATCTTAGACGCATCTTGATGACTATTCATCATTGGGGCCGGCATAGCTGAACCATTAGAAGATGGGACGAAGCCTGATTGCATCGGAGTAAGAGACTGATGTCCATTCAAGTTCACTGTCAAATTCTTAGTCGCTACGAGATTGCTCAAATCGGCCTTGCCATCTTTTGCACCATACACTTTGATGGTTGCCTTGTAGCTTTGAGTGCCGTTTTGTTTCAAGAGGTCAAGTAAGTCTTTGTCTGATTTGCCTTGAGTGCCAGCCAAATCCACTTCGTAGAAGTAAAGGCCTTTGCCCAATTTCTCTACTGGTGGGAGAGCTGGATTTTTAGCTGAACCATTGTCGGACCATGGAGCCTTGTCTGAGGCCTTCAAGATAAGACGAGTCAACATACCGTCACCAGCGAAGAATTCATATGGAATGACTTGGTTAACGCCAGCTGTGAACGGACCAGGGAAGTTGGCTTTGTCCAAGTATGTAGCTGGAACGTCTACCGTGTCTTTAGTATTATCGGCTACACCCTTTTGTACTTCAGCTGGGGTAGTTAAACCATTCAAGTTGACATCCAAATTTTTAGTCGCTACAAGATTAGTCAAATCAGCCTTGCCATCTTTCGCACCGTACACTTTGATAGTAGCTTTATAGCTTTGTGTGCCATTTTGTTTCAACAAGTCTAACAAGTCTTTATCTGATTTGCCTTGAGTACCTGCTAAGTCCACTTCATAGAAGTAAAGGCCTTTGCCCAATTTTTCTACTGGTGGAAGAGCGGGATTTTTAGCTGTTCCGTTGTCTGACCATGGAGCCTTATCAGAGGCTTTCAAGATGAGGCGAGTCAACATACCGTCACCAGCGAAGAATTCGTATGGAATAACTTGGTTAACGCCAGCTGTGAATGGGCCTGGGAAGTTGGCCTTGTCCAGGTAAGATGCTGGAACGTCTACCGTATCTTTGGTATTGTCGGCTACGCCTTTTTGTACTTCGGCTGGAGTGGTTAAGCCGTTCAAGTTGACATCCAAATTTTTAGTCGCTACAAGATTGTTCAAATCTGCCTTGCCGTCTTTAGCACCGTACACTTTGATGGTAGCTTTATAGCTTTGAGTGCCGTTTTTTTTCAAGAGATCTAGAAGCTCTTTATCAGATTTTCCTTGGGTACCTGCCAAATCTACTTCATAGAAGTAAAGGCCTTTGCCCAACTTCTCTACTGGTGGAAGGGCTGGATTTTTAGCTGAACCGTTGTCTGACCATGGAGCCTTGTCGGATGCTTTCAAGATAAGACGAGTCAACATACCATCACCAGCGAAGAATTCGTATGGAATAACTTGATTGACGCCAGCTGTGAATGGACCAGGGAAATTGGCTTTGTCCAAGTAAGTGGCTGGGACGTCTACCGTGTCTTTGGTATTGTCGGCCACGCCTTTTTGTACTTCAGCTGGGGTAGTTGCTGGTTGAGCTTCACTTGCTTCACGGTCTTGTCCAATAACTGCAGGCGCAGGATTTGTCGCAGGTTTAACCGCATCTTCTGTTTCTTTCTTAGACTCTGGTTTTGCTTGCCCTTCTTCTTTTGGTGCCACTACTTGGTCTTTAGCAGCCACATCCGCTTTCTCTGGAGAGTTTGTAGTATCCAAGCTTGCTTTAGATGTTGAGTCTGCCTGTTCTGAAGGGAGAGCTGTATCGACTGCTTCTTTGAGAAGTTCTGCTGGTAAGTCACTCTTTTCACTCACTGAAGCAGCGTCTGGCACAACTTGAGCAGGGGTTGGATTGACCACATCAGCACGTACCGAACTTGGTTGGCCAACTAGGACAAAGAAGCCACTGGCTACAACAACTGAGGCAACACCGACACTAAGACGGCGAATAGACCAGCGAGTATATCTTTGATTTGGATTGAATTTCATAGGATTCTCCTTAGAGTTTTTCTTTATTTGATGACTCTAGTATAATCTCCTAAAATTAAAAAGGATTAAGAAAAAGTTAAAATTTTTCTTAAATCCCTCTTATAAAATACTTATATTAATTAAATCCATAAACAGACTTGGTGATTTGATAGACAACATTGGAAAGTTTGCGGGCTGGCAAGACCGAATGTTTGGTCAAACGGCTGAGCATGGTCTTGCGAATGGCCTGAAAGACCTCTGGATTTTCCTGCTGAATATAGGTCCACAGCTCCCGTTTTTTGGCAAGATGCTCTGCTGTGCCTGCTCGGTTGAGCAAGGCACTGGAAATTACCGTCGTGATTTCAATATGATTCAGCAGATATTCTCGCATTTTGGGATGGCTCACTTGGGACAAATCAAGCTGGTCTACCAAGAGTCGATTAACCTTGAGTTGCTGGTCAATGCGCTTAATCATCACTTGCTCATTGACAGACTGGTCCTCACGTCCAATCAAATAACGATAGAAATCGACAGGTAGATAGTACATGGTCTTGACCTGCTGAAGGGGGGTAAAGACGAAGAGATTATCGACATAAAAGGTATGCTCAGGTAGTTGGAACTGACTCGCTCGCAACAAATCTGTCCGGTAAATCAGCGAGTGCATCATGATATACTGGCCTTTTGAGAAATTTCCGACCTGGTCCCAACCAAAAATCTGCTGGATAGGTAAAACTGACTCGTAACTCATACTCTTCTTACGAGACTGACCTTCCTTTTCATAGACAAAATTAGTCACAAAGGCATCAACTTCCTGACCCTCGCTCTCTAGTTCTTGCAAGGTTTCAAGAATTTTTAGGTAAGCACGAGGATCTACCCAGTCATCACTGTCAACTACTTTAAAATAACGTCCAGAAGCCTCCGCCAAGCCGCGATTGACCGCACCGCCATGGCCTTTATTTTCCTGATAGATGGCTCTAACAATGCTAGGGTACTTGCTAGCTAAACGCTCAGCTATTTCCTGAGTCTGGTCCTGAGACCCGTCATTGATAATCAAAATCTCAACTTGCTCACCACCAATCACTAGCGACTCCACACAGTAATGAAGATAGGCTGCGGCATTATAGCTAGGGATGGCGATAGACAATAATTTCATGATCTACTCCTTTAGGGGACTGATTTTTTCTTATACTCAATGAAAATCAAAGAGCAAACTAGGAAACTAGCCGAAGGTTGCTCAAAGCACTGCTTTGAGGTTGCAGATAGAACTGACGAAGTCAGCTAAAACACGGTTTTGAGGTTGTGGATAAGACTGACGAAGTCAGTTACCTATACCTATGATATCTACGGCAAGGCGACGTTGACGTGGTTTGAAGAGATTTTCGAAGAGTATTACTCTCTCTTGTCACTTCTCTCTATTTTACCATAAAGTCCCGTTTTTGAAGGACTTTTACTAGAATACAAGGGGTTCTGGTCTCATTTGGAATACAGGTTTCTCTCTATCTGCTATCTTGGACATCAAAAAAGAGGGGAATCCCCTCCTTACGAATTTAATTCTGCTAAGTCATCTAGATACTGGTTGTTAATGACTGCCAAGATATAGGCACCTGCCTTCAAGAGGTCATTAGGTCCAAACTGGACATCCAGCGGTGAATTTTCTTGTTCACGAAATCCTAGGACATTGAGATTGTATTTGCCACGTAGACCTAGCTGGCTCAGGCTTTGACCTGCCCAGACACTCGGAATTTTCATCTCCACGATAGACACATTTTTATCCAGCTGAAAGACATCAACATTATTATGAAAGAGAATGGTCTGCGCTAGAGACTGCCCCATTTCATACTCAGGCGAAATCACCGAGTCAGCACCGATTTTTTCCAGCACCTTCTTAGCTGTCTGGCTTTTGACCTTGGCAATAACCCTTGGTACCCCCAAACTCTTACAGTGCATGACTGCAAGCACACTCGACTCCAGATTTTCCCCTGTTGCCACTACAACTGTATCACAGGTATCAATTCCTGCCGTTCTGAGGAGTTCCTCATCTGTAATATCGCCAACTACACCACGCGCCAAAACAGGCTCAAATTGATTGATGTGCTCGGCGTGGTCATCGATGGCAATGATATTCATATCTTGCTTGGCTAGGGCCGTCAGGACACTACTCCCGAAAATCCCCAAACCTAAAATTCCAATCGTACGATCTGACATAGTTCTTCCTTTCTTATCCAATACTAATATATGCCTTCATATACTGAATCAAATCTTTCTTATCAGGCTGGTAATCCGCTAGACTAACCAGCAAGGTCAAGGGACCGATACGGCCAATAAACATGAGCACCATGACAATGCTAAGAGCTAGCTTGCCCAATTCTGGCGTCAGATTTGCCGTTACCCCAACTGTCGCAAGAGCTGAAATGGTCTCAAACATGAGGTAGATAAATCGCGGTGTTCCTTCTGCTGTAATTCCCAACAACATCAAGCCCAACAAGAAGGTCATCAAAAAGATAATGAAGACACTAAAGGATTTTTGGACTGTGCGAGTCTCAATGGTTCTCTGCGCCACATTGGCATGAGGTAAGCCCAGCAATTCACTACGCGCAAAGACCAACAAGACAAAGAAAGTCGTAATCTTGAGACCCCCAGCCGTCCCACCAGGCGCCCCACCCAGAAACATCTGTAGGATATAGATAAATAAGGTCACAGGCCGAGCTTGGGTATAGTCAATAGAAGCAAAACCAGCCGTTCTCATGCTGACGGTTTGGAAAAAGCTAACCAGCACTTTCTCTGGAACACTGAGATTGCCAATAGTTCCTGGATTGTGCCACTCCGTAAAGAGTGTGGATACTGTCCCAAACAGTAAAATCCCTGCAGTCAAGAAGAGGACCAACTTGGTGTGGAAACGCAGACGGCGTTTTTTCTTATTGTCAAACTGGGTTGCCAAGTCAAACCAGACCATAAAGCCAAGACCACCTGTGATAATCAAGCAAGCAATGACCAGATTGATCAAGGGATCTGTCTGAAAAGCCACTAAACTGCTACTGCCAAAATTATCAAAGCCAGCATTACAAAAGGCTGAAATAGCTAAGAAGATAGAGGTAAAAATGCCCCGTCCCCAGCCGAACTCAGGAATAAAACGGAAACTTAGCAGAAAGGCGCCCAAGCCCTCCACCAGAAAAGTCGTCAAAAAGATGGATCGTATAAAAGCCCTCAACGACCGAGTCTCCCCGTAACTGAAGCTTTCCTGAATAGTTTCACGACTGCGAAGACTGAGCTTTTGCTTCCCCTGAATATAAAAGACCCCGATAAAGGTCATGAGCCCCAGACCACCAATCTGTATCAAGAGCATACAAATCAGCTGGCCCCAGACATTATAGGTCGTAGCCACCGGTTGCGTAAAGAGGCCAGTCACACAGACCATGGACACCGTCGTAAAAAGATGGTCAAAATAAGTGGCCTGAGAACCATTTGCCTGAACAAAAGGCAAACTCAAAAGAAGAGAGCCTATAAAAATAACTCCAGCGAAACTTAAAAAAATCCGACGAGCTGGCGAAAGTCCACCTAAGGCTCTCTCAATTTTTTTCACAAATAATTTGAATAACATACATCCATTGTACCATAAAAAGAAGGAGAGTAGCTAGAACTGAAAGGCTATCTCAAGACAGAGTTCCAAGGCCTTCTCGAAAGCTTCTGAACCCCAGTCACGACTATCGTACTGATTCAAGTCTGCTAAGGAGTCAGCTGTGAACAACAATTCACCCCAGAGAACCCCTCGCAGTTGGGCTACTGCCGCAAGCGCCGAACACTCCATCTCCACAACAGCACAGCCTTCTTCCTTGCGATAAGCCACCTTTTCAGCCGTTTCTCGGTAAAAACCATCTGTCGTCCAGGTCATGACTTCTTCATAGGGAATCCCTCTGGCCTCCAAAACTCGCTCAATAGCAGTAATAGCCTCTGTCTGAATTTCCATATAACGAGAAGGTGCCACATAGTGATAACTGGCTCCTTCATCTCGCAGAGCACGAACAGGGACTAAAAAGGCATTTTCTTCTATATCAGCCAACACACCACAGGTACCTGTAGAGATAATCTGCTCCACACCATAGCCAATCAACCAATCCATAAACTGGGCTGCTGGAGCGGAGCCGACAGGAGCCTGAGCCAGACAGATCTCCTCACCCTTGTAGTTGATAACATAGACTGGATAGGACTTGGTGGCAGAAATGAATTCTCCGACACAGTCCGCCCCGACTTCCCTCGCATAGCGGTCAATCTCCTCACCTAAAAAAGCATAGACACACTTCTTTGGCAAGTGCATATCCAGCCCCTCGTGATCAGGCATGATGACAGCCTGAGAATTGTCATCAAACTCTAAAATAGGAATCGCATGTTTCTGAATCATAGGCTACCTCCTCTAATTTTGTACTATTGTATCAAAAACTGACCGAGTGTCAAGGAGGAAACTGATGAACTGAGGAGAAAAAAGCATCTCAGTTAGAGATGCTTTAAAATTGCTTAATGAAACAAACTTGCTAAAATATAGAGTAGGTAAATGTGAGCTGGGTAAAAGATAATGGAACCTATAAAAAGAAATAACACCCCCCTGTTCCTTTCTACTTCTATTCCACAGGTATCTCCTTAATCACGCGCGCGGGATTACCAGCTAGAACAACATTGTCTCCAAAGGACTTGGTAATCACAGCCCCCGCTCCAGCCACTACGTTATTTCCCAGTGTCACTCCCGGAAGGACAATGACACCACCTCCTGCCCAGAAATTGTCACCGATAGTAATAGGTTTGCCGTATTCAACCCCTGAATTGCGTTCCTGCGGATCTAGTGGATGGGGGGAGTCAAGAACTGACAGTTGGGGCCAATCATAGCATTGTCTCCGATGCGAATCGGGCAAACATCCAGCATGGTCAAGTTCCAATTAGAATAAAAATTTTCTCCTAGATGGATATTAACCCCATAATCGACCACCAGGCGTGGATTGATATAGAGATTTTTCCCAGTCGAACCAAGCCAAGTCTTGATAATCTCCGCCCCCTTCAAGGGATCTTCTTCCTTGTTAAAGGCAGCCTGTTTTTGGCGAGAAGCCTGAGCCAAGGTCCGCAACTCAGAGTCAAACGGATGATAGGATTCGCCTGCTATCATTTTCTGGTATTCACTGGTCATTGTATTCTTCTCCTTATTCCCTACTATCATATCAAATTTTCTACATATCTGACTAGAATAAGGGGTACTTTCTACAGTTTATGCTTTGATTTTCATCACATCTTGCCTATCTTGCTAAACGAATACGGGTCACAATTCCGTCTGGATCTGTAACTTCCAGCTGGCTAGATGTCAGCCACTTAACTGGTGCATCAACTTCTTGTGCTCGCTGGGCAATCGTTAACAGTTCTTCTTTATGTGCGACTTCAATGACATAATAGGCTAAGCCTGGCAAGCCTTGCTTACGTGGAGCCAGATTTTTTCCACCCCATTCGTTGACTGCTAAATGATGATGGTAGTCCCCAGCTGCAATCCAACTAGCGCTAGGCACACTAAATTTATCCTCTAGCCCTAACACCTTTTGATAAAACTGGCTGGACTTTCGACTATCCTTGACGGAAAGATGAATATGCCCCATTCTCGTACCTTCTGCTAGGAAAAAGGGCTCTACTCTTTCCCCCAACTCATAGATGTCCTGCGCCGCAAGAGCCTCCGTCACCCCGATAATACGCCCATCTTCTCGAATGTCCCATTTGGAAACTGGTTTATCTCGATAGAGTTCAATGCCGTTTCCCTCCAAATCTTCCAAGTAAATGGCCTCACTGTAACCATGGTCTGCACCGCCGACAAGAGGAATCTGTAAATCAGTCAAGTGTTTCAAGACATCAGCCAAAGTCTTGCGTGTGGGCAAGAGAATAGCCAGATGGTAAAGGCCATAATGTTCCCTTACTTCTCCGATCTCTTGTGTTTGAATCAGCTGAACCAAGGCTTTTCCACCAAGACCTAGAATAACCTCTGTCTCAGTCTGAGATAAGATTTCTAAACCAATAACTTGCTGATAAAAGGCAGTTTGACTTGCCAAATCCTTTACATTCAAAACTGCCTCTGCCAGATAAATGTGGCTCTTGTATTCATATGTCATAAATGGTCCTCTTCTTGTTGTAATATTTTTTATTACAATTATTATATAATTTCCATCAAGAAAGTCAAGCTAGGCAACTTATAGATTATAATTCTGTCATCTTGCCTATATGACACTAAACCAAGAAAATCTACAGAGAATTGACAATCAAACCATTGAAAATTTTTACCAACTCTAAGATGACTCTCATCTCAACCCAAAAAGAAAAGGAGCGGATATGATATCCTACTCCTTTTTCTTGTCAGAAAATCTAATTAGAATTAGTCTTCTTTTTTCTTGCGAGCAACAAGTCCAAATCCACTCAAGACACCTAAAAGTCCAAATGTTGCTAAGCTAGCGTTGGCTTCTGTACCAGTGTTAGGAAGTTCAGCTTGTCCTGTTTGAGGTAACTCTTCCCCAGATTCTGAGTGTTTCCCATAAGATGACTTGTCCTCTTCTTGGGCAACCGCTTCATCTTGATGAGAACCTTCTTGTTTTGTAGGTTCATCAATCTTAACAGAATTTGACTGAAGGTATTCTTGATTCTGTGGTTTCGTTACATCATCACCTATTAACTCAGTATACAAATGGGTAACAATGCCATCTTTTTCATGGGTCATTGTATATCGATATTTCTTACCATTTTTCGATATGATATCAGATTTAGGAGCCAATTTACCAATTTGAATTGGAACGAGTTCTTCATTCGATTCAATAATAATATGACGAGTAATCAATAATGGAGCTACAGGATGAATCGCTGGTTCGCCCTTCTCGCTTACAACTCCTTCTGGTAATGTTGGTCGTACTTCCGGTTCACCCTTCTCACTTACAACTCCTTCTGGTAACTCTGGCTGTACTTCTGGTTCACCTTTTTCACTAAAGTATTCTAAAAAGTCATAAATAACTGTTTTTTCATTTTCATCAACTGTACCTATTTCAGGCGCTGAAGTAGCACGATGTCCTTTATAGAAATAAATTTTCCCATCTTTTTGAAGCAGTGTCCCTACTTTAGGAGCAACAGACGTATATTCATCCCCGATAGAAGCATCTTGTTTTAAGACTTTCCCTTCTGCTATTTCAGTAGTTGTTCCTTCTAACATGTATTTTGCAAATACATTTCCACCAGTTGCTAGTTTATAGACATAGGTAATTTCAGTAGTTCCTGAAACAACTTTCCCTGTTTCTGTAGGAGAGCCTGTTTTCAGTCCTACTAGTTTATATTTTTTACCATCTTTGGTTATTTCTTGTAGTTTTACCGTTGTAGCATCATATGAAACCTCTTTGTTTGTTGTCGTTGGTGTTCCTACTACTACTTTTTGATTATCCTTATTTAAGTAATATTTAGTTTCTGTAGAAGATATCACTGCATCTTTAACAACATCTGTACTTTCTTTAATAGAAGTTCCATCTGCTAATTCATACTTAACAATGACACTACCTTTACTCTCAGTAGTTTCTGTTTCTTCCTTAGCGTAGATGTTTTTAACATTAGTTAGTTGATCACTAATATGGTAAGCACGGGTTGGTTGGTATAAGTCGTAATAATGAATTTCACTATAAATAGGCTCAGATATTGACGCATGTTGTTCATATTTCGTAGGTGCGGCAATTCTATATCGAACTCCATCTTTTTCATATTCTTTATATAATTGGCCTAATCCATATTGATATCTAGTATCTTCACTATAATATTTCGAACCAAAATAGCCAAATCTATAAGCTAAATAAGTTTTTTCTGGTTGATTAGAATCATGATCTTCACTAGGATAATAAGAATCTGTACTCTTATCTCCTAGTTTAAAATCTACATTTACTTCAAACACATTTTTTACAAAATTTGCATTTGTTGGAACTTGGTCGACATACTGAATTGCTTTATGAGCCTCTTTAAACTTCGTGACATTTGCTTTTTCACTCTCGTAGTTAGCAGTGTCTTTAAACTCTTCAATATTTCCAACAAATTTTGGTTCTACTTTATCTCGAGAATTTTTCCATCCTACTGTAATTTCTTTTTCGCCAAACATTTCTTTTAGCTTAGTTATATATTCTGTCACATCGTTATATTTTACAAACTTTCCGTTTTCTCTTATATAACCATTAAACTCCTGATGTACAGAATAAGTAGGACGATTCTTATTATCTACTGCATTTTTATTTGTTAATGTAACCTTATAGATTTCTTCCCATGTCTTTTCTTTTTCAGAGTTAGTGACATCTTCGTCTTTTAAATCTCTTAATCTCTCATCTAAAAGATTATTTAAGCCTTCCTCTAATGCTTTCTCATTAAAAAATGCACCCGCCGTATACGCTTCTTGTTCCGTTGCTGTAGAAACAGATTCTTTTAATGCTACCTCATTTTTTTCAACAACTAATATAGTATCTCCTTCCTTAATTCCACCATCAGTTGTTATATTTTCTTTTGTAAAATCTTTAGCATCATTTTCACCTTGTTTAAATGTTTCAACAGCCCAAGAATCATTGGCTGTAGTTGGTTTTGTGGCTAAAACATACTTCCCATATTTTCCTTCATCAGTTTCAGAAACTAACCAAACTCGACTACCTTCTTTAATATTGTTATAGCGAATACTTCCATCTTCATTATGCAAGTTTCCAGGATTTGCATGTACTGTAATATCATTGAAAGTTGTTTCCTTAGCAGTCCCCTCATGTTTATCTACTTCTGTATCAATCTTATGATATTTTTCTCCGTTCTTTTCTAAAACTTTATCAGCTTCTTTGATTTTACTTAAAACATCATTAGTTAAATTTGCTACATTTCCTTCATAACGTTTGCCAAAAAGTCCACGAATTTTATAATCCATAGTAGTACTAGAAAGGTGTTTATCACCAACAGGAATTTCTACATCAGATTCTTCTTTCAGCACTTCGCCTTCTTTTGTGACATAAGAAATTTTTGAATCCTTAAAGTTATCTTCTCCTTGTTTTTTTATAGTTTCCTTTTCAACTCTGTCTAAATTATATTTGGCTCTACCTTCATTCTCGCGATGATTTCTTTCATATCCATCTTCTGTCCCCGTTGCATGATAATTCAAACCATCAAACACATGCATTTTCGGCATTGTATAACTACCCACACCATTACTCAATGTTTCCATTTTCACATTATCTTTTGCAGGTGTTACTGTAGTTTCATTAGCTGTATTTGTAGTTTCTTCAGCCAATACCGGACTAGCTCCAACAACCATCATCCCTAATAAAACAGACGCTGCACCAATTCCTTTATATTTACGTAATGAATATTTTTGAATTGTATCTTTTTTCATAAGGTCTTTTCCCTTTTATTTCTTTCTACTCATTATAAAAAATTATACTAACTATACTAGTATATCACTCTTAGTTTCCTTTATCAAACAATTATACATAAAGGAAATTAAAAAAAATAGATAATAAGATATCCAATAAAATCTCATTATCTATTTCATTTTTAGGCGTTCATGAGTGATAAATATCTCTTAGAAACTTGTTCTTTTGAATAGCGATTCACAAACTTACTTGTATTTTCTAGCTCGATTTCTTTATCAGTCTCATATAAACACTTGATAAGATGCGCTAAATCCTCTGGTGTATCATATAAGCAAATATCTGAGTTCTTAGATGCATAATATTGATGAGCAATTTCAACATTAGAAAGCAAGGGAATCAATCCAAAACTCATGGCTTCAACGCAGGCATTGGCAAATAATTCCTTTTGGGAAGTTGAAATATAGCCATCATGTTCCCAATAAGGTACCTCATCTACATATCCAACAACATGAATGGTAGATGGCAAAGTCGGATACTCTTTCTTCAATTTGTCAATATCTCCACCATATAAGAATACCTCTACAGGTAGGTCTTCTTGTTCTAACTTCCTAAAGGCTTCTATAATCCATTCTACCCTTTTTACCTTACTCATATTCCCTACATAACAATAGGAACTAGGCTTTCTTCTTTGTAATACTACTGAGGAAACTTGAGGTGCAAAAATCGGTGGCATAAATTGTGCGTGATACCCTAAATCTTGCAAGATTGATGTTAATACTTCTGACGCTACTAAATATCTAGTTTTTCTTCTTAGATTATGAGCTGGATTTAGCAATACATTATCATGGATATATTCCCAATAGAGACGGTTTGTATTTTCTACAAAGCGCCATAATTTGGGAGTCACCACGTTATGTTGATCTCGAATTAAGATGTCTTTCTTATCTGTAAGACTGATTAATACCTGAATCAATAAGTCTTCATAGGTTAACCATTCTCCATCTTTATAATATAAATAATTGTCCTCCATCATATAAATGGGACTTGGTTCTTCTCTTGGCTTATAGTACCGTGCCCGCATTGCTGTCGAACCATCTCGATTTAACCATTCCAGTTCTTCTTTTTTATTTTTCTTTAAATATAATCCGGAAGTAAAATATAGGGTTTCATCTTCTAATTCAATGCTAGCCACAAATCCATTAACAACAGTCATTTTTCCATTAGGATACCTATCAATGATATCAGAAGGGCGAATACTTAATTCATCATGACCAATATCTGATTGATAATGGCTTACACTCACTAATTCATCCCTTTCAAAACCTATTTGTTCATAGCCAGCCTTCCAATCGGGTCGAACTTGAGGATGGGTTAAAATATATAGATGTCCCCAACCTAAATAATCTGCAATTTTCTTTCTAGATAATTGGGATGATTCAAATCCATATTTTCTAACCTCTCTTTGCCAGAGCCCTGGATGTATTGTAACCATTTTAGTCATAACAATCTCCTATCATATACGGTAACCTTCGCGACTCATTTATCTGTACTTGTTTATCAGAAAGATTTACTAATCTGAATTATATCATATGAATCATACTTTTACTAGATTCTATCAATATACCTAACATCTACTTAATACCCCAATAAAAAATCCAAGCTAGTGCATGGATTTACATTTCCTAATATATATATTTATGCTACCAGCCAAGTGAAACCCTTTCAAACTGACAACCTAAGCGTCGCAATTCTTTTTGACGGTCCTCATAGTAGGGGAGGGAAATACCTGTGATGGTCACATGGGGCAGGTCTTGTAAGTGGAGGCTGACTGATGAAGTAAAATGATAGACCTGGACGAACTCGTATTCTTGAAAGAGTTGGGCTAGGACATCTTCAAAGATCAGCTCCGTCTCCAAGTAAGTCACGTTTGGAATAGTGAAGGTTTCCTTGGGATGAGGCAGATAGAGGTCAATGGCTAAGGCCTTGGCATAGGTACTAATAAAGCGGATGGAGATTTGGTCATCCTCTTCAGAGAACTTTTGACCCAACAAGACCTTAACCGTCTTACCATTTGAAACGGGTGCTTGGGGCAGGTCAAAAAAATGCTCCAGATAAACAAGCTTTTCTCTAGCTACGACATGGTAGTCGCTGCGATAGAGAGTAAAGTGCTTTTCCGTCCGCTCAATCAAGTCATCTCTAGTCAAACCCAAAGGCCCCACCTGACTGGGTTGAAGAGGGAGAGCATACATTCCCAAAGGGTAAATATCCGCATAGCCATCATCAAAACTCATGAGGTGTTGGTAGTTTGAACTAGCAACCAAGTCCAGAATCAAGCTATTGTCAAAGCTAGCATAAAAGATGGTGTCATAGTCGCCGGCCAGCTCCTGACAAATCTGAGCCAAGTCCTCTGTCGTCTGAGGATAATGAACATGGTCAAAATCCTTTGCATAATGCTCCTGACGAGCATTTTTTACAGGACTGACATAAAGGCTAACAAAGTCCTGATCAGGATAGAGTCCTTTGATATGCTGTGCAATCTTGGCCTGCAAGGGCGTTGTGGCAATGATGAGGTGTTTCATCTCTTTGATTCTCCTAGGTGGTGATGGTGTAGCAAGGTCTCAACGACTTCAAAGTCCAAGGCATCGTCGATATCATAAGAATAGAGTTTGGGCATTTCATAGGCTACTGTCTTATCTGTGTAAAAGGTCTCATCTCGTAGGTAAAGGTCCTTGCGAGAAATCCAGATACTCCCGTTGGGATAATAATAGACAGGCTCTTTCTGCCGAGCATAGTGCTTGGAAACTTGAGGCGGACGGATAAATGACGACTCCGCCAACTGCAAGTAAAGACTACGACTCTTGTCCGCTTTAACACAGGAAATCAGATGGTCGGCCCCAGACTGACAGTAGAGTTGATAGGACTCAACGAGGTGCTCCACCTCTCTCAAGGGTGAGGTCACCTGTAGATTCACAAAGACCTGATCTTCCTCAAAGGGCTGTAAAAAGTCGCGTAAGGTTTCTAAGCTAGAGGTTGTTGCCAGGGCTAATTCTTTTGGTCTATGGACACAACAAATCTCTGGATAAGCTTGACGACAGAGTTCTAGATAGGCTAGAGAGTCTGAGGAAACCCAGATTTCACTAAATAGCTTGGAGGCTAGAGCGACTTCTATGGTATAGAAAACCAAGGGTTTGCCTGCAAGCGGTTTGATATTTTTATCCACTAAGCCGCGTGAACCCGAACGAATCAAAATGACGGCTGTGGGTTTAGATTTTGCTTTCATATAGTATTCCTTTAATTTTCTATTGTATTGGACTAGTAAGAAAAGCTAGATTGATCAACTTACAACATCCTAGAAGTTCCTATCTAATAGTTCGCGGTATATTTGAGCTACTTTTTCCAGAGAATAGCGAGAGGCTGGATTTTTTTCATTTAAATAGATAAAAATCAGGCTGTTCCATCTCTTCTATCTTTTGAATCAACTCTGATTTGGTTTTAAACAAATTGATGGCATTGCACTGGCTAGCATAGAAATCATGAGCGATATCCACATCCGATAATAAGGCTAACAAACCTTGACTCAAGGCTTCAACACAGGCATTAGCAAATAACTCTGTATAACTTGCAGACAGATAGCATTGGTGCAGATGATAAGGCACCTCATCGACAATACCTTTAAAGTGAATGGTTGGCGGAAGATCATATTGATTCTGTAATTCTGCTAGACGTTCCTCTGAGCCACCATAAAAGGTAATCTGGGCCTTGGAGCCACGTTTGTAGAGTTCGATAAAGGCTTCAATGACAAGTTCAACGTTCTTGCCTTCTCCCATATGACCCACTAGGCAATAGTCCAAAACAGGTCCGATTTTTCTTAGCTGACCTAATTTTTCTATAAACATTGGTGGTAAAAACTTGGTGTCATACCCTTGTTTCGCCAAGGTATCAGTCAACACTTCACTGGCGACTAGATATTTGTTTGCCTTGCGCAGATTGGCGAGGCGTAAGTCTCGCATGACATTTTCATGGACGACTTCATAGTAATTTTTGTCCGTGTTTTCCATGTAACGCCAGAGGCTGGGTTTGGGAACGATTTGTTGGTCACGGATGAAGAGGTCAGTTTGTTTTGCCCATCTGGCTAGGAATTTAACCAACAAGTCCTCTTCAGAACGGATTTCTCCTCCTATGCGGTAGATATACTCTGGATAAAAGATGGTTACAGGAGAGGGGTCTTTGAAGGGATCGATAAAGCGTCCTTCCAGAGCCAATTCTCCATTTTCATGATACCAACGAAGTTCCTTTTCCTTGAAATCTTCAAACAAGAAGGGCCCCTTGGTATAGTAATATCTGCCCGAGCCATCTCCTAGGGTAACTGAGGCCACAAAACCGTCTTCATTGAGTTCAACCTGATCTCCATCTGCTAGCGTTAAACTTTCTGGTTTCACTGATAAATCTGCATGGCCTATATCTGAAAAACTATGAGGGACGCAAATCAGTTATTTTTCTAAAAATCCTAACTTGATTAAATCTTTCTTCCAATCAGGTCGTAGCTGGGGACTTGACATGAGGTGGACGTAGTCTAAGCCTAGATGTCGTGCGATACGCGATCGATAGACTTGGGTACTCTCAAAACCATAGCGATGGATTTCCTTGACTGGATGAATGGTGACAATTCTCGACATGATGTAGACTCTTTCTCTCTTATTTTCTGCTTACAAAGGAAAAACCACCCTCACAAAAAGGCGAGGGTGGTTCATCCGTTACAATGCTCGGGGATTTCCTAGCAAGTTCCCCCTCAAAAGGACTTTATGCTATTCTATCACAAAGACCGACCATCTGCAAGATAGACTGCCTTAGACAGGATAGCTTGGGGGAGTTTTCTTATTGTTTATAAATCGATTCTCTGAAATCATCTGTGCTACGTAGGTAGGCATTGTAGATTTTTTGTTTACAACTTTCAAGAAAATGGAGAAGGTAAACTAGCCTTCCCCATTTTAAGGTTATATCATTTTGCAACTTTGTTGTAAAAAGCTATTGAAACAGACTATTTGTTCATTAGTTGCCTAGTTTACCCATTCACCATTACCATTTACACGGTAACCATCTGGTGTTGTTGTGCTCACAGCCAAAGCTCCAGAATCGTAGGCATAGTACCAGTGCGGTCCGACTTTAAACCAACCTGTCTTCATGATACCTGCTTCGTCAAGGTAATACCAAGTGCCATTTTCCTTGTACCAGCCTGTCTTCATAGCTCCTGAGCCATCAAAGTAGAACCATCTATTTCCGTCTGTACCCCAGCCTGTAAACATAGCACCTGAGCTACTCAAGTAATACCAGCTACCATCTACTTTTACAAATCCAGTTTGCATGACACCTAGGTCATCCAAGTAGTACCATTTACCATCCGTTTTCACCCAGCCTGTCTTCAGATCACCAGACTCATAGAAATACCATTTTCCATTAGATTGCACCCAACCAGATTGGTCTGAACTAGAAGTTCTAAATTCTTTCAGCGCTTTTTCTACAACGACTGCTTTACTTTTAACTGTTGAAAGGTTTGAGGAGGTCACTTCTGTATACTGAATAGCAGGACCATATCCACCAGCCAATTCCTCTGAAGAAGCATCATCACCTAAAGCTAGAGAAATCGTTGCTACTTTCTGAGAACTAGCTGCATTTTTAAAAGCAGCGAGCCCCACATAGGTAAATTTAGAATTGATCAAAGCCTCATAATAACCTGTAAATTCTTTAGATGTTTCACCCTTCTTTTTCGCTACATAATTCGCCTTCTCAGCATGCCAGTTTTCAATTGCTTTTAGAAAACCTTCATAGTTCACATCTAAAGCTTCTCCTCTTATACTATTACTAGATGGAAAAGCAGTCCAGATTTCTTTCGTAGAAAGACGCTCAGGTTTCAGAGTTACTGACACCTCAGTAGCTCGTACAAAAGCAGTTTTCTCAAGATCAGTAGACCATTTGATAGGGACATACTTATCTACCAAACCTTCATCAGCTGCTTCCTTACGAATCTTATTAATCGCATACAAAATAGTTTGTTTATTTGGGGTTAAAAATTCTCCCTTAATCCCAACCAAAACATTGCCACTAGAAGGATTTAGCACTTCTGAGCTCAAGACATTTTCATTTCTACCATCTGCAGATTGTGTTGCCACAAGTCTGTCGTTGGCAAAAACATCATTTGTCAAAACTGCTCCAGCTAAAGTCAAAGCCAAGGCGCTAGCAAATACAATTTTCTTCATTTTTTCTCCTTTTATCCTTTAGATAGGACAGGTATTTTCAATATTAAATTATATCATATTTTCCTATTCTTTACCCATTTCTACTAATGTTATAAGGTAAATACTATTCCCCAAAAAGTAGAAATTCCTATCCTTTTATTTCACAACAAGCTCATAACGTGTCTTGCTTGTAAAGGTTTGACCGGCTTTGAGAATGACTTGGTCTTTGAGGTCACTGTGAATGGCATCTGGTAAAGCTTGCGCTTCAAGGGCAATCCCATTGTGCTGTACCATTGGCCGACCTCCTATGATGACACTTTCATCCACAAAGTTTGCTGTGTAGACTACAAAGCAAGGAGCCTCTGTCTTGAAGAGCAGGAAGCGACCTGAGTTTTGGTCATAAAGAAAACCAGCATTGTCATGACCTGCAGGAAGGGCAAATGGGTGGTCCAAACCAGACACCAGCTGGATTTGCTCATCTTCTTCTGCAAAGATATCCTTCAACAAAGCTCCATTGTAGATGTGTTTAACCACATCACGAGTAGCATCTGGAGTTTTGACAGGAACACCGTCGGGAGCGATTGGATAAATGCCCTCTGTGTTTAGTTGGAAGACATGACGGTCAATCGTCTGCGTGAAATCACCAGACAAGTTGAAGTAGCTGTGATTAGTTGGATTGACCAGCGTATCCTGATCGGTCGTTACCTTGTAGCTGATTTCATAGGCACCAGTTTCTTCTAAGTGGTAACTGATCCAAATCTTGAGATTTCCAGGAAATCCTCCTGTCTCATCTGTACGCTCTGTGTAGAGGGTCAAGCCATGATCGCTCACCTCAACTAGTTCAAACAAGCTCGAATCCCAACCTGTTGAACCACTGTGGTTACAGTTGCTAGCATTGTTGACTTCAAGGTCATAGGTCTTGCCATTAAGCTCAAATGTCGCACCAGCAATACGACCTGCAACAGGGCCTACGCTAGCTCCATGCTTGGGACTATTTCCCACATAGCTTTCAAAATCATCAAATCCCAAGATAATATTTGCAAAATTTCCAGCCTTATCAGGTGTGACGTAGCGCAAGATGGTCGCACCATAAGTCATGACCTCAAGTTGGTAGCCACCGTTCGTCTCAAATCGATAGGCCAAAGCATCTTGTCCCTCAACATTTCCAAACACACGCTCTGTGTATGCTTTCATTCTGTTCTCCTTTTACTATTTCTCTCAAGCAAACAAACCATAGAAAGCGCCTTGACAATCTATGGTTTATCTGATGATTTACAAATCCTCTTGTCAAGAATTCATAAACACTGTCTTATACTCAATGAAAATCAAAGAGCAAACTAGGAAGCTAGCCGCAGGCTGTACTTGAGTACGGCAAGGCGAAGCTGACGTGGTTTGAATTTGATTTTCGAAGAGTATTACTTTTGATATTCGTGGATGATAACACCTTGTACCACACGGTTTACTGTACCTGTAGGAGACGGTGTATCTGGTTTGTTTTCCACTTTA
This sequence comes from Streptococcus mitis, assembly GCF_001281025.1. Lineage (NCBI taxonomy): Bacteria > Bacillati > Bacillota > Bacilli > Lactobacillales > Streptococcaceae > Streptococcus > Streptococcus mitis. The sequence continues at coordinate 299,397 of NZ_CP012646.1, forward strand.
AGCGAAGTCAATAGGGCAAAGAGTTGGGCATAAACGATGTAAGGGAAGACACGGTAAATATCATTCAAGACACCGCCACAACCAAGGGCCACTTCTTTGACATTTTCAAGACCAAAGGCTTGATCACTCAAAAGCACGATACGACGAGCAATCTGGTCACCAGCAACTTCACGAACCAAGTCCAAGTCGTACTTACGAGTGTAGTCTGTCGTTGTACCAAAGACCAAAACAACTGTATCTTCGTTGATAAGAGATTTTGGACCGTGACGGAAGCCAACTGGGCTTTCATACATGGTCGCAACCTGACCAGCTGTTAATTCCAAAATCTTGAGCTGAGCTTCATGAGCAAGTCCGAAGAAAGGACCAGCACCAAGGTAGATGACACGGTTAAAGTCTAGGTCAACAAGCTCTTTGACATCTTCTGCCTTGTCTAGAACTTTACGGGCAAGACTAGATACAACTTCAAAACGTTCAGCTTTCACAGCAAATTCTGTAGGATCAAAGACCAAGAGAGCTGTTAGCATCATAGAGGTAAAGCTAGAAGTCATGGCAAATCCAGCGTCATTAGAAGCAGCTGGTTGCAAGAGCAAGAGATTACGGTCATCGCCGTGGGCTTGAAGAGCCAATTTACCGTCCGCTGCACAAGTAATCGTCACTTGGTAAAGCTCATCCACCAAGGCTTTGGCCAAATCAACAGTCGCCACACTTTCAGGCGAATTTCCACTACGAGCAAAAGATACAAGGACAGTCGCCACATCTTTTTTCAAATAAGTTTCTGGATTGGCAACGATATCTGTTGTTGCAATAGCATTGAAATTCCATTTGCGTTCGTCATAGACTTCCTTAAAGTAAGGTACCAAGGTATCTCCCACATAAGCAGAAGTCCCAGCACCTGTCAAGATAACCTTGATATAATCATGTTTATCAGCAATCCCTTGCAGGAAAGCTGCAATTTTTTCACGTTGTGCTTGATAAGATTCAAAAGCTTCTTTCCATACATCAGGTTGTTGGTAGATTTCACGCGTAGTGATTTCTGCACCCAATTCGAGCAAGTCTTCTTTTGTATAATGTAGCATTGATTCCCTCTTTTTCTATTAAATATGGGAATGGGAGTAAGCCCCATTCCCATGTATATTCTATATAAAATGCTCTAACGATTTTCACGTTGTCACATCTTATTCATCTTCGTCATCATCAAAGCCAGCTAATAAGTCGTTGACTTTCACAATGCTTTCTGCAGCACGGCTCTTGTAGTCCGCATCTGCGCCTGTAAGGCTCGCATTGATAAATTCAATCACCATTGGAAGATTCATCCCTGCGTAGAGTTCAATGTCGCGACCTTCCATGATCAAACGGCTTACCACGTTACATGGTGTACCACCGAGAAGGTCCGCAAAGACTAGGAAATCATCCAATCCTTCAATAGCAGCTTCAAATTTAGCAGTAAAGTCTTCTGGGCCATCTTCTGGAAGAAGAGCTACTGTATAAATATTGTCTTGTGGACCCATAATCATTTCTGTGCTACCTTTAAGTTCTTCACAGAAGCGACCATGGCTCACCAAAATTAATGATTTAGCCATAGATTATGCGCCCATTCCAAGCAAGAATTTACCGATGAATGAAAGACCTACTGCAAGAGCGATAATGATACCGATAGCTTTAGTAGAAGTCATACCTTTCTTACCAAGCAACCAGAAGATAAAGGCAGTAAAGATTGCTGGAAGCAAGCGTGGGAAGATTGAGTTCAAGATATCTTGGAAGTCAATCATTTTTTCACCAATTGGCAATTTATAAGAAACTTCAAAGTTGATCATTGTTGCTACAAGAGCACCCATCATGAAGACACCAAGTACAGATGCAGCGTCAATCAAAGCTGTCAAAGTACTTTGCATGTTGTTGATAAGGTTAACCCCTTCTTTGTAAGCAAATTCCAATTGTTTCCAACGGAAGATGTCATAAGCTACTGCAACTGCAATCCAAAGGAAGATACCCCAAGGTTGGCCAGCGATAGCCATAGTTGCTGCGACTGACCCCATGATAGCAGGTACAAGTGAACCAAAGATTGTATCTCCAAGAGGAGCGAATGGTCCCATCAAACCTGTCTTGATACCGTTAACGGCGTCTTTTGCACCCACACCATCTTTTTCTTCCATGGCAAGGTCAAAACCAGCGATAATAGTGTGGAAGAATGGTGAAGTATTGAAGAATTGAGTATGAACTTTCATCATTTCTTTCAATTCAGGAGTGCCATCCCCATACATTTTACGCAACTGAGGCAGGATCATGTAAAGGTAACCAGAAGCTTGCATACGTTCATAGTTCCAACCCAATTGGAAAGTAAACAAGCTACGTTTGTTGATTTGATTAAAATCTTCTTTTGTAAGTTTGTAATTAGAATTCGTCATCTTCGATTTCCCCACTTTCTGATGGTGTAGAAGGTGCTGCTACAGCTACTTTTTGGCTATTTTTGAAGTGAAGCACTGCTAAGAAGATACCTACGATAGAGATACCAATCATAGACAATCCTTTGAAGTTGTTCACGAAACCAATTTTTTCAGCAACATCTTTAGGTAGAGTACCGATAATACCTGCAACAGCGCCACCAAGACCTGTTACATATGAGTAAAGAACAGTCAACATAGCTGTCAAACCAAATCCCATAGCAAGGTAGTGAAGGTTACGTTTAACTGGAAGGTAACGAAGCAAGATTGCAAATCCAAGACCTGGAAGCATACGTCCTGCAAGTGTCAAGCCATCTGCAACCCATTTGTAGGCTTCAACGAAGTCTACCACTGATTGTACGAAGGCACCACCAAAAGCAAGGGCAAAGAAGACTGGAAGGGCACGAGATAGAGCCCAAGGAATCGCACCAAGCAAGTAGTTGCGTTCAATACCTTTATAGTCAAAGCGTTCGATTGCAGCATCCACACGGTGAGCGAAGAAAGTAGTTGTCATACGTCCAAGAACGTCGAAGTAAGTCAAGAGAGCTGCTACTGGCACAGCGATTGTTGTAATCGCCAGTGATGCATCAATTCCTTGTGAAACAGAGAAGGCTGTCGCAAGAACCGCACCAGAAGTTGCGTCGATACGAGAAGCACCACCGAAGGTACCAACCCCAAGAACGAACAGTTGCAAGTTACCACCGATAAGCAGACCAGTAGTCACATCTCCCATAATTAAACCAGTAATGAAACCAGCAAATACAGGGGAACCTGCAGATGAAACGATCGTCAACTCATCACAGATTTGATAAGCTGAGTACAAAGTGAGAAGTAAAATTTGCCACCATTGTATCATAACAATGACCTCCTAAAAATTTTTTCCTATTTTAATAAGCTCAAAAAGTCTGAAATTGGATCATTTGGAACCATTTGAGCAGTAAGTTTAACACCTTTTTCTGCCAGTTTATGGAAATCTTCCACATCCTTGTCCACTACGTTGATAGAACGTGTGATGGGGCGAGTTTCTGGTGTTTGAGACATATTCCCAACATTAAGGGTTTCAAGTGGTACACCTGCTTCTACCAAACCAAGGAAGCGGTCTGGTTTACGAGCCACGATAAAGAGACGTTGGCTATCATATTTACCAGCAAGAATATTGGCTGCCGCTTTTTCAATTGGCAAAATACTCAATTTCACACCTGGTGGTGTCGCGAGTTTCAAACCACTCTTTTCAACGTCGTTGTTGACAACTTCGTCATCTACAACCATAATACGTGAAACATTTAGTTTTCCAGCCCAAAGATTGGCTACTTGTCCGTGGATCAAACGTCCATCGATACGGCATCCTACAATTGTCATAAGTTTTCCCCCTTTATGTGTTTTAGTGTAGGTTTTCGAGTTAAATGAATCTCTTCTTTATATTCACCTTCTGTTTCAAAGATGATGATGCGGTTTGCACCTTCCTTGAGGTAGCTATGAGGGATATAAAGTGAGAGGGTCGGGCCGACGTTCCAAAAACGTCCTAGGTTTTGCCCATTGACAAAGGCAACTCCCTTACCAAACTCAGACAAGTCTAGGTAAGTATCTTTTGGCTCTTCGACCATAAAGTCATAAGCGTAAAAGCCTGGTTGTCCTTGAGTCCATCCTTTTGAAAAATCAATTTTCTCAGGATTATCTAGTGGGAGTGGATAGTGTTTCCAGTTTAGTAAGAAGTGCAAATCCTTACAAACCCCTGTCCGAATTCCCTTACGTTGCGTATCTGCTAAGAACTTATGTCCATAGTTGACACGCCCCATATTTTCTACCAAGATATCCAATCTAGATAGCGCTTTCTTTTCGCCTTGATAAAAAATATCTTCCCCAATCTCTGTCTGATATTGGGTTTCGACCCACTGACCATCGACATAAAGCTGAGCTCTATCTCGACCGTCAATGATACGAAGTCTTTCTTCTTCTGCATCCCAGTTTGTTTCTGTTCGATAGAGTAGGTAGCCATAACTTTGTCCCAACTCCTCCATCTTTTTAGGATAGAGGCTTTCTACAGGACTTGACAAGCTATCCAAGGTTTCAAACAAGGAAACTTTTTCAACTAGTGGAATAGCATCCAACTCCATACTCTCTTTGTAGAGTGGTTCCAACTGGGGATACTCTGGGAAATGTGTTGCCATCATCTTCTTGACTGCCAAATATTTGGCAGTTGGATTTCCTTCTTCATCCAGAAGGGCATCGTAATCATAAGATGTAACTTGTGGCAGGTCCAAAGTCCCTCGAGCTGAGCAACCATTCATGAAACCAAAGTTTGTACCACCATGGAACATGTAGAGATTGATAGAGCCTTGTTCCAAAACCTCTCGAACTGCATCTGCCAACTCTTTCGGATCCCGTGTGATAATCGGCTCTTTCCAACGATTGAACCAGCCATCCCAGAACTCCATACACATGAGCGGCCATTTCTTGCCATGTTCATCAAAGAATTCCTGCATCTGTGAAAAGTTGTACGGAGCTTTAGAACCAAAGTTTCCTGTTACAAAGAGGTCATCTTCGATTAAGGTTCCAGCTTTCAGAGTAGCTCTCCATGGACCATCTGATGTAAAGAGAGGACAGGTTACGCCACGCTCTTCCATCAGCTGTCGAATGGCTCTCAGATAAGCCTTATCTTCTCCATAAGAACCATACTCATTTTCAACCTGCATCATGAGGATATTGCCACCATTGTCCAACAAATGTGGAACCAATCGTGACAAGAGCTGGTCATAGTAGCGACCGACAGCTTCAATATAAGCAGGATCTGAGGAACGAAGCCTCATATCTTTGGTTAAAAGCCAAGCTGGTAAGCCACCGAATTCCCACTCCGCACAGATGAAGGGAGAGGGACGAACGATAGCGTAGAGACCCAAATCTTGTGCTGTTTGGAGAAATCGCTCCAAATCCAGAGCTCCTTCAAAGTGAAACTCACCCTCACGAGGCTCATGTAAATTCCAAGCCACATAAGTCTCTACTGTATTAAAACCAAGAGCCTTCAAGTTATAGAGCGAATGATACCAATCTTCTGGAGGAACCCTAAAATAATGAATGGCGCCAGATAAAATCTTAAATGATTTTCCATCGAGATAAAAATCATCTCGTATCTCAAATCGTGTCATATTCTTACCTTCTGACAACTAAAGTTTACGCTTTCATTTGTTGATATAGTAAATATAACTCAATATCTTACATTTGTCAATAGGTTTTCACAATTTTTTTCATTTTTCACTAAATTTTACACAAAAAACTTATAAAAATCTTGTAATCTATAGGCATAACAACATTTTAGTACCATGTATAAAAATGTAGATTTTTCTATTTATTCCTATGTAAATTAACCTTATAGCCTATTATTCTAATTTTTTTATTCAAAAGGCTACTATTCTTTCCAGTTTTATGGTAAAATCTTTAACGGAGAAGGAAAATCGAGGTGAAAATATGGCAATTCCAAAGTATCAATATATTAAAGATGAGTTAAAGAACAAAATCATTTCTGGTCAATTTGCCAGTGGAGATAAATTCTACACTGAAGCTGAATTGATTGCAATGTATGATGTGAGTTCTATCACAGTTGTACGCGCCTTAAACGACCTTGCCAAGGATGGCTATATTGTCCGTCAACAAGGAAAGGGTACATTCGTTTCACGCGCACGTAAACACAAACTCGTAGAGTTTTCAGATGTAGAAGTTTTTGAAACTAAAGATGATAAAGTTACCGTCCTTTCTATTGAGCGTGGAAACAAACTAAGCTACTTAGAAAAACTTGGACTACGCGGAGATCAGTTCTACTACAAGATTGAACGCGTACGCGAAACAGGTGGTGTTGTGTACATCTACCATACATCTTACATCCCAGAACAATACGTCAACGCAAATTATCCAAATCTTGAATATTATAGCTCTATCTATAACCGTTTCAAATTGGATTACCACATTCACATGAATGATGAACATTTTGAAGAAATCAATGAAATAGCATTTCCAACTCCAGAACATGTGGCTTCGGTCCTCGGAGTCGATGAACAATTCCCAACCGTTTTACAAACCAAGACTACTAAACTAGAGTCTACTGGTCAAGTTCTCGCATACAGCGAAACATATAAACGCGCAGATTACTACAAAATCAAATTCATTTCATGTGACCGTGATCACTAAGAAGAAAGTCTAAGCCTAATCGCTTGGGCTTTTTCTATGCTTATTATATGACATTAAAAATGTATTTTCTATATGTCAATTAAGATAGACTAAATTTGTTTAAATTTTACTAAAATATAGGTAATTTTTATCAAAAGTACTTGAAGACAAAATAAAAATCGAAGTTCTTCTACTCCAGTAAATAGAGTAATAGAACTTCGATTTTATTTTAATTATCCTAAACCAAGACGTTCAAAGATATCATCCACTCGTTTAGTGTAATAAACTGGGTTAAAGATCTCATCGATTTCTTCTTGTGTGAGGCGTGATGTCACCTCTGGATCTGCCTCAAGAAGTGGTTTAAAGTCTACTTGGTTGTCCCAAGAGTAGGCTGTTTTTGGTTGCACCAGGTCATAGGCTTGCTCACGGGTCATACCTTTCTCAATCAAGGTCAACATGGCACGTTGACTGAAAATCAAACCGAAAGTTGAGTTCATGTTGCGGATCATATTTTCTGGGAAGACCGTCAAGTTCTTGACGATATTTCCAAAACGGTTGAGCATGTAGTCAATCAAAATAGTCGTATCTGGCGTGATGATACGCTCTGCTGATGAGTGAGAGATATCACGTTCATGCCAGAGAGCAACATTCTCATAAGCTGTAACCATGTGACCACGGATAACACGCGCCAAACCTGTCATGTTCTCAGAACCGATAGGGTTACGTTTGTGAGGCATTGCTGAAGACCCTTTTTGCCCTTTGGCAAAGAATTCTTCTACTTCTCGTTGTTCTGATTTTTGCAGACCACGGATTTCAGTCGCCATACGCTCGATAGAAGTCGCGATACTAGCAAGAACTGCAAAGTACTCAGCGTGAAGGTCACGAGGAAGCACCTGTGTAGAGATTTCTTGAGCACGGATACCCAATTTGTCGCAGACATATTGCTCTACGAATGGTGGGATGTTGGCGAAGTTTCCAACCGCACCAGAAATCTTACCAGCTTCCACTCCAGCAGCCGCATGCTCGAAACGTTCGATGTTGCGCTTCATTTCGCTGTACCAAGTCGCCAATTTAAGACCAAAAGTTGTAGGCTCAGCGTGCACCCCGTGGGTACGACCCATCATGATGGTGAACTTGTGCTCCTTAGCCTTATCAGCAATGATGTTGGTGAAGTTTTCAAGGTCACGACGGATGATATCGTTGGCCTGCTTGTAGAGGTAACCGTAGGCTGTATCCACCACGTCGGTAGAAGTCAAGCCATAGTGGACCCACTTGCGCTCTTCGCCAAGAGTCTCAGAAACCGCACGTGTGAAGGCCACCACATCGTGGCGAGTCTCTTGCTCAATCTCCAAAATACGGTCGATGTCAAAGTCCGCCTTCTCGCGAATCAAAGCCACATCTTCCTTAGGGATTTCCCCCAACTCAGCCCATGCCTCGTCAGCCAAGATTTCCACCTCGAGCCAAGCACGGTATTTATTTTCTTCAGTCCAAATGTTCGCCATCTCAGGGCGAGAGTAACGGTCGATCATGTTGTTTCTCCTTAATTTAGAAGATTAATTCTAAATATCTAAATTCTGTTTCAAATACTCAGTTAATGCTTCTTGTCTATTTTTTCTACTTCTGATATCAGTTGATGCTCGAACACCAGTAGCATATTTTTTGTACAAATATAAATTAGCATCCTCTGAAAGTCCCTCATCTTCTGTAACTTCTAAGTCCTCAAAACTTAATATTTTAGTTACAGCGTTAGCAAATTTTTCTAATTGTTCTCTTATTTTCTCTCTATTATCTGACGAAAATGGTATAGAATCCCTTAACTCATAAAATGTTAGAAATAAAGTATAGAAATCCGTAACATTTTTCCACCTCAAGCCACTTAAAGAAGGAAAAATTGAAGTTATCTCTTTTGATATTAAGTCAAAGTTCTCTTCTAATATTTCGCTCTGGTCAAAACTTCTTTCATAAGCTTCATAATACCTATCCAGATTATCTTTTTTATTTTGATAGCCATTTAACATAGCAATCGCTAACTCGCTAATATATTCAGCATCTAGCATTCTTCGAACTTTAGTTGAGGTAAATATTCCCATTTTCCCCCAATAAGATTTATCAGCAATTTTATTGATTGTTGTAATGAAATCACCTGTATACAATGCTTGTCTTAACTCCTGTGCATTTAAGGTAACATTATTCTTATTAATTCTAGTAAAAATGCTTCTGAGGTCTGATTCTGACATTTCTGGAAGCTCTCGCACAATAAATTTATATCCATAAAACTTTTTCTTATCATCCTCAGATAAATCTGAGAAATATAGCCCAGCCCATTTTGGAACAGTCTCTGATTCATCAATTGGAAACTCACCATCAATAAATTTTAGAAAGGAAGTTATTCTCTGCTGACCATCAACCACAATATATTCCGAAAATCCTTCTGCGTTAGTCACTTCTTGTATATACAACTCTGGAATTGGATATCCATTTAAAATAGAATCAATCAAGAAACTTCTCTGTTTATCTGTCCATACTACATTTCTTTGAAATTTTGGCCTAACTATCAGAGTATTATCGATTCTTCTCTGATTGAACCACCCTATATTTTGACTTGTGAAATTTAAATATTCAACCATTATTACTCTCCAACATTTTTTCTTTAGCTGTTTTTATACTATTTATCTGATAATCTCGAAACGCCTTGTGATCCATATAGATTCTGTAATGCCATTCTCTGTTACCAATATCTTCATCGCCGTCATCATACTTTAATTTTATTTCTGTTAAAGCATTATTCCACTGAATACCAAATGAAATTTTTTCCCAAATTTGATCCATCGCAATTGTTCCATAGAAAATAAGTCGATTTTTATGATCATTAATTTTCGTCCTGCTCCTTGTATCTAAGTTTGTCAAATCTAAATTTCTAATTTCATGCCATGCAATACCAAAGTAATGAGGAGAGATAATCCCAATATCGATATCTGAAGTTGCATCAAATTTTTTAAAATTTTTTTGAGGATTTAAACTCACTCCCAGACAAGCCGATCCTGTTATTATTATATCTCTTGGATCAATTTTTAAAGCCTTAGCAATTCTATGCTTCCACTCAATAAATTCCATAAATGAATCGTTAAATATAAACGGAACTGCGTCCATAATATACCTAGAGACAAAAATATCACTTTCTACACTCATTAATTCATTCCGTACTTCCACGATATATTACCTTCTCCAACTATCAAATCTGTTAATATTCTCATTCCTATATTTCAATACACTATCAATTATAAATCGAAACTGAAAACCACCATGCTTTTCATACATGCTATTCAAAATCCTCTTTTCCAATAAACACAGATGGGTAATGATCTAGTGTATTCAAATCCGTATCCATCGGTAGATCATAGATAGCTAAATAGTTTTCAGGGTATTGTGTAGCTAGTTCTTCATATTTAGCTTGTACGTTATACTGGTCAGCACTAGCAAACAAGACTTCGACAACTGCCCCAGTCTTATCCTTTTCAATAAATGCATTAACAATAATTTGTATCATAGACTTGTCCTAAAAATCAATCCCTTTCCCAAACTCATCTGGCACATTACTAAACAAAGTCACATGTCCCATCTTGCGGTTGTGCTTCGCTTCTATTTTACCATACATGTGGAGGTGGGCGCTTGGATTTTCTGTGACATATTTTTCAGCAGCTTCGACATGCTGGCCGAGGACATTGAGCATGACTGCTGGTGCATGTAGTTTGATGGCTGGCAATGGTGCCCCCAGAACACCTAGAATATGGGTATCAAATTGGGAGAAGTCGCAGGCTTCAATCGAGTAGTGGCCCGAGTTGTGTGGACGTGGAGCAATCTCGTTGACAATGATGTCGTCAGCTGTCGCAAACATTTCCACGCAAAGGGTTCCAGACAGGTTGAGCTGTTCAGCGATTCGCACTGCCATAGCTTTAGCCTTGTCAGCTAGACTCTCAGAAATGCGGGCTGGCACAATGGTCTTAGACAGAATGTTGTTTCGGTGGATATTTTCCTGAACTGGGAAAACTGTCACGTCCTTGCCATTTCCTGACACGATGACGGAAATTTCGAGGTCAAAGTTGACAAATTCTTCCAAGACACAGTCTGCTGAATCCGCTAGCGCATAAGCTTCTTCCAAGTCCTCTGCCGAGCGAATGACCTTTTGCCCATGCCCATCGTAGCCACCAGTCGCCGTCTTGAGGACATAGTTTTTGGACAGATCAATCTCCGCCAAGTCTTGGCTAGAATTCACAACCTTGTATGGTGCTACAGTGACTTGAGCCTTATTTGAGAGAAAGTCCTTTTCAAAAATCCGATTTTGGGAGATGCGAAGGAGGTCGGTTCCTTGAGGAAGTTGACCATCCTTGATGACAGCATCCAAACCGTCAGCATCGACATTTTCAAACTCATAGGTGAGGACATCGCAACGCTCAGCCAACTGACGCAGAGCAGCCACGTCATTATAAGGCGCCACAATGATTTCCGCCACGCGAGAGGCTGGGCAATCAGCCGCAGGATCCAGCGCGATAACCTTGTGGCCCATGTAGATAGCAGAAATGGCCATCATTTGACCCAGCTGGCCGCCACCGATAATTCCGATTGTTTTAGATGAGCTCATTTGACGACTCCTCTGCGATTTTTCCTTGCTCCTCTGCGAAATCTGCCAGTGCTGTCGCGATAGACTGATCCTCTACTGATAGGAGACGAAGGGCGAAGAGAGCCGCATTGGTCGCACCTGCTTCACCGATAGCCATAGTTGCGACAGGCACTCCACCTGGCATCTGGACGATAGAGTAGAGCGAGTCCACACCACTAAGGGCACGCGATTTTACGGGCACACCAATGACTGGAAGGGTTGTTTTAGCTGCGACCATACCTGGCAAATGAGCTGCGCCACCTGCACCTGCGATGATGACCTTGATACCACGACTACGCGCTTCTTCGGCATGCTTGAACATAAGGTCAGGTGTGCGATGGGCAGAGACAACCTTCTTTTCGTAAGCTACACCGAAGCGGTCTAGGACTTCTGCTGTTTTTTTCATGGTTGCCCAGTCGGATTTTGAGCCCATGATGATGGAAATTACTGGTTTAGTCATAATTTTTCCTTTTCTTCTTTTTTGATAATGGTCTTAGGTGGTGGGGACGGAAGCAAACCTTCGGTTTCATTCCTAAACTTGGAGCCTAAGGTCTCAAAGTTTCCCCCGACCAGAACATTCACTGTTCTGGTCTTTTCACCACGGCGACCATTATCGTATTTGGCGACTTCGTCGCGTTATTCTTATATCTTTACTTAATCGCCTTGCTTCCGATATCGGTTCGGTAGAAGAGCCCTTCTGTGTTTTGTTTGTCGAGTTGGCTGTAGATGGTGTTTTGGGCTTCTTTGACGGTGTCTGCTGTGGTAACTAGCATATAAACACGTCCACCGTTTGATAGCAGTGCTCTGCTATTTTCCGCAAACTTAGCCCCTGCATAATAGGTGATAATGTCGCCTTCTGTCTTGGCTGGCAACTTGACACCTTTTTCATAGTCTAGCGGATAACCATTGGATGCGACAACCACACCCAGAGTCACACCCTTGTCCGTCCAGGTGATGTTTGGCTCCTTGCTATCCAGAATATCTGTGATATTTTGGGCAAAATCAGAGGTCAGACGAGGCAAGATAATCTGAGTTTCTGGATCTCCGAAGCGAGCATTAAACTCGATGACCTTAGGTCCATCAGCTGTCAAGATAAGCCCTGCGTAAAGAACTCCCAGATATGGACGCCCTTCTTGGATCATGCCCTCTAGGACTAGCTTGACAATAGTCTCCACCGCTGTATCAACTACACTCTGTGGCAAGTGAGGAACTGGTGCATAGGCACCCATACCTCCCGTGTTAGGACCCTTATCGCCATCGTAGGCACGTTTGTGGTCCTGAGCCGTTGGCATGATGTAGAACTTGTCACCATTGACAAAGGCAAAGAGAGAGAACTCCTCCCCGTCAAGGAATTCCTCGATAACCACACGCGCACCTGAATCACCGAATTTATTGTCTAAGAGCATCTCGTGAGCGGCTTCTACTGCTTGCTCAACCGTCTCGGCAACGACGACACCCTTCCCAAGTGCCAAACCATCTGCCTTAACGACGATAGGAGCGTCTTTCTCCTCGATATAAGCCTTGGCTTCCTCAAAATCTGAAAATGTGCCGTAGGCTGCTGTCGGAACGTCGTATTTGACCATGATTTCCTTGGCAAAATCCTTGGACCACTCCAGCTCTGCTGCCAATCTTGTCGGACCAAAGGCTTTGAGCCCAGCTTTGTTAAAATCATCCACAATCCCAGCCGCAAGAGCGTCATCTGGCCCGATAAAGGACCAAGCGATATCATTGGCTTTTGCAAACTCAATCAATTTAGAATGTTCGGAAATAGAGATATTTACCAATTCCAAACCATCCAGAGTCATCCCATCATTCCCAGGAGCAACAAAAACCTTTTCTACTTCTTTTGACTCAAGCAATTTCTTAGCAATCGCATGTTCACGACCACCCGAACCGACAACTAACAGCTTCATTCCTCAACCTCTTTTGCGAATTATTTACTAATATTATACCACAAACGTTCGTTTTAATCTTGTTTCACTCCGCGTTTTTACGCAAAAAAGGAAAGAAACTGTTTTCTTCCCTTTACCTTCTTAATGTCTAAAATGTCTCACGCCTGTAAAGACCATAGTCAAGCCATATTTATCCGCAGCTTCGATAGACTCTTGGTCACGGACAGACCCACCTGGCTGGATGATGGCCTTGATACCTGCTTTGGCGATTTCTTCCACGTTATCCGCAAATGGGAAGAAGGCATCAGAAGCAAGCACAGCGCCGTCCAGACGGTCTTTAGCTTGGTCAATGGCAATACGGACTGAAGCCACACGATTGGTTTGACCTGGGCCAACACCAAGTGTCATATGGTCGTTGGTCACGATGATACCGTTTGATTTGACATACTTGATAGCCTTCCAAGCAAACTCAAGAGCTGTCGCTTCTGTCTCAGTTGGTTGGCGTTTGGTCACCACTTGCCAGTCAGCTGGGCTTTCCTTGACCACGTCTTGGTTTTGCACCAGAAGTCCACCTACTACGCCTGTGTATTCTGCTTCCACTTCGCTAGCCTCTTGAGCATCAAATGGCAAGGAAAGGATACGCAAGTTTTTCTTTTTATTGGTCAAAATGGCTAGCGCCTCATCGGTATAGCTTGGTGCGATAATGATTTCAAGGAAAACGCCGTGCATCTTCTCAGCTGTCGCAGCATCCACCTCACGGTTGAGAACGACGATACCACCAAAGATAGAAACTGGGTCAGACTCATAAGCGTAGTCCCAAGCTGTTTCGATATCATCAGCTTGACCAATTCCACATGGGTTCATGTGTTTGAGAGCCACAACGGTTGGACGGTCTTTAAAATCACGGATGATACGAATGGCCGCATCAGCGTCACGGATATTATTAAATGACAATTCTTTCCCGTTGAGCTGTTTCGCTGAAGCAATCGAGTAGTCAGTCGGCAAGGCTTTTTGGTAGAAGTCCGCGTCTTGTTGAGGGTTCTCACCGTAACGCATAGCTTGTTTGAGGTCATAGGTCAAAGTGAGCTTTTCAGGTTTGCTTTCCCCCACTTGAGCTGTGAAATACTCTGCAATCAAGGCGTCATAAGCCGCTGTATGACGGAAAACCTTGGCTGCCAAACGTTGGCGAGTTTCATAAGTCGTTTCACCATTGGCTGACAACTCGTCCAAAACCACAGCGTAGTCAGCAGGATCTACCACAACTGTAACACTGGCATGATTTTTCGCTGCTGAACGAAGCATAGATGGCCCGCCGATATCGATATTCTCCACCGCATCAGCGTAAATCACGTCTGGTTTGAGGATGGTTTCCTTAAATGGGTAAAGGTTTACCACAACAAGATCAATGAGCTCAATCTGGTTCTCCTTAGCTGCTTCCAAGTGACTATCCAAGTCACGACGAGCCAAAAGTCCCCCGTGGATATTTGGATGAAGGGTCTTGACACGGCCATCCATCATCTCTGGAAAACCAGTCACATCATCGATGGCAATGGTCTTCACCCCAGCATTATCAAGGGCAACCTTGGTCCCACCTGTCGAGATAATCTCCCAACCAAGTTTTTTGAGTTCTTGGGCAAATTCAACAATGCCCGCTTTATCTGAGACGCTGATTAAAGCTTTTTTCGTCATTCTATTCCTCTTTCTTTAGGTCCAAGCGCATAGCGACTTCGTTATTTTCTTCTATAAATCCTGTTTCCTGAAAACCCAAACTAGTCAACAGGTGCTTCATTTTTTCATTTCCAACCACATAATCTGCGATAATATGATTGCAAGTGCTATCCATCTGAGCCTTTTTGATCAGAACTTCCACAGCTTTTCGTCCATAACCTCTTCCTTGGTACTGTTGGCCAATCATTATCCGCCAGATAAAGTATTCCGCTTCATCCTTGTCTATTTCCAGCAGGAGAAAGCCAACCACTTGCTTATCCCAATAGATCGCCATCGGAAACACATCTTCGTTTTTCCGGTAGAGCCATGCATCAGCTAAAGAGCGTACATTTGGAGCCACGAAACGTGCTCGTTCATCAGCTTCAGATATTTTCAAATCCAGCACTGCCTGAAAACTGCTCTCATCTACTAATTTCAGTTCAATCATTTTTTCTCCTTTTGAATAAATAGGGTTTTGAGGTGATTAAAGACTAATCTAACTCATATAAAAGGTAGTTATCAAAATTTATGATTCCTTTGAGGTAATCTCGGTCTGCTTTAGACAACTCAAATTCTGGAAAAGTCGCAATTAAACTGGACAAATAAAAATAATTCGGGTGCCTACGATAAGAAAAACCTGCTTGACCGAATTTCCCTTGACAAAAATCATAGGCAAGTTTCAATTCTTGACTTGTGACACCGTCTAAAATTTTATCTAACTCTGAAAGCTGACTTTTATCAGTATTTTCTATCATAGCTTTCACTGTATTTACTAAAACAAAAAGAAAATCATTAGTATTATCCAGTAGGATTGGTCTGTTAGATAACTTATTCTTTAACTCCATATAGTATTGGTCCATAATCATTTCTTCCTCTCCACTCCCAAAATATCCAACAATTCTGGATACAGTTTGTACTCTGTTTCGTGTATGCGAGTCTCGAAAGTATCTAGGGTATCCCCTTCAAGCCGTGGCACACGCACTTGTTTGATAATCTTTCCTGTATCCACACCTGAATCCACCCAATGAATGGTCACGCCGCTCTCAGCAACTCCAGCATTCCAAGCATCCTCAATCCCATGAGCTCCTGGAAACTCTGGCAGGTAGGCTGGATGAATGTTGATAATCCGACCTTCATAAGCCGCCAATAAGGTTGGCCCAACGATTTTCATGTAGCCTGCTAGGCAAACCAAGTCAATCTGGTGTTCTTCCAAAAGTTCGACAAGGGCTGCTTCGTAGTCTGCCTTACTCTCAAACTCTTTGAGTTCAAAAGCATAGGACAGAACGCCGAGCCTGTCCGCCCGCTCGAGCACATAAGCGTCACGATGGTCTGAAAAGACAAACTCCACCGGAAACTCTTCAGCAATCACCTGAAAATTTGAGCCATTACCAGAGGCAAAAACCGCTATTTTTTTCATTTGATGATGACACTTTCGTTTTCTTTCTTGACGATGCGACCAATTTCATAGACTGGTTCATCCAATAATTCTTTGACACGCTCTACATTTTCAGGGCTGACAGCCAACATGAGCCCCACACCCATATTGAAGATTTCAAACATTTCTTCATGCTTGATTTCACCGTATTTTTCAAGGGCTTTGAAGATTGGCAAAACTGGTACCTTGCTTTCTTCAATCTCAGCTGCTAGGTCAGCTGCAAACATACGAGGGACATTCTCAATGAAGCCACCACCTGTGATGTGGGCAATACCGTTGACCAAGCCTTCCTTGATAAGTGGCAAAACAGCCTTGACATAGATACGAGTCGGCTCAAGCAAAACTTCCTTGAGTTTCTTGCCTTCCAATTCTGGCAAAACTTCCTCACCTGTGTAGTCTGCAAAGACACGACGAACCAGAGAGTAACCATTGGAGTGAATCCCACTTGAAGCAAGTCCAAGAAGAACATCTCCTTCTGCCACCTTGGAGCCGTCAATAATTTGAGATTTTTCAGCCACACCGACTGCAAAACCAGCCAAGTCATAGTCATCTGCACCATACATACCAGGCATTTCAGCCGTTTCTCCACCAATGAGGGCGGCACCTGCCTTTACACAACCTTCTGCCACACCAGCGACTACTTGTTCTAGCTTAGCTGGTTCATTCTTGCCAGTTGCGACGTAGTCAAGGAAATAGAGGGGCTCCGCACCTGTAGCGATGATATCATTGACACACATGGCCACACAGTCCTGACCGATGGTATCGTGCTTGTCGTACTTGATAGCCAGCATGAGCTTGGTTCCGACACCATCAGTTCCTGAAATCAAGACGGGTTCTTTAACCCCAGTCTTTGAAAGGTCAAACATACCACCAAAGCCACCCAGAGCTCCCATGACACCTGCACGCTCCGTACGTGCCACGTGCTTTTTGATTCGTTCAACAACTTCATAACCCGCTTCAACATCTACACCCGACTGGGCATAAGCATTCTTATTTGTCATTTTGTCTCCTCTTCCTTTCCTTTAATGGAGAATCTTTATCCGTCTATTTGTAAAAACTGGTCTTTTCTTCCAAACTTCGACGATAGTCTTCCTCATAGTCATAGAGAGGTGTTGGGTAGTCACCGTCAAAGTAAGCGACACATAGACCACCATTTGGCGCATCCGTTTCAATACCAATTGACTCAATCAAACCTTCAACAGACAGATAGGTCAGACTGTCCGCACCAATGATTTGGCGAGTTTCTTCAACCGTATGATTGGCCGCAATCAGTTCCTGACGGGTCTGGATATCAATCCCGTAGAAACATGGATAAGCTAGCGCTGGACTGCCAATAGCCACGTGAACCTCAGTTGCACCCGCTTCTTTCAAGAGCTGAACGATACGACGAGAGGTTGTTCCACGTACAATAGAGTCATCAATCATAACCACACGCTTGCCTTTTACAACACCAGAAACAGCAGATAGTTTCATCCGCACCCCTTGCTCCCGCAATTCTTGAGTCGGTTGGATAAAGGTCCGTTGGGTGTATTGGTTCTTGATAAGGCCCATTTCATTTGGTAGCCCAGATTCTTCCGCAAATCCCATAGCCGCGCTGAGGGAAGAATTGGGCACACCTACCACAATATCTGCCTCATGCTTGAATTCACGCGCCAATTGGGCACCCATACGTTTACGAGCCGTATGGACATTGACACCATGAATATTAGAATCAGGGCGAGCAAAGTAGATATACTCCATGGAACAGATTGCTAACTGAGTATCATCTGTATAGCTATCATACTGGATGCCCTTGTCATCAATGATCACAATCTCACCTGGCTTCAAATCACGAATCCATTCAGCACCAATAACCTCAAAAGCACAGGTTTCAGAGGAAACCACCACCGCTCCGTTGGCCATTTTCCCGATAGAAAGTGGACGGAAACCATTGGGGTCAAGAGCCGCAATCAACTTGTCCTCAAACAGCAAGATATAGGCAAAACCACCTTTGACAAGGCTGAGCGCTTCCTTGATTTTGCCCATCAAGTTCGGATTGTGACTGCGACGAATGAGGTGAGCCAAGATTTCTGAGTCCGAAGTCGCGCTGAAAATCGCTCCTCTTTGTTCCAGTTCTTTCTTGAGAGAGGCTGCATTGGTCAGATTTCCATTATGAGCCAATCCAAACTGCATATCGTGAAAACGGAAGAGGAAGGGCTGAATGTTATCTACAGAAGCTTCGCCAGCAGTCGCGTAACGAACATGCCCAATCGCACCAGCTCCTGTCAATTTATCTAAGTTAGCAGGATTTCTGAAGACTTCTGATAGAAGACCCATATCGCGATGCCGCTGTAGTTTCCCTTGGTCATTGGAGAGGATTCCTGCCCCCTCTTGACCACGGTGCTGAAGACTGTGGAGTCCAAAATAGGTCAATTTAGCAGCATCTGGATGTCCCCAGATACCGAAAACACCACATTCTTCATTAAGAGATTTTACTTCGTATGTCATTTTATATACCTAATTTTTATTTGTGTAGCACCAAGAGCTAAATCTACATGACTTTTACATTACTGATACTATCTATTAGAAAATCTGTAAGTCTTATTTTCCAGTAAAGTATTTAACCGCCGACGTAAACAGGTGCTGGTCTTTATTTCCTGGGATATTTTGGAAAAGACCATCCTCATAACGTTCTGAGTGTCCCATTTTACCAATGATTTGGCCGTTCTTGCTAGTAATTCCCTCTATAGCATTTACAGAACCATTTGGATTGTACTTAGAATCCATACTTGGTTTGCCTTCGAAGTCCACGTATTGGCTGAAAATTTGTCCATTGTCACGGAGTTCCGCAAATTCCTCAGCCGTCACGACAAATTTCCCTTCACCGTGTGAAACAGGAATAGCGTGGATATCGCCCACTTGCACCGCAGCTAACCATGGTGAGTTGGTATTGGCAATGCGAGTTTCTACCATCTTGGCCACGTGTTGGTTGGCATCATTGTAGAAGAGGGTTGGGCTCGTACTTTTGGCATCTTCAAAGTTCCCGTAGGGAAGAAGACCTGATTTGACCAAGGCCTGGAATCCATTACAGATACCGATAATCAAGCCACCACGGGCGATAAAGCTATCAATAGCCACACGGACTTTTTCATTGAGCAGGATGTTGACGATAAACTTAGCTGAACCATCTGGCTCGTCCGCAGCTGAGAAACCACCTGCAAAGAAGAGAATGTTAGCCTTGCCGATGTTGTCAACCATGGTTTCAACTGACTTGACAATAGCCTCTTCATTCAAGGTCACAAATGGCACCAAGTTGACCTCTGCACCTTCTTTTTCGAAGGCCTTGGCTGAGTCATATTCCGAGTTGGTGCCCGGGAAGACTGGGATATAAACCACAGGTTTTTCAACCTTTTCTTTTGCTTTAATCACAACATCTGATGCCACAGCTGGTACTTCAGCTAGTTCTTTGGCTTGGGCAAATTCTGTTGGGTAAACTTCTTCCAGTTTTCCTTGGAAGGCACTGTCAAGTTTGTTTCCATCTAGCTTCACACCATTGACAGTCAGTGTAAAGTCTTCTTTTGTTTGTCCAATCTTCTCTACTCCAGTAATTTCTTCAGGAGAGGTGAAAACAAATCCGCCCAATTGTGCTGTCAAAGAACTTTCAAGTTCAGGCAAGATTACCTCTGCACCAATATGATTTCCAAAGGTAGCTAGAGCCAAACTTTCAACCACACCGCCGTATTTAACAGCTGAAGCTGCTGTTACTTTGTGAGCCTTTTTAAGGGCTTCAAACTGAGCAAAGTTAGACTTAATCAAGTCAAAATCAATCTCTACTGAAAGGGCTTGACCGGGGATGTAATAGATGTTTTCACCAGCAGTTTTGAACTCTGGAGAGAGGACCTTACGGCTATCTGCCGTCGTCACCCCAAAGGCAACCAAGGTTGGTGGCACCGTCAGTTCTTCAAAGGTACCAGACATGGAGTCCTTACCACCGATAGATGGCAAACCAAGCTGAATTTGTGCCTCGATAGAGCCTAGGAGAGCTGCTACTGGCTGACCAAAACGCTCAGCTTGTTTATCCATGCGCTCGAAATACTCTTGGTAAGAGAAGCGAGCCTTAGACCAGTTTGCACCAGCAGCTACCAAACGAGCAGTCGCTTCGATCACCGCATAAGCAGCACCGTGGTATGGAGACCATTCAGCTACATATGGGTTGAAACCTTGAGCAATGACTGAAGCAGTATGAGTCACACCGTGTTGAACTGGCAATTTCTGTACAGATGCCTCAGTTGGAGTGAGTTGATATCGACCGCCAAGTGGGTGATTAATCGTTGAGCGTCCAACAGAGCAGTCAAAGATAGTCTGTAATCCTTTTTGACTCGCATGGTTGAGGTCAGATAGAACCGTAAGGGTATCTGCTTCAAGTGTGTCAGCAGATGTTTGACGTTCTTCTGGGAGTGTGACATCCTTGTCCACAACTTTGGCATCGACGACCACGCGCACACCATTGGTGTCAAGGAAACGACGTTCCAAGTCGACAATGGTTTCACCATTCCAGTGCATGACTAGATTTGGTTTTTCCGTCACTGTCGCCACGACAACAGCATCAATATTCTCTTTGTTACATTCTTCAACAAAGGCATCCACATCTTCAGGACGCACCACAACCGCCATCCGTTCTTGTGATTCAGAGATGGCAATTTCGGTACCATTCAAGCCTTGGTATTTAAGAGGCACCTTGTTGAGGTCGATTTCAAGACCGTCTGCCAATTCACCGATAGCCACACAAACTCCACCAGCACCAAAGTCGTTAGATTTCTTGATAAGACGAGTGACATTGCCATTACGGAAAAGACGTTGAATCTTACGTTCTTCGATGGCATTCCCTTTTTGAACCTCAGCTCCAGCAGTCTCTACAGACTCAACTGTTTGAACCTTAGAAGAGCCTGTCGCACCACCGACACCATCACGTCCAGTCTTCCCACCGAGGAGAATAATCACATCGCCCGCTTCCGGTTTTTCACGAACAACATTGCCCTTAGGAGCTGCACCGACAACTGCGCCTAACTCCATACGCTTAGCTACAAAGCCTGGGTGGAAATACTCACGAACGTAGGTCGTCGCAAGCCCAATCTGGTTACCATATGAAGAATAACCATGAGCCGCTGTTTTAGAAATAACCTGTTGTGGCAATTTACCAGCACGCGTTTCCGAAATCGGTGTGGTAATATCTCCAGCACCCGAGATACGCATGGCTTGGTAGACATACGAGCGACCTGACAATGGATCACGAATGGCTCCACCGATACAGGTAGCAGCCCCACCAAATGGTTCAATCTCAGTTGGGTGGTTGTGGGTTTCATTTTTGAACATGAGGAGCCATGGCTCTTTCACACCATTAACGTCCACTTCAATTTCAACAGAGCAAGCGTTAATCTCGTCTGACACTTCCATATCGTCCAACCGCCCATTAGCACGCTCATAACGACCGAAAATAGTTGCCATATCCATCAAGGTTTGTGGTTTTTCAGAACGCCCCAACTCATCGCGCATAGCAATATACTTGTCATAGGTTGACTGCAATTGTTTTTGGAATTTAGAAGCTGAAAAGTCGATGTGTTTCAACTGTGTCTCAAAAGTCGTATGACGACAGTGGTCAGACCAGTAAGTGTCCAAAACCTTGAGTTCCGTCTCAGTCGGCACGCGCCCGATTGACTTGAAGTAGTCTTGGATAAAGAGCAAATCATCCACTTCCATTGCCATCCCTTGCTCGGCTTTGTAGCGGGCAAAATCTTCTGCTGTATAGCTTTCAAAGAAAGTCAATTTCGGAATAGTCTTGTCTGACTCTGAAAATTCCTGCTTGGCAATCCCTGTCGTGATATCCTTGAAACGAGAATCAACTGGATTAAGCAAGTAGTTTTTGACTGCTTCTAACTCCGTCGCGTCAATATCTTTATTGACCAAGTAAAGTTGAGCAGTATTAACCGTTACATCACTCGAACTTCCTAGTAAAAGCAAGGCTTCCTGTGAAGATGCTGCACGCTGGTCAAACTGCCCTGGTAGGCTTTCAATCGCAAAGAAAGCATAGTTGGCAAGATCCGCCTGCACAGCCGCTTCGTCCAAAACATGGTCTGTCACCTGCTCAGAGAAAATGTGTTTCTCTGCAGGTGCAAACAGGTCCTCTGCCAAGTCAAATACATCATAAACTTGCACGATGCGAATACTTTTCAAGCTTGAAAGTCCCAAGTTATGCTGGAGTTCTCTAACCAAACTCTCTGACTTGACCTGAAAATCAGCCTTTTTTTCAACAAAAATACGTTTATCCATCAATCCTTATTCCTTTATTTCAGCTCTTACAATGTTCCCAACGACCTTGAGGTTGTTATTTCAATTCCTGCAACTTTTCCCAGACAATCTCATAAACATCTGTTAGTTCTACCAATCCCCTACAGAGTGAAAAGGTCTGGGGGACCTTTTCAGCCTGAGTCCTTTTAGTTGAGAGACGAAGGTTTTCCGTTGCAAACAGATTATTTCAACCCCTGCAACTTTTCCCAGACAATCTCGTATACGTCGGTCAATTCACCCAAACCACGGCGGAAAACATCCTTATCCATGTGGTTGCCATCCGCATCCCACAAGCGACAGTTATCTGGTGAAAATTCATCTGCCAAGATAATCTTGCCATCCTTATCAAAACCGAACTCTAACTTAAAGTCAATCAATTTCAAACCAATCTCAGCAAACCAGGCCTTCAAAAGTTCATTGATACGACGGGTTTCTTCCTTCAAGTAAGCAATCTGCTGGTCATCCGCAATCTGTAGGAATTTCACATGCTCATCATTGATAAAGGGATCATCCAAATCATCATTTTTATAGTAAAATTCGACAATCGGAGTCTCAAATGCGATACCTTCGTCTACACCAAAACGTTTTGAAAAGGAACCAGCAGTATAGTTGCGGAGCACGACTTCCAAAGGAATAATCTTAACCTTTTTATTGAGTTGTTCCGTGTCTGAAAGCTTCTCCACAAAGTGAGTCGCCACACCAGCCGCATTTAATTTCTCAAAAATAAAAGATGAAATCTGATTATTCAACACTCCCTTACCTGCAATCTGCTCCTTCTTAACACCATTGAAAGCAGTCGCCTGGTCCTTGTAAGTTGAAATAATAAGATTTTCATCCTCAGTTGTATAGATATCTTTAGCTTTTCCCGAATAGATCAATTGTTTTGACATTTTAAAGTTCGCCTTTCGTATTACTTGAGCACATTCTACCATAAAAAACCTAAAATTACAAGAATTTAACCGAATAAATAACGTAGTAATCTCAAAAATCATAAAGAAAAAAACTGCAAGAAAAAGATTTCTCACAGTTTTAAAATCATTTAACTCTAAAAACACGAACATTACTCTTTGTTCAAAAATTGATCCAAATAATAACGTAGATAACTTTTCTTGCCCGTAATCATCTGCAGACGACCTTCCACCCCATATCGAAGTTTTTCAGCCTGCTCCGAAGTTAGATTAGTCTCCACCTCGATTTTAAAGAAATTCCCTTTTTCAGTCTTGGTAGCTGTCGCATCAATACTTGTAATAGTAGAATCTAGGAAAATTTGATTCTTGGCATCATGAGTCGTAGTATAGCAAACAGAATCACCGACCTTGATTCTTGCTACATCCTTTGAACTAAGATAAGCTGTTAGTTTGGCTTTCCCTTCTTTTTCCAAGGACGGATAGAGTTGGGCTAGTAGAGTCCCCTCTGCTACCATGGTAGAATCACTGGTCTCAGGATTAAGATGAAGAACCCCATCCTCACTCGCCGTAATTTTCCCCTTGTCTAGAAGATTCCCCTGAACCTTCTTACCCGACTCTGCCTCCAAGATTTTCTGGTCTAGAAGGGTCAATTCCTGACCAACCTTTGCTAAGTGTTGGGATTTAAGGGACTCCAATTGACTGCTTAAGCCTGACGCATAGGCTTGCTGGGTACCTGAACCCGCATACTGGACACGGTAAGTAGCAAGACTGGATTCTAACTGAGAAAGCTGTGCTTCAACTTGCGCAACTGCCTGGAATTTAGCTTGGGGATTTTCCTCACTCTGAGACTTGTAGGACTGGTAGAGAGAGTAGGCTAGATTCTGACTGGCCAAGGAAGCACCTGTTTCAATAGCTGACTTAGCTGTCTGGTAATCGCGAATTTTAGCCTCTGTTTGGCTGATGAGGTTGCCGATTTCGACTTGGGTTTGGCTAGCTGCTGCATTCTGGGACGCGATGGTCTCGTTTTGTTGCGATGTACTAGCCCTAAGACTGCCTGCTTGACTGATGTAGTCGCGAAAGGTGGCTTGGTAGCCAAACTTATCCTCCTCTGGAAAGTAATCCGTCCCTTCTTGCAGGCTCTTTTGCAAATACTCCAATTGCTTTTTTTGATCCTTGAGCATGTCCAACTGACTGGCATAAGACTCCGCTTGGACACCCTCTGCCCCTTCCTGATATTGAACAAGAAGCTCCCCCTTCTTAACCAGCTTATTTTCTTCCAAATGATTGACAAGAATACGATTGTTGCTAGTTGACTGGATATTTGCAAGGATACGGCTAGGTTCGATAGTAGCTCTAGTAGACAAACTCATCTCCTTCTCTGCAAATATTGCAAAGCCAAGTAAAAACACGAGCAGAAGGGACATGGGGACAATCACCCGACTGGAAAAATTATGGTAACGACGATTATAAAACTCCGCACTTTCTAAAAATTCTGGTTTCATCCTCTCCTCTTTCTAGCTATTCACCAAATGGGCGTAAAAGCCACCCTGTGCAAGCAAATCAGTATGCTTTCCTTCTTCAACAATCTTGCCCTGATCCAAGACAACAACCTTCTCTGTCCGCTCAGCAATGGTCAAGCGGTGAGCAATGAAAATCAAGGTCTTGTCTAAAGCCATAAGATTATCGACAATTCGCTTCTCTGTCAGAATATCCAAACTGCTGGTCGCCTCATCCAAAATCAAGACCGGCGCATCTGTCAAGAGAGCACGCGCCAGAGCGATTCTCTGACGTTGACCACCTGAAATCCCTGCTCCATCCGAAGTCAATTCCGTCTGGTAATTCAGAGGCATGCGCTCGATATCCTCCCGAATCTCTGCCAATTCGACCGCCCGCAAGATATCCTCCTGAGTCGTCCCCTCCTTGGCTCCCAAAAGAAGATTGTCCAAAATCGTTCCGTTAAAGACATAGGGCTGTTGAGGCAGATAGTTGATATACTGGCGCAGGGCTTTTTTATCAATCTGATTGAGATTGACACCACCCAGACTAATCTCTCCCTGACTTGGATCATAAAAATTAACCATCATCTTGGCCAATGTCGTCTTACCTGACCCTGAAATCCCCACAAAAGCCACCTTAGACCCTTGGGGAATGGTCAAATTGATATCCGACAAGACATCTCGACCATAGCCATACTTGTAGGAAACCTGCTTGAAGGTCATCTCTCCCTTCATCAAGCTCAGATCCTCAACTGTTTTCTTCTCCTCAAACTCAGAAGCTACCAGATAAACCTCATTCAGACGGTTATTGGCAACCTGCGCTGTCTGAAGCTTGGTTTGCAGATTGATGATATTTTCCAAAGGATTGGTAAAGTAAACAAGCAAGGTATTATAGGTAATCAACTGCCCCAAACTCATCTTGCCATCCATGACCAGAACAGCTCCCATCCAGAGAATGCCGACATTGAGTAAGAGATGGGCAACTTTTTTCAGAGCCTTTTGCTGACTCTCTGCCCGACTATAGGTAAAGGATTTCTTCAGATAATCCACAAATTCCTTGTCAATTTTTTGGTAACGCTGACTTTCACTGGTCAAGGACTTGATAGTCTCAATACCGTTGATGTCCTCAATGATAGAAGAAGACAGAACCGCATTGGCTTCCATGGTATCCCGATTCATCTTTTCAAACGGCTTCATAAAAGCAAAGATAATCACTGTGTAGATAGGTAGTGCCAATAAGGTCATGAAAAAGAGATTGGTATTTTGCGAAAATAAAACAAGGGAAATAATGACAACCGTTGACACATCTAGGAAAATCGAAAGAATGGTCGAAGCCAGCGCATCGATGATACTATTAGCATCCGTGAAACGAGACACGATTTCCCCTGTCCTGCGTGTCGCAAAAAAGGACATAGGCAGGTGAAAAACATGCTTGATATAGGACAAAATCACATCAATAGACAAGCGTTGCCCCAAAACAAGTAAGAGATACTCCTGAGCATAAGACAAGATCTGCTGGAGAATATAAACAATGACCAAACCAATAGAAATAATCCCCAGCGTCGAACGCATCTGATCTGGCACATAGGTATCAATGATAGACTGCAGATAATAAGAACCCACAATGTTAATCAAGGTCACCAAGAGGGTCGCCAAAACGATATTAGCAATCAAGCCACGCTGCTTCACTAATATAGGGATAAAAGAGAGCAGACCATTCTTTTGATCCTTATGAGGCTTATAGTCTGGACTCGGTGCCATAAAAAGAGTCACTCCTGTCCATTCTTCCGCAAAACGCTCACGTGGCAGTTTAGTCAACTTCACCCCAGGATCTGGATCAGCAATATGAATGCTATCCTTATCCTGCCCAGTCACCACATAGTAGTGGAGCAATTTCCCTTCCTTAAGCACATGAGCAACAAAAGGAAAAGTCAAATCTGGCAAGTCAAAGAGCGTCATATCCGCCTTAATGGCCCGCGTCTCAAAACCAATCTCCTCTGCCACCTTGACCAAGCCCAAAGCCGTCGTCCCATCCATGGTCGTCTTGGCCAATTCTCGTAAGTGTGCCAAAGAATAATAGCTACCATAGTAGCCAAAAACCATGGCTAATGAAGCTACACCGCAGTCCATCTGATCCACCTGCGGACGATAGTGACGTTTCCCAAATTTCATATTCATCTCCTTTTTCCTAATACTCAATGAAAATCAAAGAGCAAACTAGGAAACTAGCCGCAGGTTGCTCAAAACACTGTTTTGAGGTTGCAGATAGAACTGACGAAGTCAGTAACATCTATACGGCAAGGCGACGTTGACGTGGTTTGAATTTGATTTTCGAAGAGTATAAACTCATCTGATAACAACTATCTTACCCCAATCCCCAAACAAAAACTGGACTTCCTCCCCAAATGCCCCTATCTCCCTCCCAACTGCACTTTTTGGATAAAAAAATAGGCAGAACAAACGTCCTACCTACTAAAAATATGGTATGAAAGGAAATTGATGTTTTACTGTCATCCTAGGCAATCTTGGAACAAATAAATCATTGATAGTAACATTTACGACATCCTATTTATTACTACAATTTCTAATGTCCCTGCTATTTCTAAGCCACCTCTGGTATGACCTATTCCTAGTCAGAATAGATAACACCGTTCTAAATTACGATTCATAGTTACTCCTTTTAAATTTCAATGTGATGCATTCTTAGATTCTACCCTAACCATTTTCAGTGCAGACTAACAAGTCATTCTTAACTGCTCACTCTACTTGCTTTTTATTGACCTTATATCCTAGATAAAAGAGCCCAAATAAAACAGGGTAAATTTCTGGATAAAATAGGGTATTGATTGGATTTTTCAAAATCAAATACGTTGTGATGTAGATTATGAGCGATACGGTAAAATAACCCTCAGCAAAACCTAATAAAAATGTTTTCATGTTAGACTCCTATTTACCTGATAAGAAATGGCGGAAAGTTCTGCCATTCACATGCACAAAATCCCTTTGATTCAGATTCATCATTTATATCTTTGATTATTTTTTGACAAATCTTTGCGAAAAATACCAAAATATCCTGCGAAAAGCAAACCAACCAAAGTCCATTGCCAATTAAAGGATACTAACGAACCTGTACGAATCACATGAAGCGCGACATTAAGAGTTATTCCCAACAAAGGAAATATCGTGGCTAGTTTAGGTAACAATGTATTGAGATTAAGGTTGCGATTATTCATTATCTAACGCCCACGACGAGCCAAATCTGAACCAAATGTGTAACCAGCCCCAAATGCGCCAAATGCAATAGCACTTAGGCCAAATATAATCGAAATAGGTTCAATTCCTCCTTCAATTACTTGCAAATCTTTCTCATCAACTACTTGAAATTTATCCATTCTTTTCTCCTTTACTTCTATATAATAAAATGAATACCATTAAAAACAATGAAATTGTTGGTATATTAAAATCATCAAACCATGTAGGTAAGGGTAGCTTATTCACATCAGCTACCAACCTGATAATTGTATAAGATATTGAACTAAGTAATACCATAAGCTCAGGCCAAATCTTCAACATTAATTTAACAAATTTCATATATATCTACAAAATTATGGTCGATTAGCATAATATCCTGCAGCTATACCCGCACCTGCTGAAACTGTAGCAAGCGCAGCTACACCTCCAATTAATTTCCAACCAATAACTACACCACCAATAATAATTGGTGCAATTCCTCCATCTACATTCATCAACTCTTCTTCTGTAAGAGCTACAAAGTTCTGTTCCATTTTGTCAAAATTTGTCATCTTTTTTCTCCTTTATTTCTATTTTTTAGTTTACGATTTCTGGCTCTTAAACCATTTTAAAAACCAGAATAGATAAATTACTGAATTCCTTTTCGTCTCACTTATCTATTTGAGAAGTGATTTAAAATGAACAGGTAGATCTCATTTATTTTAAATACCATTTGATAAACCATGGCAATAAGATTGGTAAATACATCGCGTAGTCTCCTTCCTTTTCCTCTTACTTATCTATTCGAAAAAAAGTCAAAAAAATAAGAATATCAGAAAATTTTCCGACATTCTTATTGATAAACTCATCCAAGTCTAACAGATATTAGGCATTGAGATGTTTTTTAAGGGTTCTTCTGGCTGTTCGTGATACGGGGAAGTGCAAGCCTTCTAACAAGGTCACTTCTGTGGCAGTCATCTCTTCAATGGCCTGTAAACTGACTAAAGTATTGCGATTGGCATAGACAAAGTAATCTTTTTCAGCCTTGGCAGCGATATCCTTAAGACTGCCGTAAATGGTCTTGATAGAATGATTGGCATAATAGACCTTGATACGATGGGATTCCACTGAGGTTTCAAAGGCTAAAATCTCATGGTAGGGCAGAGTAAAGCCCCGTCTTCCCTCAAAACTATAGGTGAAGAGACGCATATTTTCCCTCTTGTCCACTGCCAGTACATAGTCCAGACAGCGCTCCAACTGATGACGGTAATCTTCCTCTGGCTGATCCTTGGAAATAAAATCCAAGGCAGACAAGTGATAGCGAAAAGCTAGAGGCAAGGCCTCCGAGTGCGTGGACACAAAGACAATGCTTGTAAAAGGATCCCGCTCCCGAACCTGTTGAGCAACCTGAAAGCCCCGTTCACGCTCTCCATCAATCTCTAAATCCAATAAATAGAGTTGATAATGGTCAAAATACTGAGCATACTTTTCAACATCTCCATAGTTTTTAGCAATATCAATTTCCAATCTTAAATTGCGAGAGCGACCAATATCTAGTAAAGTCTGCTCTATCCGTCCTTGCTGGACTCTATCGTCTTCCAAAACTAAAATTCTCATTCCTCTCCCCCTCGTTTCTCATCCTTAAATGGCAATTCTAAATCTTGTCTAAAAGTCGTCTCTCCTAGCTGGGTATCTAAGTTTAAATCATAATGAAAAACCATGTCCTCTAAGGTCGCTAAGCCCAGTCCACTGTGGTTTCCCTTGGTCGAATACCCCTTTTGACTGAGAATGCTGGGATTCAGTTCTTCTTTCTTACGAGTGTTTTCAATGATAAAACGGACACTCCTATCACTTGCCAACAAAGCAACCCGAATCTGCGGATTTTCTGCCTCACTGGCTGCCTCTAAGGCATTGGTCGTGAGGATAGAGAGGATACGGATAGCCTCCAACATCGGCAAAGCCAGCTCTTCTACGACCCCCACCGTCTCCAAACTAAAATGAATTCCTTGCTTATCTGCCACAATCATGGCTTTTGCCAAGGTATTTCGAATGGCTATATCATGGATATTGTGGAGATTAAAAGCTGTGTAATCTGCCTTCCTCAGCTTTTCATTGGTCTTTAGAAAGACATCTTGATAAATGGTAGACACCTCAGCCATATCTTGATTAGCTATAGCAGGCTCCATACTGGCGACAATTCCCGCAAAATCATGACGGAAACCTCGAACCTCATCATAGAGATGACCCAGCTTGTCCACCATCCCTTGCAAGGAACGATTTTCTTCTTCCTGTCTCTGAATGGTTTGCTCATCACGATAAACCTGCTCTAAGTGTCTGATATAAAAGAGCCAGGAGAAAAAGAGAATGAAAATCAGGAGAGAAATGGTCGTGTCAAAGCGAACGTAAAAAGAACTATTTCTATTGGTCATGAACGAAGAGAATATCCTAAATCCAGTCAGAGGTAGGATAATGAAAAAACTCTTACGATAGTGGGTTTTAAAAGTATCTGAAAAGAATAAATCCAAATCCAAAGACCAACGCTTCATAATTTTACAACATAGAAAGATTGATAATAAATCAAATATAGATATATATAAAGTAGAAAACGAATCTACGAAACAACAATGCTCACCAGATAATACACGAATCCAAATTGTCAAAAATAAATAACGAATACTTTGAAAGAAGAGAAAAAGATACAGAGAAAGAAAAAGAGATTCCCCTTTTCCCTTGTGCAATACTAATAAAAAAATACAGTAAAAGTAGATAAGAACTCCTATATGAAATAATTCTCCAAATGTTTGACGAGCAGATAAACTAATTAAAAATATAAGTATCCAATAACGTTTTTTATAAAATTCTGGGGAAATTTGAGCGCCCAAATAAATAGTAGGCACCATGGTTGAAACGACTACCAACAGAATATATAGCACAGAAACTAAGAATTCTAAAATAATCATAGAATAAAACGACTCCTAATTTATTTAAGCGAAATAATATTTATCTCCCCGATACAACTCTCTAGTTTTTCATACTTTCTGAAAAACGATACATCTACAAAAGGCCCTAGTTTCTTTTAAATACAAGAAATCTAAAGCCTCTTGAAAATGATTTGCACGTTTTATTTTTTATATTCGTTGTGAAGATTGCTTATCTATTTATTTTACCACAAGAACCTTGTAATATTCATACTTATTTGGCTGTGTAATCTTAATTTTTTGACCATAGAAACCATCGATTTCTTTGTCAAAATAATCTGAAAATCCTGATGGCAAGCGTTTCATCTTAAGAACTTCTCCAGATTGGTCTGCATATACAAGGAAATGATAGTGGGTTTTAGACATACCATCATCGATCAATACAAAGTAACCTGTTTTGAGCTTACCTTGTCCATTATCTAAATGGTATAGTTTATTGTTATTGATTGTGAAGTTAGTAGATGGAAGTCTAAGTCGTACACCTGGGTCTTCTAGATAAAGATCATTGCCAACTTTTTTGATTTCTGATCTAGTTGTCATCTCTGGAAGTGGTAATACTCTACGACCATCTGCTCCAAAGTAATATCGACCTGGTAGATTTTGGAAATTACGAATAACAGCTTTAGGATCAATTTCTTGTCCTTCTTCTTTATTATCTACTAAAGCTAAGATTGTATTTGAAACTTCATCCCCATATTTGTCGGAAAACTTCTTGATTTCAGGCTTGATATACCAAGTGTTTTTATCCACGATAACATCAGTAAAGTTATTTCCGTCAAATTTTGCTGTAATCAGATATTCATATCCATCACCTAAACGAACAATGTCACCATTTTTATAAGGGCTATTTCGTAAAGTGAACATATGGCCATCCTTGCCGAGAATATAGCCTGTCCCATCACTAGAATTTACAACTCTATCAGAGGCCATTGCACCTGATTGTTCAAAATAATACCAATTACCACCTATGAACACCCAACCTGTCATCATAGAACCACTAAAATGAAGATAGTACCAAGTAGACCCTTCTTTGTACCAACCTGTACGCATGGCGCCACTATCTGCTAGTGAGTACCAAGTGTTGCCCTCCTTGTACCAACCTGTGCGCATAGCGCCACTATCTGCTAGTGAATACCATGTGTTGCCATCTTTGAGCCAGCCTGTCTGCATTTTACCAGAAGCGTCAAAGTGGTACCAAGAGCCAGCATTTTGCACCCATTTGTTTTTAGCGAGACTGCCATCTTGAGAAAGATTCCAGTCAGCGCCATTTTTAACCCAAGTATCTGCAGCCTGTGCTTGGTTGATAGATAAAAGTAGACCAGCACCTACAAGCAAACCAAGTGTAAGTAGTTTAGATTTTTTCATAGCCATTTTCTCCTATTCTATAGCGAAATGAACATGACTTCCTAGTATACAAAGCTGTTCGCTTTTTCGTTTTACTCTGTCAGACGTCTTATTTCACAACAGAAACATTTCCTGTCTTACTATCGATTTTAACAGTTTGACCGTAGAAACCGTCAATTTCTTTATTAAGATAATCTGAAATTCCTGTTGGCAATCGTTTCATTTTAAGAATTTCACCAGATTGGTCTGCATAAACAAGAATATGATAGTGATGATAGCTTGGTCTATCATCAATCAATGCAAAATAACCTGTTTTGAGTTTGCCATTATCACCATCTAAATAGTATAGTTTATTATTATTGATTGTGAAGCTGGTAGCTCCAAGAAAAAGTCGTGCACCCGGATTTTCTAGATAGACATCATTTCCAACTTTTTTAATCTCTGAATAGGTGGTCATTTCTGGTAAATTTGTTACGCGACGACCATCTGCCCCAAAGTAATACCTGTTTGGTAAGTTTTGGAAATTTTTCACGACAGCTTTAGGATTAATTTCTTGTCCTTCTTCCGTATTATCTACTAAAGCCAACATCGTATTGGAAACTTTATCTCCATATTTATCAGAAAACTTCTTAAATTCAGGTTTTATGTACCAAGCATTTTTTTCAACAATGACTCCATCTTTTCTATGAATAAGATGATAATCATACCCATCAGACAAAGTAACAATATTTGTGATAATTGTATCATCCGCTTGAGATTGTTCAACCTGACTTGGGAGTTTGGTTAACATATAACCATCCTTACCAATGACATAACTTTCCCCATCGCTTGCTGGAACAGCTCTATCTGCTACCATAGCACCTGATTTTTCAAAGTAAGACCATTGACCATTTGCAGTCGCCCATCCTGTTGCCATAGCGCCACTGTCTTTGAGGTAATACCATGTAGACCCTTCTTTGTACCAACCTGTACGCATAGCCCCACTATTTGCAAGTGAGTACCAGGTGCTACCTTCCTTGTACCAGCCAGTACGCATAGCGCCACTATTTGCTAGTGAATACCAAGTATTGCCGTCTTTGAGCCAGCCTGTCTGCATTTTACCAGAACCGTCAAAGTGGTACCAAGAACCTGCGTTTTGTACCCATTTGTTTTTAGCGAGACTGCCATCTTGTGAAAGATTCCAGTCAGAACCATTTTTAACCCAAGTATCTGCAGCATGTACTTGATTGATAGACAATAGTAGACCAGAACCTGCAAGCAAACCAAGTGTGAGTAGTTTAGATTTTTTCATAGCCATTTCCTCCTTTATTGAATAGTTATCAAAAAATATTTTTCCATCATAAACATTCTACATAACTCCTAATAATCCTTAAGAGTCAACCAACACCTTCTTTCTATCATCATTGCCCACCCCACACCTTTATGATATACTAAATATAAATATTTTCCTAAAACTTCTACTTTTGGAACATTTTTGGAGGTAAAAATATGCGGTGGGATATTGGTTCAGTTTATAAATACATTCGTAAGTCAAAAGGGATTACACAAAATGAGGTCTGTGGTGACTACATTACTCATTCTAACTTATCGAAGTTTGAAAATAATCATTCTACTCCTAGGTATGATACTATGGAGTTGCTTTTGAGGCAAATTGATATGAGTTTCGATGAATTTCATTATATTTGTCAACATTACCAAATGGATTCTCGTAAGAAATTATTTTCAGAATATTATCAAGTCATTTCTTCACCTAATCTAGAAGAAATGAAGACACTGCTATCAAAATGTCAAATTTATCTAGATGAAGTGCAGAATGATATCCCAATAGAACATGCTGTGAAAGAACTAACCATTTTTATAGAAGTGATTGAAAATCAGTTTTCCGATAAAGCCCAAGCCTTGGCTGAAGAGTTATGGAAAGAATTGGAAAAAAGAGATCAGTGGTTTCTTTCAGATTTGCGATTATTAGTGATTATCATCTTTCATTTCCCTATTGATTCACTAGAAATGCTACGTCAGAGGCTTGTAAAATCTCTAAATAAATACACAGATTATCGTCCAATTCAAAGTATTCATTACTCCATTCTAGCCAATATGACACGAATGTACCTTGAAGCAGGGAAGAAAGATGACTGTCTATGCTTAATTCAAGAATGTCTTGATTTATCAAAAGAAATGAAGCGATACGATTTATTGGGTGTAGCTCAAGTACGTCTGGGAATCATTACTGAGGAACATGCTATGATTAATAAAGGACTATCCTTACTCGAATCAACAGATGAAAGTCGATTACTAGAGGAAATGAAAAAAGAAGTTTGTGATTATTATCAAGTAGATTTTTTTGAAACAGAGACCAAACAGTAACTATTACTTTATGAATAAAAGCGAACATGACTTCCTAGTATACAAAGCTGTTCGCTTTTTCGTTTTACTCTGTCAGATAGTTTATTTCACAACAGAAACATTTCCTGTTGAACTGTCGTATCGAACAGTTTCTCCATAAAAACCGGAAATTCCTTTTTCAATATAATCACGGAAATCATTAGGCAAAACTTTCATCTTCACGATTTCACCAGATTCATCTGCATAGCCCAAAATATGGTGATCTTTAGATAATAATCCGTCCATAAACATTGTAAAATATCCAGTTACAAGTTTACCATTATGATCATTGGCAACTCTTAGATAAAGTTTATTGTCATTAATTGTTAATCCAGATGAATCTAGACTAATAACTGGACTTGAGTTTTTAAGATAAAGTTCAGCCCCAACTTTTTGAATAGGGAAGTGAGTAGTGAATTCTGGTAGATTCGCAACCTTACGTCCATCTGCTCCAAAGTAATACTTATTTGGTAAGTTTTGGAAATTCTTTATGACAGCTTTAGGATCAATTTCTTCCCCTGGTTTTTTATTATCAGTAATGGCATCTAAAGTATTTCGTTTTATATCGCCAATCTTTTGATAAGAAAAACGTTCAACAATAGGTTTGATATACCAGGCATTCTTTTCGATAACAACTCCATCTTTCTTATGAACAAGGTGATAGTCATAACCATCAGACAAAGTAACGATATCTGTAATAACTGTATCATCAAAAGGATCTTGTTCAACCTGACTAGGGAGTTTGGTTAACATATAACCATCCTTACCAATGACATAACTTTCCCCATCGCTTGCTGGAACAGCTCTATCTGCGACCATAGCACCTGATTTTTCAAAGTAAGACCATTGACCATTTGCAGTCGCCCATCCTGTTGCCATAGCGCCACTGTCTTTGAGGTAATACCATGTAGACCCTTCTTTGTACCAACCTGTGCGCATAGCACCACTATCTGCTAGTGAATACCAGGTGTTACCTTCCTTGTACCAGCCTGTGCGCATAGCACCACTATCTGCTAGTGAATACCAGGTGTTACCATCTTTGAGCCAGCCTGTCTGCATATTACCAGAACCGTCAAAGTGGTACCAAGAACCTGCGTTTTGTACCCATTTGTTTTTAGCGAGACTGCCATCTTGTGAAAGATTCCAGTCAGATCCATTTTTAACCCAAGTATCTGCAGCCTGTGCTTGATTGATAGACAAAAGTAGACCAGCACCTGCAAGTAAACCAAGTGTAAGTAGTTTAGATTTTTTCATAGCCATTTCCTCCTAAAATAGATAAATCCAAAGCAAGAAAATCCAATAGAAACGAAGTCAAAATAGATGTCAGGTTCATGAACCTGAACCATAAGATCTCCTAACATTTCCAAGAATATAAGATAGAGACTAGTTTATCAAAAGTACATAGCCATCACCTTCCCCCAACTATAAAATAAATCCTTTTTTATATCTACATTATAGTCCTGTAAAAAAGGAAAGTCAATTAAAATTGTGACTATATTAACATTTTTGTTCTAGCAGAAATCAATTGATATTTTCATTTGATCTTCATTTCTTAGCTCCTTTTTGGAGATTGATTTTTCTGACTCCATTATATCCTTTATTTGTTTTCATATCTCTCCTGTCCCTAGAAAGACTAAATCTGTTCCTAAACGGTCACTTGAACCAAAGAAAAATTCCAAAGCAAATGCCTTGGAACTTCTTATCTTTATTTTCCTTGAATGATTTTAACCACATCTCCTACACTTTGGAGTTGGTCAATTTCCTCATCACTGATTTCGATATTAAATTCATCTTCCAGAGTCAAGATAAACTCCATCAAGTCCACTGAGTCGGCATCCAAATCGTCTTTCAGACTCAAGGATTCTGTCACGACAAAGTCCTCTCCCTGTCGCTCTTGGATAATGGTCACAATACGGTCAAAAATTTCTTTTTCTGTCATCTCTTTTATTCTCCTGAAAATTCACGCGCAGTCTGGGCAACTACGTCTGTTTCTAGCATGGTACGAATCTGGCGAATCGTACTATACACAGCCTTGGCATCACTTGAGCCATGGGTCTTGACAACCGGTGCCTTGACACCAAACAAGACTGCTCCACCAACATCTGAATAGTTGAGTTGTTTTTTCAAACCTCTGAGGCTATCCTTGAGAAGGAGGGCACCTAGTTTCGCTCGAAGACCACCACCTGTAATAGCTGTCTTGAGCAAACCCATGATTCCCATAGCTGTCCCTTCAATGGATTTGAGCACAGCGTTTCCCGTGAAACCATCTGCCACAACAACATCCGCGACGCCATTCATCAAATCACGTGCTTCCACGTTTCCGATAAAGTTCAAACTTTCATCAGTCGCCAGTAATTCATAGGTTTCCTTACGAAGCGGGTCTCCCTTACTACTCTCTGTTCCGTTGTTGAGCAAGCCAACACGTGGTTGCGTAATGCCACGGACATTTTTAGCATAGAAGGAACCCAGAACCGCATATTGATGGAGGTGCTGTGCTGTATTTTCCGCATTAGCACCGAGGTCCAGCATGTCAAAACCTCTCCCATCTACAGTCGGCAAAGTCGACATAAGCCCAGGACGATCGATGTTCTTGATACGACCCACGATGAAAAATCCTGCTGCTAGTAAAGCACCTGTATTCCCAGCCGATAGGACAGCATCTGCTTCGCCCTCTTTGACAGCCTTAGCTGCCAAGACCATACTGGCATTTTTCTTCTTCCGAATAGCTCTCGTAGGTTCATCGTCTGAATCAATCTTTTCATCCGTATGGATAATGCTGACGCGCTCTGTCGCTGTCAGATATTGCTTGATTTTAGCTTCATCTCCGTAGAGTTGAACCTCGATATCTGAAAAGTCAGCTAGGGCTTGATTGACACCCTCAACGATGGCCTGAGGTGCGTAATCGCCCCCCATGGCATCTACTGCGATTTTTTTCATTTCTTTTCCTCTTTTAGTAATTGTCCCCAGTCTGCTAGGGAATCAATAAATTTCTTTGATTTTAGGTGAATCCCAACGTATTCTTCGTAGAGTTGATCCATAAATTGGCGTAACTCTTGCTTGATTTCAGGCTTGAGCGAAATGGTCTCCAAAGTCTCAAAATCAATGGCTTGAAACTGATTGAGCAGATAAGGGATATTGGGATTGAGATGGCAACGTCTCTCATCCTCATGATAATGCTCTGGGCAGAGGCAGGCTCCATATTTGAAAGAAAAATCAAAAGCCTGACCGACCCGATGGCAAAAGACACACTCATTAAAATTGAGGCTGATTCCAAATCTGGTCAAGATTTGAATTTCAAAAATATTGGTCAAAACCTGATAATCCAAGCCTGCTTCCATCAATTCCAAAGTCTTTTGCAAAAAAGCAAACAAGGGAGCATCCTGCTGATTGTCCTGCAAACTAGCATCTGCAAGAGCTGCCACATAGGTCGCATAAGCCATGACAAAGAGATCACTATTAATCTTGGGAAAAGTCATCACCTCATGATAGTCCTCAATGTAGCTAAGCCCGTCATCATTGATTCGTAAGAGAAACCGAGCCAGCACCAAGGGCTGAATAACTGGAGCCAGCTTAGACTGACCAGCGTGTTTGACAAAAAACATGCGTTTGCCAGCCTGCTCTGTAAAAATCTTGACTAGCTTATCATCCTCCCGAAAATTGCGATTGTAGAGCACCAAGCCTTGACTCGTGATAGACTGAATCATGCTTCTCTCATATACTCCTCAAGTCGTTTCATGGCTTCTTTGATAGTCTCCATACTAGCTGCATAAGATAGGCGAACATAGCCTTCACCATAACGTCCAAAGGCAGCACCAGGAATAAAGGCAACGGCCTTCTTCTGAGCAAAATCCTTCAGAAAAGCAAAAGAATCTTGATTGTAGCCCGCTGGAATCTTAGCAAAGATATAGAAGGCACCGTCTGGTTTGATAATCTCAAAACCAAGAGCAGTCATTTTCTCGATGATATAATCTCGACGCTGGATGTATTCCTTCTTCATAGGCTCCGCATCGTTTTTACCCGCCGTCAAGGCTTCCACCGCAGCGTGTTGAGCCATGGTATTTGCGGCAGTGACCAAGTACTGGTGACTCTTAATCAACTGGGCTGTAAAGGCCGCAGGAGCGAAAATCAGACCCAAACGCCAACCTGTCATGGCATGTGATTTAGATAGACCATTGATAATAATAGCCTGATCTCTCAACATAGTTCCCAGAGATACATGGGCTTCCCCTGTATAGGTCAATTCTGAGTAAACCTCATCACAGACAACGAAAATTTCGTACTTGCGTAAAACAGCTGCCAAAGCTTCCAACTGCTCCCGACTGTAGGTAATTCCTGTCGGATTAGCTGGATAGTTGAGAATAACTGCCTTGAGCTTGTCACCTTGATCCAAAATGGCCTTCTCCAACATTTCAGGAGTCAAGACAAACCCATTTTCAGTCGTGTCAATCTCGACAATCTCTGCCCCAACTAGATTGACAATCGGTTCATAACCCGGATAAGCAGGAGCTGGCAAGAGCACCTTGTCTCCCTCTTCCAAAATAGCTGTCAAAGTAGCAGATAAAGCCTCTGTCGCCCCAATTGTAACCAAGATTTCATTTTCAGGAGCATAGTCCAGTTGGTACTTTTCCTTAACAAAGTCACTGGCCGCCTGACGTAGAGTCAGCAGACCACTCATCCCTGTATAGTAGGATTGGTTCTGATCAATCGCTCGCTTGGCCGCCTCCTTGACATGATCTGGCGTTGTAAAATCAGGCTCCCCCAAGGTCAAACGCAAGACCCCAGGAATCTCCGAAATAGCCTGGTCAAACTGACGAATCAACGAAACTTGAATCTTATCTAACTGTTTATTAAAGCGCTTAGTTAAGTCCATAGATACCTCCTACTTTCAAAACGTATCTCTATTATACTACAAAAGCCCCCCGACCGCAAAAATACATGATAGAATAGCTTTCCACTTTCTATTTTACTTTTCCTCTTTACAGGTCTATAATGGTAACAGATTCTATTTGGAGGTTTTTATGTCATTTCTATCAAAAAATGGAGCAGGCATCTTGGCCTGCCTTCTGATTTCACTACTTGCTTGGTATCTAGGCGGATTCTTCCCTGTGATTGGCGCACCCGTCTTTGCGATTTTCATAGGCATGCTCCTACATCCCTTTCTCTCGTCTCATAAACAACTGGATGCTGGATTGACCTTTAGTTCCAAAAAATTGCTCCAGTATGCCGTTATCTTGCTTGGTTTTGGTCTCAATATCTCGCAGGTCTTTGCAGTCGGACAATCTTCACTCCCTGTCATCCTGTCCACCATCTCAATAGCCTTGATTGTTGCCTACCTCTTCCAGCGCTTCTTTGCACTGGACACAAAACTGGCTACCTTGATTGGAGTGGGTTCTTCTATCTGTGGTGGTTCTGCCATTGCGGCGACAGCGCCCGTTATCCATGCCAAGGAAAAGGAAGTAGCCCAAGCCATCTCCGTTATCTTTTTCTTCAATGTCTTGGCTGCACTCATCTTTCCAACCCTCGGCACCTGGCTTCATCTATCCAATGAAGGCTTCGCCCTCTTTGCAGGAACTGCGGTCAATGATACTTCCTCTGTAACCGCCACAGCCAGCGCCTGGGACAGTCTCTACCAGACCAATACCCTCGAATCCGCAACCATTGTCAAACTCACACGTACTCTGGCTATTATCCCCATCACTCTCTTTCTCTCCTACTGGCAAAGTCGCGAGCAAAAAAATAAGCAAGGTTTGCAACTGAAAAAAGTCTTCCCGCTGTTTATCCTTTACTTTATCCTTGCATCTCTCCTAACTACCATCCTAACCTCTCTCGGTGTGTCCAGTAGTTTCTTTACCCCACTCAAACAACTCTCCAAATTCCTCATTATCATGGCCATGAGTGCTATCGGTCTCAAAACCAATCTGGTAGCTATGGTCAAATCCAGCGGAAAATCTATTATCCTCGGAGCCATCTGCTGGATTGCCATCATCCTCACTAGTCTTGGTATGCAGACCCTTATCGGCATTTTCTAAACTCTTCGAAAATCTCTTCAAACCACGTCAACGTCGCCTTGCCATAGGTATGGTTACTGACTTCGTCAGTTCTATCCACAACCTCAAAACTGTGTTTTGAGCTGACTTCGTCAGTTCTATCTGCAACCTCAAAAACAGTCTTTTGAGCAACCTGCGGCTAGTTTCCTAGTTTGCTCTTTGATTTTCATTGAGTATAACACAAAAGGTAGCCCACCAGCTACCTTTTTCTTATGCTTCCTCAATCAAGCGTGTATGTTCTCTCTTGATGCAACGATTCATCACAATATCATCGCATCCACCAGCACGCAAGATTTCTTCCGCCTCTAGACTTTCAAGTCCCAGCTGTGCCCAAAAAATATTAGCATCAGCTTTGAGAAAATCACGCGCCACATCAGGCAAAAACTCGCTGCGACGGTAAACATTGACAATATCTACAGGAAAAGGAATCTCCGCTAGGCTAGCATAAGCCTTTTCACCCAAGATTTCGCCACCCGCCGCCTTGGGATTGACTGGGATGATTTTATAACCCCGAGCCTGCATTTCCTTGGTCACTCGATTGCTAGTTGTTTCCTCACGGTCAGACAAGCCCACCACAGCAAGGGTTTTACTCGTTGCGAGATACTGACGAATCACGCCATCACTTGGATTAATAAATTCTTGACTCATAGAAATCCTCCTTTTTCATCAGTATAGCACAATTTGAAAAGGCTTGCATAATTCTACTACAAAAAGGAGGACTAGCCCCCTTTTTATTTAGCCTCGTACCAGGTTGCCCCTTCATTTTCATCTGCGATAAGGGGAACACTGAGTTGAATGGCTTCTTCCATGGTTTGTTTGACCAATTTTTTCATATCTGCCAGCTCCGATTTAGGAACTTCAAGGACGATTTCATCGTGCACTTGTAACAGCATCTTAGTCTGATAACCACCTGCAACCAAGGCTTTATCCAGCTGAATCATAGCAATCTTGAGAATATCTGCCGCCGACCCCTGGATAGGAGAGTTGATAGCTGTCCGCTCTGCAAAACCACGAATATTGAAGTTGCGCGAATTGATATCTGGCAACTCACGACGACGCTTGAAAAGTGTCTCTACATAGCCCTTATCACGCGCCTCACGCACTACTTCATCCATGTAGTTTTTAATACCTGGGAAGCGTTCAAAGTAGGTATCAATATAGGCTTTGGCTTCCTTACGGCTAATGCCCAAATTATTAGACAAACCAAAGTCTGAAATCCCGTAAACCACTCCAAAGTTAACCGCCTTAGCATTGCGACGATCATTTGCAGTCACATCCTCAGGACGTTCAATGCCAAAGACCCGCATGGCTGTCGAAGTATGAATATCTGCCCCCTCTTGGAAGGCCTTAATCAAGTGCTCATCCTTAGAGATATGCGCCAAAACGCGCAATTCAATCTGCGAGTAGTCCGAGCTGAGTAGCACACTATCCTCCCACTCAGGCACAAAAGCCTTACGAATGAGACGGCCCTGCTCCAAACGCACAGGAATATTTTGCAAGTTTGGATCCACACTAGACAGACGCCCAGTCTGAGTCAAATCCTGCACATAGCGAGTATGAATCTTGCCATCAGCCAAAATCCAGTCCTGCAAGCCAATTACATAAGTGGATTGAATCTTAGCAATCTGACGGTAGTCAAGAATTTTTTTAACAATCGGAGCAATAGGAGCCAAACGTTCCAAGACATCCACCGCAGTCGAGTATCCAGTTTTGGTTTTCTTAGTGTATTCTAGAGGTAGCCCCAATTTTTCAAAGAGAAGTACGCCCAACTGCTTAGGCGAGTTGATATTAAACTCCTCACCAGCCAGTTCGTAAATCTCCTGAGTCAGTTTTTCAATAACAAGCTCATTTTCAGCCTGCATCTCAAGCAAGGTCTCTTTCTTGACCGTAATCCCAGCAATTTCCATCTTGGCAAGGACAAAAGCCAGAGGTTGCTCCATATCATAAAGAAGCTCTAATTGCCCATTTTCGCTGAGTTTTTCAAGTAAAACAGGTTCTGTTTCGACCAAAACAGCAAGCTTACGAGCTAA
Source organism: Streptococcus mitis (assembly GCF_001281025.1). Lineage (NCBI taxonomy): Bacteria > Bacillati > Bacillota > Bacilli > Lactobacillales > Streptococcaceae > Streptococcus > Streptococcus mitis. The sequence goes on from NZ_CP012646.1 coordinate 342,427, forward strand.
ATGCTCCAAGAATTTCTCACGTTCAGGAAGGGCCTTCTTGACTCCCTTACCATAGAAAGTCTCATCATCGACCAAGTAAGTCTGACCATAAAGACTAGCAATAGTCGCAATTTCATTGTCCTCCACAGTCGAAAGGAGGTATTTAGCCAAACGGCTATCAAAAGCAGGCGCCTGTAAATCCACACCCAAACGATTCAAGAGAACTTTGGCCTTCTTAAAGTCATAAACTCTCAGAGGTGTTTTTTCTAGAAAATCCTTGAAAATAGGCTCTTGCAAAAGCTCAAGTTTATCTGTAGCGTAAAGTTTATCCCCATAAGACCAAGCAAAACCAACCAAATCATCCGTATGGTAATTCTCACCAAAAAGCTCAAAATGGAAGATAGACTCTTCACTCAGCATATCTTGACTAATTTGGTCAACAATAGTAAAATCCAAACTTTCAGCCACATCGGCTGACGACACATTTAAAGCCTGTTTGAGCTGTTTGAAGCCCATCTCATCGTAGAATTTCCCAAGATTTTCCACATCTGGACCACTATAGACCAAATCCTTCAAACCAATCTCAATCGGTGCCTTGGTATCAATGGTCGCCAGTGTTTTTGACAAAAAGGCCTGTTCCTTATCATTGATGAGATTTTCCTTCATCTTAGAAACCTTCATCCCATCGATATTCTCATAAATCCCCTCGAGTGAGCCATGCTCCAGCAAGAGCTTGATACCCGTCTTTTCACCAATTTTGGTTACTCCAGGGATATTATCCGACTTATCACCCATGAGCGCCTTGAGATCGATAAACTGAGTCGGTGTAATGCCCATCTTTTCCATAAGATATTCTGGCGTAAAGGCCTCAAACTCAGCCACACCTTTCTTGGAAATCTCAACCACCGTATGCTCATCCGTCAGCTGAATCAAGTCCTTGTCCCCACTGACAATGGTAATATCAAAACCATCCTGCTCAGCTAGTTTATCCAGCGTCCCAATGATGTCATCCGCCTCATACTGAGCCAACTCATAATGACGAATCCCCATATGATCCAGCAACTCACGAATGAAAGGAAATTGCTCACGAAACTCATCAGGAGTCTTAGCCCGACCACCCTTATAATCCGCATACATCTCTGTACGGAAGGTCGTCTTGCCCGCATCAAAAGCCACCAAAATATGACTCGGCTCAACCCGCTCCAATAAATGGCTCAACATCAACTGAAAGCCATAAATCGCATTGGTATGCAAGCCAGCCGCGTTCTTAAAACGGTCCAACTGCTGATAGAGCGCAAAAAACGCCCGAAAAGCAACAGAAGACCCATCAATCAATAATAATTTTTTCTTATCCATACACCCATTATAAAGGAAAGCACCAAAAAATACCATTGGGAAGAGCCATACCCAATATTTTTCATCCTTTGTCCGAATAAATAGATAGAGCCAGAGAATCTAGGAAACCTAGATTTAAAACTGTGGTATAATAAAAGGAAGAAAAGGATGATTCTAAGTCATCCGGGCATCAGCCCAACCAATGATTTGGTTGCTAAGAAAATCTTTAGCAATCCAGAAATCACTTGTCAATTTATTCGCGATATGCTGGATTTACCAGCAAAAAATGTGACCATTTTGGAGGGAAGCAATATTCACGTATTACCCTCCATCCCTTATTCAGCGCAGGATTTCTATACCAGTATAGACGTCTTGGCAGAGTTGGACAATGGCACGCAGGTTATTATCGAAATCCAAGTTCATCATCAGAATTTTTTCATCAATCGCCTGTGGGCTTACCTGTGTAGTCAGGTCAATCAAAATCTTGAAAAAATTCGCCAGTAAGAAGGCAATACTCATCGAAGTTACAAACACATCGCACCAGTATATGCTATCGCAATCGTGGATAGCAATTACTTCTCAGATGATTTGGCTTTCCATAGCTTTAGTATGCGCGAGGACACAACAGGTGAGGCTTTAACAATTACAAACAATGGACAAGAAAACCATCTGGTCAAGATGGCGTTCTTAGAACTAAAAAAATACAGAGAAACCAGCAAAGACGAGGTTCGCAAACCGTGGTTGGAGTTTTTTGGGAATAAACCCTTTACCCAAGAACCAGAGCGAGCTATCAGCTAAGCAGACCAACTGCTGGACTACAAGAGCTGGTCCGAGGAGGACAGGAAGATGTTTAGTGAACTACGTATGCGTGAAGAACAAGCCTTGTTAGCACAGGATTATGCCTTGGAACAAGCTGAAGAAAAAGGCTTAGAGCGTGGGAAAGTTGAAGGAAGGGAAGAAGGGAAACTTTTTGCCTTCTTAGACATGGTCCACCAAGGTATTCTGACTTCCGAGGTTGCCAGTCAGCAGTTGGGAATAACTGTCTCTGAATTTGAAGAACTATTGTAAGTTTATAGAATAACATAAAAGTGAACAAAGCTGAAACATCGTTTTGTTTACTTTTTTCTTCTTCCAATAGAACTCTCATTATCGGCCATATCACAAAAAGAGAAGGTCATAAATCCTTCTCTTTTATATCTTCAACTAATTAGTTTTTGCGTTTCACAAATGGAAGGGCACCAAGGAGCAATCCAAGGAATCCTAATGATGCAATTGCAACATTATCTTTTCCACCAGTATTTGGAAGTTCTTTCTTATCATCTGCTTTTGCAGCTGGGGCTTGATAAGTATTGTCTTGGCTAGTTCCTGCTACAGTTGGTGCAACCGCAGGAGTTGCTGGAGCATCTGCTGGTGTTGCTGCTGGAGCATCTGTTCCAGAAGCTGATGGTGTTTTTGATACAAGTGCAGGTTCATTTACAGCTGTGTTATCACTTTGTCTACCTTCTTCTTTAGTTGGGCTACCAGTACTATCACCTACTTTTTTAATTTCAGGATACTCTGGAAGTTCTTCTTGAACTAAAGCTTCACCTTTTTCTGATTTAGGTTGTTCAGCTGGTTTATTTTCCTCAGCAGGAGCGGGATTTGTAGTTTCTTCAGCTTTTTTATTTGCCGCATCTAATTCTTTTTCTGCTTCTTTTGCAGTTAAGCCTTCTTTGAATCGTTTCACAAAGTCAGATCTCTTTTTAGCTGCTTCTTCCTTTAATTTTTCAATTACTTCCTGTTTTTGTTTTTCTAATTCAGGATCATTCTTCGTATCAGCTTTTTCTAATTCTGCAATTGCTGCTTTTAATGCCGCATCATAATTAGCTAAGAATTCTTTTTGCGCTGCTTCTTCTTTAGCTGCCGCTTCTTTATCTTCTTCTGCAGCCTTCTCATTCGCTTTATCGATTAATTCTTCGGCTTGTTTTGCAGTTAAGCCTTTTTTGAAGCCTTCTACGATTTGTTTTCTTGTTGCGTCTGATGCTGCTTTTAACGCTGCAATTGTGTCAGCTTTTGCTTTTGCTTCTTCTGGACTATTCGTTTCAGCTTTTTCTAATTCTTTGACAGCCTCTTCTAATGCTTTATCATAATTTGCTAAGAACTCGTCTTGTTTTGCTTTTGCTTCTGCTTCTGCTTTTGCTTCTTCCGCAGCTTTTTTATTTGCATCATCAATTGCTTTTTCAGCTTCTTCTACAGTTAAACCATTTTTGAAACCATCCTCGATTTCTTTTTTCTGTTTAGCTGCTTCTGCTTTTAATTTTGTAATGGCCTCTGCAACTTGTTTTGCTAATTCAGGATTATTTTGAGTATCCGCTTTTTTTAATTCTGCAATTGCGTCTTCTAACGCTTTATCAAAATTCGCTAAAAATTCTTTTTGAGCTGCTTCCTCTGCTTTAGCTGCTTCTTCCTCTTCTGCTTCCTCTTTTTTAGCAATTTCTTCTATTTCATTTTCAGTAGCTTCTGCGGTTTTCCCTGTCTTGAACCCATCCTCGATTTTAGCTCTCTCTTTAGCTGCTTCTGCTTTTAATTTTGCAATTGTCTCTTTAATACTTTCAGCTGATCCTGGATCATTTTTTGCTTCTTCTTCTAATTCTTTAATAGTTTCTTCTAAAGCTTGATCAAAATTAGCTAAAATTTCATTTTGAGCTGTAGTTTCTTCTGCAGCTTTTACAACTGACGGTTGAGAAGCAATAAATGCGGATCCCAACATAGCAACACTAGCCAAGCTAGTTAAAATTATTTTCTTTTTATCCATTTTAAAAACCTCTTTTTTATAATATATTCCTTTCCATTATAACGTTTCTTAATGTCATAAGCAAGCAATATAAATAAACCCTTTTAATTCATTTAAACTGGAAAAATTTATCCTTTCTAAATCTTATCTTTTCTTCAATCCACTACAGTTGACAAAGAGCCAAAAAAGCTAAAAAGCAGGAGATTTCTCCCCTGCTTTGATTTAATTACTTAAAATTAAACCCATTCACCATTAGCATTCACAGTATACCCATTAATTGTAGTATTAACTGCCAAAGCTCCTGAAGAATATGAATAATACCATTTACCAGCTACTTGGAACCAACCTGTCTTCATAGCGCCTGAACTAGCAAGATAATACCATGTTCCACCTTGGTTCAACCAACCTGTCTGCATAGCACCTGAAGCATTGAGGTAATACCAATTGCCATCTACAAATTTCCAGCCTGTCTGCATAGCACCTGAACCGTCAAGATAATACCATGTACCATTGTCTTTTATCCATCTAGTACCCATTTTACCTAAACTATCAAAATGATACCAGCTGCCATTTATAAATTTCCAGCCAGTTTCCATAGCACCTGAGCCGTTAAGATAGTACCAATTACCATCAACTTGTTTCCAGCCAGTTTTCATCACACCAGTTTCATCCAAGTAATACCATGACCCATCTTTGACCCAACCTGTCTTCATTCCATCTTCTTTAGAGAAATAATACCAATCCAGTCCAATTTTCTTCCATCCAACATGACGATTTCCCTCATCATCGATGAAGAATTTTTTACCATCAATTAAAACAATACCTGGTTTAAGGACACCTTCCTCATCTAAGAAATAATGTTTCCCGTCTACTGTAATATCCCCTGTTAGACGAACACCTTCTTTTAGATAGTAAGTTTTATCATCAATTTTGATAAAGCCAGTTTTCTTATCACCATTTTCAACAAAATAGTAAACCTTATCAGCAACTTTTACAAATCCTAACTGTTTGAAACCATCTTTTTCATCTAGGTAGTATTGCTTATCACCTGCAGTCAATAGACCTTTTTTCATAGCTCCATCAGCTTCAAAGTAGTAAGTCTTACCATCAATTTTTTGCCAGCCGGTAACCTTTTTGCCGTCCTTAATATAGTAGACCTTCCCGTTCTCCGTTTTGAATTGACCTGCAGAAGTAGACTGGTTTTGATTATTACTATTATTTTGGTTAGTATTAGTCGTTGAATTTGAACGATAAATATGGTAAAGTGTATCACCTTTTAATTCACCATTAACATAAGTATAGTTGGCAATATCCAGACGACTGGTATCAGAAGCTGCAGATCCTGTACGTGGATCTTTAATATCAACTGGAACATCACTACCAGGTTTATATTCTACAAAACGAACTGCTTTGACAGAAGAGTTAGAAGTTGTTGAGCCACTATTATTGTTTGTACCAGTACCATTTTGGTTATTGTTCCCATTAGTATTACTAGTGCTACCATTGTTTTGGTTGTTATCTCTATGGTATGGATTGGTCTGAGTACCAGAATTCGTAGTACCTGTTGTAGCAGTTGGCGCATACATATGATACATAATACCATTCTCTTCTCTACTAGAAGTATAGATATAATTTGCAATTTCAGGGTGATTCTCAATAGATGCAGCTGTCACAGCAGATCCTGTTAGTGCAGTTTTGATATCTACAGGTCCACCATTTTTAAATGTTGCATAGTGGACTTCTTTAACCGTAGAAGTTGTTGAAGTCGTTGTTGCCCCTGTTTCAGCAGCTTTTACTTGTTGGACCGTAGCCATCGCTAGCACTGAAGTAGCTAGCAAGATACCTGTTAGTGTTTTTCTCATAGAAAAAATCCTCCTGTATTAAGATAATAAATTTATCTAAATTATATCCCTTTCCTATAATAAATGCAATAAAAAACATAAAAAGTGTAGAAATATTTAAGAGTAACAAAAAGAGAGCAGTTCAAACCACTCTCTTTGTTATTTTATACCCATTCACCGTTGGCATTTACATAGTAGCCATCGACTGTAGTACTTACTGCAAGGGCACCTGAACTATAAGCATAGTACCATTTACCACCAACTTGGAACCAACCAGTTACCATAGCACCTGAGCCTTTGAGGTAGTACCATGAATCACCTACTTTAGCCCAACCTGTTTGCATAGCACCTGAACTATTTAGGTAGTACCAAGTGCCACCATCTTGCAACCAGCCAGTTTGCATCTCACCTGAACCATTTAGATAGTACCAAGTGTTGCCATCTTTAACCCACCATTTTTGCATGATGCCTTCAGCGTTAAAATAGTACCATTTACCACCATCTTTAAGCCAACCAACTTGACGTTTACCTTCTTTATTTACATAAATCCAATGATTGTCAACTTTGTTCCAGCCAGCTTTAGTATCAGAATCATCTGTCAAGAAGTACGTTTTACCATCAACAGTGATTTCACCGAACTTACGCTCACCTTCTTCAGTAACATAGTAATACTTATCTCCAGCATCCTTGATAAGACCAGTCTTACGTTCACCTTCTGCTGTGATGTAATACCATTTACCAGCACTGTCTTTTACAATACCTGACTTGGTTGTGCCATCTTCAGCAAAGAAGTACCATTTTGCCCCAACTTTATGAGCTCCAGTTGTCACAACACCATCTTTGACAAAATAAGTTTTACCATTATCGGTAACAACTTCTGTCTTACGAGCTCCATCTGACACAAAATAATAGGTTTTTTCTCCTACTTTAATGAAACCAGTTTTCTTAACACCTTGTCCATCTAGATAGTAACGTTCAGAGGTGTTTTCAAGTACTCCGTGAGCCATAACACCTTCACTATCAAAATAGTAAGTTTTACCATCAACATTTGCCCAACCTTTTACAGGGTTTCCTTTATAGTAAAGATAACGATTCCCAGCTGACTCACGCCATTTTACATCCTTGTCAGACGTCTTATAACCCTGAGTATTTAATTCACTAACTGGAGCATCTGGATCATTTACATGATCTTCAATCTTTGTTCCTTTTTCAACAAATAGGTAATATTTTCTCCCACCTTCAACAAAAGTACGTTGGTATTCAAAACCATCAATTGATGGATGTTTTGAAATAGGTTGATTACCATCTTCATAAAAAACTGTCTTACGCTCCTGTGAGCGCCCATTAATCACTGTGACCCACTCAGTTCTATAAACAACTTCTTCCGCACTTACTGGACTAGCAGTAGTAGCAGAATAACTTGTCAAAACTGCTGCACTTGCCATTGTTAGACTAGCTAATGCTAGAGCTAAAGCTTTTTTATTCTTCATTTGAATATTCTCCATTTTTAAAAATTTAGGTGATAAACCTAGCTTTATTGTATCTTATTTTTTAAAAAAATTCTAAGAAAAACTGAACTTTTTATGTAAAAAATAAAAAGCAGAAGAAATCTTCTGCTTTTTTGATTAAACTAGATTATTTAACCCATTCACCGTTTCCGTTTACAGTGTATCCACCTACAGTTGTGTTAACTGCAAGGGCACCTGAACCGTCAACGTAGTACCATTTACCAGCAACTTCAAACCATTGGCTAGCTTTCATAGCACCTGATGCTTCAAGGAAGTACCATTTGCCACCGTCTTGCAACCAACCAGTTTCCATAGCACCTGAACCGTTTAGGTAGTACCAAGTGTTACCATCTTTAACCCACCATTTTTGCATTACGCCTTCAGCGTTAAAGAAGTACCATTTACCGTCAACTTGTTTCCAACCAGTAGCTTGTTTGTTGTTGTCGAAGTAGTGCCATCCGTTTTCACCTTGAACCCACTCAGTACGAGCAACGTTATAAGTGTCAGTTTTTTCGATTGTCAACTCACCGTTAACAAACATGTCTGAACCTTCACGTACAACTTCTTCTGCATCAAGTAGAGTACCTACTGTAAGATTAGCAGGAACAAAGTAACCTTTTGGAGCTTGATCAACACGGTAAACTACATAACCACCGTTTTCAACAGCAAACTCAACATCACCTGCTGCGTCAGTAGTTCCTTCAATTAAAGCTGGTTTTTTGTAGTTGTCAAAGTCTTCTGGTGTTTTGTATACTAAAGCAGCTACTTTAACACCTGCTACAGGGTTACCTTGGACATCTTTAACATGTACACGAACATGAGTACCATTACCAAATACATCTGGTAAAACCTTACCATCTTTACCGATACGATTTCTTACAGCGTATGGGTTTGTAGCTGGAGTTGCTGGTTTGTATTGGTCAGCATCAGCAACTACACCAGTGTGAGCTGAAACAACTGTGTTTCCGCTATAGTTAGCTTGGTCGATTTTACCAGTAAGTGGGTTTACACGACCAGTACTATAACCGTTGTTACCATCAGCTGAAACAGCTTGTACAGCACCAAATGCTGCAAGAGCGACTGCGCTTGTCAATAAAACTTTTTTCATCGTTTTATCTCCTTTGTTTTTCTTTAAAATATTTTTCGTAAGACTATCTTACTACCATACAGTATATAAATATTTGCAGGATTTGTCAAGGGTTTTCTTCTACTTTTTAAAGTTTTTACCCATTTTTAGAAAAAAAGGTGAAAAAAACAACTTTGCGAGAGTGAATACGCTTAAAATATCCTATATTCAAGTGAAAATCTCACAATTTTTTGATCCTTGAGTAAAATCATTCATATCTAATCCACATAGACAGTTGGACAGAACTCACTTCTGTAGTATTATCCTATAACCCCTTCGAAATGTCAAGCAAAAATGACAAGTTTTTTGATAATAACTTGCCATTTTATAAACTTTCTACTATTTAAAATGTGACCTTATAGCAAGTCCTCAAACTCTGCGACCGTCATACCTAATTGCTGGCTGGCAACCTCAGGTGTCAGAAGACCTTGGCGAACGAGATTTAGTAGCATAGACAAACTTCCTTCAACTTTCCCACGCTCCAGTCCCTGTTCAATGCCCTCTGCGCGACCACGTTCAAGACCACGTTCTAAACCTTGTTCAATACCTTCGGCTCTAGCGGTTTCCAAGGCATAGTCCTGTGCTAACAAGGCTTGTTCTTCTCGCATACGTAGTTGACTAAACATTTTCCTGTCCTCCTCGGACCAGCTTTTGTAGTCTAGCAGTTGGTCTGCTTGGCTGATAGCTCGCTCTGGTTCTTGGGTAAAGGGTTTATTCCCAAAAAACTCCAACCACGGTTTGCGAACCTCGTCTTTGCTGGTTTCTCTGTATTTTTTTAGTTCTAAGAACGCCATCTTGACCAGATGGTTTTCTTGTCCATTGTTTGTAATTGTTAAAGCCTCACCTGTTGTGTCCTCGCGCATACTAAAGCTATGGAAAGCCAAATCATCTGAGAAGTAATTGCTATCCACGATTGCGATAGCATATACTGGTGCGATGTGTTTGTAACTTCGATGAGTATTGCCTTCTTACTGGCGAATTTTTTCAAGATTTTGATTGACCTGACTACACAGGTAAGCCCACAGGCGATTGATGAAAAAATTCTGATGATGAACTTGGATTTCGATAATAACCTGCGTGCCATTGTCCAACTCTGCCAAGACGTCTATACTGGTATAGAAATCCTGCGCTGAATAAGGGATGGAGGGTAATACGTGAATATTGCTTCCCTCCAAAATGGTCACATTTTTTGCTGGTAAATCCAGCATATCGCGAATAAATTGACAAGTGATTTCTGGATTGCTAAAGATTTTCTTAGCAACCAAATCATTGGTCGGGCTAATGCCCGGATGTCTTAGAATCATCCTCTTCCTCCTTTTATTATACCACAGTTTTAAATCTAGGTTTCCTAGATTCTCTGGTTCTATCTATTTATTCGGAAAAGAGATGAAAAAAACCTGAGAATCATCTCAGGCTTGGTCATTAAATCTTTTTCTCAATACTGAAAAGTGGAGAAAGTGGGCGTTTTTCATGGATACGTACAATAGCATCTCCTAGGAGATGAGCGATTGAAATTTGCTCAATCTTATCAATCAAACGCTCTTCTGGCAGATAGATGGTATCCAAAACAACCAATTTCTTAATAGCTGATTTTTGGATATTGTCCATAGCAGGACCAGAAAGAACTGGGTGCGTACAGCTCGCATAGACTTCAACAGCACCAGCTTCTGCAAGGGCATCTGCCGCATGACAAATCGTTCCAGCAGTATCAATCATATCATCAATCAAGATACAAGTCTTGCCTTCGACCTTACCGATGATGTTCATGACTTCACTGGTATTCATCTTATCAACACTACGACGTTTGTCAATGATAGCAATAGATGTTTTCAAAAATTCTGCCAACTTACGGGCACGAGTCACCCCTCCATGGTCTGGGCTGACAACCACATAGTCAGAACCAACCATGCCACGACGCTCAAAATAATCCGCAATCAGAGGAGCTCCCATCAAATGATCCACAGGAATATCAAAGAACCCTTGAATCTGCGCAGCATGCAAGTCGATGGTCAATAGACGATCCACTCCAGCTACTTCAAGCATATTTGCGACAAGTTTTGAAGTGATTGGCTCACGCGCTCTCGCCTTTCTATCCTGACGTGCATACCCATAGTAAGGCATGACAACATTGACAGATTCTGCACTCGCACGCTTCAAAGCATCCACCATAATCAAAATTTCAAGCAGATTGTCATTTACAGGCGAGCTAGTTGATTGTAGGATAAAGACGTGTTTCCCACGGATTGATTCTTCGATGTTGACCTGAATCTCTCCATCTGAAAATTGGCGAACACTTGATTTCCCCAACTCTATCCCAATCTCCTGCGCTACACGTTTTGCCAATTCTTGATTAGAAGAAAGGGCAAACAGCTTTAAATCAGAAAAAGACATGATTTCCTCCGGTATATATGTATCGCTTGTGCTTTTCACAAGATTTTTCCATCTACCATTGTAGCGCTTTTTGCACTATTTTTCAATCAAAAATAAAAGAAGGGTACCATATTTGTACCCTTGCATCATTCTTTTGAAAAATATTCTAGTTCATCAACTCATTGTGCTTCTCAACAAAGCGATAAGCCTGATAAAAACCATAGAGAGCAATAGCCGTAACCACTGGAATCGCTAGTGGCAACTCTGTCTCTAATTCTACAAAAGGAGAGTTAAACAAGAAATGAGTTCCCAAGGCCAAACCTAGGAAAATAAGCCCCTGTTTCTTGCCAACCTTCTGTCCTTTATAGGCTCTGTAAAGCAAGTAAACACCTACTACCGCCAAACCTGAAAAAGTCCAGTGAGAGGCAATTCCTGAGATGATACGCTCTAAAATTCTCGAAATAGTAAAGTCAAAGCCCTCTGGCAAATCTGTACGAATGTAGCCAATATCCTCAATCATTTGGAATCCCAAACCAGAAGCAATCCCAAGTAAAAACAAAGATTTTAATTTTCGCACAGGAATCAAAGCTAAAACAAAGACAAGTGGCAACAATTTCAAGGGTTCTTCTACCAAAGGAGCCACAATCGCACTTTCAAAGGCATTTAAAAATGCACTATCTGGGAAAAGAACCTCCAATAAATCATGGATATAGGTATTAGCAAAGCTAGACAACCAACCTGAAAGGAACATCCCACCCAATAAAGACAGAATCAAGGCATTCTTTGACAATTCCCATTTTTTCCCAATACGGAAAAGGAAATAAAGAGCCGGAATCATGTAAAAGAGAGCTAGAAAGATAGAAACTCCCATTAGGCCATATTCTGCACCTGACATCGAACCATCCGTATAGTAGATTGTTTCATACTGCAAACCAATACATAGCAATAAAATAAAAATAAATAAAATGCTGTTTTTCTTCATACACTTTCTTTCTATATGAAGTATTTATAATTCTACGACTGTCATACTTCCTGTATCCACATCGTAAATAGCACCAGAGATAATGACATCATCTGGTATTAGGGGAGAATCGATAAGGAGTTGCATGTCCTCACGTACACTCTCCTCTATATCTTGAAAGGGCAAGAAGTCCTGGTCTGACACATCGACACCTAGTTCCTCTTTTAAATACTCCTGAAAAGGCCCATTTTCAAAGGTCTGAGCACCACAGTCTGTATGGTGCAATACCACAATCTCTCTTGTCCCCATTTGTTGCTGGGAAATAACTAGCGAACGAATCATGTCCTCAGTCACTCGACCACCTGCATTCCGCAAGATATGAGCATCCCCAAGTGCCAAGCCCAGAGCTTGCGCCACGTGCAAACGTGAATCCATACAGGTCACAATAGCCACTCTTGTTTTGGGTTTAAGTGGCAGATTTAACTGCCCATGTAGGGCAACATAAGCCTGATTGGCTTGCATAAACTGTTCAAAATACGACACGATTCCCTCCTTGAAAATTTGATAGTCAAATATTTCTCCTATCTTATCATTTTTAAGAAGATTTGTCACGGATTATGCAAAGACCTTTTTCAAAACTTCCTGAATCGTTGTCACGCCAATAACCTGAATTTCCTTAGGCGAAGTGATTCCTGTCAAGGAATTCTTAGGTACATAAATTTTAGTAAAACCCAGTTTAGCAGCTTCATTGATGCGCTGCTCGATACGATTCACGCGCCGAATTTCTCCAGTCAAACCTAGTTCTCCTACAAAACATTCCTGAGGATTGGTAGGCTTGTCTTTATAACTCGAAGCAATGGCAACAGCAACAGCTAAGTCAATGGCAGGTTCATCCAATTTGACACCGCCAGCAGATTTTAGGTAAGCATCCTGATTTTGCAAGAGAAGACCTGCCCGTTTTTCCAAAACAGCCATAATCAGACTAGCACGGTTAAAATCAAGTCCTGTCGTCGTACGCTTGGCATTTCCAAACATAGTCGGTGTAACCAAAGCCTGAACCTCCGCCAAAATCGGACGCGTCCCCTCCATAGTCACAACGATAGAAGAACCAGTCGCCCCATCCAAACGCTCTTCTAAGAAAACTTGACTCGGATTGAGAACCTCAACCAAACCGCCCGACTGCATCTCAAAAATCCCAATCTCATTGGTAGAACCAAAACGATTTTTGACCGCCCTCAAAATACGGAAGGTATGATGACGCTCCCCTTCAAAGTAAAGCACCGTATCCACCATATGCTCCAACATACGAGGCCCAGCCAAGGTTCCTTCCTTGGTTACATGCCCTACGATAAATATGGCAATGTTATTGGTTTTGGCCAGCTGCATAAGTTCAGCTGTCACTTCACGCACCTGAGAAACAGACCCCTGCACCCCTGAAATCTCAGGAGACATAATGGTCTGGATAGAGTCAATAATGAGGAAGTCTGGTTGGATGCGCTCCACCTCAGCTCGAACACTCTGCATATTGGTCTCTGCATAGAGATAAAACTCGCTATCAATATCACCCAAACGCTCTGCACGTAGTTTAATCTGCTGGGCAGACTCCTCCCCACTGACGTAGAGAACAGTCCCAACTTGAGACAGCTGGGTTGAAACTTGTAGGAGAAGGGTTGATTTCCCGATTCCAGGATCCCCACCGATAAGAACGAGACTTCCCGGTACCACTCCGCCTCCAAGTACACGGTTGAATTCCTCCATGTCCGTCTTGGTTCGATTGACGTTGATAGAAGTCACCTCAGCCAGTTTCATGGGCTTGGTTTTCTCACCTGTTAAAGACACACGCGCATTTTTGACCTCGGCAACCTCAACCTCTTCTACAAAGGAAGACCAAGACCCACAGTTAGGACATCGTCCCAGATATTTAGGGGAATTATACCCACAATTTTGACATACAAATGTCGCTTTTTTCTTTGCGATGATAAACCTCTTTCTATATCTCTAACTCACACTCAATTACTTGGCAAAAATCAATCTTCTCATTTGGCACAAACTGGCGCATGAGCATGTTGTGAGTTACCACTATCACGGTCTGGTAATCTCGATACTTAGCCATGCATTCTAGAAAACGAGACTTCATCTCCGTAGCTGTCTCATATTGAATAGTACTATTAGGAAGTAACTCCCCCTTATTTTCTAGAAACATAGTACGAGCTTTTTCAAAATTATCTGTGCCACTTTCATAGACCTGCCATTCATGCAATAATGGCTCCACTCTCAAAGGAAGTTCAGTAACACAAGCCACATAAAAAGCCGTCTCTAAAGCTCTTGTGACTGCAGAAGATATGATTATTTCAGCTGAAGGGAGTAAAGGATTGGTGCTCAGTTTCTGGGCTTGTTGCCGTCCCTTCTCAGACAAGGGTGCCAAATCTATCCCAAATCCCGTATAAGAACGCTCCTCTAACTCACAATAATCTGGCTCCCCGTGACGTACAAAGATAATCTTCATTCTAGTGCCCTGTCGATCCAAATCCACCAGTTCGCACGCCATCAGCTGCATCTCCATCTGCAATTAAGAAAGGAGCAAAGACAGCCTGGACAACACGTTCCCCAACTTCAAGAACAACCTCTTGGTCTGTGATATTCTTCATCTGCGCAAAAATATGTCCTTCATTCCCAGGATTTCCATAATAATCCCCATCAATGACCCCAACTGAATTAATTAAAACCAAACCCTTCTTACGAGGGTTTGAAGAACGATCATAAAGGTAAAGAACCTCAGTCGGTTGCATATAAGCCTTAACCCCTGTCGGAACCAAGACAATCTCTCCTGGTGCAATAACTGTACGCACAGCAACCTTTAAGTCGTAACCAGCCGCATGCGCTGTCTCACGCTTGGGCAATAAATTTTCATCTGTAAAACTAGAAACCAATTCAAAACCACGAATTTTCATCATCTTCTCTTTTCTATTATCATTCATTCTAGATTATTCTATCTTATTTATTCGGAAAAAGCACGAAAAAAAGAGCACACAATTCAAATCGCTTAGGGCTGCTGGATTCCTCCCCTGACCCGCTTCACGCAGAACTGTTGCTCCACTATTTATTATATCACATTCCTATTCATTTTAAAAGCAAAATTATTTTTTCCGTCTATTTCTAAAAAAGTCCTGCATAATAGCTGCGCATTCATCTTCCAAAATTCCCGTTTCAACCTCCACACGATGATTGAGACGCTCATCTGTCAAGATATCGTACAAACTCCCAGCAGCGCCAAATTTCTGGTTTTTAGCCCCATAGACCACGTTTGGAATACGGGCAAGTCCAATCGCCCCACTACACATGACACAAGGCTCAATGGTCACAAAAAGCGTGCAATCAAGCAAGCGCCAGCTCTCCTCACTCAGGTTCGCATTCTCTATGGCCATAATCTCCGCATGCATAACCGCTCGCTGCAGTTCCTCACGCGCATTATGCCCACGGCCAATGATTTTGCCATCTTTGACAATCACACAACCAATTGGAATTTCATCGTGTTCAAGAGCAATCTCAGCCTCTTTCAATGCCTCTCTCATAAAGACTTCTTTTTCTTCAACTGTATAATTCATCAATTTCCCTTTTCCTACTTGTCGATTTTATTATTATATCATGAATCCCAAGACAAAAAAAGCCACCGAATGCGGTGACTTTATAGGGAGATTATTATGAAAAAGAAAAGTTTAGGATATTTGTTACAACAAGTTAGGAGGTCTTCTTGTAACTGTCTATAGTATACCCGACCTATCTTAAACAAATCTTAAAAATCTCTTAGGACCAAACACTTTCTAAAATATTTGTTTGTTCACGACCAGGACCTACTGAGAAAGTAGAAATACGAACGCCAACCAATTCACTCACACGACGAACATAGTTACGCGCATTCTCCGGAAGATCTTCCAAATTACGAACTCCAGTAATATCTTCTGACCAACCTGGTAACTCTTCATAAATAGGCTTGCAACGTTTCAATTGCTCAAGACTAGCTGGATAGTAGTCAATACGTTGACCATCAAGATCATAGGCCACACAGATTTTCACTGTATCTAAACCACTCAAAACATCGATAGAGTTCAATGAAAGGTTAGTGATACCAGAAACACGACGACTATGACGCATCACAACTGAGTCAAACCAACCCACACGACGTGGACGACCAGTTGTTGTACCATACTCATGACCTACTTCACGAATGCGTTCTCCCACTTCATCAAACAACTCAGTTGGGAAAGGACCGTCTCCTACACGACTCGTATAGGCTTTACATACACCAACAACCTTGTCAATCTTACTTGGACCAACACCAGAACCAATCGTAACACCACCAGCCACAGGGTTTGATGACGTAACAAATGGATACGTACCTTGGTCGATATCTAGCATAACACCTTGTGCACCTTCAAAAAGCACACGTTTTCCATTATCAAGCGCATCATTCAAAATGACAGATGTATCTGTCACATACTTCTTGATTTGTTGACCATATTCATAATATTCTTCAAAAATATCATCGAAAGCAATCGCTTTACTGTCATACAATTTTTCAAAAAGACGATTCTTTTCAGCAAGGTTACGTTCTAAGCGCTCACGGAAAATATCTTTATCTAAAAGATCGGCGATACGAATCCCAACACGAGCAGCCTTGTCCATATAAGCTGGACCAATTCCCTTGATTGTAGTGCCAATCTTATTATCGCCCTTAGCTTCTTCTTGCAAACGATCCAACTCGATATGATAAGGCAAAATGACATGCGCGCGATCAGAAATACGCAAGTTATCAGTTGTAACACCTTCCTCATGAAGATAGCTCAACTCTTTTACAAGAGATTTAGGATTTACAACCATACCATTCCCAATAACAGAGATTTTTTCAGGGAAGAAAATTCCAGATGGAATCAAGTGCAACTTAAATTTCTTACCATCAATCACAATCGTGTGACCTGCATTATCACCACCTTGGTAACGTGCAATCACTTCTGCATTCGCTGAAAGGAAGTCTGTAATCTTCCCTTTACCTTCATCACCCCATTGGGTACCTACAACAACAACTGAAGTCATAATCTTGTCTGAGCCCTCAGGCTCTTCCTTTCTCACATACATGGCAGGACTCTCACCTGCAATTATATCTTACAATTTATTATAAGAAAAAATCGCCTTTTTATCAAGAAGAAACAATAGAAAGATTTGCTATTTCCAACTATTAAAAAATGATTTAGAAATAATTCCGGCTATTTATCATTATATTCCTACAAAAAGTTAAATTTGTTCGGAAATTAACTCATACTGTCTCAACAAGCAACAAAACCTTGTTTCATTATCAATTTTTCAAGATACAAACGATAAGCAACACGATAATGGTAAACAATAAAATCCCGATAGCTCACAATACGATATCGGACAAGATAATAAATCAAAAACTTAAAATGAAAATGTTCCCAGTCCCAACTATTACCAAAGAAAGTAGCATACTCTTCTTCGATACTGTCATAGAAATCAGTCATCTGATCATAAATATTTTGTAGCATAAGCATACACTCCTTTACTTTTTATAAGCTTATTCTAACAAAAAATTATAAACAGTTATTATTAAATCCTGAATTGCTCAAATACTAACCTCAAAAAGATAATAAATAGGAAAAGTTGACAGAATAGGAAGAAATCTACTACCTAAATTTCAAAAATTAAGATAATGGAAGCGGAAGGATGCGAACCCTCGAAGGAGCGTATTTACAGTCCGTCACGTTTAGCCTCTTCGCTACCCTCGATTAAAGTACTAAAAAGATCTCCTTGCTCGAAAACGGAGGGCTATGAAACTTTACTCAGCAAAAAATATCTCACACCAAATAACTCAAAATAGATTATTAATTATATAAAAAAAGAGGCCTAAACCTCTTTTTCTTAACTACTCCGCCAGTAGGACTCGAACCTACGACATCATGATTAACAGTCATGCGCTACTACCAACTGAGCTATGGCGGATTAAAGCTAAGCGACTTCCATATCTCACAGGGGGCAACCCCCAACTACTTCCGGCGTTCTAGGGCTTAACTTCTGTGTTCGGCATGGGTACAGGTGTATCTCCTAGGCTATCGTCACTTAACTCTGAGTAATACCTACTCAAAATTGAATATCTATTCAAATCAAGAAAACCATTCGCTTTCATATTCTCAGTTACTTTGGATAAGTCCTCGAGCTATTAGTATTAGTCCGCTACATGTGTCGCCACACTTCCACTTCTAACCTATCTACCTGATCATCTCTCAGGGCTCTTACTGATATAAAATCATGGGAAATCTCATCTTGAGGTGGGTTTCACACTTAGATGCTTTCAGCGTTTATCCCTTCCCTACATAGCTACCCAGCGATGCCTTTGGCAAGACAACTGGTACACCAGCGGTAAGTCCACTCTGGTCCTCTCGTACTAGGAGCAGATCCTCTCAAATTTCCTACGCCCGCGACGGATAGGGACCGAACTGTCTCACGACGTTCTGAACCCAGCTCGCGTGCCGCTTTAATGGGCGAACAGCCCAACCCTTGGGACCGACTACAGCCCCAGGATGCGACGAGCCGACATCGAGGTGCCAAACCTCCCCGTCGATGTGAACTCTTGGGGGAGATAAGCCTGTTATCCCCAGGGTAGCTTTTATCCGTTGAGCGATGGCCCTTCCATACGGAACCACCGGATCACTAAGCCCGACTTTCGTCCCTGCTCGAGTTGTAGCTCTCGCAGTCAAGCTCCCTTATACCTTTACACTCTGCGAATGATTTCCAACCATTCTGAGGGAACCTTTGGGCGCCTCCGTTACCTTTTAGGAGGCGACCGCCCCAGTCAAACTGCCCGTCAGACACTGTCTCCGATAGGGATCACCTATCTGGGTTAGAGTGGCCATAACACAAGGGTAGTATCCCAACATCGTCTCCTTCGAAACTGGCGTCCCGATCTCATAGACTCCTACCTATCCTGTACATGTGGTACAGACACTCAATATCAAACTGCAGTAAAGCTCCATGGGGTCTTTCCGTCCTGTCGCGGGTAACCTGCATCTTCACAGGTACTAAAATTTCACCGAGTCTCTCGTTGAGACAGTGCCCAAATCATTACGCCTTTCGTGCGGGTCGGAACTTACCCGACAAGGAATTTCGCTACCTTAGGACCGTTATAGTTACGGCCGCCGTTTACTGGGGCTTCAATTCATACCTTCGCTTGCGCTAAGCACTCCTCTTAACCTTCCAGCACCGGGCAGGCGTCACCCCCTATACATCATCTTACGATTTAGCAGAGAGCTGTGTTTTTGATAAACAGTTGCTTGGGCCTATTCACTGCGGCCGACTTAAAGTCAGCACCCCTTCTCCCGAAGTTACGGGGTCATTTTGCCGAGTTCCTTAACGAGAGTTCTCTCGCTCACCTGAGGCTACTCGCCTCGACTACCTGTGTCGGTTTGCGGTACGGGTAGAGTATGTTTAAACGCTAGAAGCTTTTCTTGGCAGTGTGACGTCACTAACTTCCCTACTAAACTTCGCTCCCCATCACAGCTCAATGTTACAGATATAAGCATTTGACTCATATCACACCTAACTGCTTAGACAGACTCTTCCAATCGTCTGCTTTAGTTAGCCTACTGCGTCCCTCCATCACTACATACTCTAGTACAGGAATATCAACCTGTTGTCCATCGGATACACCTTTCGGTCTCTCCTTAGGTCCCGACTAACCCAGGGCGGACGAGCCTTCCCCTGGAAACCTTAGTCTTACGGTGGACAGGATTCTCACCTGTCTTTCGCTACTCATACCGGCATTCTCACTTCTATGCGTTCCAGCACTCCTCACGGTACACCTTCATCACACATAGAACGCTCTCCTACCATACCTATAAAGGTATCCACAGCTGCGGTAAATTGTTTTAGCCCCGGTACATTTTCGGCGCAGGGTCACTCGACTAGTGAGCTATTACGCACTCTTTGAATGAATAGCTGCTTCTAAGCTAACATCCTAGTTGTCTGTGCAACCCCACATCCTTTTCCACTTAACAATTATTTTGGGACCTTAGCTGGTGGTCTGGGCTGTTTCCCTTTCGACTACGGATCTTAGCACTCGCAGTCTGACTACCGACCATAATTCATTGGCATTCGGAGTTTATCTGAGATTGGTAATCCGGGATGGACCCCTCACCCAAACAGTGCTCTACCTCCAAGAATCTTTATGTCGACGCTAGCCCTAAAGCTATTTCGGAGAGAACCAGCTATCTCCAAGTTCGTTTGGAATTTCTCCGCTACCCACAAGTCATCCAAGCACTTTTCAACGTGCCCTGGTTCGGTCCTCCAGTGCGTCTTACCGCACCTTCAACCGGCTCATGGGTAGGTCACATGGTTTCGGGTCTACGTCATGATACTAATTCGCCCTATTCAGACTCGGTTTCCCTACGGCTCCGTCTCTTCAACTTAACCTCGCATCATAACGTAACTCGCCGGTTCATTCTACAAAAGGCACGCTCTCACCCATTAACGGGCTCGAACTTGTTGTAGGCACACGGTTTCAGGTTCTATTTCACTCCCCTCCCGGGGTGCTTTTCACCTTTCCCTCACGGTACTGGTTCACTATCGGTCACTAGGGAGTATTTAGGGTTGGGAGATGGCCCTCCCAGATTCCGACGGGATTTCACGTGTCCCGCCGTACTCAGGATACTGCTAGGTACAAAGACTATTTTAAATACGAGGCTATTACTATCTTTGGCTGATCTTCCCAAATCATTCTTCTATAATCTTTGAGTCCACATTGCAGTCCTACAACCCCGAAGAGTAAACTCTTCGGTTTGCCCTTCTGCCGTTTCGCTCGCCGCTACTAAGGCAATCGCTTTTGCTTTCTCTTCCTGCAGCTACTTAGATGTTTCAGTTCACTGCGTCTTCCTCCTCACATCCTTAACAGATGTGGGTAACAGGTAGTACCTGTTGGGTTCCCCCATTCGGAAATCCCTGGATCATCGCTTACTTACAGCTACCCAAGGCATATCGTCGTTTGTCACGTCCTTCTTCGGCTCCTAGTGCCAAGGCATCCACCGTGCGCCCTTATTAACTTAACCTTATTTTTCTGACCTTTCAGTCATAAACTCTTATTAATACTACAGCGTTTTCGGTTTATTTTCTTGTTACTATTTGATATAGATATTCAATTTTCAATGTGCATTACTTGGTGATCTCTCACCAATGGAGCCTAGCGGGATCGAACCGCTGACCTCCTGCGTGCAAAGCAGGCGCTCTCCCAGCTGAGCTAAGGCCCCACAAGACCTCTCAAGACTAAACAAGACCAATGCGCAGTTCCTTTTCCTTAGAAAGGAGGTGATCCAGCCGCACCTTCCGATACGGCTACCTTGTTACGACTTCACCCCAATCATCTATCCCACCTTAGGCGGCTGGCTCCTTACGGTTACCTCACCGACTTCGGGTGTTACAAACTCTCGTGGTGTGACGGGCGGTGTGTACAAGGCCCGGGAACGTATTCACCGCGGCGTGCTGATCCGCGATTACTAGCGATTCCGACTTCATGTAGGCGAGTTGCAGCCTACAATCCGAACTGAGACTGGCTTTAAGAGATTAGCTTGCCGTCACCGGCTTGCGACTCGTTGTACCAGCCATTGTAGCACGTGTGTAGCCCAGGTCATAAGGGGCATGATGATTTGACGTCATCCCCACCTTCCTCCGGTTTATTACCGGCAGTCTCGCTAGAGTGCCCAACTGAATGATGGCAACTAACAATAGGGGTTGCGCTCGTTGCGGGACTTAACCCAACATCTCACGACACGAGCTGACGACAACCATGCACCACCTGTCACCTCTGTCCCGAAGGAAAACTCTATCTCTAGAGCGGTCAGAGGGATGTCAAGACCTGGTAAGGTTCTTCGCGTTGCTTCGAATTAAACCACATGCTCCACCGCTTGTGCGGGCCCCCGTCAATTCCTTTGAGTTTCAACCTTGCGGTCGTACTCCCCAGGCGGAGTGCTTAATGCGTTAGCTGCGGCACTAAACACCGGAAAGGGTCTAACACCTAGCACTCATCGTTTACGGCGTGGACTACCAGGGTATCTAATCCTGTTTGCTCCCCACGCTTTCGAGCCTCAGCGTCAGTTACAAGCCAGAGAGCCGCTTTCGCCACCGGTGTTCCTCCATATATCTACGCATTTCACCGCTACACATGGAATTCCACTCTCCCCTCTTGCACTCAAGTTAAACAGTTTCCAAAGCGTACTATGGTTAAGCCACAGCCTTTAACTTCAGACTTATCTAACCGCCTGCGCTCGCTTTACGCCCAATAAATCCGGACAACGCTCGGGACCTACGTATTACCGCGGCTGCTGGCACGTAGTTAGCCGTCCCTTTCTGGTAAGATACCGTCACAGTGTGAACTTTCCACTCTCACACTCGTTCTTCTCTTACAACAGAGCTTTACGATCCGAAAACCTTCTTCACTCACGCGGCGTTGCTCGGTCAGACTTCCGTCCATTGCCGAAGATTCCCTACTGCTGCCTCCCGTAGGAGTCTGGGCCGTGTCTCAGTCCCAGTGTGGCCGATCACCCTCTCAGGTCGGCTATGTATCGTCGCCTTGGTGAGCCGTTACCCCACCAACTAGCTAATACAACGCAGGTCCATCTGGTAGTGATGCAATTGCACCTTTTAAGCAAATGTCATGCAACATCTACTCTTATGCGGTATTAGCTATCGTTTCCAATAGTTATCCCCCGCTACCAGGCAGGTTACCTACGCGTTACTCACCCGTTCGCAACTCATCCAGAAGAGCAAGCTCCTCCTTCAGCGTTCTACTTGCATGTATTAGGCACGCCGCCAGCGTTCGTCCTGAGCCAGGATCAAACTCTCATTAAAAGTTTGAGTTCTCACTCATTTCTGTCACTGACAGATTTATTGTTTTTTTCATTGTTCAGTACTACAACCTTAGTTGTAGTGCCCTGCACATTGGTTCGTCTTGTTCAGTTTTCAAAGGTCTTTGTCACTCACTTCTCTCAAGCGACAACTATATTAGTATATCACAGGTGCTTTCGCTTGTCAACACTTTTTTGAAACTTTTTTAATCTTTTTTTCATCAAGTGCCTCAACCGCAACATACCATAGTCCGTACGGGATTCGAACCCGTGTTACCGCCGTGAAAAGGCGGTGTCTTAACCCCTTGACCAACGGACCAGAGTTGTTATTTTCAACTCTTACTATTATACCGACTTTTCAAACTTTGTCAACTACTTTTTCTGTTTTTTTCTTTTTTTTGCATAGCTTCTTACCGAGTACGGATATCAAACTCCTTAAACACAATACGTAAGTCTTTTAATACTCTTTGACGCCCTCGGAAGCGTTCATGTCTTAGGACCCGTTCTAACTCTTCTTGTTTGTCTTTACTTTGTTTACTTCTATAATCTCTTAGTGTCTCATGAAAGAGATAATAATCATCTAGACACAGACCTCCCTCACTGATACGATGACTAATCTCACCTACTTCTTCATACGGTTCTTTATCATATCTTCGTTTTTGACTTTCTTGCTTACGGATATAGTCTAGAATTCGATTACGGAACTTAGTCTTAAAATATTTCCTTAAACGAGGAATATCTTCTACTAGCTCTTCTTCTCTACTGATCAATTCATGTAAGCAAATCATTCCCTCTTGGTCCCAATCCGATAGCTCCCATAAATGAAGGTAATATTCATTTCTACTTTTATATACAATTCCCTGGACTTCTTTATACAATTCTTTAAACATAACGTTCCCCTTTCTAGATACAGTTTAACAGATTCAGAAACACTTTTGTCCCATTTCCCCCATTCTGTTCCCTACACCGTCTAAACTGCACAAAAAAGAGAGGACACGCCTCTCTTGGGGTTATTTTTCGTCATTCATTTTTGACTTTACTTCATCATAGGATAGTGCATGTGATTCCTCTTCGACTGTTTCAGGCATCTTTCCTGTTTCATAAAGAGCTTTAATTTGTGTACTATCCAATGTTTCGTATTTCAATAATGCTTCTGCAATCAACTTGTGAGTTTCACGATTTGATTGGATGATTTCAGCAGCTTTATTTCGTGCTTCATTTAATAATGAACGAACTTCTTCGTCAATTTCATAAGCTGTTTGTTCTGAAATTGATTTTTGAGGACTCTGTGCACCAAACATAGCATGGTTTCCTTCATATTGTACTGGGCCAAGTTTTTCACTCATACCGTACTCTGTAACCATTGCACGCGCCATCTGAGTAGCTTGTTCAAAGTCGTTTGAAGCTCCTGTCGTTTGGACATTAAAGATAATTTCTTCAGCTACACGTCCACCCATTAAGCCAGCCAATTGCTCTTTCATATCTTCTTTAGATAGAAGCATTTGATCCTCTTTAGGAAGTGCAATCATATAACCGCCTGCACGGCCTCGTGGTACGATAGTAACTTTATGAACAACACGGGCATTCGATAAGACTAGACCAACAATGGTGTGTCCAGCCTCATGGTAGGCAACCAATTCACGTTCTTTTTGTGAAACTGTCTTATCTTTCTTAGAAGGACCAGCAATAACTCTATCTTCTGCTTCATCAATATCTGAGGCATCAATTATTGATTTATTGCGACGAGCAGCGACTAAAGCAGCTTCATTCAATACATTCTCTAAATCAGCACCAACAAAACCTGGAGTTTGTTGAGCCACTAATTTCAAATCAACATCTTCTGCTAAAGGCTTGTTCTTAGCATGAACTTTCAAGATTGCTTCGCGACCTTTAACATCAGGACGGCCAACCAATACTTTTCTATCAAAACGTCCTGGACGCAAAAGGGCAGGGTCAAGTACATCTGAACGGTTTGTCGCAGCGATGACAATAATCCCTTCATTTCCCTCAAAACCGTCCATCTCAATCAAGAGTTGGTTCAAGGTTTGTTCACGTTCGTCATTACCTCCGCCAAGACCGACTCCACGTTGACGTCCAACAGCATCAATTTCATCGATAAAGATAATAGCTGGTGCTGCTTTTTTGGCATCTTCAAAAAGAGAACGAACACGACTAGCTCCAACTCCGACAAACATTTCTACAAAGTCAGAACCTGAGATACTAAAGAATGGAACACCTGCTTCTCCAGCAACTGCCTTAGCAAGCAAGGTCTTACCTGTCCCCGGAGGTCCCTCTAAAAGAACACCTGCTGGAATACGGGCCCCAAGTTTTGTAAATCGTTTTGGATCTTTTAAGAATTCAACAACTTCAACTAGTTCTTGTTTTTCTTCCTCAGCTCCAGCAACATCTGAAAATCTTACTTTAATATCTTCTTTATTTGCGGCTTTAGCCTTACTACGTCCAAAACTCATTGGGTTACGGCTATTATTTCCTCCCATATTTCCCATCATAGAGAATAGGAAGAAGAATAGAATACCGAATGGCACAATGGATACAAGAATATTAATCCACATACCACTTGAACTTTCATGCTTAACAGTTACTTCCGCCTTATGGTCAGAAGCAAGTTTTTGCAATTCTGATACTGTAGTATCTGAAGGAAGAATAATACTTGAAAATTTCTCTACTGTTGTAGCAGAAGGAGAAAAGAACTGGATACCTGTTTCTTCTTTACTTGTTTTAGGATTTTTATAGACACCTGAAACTTCGATAACACTGCCATTTGGTTGGTAAGTCAATTCTTTTACATTGTCATCGGTAATTTCTTTTACCAATTCTGTATAATTAATTTGCTCACTTTTCCCTGCAACACTACCTGTACTAAAATACTGGTAAGCTGTAACTAGGAAAAAAATAAGTAATAACCATAGAAAAGGATTTTTAATTAAACCATTATTTTGTTTTTTCATTAAAAATTGTTCTTTCTAATTTGAATATACTTCTTCTTTCAATACTCCAACATAAGGAAGGTTACGATAGTTTTCTTTGTAGTCTAAACCATAACCTACTACAAACTCATTTGGGATAGTAAAGCAGGTATAGTCTGCCTCAATTTCTACAACACGTCCCTCTGGTTTATCCAACAAGGTTGCAATTTTAACAGAAGCAGCCTCTCTTGCTTTAAACATATCTCTTAAACTCTTCAAAGTTTGACCTGTATCAATGATATCTTCTATAAACAGAACATGTCTTCCTTTGATATCTTGAGTCACATCTTGCTTGATATTAATGACACCACTACTTGCTGTTCCACCATGGTAGCTAGAAACCATCATGAAGTCCATTTCAATATGTGTATCAATATGTTTAACCAATTCAGCCATAAAAGGGATAGATCCTTTTAAAATCCCAATTAAAATCGGATTTTTTCCTGCATAGTCTTTAGTTAGTTGGGCACCTAATTTTTTAGCAACTTCTGTAATTTCATCGTGTGAAACAAGGATTTTTTTAATATCGTTTTCTAACATTTTTTTACCTATCTATTTTTTCTATATAAAGTACAGTGTTCATTATATCATTTTTCGTGTTTTTACTCAAATTACTGGTCGCAATTCCCAAAATTGAGACAATTTCACCAAATTGCTCAATAATCAGAGCTGATTTTCGCTTTTCCATAGGGATTTTCAAATCAATAAATAGACGTCTGAGTTTTTTTCTATGCCCATTTTGAATCAAAAAATCTCTTGGTTTTCTATGACGAATGTGTATGGATGTTTCGCGTGAAACAGGTATTTGTTGAATTGATTCACCTTCTAATGGAATTCCAAAGGAAAATAAATAACCTTGGTAAGATACCTGATTTTGATAGTGTAACACAAGTTCATCTTCCTTTTCATCAGACTGAGGACTGATTTTACAAATCCGAAACTGTTGATACTCTTTTACTAATTCATAACCATTTTTAAGCGTATGACAATACTGGCTTTTAGTTTTTAAAATTTGTCTAACTTCAGCAAACTGAGATTTTGTAAGATTCAAATCTGAAAAACGATTCAGATAAGTTTGAAGTAAAACTCTTTGTGTCGACTCAGAGTAAGATAATAGCTGATCTAAATTTTCTACATCAATATTCTTTGATAATTCAGCTATAGCTAAATCATAATCTAAAATTTCATTGCCGATGCTTAAGATTGCATCTCTAAATCTAGGATTTTCTTTCTCTAATTCTGGTAAATAAGAATTTCGAATACGATTGCGAAAATAATGATTTTCCTGATTTGATATATCTTCAAAGTGAAAAATTGATGGAAAGTCTTTTTTCTGAAAATGCAAGAAGGGCCGAATGATTTCTATCTCTCCGACTACTTGCTTCTCCTTAATTCCTGATAGATAGCGCAAACGAGTTCCTCTAATCAAACGCATTAAAATAGTTTCCACCTGATCATCAGCATGGTGGGCAGTTACCAAGGCTGTCGCACCAGTCTTTATCATGACCTCTTTAAAAAAATCATAACGAAAATGTCGAGCCCGCGCTTCTGAAAATTTTCCTGAAAAATTGCTGATATAAATAGGAAACTCTGCTTCAGCAGCTAACTTCCTTAATTCCTGTTCTTCCCAATCTGATTCTACTCTCTGCTTATGATTCACATGAGCTAGAATCAATTCAATTTCTAACTCTTTTTGATACGTAGATAACACCTTAAATAGAAACATAGAATCTAATCCACCAGAAAGAG
Organism: Streptococcus mitis; assembly: GCF_001281025.1. Taxonomy (NCBI): domain Bacteria; kingdom Bacillati; phylum Bacillota; class Bacilli; order Lactobacillales; family Streptococcaceae; genus Streptococcus; species Streptococcus mitis. Next base: position 369,957 of record NZ_CP012646.1, read on the forward strand.
CTAGAACCACCTTAGCATGCTTTTTGAAATATCCCTTCTTGAGAAAATGATTTAAAAAATCTTGTTCCCTCATTTTAGAACCTCATAAACATCTTTGGCTATCTTAGAAATCGTATCATAATCAGAATTTTTAGTGAAAATAGAAAGAATAAATGGAGAATCTGCATAGACAACACCTGTATCATGCTTAAATTCATCCGCATCTCCAATTTTATGAGCTACCTTCACAGAAACACCTTTGGCAATGCGCTCATTATCAAAATCTGTTTTGGTCAAGGACTCCAATACAAATCCGTTTTGATTATAAATAGCTTCCATAACATTCCCAGCCATTTTAGAAGAAATCAATTTTTCTTTTGGATCCCAATTATCTCCCATAATAGCAGACATCTTGGATTTAAATGTGGCATCAGATTGGTTTGAAATGTAATATCCCAACAGATTATGAGCTACGTTATCCGATTCTTTTGATACTTTCGTTATTAAGTCCTTGAGAGAATACTCTTTATTATCCTCTTTTTTAGGGAGGCTACCACTTCCCTCTGGTTTATAAGAACCTGGAAAATCATTGACTGCAGATACGTATTTTACAGTCGTGTCTAACTGATAAATCCCCTCATTTATTTTTTCTTGCGTATAATAAAGATAAGGGAGTTTCAAAACACTAGCTGCATACATCTTTTCATCTTGATTGATACCAGCTTCTTTTCCAGTAGTCAGTTGCTTAACATAAATAGAAAATGAATCCTTCTGATATTTTTCCGATAACATTTCTTGGACTTTACTCATCCGATTATCTTCTTCAGAAGTTGATTCTTTAGCTACCCATCCAGTCTGATCAATATGTAGAAATTCTCTTCCTTCTACAAACATGGTCTTATCGATTGATACCTGAGAATAAGCTGATAAGGATGATTTCACTTCTTTTAAGTCATAAGGACTATTGTACAGTTTAAAATCAAATTCTAACCATACTTTTTTTATTGTTGGAGTTATCTCTGATTGATCATATAAAAATCGTTTGTCCGCAGCTATAAATTGATGATTTGATAGCTTAAATACCGGAATTCCTTGTTTATTTAAGCGCCACTCGGTTATTTGAAAACTTGTTTGGGGAGTCAATTTTCCAGATTCCACTACTAAATCTTCATTCGCATAAACAGGAACCTCTCCATAAACCATGGGAGAACTTAATTTTTCTCTAAAATAAATACCAAAGTTAGATTGTGAAAGGTAATAAATTTCTTTCGAAGTATAGACTACTTCTTTTTCTGTGCTAACGACTTTTGAAATGGTCAAAAAACTCGGTAACAACAAAATAATTAAGAATTTACGCATTCTTCCTTTCCTTTTCTTCTTGTAAACGCAATAATTGATTTTTATCAGCCAACTCTTCCAGCTTTTCTTCCGATAGACTCAAAAATTGCTCTATTACATCTAATAAATTTTCCATTTTATCACCTTGGGAGCAAGTCAGGAATCGTATAAACAGCTTCCCGATTCTTAGAATAATAATATTTTGCACGCATGTATTTAGCAGCATAATCTTCATCTTTCAACTTTGTGGCAAAAGCTGTCTCTTTCTCCTTTTCCTCACTCAAGGTTTGATACTGAGTTTGCAAGTCTGATAACTGTTGACGTCTTTGGAGTAATTGATGATAGCTTTGAGCAAGATTATAAGTTGGTAAAATGAACAATAAAATCATCAAAATAAGAACCCAACCCATGAAACGATTACGTTTTTGTCGTTCTTTCATCAGATAGCGACGACGTTGGTGTTCATTTTGAATAAAAGAATTATTCAATTGTACGATATTTTTAGACATTTTCTTCTACCCGTGTTTCACTGATAATTTCATACATTCCTGCTGCATCTTCTTTTTTTGTACTATCCTTCATCTCTAGTACTTTTACAAGTAGCAACTTATTGCCAAAGCGAATTTCAACTTGGTCATTAACTTTCAAATCCGTTGAACTTTTGGCCAAGATTCCATTTACCTTGATTCTTCCTTTATCTGCTACTTCTTTTGCGACTGTACGACGCTTGATAATTCGTGATACTTTTAAATATTTGTCTAATCTCATTTTTATTACCTCAAATTATTATTGTATCATTTTTATCTATTTTATAGAAGAAAAATGTTAAAGGGAATTGCCTTCTTTCGATACTTTTATCTCTAATAAACTTTCTCCAAAAATGAGCAGACCTTCTAAAATTTCATAGTCCTTCTTATTTTGGACATCAAATACAACTTCCATTAATCCCTTATTCTCAGTTATGGCTGCTTTTAAATTCGTTGCGGATAAAGATTTAAAATAATCTTGAGCCAAAAACAATCGCTGAGTAATTTTTTCAAATTGAACTGTAATCTTATTTTCTTTTCGTTCCACACGTTGAACAAAGACCTTATCAAGATAAGACTTAACCAAACCAATCTCTAAAAGATAGGCTACCACGTCTGGGTACTCTCCAAAGCGGTCCATCAACTCTTCTTGTAATTCTTCGTAGTTGACACGATTGTCAATTTGACGAATTTTCTTGTAAATTTCAATCTTATGTCGTTGATCAGAAATATAGGTATCAGGAAGATAGGCATCAATTTGTAAAATCAATTCGGTATTTCCTTTGGTTCTTGTGTTCCCATTACCATGTCGTTTAGCAATAGCTTCCTCCAATAACTGCGAATACAATTCAAAACCAACAGAATCAATGAAACCAGACTGGGATTTTCCTAAAAGATTTCCTGCTCCGCGAATCGAAAGATCTCGCATTGCAATCTTAAATCCAGAGCCCAATTCTGTAAATCCTTTAATCGCTTCTAATCTCTTCTCGGAGACTTCACTGATTGATTTTTCTGGACGATACATGAGATAGGCATAAGCAATACGATTACTACGACCGACTCTTCCTCTTAACTGATACAAGGTTGACAAGCCCATATGGTCCGCATTTTCAATAAATAAAGTATTGGCATTTGGAATGTCCACCCCTGTCTCAATAATGGTAGTTGTCACCAAGATATCATACTGACCTTCAATGAAACCCAGTAGAGTATTTTCTAACTGAATCTCACTCATTTGCCCATGAACATACCCAATCGAAGCCTCTGGAATCAACTCCTGTAATTCTGAAACCTTCTGATCAATTGTGTCAACTTTATTGTAAAGATAGTAAACTTGACCTCCACGGTCCATTTCACGTAAAACAGCATCACGAATCACACTATCATTCTTTTCCAAAACATAGGTCTGAACAGGATAGCGATTAGTCGGCGGAGTTTCAATAACAGACAAATCTCTGATTCCCAGCATAGACATATGGAGGGTACGAGGGATTGGAGTAGCGGTCAAAGTTAGGACATCCACTTGTTTCTTCAGTTCTTTCAAGGTTTCCTTATGCTTGACACCAAATCGCTGTTCCTCATCAATAATCATCAAGCCTAAATCAGCAAACACAACATCTTTTGACAAAACACGATGGGTTCCAATCAAAATATCAACTTGACCCTTTTTCAATTTTTCAAGTGTTTCAGTCTGCTCTTTTTTACTTCTAAAACGACTCAACACATCAATATTAACTGCAAAATTTTGGAATCTCTCTTTAAAATTTGTATAGTGTTGTTGCGCTAAAACCGTCGTCGGAACTAGAACGACAACTTGTTTATGATCATTGACCGCCTTAAAGGCTGCACGCATTGCAACTTCAGTCTTCCCAAAACCAACATCTCCAACTAGAAGTCGATCCATGGGATGAGAATCCTGCATATCTCTCTTGATTTCCTCAATACTACGAAGTTGATCATCCGTTTCAACATAAGGGAAGGCATCATCAAAAGCATGTTGATCCTCATCATCAGCTGAGAAAGCAACCCCCTTCAACTGACTACGCTCAGAATAAAGCTTGATTAAATCGTCAGCTATATCCTCTACCTGGTTCTTAACTTTTTGCTTAGCCTTTTTAAAATGACCATCATTTAATTTATTAAGTTTTGGAGCTTTCCCATCACTTGAAACATATTTTGACAGTAACTGAATCTGCTCAACTGGGATGGAGATTTGATCCCCATTTTGATATTTAACACTGACATAATCACGGTGAATCTCTTTGATTTCAATTGTTTCAATGCCTAGATATTGACCAATTCCATGAATATGGTGAACAACGTAGTCCCCTTTTTCAAGTTCATTATAATCTTTTAATCGCTCTGCATTTGAAACATGTTGTCTTCGAAAACGACGTTTTAATTTCTTTTGAAAAATCTCATGTTCAGTGATCAAGAGAATTTTTTCATCTACAAAATGAAAACCATGTCTGAGGTTACCCTCGATTAAGTTTACAGATTCTTTACAAACGCTTGACTTATTTCTGGAATCCAATTTAATCTGATATTCCTCTAAAACATCCTCCAATGTTTTACTTCCCATTGAATTGCTAGACTGCAGAATAATGGTGTAGTCCATTTTTTTATATCGCTCAATTTCTTCTTTAAGAAAAGAAAATTGATTGAAAAACTCCTGCATGGGAAATTGATTAAATTGATAAATGTGATCAAACTTGAGATTTCCTAACCCTTTTTGGAGATTGGAGAAAAAGGTAACTGGACTTTGTTTTTTATAGGTTTGTTCTGTATCTGCAAAATACTGCATATCAGAAAATGATTTACCATTCTGTAAATCTTCTGTAAAGTATTGCGCTAACTCTCTTTCAAAGGCTTCATAATGATTCATCAATTTTTGGTAATCATCAAAGAATATTGGTGTATCTTTTTCAATATAATCAAATATAGTCCATGTTTTATCGTAACATAAAGATAAAAACTTTCGACTATCTGAATGTACTTGTTTTTGATGAAAACTTGACAAAATCTCTTCCAAGTATGATTTTAAAATTGGTGATAAGGTCTTTGAAATTTGCTTTTCTAAAGCTGACTGCCCTCGTAGATAGTCCTTTTCCCTCAAAAGTATATCACTTGCTGGAAAGATAGTGAGTTCTGTTTGATTTTCTTTTGATAATTGTGTTTCTACTTCAAAAGTCCGAATTCCATCTACTTCATCACCAAAAAACTCGATTCGGAAAGGTTCTAACTGAGACATCTCAAAAATATCTAAAATATCTCCTCGAATACTAAACTCACCTTGAGTTTGTACTTGCGTAACTTTGCGATAACCTATTTCCTTTAACTGATGGATAAACGTGTGTTGATCATATTCTTCACCAACTGTTATTTTTACAATACTATCTTTGAATATATTGGGAGACGGTAAAATCAATCGACTTGCTGCGATATTACAAACTAAAATCCCTTTCTTAAATGAATCAGTCAAAAAACGCAAGGCTTCAACCCGTGAAATGATTTTTTCTTGTGAAGACATCAAAAACTCGACCATAGGGGAGTCATCTACTAAAAATGGATAGACAAGTTCCTCACCCAAGACAGATATAAGATCACTAACAAGTCCTTCTGCTTCTCCATAAGTTGACGTCAATAACACAATCTTATCTTCCTGTCTCAAACTACTAGCAATTGCTAAAGCTTTTGTAGAAGTTGACAAGCCTAACATTAATTGTCTTTTCTTATCTGTCAGATTTCGATGCCATTTTTTTATCTGATTATTTTCTGAGAATAAATCTAATAAGGTTAACATTTATCCGTTATACCTCTGCATTGTTTTCTCAAAATTTTTCTCTTGTAAATAGTAGTTTACAGAATCGTCAACTTTGTCAATAGACTGTAAAATACCAATATAATCATCCTTGTCAAAGGTACTCAAAACATGGTTAACAACTGACATTCCATTTTTAGGTCTTCCGATTCCAATCTTAACACGATTAAAGGTTTGGGTTCCAATATGTTGAATAATAGACTTGATACCATTATGACCACCTGCGGATCCCTTTGCTCTTAAACGAATCTTTCCAACTTCCATGTCAAGATCATCATAAATGATGAGTAAATCTTCAATATCCAAACCATAGTAAGTCAATAAAGCATGAACCGCTTTTCCACTTTCATTCATAAATGTCGTTGGTTTGACAAGATAAATTTTTTCTCCATTTAGGAAAAAGGATGCTAGGTCAGCTTGAAATATCTTATCGTGTGTAAAAGTGACATTCTGTTTCTTCGCTAGTTGGTCAATCAACATAAAGCCAACATTGTGTTTTGTTTCAAAATATTTATCTCCTGGATTTCCCAAGCCTACAAGTAATTTGGTCATTTATTTTTCCTTTCAAAAGCCAAAAGGGTTGGAATTTTTTTCCAACCTAATTGACACTATTCATTAATTTTTTTAGACATTAAAGCGGAATTCCATGATATCGCCGTCTTGAACGATATATTCTTTTCCTTCTTCACGCAAGCGTCCAGCTTCTTTTACAGCCTTTTCAGATCCGTATTTCACTAGATCCTCATATGACATAGTTACTGCACGAATAAATCCTTTTTCAAAGTCTGAGTGGATAATACCAGCTGCTTGAGGAGCCTTCATACCACGTTTGAAGGTCCAAGCGCGAACTTCTTTTTCGCCAGCTGTGAAGTAAGTTCCCAGTCCAAGCAAGTGGTAAGCTGCACGAGTCAACTTGTCAACGCCTGATTCTGTCAACCCAAGTGCTTCAAGAAACTCTTGCTTGTCTTCTTCGTCTAACTCAGAAATTTCTTCCTCAGCACGCGCAGAAATAACGACTACTTCAGCATTTTCTGTCGCTGCGAATTCACGAATTTGTTTAACATAGTCGATAGAGTCAGGTTCTGAAACTACATCCTCGTCCACATTAGCAACATAGAGCACTGGTTTAGTCGTTAACAGGAAGAGACCTTTGACAACCTTTTGTTCCTCATCTGTAAATTCAATAGTTCGAGCTGATTTTCCATCTTCAAGAACAGGTTTAATCTTTTGAAGAACATTAAATTCTGCTACTGATTCTTTATCTTTTTGCGTACGTGCCATCTTTTCTACACGCATATAGCGCTTATTAACTGATTCTAAGTCAGCAAGAATCAACTCTAGGTTAATAGTATCAATATCTGCCAGTGGATCCACAAAGGCGTCTTCACGTCCTTGCTCGCGCATGACATTTTCATCATCAAAAGCACGAACTACGTGAACAATCGCGTCTACTTCACGAATATTGGCCAAGAATTTATTCCCTAGCCCTTCTCCTTTTGAAGCTCCTTTTACAATTCCTGCGATATCTGTAAATTCAAATGTTGTTGGAACTGTCTTTTTAGGAGTAATCATTTCCGTTAGTTTTTGTAGGCGTTCATCTGGAACTTCTACCATTCCAACATTTGGATCAATCGTCGCAAATGGGTAATTTGCTGCCTCTGCTCCTGCTTTTGTAATTGCATTAAATAGTGTTGATTTACCAACGTTTGGCAAACCAACGATACCTGCTGTTAAAGCCATATTTTCTCATTCTCCGTTTTCATTTCAATCCCTAATATTATAACACAAAAAGGGAAAACTTGCTAACCCTCTAACTAAGGGTTTTCAGTCAATAATTTTATTCATTTTTCGATCAAAATCATAGCGTCCCATCATGACAACATGGTCACAATTGCTACATTTGATTTTGATATCTGCTCCTACACGTGTAATTTCCCAACGATTAGCTTTTTTTCCTGTTGACTTGATTGTGCAAGCATGTGGTTTTTTCATTTCAACAAAATTTCCAACTTGATACATACTACTCTCCTTTTCTTTTTCGATTATATCATAAAAGAGGCGAGCCAGGCTCAACCTCTTTCACTTAATTTGTACGAACTGGTGTAATGAGCTGCATGAAGTCCTCATCAGTGTCTGCTGGCACAAGAGTAAATGGACGAACAGCTGAGATAAAACTAATGGTCACTTTTTCGCTATTTAAAGCTTTAAGAGAATCAATCAAGTAAGTTGGGTTGAAACTAATTGTCAAATCTTCACCAGTAACCTGATCAGTATCGATTTCTTCGTTTACTTTACCAACTTCTGGCGAGTTAACATGAGCGCTAACAACCCCATCTTTTATTTCAAGTTTCACAGTACCATTTTGAGTAGCACTTGATAAAAGACGAGCACGTTCCATTGACTGGCGTAAGTTTACAACATCAAAAGTAATAGTAGTATTAAAGTCTGTTGGAATCAAACGATCTGTATCAGGATAGTTTCCTTCGAGGAGACGAGTATAGAAGCTAATATTTTCGCTTCTAAAGAGGATTTGGTTATTGGCAAAGAAAATCTCTACAGTTTCGATATCATCTGTAAATACCGCTGAAAATTCGCGTAGAGAACGGCTAGGAATCACGACATCAAAATCATCACTATTTTTCTCAAGCGTTAATTTTTTCTGGCTTAGACGATGAGAGTCTGTTGCAACTGTTTTTAACTCTTTGTGTTGACTCAATACAAAATGAACACCTGTCAAAATTGGACGACTCTCTTGTGTACTTGCAGCAAATGCTGTTTCATTGATAATTTTCTTGAGTAATTTTGTTTCAAGAACCAAAGGAGTGCTTGCTGAAATTTCTTGGATTCGTGGATACTGTTCGCTATCTTTTCCTTTTAGGGTAATTTCTGATTTTCCACTGGTTAAAACAATTTGATTTTGTTCAATTTCTTTAAAATCAAGAGTCACATCAGGTAGACTAGATACCACATTGATGAAGAAAGAAGCTTCAAGAAGAATCGAACCTAAAGAAGTAATTAATAGACCAGCATCTTCATTTTTTTGAGAAATAAAATTTTCAATTGAAATTTGACCATTTGAACCAATTAAAGTAACACCTTCATTGGTCACGTCAATTTTGACAGTTGATAAAATAGGAATGGCATTTTTAGAACTAATAGCTCTCTTAGTAATATTTAATGCTTGTAGAAATAAATTTTTATTAATTGAAAAATGAATCATGGATTCTCCTTTATTTATTTTTAGTATTAGAAGGATAATAGTAATAATAGAGTCTGTGAAATCTGTGGAAAACAGACTTTAAACAAGTCATATCAAGTTTTTTGGCTTGTTTAAAAAATGTGGATAAAAAAGATAATAAAGTAAAAGTTATCCACAAGTTATTTAATTTTCTTTTTGATGGATTCAATTTCTAAACGTAAATTATCGTCTTCATCAATCAAAGATTTAATTTTGGCATGGGCATGAATAACTGTTGTATGGTCTTTTCCACCAAATTCCTTCCCAATTTTTGGAAGACTATTATCTGTTAGTTCTCTAGATAAATACATGGCTACTTGACGGGCTAAAACAATATTTTGAAGGCGTCTACTTCCCTTCATTTCTTTGACACTGACACCATAAAAGTTACCAACTTCATTTTGGATTTTATCAATTGGGATGATGAGCATTTGGCTAACATCTTGTTTGCGAGCTCTAATGGCTTCTGCAGCGATATCGATAGTGATATCCTTAATCTTCTTCACTCTGGCAATTAAAGTGATGTCGTTGATTGCTCCTTCAAGTTCTCGAACGTTTGAATCAAATTGGCCAGCTAGGTATTCTAGGGTATCACTTTGGAAATGGTAGTCTAAATGCTCTGTTTTACTTTGTAAAATGGCAATACGTGTTTCAAAGTCAGGTGGTGTGATGTTTTGCGTCAAGCCCCAGCTAAAGCGCGTGACAAGTCTTTCTTCAAGGCCTTCTAAGTGTTTAGGACTACGATCACTAGTCAGAACAATTTGTTTTTGATTGCTATGGAGAACATTGAAAGTATTAAAAAATTCTTCTTGAGTTGCAACTTTTTTTCCACTCAGCGATTGAATATCATCAATTAACAAGAGATCGAGGCTACGGTAGGTTTTTTTGAACTTATCCATTTCACCCAGTCTCAGGTGTTCAAGAAAGTCGTTTATAAAGCTTTCAGCAGGAATGTACTTCACACGCGCATCAGGAATATTTTTCAAAATCTCATTCCCAATGGCATTGAGTAAGTGAGTCTTACCAAGCCCAGGTCCTCCATAGATAAAAAGAGGATTATAGGTCAAGGCCAAATCTTCAGAGACAGCTAAGGCGGCTGATACTGCCCAAACATTTCCATCCCCTTGGATAAAATTATCAAAGGTATACTTTTCTTTTAATCCAGTATCCGAATAAGGAATAGATGCTAACTTTGGACTATAGTCATAGAGAGTTGAATTTGGAGCTTCTTCAACTTGTGGGATAATCGTATCTTGAGGCTTGGTAAAAATATAGTGGGGAGTTATTTCAGCATCATAAATCTCAAAACCAGCTACTACAATGATATCTTTTAGTTGTTTTTCCCAGACCATTTCCATTTCAGATCGTGGTAAAAATATAGTGGCAACATTTTCCTCTACCTTAATGAGTTCAGCTTGAATAGCATAGAAATCATACATGGATCGAGTCAGTCTTTCTTGTGCAAATTCTAATATACGATTCCAAAATTGTTTTTCTTTCAATTCTTTTTCCTCCTTTACTATCTAAAAGTTTAATGCTAGACTTATTTTACCATAGATAGAAAGATTTTTCCACAAGCTGTGAAAAATAATCCACAATGTTATCAAGTATTATCCACAGATTGGGGATAAAATCAGAAACTATTGATTTATTAAGCTTTTTATTGGAAAAAATAGTGGATAACCTTGTGAGATAAGAAAATAAAAGAACAGCCTTATTTCAGGCTGTTGATAATTCTACTGTATTCTTCTTGATTTGAAAAAGAAATAATAATTTTTCCATTGTCTTTTTTAGACAATTTTATTTCTATATCTAATCCGAGTAGTTTTTTTAACTGTTCTTCTTCATTTTGTATGAAATGATTCGTTTTTTGAAGTTTCTTTTGTTTTTTCTCTGTCAGAAGAGATTCTAATTTCCTTACAGAAATGTCTTCATATATAATCCGTTGAAAGAAATAGTCTTGTTGTTCCTTATTTAACCCAACTAGAGAACGCGCATGGGCTTGTGATAGTTTGCCATTTTCTACTTCTGAGAGGATCTGTTCTGGCAAGGACAGCAAGCGAATAGAGTTGCTGATATAAGGACGAGACTTGCCCATTTTATCTGCAATTTCAGCATGGGTAAATCCTTTCTCTACAAGAGATTCATAGGCGCGTGCTTCTTCTATTGGATTTAAATTTTCTCTTTGCAAATTTTCAATGATGGACTGGACCATCATCTCTTGATCTGAAAGCTGTTTAACAACAGCTGGGATAGACCTTAGACCAGCTAAAAGTGAAGCCCGATAGCGTCTCTCTCCTGCAAGGATTTCATAACCAATAACAGGAGATTGACGAACAATAATCGGTTGAATGACCCCATTTTCTTTGATAGACTGTGCTAGTTCATGTAGTTTTTCTCCATCAAATTCTTTTCGAGGTTGATAGGGATTTTTTTGTATATCTGTGATAGAAATCATTTCAAATTTTTCCATGATTCTACACTAACACATCTTTTCACTTATGTAAAGCTTTCTTTACATAGATGTCAATTAAGATTCTAAATCACCTGAACTCTTGTCAAGTTTAATAGATGTAGTTTCTTCTTTACCGTTACGATAGTAAGTTATCTTAATGGTGTCTCCGATAGAATGATTGTAAAGAGCACTTTGTAAATCTGTTGATGAAGCAATCTCCTTATCATCTATTTTTGTAATAACATCGTATTTTTCAAGGTGACCATTGGCAGGCATATTGCTCTGCACAGAACGAACAACTACACCAGATGTTACATTGCTTGGAATATTCAGTCTTCTAATATCACTTGTATTAATATTTGAGAGATTGACCATTTGAATTCCCAAAGCTGGACGCGTTACTTTTCCGTTCTTTTCTAACTGTTCAATAATATTGATAGCATCATTTGCAGGGATTGCAAAACCAAGACCTTCTACAGATGTTCCTCCATTTGTGGCAATTTTACTTGAGGTAATTCCGATAACCTGTCCTTGAATATTGATTAGTGGACCACCAGAGTTACCTGGGTTAATAGCAGTATCAGTTTGGATGGCTTTTGTAGAAATGGCTTGTCCATCTTCAGATTTTAAGGACACATTTCGATTAAGACTAGATACGATACCTTGAGTGACAGTATTAGCATATTCAGAACCTAACGGGCTACCAATGGCAATAGCAGTTTCTCCTACGGTTAGCTTACTAGAATCACCAAATTCAGCTACTGTTGTCACTTTTTCTGAAGAGATTTTGACGACAGCAATATCAGAGAAAGTATCAGCTCCGACGATTTCTCCAGGTACTTTAGTTCCATCTGACAAACGAATATCTACTTTGCTGGCGCCATTTATAACGTGATTATTGGTGACAATATAAGCTTCTTTATCATTCTTTTTATAAATAACCCCAGATCCTTCACTAGAGATCTGCTGAGAATCTGTGTCAGTATCATCATTACCAAATACGCTATTTTGTCTGTTTGCTGAATAAGTAATAACTGAAACAACAGCATCTTTTACTTTGTTAACAGCCTGTGTTGTTGAATTTTCATTCTTATAGGCAGTCTGTGTAATAGTACTATTGTTGTTAGAGGTACTTACAGTACTTTTTTGAGTTAGTTGGTTTATTGAAAAGCTACCCAAGGCTCCACTAATAAAGCTAATGACGATAACGACTAATAATTGAAACCCTTTTTTGTAAAATGTTTTTAAATGTTTCATATTTGCCTCCATATTTTTGAATTACTGAAAGTATAAACTGACTAACTTAATTATAACTTAAACACAAAAAGTTTTTCACAGATTGTGGATAACTTTCAAAAATCTGTGGTTTTCTCGGCTAAAATTAACCTTTTATTTTGTGAATAAGATGTGAAAAAATAGAGAATATGTTAGAATAGAGTCATGAAAATTAAAGTTGTAACAGTTGGGAAACTGAAAGAAAAGTATTTAAAAGATGGTATTGCAGAGTATTCAAAACGAATTTCTCGATTTGCTAAGCTTGAAATGATAGAGCTAGCAGATGAAAAAACACCAGATAAGGCCAGTGAATCAGAAAATCAAAAGATTTTAGAAATAGAAGGTCAGAGAATTTTATCAAAAGTTGGTGACCGTGATTTCGTGATTGTGTTGGCTATCGAAGGGAGAACTTTCTCCTCAGAAGAATTTAGTAAGCAGCTAGAAGAAGCTTCTATAAAAGGATTTTCTACTCTTACATTTATTATTGGGGGGAGTCTGGGATTAGCACAGGATGTAAAAAAGAGAGCCAATCTCTCTGTTAGTTTTGGCCGTTTAACCTTGCCCCATCAGTTAATGAGACTAGTCCTTGTTGAACAAATCTATCGGGCTTTTACAATACAGCAGGGCTCGCCCTATCATAAATAGAAAATTGACTTTCAATTGAATTTTTGGTAGAATAATTGTATTAGGTCTCATAGCTCAGCTGGATAGAGCATTCGCCTTCTAAGCGAACGGTCGCAGGTTCGAATCCTGCTGGGATCAATATAATAGCAAAGCTGGGAATTTTCCCGGCTTTTTTCTTAAAAAAGTACACTTTGGGAGAAAAAAATGACAGTTGAGAGAATTTTATCTAAAACGAAATTCCATTTTGTATAATAGTTTTTGTAAGTTAGCTTACAAGAAAAAAACATTGAGGAGATTTTATTATGAAAAACACAGTTAAATTGGAACAGTTTGTAGCCTTGAAGGAAAAAGACTTGCAAAAGATTCAAGGTGGGGAGATGAGGAAATCAAATAATAATTTCTTTAATTTCTTAAGAAGAATATAAAGGAGTAGCAGAATGAATTTTTTCTTAGTAGTAGATTTTATATTATATTTTTTTATTATTAGTCACAGTTACCATTTAATTTGTAAAGGTCAAATAAATAGAAAAGAATTATTCTTTTTTGGTGCTTATACATTACTAGTAGAAGTAGTACTTGGCCTTCCCTTCTATCTTCTAAATTTAGATGGGTTAGGGATTGCAAGATTTTTATTTCCTTTGGGCTTATATTCCTATTTTCGATGGATTAAACAGTATGAGAGGGATAGAGGACTATTCCTAAGTTTACTACTATCTCTTTTATATGAGAGCACTCATAACTTTCTGTCCGTAACGTTCTCCTCTATAACAGGAGACAATTTTGTTTTACAATATTATGGCCTATTCTTTTTCGTTGTAACGGTATTGACTTATGTCGTTATCGTAACAATCATTCATTATTTCCATTTGGAACTAGCCTATTTTGACAAGGACTACCTTTATCCTTTCTTGAAAAAAGTATTTTTTGCTTTACTACTGCTCCATATTGTATCTTTCGTTTCAAATATGGTAAGTACGATTAAACATTTGAATAGCTTTGGAAGTATTTTATCATCTATTGTCTTTATCTCTTTACTTTTGACCTTCTTTGCAATGAATTCTCATAAAGTTCAAATGGAGAAAGAGATTGCTTTGAAGCAGAAGAAATTTGAACAGAAACATTTACAGAATTATACAGATGAAATTGTCGGTCTGTATAATGAAATCCGTGGTTTTCGACATGATTATGCTGGGATGCTTGTCAGTATGCAAATGGCAATTGACAGTGGTGATTTACAGGAAATTGACAGAGTTTACAATGAAGTTTTGGTCAAAGCAAATCACAAATTGCGTTCAGATAAGTACACTTACTTTGATTTAAACAATATAGAAGATTCAGCTTTACGAAGTTTGGTTGCTCAGTCCATTGTCTATGCTCGAAATAATGGTGTAGAGTTTACACTGGAAGTAAAAGATACGATTACCAAGCTCCCAATTGAATTATTGGATTTGGTTCGTATCATGAGCGTTTTATTGAACAATGCTGTCGAAGGATCGGCTGATAGTTATAAAAAGCAGATGGAAGTAGCAGTTATTAAGATGGAAACTGAAACAGTGATTGTGATTCAGAATTCATGTAAAATGACGATGACTCCTTCAGGAGATCTATTTGCTTTAGGATTCTCTACTAAGGGAAGAAATCGCGGAGTAGGATTAAATAATGTGAAAGAACTACTAGATAAGTACAATAATATTATTTTAGAAACAGAGATGGAAGGCAGTACATTTAGACAAATCATTAGATTTAAGAGGGAATTTGAATGAAAGTTTTGATTTTAGAAGATGTTATTGAACATCAAGTGAGACTAGAGAGAATATTGGATGAAATTTCGAAAGAATCGAATATTCCAATATCATACAAGACAACGGGAAAAGTTCGTGAATTTAAGGAATATATCGAAAATGATGAAGTAAACCAGCTTTATTTTCTAGATATTGATATTCATGGAATTGAGAAAAAAGGGTTTGAAGTTGCTCAGTTTATTCGTCATCACAATCCTTACGCTATTATCGTCTTTATCACAAGTCGATCAGAGTTTGCTACTCTAACCTATAAATACCAGGTATCAGCTCTAGATTTTGTTGATAAGGATATTAATGATGAGTTATTTAAGAAGAGAATTGAGCAAAATATCTTCTACACGAAGAGTATGTTACTTGAAAATGAAGATGTGGTAGATTATTTTGACTACAATTACAAGGGAAATGATTTAAAAATTCCTTATCATGACATTCTGTATATTGAAACGACAGGAGTTTCTCATAAATTGCGCATTATTGGTAAGAATTTTGCAAAAGAATTTTATGGTACCATGACAGATATTCAGGAAAAGGACAAACATACTCAGCGATTTTATTCTCCTCATAAGTCATTTTTGGTAAATATAGGCAATATCAGAGAAATTGATCGAAAAAACCTAGAAATTGTTTTCTATGAAGACCATCGTTGTCCTATTTCAAGATTAAAAATTAGAAAATTGAAAGATATTCTAGAGAAAAAATCTCAAAAGTAATTGACAATTAGCAAGAAATTGATATAATGGTTATATCTGCTACAGATAGAAGGTCCGTTGGTCAAGGGGTTAAGACACCGCCTTTTCACGGCGGTAACACGGGTTCGAATCCCGTACGGACTATTTTATCCGCCATAGCTCAGTTGGTAGTAGCGCATGACTGTTAATCATGATGTCGTAGGTTCGAGTCCTACTGGCGGAGTATAGGTAAAAGGGAACACAACTGTGTTCCTCTTTTTGTATCAATTTGTATCACCAAGCATTTTCATAAGGAAGTCTGTTATTTCTTGAGGACTTTCTTTTTTTCCATGTGCAATCCAAGTTTGGCAGACACCAAAAAGTGCGTGAGTTAGATAGATGCTACTATATTCTAATTCAGTGGTATTGAGATTCAGTTGCATAAAGCGTTTTTGTAAATCTGTGCTGAGCATGATATGAAGTTTATTTCGTAAGAAATTTTGGATTTCTTTAGTCCCATTTTCAGAAAGAAGGGCAGCCAGAAGTGGTTCTGACTCTAGATATTCAAAGACTTCTAAAATAGCATCTTTTTTGTGATGAGCATGTTTTTGGAAAATATATTCAAATGTATGAAATAGCTTGCTTTGATAGTGCTCAATCATATCATACTTATCCTTATAGTGAGTATAGAAGCTGGAACGACTAATTCCGGCTTTTTCTGCTAACTTGACAGTAGAAATTTGATCAAATGGCTGTTCCATTAGTAATTGTACCATAGCATTTTCAATAGTTCGCTTTGTTTTTAATCGTTTATTACTTTCTTGCATACTTCCTCCTTGTAAACAAATTAGACTATATGTCTAAAAATAGATTTTTTATCTTGTAATTTAGATTTTTTATTGTATAATCTATTATATCAAAATTTTAGACAATATGTTTAAAAAAGGAGAAACTATGTTTAAAGAATGGAAAGCAATTTTTAAAAAACCAACCTTTATTATTGTCATGATAGGGATTTCTCTTATTCCAGCTCTGTATAACATCATATTTTTATCCTCAATGTGGGATCCATATGGTCAAGTGTCTGACTTACCTGTGGCAGTTGTCAATAATGATAAAGAGGCTTCCTATAATGGTAATAGCATGTCTATAGGAAAAGACATGGTGTCCAATTTAAAAGAAAATAAAACTTTGGATTTTCATTTTGTAGATGAAGAAGAAGGTAAGAAGGGTTTAGAAAATGGCGATTACTATATGGTAGTAACTTTACCAAGTGATTTATCTGAAAAAGCAGCTTCTATTTTAACGGAGCATCCAGAGCAAATGCAAATCGATTATCAGACTTCAAGTGGTCATAGCTTTATTGCAAGCAAGATGAGTGATTCTGCAATGACACAATTAAAGCAGAATGTTTCTACCAATGTAACCGAGACTTATACTAAAGCTTTATTCAACAAAATGGTCGATTTAAAGGATGGTATGAGTCAAGCAGCTTCTGGTAGTGAAAAATTAACTGATGGAGCGAATCAGTTAGTGGCAGGAAGTCAAACATTAACTACTAACCTAAACTCTTTAGCCGATTCAAGTTTAACATTTTCAAATGGAACGGAGCAGTTTACTAAAGGATTATTCTCTTATGTCTCTGGTGTTGAACAACTTCATCTTGGCTTAGGGAATTTTAATAGTGGTTTAGTTACATATACTGGTGCAGTGAGTCAATTAGATAGCGGATTAGGTCAATTATCTTCTAAAAGTCCTGAATTAGTAAGGGGAATCAATCAGTTATATACTGGTGTAGAGTCCTATACTGACGGTGTTTCTAAGCTTAATGCTGGTCTTAATCAATTTTCATCTGGTGTTAGTTCCTACACTAATGGAGTGGGAAGTCTTGCAGCAGGTGCTAATCAGTTATCTAATCAATCAGCTACACTTCGAATGGGTGTGGAGCAATTAAGTGAAGGAATTCAACAACTTTCTAGCAAGTTAGATGCTTCGTCTGAGCAAAAAGATCAAATTAATCAATTATCTTCTGGTTTGAATCAGTTAAATCAAGCTATTCAAAATATTGATGTTGGAGATACAAAACAATTAGATTCTGTTTTATCAAGTATAGTATCTCTTTCTAATCAAATGTTAGCAAGTGCTCAGTCTGATAAAGCGACTACATTAGCCAATATTCAATCGACAGTAGCTTATCAATCTTTGACAAGTGAGCAACAAGCTGAAATAAGTGCCTCTGTATCTCAAAATTCGACTGATAGTATTCAATCGGCTCAGTCAATTGTAGCTTTAGTACAAGGTTTACAGGGAAGTTTGGAAAACTTACAAAATCAATCTTCAAATCTTTCGACATTAAAAAATCAAGCTAATCAAGTATTACCTATTGCTTCTACTTCTTTGACAGGATTGTCAAATGGATTAACAGAGATACAAGGAGCTGTTTCTAGCAAATTAGTTCCTGCTAGTCAGTCGATTACATCGGGGGTAAATGCATATACTGCAGGTGTTGATAAAGTTTCTCAAGGCGCAAGTCAACTAAGTGAAAAGAATTCCACCTTGACAGGTAGTTTGAACCAATTAGTTTCAGGCTCAACTACCTTGACACAAAAATCTTCTAACTTGACAGCAGGAGTTGGTCAATTAGTTGAAAAAACTCCAGAATTAGTGTCTAGTATTGAAAAATTATCAACTGGCTCTAACCAATTGAATCAAAAGAGTCAAGAATTGATAGCAGGAGTTGATAAATTGCAGTCAGGCTCTAGCCAACTAGCTGACAAATCCAGTCAGTTAATTTCAGGTGCTTCTCAATTAGAAAGTGGAGCTAATAAATTGGCAGATGGAGCTGGGAAACTAGCAGAAGGTGGAACAAAGTTAACTTCTGGATTGGAAGGTTTACAGACAGGAGTTGCTTCTTTAGGACAAGGACTAAGTAATGCTAGTGATCAACTCAAGTCAGCATCAACAGAATCTAAAAATGCAGAGATTTTGTCAAATCCTCTCAGTCTCTCCAAAACTGACAATGACCAAGTTCCTGTAAATGGAATTGCAATGGCTCCTTATATGATATCAGTTGCTCTCTTTGTTGCAGCAATATCAACGAATATGATCTTTGCGAAGTTGCCTTCAGGGCGTCATCCAGAGAGCCGTTGGGCTTGGTTGAAATCTCGAGCTGAAATAAATGGTATTATAGCTGTTTTAGCAGGGATTTTGGTATATGGAGGAGTTCATCTTATTGGTCTAACTGCTAATCATGAAATGCGAACATTTATTCTCATTATCCTAACAAGTTTAGTATTCATGTCTATGGTGACCGCTTTAACAACATGGAATAGCCGTATAGGAGCTTTCTTTTCTCTTATTTTGCTTTTATTACAGTTAGCATCAAGTGCAGGTACTTACCCACTTGCTTTGACAAATGATTTCTTTAGAGCCATCAATCCTTGGTTACCAATGAGTTATTCAGTTTCGGGATTACGACAAACAATCTCTATGACAGGAAATATTCATCATCAAGTCATTTTCCTTGTTGTGATATTAGCCCTATTTATTGGTTTAGGTATGCTAGCCTATCAACCTAAGAAAATGGAAGAATATTAAAAAAATCGACCAACCGGTCGATTTTTTAAGCCTTAGATAACTTTCGTCTGTGATTATAGATTCCAAATAGTAAGAGAGAAGTAAAGGAACAGATTGCTCCAGTAATAAAACCATTGGGAATGAAGGAAAGTGTAATAGTTCCTTTCCCCTTAGGAACATCAACTTTCATAAAGCCAGTTTGAGCTTGTTTAATTTCTATTTTCTTACCATCTTGGTAGGCAGACCAACCTTTGTCATAAGGAATGGTGAAGAAAATAGATGTATCTTGTTGGACATCATATCTAGCAAAGACCTTGTTTTTAGAAGTTGATACTGTGACAGGTTGTTCTTTAATTTTTTGAATTGCGTCGGTGAAAGTTTTAGTATCTAAACGATAGAAGGTAGGAGATTCAAATGATACTTGTGAATTTCCAGGGAAACTAACATTGATATTGAAAGTTTTTTTCTCTTTTGTATAGCCTAGATTAAAGAAGGAGAAGACATTATCAGTTGTAAAAGTTTTCTTTTTTCCATTGACAAGGATGTCAACCTTCTTTTGTTTGTCATTAGAAAAGTGAAGGTTTGTGAAAGAAAGATAAACTTGACTGTTTTCGGGAACCTCAATTTGATACTGGATTGCTGCATCCTCATTTGAAGAACTTGTGACACTAATCAAATCATTAGTATTTTCAGTTTTTTCATAAGGGATTGGAGAAAAATAATCAAAATCGACGTTAGCAAGTTGATTTAAAAACGAGGCTTGATTATCTAAAGTGTGTTCATTGAACTTGACATCATTGTAAACAGATTGACTAGCAAATGCAATCGGAAGAGAGAATTGATTTTCATATAGGGTAAGATTATCTTTTTGATATACATCTTGGAAACCATACTTATCAATAGGACTTTCTGAGATATTGTATTGGATTCCAAATAAACTATCAGCCAAAATACTATTATTGGCATAACGGAGATTGAGATTGGTCCCAGAGGATTTAAACCCAAGTTTATCCAAAGTAGAGCTTGCTGAACGATTTCGAACAGATGAAAATTGAGAGATTCCATTGTAGTTGAATTTCATACTGTCATTTCCTGTCTGAGTTTGTAGTTTTTCAGTACGAGTAAATTGATTTCCAATATATATTGAGAAAGATTCCATAGCTGGGATATCTCGATTATATGCACTTCGAGAAGCAAAGCCCCATTCTTTAGCAATTCCGTCCATTTGAGATGAAGCATTTAAACTTATTTCAACCATTATAAATAAAGAGATTAGAATGGCAAACAGTTTTACAGAGATAAACTTTTTGATAACTGCAAGGAGTAAAAGCGAATAGACAACCAAAAATTCAAGAGTAAGTAGAATATTCAAATCTGTTAAAAAAGAATAATGCGATTTTAGATAGATGGTAGTTAAAACCCCTGTTACTAGAAGAAAAAGTGAAACTAAAAAATTCCAGACTTTAAGTTCTTTCAGACGCTTTAAGACTTCCGCTGCTGTGTAAATTAACAAGGTAGAGAAAATCCAAGAATAGCGATGTAAAAACATATTTGGAGTATGCATACCTTGCCAAAATAAATCAAGAGCTTCTATATAAAAGCTGGCAATTAGAAATGCAAAGAAGATTGCATAGATAAGTTTCACGTGAAACTTAATAGATTTCAGCGTAAAAAATAAAATGGTCAAAATAAAGGGAAGTAGTCCAACAAAAATCATTGGGATGGCCCCATACTTTGTTGTGTCAAAGGAACCGATGAATTGTTTAGCAAAGAGATCAAGATACCAGCTACTTTCAGTTTGAAACTTTGTAATTTCAGTTAATTTTTCCCCATGTGTCTGTAAATCAAATAGAGTAGGAAGAGTCAGAATCAAACTAGCCATACCAGCTAAAACGGAGGTGATTATGAAATCAAGAAAAGATGATTTTCGAGTTTTAAAGTCCCAAGAAATTTGACAGACATACCAGAGAATAAGAAACAATACTGTCATATAGCCAAAATAATAATTTTGAATAAACAAAATTGACAGACTTGTAAAGTATAATAGGATTTTTTTTTCAGTGATAAGCAGATGTAAACCAGTTATAATTAAAGGAATCAAGATAAAAACATCTAGCCAGGTTTTTATCTCTAATTGACTGACAGTGAAACTCATCAGAGCATAGGAAGTAGATAAAGCTATTTTTAAAGGTTTAAGAATCGATTGAAATAATTTATTTAAACTAAAGTAAGTTGACAAACCAATCAATCCAAATTTTAAGAGAGTTGTCAGATAGAAAGCATCTGGCATATTCGTTAGATCAAAAAAGTAAACTAGTGGTGAAAGGAAACTACCCAAGTAATAACTAGATAGGGCATAGAAATTCAATCCGAGGCCACTTGTAAAGGTGTAAAACAGACTACCATTTCCATGTAGGATATTTCTTAGAGCTATATCAAAAATAACGTATTGATGAAACCCATCTCCTAATAGTGGAGATGTATCGCTATTCCAGTAGATACCTTGAGATAGATATACTCCTATCATAATGATTATGGGAATGATGAAAGAAACAAAATAGGTCCAATATGTTTTAAAAAATAATTTCATGTTACCTCATAAAATGTTAGAAAACTCAGCTGGTTAACCCAACTGAGTTTTGAAGATTTTAGTCTTTCCAAAGTTCTTTAACTTTTGCTTGTACTTCTGCATTCTCTAGGAATTCATCATAGGTTTCATCGATACGGTCAATGACGCCATTTTTAGACAAGACAATGATATGGTTAGCTAGAGTTTGAATAAACTCGTGGTCATGGCTAGCAAAGATGATTGATTCTTTAAAGTTTTTCAATCCATCATTCAAGCTTGAGATAGATTCCAAGTCCAAGTGATTGGTTGGATCATCAAGTACAAGGACATTTGATTTTAAGAGCATGAGTTTTGAAAGCATGACACGAACTTTTTCTCCCCCTGACAAGACATTTACAGGTTTGTTAACCTCATCTCCAGAGAAGAGCATACGGCCAAGGAAGCCACGTAGGAAAGTATTGTCATCTTCTTCTTTACTTGCGAATTGACGCAACCAATCAAGGATTGACTCTCCCCCTGCAAAATCGGCCGAGTTATCTTTTGGCAAGTAAGAACGGCTAGTAGTAACTCCCCACTTGACAGTTCCTTCATAGTCAATGTCCCCCATGATTGCACGAATTAATGCAGTCGTTTGGATGTCATTTTGACCAATAAGAGCTGTCTTATCACCTGGACGCAAGATAAAACTGATATTATCTAAAATAGTCTCACCATCAATCTTTACAGTTAGATTTTCTACTGTCAGGAGATCATTACCAATCTCACGCTCCGCTTTAAAGTTGATAAATGGATATTTACGACTAGATGGCACAATCTCTTCTAGCTCAATCTTATCAAGCATTTTTTTACGTGATGTTGCTTGTCTTGATTTGGAAGCATTAGCAGAGAAACGAGCTACGAATTCTTGCAATTGCTTAATTTTTTCTTCTGCTTTAGCATTACGGTCTGCTAGCAATTTAGCAGCGAGCTCAGAAGATTCCTTCCAGAAGTCATAGTTTCCGACATAGAGTTTGATTTTTCCAAAGTCAAGGTCGGCCATGTGAGTGCATACTTTGTTTAAGAAGTGACGGTCGTGGGATACTACGATAACGGTGTTATCAAAGTCAATCAAGAAGTCTTCTAACCAAGTAATCGATTGGATGTCCAAACCGTTGGTAGGCTCGTCCAATAGAAGCACATCTGGTTTACCAAAAAGTGCTTTGGCAAGGAGAACTTTTACTTTTTCACCGTTGGCCAATTCGCTCATGTTTTGATAGTGCAATTCTTCTGGAATGTTTAGGTTTTGAAGGAGTTGAGAGGCTTCACTTTCTGCTTCCCAACCTCCAAGCTCGGCAAACTCTCCTTCGAGTTCGGCAGCACGCACTCCATCCTCATCTGAGAAATTTTCCTTCATGTAGATGGCATCTTTCTCCTTCATGATGCTATAAAGTTTTTCATTTCCCATGATAACGACATCAATGGCACGTTCGTCTTCATAGTCAAAGTGATTTTGACGAAGAACAGAGAGACGTTCATCTGGACCAAGAGAGATGTGACCAGTAGTAGGTTCAATATCTCCAGCTAAAATTTTTAAAAAGGTTGATTTTCCGGCACCATTAGCACCGATTAATCCGTAAGTATTTCCTTCTGTAAATTTGATATTGACATCATCAAAAAGTTTGCGATCACTAAAACGTAGTGAAACATCAGATACTGTAAGCAATGTTTTTCTCCTATATGTGTAATATATTTATTCTACTAGAAAATACGGAAATATTCAAATTTTTATCTGTCAATTTTGTGTAAATTAGATTTACAGTATACTTTACACGAATCCGTAAATAGCAAGACTGATTTATTTTGATAAATTACGGTTATTTCATTAAAAAAATGCTATAATTGAAGGGACTATATCGAAGGAGAATAAAATGATTAAACCCATTATTTTAACAGGAGACCGTCCAACAGGAAAATTGCATATTGGACATTATGTTGGAAGTCTCAAAAATAGAGTTTTATTACAGGAAGAGGATAAGTATGATATGTTTGTGTTCTTGGCTGACCAACAAGCTTTGACAGATCATGCTAAAGACCCTCAAACAATTGTAGAGTCTATCGGAAATGTTGCTTTGGATTATCTTGCAGTTGGATTGGATCCGAGTAAATCAACTATTTTTATTCAAAGCCAAATTCCAGAATTGGCTGAACTATCTATGTACTATATGAATCTAGTTTCATTAGCACGTTTGGAGCGCAATCCAACAGTCAAGACAGAAATTGCTCAGAAAGGCTTTGGAGAGAGTATTCCGACAGGATTCTTAGTCTATCCAATTGCTCAAGCAGCTGACATCACAGCTTTCAAGGCTAATTATGTTCCTGTTGGGACAGATCAGAAACCAATGATTGAGCAAACTCGTGAAATTGTTCGCTCTTTTAACAACGCATATAACTGTGATGTCTTGGTAGAGCCGGAAGGTATTTATCCAGAAAATGAGAGAGCAGGGCGTTTGCCTGGTTTAGATGGAAATGCTAAAATGTCTAAATCACTCAATAATGGTATTTATTTAGCTGATGATGCGGATACTTTGCGTAAAAAAGTGATGAGTATGTATACAGATCCAGATCATATCCGCGTTGAGGATCCAGGTAAAATTGAAGGAAATATGGTTTTCCATTATCTAGATGTTTTTGGTCGTCCAGAAGATGCTCAAGAAATTGCTGACATGAAAGAACATTATCAACGAGGTGGTCTTGGTGATGTGAAGACCAAGCGTTATCTACTTGAAATATTAGAACGTGAACTTGGTCCTATTCGTGAGCGCCGTATTGAATTTGCTAAGGATATGGGAGAAGTTTATAATATGCTTCAAAAAGGTAGTGAAAGAGCGCGTGAAGTTGCAGGTCAAACCCTATCTGAGGTTAAAGGAGCAATGGGACTTCATTACTTTAACTAAGTTTATTTTACAAGAAACTATCATTTCTATCTCGAAGAAAAGATAGTTTTTTATTTACCCCTGTAACATTTGACAAATTTTTATAGAATGGTATGATAGATACAATATAAAAAGAGT
Organism: Streptococcus mitis; assembly: GCF_001281025.1. Lineage (NCBI taxonomy): Bacteria > Bacillati > Bacillota > Bacilli > Lactobacillales > Streptococcaceae > Streptococcus > Streptococcus mitis. The sequence goes on from NZ_CP012646.1 coordinate 394,878, forward strand.
CAAGCTCAAAAATAAAGAAAAGAGGAAACTTCGAATGTCTAATTGGGACACTAAATTTTTGAAAAAAGGTTTTACCTTTGATGATGTATTGCTTATTCCAGCTGAAAGTCATGTGTTGCCTAACGATGCAGATTTAACAACTAAATTGGCAGATAATTTGACTTTAAATATCCCAATTATTACCGCTGCCATGGACACAGTTACAGAGAGTCAAATGGCCATTGCTATTGCTCGTGCAGGTGGTCTCGGAGTTATCCATAAAAACATGTCAATTGCTCAACAAGCAGAAGAGGTTCGTAAGGTAAAACGTTCTGAAAATGGAGTTATTATTGATCCGTTCTTCTTGACGCCTGAACATACAATTGCTGAAGCAGATGAGCTTATGGGTCGTTACCGCATCAGTGGTGTTCCAGTTGTTGAAACACTTGAAAATCGCAAATTGGTTGGTATTTTGACAAACCGAGATCTTCGTTTTATTTCAGACTATAACCAACCAATCTCAAACCATATGACTAGTGAAAATCTTGTTACTGCTCCTGTGGGTACAGATCTTGCAACAGCTGAGAGTATTCTTCAAGAACACCGTATTGAAAAGCTTCCTTTGGTAGATGAAGAAGGTCGTCTTTCTGGTTTGATTACTATCAAAGATATTGAAAAAGTTATTGAGTTTCCAAATGCTGCTAAAGATGAGTTTGGTCGTCTTCTAGTTGCAGGTGCAGTAGGGGTTACTTCAGATACATTTGAACGTGCAGAGGCTCTTTTTGAGGCAGGAGCGGATGCGATTGTTATTGATACTGCGCATGGTCATTCTGCAGGTGTCTTGCGTAAAATTGCTGAGATTCGTGCTCATTTCCCAGACCGTACATTGATTGCTGGAAATATTGCTACTGCTGAAGGTGCACGTGCCCTTTATGAAGCAGGTGTAGACGTTGTCAAGGTTGGTATTGGGCCAGGTTCTATCTGTACTACTCGTGTGATTGCAGGTGTTGGTGTTCCACAAGTAACAGCTATCTATGATGCTGCAGCTGTTGCGCGTGAATATGGTAAAACGATCATTGCTGACGGTGGAATCAAGTATTCTGGAGATATTGTAAAAGCACTTGCGGCTGGTGGAAATGCTGTTATGCTTGGATCAATGTTTGCTGGAACTGATGAAGCTCCAGGCGAAACTGAAATCTTCCAAGGACGTAAGTTTAAGACTTACCGTGGTATGGGATCAATTGCTGCTATGAAGAAAGGTTCAAGCGATCGTTACTTCCAAGGTTCTGTCAATGAAGCAAACAAACTTGTTCCAGAAGGAATTGAAGGTCGTGTTGCTTATAAAGGTGCGGCAGCTGATATTGTCTTCCAAATGATTGGTGGTATTCGCTCTGGTATGGGTTACTGTGGTGCAGCTAACCTTAAAGAACTACACGATAATGCTCAATTTATTGAAATGTCTGGTGCTGGTTTGAAAGAAAGCCATCCTCATGATGTACAAATTACTAATGAGGCACCAAATTATTCTATGTAAAAACAATAGAAAGAACTCCCGTGAAAACAGGAGTTCTTTTACGATGTTGTCAATTTTGATTTACAGAAACTTTACCATCCTGAATAGTAAAGATACTTAGATTTTCTGGCAGATTTTGAAGATGATCTAAGCTTGTTGTTGTAATAAAGGTTTGGATTGAGTGAGAAATCGTTTCTAATAATTTTAGTTGTCTAGTGTTGTCAAGTTCACTCATGACATCGTCAAGCAATAATATCGGAGATTCTGTAGTAATACTTTCCATTAACTCGATTTCTGCTAATTTTATAGAAAGGACGAGACTACGATGTTGGCCTTGACTTCCGAAACTAGCATCCATCCCATTTATATAAAAAGAAATGTCATCCCGATGAGGACCAACACCAGTGTTCTTTTTAAATAAATCTCTGGACCTACTTTTTTCTAAAGCAATTTTGAAAGATTCTGATAAGTCTTCTTTGTCAGTTATATTGACAGAAGATTGATAGGATATTGACAACTCTTCAATCTGATTAGAGAGTTCAAAATGTTTCTTACGACCAAATGATTCTAGTTTTTTTATGAAATCTAAGCGGTGATTCATTACACGACATCCATAATCAATTAGCTGATCATCTAAAACTGAAAGGAAGGTTTCATCTATTTTTTGAGCTGATTTTAGATAGGTATTTCTTTGCTTAAGGATATGGTTATAATTGGTTAAATCTGATAGATAGATGGGCTTAATTTGTCCAAGCTCCATATCAATGAATTTTCGTCGAACTGAAGGTGCTCCTTTAATTAGTTGTAAATCTTCCGGAGCAAATAAGACAACATTCATGTGTCCTACGTAATCTGAAAGTCGTGCCTGTTTTAAGTGATTAACTTTTGTCACACGCCCTTTTTGTGTTAGTTCGATTTCGAGAGGAATGGATCCCGTTTGTTTCTGAACAAGACCTGAAAGATGAAGTTGTTCCTCGTCAAAATGAATAAGATTTTTATCTGTCCGAGTCCGATGACTACGTGTTAAGGCTAAAAAATAGATAGCCTCTAACATATTTGTTTTACCTTGCGCATTGCGTCCTAAAAAGACATTTAATTTAGGATTAAAGTCTATTTTCGTCTCTTTATAGTTACGAAAAGTCTTGAGAGATAGGTGTTGTAGCCACATGATTATCTACCAGGGAATCGTGGAGCTTGTTTGCTTTTGGGTAATGAAGTAGGTTTGGATTTGTCTTTTTTAACTCCCTTATTCATCTCCTTTACAAGTTTAGCGATCCGTTCTTTTTCAACTTTATCAGCTTGGTATTCATCTTGTTCTTCAGAAGTAGGTTGTGTCAACAAGATGTCAATATTCATGTCAGGGATGTCAATTTTATCACCAATGCGAAGTTTTTTACCACGACGACTTTCTAACTCCCCATTAAAGTAAACAGAATGTTCAGAGAGAAATGATTTGATAGCTCCTCCGCTATGTGTAATTCCAAGTTCTTTGAGTAGTGCTTGGAGGGTAATAAATTCTTCAAATAATTTGTATTCCATAATTCACCTCAATCTTTGGTATTATACCATATTTTCCTAAAAATAGTGAGAGAAACTGGGAAAAATGTAAGCGATTTTTATTTCAAAAGTGTTACAGGGAACAAGAAAATTTCAGGTTTTCGTGATATAATAGAATTCTGTATATAAGGAGGTAAATCATGGAGTTAGTGCATGGAATTTCAACACATTTTATCCAATCAAAAAAGTTTAAAACGAACAAAATAACCGTGCGTTTTACAGCTCCATTATCTCTTGATACGATTGCAGGTCGCATGTTGAGTACGAGTATGCTAGAGACTGCTAATCAGATGTACCCCACTTCTCAAGATTTGAGAAGACATTTGGCCAGTCTATACGGTACAGATATGTCAACCAATTGTTTCAGAAGAGGGCAAAGTCACATTGTAGAATTGACATTTACTTATGTTTGTGATGAGTTTTTAAGTAGGAAAAATGTGCTAACTGCTCAGGTTTTGGGACTAGTAAAAGAAACTCTTTTTTCACCCGTGGTAGTTGATAATGGATTTGATCCGGCCTTATTTGAAATTGAGAAAAAGCAATTGCTAGCAAGTTTAGCAGCTGATATGGATGATTCTTTTTATTTTTCACATAAAGAATTAGACAAATTATTTTTTCATGACGAATGTCTCCAATTGGAGTATAGTGATTTACGAAATCGTATTTTAGCTGAAACTCCACAAAGTTCTTATTCTTGTTTCCAAGAATTTTTGGCCAATGATCGAATAGATTTCTTTTTCCTAGGTGATTTTAATGAGGTTGAAATTCTAAATGTATTAGAATCATTTGGTTTTAAAGGTCGAGAAGTGGATGTGAAGATTCAATATTGCCAACCTTATTCCAATATCCTTCAGGAAGGCATGGTTCGGAAAAATGTGGGACAGTCTATTTTAGAGTTGGGCTATCATTGCTCTGCTGAATATGGTGATGAGCAACATTTACCCATGATTGTAATGAATGGTTTACTGGGTGGATTTGCTCATTCTAAGCTCTTTACAAATGTCCGTGAAAATGCTGGATTAGCTTATACCATTTCAAGTCAGCTTGATTTATTTAGTGGATTTTTAAGGATGTATGCTGGCATTGATCGAGAAAATCGGAATCAGGCTCGAAAAATGATGAATAATCAACTGCTTGATTTAAAAAAAGGTTATTTTACAGACTTTGAGTTAGAACAGACCAAGGAAATGATTCGTCGGTCTTTGTTGCTTTCTCAAGATAATCAATCTTCATTGATTGAACGTGCTTATCAAAATGCCTTACTTGGAAAATCTTCAACAGACTTTAAAAGTTGGATTGAAAAACTCGAACAAATTGACAAAGACGCTATTTGTAGAGCAGCTAATAATGTGAAGCTACAGGCAATTTACTTTATGGAAGGAATAGAATGACAAAGGTTATTTTTGAAGAAAAATACTATCCAGCTGTAAAAGAAATGGTTTATCGAACTCGTTTGGCAAACGGATTGACAGTAGCTCTTCTACCTAAAAAGGAATTTAAAGAGGTTTACGGGAGTGTCACTGTTCAGTTTGGTTCGGTGGATACGCTTGTCACAGAAGTTGACAGAGATGTAAAAGAATATCCTGCGGGAATTGCTCATTTTCTTGAACATAAATTATTTGAGAGAGAAGATTCTAGCGATTTGATGTCGGCTTTTACGAGTCTAGGTGCAGATAGCAATGCCTTTACAAGCTTTACAAAAACAAACTATCTTTTTTCATCTACGGATTATCTCTTAGAGAATTTAGATTTACTTGATGAATTGGTAACATCGGCACATTTTACTGAAGATTCCATTTTAAGAGAGCAGGATATTATTCAGCAAGAACGAGAAATGTATCAAGATGATCCAGATTCGTGTTTATTCTTTTCGACTTTAGCGAATTTGTATCCTGGTACATCTTTAGCAACTGATATAGTTGGAAGTGAGAAATCGATTTCCCAAATAAATTTAACTAATTTGCAAGAAAATTTTACAAAGTTTTACAAACCTGTAAATATGTCTCTGTTTTTAGTTGGTAATTTTGATGTGGAGCGAGTACAGGACTATTTCGAAAGAAAAGAACTGAAAGATTCAGATGTTCAGGAAGTATCAAAAGAAAAGTTACTTTTACAAAATGTGAAGTCAACAGACAGTATGAGAATGGAAGTATCTTCTCCCAAACTAGCGATTGGGATTAGAGGTAAGCGAGAAGTTGCTGAGGCGGATTGCTATCGACATCATATTTTATTAAAATTATTGTTTGCAATGATGTTTGGTTGGACTTCGAATCGTTTTCAAAAATTATATGAATCAGGTAAGATAGATGCTTCCTTATCTCTGGAAGTTGAAGTAACAAGTCGCTTTCATTTTGTTATGTTGACAATGGATACAAAAGAGCCAGTTGCTTTATCCCATCAGTTTAAAAAGGCTATTCGTAATTTTACAAAGGATTTAGATATTACAGAGGATCATTTAGACATTATCAAAAGAGAGATGTTTGGAGAATTTTTCAGTAGCATGAACTCTCTTGAATTTATTGCAACGCAATATGATGCTTTTGGACAAGGTGAGACAATTTTTGATTTACCAAAGATTTTACAGGAAATTACTTTAGAGGATGTCCTTGATGCTGGACATCATTTAATAGATGATGGTGACATAGTTGATTTTACAATATTCCCATCGTAGTAACCTATCATAATAGACACTAGAAAGAAGGGATGACAAGTATGAGGAAAAAAACAATTGGTGAGGTTTTACGATTAGCTAGAATCAATCAGGGATTGAGTTTAGATGAATTGCATAAAAAAACAGAAATTCAGTTGGATATGTTGGAGGCAATGGAAAATGATGATTTTGATCAACTTCCTAGTCCATTTTATACTCGTTCTTTTTTGAGAAAGTATGCGTGGGCAGTTGAACTTGATGAGCGAATTGTCTTGGATGCTTATGATTCTGGGAGCATGATTACTTATGAGGAAGTAGATGTTGATGAAGAGGAGTTGACAGGTAGGAGACGTTCAAGTAAGAAAAATAAGACATCATTTTTACCTTTATTTTATTTTTTACTCTTTGCCCTATCGATTGTAATATTTGTGACTTATTATGTTTGGAATTATCTCCAGACTCAACCGGAGCGTTCGTCTGCGTCTAGTTATAGTGTGGTCCAAGCAATAAGCTCGACTAGTTCTGTAACTTCATCTTCAAGCAGTAGTTCTTCGAATATGGAACCAGCTATAACGGTATCAGGTGAAGGAAATAGAGTAGAAGTTGCTTATAAAACGAGCAAGGAAACTGCAAAATTGCAATTATCAGTCTCAGATGCTAGAAGTTGGGTTAGTGTTTCAGAAAGTGAGCTTGAGGGTGGTGTGACCTTATCACCGGATAATAAAAGTGCGGAAACAACAGTTTCAACTAAAAATTCTGTAATCATTACTTTAGGTGTTGTCAAAGGTGTCGCTTTAACAGTAGATAATCAGACTGTTGACTTATCGAAATTAACAGCTCAGACTGGAAAAATCACTGTAACCTTTACTAAAAATTAAGGAAAAACGAATGAAAAAAGAACAAATTCCAAATCTCTTAACAATAGGTCGAATTCTCTTTATACCTATTTTTATCTTTATTTTAACGATAGGAAATTCGATAGAGAGTCATATTGTGGCAGCTATTATCTTTGCTATTGCCAGTATCACAGACTACTTAGATGGATATTTAGCTCGTAAATGGAATGTGGTCAGTAATTTTGGTAAATTTGCAGATCCTATGGCGGATAAGCTACTAGTTATGTCTGCTTTTATTATGCTGATTGAGTTAGGTATGGCTCCAGCTTGGATTGTTGCAGTGATCATCTGTCGTGAGTTGGCTGTGACAGGTTTAAGACTTTTATTAGTTGAAACTGGTGGAACAGTTTTAGCAGCAGCCATGCCTGGAAAAATTAAAACTTTCAGTCAGATGTTTGCGATTATTTTCTTGCTATTACATTGGACTTTGCTTGGTCAAGTTCTACTTTATGTAGCCTTGTTTTTCACTATCTACTCTGGCTATGATTATTTCAAGGGTAGTGCCTATGTATTTAAAGGGACATTTGGTTCGAAATGAAATCAATAATTGATGTAAAAAATCTTTCTTTTCGTTATAAGGAAAGTCAGGAATACTACGATGTGAAGGATATTACGTTTCACGTGAAACGTGGAGAATGGCTTTCGATTGTAGGTCATAATGGTAGTGGTAAATCAACGACGGTTCGATTAATTGATGGCTTACTGGAAGCAGAATCTGGAGAGATTGTAATTGATGGTCAACGTTTGACTGAGGAAAATGTTTGGAATATACGTCGTCAAATCGGTATGGTTTTTCAAAATCCAGACAATCAATTTGTTGGAGCGACTGTTGAAGATGATGTTGCCTTTGGTTTGGAAAATCAGGGACTTTCTCGTCAAGAAATGAAAAAGAGAGTGGAAGAAGCTCTGGATTTGGTTGGCATGTTGGACTTTAAAAAGAGAGAGCCAGCGCGTCTATCAGGTGGCCAAAAGCAACGTGTGGCTATTGCAGGTGTTGTAGCCCTAAGACCAGCTATTTTAATCTTAGATGAAGCAACGAGTATGTTGGATCCTGAGGGACGTAGAGAATTGATTGAGACAGTAAAAGGAATTCGGAAAGACTATGATATGACGGTCATTTCCATTACACATGATTTGGAAGAAGTTGCCATGAGTGATCGTGTGTTGATTATGAAAAAAGGGTCAATTGAATCAACTAGTAGTCCAAGGGAGCTTTTCTCTCGAAATGATTTGGATCAAATTGGATTAGACGATCCTTTTGCTAATCAATTAAAACATTCTTTGAGCCAGAATGGCTATGATTTGCCTGAAAATTATTTGACAGAAAGTGAGCTAGAGGATAAGCTATGGGAATTGCTCTAGAAAATGTGAGTTTTACATATCAAGAAGGGACTCCCTTAGCTTCAGCAGCTTTGTCGGATGTTTCTTTGACGATTAAAGATGGTTCTTATACGGCTTTAATTGGCCACACAGGTAGTGGTAAATCAACCATTTTGCAACTATTAAATGGTTTATTGGTGCCAAGTCAAGGGAGTGTGCGAGTTTTTGATACCTTAATCACCTCGACTTCTAAAAATAAAGATATTCGTCAAATTAGAAAACAGGTTGGCTTGGTATTTCAGTTTGCTGAAAATCAGATTTTTGAAGAAACGGTTTTGAAAGACGTTGCTTTTGGACCGCAAAATTTTGGAGTTTCTGAAGAAGATGCGGAGAAGATTGCGCGTGAGAAACTGGCTCTAGTTGGAATTGATGAATCACTTTTTAATCGTAGTCCGTTTGAGCTATCAGGTGGACAAATGAGACGTGTCGCCATTGCAGGCATACTTGCCATGGAACCAGCCATATTAGTCTTAGATGAGCCCACAGCAGGCCTAGATCCCCTGGGAAGAAAAGAGCTGATGAATTTGTTCAAAAAACTCCACCAGTCAGGGATGACCATTGTCTTGGTAACGCATTTGATGGATGATGTTGCTGAATATGCAAATCAAGTCTATGTGATGGAAAAGGGACGTTTAGTTAAGGGTGGTAAACCAAGTGATGTCTTTCAAGATGTTGTCTTTATGGAAGAAGTGCAGTTGGGAGTACCTAAAATTACAGCCTTTTGTAAACGATTGGCTGATAGAGGCGTGTCATTTAAACGATTACCGATTAAGATAGATGAGTTCAAGGAGTCACTAAATGGATAGTATGATTTTGGGGCGTTATATCCCAGGGGATTCGATAGTTCACCGATTGGATCCACGCAGCAAATTGCTTGCCATGATGCTACTGATTTTGATCGTTTTTTGGGCTAATAATCCCTTGACGAATCTAATTCTTTTTATAGCGACAGGAATATTTATTGCCTTGTCAGGAGTATCTCTTTCATTCTTTATTCAGGGCTTGAAATCTATGTTTTTCTTGATTGCCTTCACAACTATTTTCCAACTGTTTTTCATTTCTAATGGGAATGTTTTATTTGAGTTTTCGTTTGTGAGAATCACGGATTATGCTTTGCAACAAGCTGGAATTATTTTTTGTCGCTTCGTATTGATTATTTTCTTTTCAACTTTGTTAACCTTAACGACCATGCCCTTAAGTTTGGCATCAGCTGTCGAAGCTTTATTAGCACCTTTAAAGCGTGTGAAAGTTCCGGTTCATGAAATTGGCTTAATGCTGTCCATGAGTTTGCGTTTTGTCCCGACCTTGATGGATGATACGACGCGGATTATGAATGCGCAGAAAGCGCGTGGAGTGGATTTTGGAGAAGGAAGCATTGTTCAAAAAGTAAAGGCGATGATTCCTATTTTGATTCCTCTTTTTGCAACAAGTTTAAAACGTGCGGATTCCTTGGCTATCGCTATGGAAGCGCGTGGTTATCAGGGGGGAAAAGGCAGAAGTCAATACAGACAATTGAAATGGACTCGAAAGGATACGCTGACCATTCTTGTTGTTCTCGTACTTGGTTGTTGTTTATTTTTCTTAAAATCTTAGTAGATTTCAGGAATTGATAAAAAAGTTACTGTAACAGTTTTTGATATAAAGGTAGGGATATGAACCGTTTTAAAAAATCAAAATATGTCATTATTGTTTTTGTCACTGTTCTGCTTGTCTCAGCTCTCTTAGCGACGACTTATTCAAGTACAATTGTGACAAAATTAGGAGATGGAATCTCATTGGTTGATAGGGTTGTACAAAAACCTTTTCAGTGGTTTGATTCTGTCAAATCAGATTTGGCTCATTTGACACGAACTTATAATGAAAATGAAAGTTTGAAGAAACAGATTTACCAATTAGAAGTTAAATCAAATGAGGCGGAAAGTTTAAAGACGGAAAATGAACAACTGCGTCAATTGCTTGATATGAAGTCCAAGTTGCAAGCCACAAAGACTTTAGCAGCAGATGTTATTATGCGTTCTCCGGTATCTTGGAAGCAGGAATTGACTCTGGATGCAGGTAAATCAAAAGGGGCTTCTGAGAACATGTTAGCCATTGCAAATGGTGGCTTGATTGGGAGTGTCTCAAAAGTGGAGGAGAACTCTACTATGGTCAACCTTCTGACAAATACGGAAAATGCTGATAAGATTTCTGTTAAAATTCAACATGGTTCTACTACAATTTATGGGATTATTGTTGGCTATGACAAAGAAAATGAAGTTCTTAAAATTAGCCAATTAAATAGTAATAGCGATATTAGTGCGGGAGATAAGGTGACCACTGGTGGATTAGGAAACTTTAACGTTGCTGATATTACTGTTGGTGAAGTGGTTGCCACAACGCATAGTACAGACTACTTGACACGAGAAGTAACAGTTAAATTGAGTGCAGATACTCATAATATGAGTGTGATAGAATTAGTGGGGAATTCATAATGAGACAGTTGAAGCGAGTTGGAGTATTTTTATTGCTTCCTTTCTTTGTTCTAATTGATGCCCATATTAGCCAGCTTCTGGGCTCATTTTTCCCCCACGTTCAGTTGGCTAGTCATTTTCTATTTCTGTTTCTCTTATTTGAGACGATTGAAGTATCAGAGTATTTCTATTTAGCTTATTGTTTTGTAGTGGGTTTGGTTTATGACATTTACTTTTTCCACTTGATAGGGATTGCAACTTTGTTGTTCGTCTTGTTGGGAGTATTTCTCCATAAATTTAATAGTGTTATTTTATTGAATCGTTGGACGAGAATGTTGGCAATTATTGTCATGACTTTTCTATTTGAGATGGGAGCTTATATACTTGCATTAGTGGTAGGTTTAACTGTGGATGGTATGTCTTTATTTATAGTCTATAGTTTAGTACCATCAATGATTTTGAACCTTATATGGATGATTATTTTTCAGCTTATTTTTGAAAAGATTTACCTATAAGAAAGAAATAAAAATGTAACAAAGGCGTAATATTCATTAGGCCTTTTTTTGGTATACTAGTAGTGTCTTTAAAAGAAGGAGTATCTACGAAATATGAAGAAAAAAATCTTAGCGTCACTTTTACTAAGTACAGTAATGGTTTCTCAAGTAGCTGTTTTAACAACTGCGCATGCAGAAACGACTGATGACAAAATTGCTGCTCAAGATAATAAAATTAGTAACTTAACAGCACAACAACAAGAAGCCCAAAAACAAGTTGATCAAATTCAGGAGCAAGTATCTGCTATTCAAACAGAGCAATCAAACTTGCAATCTGAAAATGATAGACTACAAGCAGAATCTAAAAAGCTTGAGGGTGAAATTACAGAACTTTCTAAGAATATTGTATCTCGCAATGATTCATTGCAAAAACAAGCTCGTAGTGCTCAAACAAATGGAGCTGCAACAAATTACATCAATACAATTGTAAACTCAAAATCAATTACAGAAGCTATTTCACGTGTTGCTGCAATGAGTGAAATCGTATCTGCAAACAACAAAATGTTGGAACAACAAAAAGCAGATAAAAAAGCTATTTCTGAAAAACAAGTAGCAAACAATGATGCGATTAATACAGTTATTGCAAATCAGCAAAAACTAGCTGATGATGCTCAATCATTAACTACAAAACAAGCTGAGTTGAAAGCTGCAGAATTGAATCTTGCTGCTGAAAAGGCTACTGCAGAGGATGAAAAAGCAAGTTTACTTGATAAAAAAGCTGCAGCGGAAGCAGAAGCTAAAGCAGCTGCAGAAGCAGAAGCAGCCTACAAAGCTAAACAAGCAAGTCAACAACAAACAGTAGTTGCTTCTGGAAATACAACTTTTACAGCAGAAGTTCAAGCAGTATCTAGTTCATCTGAATCATCTTCAAACTACACTCCTGCACCAGTAAAACATCGTCCAACATACAGTACAAACGCTTCAAGTTATCCAACTGGTGAGTGTACATGGGGAGCTAAAACATTGGCACCTTGGGCTGGAGATTACTGGGGTAATGGGGCACAGTGGGCTACAAGTGCAGCTGCAGCAGGATTCCGTACAGGATCTACACCTCAAGTTGGTGCTATTGCATGTTGGAATGATGGTGGATATGGACACGTAGCCGTGGTTACAGCTGTTTCATCATCAACAAGTATCCAAGTATCTGAATCAAACTATGGTGGAAATCGTACAATCGGAAATAAACGTGGTTGGTTCAATCCTACTACAACTTCAGAAGGTTTTGTAACATATATCTATCCAAACTAATGAATAAAACGAAGAGGCTCGATTTGAGTCTCTTTTATGATTTATATAGTTAACTTACTTTAAAAATCTACTAAAATCGCTTGAAAATATTGAAAAAGTATGGTAAAATGAAAACTGTCGTGTGAACGATAATACTCATTCTTGATGAATTGTGAAACAGTTGCCTTTGGGTCGTTTTGCGAGTTGAAGTCAAGAAGAGGAAAAAAACAAAAAGGAGAAATACTCATGGCAGTAATTTCAATGAAACAACTTCTTGAGGCTGGTGTACACTTTGGTCACCAAACTCGTCGCTGGAACCCTAAGATGGCTAAGTACATCTTCACTGAGCGTAACGGAATCCACGTTATCGACTTGCAACAAACTGTAAAATACGCTGACCAAGCATACGACTTCATGCGTGATGCAGCAGCTAACGATGCAGTTGTATTGTTCGTTGGTACTAAGAAACAAGCGGCTGATGCAGTTGCTGAAGAAGCAGTACGTTCAGGTCAATACTTCATCAACCACCGTTGGTTGGGTGGAACTCTTACAAACTGGGGAACAATCCAAAAACGTATCGCTCGTTTGAAAGAAATCAAACGTATGGAAGAAGATGGAACTTTCGAAGTTCTTCCTAAGAAAGAAGTTGCACTTCTTAACAAACAACGCGCACGTCTTGAAAAATTCTTGGGTGGTATCGAAGATATGCCTCGTATCCCAGATGTTATGTACGTAGTTGACCCACATAAAGAGCAAATCGCTGTTAAAGAAGCTAAGAAATTGGGAATCCCAGTTGTAGCGATGGTTGACACAAATACTGATCCAGATGATATCGATGTAATCATCCCAGCTAACGATGACGCTATCCGCGCTGTTAAATTGATTACAGCTAAATTGGCTGATGCTATCATCGAAGGACGTCAAGGTGAAGATGCAGTAGCAGTTGAAGCAGAATTTGCAGCTTCTGAAGCTCAAGCCGATTCAATTGAAGAAATCGTTGAAGTTGTAGAAGGCGACAACGCTTAATTCATATAAATAGTAATTACCTAGGAGGGCGGGGCTTAGCCCAGCTCTCCTATTTTTAAAAAATATAGGAGAATCAAAATGGCAGAAATTACAGCTAAACTTGTAAAAGAGTTGCGTGAAAAATCTGGTGCCGGAGTTATGGACGCTAAAAAAGCGCTTGTAGAAACAGACGGTGACATCGAAAAAGCGATTGAATTGCTTCGTGAAAAAGGTATGGCTAAGGCAGCTAAGAAGGCTGACCGTGTTGCTGCAGAAGGTTTGACTGGTGTTTATGTTAACGGTAATGTTGCAGCAGTTATTGAAGTAAATGCTGAAACTGACTTCGTTGCGAAAAACGCTCAATTCGTTGAATTGGTAAATACTACAGCTAAAGTTATTGCTGAAGGAAAACCTGCTAATAATGAAGAAGCACTTGCTTTGACAATGCCTTCAGGTGAAACTCTTGAAGCTGCATATGTATCTGCAACAGCAACTATCGGAGAAAAAATCTCATTCCGTCGCTTTGCTTTGATTGAAAAAACAGACGCACAACACTTCGGAGCTTACCAACATAACGGTGGACGTATCGGTGTTATTTCAGTTATTGAAGGTGGAGACGAAGCACTTGCTAAACAATTGTCAATGCATATCGCAGCGATGAAACCAACAGTTCTTTCTTATAAAGAATTGGATGAGCAATTCGTTAAAGATGAGTTGGCACAATTGAACCACGTTATCGACCAAGACAACGAAAGTCGTGCAATGGTTAACAAACCAGCTCTTCCACACTTGAAGTATGGATCAAAAGCTCAATTGACTGATGAAGTGATTGCCCAAGCTGAAGCTGACATCAAAGCTGAATTGGCTGCAGAAGGCAAACCAGAAAAAATCTGGGACAAAATCATCCCAGGTAAAATGGACCGCTTCATGCTTGACAACACTAAAGTTGACCAAGCTTACACACTTCTTGCACAAGTATACATCATGGATGACAGCAAGACAGTTGAAGCATATCTTGAATCAGTTAACGCTTCAGTAGTTGAGTTCGCTCGCTTTGAAGTTGGTGAAGGTATCGAAAAAGCTGCAAACGACTTCGAAGCTGAAGTTGCAGCTACAATGGCAGCAGCCTTGAATAACTAATAATAAAAAGGAAGCTGAAGTGCTTCCTTTTTTCTATGCAGTAGATTCCTATAGGGAAAGAATTCTACTTTTCAAGATATAAATAAAAAGCCCTATAAAAAGGGCTAAGTGCATTTAGGAGACTACACTTCAAATTCATAAAGTGCTGTAGAGAGATAACGTTCACCGTTATCTGGTGCTAGAGCAAGAACCTTTTTACCTGTACCTAATTTCTTGGCAACCTCGATGGCTCCGTAGATAGCTGCAGCTGAAGAAATCCCTACAAGAAATCCTTCTTTTCCACCAATTTCACGGCCGAGTGCGAGAGCATCGTCTGATGTTACACGAACGATACCATCATAGGCTTTTGTATCAAGTGTATCAGGAATAAATCCAGCTGAGATACCTTGAATTTTGTGAGGGCCAGGTTTTTCACCAGATAGAATAGCAGATTCATCTGCTTCTACCGCAAAAACTTGAATGTTAGAATTTGCTGATTTGAGTGCATGAGAAACACCAGAAATCGTTCCACCGGTACCCACTCCAGCAACAAAGGCATCTAGTCCATCTTTACCGAAAGCAGCTAGTATTTCAGCTCCTGTTGTTCTTTCGTGTACTTCTGGATTAGCTGGATTGTCAAATTGAAGAGGAAGGAAACCATCACGTTCAGCAGCGATTTCTTGAGCCTTAGCAATAGCGCCTTTCATTCCCTCACTACCAGGAGTTAGGACGAGTTCAGCACCATAAGCTTGGATAATCTTACGTCGTTCTACACTCATAGTTTCAGGCATAACGATGACGACTTTATACCCTTTAGCAGCACCTACCCATGAAAGTCCAATACCAGTGTTTCCACTTGTTGCTTCAACAATTGTAGAACCTGGTTTCAGAATACCGTCTTGTTCAGCTTTTTCAATCATGCTAAGAGCAATACGATCTTTTACAGAAGAACCAGGGTTGAATGCTTCAAGCTTTACATAGACGTCCGCAGCCCCTTCTGGTACGATGTTGTTGAGTTTAACAATCGGAGTTTGACCGATTAATTCAGTAATATTGTTATAAATAGACATATGAATACCTCTTTGTATAAGATATTTCTAGTATAACGCTATCTATATCATTTGTAAAATATAGAAATCCTATCGAAGTGATAGGATTTTTTTATATCACAGGTCCAAGTCATTAATTTTCAAGCGATTGTGATAAGCTAATTCTAATAAATAGGTATAAAGTGGAACGATATCCGTTTTCTTAGGAAATTCAAATTTATGAGAACTAAAATGTTCATTATGTGCTTTTAGAAAGACATTCTCTAAATAAGTAATAGTAATTTCACTATCATCTATACCTGCTCCTGCAGTTTCCATTTCAACGTTAACAATGTTCATCAAAAAGATTGATTTAATAGACATCTTACGACCGGTAGCGCCTTGTTTATCTGTAAAGATAATGCGGATATTTGTAAATATAATTGAGTCACGAATCAGTTTATATCCACTTTGAATTTCTTCATTTTCTAGTAGATATTGTCCATATTCTTTGATAAGAGTTTCTTTGTTTTGCTCGCTAAAGTTACCAGCAAGTCCTTGAATGAATTTACCAAATGCCATATTTTTCTCCTTTGTTTACACTAAATTTACAGGAACTTCAACTTCTCGTAAACCTTGATCAGTTAAAGTAACTTTTCCATTAAAAAACTCCACCAGTGCAGCTTTAATATTTTCTTTTTCTTCTTTATCAACATAAATCATCGTATCGACTTGATCTGTAAAGTTTGTATCCAGTTCCATGAGATTATGTTCTTTAAGGAAGTTACTGTACTCTTGATACTGAGCGTAAGACATTTGAATAGCAATGCCCGCCTGTTCCTTTATTTCAATGATGCCAATTTCTTTGACGGCTAAGGCAACACTGCCGGCGTAAGCACGAATCAGTCCTCCAGCGCCTAGTTTTATACCACCAAAGTAGCGTGTCACGACCACACAGACATTGGTGAGGTTGTGATTTTCTAGTACCCCAAGCATGGGAACGCCAGCAGTCCCACTGGGCTCACCATCATCACTTGTACGTTTGATTTCACTACGTTCCCCAATAATGAAGGCAGAGCAGTTATGCGTAGCTTTGTAGTGTTTTTTTTTGATGGTAGTAATAAAGTCTCGAGCCTCTTCTTCGCTATAAACACGCTTGGCATGACAGATAAAGCGTGATTTTTTGATTTCTTCTTGGACTTGACCGTCCTCTTTAATTGTTCTAAATTCCATGATTTAATTGTACTAAAAAATCATCTAAAGCGCTAGGTTTTTACGAATAAAGAAGTATGAAAGTAAATCCAAATTATCTCGGTCGTTTGTTTACTGAGAATGAATTAACAAAAGAGGAACGTCAGTTGGCGGAGAAACTTCCAGCAATGAGAAAGGAGAAAGGGAAACTTTTCTGTCAACGTTGTGATAGTGCTATTTTAGATGAATGGTATTTGCCCATCGGTGCTTATTATTGTAGGGAGTGTTTACTGATGAAGCGAGTCAGGAGTGATCAAGCTTTATACTATTTTCCGCAGGAGGATTTTGCGAAGCAAGATATTCTCAAATGGCGCGGTCAATTAACTCCTTTTCAAGAGAAGGTGTCAGAGGGACTAATTCAAGCTGTAGACAAGCAGGAACCAACCTTGGTTCACGCTGTAACAGGAGCTGGAAAGACAGAAATGATTTATCAAGTAGTAGCTAAAGTGATCAATGCGGGTGGTGCAGTATGCTTGGCTAGTCCTCGCATAGATGTTTGTTTGGAGCTGTACAAGCGCCTGCAAGATGATTTTGCTTGCGAGATATCTTTACTACACGGAGAATCAGAGCCGTATTTTCGAACACCACTAGTTGTTGCGACGACCCATCAGTTATTGAAGTTTTATCAAGCTTTTGATTTGCTGATAGTGGATGAAGTAGATGCCTTTCCTTATGTTGACAATCCCAAGCTTTACCATGCTGTCAAGAATAGTGTAAAGGAGAATGGACTGAGAATCTTTTTAACAGCGACTTCGACTGATGAGTTAGATAGAAAGGTTCGCATAGGAGAACTAAAACGATTGAGTTTGCCAAGACGATTTCATGGAAATCCGTTGATTATTCCTAAACCTGTCTGGTTATCCGATTTTAATCACTGTTTAGAGAAAAATCGGTTGTCACCAAAGTTAAAGTCCTATATTGAGAAGCAGAGAAAGACAGCTTATCCGTTACTCATTTTTGCTTCAGAAATTAAGAAAGGGGAGCAGTTAAAAGAAATCTTACAGGAGCAATTTCCAAATGAGAAAATTGGCTTTGTATCTTCTGTAACAGAAGATAGATTAGAACAGGTACAAGCTTTTCGAGATGGAGAACTGACAATACTTATCAGTACGACAATATTGGAGCGTGGAGTTACCTTCCCTTGTGTGGATGTTTTTGTAGTAGAGGCCAATCATCGTCTTTTTACCAAGTCTAGTTTAATACAGATTGGAGGACGTGTCGGTCGGAGTATGGACAGACCGACAGGAGATTTGCTTTTCTTCCATGATGGGTTAAATACTTCAATCAAGAAGGCAATTAAGGAAATTCAGCAGATGAATAAGGAAGCGGGTCTATGAGGTGCTTATTGTGCGGGCAGACTATGAAGGCTGTTTTAACTTTTAGTAGTCTCTTACTTCTGAGGAATGATGTCTCATGTCTTTGTTTAGATTGTGATTCTACTTTTGAGAAAATTGGAGAAGAGTACTGTCCAAACTGTATGAAAACAGGATTGTCAACAAAGTGTCAAGATTGTCAATTTTGGTGTAAAGAAGGAATTGAAGTCAGTCATAGAGGGATTTTTACTTACAATCAAGCTATGAAGGATTTTTTCAGTCGGTATAAGTTTGATGGAGACTTCCTTTTAAGAAAAGTTTTTGCTTCATTTTTAAGTGAGGAGTTGAAAAAGTACAAAGAGTATCAATTTGTCGTAATTCCCCTAAGTCCTGAAAGATTACTTGAGAGGGGATTTAACCAGGTTGAAGGTTTAGTTGAAGCAGCAGGGTTCTCTTTTCAAGACTTACTAGAGAAGAGAGAAGAGCGGGCCAGTTCTTCTAAAAATCGTTCAGAACGCTTGGGGACAGAACTTCCTTTCTTTATTAAAAGGGGAGTCACTATTCCTAAAAAAATCCTACTTATAGATGACATTTACACTACTGGAACAACTATAAATCGTGTGAAGAAACTGTTGGAAGAGGCTGGTGCTGAAGATGTAAAAACATTTTCCCTTGTAAGATGAGGAAAAAATTTGCAAAACTAAAATGAAAGCGTTATAATGAAATCAGAAAAACAAAAATGTTTAGAAAGAAGGTACTCATATGATTAAATATAGTATCCGTGGTGAAAACCTAGAAGTAACAGAAGCAATTCGTGATTATGTAGTTTCTAAACTCGAAAAGATCGAAAAGTATTTTCAAGCTGAACAAGAGTTGGATGCTCGAGTTAACTTGAAGGTGTATCGTGAAAAAACGGCTAAAGTGGAGGTGACGATTCCGCTTGGCTCAATTACTCTTCGTGCAGAAGATGTGTCTCAAGATATGTATGGTTCAATTGACCTTGTAACTGATAAAATTGAACGTCAGATTCGTAAAAATAAAACAAAAATCGAGCGTAAAAATAAAAACAAGGTAGCAACTAGTCAATTATTTACAGATGCTTTGGTGGAAGATACAAATGTTGTCCAATCTAGAGTGGTTCGTTCAAAACAAATTGATTTAAAACCAATGGATTTGGAAGAAGCTATTCTACAGATGGATTTGTTGGGACATGATTTTTTTATCTATGTGGATGTTGAAGATCAGACAACCAATGTGATTTATCGTCGTGAGGATGGCGAAATTGGTTTGTTAGAAGTTAAAGAATCTTAATTTCAATATGTGTAAAGGAAGGTTTACTGAATTGTAAACCTCCTTTTTCTTATAATTGATAGAATTACTGATTACACCTTTAAAAAGTCGCTTTTTGGTGGTTATTATGGTATAATGGGTGCCAAGAGGTTTGGAATGAAAAAATTTTATGTAAGTCCTATTTTCCCCTTAATATTAGGAATAGTGGCGTTCGGAGTGCTATCTGTGCAACTTGTTTTTGTAACGAATACACTGGTAACGCTATTTCTTTTGCTACTTATTTTGGGTTCATATAGTTTATTATTCATCCATCAGAGAGACTACTACTCAAAGAGTGAAGTAGAACAAATCCAGTATGTAAACCACCAAGCTGAAGAAAGTTTGACAACCTTGTTAGAACAGATGCCTGTCGGAGTTATTAAATTAGACTTGTCGTCAGGTGAAGTTGAATGGTTTAATCCTTATGCTGAATTGATTTTGACTAATGAAGTGGGCGAGATTGATGTTGCATTAATTCAAACAATTATCAAGGCATCGGTAGGAAATCCAGGTTCTTATGCTACCTTGGGTGAGACCCGCTATTCGGTTCATATGGACAAGGTGTCTGGAGTTCTTTACTTCTTTGATGTGTCTGGAGAATACGAAGCGACTGTTGAGTTAGTAACGAGTCGACCTGTGATTGGGGTCGTTTCCGTTGACAACTATGATGATTTAGAAGATGAAACATCGGAGTCTGATATCAGTCATATCAATAGTTTTGTAGCCAATTTTGTTTCAGAATTTGCTGGTAAACATGCCATGTTCTCCCGTCGAGTAAGTATGGATCGCTTTTATCTATTTACGGACTACACGGTGCTTGAGGGATTGATGAACGATAAATTTTCTGTTATTGATTCTTTCAGAGAAGAGTCGAAACAGAGACAGTTGCCATTGACCTTAAGTATGGGCTTTTCTTATGGTGATGGAAATCATGATGAGATAGGGAAAGTTGCATTGCTCAACTTAAACTTGGCTGAAGTACGTGGTGGCGACCAGGTGGTTGTCAAGGAGAATGACGAAACGAAAAATCCCGTTTATTTTGGTGGTGGATCTGCGGCGTCAATCAAGCGTACAAGGACACGTACGCGCGCTATGATGACAGCTATTTCAGATAAAATTAGAAGTGTAGATCAGGTTTTTGTAGTTGGTCACAAAAATCTTGATATGGATGCTTTGGGTTCTGCTGTAGGTATGCAGTTATTTGCTAGTAATGTGACAGAAAATAGTTATGCTCTTTATGATGAAAATCAGATGTCTCCGGATATTGAACGAGCTGTTTCATTCTTAGAAAAAGAAGGAGTTACGAAGTTGTTGTCTGTTAAGGATGCAATGGGGATGGTGACCAATCGTTCTTTGTTGATTCTTGTAGACCATTCAAAGACAGCCTTAACTTTATCAAAAGCTTTTTATGATTTATTTACCCAAACCATCGTCATCGACCACCACAGACGGGATCAGGATTTTCCAGATAATGCGGTTATTACTTATATCGAAAGTGGTGCAAGTAGTGCCAGTGAGTTGGTAACGGAATTGATTCAGTTCCAGAATTCTAAGAAAAATCGTTTGAGTCGTATGCAAGCAAGTGTCTTGATGGCTGGTATGATGTTGGATACTAAAAATTTCACCTCACGAGTGACTAGTCGGACATTTGATGTTGCTAGCTATCTCAGAACGAGAGGAAGTGATAGTATTGCTATCCAAGAAATTGCTGCGACAGATTTTGAAGAATATCGTGAGGTCAATGAACTGATTTTACAGGGGCGTAAATTAGGTTCAGATGTACTAATAGCAGAGGCTAAGGACTCGAAATGCTATGATACAGTTGTTATTAGTAAGGCAGCAGATGCCATGTTAGCTATGTCAGGTATTGAAGCGAGTTTTGTTCTTGCGAAGAATACACAAGGATTTATCTCTATCTCAGCTCGCAGTCGTAGTAAGCTGAATGTACAACGGATTATGGAAGAGCTGGGAGGTGGAGGCCACTTTAATTTGGCAGCAGCTCAAATTAAGGATTCAACCTTGTCAGAAGCAGGGGAAAAACTGACAGAAATTGTATTAAATGAAATAAAGGAAAAGGAGAAAGAAGAATGAAAGTAATCTTTTTAGCAGATGTTAAAGGAAAAGGTAAAAAAGGCGAAATTAAGGAAGTACCAACAGGGTATGCGCAAAACTTTCTTATCAAAAAGAGTCTAGCCAAAGAAGCGACTGCTCAAGCTGTAGGTGAACTTCGTGGTAAACAAAAATCTGAAGAAAAAGCTCATGCTGAGATGATTGCAGAAGCAAAAGCAATTAAAGCTCAACTAGAAGCAGAGGAAACTATTGTAGAATTTGTTGAAAAAGTTGGTCCAGATGGTCGTACCTTTGGTTCCATTACCAATAAGAAAATTGCAGAAGAATTGCAAAAGCAATTTGGAATTAAGATTGATAAACGTCATATCCAAGTACAAGCTCCGATTCGAGCAGTTGGTTTGATTGATGTACCAGTGAAAATCTATCAAGATATTACAAGTGTAATCAATCTTCGTGTGAAAGAAGGGTAAATTTACACTTTCTTGACAAGATTGTAAAAGGAAGGGAAGTCTGATGGCAGAAGTAGAAGAGTTACGAGTACAACCTCAAGATATCTTAGCTGAGCAATCCGTTTTAGGGGCTATCTTTATTGACGAGAGTAAGCTTGTTTTTGTGCGAGAATATATTGAGTCTAGGGACTTTTTTAAGTATGCCCATCGTTTGATTTTCCAAGCTATGGTCGACTTATCCGATCGTGGCGATGCTATAGATGCAACAACGGTTCGTACCATTCTTGATAATCAAGGTGATTTACAGAATATTGGTGGCCTGTCTTACTTGGTTGAGATTGTCAATTCTGTGCCAACTTCTGCTAATGCGGAGTATTATGCTAAGATTGTTGCAGAGAAGGCCATGCTACGTCGATTAATCTCCAAGTTGACAGAGTCTGTCAATCAAGCTTACGAGGCTTCGCAACCAGCTGATGAAATCATTGCTCAGGCAGAAAAAGGCCTGATTGATGTCAGCGAAAATGCAAATCGAAGTGGATTTAAGAACATTCGAGATGTGTTGAATATCAACTTCGGAAATCTGGAAGCTCGCTCGCAACAAACGACCGATATTACAGGTATTGCGACAGGCTATCGTGACTTGGATCATATGACGACTGGACTTCATGAGGAGGAGTTGATTATCCTAGCAGCCCGTCCAGCTGTTGGTAAGACAGCCTTTGCCTTGAATATTGCTCAGAATATTGGGACTAAGTTGGACAAAACAGTTGCTATTTTTTCACTGGAAATGGGTGCGGAAAGTCTAGTGGACCGTATGTTAGCGGCAGAAGGTTTGGTAGAATCGCATTCTATCCGTACGGGTCAATTGACTGATGAGGAGTGGCAAAAATATACCATTGCTCAAGGAAATCTAGCTAATGCAAGTATCTATATCGATGATACGCCAGGGATTCGGATTACAGAGATTCGTTCTCGTTCTCGTAAACTGGCTCAAGAAACTGGAAATCTTGGCTTGATTTTAATAGACTATTTGCAGCTTATCACGGGAACTGGTCGGGAAAATCGTCAACAAGAGGTTTCAGAAATTTCACGTCAGTTGAAAATTTTAGCTAAGGAACTGAAGGTTCCAGTAATCGCTCTAAGTCAGCTTTCTCGTGGTGTAGAACAACGTCAGGATAAGAGACCGGTCTTGTCTGATATTCGTGAATCTGGGTCTATTGAGCAGGACGCTGATATTGTAGCCTTTCTTTATCGCGACGATTACTATGAGCGTGGTGGTGAAGAAGAGGAAGGAATGCCGAATAATAAGGTAGAAGTTATTATCGAGAAAAACCGTAGTGGAGCTCGTGGAACGGTGGAATTAATTTTCCAAAAAGAATACAATAAATTTTCAAGTATCTCAAAGAGGGAGGCATAAGATGTCAGATGCATTTACAGATGTAGCCAAGATGAAAAAAATCAAAGAAGAAATCAAGGCACATGAGGGTCAAGTCGTAGAAATGACTTTGGAGAATGGTCGTAAGCGCCAAAAAAATAGATTGGGTAAGCTAATTGAGGTTTATCCATCCCTATTTATCGTTGAATTTGGAAACGTTGAAGGAGATAAACAAGCTAATGTTTACGTTGAATCCTTTACTTACTCAGATATCCTTACAGAAAAGAATTTGATTCATTATCTTGACTAAAGTGAGAAATTTTCTCACTTTTTCTTTTTTTCTCCGAATAGTTTAAGTGAAGGTAATCTTCGATTTATATTATTTTTCAAGGAGGAAGAATGAAAATTTCACCATTTAAAGTAGCAGAGACAAGATTTTCTTTCAGAAAATCAGCTAAAAAGGTTGTTCCCTTTTTAGTAGTAGGATTGATGTTAGCAGCGGGTAATAGTGTATATGCCTATTCCGGAGGAAATGGATCGATTGCGCGTGGGGATGATTATCCTGCTCATTATAAAAATGGGAGCCAGGAGATTGATAAGTGGCGCATGTATTCTCGTCAGTGTACTTCTTTTGCAGCCTTTCGTTTGAGTAATGTCAATGGTTTTGAGATTCCGGCTGCTTATGGGAATGCGAATGAATGGGGCTATCGTGCTCGTCGTGAAGGTTATCGTGTCGATAATACACCAACGATTGGCTCTATTGCTTGGTCTACTGCAGGAACTTATGGTCATGTTGCTTGGGTGTCAAATGTAATAGGAGATGAGATTGAGATTGAAGAATACAATTATGGAATAAGGGAATCTTACAACAAGCGCATCGTGAAGGCAAATACTATGACGGGGTTTATTCATTTTAAAGATTTAGCTGGTGGCAGTGTTGGGAATAGTCAATCCTCAGCTTCAACAGGAGGAACACATTATTTTAAGACTAAGGCTGCTATCAAAAATCAGCCTCTAGCTAGCGCAACTGCGATTGATTACTATTATCCTGGGGAGAATGTTCATTATGATCAAATTCTCGAAAAAGATGGATACAAGTGGTTGAGTTATACGGCTTATAACGGAAGTCGTCGCTATATCCAGCTAGAGGGAGTAACCTCTTCACAGAATCAATCAGGGAATAGTTCTAACTATGGATCCAATAATGGATTGACTATTGGTTGGAAGAAAATAAATGGTAGTTGGTATCATTTCAAATCAAATGGGTCTAAATCAACGGGTTGGCTGAAAGACGGATCTAGTTGGTATTATTTGAAATCATCTGGTGAAATGCAGACAGGCTGGTTAAAGGAAAATGGTCTGTGGTATTATTTAGATAGTTCAGGGGCAATGAAAACGGGGTGGTATCAAGTCTCTGGTAAGTGGTATTATTCTTACTCTTCAGGCGCCTTAGCTGTCAATACGACAGTGGATGGCTACAGAGTAAATAGTGATGGAGTACGAGTATAGAAAATGGGAGTAGGAAAATTTCCTACTCTTTTCTGTAAGCAGTTTCCTTGACATTTTTTTGTTTTACGCTATCATATGTCCATATAATATATGGGAGTCTGTGTACAGTCTGAGAGGAAGTGTTAAACTTCGACCGCACCTGATCTGGGTAATGCCAGCGTAGGGAACGATACTTAGTCTATTATTGACCTTTTCCATATATGGTAAAGGTTTTTCTTGTTGTCAAAGGAAAACGAGAAGAGGAGGTTCTTATGAAAGCAAGCATTGCCTTGCAAGTTTTACCCCTATCACAGGGAATTGATCGGATTGCTGTTATCGATCAAGTCATTGCTTATCTGAAAGCTCAAGAAGTGACTATGGTGGTGACACCATTTGAAACGGTCTTGGAAGGGGAGTTTGATGAGCTTATGCGCATTCTCAAAGAAGCGCTAGAGGTGGCAGGGCAGGAGGCAGATAATGTCTTTGCTAATGTCAAAATAAATGTAGGAGAGATTTTAAGTATTGATGAGAAACTTGAAAAGTATACTGAGACGACACATTAGTCTATTGGGCTTTCTAGGGGTCTTGTCAATCTGGCAGCTAGCAGGTTTTCTTAAACTTCTCCCCAAGTTTATCCTGCCGACACCTCTTGAAATTCTCCAGGCCTTTGTGCGTGATAGAGAATTTCTCTGGCACCATAGCTGGGCGACCTTGAGAGTGGCTTTGCTGGGGTTGGTTCTAGGAGTCTTGATTGCCTGTCTCATGGCTGTGCTCATGGACAGTTTGACTTGGCTTAACGATCTGATTTACCCTATGATGGTGGTTGTTCAGACCATTCCGACCATTGCCATAGCTCCTATCCTGGTCTTGTGGCTCGGTTATGGGATTTTGCCCAAGATTGTCTTGATTATCTTAACGACAACCTTTCCTATCATCGTCAGCATTTTGGACGGTTTTAGGCATTGTGACAAGGATATGCTGACCTTGTTTAGTCTGATGCGGGCCAAACCTTGGCAAATCCTGTGGCATTTTAAAATCCCAGTCAGCCTACCTTACTTTTATGCAGGTCTGAGGGTCAGTGTCTCCTACGCCTTCATCACAACAGTGGTATCTGAGTGGCTGGGAGGCTTTGAGGGTCTTGGTGTTTATATGATTCAGTCCAAGAAACTGTTTCAGTATGATACCATGTTTGCTATTATTATTCTGGTATCGATTATCAGCCTTCTTGGTATGAAACTGGTTGATGTCAGTGAAAAATATGTTATTAAATGGAAACGTTCGTAGAATAAGAATGTTTCTGAAAAAGAAAAGAGGAAATCAAAATGAAAAAAACATGGAAAGTGTTTTTAACTGTTTTAACAGCTCTTGTAGCTGTTGTGCTTGTGGCCTGTGGTCAAGGAACTGCTTCTAAAGACAACAAAGAGGCAGAACTTAAGAAGATTGACTTTATCCTAGACTGGACACCAAATACTAACCACACAGGGCTTTATGTTGCCAAGGAAAAAGGTTATTTCAAAGAAGCTGGAGTGGATGTTGATTTGAAATTGCCACCAGAAGAAAGTTCTTCTGACTTGGTTATTAACGGTAAGGCACCATTTGCAGTCTATTTCCAAGACTATATGGCTAAAAAATTGGAAAAAGGAGCAGGAATTACTGCCGTTGCAGCTATTGTAGAACACAATACATCAGGAATCATTTCTCGTAAATCTGACAATGTAAGCAGTCCAAAAGACTTGGTTGGTAAGAAATACGGAACTTGGAATGACCCAACTGAACTTGCTATGTTGAAAACTTTGGTAGAATCTCAAGGTGGAGATTTTGAGAAGGTTGAAAAAGTACCAAATAACGACTCAAACTCTATCACACCGATTGCTAATGGAGTCTTTGACACTGCTTGGATCTACTACGGTTGGGATGGTATCCTTGCTAAATCTCAAGGTGTAGAGGCTAACTTCATGTACTTGAAAGACTACGTCAAGGAGTTTGACTACTACTCACCAGTTATCATCGCAAACAACGACTACCTTAAAGACAATAAAGAAGAAGCTCGTAAAGTCATCCAAGCTATCAAAAAAGGCTACCAATATGCCATGGAGCATCCAGAAGAAGCAGCTGATATCCTCATCAAAAATGCACCTGAACTCAAGGAAAAACGTGACTTTGTCATCGAATCTCAAAAATACTTGTCAAAAGAATACGCAAGCGACAAGGAAAAATGGGGGCAATTTGATGCAGCTCGCTGGAATGCCTTCTACAAATGGGATAAAGAAAATGGTATCCTTAAAGAAGACTTGACAGACAAAGGCTTCACCAACGAATTTGTGAAATAATGACAGAAATTAGACTAGAACACGTCAGTTATGCCTATGGTCAGGAGAGGATTTTAGAGGACATTAACTTGCAGGTGACTTCAGGAGAAGTGGTTTCTATCTTAGGCCCAAGTGGTGTTGGTAAGACTACGCTTTTCAACTTAATTGCGGGGATTTTAGAAATTCAGTCAGGGAGAATTGTCCTTGATGGTGAAGAAAATCCCAAGGGGCGCGTGAGTTATATGTTGCAAAAGGATCTGCTCTTGGAACACAAGACGGTGCTTGGTAATATCATTCTGCCCCTCTTGATTCAAAAGGTGGATAAGGCAGAAGCTATTGCTCGCGCAGATGAAATTCTTGCGACCTTCCAGTTGACAGCTGTAAGAGATAAATACCCTCATGAACTCAGTGGTGGGATGCGCCAGCGTGTAGCCTTGCTCCGAACCTACCTTTTCGGGCACAAACTCTTTCTCTTAGACGAGGCCTTCAGCGCCTTGGATGAGATGACCAAGATGGAACTCCACGTTTGGTATCTTGAGATTCACAAGCAGTTGCAGTTAACAACCTTGATCATCACGCATAGTATCGAGGAGGCCCTCAGTCTCAGCGATCGCATCTATATCTTGAAAAATCGCCCTGGGCAGATTGTTTCAGAAATTAAACTAGATTGGTCTGAAGATGAGGACAAAGAAGTCCAAAAGATTGCCTATAAACGTCAAATTTTGGTAGAATTAGGCTTAGATAAGTAAAAAAATAGGGAGTTGGTGAAGATTATCCTTTACCAGCGCCCTTTTTCTTTTAAAAATGAGAAAATTTCGGTATAATAGTCAAAGATAGTCAAGGTTTAAAGAGAGAGGTGGGTTTGTAATGAGATTTAAAAATACATCGGATCATATTGAGGCCTACATCAAGGCGATTTTAGATCAATCTGGAATTGTGGAGTTGCAACGGAGTCAGTTGGCAGATACTTTTCAGGTTGTTCCTAGTCAGATTAACTATGTGATCAAGACACGCTTTACGGAAAGTAGAGGTTACTTGGTTGAAAGTAAG
Organism: Streptococcus mitis; assembly: GCF_001281025.1. Classification (NCBI taxonomy): domain Bacteria; kingdom Bacillati; phylum Bacillota; class Bacilli; order Lactobacillales; family Streptococcaceae; genus Streptococcus; species Streptococcus mitis. The sequence continues at coordinate 422,870 of NZ_CP012646.1, forward strand.
CGTGGTGGCGGAGGCTACATTCGCATAGGACGGATTGAGTTTTCTAGTCATCATGAAATGCTCCGCGATTTGCTTTACTCGATTGGTGAGCGGGTCAGTCAAGAAATTTATGAGGATATTCTGCAGCTTTTGGTTGAGCAGGAATTGATGACCAAGCAGGAGATGAATTTGCTGGTGGCAGTAGCTTTAGATCGCGTTCTAGGAGAAGAAGCTCCAGTTGTTCGTGCAAACATGCTACGACAGGTCATACAAGAGGTAGATAGAAAAGGGAAGTAAGATGAACTATTCAAAAGCATTGAATGAATGTATCGAAAGTGCCTACATGGTGGCTGGCCATTTTGGAGCTCGTTACCTAGAGTCTTGGCACTTGTTGATTGCCATGTCTAATCACAGTTATAGTGTGGCAGGGGCGACTTTAAATGATTATCCATATGAGATGGACCGTTTAGAAGAGGTCGCTTTGGAACTGACTGAAACGGACTATAGCCAGGATGAAACCTTTACGGAATTGCCGTTTTCTCATCGTTTGCAGGTCCTTTTTGACGAAGCAGAGTATGTAGCGTCAGTGGTCCATGCTAAGGTGCTAGGGACAGAGCATGTCCTCTATGCGATTTTGCATGATGGCAATGCCTTGGCGACTCGTATCTTGGAGAGAGCTGGTTTTTCTTATGAAGACAAGAAAGATCAGGTCAAGATTGCTGCCCTACGTCGAAATCTAGAAGAACGAGCAGGTTGGACTCGTGAAGACCTCAAGGCTCTACGCCAACGCCATCGTACAGTAGCTGACAAGCAAAATTCTATGGCTAATATGATGGGTATGCCCCAGACTCCGAGCGGAGGTCTCGAGGACTATACGCATGATTTGACAGAGCAAGCGCGTTCTGGCAAGTTAGAACCAGTCATCGGTCGGGACAAGGAAATCTCGCGTATGATTCAAATTTTGAGTCGTAAGACCAAGAACAATCCTGTCTTGGTTGGGGATGCTGGTGTCGGGAAAACTGCTCTGGCGCTTGGTCTTGCCCAGCGTATTGCTAGTGGTGATGTACCTGCGGAAATGGCTAAGATGCGCGTGTTAGAGCTTGATTTGATGAATGTCGTTGCAGGGACACGCTTCCGTGGTGACTTTGAAGAGCGCATGAATAATATCATCAAGGATATTGAAGAAGATGGCCAAGTAATCCTCTTTATCGATGAACTCCACACCATCATGGGTTCTGGTAGTGGAATTGACTCAACTCTGGATGCGGCCAATATCTTGAAACCAGCCTTGGCGCGTGGAACTTTGAGAACGGTTGGTGCGACTACTCAGGAAGAATATCAAAAACATATCGAAAAAGATGCGGCCCTTTCTCGTCGTTTCGCGAAAGTGACGATTGAAGAGCCAAGTGTTGCAGACAGCATGATCATTTTGCAAGGTTTGAAGGCGACTTATGAGAAGCACCATCGTGTGCAAATCACAGATGAAGCGGTTGAAACAGCTGTCAAGATGGCCCATCGTTACTTGACTAGTCGTCACTTGCCAGACTCTGCTATCGATCTCTTAGATGAGGCGGCAGCAACAGTGCAAAATAAGGTAAAGCATGTAAAATCAGACGATTCAGGTTTGAGTCCAGCTGACAAGGCCTTAATGGATGGTAAGTGGAAACAAGCTACTCAACTAATTGCTAAAGAAGAGGAAGTGCCTGTCTATAAAGACTTGGTGACAGAGTCTGATATTTTGACCACCTTGAGTCGTTTGTCAGGTATCCCTGTTCAAAAATTGACACAAACAGATGCTAAGAAATACTTGAACTTGGAAACAGAACTCCATAAACGTGTCATCGGTCAAGATCAAGCTGTTTCAAGCATTAGCCGTGCCATTCGCCGCAACCAGTCAGGGATTCGCAGTCACAAGCGTCCGATTGGTTCCTTTATGTTCCTAGGGCCTACAGGTGTCGGTAAGACCGAATTAGCCAAGGCTTTGGCAGAAGTTCTCTTTGATGACGAATCAGCCCTTATCCGCTTTGATATGAGTGAGTATATGGAGAAATTTGCAGCCAGTCGTCTCAACGGAGCTCCTCCAGGCTATGTGGGTTACGAAGAAGGTGGGGAGCTGACCGAGAAGGTTCGCAACAAACCATACTCTGTTCTCCTCTTTGACGAGGTAGAGAAGGCCCATCCAGACATCTTTAATGTTCTCTTGCAGGTCTTGGATGATGGTGTCTTGACAGATAGTAAAGGTCGCAAGGTTGACTTCTCAAACACCATTATTATCATGACGTCAAACTTGGGTGCGACAGCCCTTCGTGATGATAAAACAGTCGGCTTTGGGGCTAAGGATATTCGTTTTGACCAGGAAAATATGGAAAAACGCATGTTTGAAGAGCTGAAAAAGGCTTATAGACCGGAATTCATCAACCGTATTGATGAAAAGGTGGTCTTCCATAGCTTGTCTAGCGACCATATGCAGGAAGTAGTGAAGATTATGGTTAAACCTTTAGTGGCAAGTTTGGCTGAAAAAGGTATTGACTTGAAATTACAAACTTCAGCACTGAAATTGTTGGCAAATCAAGGATATGACCCAGAGATGGGAGCTCGTCCACTTCGCAGAACCCTGCAAACAGAAGTGGAGGATAAGTTGGCAGAACTTCTTCTCAAGGGAGAATTAGTGGCAGGTAGTACACTTAAGATTGGTGTCAAAGCAGGCCAGTTAAAATTTGATATTGCATAAAAAAGAGAATCAGGAGCAATCTTGATTCTTTTTTTGCAATCTTTTTATAAAAAATGATAAAAAACTATTGACAAAACAAAAATATAGTTTATAATAAAAACATAGATAATAAAAATATCAAAAAATATAAAAAGGTGATGCGTTTATGAAAAGAAAACAGCAGTGGTATTTGGAACCTTTGCTCCGCTTCATCAAGGCCATATCGATCTGATCCAGCGAGCGAAACGTCAGTGTGACCAGGTCTGGGTAGTCGTTTCAGGCTACGAGGGAGACCGAGGGGAGCAGGTAGGCTTAACGCTTCAAAAACGATTTCGCTATATCCGAGAGGCTTTTCGGGATGACGAGTTAACCTCTGTCTGCAAGCTGGATGAGACTAACCTTCCCCGTTATCCTATAGGCTGGCAGGAGTGGTTGGACCAGATGTTAGCGGAGATTTCCTATGATGAAACCCAGCAGGAACTCATCTTCTTTGTAGGAGAAGCAGACTATCAGCAAGAATTGTCTAATCGTGGCTTTGAGACAGTCTTGCAAGAAAGAAAGTTTGGTATCTCAGCGACTATGATTCGAGAAAATCCAAGCAAATATTGGAAATATATTGCTCAACCCTTCCGACGTCAGTTTACAAAGAAAGTGTTGATTATGGGAAGTGCTAGCAATGGGAAGACCACTCTGGCTAAGGATTTGGCTAGGTATTACGATGCACCAGTTAGTTTGGAATACGCACGTGAGTACCAGATCAAAAACAATGTCCGCGACGATGAATTGACTCCAAAAGATTACTATTATCTCCTGTTGGGGCAGTATGACCAGACCTCTAAGTTAATTGATAGCAATGCCAATAGGGGACTGGTGATAGCAGACACCAACTCCTTAGTAACCAAGGGCTACTATGATTATTATATGGAGACTGAGGACCAAGGGGATTTATCAGGAGAGACTTTTGATAATCTCTTTGCCTCAATCTTGGCTAAGGAGAAATGGGACTTGATTCTCTTTGTGCAACCTGTCGGTTCCTATGTCAATGACGGATTTAGAGATATGACTATGGCAGAAGACCATATTCGTCATAGTTTTTCCCAGCATTTGGACCAGATGAGAGAGCGATATTTAACCACCATTCCACTAGTTTATCTAGCTGAAGATTACCTAGGCAATTATGAAGCAGCAAAAGTGGCTATTGATGCTATTTACCAAGCAGATTAGGAGAAAAATATGAAAAAACTAACTAAAAAAATCACACAATTTATCGAAAACTTTAAAAATGTCCATGCAGAAGCTCGTAAAATTGGTTTTGCAGGAATCATGCGCTTGCTATGGAAAGATCTCTTTGTCGGTCGCAGTCTTTTCCAGTGGTTGTATCTCATTGCCTTGTCAAGTGTTCCCTTGATCTTGGAATTCACGCAAAATACGGAAAGTCATGACTGGCTTAGCTTGTTTGCATCTTGGACTGGGATTGTCTGTGTTATCTTGGTGGCAGAAGGTCGTGCAAGCAACTATCTTTTTGGGGCTATTAACTCAGCTATCTATTTGGTTTTGGCCATGAATGCGACTTTTTATGGCGAAGTTTTGACGACAGTTTACTTCTTTGTCATGCAGCCGATTGGTCTCTATGCTTGGCTGTCCAACCGTATCAATGACCAAGGAAAAGTAGAAGAATCTCATTTTGAAGCTAAGAAATTATCTGTGCTTGACTGGCTCAAGTACTTGGCCTTGACTGCTATCATTTGGATTGGTATGGGCTTAGCTTACCAAAGTATCCATAGTGCTCGCCCTTTCCGCGATAGTGTTACCGATGCGACCAATGGTGTCGGTCAGCTCTTGATGACACGTCTCTACCGTGAGCAATGGATTTTCTGGATTGCAACTAATCTCTTTAGTATTTACCTCTGGTGGGGTGAAAACATCCACATCCAAGGGATGTACTGGGTTTACACACTCAATAGTCTAGTAGGTTGGTACCAATGGACCAAGGCAGTTCGTAAGGAGGCATAAAATGGCGGACACGATGATTCCAGAAGGGATGACAGAGAGAGAATATTTTGAAATCCATGCAAGTCAGGAAGAGTTTTTAGACTGGTACTACAAGCAGGAACTCCCTCAATACGAAAAACCAAGTGTGACGGTGGATATGGTAGCCTACTGCTTTGTCGAAGGAAAGATCAAACTCTTATTAATTCGTCGCAAGGCTCATCCATATCAAAATTGTTTAGCGCTAGTTGGAGGATTTATGGACAAGGGCGAAGATGCTGCGCATGCCTGTCAGCGTGAGGTGAGAGAAGAAGTCAATCTCGATCTTCCTTTGGAAAAAATTGAGCAATTGATGACCGTATCGATTCCCGGCCGTGACCCACGGGGCTGGACAGTGACCATTGCCCACTTGGTTTATTTGCCTAGTCGTGCATTAGACCTTGTTCAGGCAGGAGATGATGCCAAGGATATCGTTTTCGTAGATGTTGATTTTCAGACAGGCAAATGCTATCTAGAGGGAGTGGAGCTGGAGGAGCAAGCCTTCGCTTTTGATCATTATGCCATTATCCAAGAATCCATCAAACGAATCCAAGGCCGTCTCGACTGGAATCCGACCTTCCTTTATCTTCTGGAGGAGGAGTTCACTGTCTACGAAGGAACTGAACTGGTCAATCTTATCAACCCCGGTCGTCCAATCGTCAGCAATAACTTTCTCGTAAAATACGGAGAATATGTAGAAGAAGTTGGACTCAAACGAGTGCCTAAAAAGAAACCAAGAAAAACCTATCGATTGAAATAAAGAGGTCGGGAACTTTTCCCGACCTCTTTATTTGCCTTTATTAGTTTGATTTGCTGTTGCGACTGTTTTAGGGATGGCCATCTTTCTTAGAATTGCTCAACATGTGAGTAAAGAAGTCTTTGTATCGATACTTGAGATAGTTCTCATGTAAAAATAACAAGGCGATATAAACAATCAAAAAGATTGTAGTCAGATAAAACACATCAAATGCAGTTTGCGCATAGTAAGCGGCTGATTGATAAGAGCCAATTGCTCCCAAAATCAACCAAGGAAGATACTTATAATACTTATTTAGCATAAGAGTGCACCTCCTATATTCTATTTCAATGTTATTATATTCCTTTGCACTTAAAGGTGCAAGCGATTACACAAAAATAAATTCAAATTTTTAATAGGAAAATCTCCTGCTTTTCCGTTTTATTACGAATAGAAGAGTAGGAGGAGTAAATGTATCTAAAGTATTTAAGATTTTTAAAATAGTTTAGATAAATTGTTGACATATTTAAATCCCAGTGTTACAATTATATTACAAAAAGATTTCTTTATATTTCTAAAACATTACAAAGGAGTAGAAAAATGAAAAAGAAAACCTATATCAAATTTATGACAGCAACTGTATTGGCTTCAACCTTGCTATTAGGAGCTTGTGGAAATAAAAAGGAAACAACTCAAGCAAGCAGTTCTGCTAAGACAAGCCAATCCTCAAGTTCTAAAGCAGCTTCTGCTAGCAAAGAAAGCAAGACTCAGAAATCCTCAAGTTCAGCTTCATTTGAAAAGGCCAAGGCGTCTACTGATCAATCTTCAGCAACTGCAACGCCATCACAAGCGGCACCAGAACAAAGACAAGGTCAAGAAGTGGCTAATCAACAGGCGGCTAGTCAACAAACTCCTGCTCAGACTCCTTCAACTCAACAAGCTCCTCAAGCCCAGTCTAACCAATCAAGCTATGATCCTACAACTGACCGCAAACTTCAAGACAAGCAAGCAGAGCAAAATAAACGCTACAAGGGTGTTTTAACCATGGTAGATGGTGATTTCTCAGCTGCAGCGGGCAATTGGAAGGGAGCCAATGGCGAAACCATCACAGTTTCATCAGGTGGTCAATTTACAGTAGAATCTGCAGATGGAAAGAAAGAAAATTACTCTATCAAAGGCTATTCTTATACTCTTGATGATGGTAAGTATAATGCCAAAATTGGTGGAGGAAAAGTCATCCAAATTACAACAGGAGCGGATGGTAAGGTTTCCAGTGTTGCTTTGAGTCAATAATAAAATTTGGTGCTTTAACTTTTACTAGAAATCGTGCTGTAAAAGAGTGAGCCAACTGTTTTTCACTTAGTTTCTCCAAGAGAAAGTGGTATAATAAAAAAATCAAAGGAAAACGAGTGATAATACATGGCGGACAAATTAATCTTACCTCAAAACACACGACTGATGGGAGTATTTCTTGGATTTGTAGGTGGTTCTTTGGATGTGTTTTGCCATATTCAATACCATAGTTTGGTAGCGACACAGACAGGGAATATTCTCCTACTTATATCTGATTGGCATGACTCAAATGTTATTAATACGATGCTACGATTCTGCTCAATTATCTTCTTTTCTCTAGGATTTCTGTTTGCCCTACACATGAAAGAATACCGCAAAACGGCCTACTGGCGGGTTAAGATGTTGCTTCCTTTATTTATTGGGACACTTATTTTGCCTTTCTTTTCACGATTTCCTCTATTAGAAGTTCCTTTCATCGCTTTTGGAACAGGAATGATGATGCTAACATTTACAGGTAGCTTGATTGAAGATCATCCCTATGTCATTTTTATGACGTCTGGAAATTACCGAAAGATGTTGACCGCTTTGTATCGCATTGCTAGAAGAGAAGGAAATATCCAAGAATACCGTCGTCAAGCCTTAAATTATGGGATTGTTGTGGGAAGTTTCATAGTGGGGGCAATCAGCTTGGCTGTATTGATGCATTTTCTTCATGAATGGTCTGTTTGGATTATCAGTATCAACTTGTTTTTGATTATGTCCTACTATATAGCTAGAGTGAAGCAATTAGATTTACAAGATGAAAACATATAAAAAACGGCAAGATTCTTTTTGAGCTTTGCCGTTTTTGTGAGTTGTAGATGTGAGACTATGCTTTCTCCAATTGCAAGAGGGCTTCAATTTCTGCCAAAGTGCTAGCTTGTGAAATGGCTCCACGGAGTTTAGCTGCACCAGATGTTCCACGAAGGTAGTGAGGAGCGAGTCCACGGAATTCACGAACTGCGACGTTTTCTCCTTTGAGGTTAATCAAGCGTTTCAAGTGTTCGTAGGCGATTTTCATCTTATCTTCAAAGGTCAAATCAGGTAGGATTTTACCTACTAGAAGATTGTATCAGTTATATTTCGAAAGAAAAAAGAATAAATTTAACTATAAAACCTGTTTTATTGAATGAAAAAATGGTAGAATAAACATCAATATCAAGTGAAATGTGGAGTGTTGCAAACAATGAAGTCAAAAATGTTTCGATTTTATTTTGTTTTGTTATTTATTTTCTTTTTTTATTTTTCGTTTTCAATATTTAACCGAACGTACAGTGGAATCACCGTAGATAAACATGATAATGAGTGGATAGTTAGACAAGTCCATAATCTGGGAAGCTTTGCAAATCATCAAGAGATAATAGGGTCATCAATTATACAAATAGACGGTCAGAGTCCAGATAGTAATTTCTTATTATCTCGATTTTTAATTGTTGAACCGCTTCATTCTGTGACAGTGTTAGATAGAGGAATTTCAAAGAATTTAATAATAGAATCTGGGAAATCAAGCCAAATTATCTTTCTTGTTTTATCAATCATTGCTTTTCTGATTCTACTGTTATTTCGCTTATACATAAAAGGGAGAAGTAGAGGAAAAACTGGAAAACGATATTTTTATTTTATTATTTATACTAGTCTGATGTTATTATCGATTATTCCATCAAGTATAGGAGATGTATTTGGTCGTAGTCTATTAATTTCATACTTGACTTTATTTCCATTATTCATGGATATTTTCATTAGAGTGTTAGTCCTGAAGATAAAAGGTTCAACCATTTCTAACTTTTCTCGTATTATACTGGGCTATTCACTCATCACTCAACTTTTGTTTGTTTATAATCTTATACAGCCCATTGATTTTTTGACTATCTTTTTTTCTAGGGGGGTATTTTATTTAGTATTTTTCTTTTTAGTTATCCTGCTGTTAAAGATGCTTATAAGTTACTCTCAGATAAGAGAAATGTTGCCAATTCATACCTTATTTTTAGCAGTTCTTGCCTTATTTCCTCTATTTTTTGGATATATTTTTCCGATTGGTAAGGAAGTTTCGTTTATTTATAGTATTCCTCTATTGTTGCTTATTTTGTTCTCTATTGTAAATAACTTGATACTAGAGCGAATGATATATGTTGCTTGGAAGTGGAACCCGTTCATATATAACTTGATATTTGCCGTTTTTTTTACTAGTTTAATTATTCTTTTTAGTCTGTTATTAAGAGAATTTTCTCCAATTTTTTTCGTTCTTTACACTTTTCTTTTTTCGCTAGCTTTGTTACCTGAAATAAGAAAAATGATGTTGATTAGTCATAAAATGGAGGGAATCTTTAGTAGTTTTCATACTTTTGTAGCTACTGAATTGGAGAGGGAAGAAATTGCAACGTTTATACATGATACTACAATTCAGAAGGTTATTTATTATAAAAAGCAGTTAGAAATTAGTGAACAAATTAATAGGGTAGCTTTATTAGAGATGTTGGATGATATTGTCTTTGAATTAAGAGATTTATGTTCCAATATCTATCCCTTAATGGTGCATGAATTAGGGCTGAAAGAATCTATTACTAGCATATTAAACCAATTCATGAAGATGGAAACTGTTTCGATTATGACAACTTTTTCAATAGATGAAGAAAAAGTTAATGATAAAGTGGGCACGTTTATATTAAGGACAGTTAAAGAACTAGTAAATAATAGTATTCTTCATGGGAATGCTAGAGAAATTGCTGTAGATTTATCTACAAAAGAAAAGATTTTATCAATTGTAGTTATAGATGATGGTATTTTTAAGGGAAACTATCAGTCTAATGAATATCATTTTGGTTTAAATAGAATTGTAGAGAAGGTTCATTTATTGGGGGGAACTGTTCAGATAAATATAGAACCTACAAGTGTGAAGATACGAATACCTATAGAAGGGAAGAAAAATGATTCGTTTGGTTTTGATTGATGATCACAGTTTAGTATTACAAGGATTGGAGAACTATTTTTTAAAGGAAGATGACTTTAAAATTGTTGGTTCCTATACAGAAGTAGCAGATTTATTTCTTTGTCTCAAGCATGAAAAGGTAGATGTGCTAGTTATGGATTTTATGCTGAAAGGAGTAACGGCATTTGATGTTATTAGTCAAATAAATAGATTTCTGAATACAGTTCCCAAGATAGTTCTTTTATCAGGATTTTATGACACTTTGTTACATAAGAGAGCGATGGACTTTGGGATTCAAGCTTTTTTACCCAAAGAAAGTTCTTATTTGGATGTTAAAAGTGCAATTTATGCTGTTTATAAGGGCAATCATGTTATCCCAGATGGTTTGTTAGAAAAGCAAGAAAATAATCTATTGACAGATACGGAGTTAAGTGTATTGGAACTTATTGTAAAAGAATATTCTAATGAAAAGATAGCAAATAGTTTATTTGTCAGCAGGAGAACAGTAGATACCCATGTTTCAAATATTTGTTCAAAGTTGGGAGTGACGAGTAGAGTTGGAGCTGTACGTGAGGCTATTCGATTAAATCTAGTGTCTTTATAATTTTATCCTAAAAAGGCAAGAAGGTTTTCGTAAATTACGGATTCTTTCTTGTCTTTTTTTGTTTAATATAGAGTAAGTTTAACAGATTGGAGAAGGATATGCTAACAGTAGATTATTTACTTGGAGACAATAAAAATCGCTATTTTGGTAGAGGACATAAGAGAACGATTTATGAAGTTAAGTTGAAAAATATTTTAGAAGGGGTTGGGTCTCTTCATCAAGAAGGTTTGTGGTCTAGTAAACAATCTGAAATTATACAGCAGCACCTGAGTACATTAGATGGAATAGTATTAGCACATTTATTTGGAAGTGAAATACTGAAAAGAATGGGAGTGAGCTTAAATCAGTATAGGTTAAGCCATTTTGAGATAAAGTCAGGGATAAAAGCTATAGAAGAATTGGTAAATTTAAAATTAGAATTACAAAATTTCAAAATGACGAACCAAGTAATTGAATTTGATTGCTTGGTAATGGATATGAAAGTTTGTTTAGGATATCAATTATTAGAATGTATGGAAAATGTAGCTGCTATAGGAGAACAAGGTAGAGATTTTTTATCAACTCATTTGAGAGATAGACAACATGATATATACGATGTTGAGTTTTCAGATAGTAGTATATCTTGTAAAGCAGAGCAAGTATTGATCAAAGATATTGAATATAGTGGTGTAGGTAGTCTAGAAAAGAATTATTATAGTTTGTTAGAACTTCTGATTATTTTTTCTCAAATGGCAGAGATGTTGGCCTACCATATAGAAGAGATATCTCGAGAAGAGAGCAATACCATGTGGATGAAGCAAGTGAGTGCAGACTTGAATTCACCAATTTTGAACGGAGTAGTAGAGCTTAGTGGTAGTGTTTCAAAAAATAGATTATTAAAAATTAGAGAAGAGTATTGGAAAGTCTACGAAATGTCCGGATATGATATAGATCATAAGGTAGTCTTTAAAAGTAAAATAGCTCAAAAATTACCTGATGGAGGGGGACAGTGATGGGAAATAGAGAATTAAGGTTAGTCATATCAGGAACTTATTCTACAGGTAAGACAACAACTGCTACAGCTCTTTCGATTGCAACGGGACTTCCCTTAATTGACGCTTTATCTGCGAGGGAAATTTTGACAGATTTATATCCTGGCAGAAGATTTCAGGATATGTCATCAACCGAATTAATGGCACTAGGGCTAAAGCGTTTTGAAGAGAGAATTCGTACGGAAGGAATTTTATACAAGGAACATGGAAGTTTTCTATCAGATGGTTCAGTATTGAATGAATGGATTTACGGGACTGTTCGAATGAGGGTAGGAATTAACCCAGGATCAGCATTCATTCATCGATTGATGAAATCTATTTTAGGTATTCCAGGTCGACGATTTTTCAAAAAATATTTGACTGCCTATGGGGTTGTCTCTAAGAATCATGCGAAATTGTGGTATACAGATGTTGTTCATTTACCAGTAGAGTTTGCAATGGATCCAGATGGGCATAGACCAGTATCTGAAGAGTATCGAAATTTATCAGATGAGGAATTATATGAAGCTTATAGGAATTTAGGTATAACACCTTATTGTGTAAAAGGTAGTCAGAAAGAACGGTTAAATCAGATCATTCAACATTATAGGTTGCCAATAGTTGTTCCAGTAGATGAGGCTATTTCCTTAGCTGAAAAGGTTATACGAGAAAACAGGGAAGCGGTATCTAAACGTATCATAGAGCAGTATGAAGAGCCTACATTAAAGGAAAAAATAAAATTTATGACAAGATATTAGGAGTATGTATGATTCAGTTTCAAAATGTTAGTAAGATTTATAAGGTGGGGGAGCAAGAAGTTCGTGCTTTAGATCAAGTTAGTTTTTCCATTGAGAAAGGGAAATTTACAGTTATTTTAGGTCCATCAGGTTCAGGGAAAAGTACGTTACTAAATTTACTTGGTGGGATGGATCGTGCGACATCGGGAACCTTTATATTTGATGAGGAACTAGTAACAAAATTTACAGACAAGGAATTATCTGCTTATCGAAAAGATAAAATTGGTTTTGTTTTTCAATTTTATAACTTAGTTCCAAGTTTAACAGCCAAGGAGAATATAGGTATTGCAGCAAATTTAGTGAAAAACAATAAAGAAATTGATATGTATTTAGATCAAGTTGGTTTACTTCATAGAAAAAATAATTTTCCTAATCAACTTTCTGGAGGTGAAATGCAACGTGTATCAATTGCAAGGGCATTGGCTAAAGAGCCTAGTCTATTATTGTGTGATGAACCTACAGGAGCGTTAGATTCAAAGACAGGCGATAGTATTTTAACTTTATTGAAGGAAGTTTCTAGAAATGGGAATGCTGCAGTTGTAATGGTTACACACAATAGAGAGTTTGCTAAATTTGCAGATCGAGTTATATATTTGAAAGATGGAAGTATTGAAAAAATAGAGAATAATGAAGAGGTGTTGGGATGAGGTATCTTCATATAAAATTATTAAGAGATCTCCGGCAAAATTGGCAACAATTTTTCTCTGTTTTTCTGATGTCTCTATTAAGTGTATTAATCTTTGTAGGTCTACAAGGAGCTTGGCATGGACTTGAAAAGAGTCTAGAGAGTTATTTGAAACAATCTGAACTTCCTGTTGTTTGGGTTCAAGCGAGACAGATTGCTGAATCAAAAATCAAGCAGGTTGAACAATTATCTTCTGTTGAAAAAGTTGTCAGTAAAAAGAAAGGCTTTGCTAATATTGTTCGTTTAGACAAGACTGACGGACGAATCAATCTTGAAACGATTACAGATAATCAACTGGTTACAGTAACAGAAGGAAGTCCTTTTTCTGAGGGAAAACAAGATTCGATTTGGATTGATGGGAATTATGCGAAGAAGAATCATTTACAGATTGGAGATTCAATTTCTATTTCATCAAGGGGGAAACAGATAGATTTAGAAATTGTAGGATTTGTTCAGGCAACAGATAAGATTTATTTTACAGGTAGTATGGAATATATAGCTCCAAATCCTGACAATGATGCCTATGGTTATATTGCAGATAATGAAATTGCAAAAGGAATTCTGGGTTTATCGTCAGATAATGCCTTAGAAATTTATGGCTCTAAGATAGATTTGCGAGGAGATTTAGAGTCTATTTTTGGGGGCGATTTAGTTTCTTATCAAGATCAAAAAAGTTTAACTGAAATATCAGAAGCTACCGATCGAGTTGGGCAAATTAGAAACTTATCTTACTTATTTTCTTTTATCTTTATTTTGTTAGCTATTTTGGCTATGTTTACAACTATTCAGCGTTTGATTGATGGCCAAACAAAAGAGATTGCTGTATTAAAGGCTTTAGGTTTTTCAAATCAGGCTATCAGTTTACATTATATTTTATTTGGCTTAGTAGTGAGTTTATTAGGAAGTTTCACAGGATTTACTATATCTCCCTTGATGTCATGGTTTGTACTAGAAACTCAAAAGTCAATGTTTACACTTCCAAATTGGCAAATCTCTTATTCATCTTCATCAATAGTCGTTGGTATTGTAGTCATTATTATTTGTATTTTAGCTGCCTATTTAGCTTCTAGAGAGTCAGCTAGAGGCTTACCAGCAATATTTTTAAGAGGTAAAGAAAAAGTTGCTAAATCTGTCTTTGTGGAAAGATTTTCCTCTATCTGGCAACGGATTTCTTATCCTTCAAGATGGGCAATTCGGGATGCCTCGTTTAATCGTATTCGAGTTTTGATGGGAATCGTGGGAGTTGCAGGAAGTATGATGTTACTGATTGCTGGAATTGGTATGCCTGTGTCCATGAATCATCTTGTTGATAAGGCATATAATGAAGATTTTTCTTATTCAAAACGACTGACCGTAGCGGATTATACCACTTCTAAGTCCAGATATGGTGGGCAAGGTGTACAAATTTCACAAGCACATTTTAATCCAGATGATGGTTACAATCGTTTATTGATTATATTTGATGATGGAGATATGATTCAAGCAAAAACAGAGAGTGCTGATTCTTTGAAAGATGATGGTTTGTATGTAACTAGATCATTTGCCCGTTTAGCAGGTATTAAAGTCGGAGATTTTTTAAATGTGACTCCCTATCAAGATGGTCATACTTACAAGTTTGAAGTAAAAGGGATTGTCACAAGTGAAACCAATCAAGGGGCTTATCTTCATGCTAGAGTCTTTGAAAAAGCAGGGGGAGATTTTACTCCACATACTTTATTAGTTGGGCCGGAGGTGGACGAAGATACTATTAAGCAAGACAAAGGTGTTCTATCTGTCATTGAAAAAGGGAGCCAAGAAAAAAATGCCTATGATTTTGTATCTAGTTTGATGAGTGTATTTCTAATGATTATTGGCTTTGCTTTATTACTTGTTATTATTGTTCTATATAATCTAGGTTCTTTAAACTTTGTAGAGAGAATGAGAGACTATGCTACATTACAAGTATTAGGATTTTCTAATCAATATCTACAGATGGTAACTCTTTTTGAGACTATACTAACTACCTTTATTGGGTGGATAATAGGAATTCCTTTAGGCATATGGTTTTTGAAAGAATATGTAGCAACATTTTCGACGATTCGAATTGAGTATACCGCTTATGTCAGTATGTATGTCCTTGCTTCTGCTACGTTATTGGTTTGGTTTACATCTTTAGGGACTGCTTATTTTATTAGTCTTCGTATGAGAAAGATTGACATGATTAGTGCTCTAAAGGGGGTAGACTAGTATGGTCAGTTATGAGTGAATCTATAGACATTTATGAATAATTGTTAATCATCAGTTCTAATACTCAATGAAAATCAAAGAGCAAACTAGGAAGCTAGCCGCAGGCTGCTCAAAGCACTGCTTTGAGGTTGTAGATAGAACTGACGAAGTCAGCTCAAAACACTGTTTTGAGGTTGTGGATAGAACTGACGAAGTCAGTAACCATACCTACGGTAAGGCGATGCTGACGTGGTTTGAAGAGATTTTCGAAGAGTATAAGGTCCAAATTTATCTATTTGTGTTTCGGTTCACTGCATTACTGCATTCAAAATCCGTCAGCTCAATAAGAGTTGACGGATTATTTTATACTTGTACTTGGGTTAAAAATTCTTCTGTAGTAAGAATTTGAGCAAACTCATCTTGTAGAGAAAGGAGATTAATCTCATGGATAGTCTCAGGAGAGATGGTCTGACCGTTTTTGTTAGATAGGGTAAAACTGGCAGTGGCATCTGCTAGTAAAGTGACTTCAAAACCAAGATTTGCTGCCATTCGTGTCGTAGTGGATATACAATGAGGCAGAGTCAAACCAACAACGACTAAATGACAAATCTGTTTTTTTCGTAAATATGTTTCAAGATTTGTTCCAATAAAGGCGCTATTAACCGTTTTTTGAAAGACAGGTTCTGAGGTGATCGGTTCAAATCCACTTTTAAACACCTGATTTTGTTTGTTATGAAATTGCGACTGGGGATTGTCAGATATGTGTTGAACATGTAAGACTGGAAGAGCGTGTTTACGAAAGTACGCCAGTACCCTCAATGCTTGTTGTTCAGCTTGAGGGTTGTTCCGTTCTCCCCAGATAGGTCTATTAAATGCTTTTTGCATATCGATAATCAGTAGAGCAGTATGAACCATTTTAAGCCTTATCCAATTGTAAGAGGGCTTCAATCTCTGCTAGGGTGCTAGCTTGTGAAATGGCTCCACGAAGTTTGGCAGCACCAGATGTTCCACGGAGGTAGTGAGGAGCGAGTCCTCGGAATTCACGTACTGCAACATTTTCTCCCTTGAGATTAATCAAGCGTTTCAAGTGTTCGTAGGCGATTTTCATCTTATCTTCAAAGGTCAAATCAGGCAGGATTTCTCCTGTTTCAAAGTAATGGTTGATTTGGTTGAAGAGGTAAGGATTGCCCATAGCAGCTCGTCCAATCATGACAGCGTCAGCACCAACTTCTTCGATGCGTTGTTTGGCTTCTTGGACCGTACGGATGTCACCGTTAGCGATAAATGGAATCTTGGTCAAAGCTTGAGCGACCTTGTGAAGGGTCTCAAGGTCTGCGTGACCTGTATACATTTGCTCACGGGTACGACCATGCATGGCGAGGGCAGAAACGCCTGCAGCTTCAGCAGCGAGGGCATTTTCTACTGCAAGAGACGGGTCAGCCCAGCCTGTACGCATTTTGACAGTAAGGGGGATATCAAGGACAGATTGGACCTTGTTGATGATAGAGTAAATCTTATCTGGATCCTTGAGCCACATAGCGCCAGCTTCGTTCTTCACGATTTTGTTAACTGGGCAGCCCATGTTGATATCAACAATATCGGTTTTGGTGTTTTCTTGGATGAATTCTGCTGCGCGTGCTAGGCTGTCTTCATCACTACCAAATAGTTGGATAGAGACAGGGTTTTCGCCTTCATCGATATGAAGCATATGCAGGGTTTTTTCATTGTTGTATTGGATTCCCTTGTCAGAGACCATTTCCATGACAACGAGTCCAGCTCCGAGCTCTTTTGCGATAGTACGAAAGGCTGAGTTAGTCACGCCAGCCATGGGTGCTAAAACGGTACGATTGGGAATCTCAACATTGCCAATCATAAAGGGTGTATTAAGATTTGTCACGAATGAGTTCCTCCAGGTCGTTTTCATCAAAGTTATAAGTTGTTTGGCAGAATTGACAAGTGATTTCTGCCCCATGGTCTTCCTCTTTCATTTCCTGTAGGTCTGAACTTGGAAGGCTGGCAAGAGCGTTCATAAAGCGCTCATGGCTACAGTCACATTGGAAACGGATTTCTTCTTCAGAAAGACGCTTATAAGCCTCGTCACCGTAGATTGCCTTGAGGAGGGCTTCGATATGGTCGTCGCTTTCCAGAAGGGTTGAGATAGCTGGCATTTCTTGGATGCGTTTTTCAAAGCGAGCAATCTCTTCTTCCTTGGCTCCCGGCAAGACCTGAACTAGGAAACCACCCGCAACCTTGACCTTGTCTTCCTCGTCCAAAAGGACATTGAGGCCGACTGCAGAAGGCGTTTGTTGGCTTTCAGTCAGGTAAAAGGCAAGGTCTTCACCGATTTCCCCAGAAATGAGGGGAGTCATAGAGTTGTAAGGATTTCCAGTACCGTAGTCTGTGATAACGAGGAATTGGCCATTGCCGACAAAAGGTCCGACTAGGACTTCACCAGTTGCAGTCTTTTTGATGTCAACACCAGGATTTTGAACATAGCCTTTGACGTTCCCCTTGGTATCAGCAACGGTGATGATAGCACCTAGAGAGCTAGATCCCAGTACCTTCACTGTTAGTTTGGTATTGCCTTTTTCATTGGCTGCGAGAATCTGGCTAGCGATAAGAGTTCGACCAAGTGCTACAGTTGAGCTAGCTTGGGTTTGGTGTTTTTCTTGAGCAGTGCGGACTGTTTCTGTGCTGTCAAGGACAAAAGCACGAAAGGCTCCGCTTTCTGATATAGTTTTAATAATTTTATCCATAGCTACTATTTTAGCATAAAAATGCCCAAAGGGGGAGCCGTGTGTTTGCTGATTTTCAGGATAATGGACCAGGAAATCAGCATGAAAATAAAAAGAGAAACAGATTATTTCAGCATTTGTAAGATTTATGCTATGCTTAAGGTAGAAAATGAAAGGGGTAACAAATGTATTTAGGAGATTTGATGGAAAAGGCTGAATCTGGCCAATTTTCAATCCTTTCCTTTCTATTACAAGAGTCTCAGACGACTGTCAAGGCTGTAATGGAGGAAACAGGATTTTCAAAAGCAACCCTAACCAAATATGTCACCCTGCTCAATGATAAGGCTTCGGACAGTGGTTTAGAGCTAAACATCTCCTTAGAAGATGAAAATCTGCGTCTATCGATCGGTGCAACTACCAAGGGAAGAGATATCCGAAGCTTATTTTTGGAGAATGCTGTTAAATACCAGATTTTGGTCTATCTTCTCTACCACCAACAGTTTTTAGCCCATCAGCTGGCTCAAGAATTGATGATTAGCGAGGCTACACTTGGTCGTCACTTAGCTAGCTTGAATCATATTTTGTCAGAGTTTGACTTATCCATCCAAAATGGTCGTTGGCGAGGTCCAGAGCATCAGATTCGCTATTTCTATTTCTGTCTTTTTCGCAAGGTTTGGTCCAGTCAGGAATGGGAAGGTCACATGCAGAAACCAGAGAGAAAACAGGAGATTGCCACTTTAGAGGAAATCTGCGGTGCGAGTTTGTCTTCGGGGCAGAAATTGGATTTGGTTCTCTGGGCTCACATTAGTCAACAGCGTCTTCGGGTCAATGCTTGTCAGTTTCAAGTGATAGAAGAGAAAATGCGGGGGTATTTTGACAATATTTTCTACCTTCGTTTGCATCGAAAGGCTCCGTCATTTTTCGCTGGACAACACCTTCCTCTAGGAACTGAGGATGGGGAGATGATGATTTTCTTCTCTTTCCTCCTATCTCATCGCATTCTTCCTCTTCATACTATGGAGTATATCCTTGGTTTTGGAGGGCAGTTGGCAGATTTGCTGACGCAATTGATTCAAGAAATGAAGAAGGAGGAACTATTGGGGGACTATACAGAGGACCATGTCACTTATGAACTCAGTCAGCTTTGTGCTCAAGTCTATCTCTATAAGGGCTATATTTTACAGGACCGCTACAAGTACCAGTTGGAGAATCGTCATCCCTATTTGCTGATGGAACATGATTTTAGGGGAACGGCAGAGGAGATTTTTCGTGCCTTGCCTGCCTTTCATCAGGGGACGGATTTGGATAAGAAGATTCTCTGGGAATGGCTTCAGTTAATGGAATATATGGCTGAAAATGGTGGTCAGCATATGCGGATTGGTCTGGATTTGACATCTGGTTTTCTTGTCTTTTCAAGGATGGCATCCATTTTGAAACGATATTTGGAATACAATCGTTTTATTACCATTGAAGCCTATGACCGAACTCGATATTATGATTTGCTGGTTACCAATAACCCGATTCATAAGAAGGAACAAACACCAGTCTATTATTTAAAAAATGACTTGGATATGGAAGATTTGGCGGCTATTCGTCAGTTATTATTCACTTAAAAGGCTTGGTCGTTCCAGGTCTTTTTTGTGAAATTCACACAATCTCCTCACATTTTTTAAAAAATTAAAAAAAGTTGATAAACAAGAAAGCGCTTTATTTTGTATACTAGTAAGTGTAAAGAGGAAACATCCTCAAGATCTTTATCAGGAGGACAGCACATGTCACAAGAAAAATACATCATGGCCATTGACCAGGGGACTACAAGCTCTCGTGCCATTATTTTCAACAAAAAAGGAGAAAAGGTCAGCTCGAGTCAAAAAGAGTTTACCCAGATTTTCCCTCAGGCAGGTTGGGTAGAGCACAATGCCAATGAAATTTGGAACTCAGTCCAGTCAGTTATTGCGGGTGCTTTCATCGAAAGTGGTGTCAAGCCAAGTCAAATCGAAGCAATCGGAATTACCAACCAACGTGAAACAACTGTTGTCTGGGATAAGAAAACAGGGCTCCCTATCTACAACGCTATCGTTTGGCAGTCTCGCCAAACAGCCCCTTTGGCTGAGCAACTAAAAAACCAAGGTTATGTGGAAAAATTCCATGAAAAGACTGGTTTGATTATCGATGCTTACTTCTCAGCGACTAAGGTTCGTTGGATTTTGGACCATGTAGAAGGCGCTCAAGAGCGAGCAGAAAAAGGGGAATTGCTCTTTGGTACCATTGATACTTGGTTGGTTTGGAAATTGACTGACGGTGCGGCTCACGTGACGGACTACTCAAACGCAGCTCGTACCATGCTTTATAACATTAAAGAACTCAAATGGGATGATGAGATTTTAGAAATCCTCAATATTCCTAAAGCAATGTTGCCTGAAGTTCGTTCTAACTCTGAAATCTACGGTAAAACAGCGCCATTCCACTTCTATGGTGGAGAAGTTCCAATCTCAGGTATGGCTGGGGACCAACAGGCAGCCCTCTTTGGGCAGTTGGCCTTTGAACCAGGTATGGTCAAGAATACTTATGGAACAGGTTCTTTCATCATCATGAATACTGGTGAAGAGATGCAGTTGTCTGAGAACAATCTTTTGACAACCATTGGTTACGGTATCAATGGCAAGGTTTACTATGCCTTAGAAGGTTCTATCTTCATCGCAGGAAGTGCCATTCAATGGCTTCGTGACGGTCTTCGCATGGTTGAAAATTCACCAGAATCTGAAAAATATGCCCGTGATTCTCACAACAACGATGAAGTTTATGTTGTTCCAGCCTTTACAGGTCTAGGAGCTCCATACTGGAACCAAAACGCTCGCGGTTCTGTCTTTGGCTTAACTCGTGGAACAACTAAAGAAGACTTTATCAAGGCAACTCTTCAATCTATCGCTTATCAAGTGCGTGACATCATCGACACCATGCAAGTGGATGCTCAAACAGCTATCCAAGTCTTGAAAGTAGACGGTGGTGCAGCTATGAACAACTTCCTCATGCAGTTCCAAGCTGACATTTTGGGAATCGATATCGCACGCGCCAAAAACTTAGAAACAACAGCTTTGGGAGCAGCCTTCTTAGCAGGTTTGTCAGTAGGTTACTGGAAAGACTTGGATGAGTTGAAACTCTTGAACGAGACAGGAGAACTCTTTGAACCATCTATGAACGAATCTCGCAAGGAACAACTCTACAAGGGCTGGAAGAAAGCTGTGAAAGCAACCCAAGTCTTTGCGGAAGTAGACGACTAATACTGGAAGAATAAAGCGACTCAGTTAGAAAGTGTGTAAATATGGAATTTTCAAAGAAAACACGTGAATTATCAATTCAAAAAATGCAGGAACGTACCTTGGACCTCTTGATTATCGGTGGAGGAATCACTGGTGCTGGTGTAGCCTTGCAGGCGGCAGCTAGTGGTCTAGATACAGGTTTGATTGAAATGCAGGACTTCGCAGAAGGAACATCCAGCCGTTCAACAAAACTGGTTCACGGAGGACTACGTTACCTTAAGCAATTTGATGTAGAAGTGGTATCAGATACAGTTTCTGAACGTGCAGTGGTTCAACAAATCGCTCCACACATTCCGAAACCAGACCCAATGCTCTTGCCAGTTTACGATGAAGATGGAGCGACCTTTAGCCTCTTCCGTCTTAAAGTAGCTATGGATCTTTACGACCTCTTGGCAGGTGTCAACAACACACCAGCTGCTAACAAGGTTTTGAGTAAGGAAGAAGTCTTGGAACGCCAGCCAAACTTGAAGAAAGAAGGTTTGGTAGGAGGTGGGGTTTACCTTGACTTCCGTAACAACGATGCTCGTCTCGTGATCGAAAACATCAAACGTGCCAACCAGGACGGTGCCCTCATTGCTAACCACGTGAAGGCAGAAGGCTTCCTATTTGACGAAAGTGGCAAGATTACAGGTGTTGTAGCTCGTGATCTCTTGACAGACCAAGTCTTTGAAATCAAGGCCCGTCTGGTTATTAACACAACAGGTCCTTGGAGCGACAAGGTGCGCAATTTGTCTAATAAGGGAACACAATTCTCACAAATGCGTCCAACTAAGGGAGTTCACTTGGTAGTGGATTCAAGCAAGATCAAGGTTTCACAGCCAGTTTACTTTGATACAGGTTTGGGTGATGGCCGTATGGTCTTTGTTCTCCCACGTGAAAACAAGACTTACTTCGGTACAACGGATACAGACTACACAGGTGATTTGGAACATCCAAAAGTGACGCAGGAAGATGTAGATTACCTACTTGGCATTGTCAATAACCGCTTCCCAGAAGCCAACATTACTATTGATGATATCGAAAGCAGCTGGGCAGGTCTTCGTCCATTGATCGCAGGCAATAGCGCTTCTGACTACAATGGAGGAAATAACGGAACCATCAGTGATGAAAGCTTTAACAACTTGATTACGACTGTTGAATCTTATCTCTCTAAAGAAAAAACTCGTGAAGATGTAGAGGCTGCTGTTAGCAAGCTTGAAAGCAGTACCTCTGAGAAACATTTGGACCCATCTGCAGTTTCTCGTGGTTCTAGCTTGGACCGAGATGATAATGGTCTCTTGACCCTTGCTGGTGGTAAAATCACAGACTACCGTAAGATGGCTGAAGGAGCTATGGAGCGCGTGGTTGACATCCTCAAAGCAGAATTTGACCGTAGCTTTAAACTCATCAATTCTAAGACTTACCCTGTTTCAGGTGGGGAATTGAACCCAGCAAATGTGGACTCAGAAATCGAAGCCTTTGCGCAACTTGGAGTGTCACGTGGTTTGGATAGCAAGGAAGCTCATTACCTAGCAAATCTTTATGGTTCAAATGCACCGAAAGTCTTTGCTCTTGCTCATAGTTTAGAACAAGCACCAGGACTCAGCTTGGCAGATACCTTGTCCCTTCACTATGCAATGCGCAATGAGTTGGCTCTGAGCCCAGTTGACTTCCTCCTTCGTCGTACCAACCACATGCTCTTTATGCGTGATAGTTTGGATAGCATCGTTGAGCCAGTTTTGGATGAAATGGGACGATTCTATGACTGGACTGAAGAAGAAAAAGCCGCTTACCGTGCGGATGTCGAAGTAGCTCTTGCTAACAACGATTTAGCAGAATTAAAAAATTAAGAAAAAATAAAAGAGGCGGCGGGCAACAATCCTTGTCGCCCGCCCCTTCTTTTTAATGGAGATAGAAAGATGATGAATGAATTATTTGGAGAATTTTTGGGAACTTTAATCCTGATTCTTCTAGGAAATGGTGTTGTTGCAGGTGTGGTTCTTCCTAAAACTAAGAGCAATAGCTCAGGTTGGATTGTGATTACCATGGGTTGGGGGATTGCAGTTGCGGTTGCAGTATTTGTATCTGGCAAGCTCAGTCCAGCTCATTTAAACCCAGCTGTGACAATTGGTGTAGCTTTAAAAGGTGACTTGCCTTGGGCTTCTGTTTTGCCTTATATCTTAGCCCAGTTCGCAGGGGCTATGCTCGGTCAGATTTTGGTTTGGTTGCAATTCAAGCCGCATTATGAGGCAGAAGAAAATGCAGGAAATATCCTGGCAACCTTCAGTACTGGACCGGCCATCAAAGATACTGTATCAAACTTGATTAGCGAAATCCTTGGCACCTTTGTATTGGTATTGACAATCTTTGCTTTGGGACTTTATGACCTTCAAGCAGGAATCGGAACTTTTGCAGTGGGAACTTTGATTGTCGGTATCGGTCTATCACTAGGTGGGACAACAGGTTATGCCTTGAACCCTGCACGTGACCTTGGACCTCGTATCATGCACAGTATCCTTCCAATTTCAAACAAGGGAGACGGAGACTGGTCTTATGCCTGGATTCCTGTTGTGGGACCTGTTATCGGTGCAGCCTTGGCCGTGCTTGTATTCTCACTTTTCTAATCTAGAAAACAATTATGTTGATAAAGCTTGAGATGAAAATCTCAGGCTTTTTTAAAAATATTCATAGAAAAACTGCATAATCTTTAAAATTAGCTTAAATGCAGTGAAAATGTACGGTAAACAATTGAAAGATTACCCTAAAAAATGGTACAATGGTAGAAAAATACTATAGTAAGAGTTCATCTTATTTCACAAAAATTACAGAAATGAATGGTTTTTCTTGATGAAACAAAGAAAAGAATTGTACCTTTTTCTTGGTCGGACAGCCTTGTATTTTCTTATCTTTCTAGGGCTGCTTTACTTCTTTAGCTATCTTGGTCAGGGTCAAGGAAGCTTTATCTATAATGAATTTTAACTTGAAGGAGAATCCCTATTGTGTCAAATAAACCAATAGTAGATATGATTGAAACCATTGAGCATTTTGCTCAGACACAGCCTAGCTATCCTGTTTACAATGTTTTGGGACAGGAACACACTTATGGAGATTTAAAGGCTGATTCGGATAGTTTGGCTGCAGCCATCGATCAACTGGATTTACCAGAGAAGTCTCCTGTGGTTGTCTTTGGAGGCCAAGAATATGAAATGTTGGCAACATTTGTAGCGCTGACTAAGTCAGGTCATGCCTACATTCCGATTGATAGCCATTCGGCCTTGGAGAGAGTTTCGGCTATTTTAGAAGTAGCAGAGCCAAGCTTGATTATTGCCATCTCAGATTTTCCATTGGAGCAGATTTCTACACCGATGTTGAATCTAGCTCAGGTTCATGAAGCCTTTGCTCAAGGGACTAGCTATGAGATCACGCATCCAGTCAAGGGAGATGATAACTACTACATTATCTTTACTTCTGGTACGACTGGTAAGCCTAAGGGAGTGCAGATTTCCCATGATAACCTCCTCAGTTTTACCAACTGGATGATTACGGATAAGGAATTTGCGACGCCAAGTCGTCCGCAAATGCTGGCTCAGCCACCTTATTCTTTTGACCTGTCTGTCATGTACTGGGCGCCGACCTTGGCACTGGGTGGTACGCTTTTCGCTCTTCCTTCAGCTATTACTCAGGACTTTAAGCAACTCTTTGCGACCATCTTTTCATTGCCAATCGCTATCTGGACATCAACCCCTTCTTTTGCAGATATGGCCATGTTGTCTGAAGCCTTTAATAGTGAGAAAATGCCTGACATCACGCATTTCTACTTTGATGGTGAAGAATTGACGGTTAAAACGGCTCAAAAACTACGCGAACGTTTCCCAAATGCCCGTATTATCAATGCCTACGGCCCAACAGAAGCGACAGTAGCCCTGTCAGCAGTTGCTGTGACAGACGAGATGCTAGCGACTCTCAAACGCCTACCAATCGGCTATACCAAGGCTGATTCTCCAACCTTTATCATTGATGAGAATGGCAAGAAACTGCCAAATGGTGAACAGGGAGAAATCATTGTTTCTGGACCAGCCGTTTCAAAAGGTTATATGAACAATCCTGAAAAAACGGCAGAAGCCTTCTTTGAGTTTGAAGGTCTACCAGCCTACCATACAGGAGATGTGGGAACTATGACAGATGAAGGCTTGCTTCTCTACGGCGGACGCATGGACTTCCAGATTAAGTTTAACGGTTACCGCATTGAGTTAGAAGATGTCTCTCAAAACCTCAATAAGTCTCGCTTTATCGAGTCTGCTGTAGCTGTACCACGTTATAATAAAGACCACAAGGTGCAAAATCTATTGGCTTATGTCATCTTGAAAGACGGTGTTCGTGAGCAGTTTGAGCGAGATATTGATATTACCAAGGCTATCAAGGAAGATTTAACAGATATCATGATGTCCTACATGATGCCGTCTAAATTCCTTTATCGAGACAGTTTGCCACTGACTCCAAATGGAAAGATTGACATCAAAGGATTGATTAACGAGGTGAATAGCAGATGATGGAGTTCTTTCAACAGCTTCCTCATTTAGAGCCATACGGCAATCCTCAGTATTTTGTCTACGTGATTGCTGCAACCTTACCTATCTTTATTGGCCTCTTTTTCAAGAAACGCTTTGCCTGGTATGAAGTGCTGGTTAGCCTCTTCTTTATCGTCACCATGTTGGTGGGTGGGAAGACCAATCAATTGGCAGCCTTGGGTATTTACCTTTGCTGGGAGATATTGCTCTTACTCTTCTATAAGCATTATCGAAAAAGTAAGGATGGCAAGTGGGTCTTCTACCTAGTTAGCTTTCTATCCCTCCTTCCGATTATCTTTGTCAAGGTGCAGCCAGCTATCAATGGAACGCAGTCTTTGCTTGGATTTTTGGGAATTTCTTACCTGACCTTTCGTTCGGTTGGGATTATCATCGAGCTGAGAGATGGAGTGATTAAGGATTTTACCCTCTGGGAATTCCTCCGTTTTCTTCTCTTCATGCCGACTTTCTCGAGTGGTCCAATTGATCGCTTTAAGCGTTTTAATGAAAATTATCAGACCATTCCTGAGCGGGATGAGTTGCTGGATATGTTGGATGAATCTGTTCGCTATATCATGTGGGGATTTTTGTACAAGTTTATCCTAGCTCATATTTTAGGAGAGACCTTACTCCCTCCTCTGAAGAATCTAGCCCTGCAGTCAGGTGGCTTCTTTAACCACTATGCCTTGGCAGTTATGTATACCTTTGGTCTGGAGCTTTTCTTTGACTTTGCAGGTTACTCTATGTTTGCCTTAGCCATTTCAAATTTGATGGGAATTCGTAGCCCTATCAACTTTAATAAGCCCTTTTTATCAAGGGATTTAAAGGAATTTTGGAATCGTTGGCATATGAGTCTGTCCTTCTGGTTCCGTGACTTTGTCTTTATGCGAATGGTCATGGTGTTGACTAGAAAGAAGGTCTTTAAAAATCGCAATGTAACCTCAAGTGTGGCCTACATTGTAAATATGCTGATTATGGGATTTTGGCATGGCGTGACCTGGTACTACATCGCCTATGGACTCTTTCATGGATTGGGTTTGGTCATCAATGACGCTTGGGTTCGTAAGAAAAAAACACTCAATAAGGAACGGAAAAAAGCAGGGAAGCCTGCTCTACCTGAGAATCGCTGGATTCAGTTGCTTGGCATGGTTATCACCTTCCATGTCGTCATGCTGTCATTCTTAATCTTTTCTGGATTCTTGAATGATTTATGGTTTAAAAAATAAAGGAAATAAAATATGGATATCAAATCAGAAGTTATCGAAATTATTGATGAGTTGTTTATGGAAGATGTTTCTGACATGATGGATGAAGATCTTTTTGATGCAGGTGTCTTGGATAGTATGGGAACGGTAGAGTTGATTGTGGAGATTGAAAACCGTTTTGACATTCGCGTTCCTGTAACAGAGTTTGGTCGCGACGACTGGAATACAGCCAATAAAATCATAGCTGGTATTGTGGAGCTACAAAATGCTTAAACGCTTATGGATGATTTTCGGGCCCATCTTCATAGCTGGATTTTTGGTTCTTCTACTCATCTTTTTTTATCCAAGTACAACAAGCCATAATCTGACGGAGGAGAAATATTCGGCGGCTTCTGTTAGTGTAGAGAGTTTTAAAGAGAGAAGCCAAAAAGTAAGGGCTCTTACAGATCCAAATATGCGTTTTGTTCCCTTCTTTGGCTCCAGTGAATGGCTTCGTTTTGACGGTGCCCATCCTGCGGTATTGGCTGAGAAATACAACCGCTCTTATCGCCCCTATCTTTTAGGACAGAGGGGAGCTGCATCGCTCAACCAGTATTTTGGGATGCAACAGATGTTGCCACAACTGGAGAATAAACAAGTTGTATATGTCATCTCGCCCCAGTGGTTTAGTAAAAATGGCTATGAGCCAGCAGCCTTCCAGCAGTATTTTAATGGGGATCAGTTGACGAGTTTTCTGGAACATCAATCTGGAGATCAGGCTAGTCAATATGCAGCGACCCGCTTACTACAGCAGTTTCCAAATGTAGCTATGAAGGACCTGGTTCAGAAGTTGGCAAGTAAAGAAGAATTGTCGACGGCAGACAATGAAATGATTGAATTATTGGCTCGTTTTAATGAACGTCAAGCTTCCTTTTTTGGTCAGTTTTCGGTTAGAGGCTATTTCAAATACGATAAGCATGTAGCTAAGTATTTAAAGACCTTGCCAGATCAGTTTTCTTATCAAGCTATAGAAGATGTTGTCAAAGCAGATGCAGAAAAGAATACTTCTAATAATGATCTGGGAATGGAGAATTATTTCTATAATACACAGATTAAGAAGGATTTGAATAAATTAAAGGATTCTCAGAAAAATTTTACCTATCTCAAGTCGCCAGAATATAATGACTTGCAGTTAGTGTTGACACAGTTTTCTAAATCCAAGGTAAACCCGATTTTTATCATTCCACCTGTTAATAAAAAATGGATGGACTATGCTGGTTTACGAGAGGATATGTACCAACAAACGGTGCAGAAGATTCGCTACCAGTTAGAAAGTCAAGGTTTTACCAATATAGCAGATTTTTCTAAGGACGGTGGGGAAGCTTTCTTTATGAAGGATACCATTCACCTTGGTTGGTTAGGTTGGTTGGCATTTGATAAGGCCGTTGATCCTTTCCTATCCAATCCCACACCAGCTCCGACTTATCATCTGAATGAGCGCTTTTTCAGTAAAGACTGGGCGACTTATGATGGAGATGTCAAGGAATTTCAATAGATCATAATATAGAAGAGTTCAAGGATGAAACTAGTTTTCACGTTTTTTCTTGACTCTTTTTTTGGTTGTGATATAATTAACCAGTAAATAATTTTTCAAAGAATAGTATTTTTCTCTTAAAAAAGAGAAGTCCAAAAGGAAAGGAGTCAAATATGAGACAGCTAGCGAAGGATATCGATGCTTTTTTGAATGAGGTGATTTTGCAGGCAGAAAATCAGCATGAAATCCTAATAGGTCATTGCACTAGCGAGGTGGCTCTGACCAATACCCAGGAGCATATCCTCATGCTCTTGTCAGAGGAATCTTTAACAAATTCAGAGTTGGCCCGTCGTCTCAATGTCAGTCAGGCGGCAGTTACCAAGGCTATTAAGTCTTTGGTCAAGGAAGGGATGTTGGAAACATCTAAAGATCCTAAGGATGCGCGTGTAATTTTTTATCAGTTGACTGATTTGGCTCGTCCAATTGCTGAGGAGCATCATCATCACCATGAGCATACACTTTTAACCTATGAACAAGTGGCTACTCAGTTTACTCCAAATGAACAAAAAGTGATTCAGCGGTTTTTGACTGCTTTAGTAGGAGAAATCAAATAATGAGATATATTACGGTAGAGGACTTGTCCTTCTATTATGATAAGGAGCCTGTTCTTGAACATATCAATTATAGTGTTGATAGTGGGGAATTTGTGACCTTGACAGGGGAAAATGGGGCGGCTAAGACGACACTCATCAAGGCCAGTCTTGGAATCCTCCAACCACGCATTGGTAAGGTAACCATTTCAAAGACAAATACGCAGGGTAAGAAATTGAGAATAGCCTATCTTCCTCAACAGATTGCCAGTTTTAATGCAGGTTTTCCAAGTACGGTTTATGAATTTGTCAAGTCGGGACGCTATCCACGAAAAGGTTGGTTCCGTCGCTTGAATGCTCATGATGAGGAGCATATCAAGGTTAGTCTGGACTCAGTTGGCATGTGGGAACACCGAGACAAACGCTTGGGTTCTCTATCTGGGGGGCAAAAGCAGCGAGCGGTGATTGCGCGTATGTTTGCTTCTGACCCAGATGTGTTTGTCCTAGATGAGCCGACAACGGGGATGGATGCAGGAAGTAAAAACGAATTTTACGAACTCATGCACCACAGCGCTCATCATCACGGCAAGGCTGTTTTGATGATTACTCATGACCCTGAAGAAGTTAAGGACTATGCGGACCGCAATATTCATCTAGTACGTAACCAAGACTCGCCATGGCGTTGTTTCAACGTTCATGAGAATGATCAGGAGGTGGGCCATGCTTAGTTTGTTATCTTATGACTTTATGCAACGTGCCTTTCTGGCCGTTATTGCTATGAGTCTTTTCTCGCCAGTATTGGGAACCTTCCTTATCTTGCGTCGTCAGAGTTTGATGAGTGATACCCTCAGCCACGTCTCGCTTTCGGGTGTAGCCTTTGGTCTGGTTCTGGGGATTTCTCCGACTATTTCTACTATTGCTATTGTCTTGATTGCGGCGGTCTTTCTGGAGTATCTCCGTACGGTTTACAAGAACTTTATGGAAATCGGGACAGCTATCCTCATGTCAACAGGTCTGGCTGTTTCTCTGATTGTCATGAGCAAGGGTAAAAGCTCTAGCTCAATGAGTTTGGACCAGTATCTTTTTGGCTCGATTGTGACTATCAGCGAAGAGCAGGTCATTTCCCTCTTTGTCATTGCGGCGGTTGTCTTGATTTTGACCTTCCTCTTCCTTCGTCCGATGTACATTTTGACCTTTGATGAGGATACGGCCTTTGTGGATGGCTTGCCTGTTCGTACCATGTCCATTCTTTTTAACATGGTGACAGGTGTGGCCATTGCCCTTATGATTCCAGCTGCGGGAGCTCTTCTGGTATCGACCATTATGGTCTTGCCAGCTAGTATTGCCCTGCGTCTGGGGAAAAACTTTAAATCGGTTATGCTGCTTGCCAGTGCTATTGGATTTTTGGGAATGGTAGCAGGACTTTACATTTCCTACTATGCAGAAACACCTGCAAGTGCAAGTATTACCATTATTTTTGTAACTGTCTTTTTACTCATTAGTTTAGTAAGACGTTTTATCAAATAGGAGATGAACATGAAAAAAATTAGCTTATTACTCGCCAGTCTATGTGCCTTGTTTTTAGTAGCTTGTTCTAATCAAAAGCAGGCAGATGGCAAACTAAATATTGTGACAACCTTTTACCCTGTCTATGAATTTACCAAGCAAGTCGCAGGAGATACGGCTAATGTAGAGCTCCTCATCGGTGCTGGGACAGAACCCCATGAATATGAACCGTCTGCCAAGGCAGTTGCTAAAATCCAAGACGCAGATACCTTCGTTTATGAAAATGAAAACATGGAAACATGGGTCCCTAAATTGCTAGATACCTTGGATAAGAAAAAGGTCAAAACCATCAAGGCGACAGGTGATATGTTGCTCTTGCCAGGTGGTGAGGAAGAAGAGGGAGACCATGACCATGGAGAAGAAGGCCATCACCATGAGTTTGACCCCCATGTTTGGTTATCACCAGTCCGTGCCATTAAACTTGTAGAGCACATCCGTGATAGCTTGTCAGCAGATTATCCTGATAAAAAAGAGACCTTTGAGAAGAATGCTGCTGCCTATATCGAAAAATTACAAGTCTTGGATAAGGCGTATGCAGAAGGATTGTCTCAAGCCAAACAAAAGAGCTTTGTAACGCAACACGCAGCCTTTAACTATCTCGCCTTGGACTATGGACTCAAACAAGTCGCAATTTCAGGCCTTTCTCCAGATGCCGAGCCATCAGCTGCTCGCTTGGCAGAATTGACAGAGTATGTCAAGAAAAATAAAATTGCCTATATCTACTTTGAAGAAAATGCCTCACAAGCTCTTGCTAACACACTTTCAAAAGAAGCAGGTGTCAAAACAGATGTCCTCAATCCTTTAGAAAGTCTGACAGAAGAGGATACCAAGGCTGGAGAAAACTACATCTCTATCATGAAGAAAAACCTCAAGGCTTTAAAACAAACAACAGACCAAGAAGGCCCAGCTATCGAACCTGAAAAGGCAGAGGATACCAAGACAGTTCAAAATGGTTACTTTGAGGATGCAGACGTCAAGGACCGCACCTTGAGTGACTATGCAGGTAACTGGCAATCAGTTTATCCTTTCCTTGAAGATGGAACCTTTGACCAAGTCTTTGACTACAAGGCTAAGTTGACTGGTAAGATGACTCAGGCTGAGTACAAGGCCTACTATACAAAAGGCTATCAGACAGATGTGACTAAGATTAACATTACTGATAACACTATGGAATTTGTTCAAGGTGGACAAAGCAAGAAATATACTTACAAGTATGTTGGTAAGAAAATCTTGACTTATAAGAAAGGAAATCGTGGCGTGCGCTTCCTCTTTGAAGCGACAGATGCGGATGCTGGACAATTCAAGTATGTTCAGTTTAGTGACCATAATATCGCCCCAGTTAAGGCAGAACATTTCCATATCTTCTTTGGAGGCACAAGCCAAGAAGCCCTCTTTGAAGAAATGGATAACTGGCCAACCTACTACCCAGATAACCTATCTGGCCAAGAAATTGCCCAAGAAATGTTGGCGCATTGATGAGAAACCGACTAGTTCATAGGAGCTAGTCGGTTTTTTGAAATAGGGGCTGATGTGTAGCCCATTTCATGTGTCGGCGGATAGCCTATAGCTGTTATCTTTGGTAGATGCAATTTTGTTTCAAGGAGCAGAGTGTCATATTGGAAAAGGATCTTATAAATAATAATCAAATTTCACTCCTTTTAAAAATATTTGTTAGATATTTCACAAATGATTGAAAACGAATACAAAAAGTAATATAATGATGTTAAATATATAGCGCGAAGGCGCAGGAGGAAAATTATATGGCTACATTTTATGTTCCGGCAGTCAACCTTATTGGAAAAGGTGTTGTAAATGAAGTGGGTCCTTATATCAAGGAACTTGGCTATAAAAAGGCGCTTTTGGTGACAGATAAGTTCATCGAAGGAAGTGACATTTTGCCTAAGGTTTTAAAACCGCTAGATGCAGAAGGAATTGAATATGTCATCTTTAGCGATGTAGAGCCAAACCCTACTTGTAAGAATGTCACAGATGGGGTAGCTGCTTTGGAAGAACATGGATGTGATTTTATCATCAGTCTTGGTGGGGGTTCTCCACAGGATGCAGCTAGTTGTATTTCTATCATAGCAACAAATGGTGGAAAACCACAGGATTATGAAGGGCTTCATAAGTCTGCTAAAAAAGGCTTGCCAGTTGTGGCTATCAATACAACCGCAGGAACTTCTGCAGAGATTACTATTAACTACGTGATTACTGATGAAGAACGCAAGGTTAAAATGGTAATGGTTGATAAAAATAGCCTTGCTCTTATCTCTGTTAATGACCCTGAATTGATGATTTCAAAACCTCAAGCCTTGACTGCTGCGACAGGTATGGATGCTCTGACTCACGCTGTTGAAGCTTTGGTAACACCTGGTGCTTATGATGTAACCAAGAAACTGTCTATTGGTGCTATTGAGCTTATCAAGGAATACCTTCCTCGCGCTGTAGCAAATGGACACGATATTGAAGCGCGTGAAGGTATGGTCAATGCTATTTTCCTTGGTGGTATGAGCTTTAACAATGCTGGTCTTGGTTATGTTCACTCAATGGCTCATCAACTCGGTGCAGTATATAACTTGCCACACGGTGTTTGTTGTGCCATGTTGTTACCAGTTATAGAACGTGAAAATGCTAAACGTGTACCAGAAGCTTTCCGCAATGTTGCTAAAGCCTTGGGACTTCATGTAGAAGGTAAATCAGATGAAGAGTGTGCCGACTATGCGATTGCTGAGATTGAAAAGCTTTCTGAGACAGTAGGTATTCCTAAGAAATTGACTGAACTTGGTATTGAAGAAAAAGATTTCGACTTTGAATACCTTTCTAAGAATGCCTTGATTGATGCATGCGCACCAGGAAATCCATTTATGCCAACCTTAGAAGAAACGATTGAGTTTTATAAAGAGTTGTTTTAGCAAGAGATTTGACGACAATGTGACAATTCACCTCTAATTATTGACATTTCAGGAAAAATCGCAGTAAAAACTGCACATCCTTCTTTAAATGTGCTATAATACAGAAAAAAAATAATGATGGAGGTCGTCGCGATGATAACAACATTTTTGATGATTTTTGTGGTGGTTTGTGTGCTCCTATTGGTGATAGTCACACTGAGTACAGTTTATGTGGTTCGTCAGCAGTCGGTGGCGATTATTGAACGCTTTGGGAAATTCCAAAAGGTTGCCAATAGCGGCATTCATATTCGCTTGCCTTTTGGGATTGACTCGATTGCAGCGCGGATTCAGTTGCGCTTGTTGCAAAGTGATATTGTGGTTGAGACTAAGACCAAGGACAATGTGTTCGTTATGATGAATGTAGCGACTCAGTACCGTGTTAATGAGCAGAGCGTGACAGATGCCTACTATAAACTCATGCGTCCAGAATCTCAGATTAAATCTTATATCGAAGATGCTCTTCGCTCTTCTGTTCCCAAATTAACCTTGGATGAATTGTTTGAGAAAAAAGATGAGATTGCCCTTGAAGTTCAACACCAAGTAGCAGAAGAAATGACTACTTACGGTTATATTATCGTGAAAACCTTGATTACCAAGGTCGAACCAGATGCAGAAGTCAAGCAATCCATGAATGAAATCAATGCGGCGCAGCGCAAGCGGGTCGCAGCGCAAGAATTGGCGGAAGCTGATAAGATTAAAATCGTCACTGCAGCTGAAGCCGAAGCAGAAAAAGATCGCCTCCATGGTGTGGGGATTGCCCAACAACGTAAGGCGATTGTGGATGGCTTAGCAGAGTCTATCACCGAACTCAAGGAAGCCAATGTTGGCATGACAGAAGAACAAATCATGTCCATCCTCTTGACCAACCAGTATTTGGATACCTTGAATACCTTTGCCTCTAAAGGAAATCAAACCATCTTTTTACCAAATACGCCAAATGGTGTGGATGATATTCGTACACAAATCTTGTCAGCTCTACGTGCTGAGAAGAAATAATAGACTAAAGAGCTTGGCAACAGGCTCTTTTTGCATTACCCTTGTAGCTTTGAGGAATAAATCCTCCTCTACAAATTATAGAATCTTTTCTGAGTATTTAGGGAGTGATGGAGGAAGTCTTGAAAGCGCTTTTGTTTTGTGCTATAGTCAACTATATCGATTCGTTTAAAGAGGAATGCTTGTATGAGAAGAGAAGAAGTTTTACGAAATCACTGGTTTTTTAACCAAGAGGTGGGGAAGGAAGAGGCCTTGGCGTCGGATTTTCAGAGGGAAAATTGGCAGGTTATTCAAGTGCCACATGACTGGAGTATTTACAATGATTTTGACCAGTATTCGCCAGCGCAAAATGAGGGTGGTCAGTTAAACGGGGGTCAGGCCTGGTATCGGACACAGTTTTACTTGGAAGAAGATGCCAGTCTTGTATCGGTGCGTTTGTTGTTTGACGGGGTTTACATGAATGCCCAAGTCTATATCAACGGGCAAGTGCTGGGTTATTATCCCAATGGCTACACACCTTTTTCTTATGATATCACGCCTTATCTAAGAAATGATGGGACGGCCAACCAGCTTGCAGTTTTTGTGGAAAATCAGCAACCTAGCAGTCGTTGGT
Organism: Streptococcus mitis; assembly: GCF_001281025.1. Classification (NCBI taxonomy): domain Bacteria; kingdom Bacillati; phylum Bacillota; class Bacilli; order Lactobacillales; family Streptococcaceae; genus Streptococcus; species Streptococcus mitis. Next base: position 457,912 of record NZ_CP012646.1, read on the forward strand.
ACTCTGGTAGCGGTATTTATCGAGAAGTAAAATTATTGATTACAGATTCGGTACATCTGGATTTGTATGGGATTAAGATAGAAAGTCCCAAGCTCAAGGAACAAAGAGATGGATGGGTGGAAACTCAGCTTACAAGTAAGGTTTCAAATGATGGACCTCAGTCCGTGTCGGTGTATTTGGAGCAGAGTATCTGGTATGATGGACAACAGGTTTCAGACTGGCAGGCGACAGACTCTCTAGTAATTGAGTCTGGGGACAAATATTCTTTCAAACAAGCCATATCAATTTTTCACCCCTTGCTTTGGGATATTGACCACCCTCGTCTCTATCAATTGAAGACTCGCCTCTACAAAAATGGCATTTTGGTTGATGAAGAAGAGGAGACTTTTGGTTACCGTTATATGGATTGGCAAGCGGATAAGGGCTTCTTTCTCAATGGTCGCTGGTTGAAGATTCATGGGGTTTGTCTCCACCATGACTATGGAGCACTGGGAACTGTGGAAAACAGGTCAGCTGCCGAGAGACGCTTGCGCCAGATGAAGGAAATGGGGGTCAATGCTATTCGAATCACCCATAATCCAGCCAGTAGCATCTTGCTGGATGTGGCTGCTAAAATGGGGCTACTTATTCAAGAAGAAGCCTTTGATACATGGTATGGAGGCAAGAAAGAATATGATTATGGTCGCTTTTTTGAGGAAGAAGCGACTCATCCAGAAGCGAAAGCAGGCGATTTCTGGTCAGATTATGATTTACGCACCATGATTGAGCGTGGCAAGAACAATCCAGCTATCTTTATGTGGTCCTTGGGAAACGAAGTCAGTGAAGCAAATGGCGATGCTCATTCATTGAAGACTATCAAACGCTTGCTAGAAAGGGTTAAGGAGGTTGATGATAGCCGTTTTGTGACCATGGGAATGGACCAGTTCCGCTTCGGAGATGGTTCTGGAGGTCATGAAAAGATTGCTGATTTGCTGGATGTGGTGGGCTTGAATTACTCAGAAGACAATATTGATGGGATTCGCAAAAGACATTCCAAGTGGCGACTTTATGGATCTGAAACCTCATCGGCTATCCGAACGCGTGATAGCTATTTTCGCCCAGATAAGGAATGGGTTGGTGATAATCGCCGCGTGCGGAATTTTGAACAGTCAGACTATGGCAATGATCGGGTTCCTTGGGGGAAGACAGCGACGGCTTCTTGGATAGCAGATAGAAATCGGCTAGACTATGCGGGTCAGTTTATCTGGACAGGAGTGGACTATATCGGTGAGCCGACTCCTTGGCACAACCAAAATGACACACCTGTCAAGAGTTCCTATTTTGGGATCGTGGATACGGCAGGGATTCCTAAAAATGATTATTATCTCTATCAAAGTCAGTGGTTGGCACTAGATCAGCAGCCTATGGTTCATATCCTGCCCCACTGGAATTGGGAAATCCACAAGAGTTATCAACAAGTTGTGGATAAGTATGGGGATATCCCTGTTCGAGTGTATTCAAATGCTGGTTTTGTAGAGCTATTTCTCAATGGAAAATCTCAAGGTAGGAAGACTTTTCAGGAAAAATGGACTTCAGATGGCAGAAAATACCAAGAGGGAGAAGGTTCTGGCCAACTCTATCTCGAATGGCGTTTGCCTTATCAACCAGGAGAATTACATGCTGTAGCCTATGACCGTCAAGGTCAGATTGTAGCAGAAGATAGGGTGGTAACTGCAGGTAAGCCAGCCAAAATCGGGTTACATGCCGATAAATCACAACTGGAGCCAGATGGGCAAGACCTCCTCTATCTCTATTTTGATGTATTGGACAAGGATGGAAATTGGGTGCCGAGTGCTTCCAATCAGCTTCATTTTAAAATTGAGGGCCCTGCTCGCATTGTAGGTGTGGATAATGGCAGGCAGGCCAGTCGTGAACGTTATCAGGCTCAGAAAAATAGTCGGTTTAAGCGGAAAGCCTTCCATGGCAGAGGTGTACTTTTGGTTCAGAGCTTGGAGCAGGCAGGCCAAGTAAGAGTAAAGGCCAGTGCCAGAGGGCTAGAGCCAGCAAGTTTTGATATCTTAGTGGGAGAGGCTTTGGCTACCCAACCAGTGAAAAATAAGAGCTTGTTTGAGATTCGAGTGGACAAGCAGGCAGGATTACAAGAAGGGGATTCCCCAGCGATTGGACTTTATCCACAAATTGTGGATAACCCTGTGAACAAGGTGGGGAATAGTGAAGTGATTTGGGAGACGAGTGGTAGTGCCCACGCCATTATCAAGCAGGGAGTGCTTTATTGCTTGTCTGCAGGCGACTTGGCTATTCGCGCCATTTATCAAGGAAAGACCTATCAAACTCATTTGCAGGTGGCAGAAAATACTTCGCTAGGCCGAGCAGTTTCTGTAAGACCACTTCGCTTGTATACAGCTAAGGGGACTTATCCACAGTTTCCATCATCGATCTTGGTGGACTATGAGTTCGGTAGTGCAAAACGAGTCAAGGTTGTTTGGGAGGAGATTCCTGAAGAAGCTTTGGCAAGATTTCATGAGTTTACAGTATCTGGTCAGCTAGAAGGTCTGAATTTAAAGGCTTCTGCTCAGGTTTGTGTTCAAGGGATTTGCGCTATTGAGCCTGAGAGGGTTTGGACGCTTGTCAAGGAACCCCCACACTTACCAGATCGAGTCAAGCTAGTCTTATCAGATGGCAGAAGAGATACGGCCAAGGTGACTTGGAATGAACTCGATCCTCAAGTCTATGCTCAGGTAGGAGAATGCGTTCTCACAGGACAGGTAGTGGGCTGTGAGTTGCCAGCAACAGTCACCATTCATGTGACAGATGCTAGTGTAGATGGAGAAGTTATTTCCAATCAGTGGACAGGGTCTAACCTGCCTCTGGTCTTTGCTTCTCACTCAGAGCCTAATCACCCAGCCTCTTACCTCAATGACAAGGTCATTGCTCGGAAGAAATCGACAGCCAATACTTGGATTACCAAGTCAGAGCAAGCCAGCGTGGGCATTCTTTTTGGAGATGCAGGGATTTTAAAACCGCGATTTGTGGATAACGTGACCTTGTATTATGTTGAAAATCAAGAATACCTGGCGGTGGAGCCTAGCTTTATTGATTATTATGTAGGGAATGAGCCTACTTTACCTCGGACTCCAAATCATTTGGATAAGGATTCCCTGCTCAAGCAAGAGGAGAATTGGCGCCCTGTATCAGCTATCCGAAAAGTGTCAAGCGACAAAGATGAGGAGCTTCGTTTTGAATTTGACAAGGTGGAAACCTATGCCCTTCGTCTTCGATTTGAAAAATTGGTAAATCCACTAGCGTTAACAGAATTGCAAGTACATGCCAAAAAAGTAAAGAAAAATGTAGATAGGAAGTAGTATGGTAAGAGAAATAAAACCGCATGGGCCCTTGCCTAGTCAGGCCCAGCTAGCGTATTTAGAGGATGAACTAGCAGCCTTTATCCATTTTGGACCTAATACCTTTTATAACCAGGAATGGGGGATAGGTCAGGAGGATCCTGTACGTTTTAACCCGACAAAGTTAGACGCGCGTGAGTGGGTGCGCGTGCTCAAGGAAACGGGCTTTAAGAAGTTGATTTTGGTGGTCAAGCACCATGATGGCTTTGTCCTCTATCCGACAGTTCATACAGATTATTCGGTCAAGGCCAGTCCTTGGAGGAATGGAGAGGGAGACTTGCTCCTTGAAGTATCCCAAGCTGCCACAGAGTTTGATATGGATATGGGGGTCTACCTATCTCCGTGGGACGCCCACAGCCCCCTCTATCATGTGAACCGAGAAGAGGACTATAATGCCTATTATCTGGCTCAGCTGAAGGAGACTTTATCAAATCCTGCCTATGGTAATGCAGGGAAATTTGCTGAGGTCTGGATGGATGGTGCCAGAGGAGAGGGCGCTCAAAAGGTCAATTATGAATTTGAAAAATGGTTTGAAACCATTCGTGAACTGCAGGGCGATTGCTTAATTTTTTCAACAGAAGGCACTAGTATCCGCTGGATTGGCAATGAACGAGGATATGCAGGTGATCCCCTATGGCAAAAGGTGAATCCTGATAAACTAGGAACAGAAGCAGAGCTGGACTATCTTCAGCACGGAGATCCCTCGGGCACGATTTTTTCAATCGGTGAGGCAGATGTTTCCATCCGGCCGGGCTGGTTTTACCATGAAGACCAGGATCCTAAGTCTCTTGAGGAGTTGGTCGAAATCTATTTTCACTCAGTGGGGAGAGGAACCCCACTCCTACTTAATATTCCGCCGGATCAAGATGGGCTCTTTGATGCAAAGGATATTGAACGCCTCTATGAATTTGCGGCCTATCGTAATGAGCTCTATAAAGAAGATTTGGCTCTGGGAGCTAAGGTATTTGGTCCTGCTCTTTCAGCAGACTTTGCCTGTCACTATTTGACAGATGGCCTTAAGACCAGCTCTTGGGCAAGCGATGCAGGCTTGCCCATCCAGTTAGAACTCGACTTAGGATCACCTAAAACTTTTGATGTAATTGAGTTAAGAGAAGATTTGAAGCTAGGGCAACGAATTGCGGCTTTTCATGTGCAAGTAGAGGTGGACGGCGTCTGGCAAGAATTTGGTAAGGGCTTTACAGTTGGTCATAAGCGCCTCCTGCGAGGTCCGCTAGTAGAGGCACAGAAGGTGCGCGTGATGATTACAGAGTCACAGGATTTACCTGTACTGACCAAAATTTCACTCTATAAAACTCCTAGCTTATCAAAAAAAGAAGTTGTTCAGGGGCTAGCATTTGCAGAAAAAAGTCTAGCTGTGACAAAGGGAGAGACTCTTCATTTTAGGATTGAACGTAGCGAAAGTAGCTCCTCTTTAGAGGCTAAGATTTCGATTCAACCGGGGACAGGTGTCCATGGTGTCGCCTATCAGGACGAGATTCAATTCCTTCAATTCCAAGCAGGGGAAAGCAAAAAAGATTTGTGCCTACCAACCCTGTATTTTGCTGCTGATAAGACCTTGGATTTCTATCTAAATCTAACTGTGGATGGACAACTGGTTGATCAAGCTCAAGTACAAGTTTCATAAAATAAAAGAACCTTTGCACGATACAAAGGTTCTTTTGTCTACTAGCTAGTGACTTGGTAACCAGCTAAGTGTAAAGGTTAGCTGATCAGCTTTCAAGAGGTCTTGGTGTTGAATGCTAGATACAGAGATCTTGTCCAGTCGGCATTCTTTTACAAAATTAAAATGGCTGTGGTTTTGTTTAGTATGGATATCCAACCATTTATCTTTTTTAGCTAGGTAGATACGGAGGTGATTAAAGAGAGGGATTCCGAGATCATAGTTTGGTTTGCCTGGACAGGTCGGATAAAATCCGAGAGCTGACCAGATGTACCAGGCTGAGAGACTACCATTGTCTTCATCGCCAGGATAGGCTTCCCAACTTGGCTGAAAAGCTTTCTGACGGAGCGTCTTGATGAGAAGGGCAGTGTAGTCAGGGTAATCGCTGTAGCGGAATAGATAAGGAATGTGGAAGCTAGGTTGGTTGGAAATGGCGAGTTGTCCAAAAGGAGCAGTAGCCATTTCGCTCATTTCGTGAATTTCGTAACCATAGCCTGTTGTCTCAAAGAGGGGAGCATCTTGACAGGTTTTCAAAAGATAGTTGCTGAAGGTTTCTTTTCCACCCATAAGTTGGATTAAGTCTGGGATGTCGTGGAGAACGCCTAAAGTTGCTTGGATGGCTGAACATTCGGCATAATCATGCCCCCAACCATAAGGAGAGAAGTCAGGGCGGAAGTTTCCTTGACCATCACGCGCTCGCATGTAACCTGTTTCAGCGTCAAATAGATGGCGGTAATTTTGTGATGCAACCTTGTAGGTTTCGGCGATTTCTATTTTCCCTAGTTTTTTGGCACAGCTGGCGATACAAAAGTCACTATAGGCATAGTCTAGGGTGTGGCTGACGCTTTCGTGGTGGTCGGTAGAGAGGTAGCCTAGTTCTTGGTATTGGGCTAGTCCGTGACGACCATTGATGCCGAGAGGGTCGGCCTTGCTGGCTGTTTCAAGCATGGCTTGGAGGAGTTCTTCTTCTAGGTCAGGGGCCATGTCTTTGCAGACGCTATCTGCGATAATACCGTCTAAAAGTGTACCTGGCATCATACCCCGTTCATCTGGAGCTAGCCATTTTGGAAGAAAACCAGTATCGCGGTAGTTATTGAGAAATCCTTCTAAGAAGCGGTGGTAGTGTTCCGGTATGATAAGAGCAAAGAGGGGGAAGGTGGTACGGAAGGTATCCCAGAAACCATTGTTGCTGAAGAGGACACCAGGCTTGACAGTTCCAGTAGCCAAATCTATGTGGATGGCTTGCCCTGATTCATCAACCTCATAAAAAGTCTGTGGGAAGAGGAAGAGTCTGTAAAGGCAGTGATCAAAGAAGGTTCGGTCAGCTTCTCCTGTCTCTATAATGTCAAAACGATGGAGGAGATTTTCCCAATTCGCTTGGGCATTTGCTTTACAGCTATCAAAATCTTCTTGAGGTAGATTAAGCAGAGTCTGAGAGTGAGAGATGAAAGAAGTCGCTAGCTGAATTTCAGCATGACTATCTGCCAGGTCGATTCGCCAGTCTCCACCTTCTTGGTTGATAGCAAGGATATCCGTATTCATTTGCAGGGCAGTGAACATAGTTAGTGGATTTTTGTTGGTTTCAGTTTTACCTTCTTGTCGCAGGGCAAGAGTTCGCTTATCTACTTGTTCTACTGTCAGTTCATCTGCTGCGTGAAGGTAGAGGGAGAGGGCTTTGCCTTGTTTTTGCTCTAAAAGAATAGAAGTACCGTAGCAAGTCGGTGTGAGCTGGGTTTCAATCTGATAGCGCAGGGAGAAAATTTTCAGATAATGAGGTTGGAAAGAGGCCTTATCCATATCATAGGAAGACTGACGATAGAAGAGGCTGTCTCCACCTATCTGGCCTGTGACAGGTGTCAGAAGGAGCCAAGAGTAGTCCCCAATCCAAGGACTGGGCTGGTGGGTTAAACGAATCCCCTGAAAAATAGGCAGATGTGGATCAAAAAACCAAGATCCATCCTGGTCACTGGTCTGGGGCACAAAGTAATTCATACCAAAAGGCACGCCTGTGTATGGCAGGGTATTTCCCCGAGAAAAGGCATGCTTGCTGGCAGTTCCAAAGCGGGTATCGATGGTTTCAAGTAGTGGTTTCATAGTCTTTCCTTTAGCTGTTTTTCTACATTATATCAGAAAATTATAACCTATAGAAAAGGAGTTTCAAAGATAACTATTTTGTAGAAAAATGACTATCATTTGTGTATGTATTTTCTGTCTCAAAAGCTATATACTGAAAATGAAACTTGTTTGAAAGAGGATACTGCACGATGATTTATTCAAAAGAAATTGTTAGAGAATGGCTAGATGAAGTGGCAGAGCGGGCTAAGGACCATCCAGAGTGGGTGGATGTTTTCGAGCGTTGCTACACAGACACCTTGGACAATACGGTTGAAATCTTAGAAGACGGTTCAACTTTTGTCTTGACTGGGGATATTCCTGCAATGTGGCTTCGGGATTCGACAGCCCAACTCAGACCCTACTTGCATGTGGCCAAAAGAGATGACCTCCTGCGTCAGACCATTGCAGGTTTGGTTAAACGTCAGATGACCTTGATACTTAAGGATCCCTATGCTAACTCCTTCAACATTGAGGAAAACTGGAAGGGTCACCATGAGACTGACCACACAGACCTTAACGGCTGGATTTGGGAACGCAAGTATGAGGTGGACTCGCTTTGCTATCCTTTGCAGTTGGCTTATCTCCTCTGGAAAGAGACTGGCGAGACTAGCCAGTTTGATGAGACTTTTGTCGCAGCGACAAAGGAAATTCTTCATCTGTGGAAGGTAGAACAAGACCACAAGAACTCTCCTTATCGTTTTGTTCGTGATACCGATCGTAAGGAAGACACCTTGGTAAATGATGGCTTTGGACCTGATTTTGCAGTGACAGGTATGACTTGGTCAGCCTTTCGTCCGAGTGATGACTGCTGTCAGTATAGTTACTTGATTCCGTCAAATATGTTTGCTGTAGTAGTCTTGGGTTATGTGCAAGAGATCTTTACAGAATTGAATCTAGCTGATAGCGAGAGTGTTATCACAGACGCTAAGCGTCTTCAGGATGAGATCCAAGAAGGAATTGAAAACTATGCTTACACCACCAACAGTAAGGGCGAAAAGATTTATGCCTTTGAAGTGGATGGCCTAGGAAATGCCAGCATTATGGATGATCCAAACGTACCAAGTCTGCTGGCTGCACCTTATCTGGGTTACTGTTCGGTCGATGATGAAGTTTATCAAGCAACTCGTCGCACCATTCTGAGCCCTGAAAATCCATACTTCTACCAAGGAGAATACGCTAGCGGTCTCGGAAGTTCTCATACCTTCTATCGCTATATCTGGCCAATTGCCCTTTCTATCCAAGGTTTGACAACGACAGATAAAGCAGAGAAGAAATTCTTGCTGGATCAGCTGGTTGCTTGCGATGGTGGTACAGGTGTTATGCATGAAAGCTTCCACGTAGATGACCCAACTCTTTATTCTCGTGAATGGTTCTCTTGGGCCAACATGATGTTTTGTGAATTGGTCTTGGATTACTTGGATATCCGCTAAGGAACACGCTTTAGCGCAACTGATTCTTGGAAAGAATCACAAATTTACATTTAAAACGTTAACAATAAAAATTTAAATTTAGAATGAGGTTTTACTTCATGGAAAATGTTGTCGTACATATTATCTCACATAGTCACTGGGATCGTGAGTGGTACTTGCCCTTTGAAAGCCACCGTATGCAGTTGGTGGAATTATTTGACAATCTCTTTGATCTCTTTGAAAATGACCCTGAGTTCAAGAGCTTCCATTTGGATGGTCAAACCATTGTCCTTGATGACTACTTGCAAATTCGTCCTGAAAATCGCGACAAAGTCCAACGCTACATCGACGAGGGCAAACTTAAAATTGGTCCCTTTTATATCTTGCAGGATGATTACTTGATTTCAAGTGAAGCCAATGTCCGCAATACCTTGATTGGTCAAGCAGAATGTGCAAAATGGGGCAAATCAACTCAGGTTGGTTACTTCCCAGATACCTTTGGAAATATGGGACAAGCGCCTCAAATTCTTCAAAAATCAGGCATTCACGTGGCAGCCTTTGGTCGTGGTGTGAAGCCGATTGGATTTGATAACCAAGTCCTCGAAGATGAGCAGTTTACTTCCCAGTTTTCAGAAATGTACTGGCAGGGTGCGGACGGAAGTCGTGTCCTCGGTATCCTCTTTGCCAACTGGTACAGTAACGGGAATGAAATCCCAGTTGATAAAGAAGAGGCCTTGACCTTCTGGAAACAAAAATTGTCAGATGTGCGTGCCTACGCTTCGACTAACCAATGGTTGATGATGAACGGCTGTGACCACCAGCCTGTACAGAAAAATCTGAGTGAAGCCATTCGTGTGGCAAATGAACTCTTCCCAGATGTGACCTTTGTTCACAGTTCTTTTGATGAATATGTCCAAGCTGTGGAAAGTGCCCTACCAGAGCAGTTATCAACGGTTACAGGTGAGTTGACCAGTCAGGAAACAGACGGCTGGTATACACTTGCCAACACTTCTTCATCTCGTATTTATCTCAAACAATCCTTCCAAGAAAATAGCAACCTCCTAGAGCAAGTAGTGGAGCCACTAACTATCATCACTGGTGGTCATAACCACAAGGACCAGTTGACCTATGCTTGGAAAACTCTTTTGCAAAATGCGCCGCATGATAGTATCTGTGGCTGTAGCGTGGACGAAGTTCACCGCGAAATGGAAACTCGTTTTGCCAAGGTTAATCAAGTCGGAAACTTTGTTAAGAGCAACCTGCTCAACGAGTGGAAGGGTAAAATCGCTACAGCTAAAGCTCAAAGTGACTATCTCTTTACTGTCATTAATACAGGCTTGCATGATAAGGTCGATACTGTCAGCACAGTGATTGATGTTGCGACTTGTGATTTCAAGGAATTGCATCCAACAGAAGGCTACAAGAAGATGGCTGCTCTTACCTTGCCAAGTTACCATGTGGAGGACTTGGATGGGCGTCCTGTAGAGGCTAAAATTGAAGACCTCGGAGCTAATTTTGAGTACGATTTACCAAAAGACAAGTTCCGCCAAGCTCGTATCGCCCGACAAGTGCGCGTGACCATTCCAGTTCACCTAGCGCCGCTTTCTTGGACAACCTTCCAATTGCTGGAAGGAGAACAAGAACACCGCGACGGTATTTACCAAAACGGAGTGATTGATACGCCATTTGTAACGGTTAGTGTGGATGACAATATCACAGTTTATGATAAGACAACTCACGAAGCCTATGAAGATTTTATCCGCTTCGAAGACCGTGGGGATATCGGAAACGAGTATATCTATTTCCAACCAAAAGGAACAGAGCCAATCTTTGCAGAGCTGAAAGGCTATGAGGTCTTGGAAAACACAGCTCGCTATGCTAAGATTTTGCTCAAACATGAATTGGCCGTGCCTGTCAGCGCGGATGAAAAGCTAGAAGAAGAGCAAAAAGGCATCATCGAGTTTATGAAGCGTGAAGCTGGACGTTCAGAAGAATTGACAAGCATTCCTCTTGAAACAGAGCTGACTGTCTTCGTTGATAATCCACAAATCCGTTGCAAGACTCGCTTTACCAACACTGCCAAAGACCACCGTATCCGCCTCTTGGTCAAGACTCATAACACGCGTCCAAGCAATGATTCTGAAAGCATCTATGAGGTGGTGACACGACCAAACAAACCAGCTGCTTCATGGGAAAATCCTGAAAATCCTCAACACCAACAAGCCTTTGTCAGTCTGTATGACGATGAAAAAGGGGTGACTGTATCCAACAAGGGATTAAATGAATACGAAATCCTTGGAGACGACACCATTGCAGTGACTATTTTGCGTGCATCAGGTGAGCTAGGTGACTGGGGTTACTTCCCAACACCAGAAGCTCAATGCTTGCGTGAGTTTGAAGTTGAGTTTGCGCTTGAATGCCACCAAGCCCAAGAACGCTTCTCAGCTTTCCGTCGTGCTAAGGCCTTGCAGACACCATTTACCAGCCTTCAGCTTGCTAGACAGGAAGGAAGCGTGGCTGCGACTGGTAGCCTCTTGAGCCATTCTGTTCTCAGCATACCACAAATCTGTCCAACAGCCTTTAAGGTAGCTGAAAATGAAGAAGGCTATGTTCTTCGTTACTACAATATGTGTAGTGAAAATGTACGTGTACCGGAAAGTCAACATCTCTTCCTTGACCTACTTGAACGACCATACCCAGTTCATAGAGGACTCATTTCACCACAAGAGATTCGTACAGAATTCCTCAAAAAAGAAGAAATTTAATTTCAAAAAGTAAACATAAAAAGAAAGGAGGGGCGAAAAAGTAAGGACTAACTGCTGATTCGCCCCTTTTTATGGTAAAAACAATGACCATTGCAACGATTGATATCGGAGGGACTGGAATTAAGTTTGCCAGTCTGACTCCTGATGGGAAAATACTGGATAAGACAAGCATTCCAACGCCAGAAAGTTTGGAAGATTTACTAGCTTGGCTAGACCAGCGATTGTCAGAACAGGATTACAGCGGGATTGCTATGAGCGTTCCAGGTGCGGTCAATCAAGAAACAGGTGTGATTGATGGCTTCAGTGCTGTCCCTTATATCCACGGCTTTTCTTGGTATGAAGCCCTTGCCCATCATCATCTGCCTGTACATCTAGAGAATGATGCCAACTGTGTTGGACTTAGTGAACTGCTAGCTCATCCAGAGCTTGAAAATGCAGCCTGTGTCGTGATTGGGACAGGGATTGGCGGAGCCATGATTATCAATGGCAGACTTCACCGAGGTCGCCACGGCTTGGGTGGAGAATTTGGCTACATGACAACCCTTGCCCCTGCTGAAAAACTCAACAACTGGTCGCAACTAGCGTCAACTGGGAATATGGTACGATACGTGATTGAAAAGTCTGGTCAGACTGATTGGGACGGTCGCAAGATTTACCAAGAGGCCGCAGCTGGCAATGCTCTTTGCCAAGAAGCCATTGAGCGCATGAACCGCAATCTGGCGCAAGGCTTGCTCAATATTCAGTATCTGATTGATCCAGATGTCATTAGCCTGGGAGGCTCTATCAGTCAAAATCCAGATTTTATCCAAGGTGTCAAGAAGGCTGTAGATAACTTTGTCGAGACCTACGAAGAATACACGGTCGCACCTGTCATCCAAGCCTGTACCTATCATGCAGATGCTAATCTTTACGGTGCCCTTGTCAACTGGCTACAGGAGGAAAATCAATGGTAAGATTTACAGGACTTAGTTCCAAACAAACTCAGGCAATCGACTTGCTGACAAAGCACATTTCGCTACCAGATGTAGAGGTAGCTCTCGCCCAATCTGACCAAGCCTCTATCTCTATCAAGGGTGAGGGTGGACACTATCAATTAACTTACCGCAAACCCCACCAACTTTATCGTGCCTTGTCCCTGTTGGCAACATCCCTAGCAGAAGGTGACAAGGTAGAGATTGAGGAGCAAGCAGCTTATGAAGATTTAGCCTATATGGCAGACTGTTCTCGAAATGCGGTGCTGAATGTGGCTGCTGCCAAGCAGATGATTGAGGTCTTGGCTCTCATGGGCTACTCAACCTTTGAGCTTTACATGGAAGACACCTACCAGATTGAGGGGCAGCCTTACTTTGGCTATTTCCGTGGAGCCTACTCGGCTGAGGAGTTGCAGGAGATCGAAGCCTATGCCCAGCAGTTTGACATGACCTTTGTGCCTTGCATCCAGACCTTGGCCCACTTGTCAGCCTTTGTTAAATGGGGTGTCAAAGAAGTGCAGGAGCTCCGTGATGTGGAGGATATCCTTCTTATCGGCGAAGAAAAGGTTTATGACCTGATTGATGGTATGTTTGCTACTCTGTCTAAACTACAAACTCGCAAGGTCAATATCGGGATGGACGAAGCCCACTTGGTTGGTTTGGGACGCTACTTGATATTGAACGGTGTTGTGGATCGTAGTCTCCTCATGTGCCAACACTTGGAGCGCGTGCTGGATATTGCTGACAAATATGGTTTCCACTGCCAGATGTGGAGCGATATGTTCTTTAAACTTATGTCAGCAGATGGCCAGTACGACCGTGATGTGGAAATTCCAGAAGAAACTCGTGTCTACCTAGACCGTCTCAAAGACCGTGTAACCTTGGTTTACTGGGACTATTATCAGGATAGCGAGGAAAAATACAACCGCAATTTCCGCAACCATCACAAGATTAGCCATGATCTTGCCTTTGCAGGGGGAGCTTGGAAGTGGATCGGTTTCACACCCAACAACCATTTCAGCCGTCTAGTGGCTATCGAGGCCAACAAAGCCTGTCGTGCTAATGATATCAAAGAAGTCATTGTAACGGGTTGGGGGGATAATGGTGGGGAAACAGCCCAATTCTCTGTCCTACCAAGTTTGCAAATCTGGGCAGAACTCAGCTATCGCAATGACCTAGACCGACTGTCTGCTCATTTCCAGACCAATACAGGTCTATCAGTTGAGGATTTCATGCAGATTGACCTTGCTAACCTCTTGCCAGATCTACCAGGCAACCTCAGCGGCATCAACCCCAACCGCTATGTCTTTTATCAGGATATTCTCTGTCCGATCCTTGACCAGCACATGACACCTGAACAGGACAAACCGCACTTCGCTCAGGCTGCTGAGACGCTTGCTAACATTAAAGAAAAAGCTGGCAACTATGCCTACCTCTTTGAAACTCAGGCTCAGTTGAATGCTATTTTAAGTAGCAAAGTGGACGTGGGACGGCGTATTCGTCAGGCCTACCAAACGGATGATAAAGAAAGTCTGCAAGAAATCGCAAGACAAGAATTACCAGAACTCAGAAGCCAAATTGAAGACTTCCATGCCCTCTTTAGCCACCAATGGCTGAAAGAAAACAAGGTCTTTGGATTGGATACGGTCGATATCCGTATGGGCGGACTCTTGCAACGCATCAAACGAGCAGAAAGCCGCATCGAGGCTTATCTAGCTGGTCAGATTGACCGCATCGACGAGTTGGAAGTAGAAATTCTGCCATTTAACGATTTCTACGCAGACAAGAACTTCGCAGCCACAACAGCCAACCAGTGGCATACCATTGCGACAGCTTCAACCATTTACACGACCTAAAAACAAGAACACCGTGCCTTGGGCAGAGTGTTTCTCGTGAAACATCCCTTTCTTAAAAAAGTACTCCACATAAAATAATTTGTGGAGTTTTTTCTATAATTAGTAGTTTAACCTAACCTTCAAATAGGAGTATACTAATAATGTAATCGTTATCAAAAGTCTAAAAAGGAATTTTTAGATGGATATCAAAATAAAAAAGGGAGGAAATTATGAATAAGTTTTCAAAAACCTTGAGAGACAACTGGATCTTTCTCTTGATGGTTTTACCAGGGGCACTCTGGTTGATTCTATTCTTCTACATTCCAGTATTTGGGAACGTGGTTGCCTTTAAAGACTACCACATGACCAGTAATGGTTTTATAGATAGTATCGTGAATAGTAAATGGGTCGGACTCGATAATTTCAGATTCTTGTTTAGTTCAAAAGACGCCTTTATTATCACTCGAAATACTGTCCTCTACAATCTAGGCTTTATCTTTATCGGTTTGATTGTATCTGTAGGGATTGCCATCATCCTTAGTGAACTCCGTTCTAAGAGAATGGTTAAGATTTTCCAAACTTCTATGTTGTTCCCTTACTTCTTGTCTTGGGTTATCATCAGTTTCTTTACAGATGCCTTCCTAAACATTGATAAAGGGGTGTTCAACCATTTCCTAGAATCTATTGGAATGAAGGAAATCAATTTCTACGCTGATTTGGGTATCTGGCCATATCTCCTACTTTTCCTAGGTATTTGGAAAGGCTTTGGATATAGCAGTGTCATGTACTATGCAACAATCATGGGAATTGATCCAACCTACTACGAAGCAGCAACAGTGGACGGGGCTAGCAAATGGCAACGAATTCGCAATGTAACCATTCCGCAGTTGACACCATTGGTAACTGTATTGACCATCCTTGCAGTCGGAAATATCTTCCGTGCAGACTTTGGTCTCTTCTACCAAATCCCCCACAATGCTGGTCAGCTTTATAACGTAACCAATGTCTTGGACGTATATGTTTATAACGGTTTGACTCAGACAGCGGATATCGGGATGGCTTCAGCAGCAGGTCTCTACCAATCAGTAGTCGGCTTGATTCTGGTTATCCTATCAAACTTACTTGCAAGACGAGTTGATCCAAACTCAGCCTTGTTCTAGAAAGGAGGAGAATATGGCAGAAAAGAAAATTAAAAAAGAAAAAATTGATAATGTCGGCATTCACTCCTTCAGTAAGAAAGCGGATATCTTCTTTAGTACCATTTCTGGTTTGGTTGCCCTCTCTTGTATCCTACCCTTTGTATTCGTTATCGTTATTTCAGTGACAGATGAAAAGAGTATCCTCCAAAATGGATATAGCTTCTTCCCATCTCAATTTGGATTAGACGGTTTTGAGTTTTTGGCACAGTTTAAGGATAAAATTCTCCAAGCCCTCTTCATCTCAGTCTTTGTAACAGTGGTGGGGACTATCACAAACGTTTTTATCACAACAACTTATGCCTACGCTATTTCACGGACAACCTTTAAGTATCGCAGATTCTTTACGATTTTTGCCCTTCTTAGTATGTTGTTCAACGCTGGTTTGGTACCGGGCTATATCGTGGTAACTCGTTTACTTCAACTTGGTGATACAGTTTGGGCCTTGATTATTCCAATGCTTCTCTCGCCATTTAACATCATCTTGATGCGTTCCTTCTTCAAGAAGACCATTCCAGAAGCCATTCTAGAATCCGCTCGTATCGATGGTGCCAGTGAAGCCCGGATATTCTTCCAAATCTGTTTGCCATTGTCACTACCAGGTATCGCAACCATCACGCTCTTGACAGCACTTGGTTTCTGGAATGACTGGTTCAACGCCCTTCTTTACATCAAGAGTGACAACTTGTATCCATTGCAATATTTGCTCATGCAAATCCAGCAAAATATGGACTATATCGCCAAAGCAGTCGGCCTATCTGGTCAACTGGGAGTTGCTCTACCGAAAGAAACAGGACGTATGGCCATGGTTGTGGTCGCAACCCTTCCAATCGCGATTTTGTATCCATTCTTCCAACGCTACTTTGTAAAAGGTTTGACTATCGGTGGTGTGAAAGAATAGTGCTTATTGAGAAGAACATTTCTCATTTCCAAACTTCCCTTGTGTGAAGTTAAGATCATTACATTGTTTATAAGTTTAAAAATAAAAAAAGGAGTTTTTATCATGAAAAACTGGAAAAAATATGCTTTTGCATCTGCTAGTGTAGTCGCTTTGGCTGCTGGTCTCGCTGCTTGTGGAAACCTTTCAGGTAACAAGAAAGCTGCTGACTCAGCTTCAGGTGAAAAAACTGTTATCAAAATGTACCAAATCGGTGACAAACCAGATAACTTAGATGAATTGCTAGAAAATGCCAACAAAATCATCGGTGAAAAAGTTGGTGCTAAATTGGATATCCAATATCTTGGATGGGGTGACTATGATAAGAAAATGTCAGTTATCACATCATCTGGTGAAAACTATGATATCGCCTTTGCATCTAACTATGTCGTAAATGCTCAAAAAGGTGCTTATGCAGACCTAACTGACTTGTACAAGAAAGAAGGGGCAGAGCTTTATAAAGCACTTGACCCAGCTTACATCAAGGGTAACAGCATTAACGGTAAAATTTACGCAGTTCCAGTTGCAGCCAACGTTGCATCATCTCAAAACTTCGCCTTTAACGGAACTCTTCTTGCTAAATACGGTATCGATATTTCAGGTGTCACTTCATATGAAACACTTGAACCAGTCTTGAAACAAATCAAAGAAAAAGCTCCAGATGTAGTGCCATTTGCGGTTACTAAGAACTTCATCCCATCTGATAACTTTGACTACCCAGTTCCAAATGGACTTCCATTCGTTATCGACCTTGAAGGGGACACTACTAAGATCGTAAACCGTTACGAAGTGCCTCGCTTTAAAGAACACTTGAAGACTCTTCACAAATTCTATGAAGCTGGATACATTCCAAAAGACGTAGCAACAAGCGACACTTCATTTGACCTTCAACAAGATACTTGGTTCGTTCGTGAAGAAACAGTAGGACCAGCTGACTACGGTAACAGTTTGCTTTCACGTGTTGCGAATAAAGATATCCAAATCAAACCAATCACTAACTTCATCAAGAAAAACCAAACAACACAAGTTGCTAACTTTGTCATCTCAAACAACTCTAAGAACAAAGAAAAATCAATGGAAGTGTTGAATCTCTTGAACACTAACGCAGAACTCTTGAACGGTCTTGTTTACGGTCCAGAAGGCAAAAACTGGGAGAAAATTGAAGGAAAAGAAAACCGTGTTAAAGTACTTGATGGCTACAAAGGAAACACTCACATGGGTGGATGGAACACTGGTAACAACTGGATCCTTTACATCAACGAAAACGTTACAGATCAACAAATTGCAGATTCTAAGAAACAATTGGCTGAAGCTAAAGAATCTCCAGCACTTGGATTCATCTTTAACACTGACAATGTGAAATCTGAAATCTCAGCAATCTCTAACACAATGCAACAATTCGATACAGCTATCAACACTGGTACTGTAGACCCAGATAAAGCTATTCCAGAATTGATGGAAAAATTGAAATCTGAAGGTGCCTACGAAAAAGTATTGAACGAAATGCAAAAACAATACGATGAATTCTTGAAAAACAAAAAATCATAAGATCAATTGATTTCGTGTATTCATTCCTAATTCCTAAAAACTGAATCACTGTTTTCCTCAGGCCTATCTGGGGGAGGCAGTGATTTTTTGAAACGAGAGCATAGATATCCATGTTTTCTTATCACTATTTAACCATTCAGGAAATCTCAAGTACCCTTTAGGATTTGGAGTAAGGATTTGGGGGAATATGGCTTATATTAGAGATGTTCCGAGTTTACAAAGGAGGGTTCACATGAAAAAGTATCGACTTCTATTCAAAATAAGTGCAGTCTTCTCTTACTTATTTTTCGTATTTGGTCTTTCTCAGCTGACGCTTATCGTCCAAAATTATTGGCAATTTTCTTCCCAGATTGGCAATTTCGTCTGGATTCAAAATCTCTTGAGTTTGCTATTTATCGGAGTCATGATTTGGATTCTGGTTAAGACAGGGCATGGTTATCTCTTTCGCATTCCAAGAAAAAAATGGCTTTGGTATTCGATTTTGACAGTATTAGTGGTAGTGCTCCAGATCTCTTTTAACGTTCAGACAGCTAAACATGTTCAGTCAACTGCTGAGGGTTGGGCTGTATTGATCGGTTATAGTGGGACCAACTTTGCTGAGCTAGGTATCTATATAACTTTGTTCTTTCTGACTCCACTTATGGAAGAGCTAATCTA
Organism: Streptococcus mitis; assembly: GCF_001281025.1. Taxonomy (NCBI): domain Bacteria; kingdom Bacillati; phylum Bacillota; class Bacilli; order Lactobacillales; family Streptococcaceae; genus Streptococcus; species Streptococcus mitis. The sequence goes on from NZ_CP012646.1 coordinate 476,427, forward strand.
TAGAGGATTACTGCAACACGCCTTTTTTAAGCATTCGAGATTTGGCCTTGATTTGCTTCTTCCGTCAATTTTATTTGCTCTTCCTCATTTTTCAAGTCTGCCTAGTTTGTTAGATATCTTCGTCTTTGCAACATCTGGCATCATCTTTGCTAGTTTGACCCGCTATACCAAGAGCATTTATCCTTCCTATGCGGTGCATATGATGAATAATATTTTCGCGACATTACCATTTTTGCTGACTTTTTTACACAGGGTATTTGGGTGAAATATTGGCGCGAGAGTTAGGAATGATAGTTTATCAAATTTATAAGTGAGTTTCAGGAGGAAAATGAGAATGACACCATTAAAATGGTTTGCCGGAGGCAGCGAAAGACGTTGTGAAGCCATGACGATCATAGATCATCTATTGGAAGATATAAAGGATACACCTCAACTTGCTCCCTTGAAAAATCTGTTAGTGAGTTATAAAAGACGATTAGAGGACGATGGAACCTCTACCCCATTTATATTGAGTCAAATGAATGTTGACATCTCACGTGTGTTGATTGATAATAAGCTGATGTTATCAGAAAATCAAGCCGATCAGATCAAAAAATTGAGAGAATTATCTGCTATTCGCTATGGCTACTGACGAAATGGAGGGATAAATCCCTTTCTACAATTTCCAGTCAAATAAATTGCATTCGTTTTCTCAAGCAGGTATACTTATAGTTAGATGAAAAATTCTGAAAATTTAAGAATAGAAAAGAGAACAAATCTTATGGCAAAAGATATTCGTGTCTTACTTTACTACCTTTATACTCCAATTGAAAATGCAGAGCAATTCGCTGCAGACCACTTGGCTTTCTGTAAATCAATCGGCCTTAAAGGTCGTATCCTAATCGCTGACGAAGGAATTAACGGAACAGTTTCAGGTGATTACGAAACAACTCAAAAATACATGGACTACGTTCACAGCCTCCCAGGTATGGAAGACCTCTGGTTCAAGATTGACGAAGAAAATGAACAGGCCTTCAAGAAGATGTTTGTTCGTTACAAAAAAGAAATTGTCCACCTTGGTTTGGAAGACAACGACTTTGATAACGACATCAACCCACTTGAAACAACAGGTGCTTACTTGTCTCCAAAAGAGTTCAAAGAAGCCCTTCTTGACGAAGATACCGTTGTCCTTGATACACGTAACGATTACGAGTACGACCTAGGACATTTCCGTGGGGCTATCCGTCCAGATATCCGCAACTTCCGTGAGTTGCCACAATGGGTTCGTGATAACAAGGAAAAATTCATGGACAAGCGCGTCGTGGTTTACTGTACAGGTGGTGTTCGCTGTGAGAAATTCTCAGGCTGGATGGTCCGTGAAGGCTACAAAGATGTTGGTCAATTGCACGGAGGAATTGCAACTTACGGTAAAGACCCAGAAGTCCAAGGTGAACTTTGGGATGGAAAAATGTACGTCTTTGACGAGCGTATCGCCGTAGATGTAAACCATGTCAACCCAACCATCGTAGGGAAAGACTGGTTTGATGGAACACCATGTGAACGTTATGTCAACTGTGGAAATCCATTCTGTAACCGTCGTATCTTGACATCAGAAGAAAATGAAGACAAGTACCTTCGTGGATGCTCACACGAGTGTCGTGTTCACCCACGTAACCGCTATGTTTCAGAAAATGAATTGACACAAGCTGAAGTTGTCGAGCGCCTAGCCGCTATCGGTGAAAGCTTGGATCAAGCAGCTACTGTATAATATTAAACAGTCCTCAGGGGCTGTTTTTCTATGCTTTTTACTCAAAAATCTAAAGTTTGTTTCTGTATCTTTCAGGAAAATAAGGTATACTATATGTAAACGATTTCAAAGGAGTCCAGTTATGACGAAAACATTTTTTATTCCAAATAAACAGAGCATTTTAGGAGAACAGGAAATTTTGACTGCCAAGTCTATCTTGGCCTTGGTAGATGGTTTGGAGTCTCATAGTTATGATGCGGTTTATCTCCGTCAGCCACTTAACCGTCTCGAGTATATCGAGTGTGCGATAGTGGGGCAATCACAATTTCTCTTTAAAGTTAGTTATGCTGATGGTCAAAAGGCTTATCGTGTCGATCTTCCTGACCTACTAACGAAGACAGATTGGGAGATTATCAAAACATTTTTAGAAGCCCTACTTGCTTATACAGGAACTGAGATTGAAGGACTAGATGGTTTTGATTTTGAAGCTTATTTCCAAGCAAGTATTCAATCCTATCTAGCAGACACTGCAGCTCGTTTTACGATTTGCCAAGGAATTTTTAATCCTGTTTTCTTTGGTCATGAGGACTTGAAAAGCTTTTTAGAGGAAAATGGCTTGGCTCAGTTTGAAGCGCGTGTACGTGCGGTTCAAGAGACAGATGCCTATTTTGCAAGAGTTTCCTTCTATCAGGATGGAGAAGGCCAAGTGCACGGTGTTTACCATCTGGCTCAAGGGGTCAAGACCGTTTTACCGAGAGAACCATTTGTTCCTGCTGCCTATATTGAGCAATTGGTGGATAAGGAAGTTCAGTGGGAGATTGACTTGGTTCAAATCACAGGAGACGGCTCTAAACCAGAAGACTATGAAGCCATTGTCCGCTTAGACTATGCAAAATTCCTAGAGTCACTACCATCAGCATCTTACCACCAACTAGATGCCAATCAATTAGAAGTGCAACCCATCTTAGACAAAGATTTTAAAGCATTAGCACAAGAAAAGTAAAGCAGAAGCAGGTCAATCGACTTGCTTTTTTGATATAGAAAAATCCTGCCATGGAAGACAGGATTGCTACTCAATGAAAATCAAAGAGCAAACTAGGAAGCTAGCCGCAGGCTGTACTTGAGTACGGTAAGGCGAAGCTGACGTGGTTTGAATTTGATTTTCGAAGAGTATGAAGTTTAAAGAAAGGCCAAGATACGAAGATAATCCCCAATCAGTGCCACTTCAGCTACAAAGAAGAGGAGGATAATAACTCCGTTCACAAGGACAGACAAGAATAACTGATAAAAGGAGTCGGTTTCACTTGCTTGACTAGGTCTCGTAATGATATGGAGGCTAGCAAGCAGAATGATTCCAATGCTAATCACACACAAGAGAGCCGTAAATCGCAGGCTGTCAAAGAAGGCAAAGAAACTAGCAATAGTAGTGAGGAAGATTGGAATTGCTAATAGTTGACTATATTGTTGGAGAACCTTTTCTAGCGTCCAGTCCTTTTCCTGGTAGATAAATCGTCTCACGACGAAACTACCCAAGAGGAATGAAAAGAAGAAGAGTGTTGTTGCTACTAGGATAGAGATAATCGAAAAGAGATTTAATGAAGCAAATTGTTCAGGGAAGTGATTATGCATAGTTGCTATATGTCCATAGTAAGCATGTTTGATGTGGTAGATACTAAAGAAAAAGGAAGATGCAGAAAACAGAATGAGCAAAAGAAAGGCTGTGTAACTGTGTGTGCTACTTGTTTCAAGACTGCTTGTAGGAGATTTGATTGCTTCCACTAGCCAAGACCAAAAATCAAGCGCTTGCTCTTTCCATCTATCCGTAGATTTTGGAGCTTGGTCGGGGATATAGGGACTTTCTAAGGATTGACTGATAAGAAGGGGCTCTTTCGTGGTTGGTTTTTGCTGAGGAAGTGCTTCTTGACTCTCTTCAGCTATAGTGACTTTTTCTGTTTCCCCAGAAAGATCTTGCTCTTCTTCAGTAGAATCTAATGCCTTCTTTTCTTCTATTTCTGTTCTCGCTTCACTGTCTTCAGGCGTTTCAATTGTCTCTTCTTGCTGGCTTTCCAGTTTGACTTCAGCTTGAGAGACTTCCTCCTCTACTTGAGTATTTTTTTCAATTGGTGTATCGAGATTGGCTATCGTTTCTTCAGCCTTGTCTGCAACCTCTTGAGCTTGCTCTTCAGGTTTGTTCTTGCTTGTTGCTTTTACAAAATCATTACTTTCAAACCATTCTTGTTTCATGGTAGAACCTCCTTTTTAGTTAGATAAATATGCTTCCATAGTAGCAAATGTAAGCGTTTTTGTCAACGTCTGTTTGGTATGGATATTAGCTCAATATCATTATCAGCTCTAGCAATGAGTTGATCCTTGGCTTCGGTTTTTTCAGTTTTGTAAGGGTTGCTTAATTCCGTACCTCTTGATTTAGGCTCTTCTCTTGTGAATTGGAAGATAGAACCATAGTTACTTGAGATGTCCCAGTTAATTCGTTGGTTCTCTTTCTGGTCTAGGATGATTCTGAGATACTTTTTAGCAGTCAGTTCAACCTTACCATGGACTTGGATATTTTCAGCGTGGAAGTGCTTATCTGTTGACTCTAGCTGACTATCTGTAAGGTCTGTATCAAAGATATTAATGATATTAGGGGTTGTGAGTTTACTGTTTTTGATACGACTTCCTTCAATTCGGAGGAGATAGCCATTATTGGTATTGATGGTCGCATTTTCAAGACTAGCATTAGTGATACTAGTTTGTCCACGATTGGCTGACACGTTGATTCCTTTTAGAGTTCTCCCTTTTGGAAGTTGGAGAATAACTTCTTCAAAACGACGAGAGTAGCTACTTGCGATATGGAGAATCCCGCCAATTCCAGAAGAGAGAAATGGACTTTCAGACAGTTTCTTATCAGTGAGGCTCAGCGTTTTATCGTTTTGATTTGTGACAAGATCATGGTGAGGAGAAACCGTTGGATGATAGGAGATGTGGATTTGATCATCGAAAGAGTCTGTGATGGTCAGCGCGTGTTGGTGGAGAGTAATTTCTAGGTTTTCGACTTCCTTGCCAAAGGTCAGCTCTTCCATCCGACTATCATAGACAGGCTCCTTGGACATGGCAAGTAGGCTCTTAATCCCGTCAGATTGGATACCTACAAAGAGCAGGATAAATCCGATAACGGTAGTCACAACACCAAAGATGAGAAATCCTTTTGTCAATTTACGCATGCTGGTCACCTCTCTTTCCTTTTTTAAGAACAAATTGCACCAGGCGAACAATGAGTAGACCGAAGAAGCGAGCTACATAGGAAATACCTAGTAAGACCAGTGAAGAAGCACCGATAGCCAGTAAGCCAGAACCGAAAATCAAGATAAAGGCTGATTTGGCTTGGGCTAGGACAGTGAAACTTTCAACTAAAAATAGGAATCCGCCGATGATACCAAGTATAGAAACCGCAAAGAAAGCCAGAATGACAGTCAAAGCTGCCACAAGGATTGCGAACAGGGACACGAGGATGGCGATTCCCAGAGGAATACCGATAGGGGCTGCAAGCAAAGCTAACAAGGCGATATGCAAAATTTGTCGGTTATTCTTTTGAGCGGGTGCCTCATTGATTTTTTTATCTAGAAGATTTGATAGAACTTCGTGGGCTGCTTCCTTAGGAGTTCCTAAGCTAGCAATAAGTTCTTCTTCTCCTTCGACTCCAGCATCGTCAAAGAGTTCTCTGAAATAGTCCATGGCTTCGATGCGGTCAGTTTCAGGTAGTTTCTTGAGATAGAGTTCTAGCTGAGTCAGGTATTCAGTTCTTGTCATGGCGGATACTCCCTTCTATGATGCCATTGATGGTGTCTGTATAGAGTGCCCATTCATCTTTTAGGGTCACGAGCTGTTCTATACCACCATTTGTCAAGGAGTAGTATTTGCGCATGCGACCTTGGAACTCTCTAGAATAGGTTGTCAGAAAGCTATTGCCTTCCAATTTTTTTAGGATAGGATAGAGTGTAGATTCTTTGATATTAGCGATCAGCTTAATGGTTTGGCTAATCTCATAACCATAAGAATCATCCTGCTCCAGTACAGCCAAGATGAGAAATTCAATCAAGGCAGAGGATGTTGGAAAGTACATGGGGAACCTCCTTTTCTAATGTGTAAGATTTTTATATATAATTTTTCTACACATACATTGTACATCTAAAAGAAAGCCCTGTCAAGAAATATGTGTAAAATTTTTATATATAAAAAACTTCTAGAAAAAACTAGAAGTTTAGAGGATTTTATCAGCCCTATCCACTGTAAAGAGGGCCACAGTCATCAGGATATCAACGAGCAAGAGGGCCGCTACAGCTGGTACCCAAGAGTGGAAAAGGTCAAAACTGTATCCAAAGAGAGTCGGCCCAAAGGCTGCTAGGATATAGCCTCCTGTTTGAGACAAACCAGACAATTGGGCAGTCTTTTCAGGGGCGCTTGTCTTGAGTGAAAAGTTGACCATGAGATAAGGGAAGAGGGCGCTGGTTGCGGTTCCGATGAGGAGATGGCTGGCAAGCCAGTAAAAGAAATTACCGATTGGGAAAAAGAGCATGGAAATGCCGACAACACCAGCTAGTGAAACCAGAGTGAGCATGAGCTGACGGTTGCGAGTTGACAAGCTGGTTGTCAGGCTTGGGATGGTCATTGAAAAAGGAATGCTAATCAGAGAGAAGATAGAAGTGAGCAAGCCAGCTTCGTGACTGGATAGGCCTGCATGGATAGCCATGGTAGGTAGCCAGGTCATAGCGGTGTAAAAGAGCAAGGATTGAAAACCAGCAAAGACAATCACTGCCCAGACCTGTTTATTACGCATGACCTTTGCTTTGCTTTTTTGTTTGGTTTGCGGAGCCAGTTTGTGATTATAGCGGTGATTTGGGAGCCATACTAAAAAAGTTGCTAGACAGAGCAGGGTGAGGAGGATGATAAGTCCTTTCCAAGAACTGGCTTGTGTAATAGGCACAGCCAGATAGGAGGCCAGAGCCGTTGCAATCCCCATAGAGGTTACATATAAGGTAGTCAGAAAACCAATTTTCTTTGGTTGATTGGCTTGGATGAGACTAGGAAGCAGAACATTGATGACTGCGATACTTGCCCCAACCATCAAGGTTCCTAGATAGAGTAGGGGCAGATTGATTAGTCGAATAAGTGAGCCAATGGTCAAGAAGAAAAGGCTGTAGGTGAAGAGATGCTCCAAGCCGATTTTCTGAGCCAGTCGGGTAGAAAAGAGTGAGAAGAGGGTAAACATGAGGAGAGGAAGGCTGGTCAAGACACCAAGCGAACTAACTTCTACTCCCAGCCCTTGCGAAATATCACCCAAAATAATGGGTAAAACAGTAAAAGGAGTCCGCAAGGAAACACCAATTAGGATAATACCTGGAACAAAAAAGAGTGATTGCTTTTTCATATAATACCTCTTCTAGCTGATTTTAATAACAGCTTATTTTAAGGTTTTTTCCTTATAATGTCAAGTAAGGTTTTGGGCTTTCAAGATAAAAATGGGAAAGTCTTGAAAATTATGATAAAATAGTGGAAGGAAATCTATACATTGGAGAAAAACTGTGTCTGAAAAGCAAAAAATCAGCGTATTGATGTCGGTCTATATCAAGGAAAATCCGACATTTTTAAAGGATGCTATTGAGAGTGTTCAAAATCAGACCCTGAAACCGAGCGAATTGGTTCTGGTTGAGGATGGACCTTTGACACCTGAGCTCTATCAGGTATTAGACCAGCTTGAAGCTGGGTCTGATATTCCAGTGAAACGCTATCCTCTTGAGCAGAATCAAGGTTTGGGTCTGGCTCTTCGACAGGGTGTTTTGCAGTGTCAGTATGATATTATTGCCCGTATGGATACGGATGATATAGCTGTTCCAGACCGTTTTGAGAAACAGGTTCAGCTAATGGAGAAGAACAACCTCGACCTATTAGGTGGACATATTGCAGAATTTATTGACAATCCTGATGAGATTGTTTCTTACCGTCGTGTTCCAACCCAACATGCAGATATTGTAGCTTATCAAAGGATGAGAAGTGCCTTTAACCACATGACTGTCATGTTCAAGAAGGACATGGTTCTCAAGGCAGGCAACTATGAGGATGGCCTTTATATGGAGGATGATCTCCTCTGGCTCAATATGATTGCTGCAGGAGCTAAGACTGGAAATCTGGATCAAATCTTGTGTAAGGTTCGTGTTGGAGCAGGGATGTTTGAGCGTCGTGGGGGACTGCGTTACCTTAAACTCTATCGTCAGGCTCGTCAGCGCATGCTGAAGAGAGGGCAAATTTCTTACATGGAGTATGCCAAGAGTGTTGCCATTCAGATGGTGGTTGCTCTTTGTCCAGGATTTGTCAGACAGTTTATTTTTATGAAACTGTTACGAAAAAGCAAGTAAAAGATTGTAGCAAATCGTAAACTAGAGAAAAAGTGTTATAATAACAATATAACTATTCGGCTCTTTTAAGGAGGAGTAAATTTCTATGAATAAAAAACTCACAGATTATGTGATTGATCTGGTGGAAATTTTAAATAAACAACAAAAACAGGTTTTCTGGGGAATATTTGATATTTTGAGTATGGTGGTTTCCATCATTGTATCTTATATTTTATTCTACGGCTTGATTAATCCAGCACCTGTTGACTACATTATCTATACGAGTTTGGCCTTCCTGTTCTATCAATTGATGATTGGATTTTGGGGGTTGAACGCTAGTATTAGTCGTTACAGCAAGATTACGGATTTCATGAAAATCTTTTTTGGTGTGACTGCTAGCAGTATCTTGTCATATAGTATCTGCTATGCCTTCTTGCCCCTCTTCTCCATCCGTTTTATCGTGCTCTTTATCTTGTTAAGTACCTTCTTGATTTTATTGCCACGGATTACTTGGCAGTTAATCTACTCCAAACGCAAAAAGGGAAGTGGTGATGGAGAACACCGTCGGACTTTCTTGATTGGTGCCGGTGATGGTGGAGCTCTCTTTATGGATAGTTACCAACATCCAACTAGTGAATTAGAACTTGTCGGTATTTTGGATAAGGATTCTAAGAAAAAGGGCCAAAAACTTGGTGGGATTCCTGTTTTGGGTTCATATGATGATCTGCCTGAATTAGCCAAACGCCATCAAATCGAGCGTGTTATCGTTGCGATTCCGTCGCTTGACCCGTCAGAATATGAACGTATCTTGCAGATGTGTAATAAGCTGGGTGTCAAATGTTACAAGATGCCTAAGGTTGAAACAGTTGTTCAGGGACTTCACCAAGCAGGTGGAGGATTCCAGAAGATTGATATCACAGACCTTTTGGGACGTCAGGAAATTCGTCTTGATGAATCGCGTCTGGGCGCAGAACTGACAGGTAAGACAATCTTGGTTACAGGTGCTGGTGGCTCAATCGGTTCTGAAATCTGTCGCCAAGTTAGTCGTTTCAATCCTGAACGCATCGTTTTGCTCGGTCATGGGGAAAATTCAATCTACCTTGTTTATCATGAATTGATTCGCAAGTTCCAAGGGATTGATTATGTACCAGTTATTGCCGATATTCAAGACTATGACCGTTTGTTGCAAGTTTTTGAGCAGTATAAACCAGCTATTGTTTACCATGCGGCTGCTCACAAGCACGTTCCGATGATGGAGCGCAATCCAAAAGAAGCCTTCAAAAACAATATCCGTGGAACCTACAATGTTGCTAAGGCTGTTGATGAAGCCAAAGTACCTAAGATGGTTATGATTTCGACAGATAAGGCGGTTAATCCACCAAATGTTATGGGAGCAACCAAGCGCGTGGCGGAGTTGATTGTCACTGGCTTTAACCAACGTAGCCAATCGACCTACTGTGCGGTTCGTTTTGGGAATGTACTTGGTAGCCGTGGTAGTGTCATTCCAGTCTTTGAACGCCAGATTGCTGAAGGTGGGCCTGTAACGGTGACAGACTTCCGCATGACCCGTTACTTTATGACCATTCCAGAAGCTAGCCGTCTGGTTATCCATGCTGGTGCTTACGCCAAGGATGGAGAAGTCTTTATCCTTGATATGGGCAAACCAGTCAAAATTTATGACTTGGCCAAGAAAATGGTCCTTCTAAGTGGACACACCGAAAGCGAAATTCCAATTGTTGAAGTTGGAATCCGCCCAGGCGAAAAACTTTACGAAGAACTCTTGGTTTCGACCGAATTGGTTGACAATCAGGTTATGGATAAGATTTTCGTTGGTAAGGTTAATGTCATGCCTCTAGAAGCCATCGATCAAAAGATTGAAGAGTTTCGCACTCTTAGTGGAGATGAGTTGAAGCAAGCCATTATCGCCTTTGCCAATCAAACCACCCACGTTGAATAAAAACAGAAAAACGCATATTATCAGTTCTGAAGAATCTTGGTAATATGCGTTTTGTTATGTAGAAACTTGCTCCATTTTCTTCTGAAATGGGGTTGTCGCCCAGTCTATGTTATTGAAAATAGGCCAAAACTTCTATGGGTTTGTGGGCGATATAATCAGGCTGATAGTTTAGTAGATCTGCTTGCTCTCCAAATCCCCAAGTGACGGCCAATTTCTGAATACCTGTTTCTTGAGCTCCCAGCATATCAAACTTGGTATCTCCGATGATGATGACTTGTTCAGGTTTTAGTTGATGTGTCTGCAAGGCTTGGCGAATGACATCTGCCTTATGGGGGGCTTCAGGGCTGGAACCATAAATGCCATCAAAGAAATGATAGATTCCCAAGTTTTTAGTCATGTCTTGAGCGGTTGGTGTATTCTTTGTAGTGGTGATGTAGAGAGGATAATTGCTTGATAATTCCTCAAGCAACTCTACAATCTGAGGGAAAAGTTGAGCTTCATGGATGCCTTTTTCCTTGTAGTAAGAACGGTATATCTGCACAGCTTCAGAGATTTGTTCTTTGGGCAGGCAGGTCGCAAAACTACTTTCAAGGGGCGGTCCCATAAAACCACGAATCGTTTTGGCATCAGGGCTAGACACCCCGAGCTCCTTAAAGGTATGGGTAAAGGCATTGTGAATCCCGATAGAACTGTCAACGAGGGTTCCATCCAGATCAAAAAAGATAGCTGAGATAGAGGTCATAGTTTCTCCTATTTGATAAGCTTATTCTCCGAAAATTTCTTTTTGGAGGCGACGACCAGTAGGTGTAGCAGCGAGTCCACCTTCAGCTGTTTCACGAAAGGCAGTTGGCATGCTTGCTCCTACTTGATACATGGCATCGATGACTTCATCCACAGGGATTTTAGATTCGATACCTGCCAAGGCCATGTCTGCTGCGATGAAGGCAAAGCTAGCTCCCATGGCATTGCGTTTGACACAGGGAACTTCAACCAAGCCGGCAACAGGGTCACAGATGAGACCCAGCATATTTTTAATGACAAAGGCAATGGCCTGACTGGCCTGATAAGGTGTTCCACCGGAAGCTAGAGTCAAGGCTGCAGCACTCATAGCAGAGGCCGAACCAACCTCGGCCTGACAGCCACCTTCAGCACCTGAGATAGAGGCATTATTTGCGATGACTAGTCCAAAGGCACCAGCAGCAAAGAGGAAATCCAGCTGTTGCTCGTGGCTGAGGTCTAATTTTTCAATAGCAGCTGTTAGAACGGAAGGCAGACAGCCAGCACTTCCTGCGGTCGGAGTGGCACAAACCAAGCCCATTTTGGCATTGTGTTCATTGACTGCAATGGCATTTCGGGCAGCAGAGAGAATCGTGTAATCTGACAGAGTTTTTCCGTTTTTGATGTAGTGATCCAATTTGGCAGCATCTCCACCTGTCAGACCACTACGAGATTTATTTTCATTGAGGCCGAGTTGGACAGAGGCTTTCATGACTTCCAGATTGCGTTCCATGAGAAGGAAGACTTCTTCACGTTCGCGACCGGTCAATTCAAACTCTGTTGTAATCATGAGTTCTGCGACATTTCCTTGAAAGTCCAGATCTGCTTGCTCGACCAATTCTTTGATAGAATAAAACATGCTTCCTCCTATTTAAAGAAATTGACATTGTGGAGATGAGGGATTTTTCGAATTTCTTCTATGGCCTCATCACAGTTGCGACTGTCGACTTCGATAATCATGATGGCTTTTTCACCAGCTTTTTCACGAGTAACATTCATCTGGGCGATATTGATACCATAGCGTGAAAGAGCCTCTGTTACGAGGGCAATCATACCTGGAATATCTTGATGAACAATGATGATAGTCGGTGTATTCATATTGAGAGAGACGGCAAAGCCATTGAGTTCGGTGACCTGAATATTCCCTCCACCGATAGAAATACCAGTCACGCTGATGGTCTTGTGGGCATTTTTGACGGTAATTTTAGTGGTGTTTGGATGCGGAGCATTGCTGTCTTTCTGAATAGTCCAGACAATCTTGATGCCACGCTTGTGGGCAATTTCCAGACTGTTTGGGATCTCAGGATCATCTGTATCCATGCCCAAAATACCTGCGACAAGGGCTAGGTCTGTCCCGTGACCACGATAAGTCTTGGCAAATGAGTTAAAAAGTTGGAATTCGACTTCTGTCGGAGTATCGTCAAAGATGGAAGAGACAATCTTACCAATACGAACAGCACCAGCGGTATGACTACTAGATGGGCCAATCATAACTGGTCCGATGATATCAAAGACAGATTGAAAACGAAGTGATTTCATCAGTTTCCCCTTATAAAAATTCTTATCTCTATTATATCAAAGAATGAAGGTCTTGGCTTTAATTGTGGATGAAAACCTTTTTACACTACAAATAGCATAAAAAAGCATCTTTTGTAACAAAAAATAGCTTATTTAGGGAAATAAAAAATAATTTTGTAATATTTCTACATAAAAGTGTCAAGAAACGGTAATATTTAAAGGGTATGATAGAACTATAGAAAGAAGGAGAATTTTCAAATATGAAATCAACAACTAAAAAGATTAAAACAACTCTTGCAGGAGTAGCTGCCTTGTTTGCAGTATTTGCTCCATCATTTGTATCTGCTCAAGAATCATCAACTTACACTGTTAAAGAAGGTGATACACTTTCAGAAATCGCTGAAACTCACAACACAACTGTTGAGAGATTGGCAGAAAACAACCACATTGACAACATCCATCTGATTTATGTTGGTCAAGAGTTGGTTATCGATGGCCCTGTAGCACCAGCTACAACACCAGCGCAAACTACTTATGCAGCACCAGCAGCTCAAGATGAAACTGTTTCAGCTCCAGTAGCAGAAACTACAGAAGTAGCAGAAGAAGCAGCTCCAGTGGCAAGCGCACCTGCAGCAGAAGAAACGGTTACTTCAACAGAAACTTCAGCACCAGCTGCAACTGTAAGTGGCTCTGAAGCAGAAGCTAAAGAATGGATTGCACAAAAAGAATCAGGTGGTAGCTATACAGCTACAAACGGCCAATACATTGGACGTTACCAATTGACAGATTCATACTTGAACGGTGACTACTCAGCTGAAAACCAAGAACGTGTAGCAGATGCCTACGTTGCAGGACGTTACGGTTCATGGTCAGCCGCTAAAAACTTCTGGCTTAACAACGGCTGGTATTAAGAAATAGGGGAAAGAGCTTTTAATGGCTCTTTTTTCTTTTTAGAAGCCTGTTCACACTGTGTAGCCAATTTGATATAATCTTCTCAAAAAAGTAGTATAATGTTTTTATAGAATATAAATAGTGGTGGATAGCATGCATGCATTATTAGCAACAAGATTAAAAAATAAGCGAAAAGAGCTGGGCTGGTCGCAAAAAGAGTTGGCAGAAGGAATTTGCCAACAAACTCAGATAAGTCGCATGGAACAAGGCAAATATATGCCAGGAGCAGATTTGTTATATAAATTATCTGAAAAAATGGGCTTAAATATGGACTATTTCTTTTCAGGAGAAATTTCGAAAGAGTTTCTAGGCTTATCTGCTTTCAAGAGGTTGTCTGAAACATTGTTGGAAAATCAAGATTATGCCTCTCTGAAATATGCTTTTGAGGGAGAAAGAAAGCAACAGACTTCCTTATCTTTTGATGAAAAGATTTATCTGGACTGGATAGATGCCATTCTAACCTATCAATGTGAACATCAATTAAAACTAGCTATTTCAAAAATAGAAGACATCCTCAGTAGGATTAGTATTGAGAAAGTGGACTACTTGTATATTTTGAATACCCTGCTGATTTTCTTAGGCTATGATGAGGATAAGGAGAAATTTGAGCAACTATATGATCAGGTTTCCGTAGCTCTTTCAAAAATCGATACCAGTGTGCGTGAACAAATTGAGTTGTATATCAAAATAAAATACAATTATTGTTACCACCTTTGGAAACAGGAGGAGATGGATAAGTCCAGAGCTATATTATTGGAGATAATTAAATTTTGTAACAAGTATCATAGTAGCTTTAGACTAGCAGATTTATATTGTTTGTTGGGAAATGTAACAGAAAATCTTGATATCTCTGTTGCTAAGGACTATTATATGAAAGCTAAGGTACTCTATCTAATTGAAAATAATGAAGTTATGACACTCAAGGTAGAACAATATCTGATGGATAAGTAGTCAGAGAATGTATAAGGATAGCAGAAGCTATCTTTTTTATGTGCAAGATATAACTATAATTCTTCTTTTTAAAAATATCTAGTATGTTGCTTTAATTACTTGACAGGTTATATATGTTGATTTATAATATAAGTGAAACGAGTTGTGTAAACGCTACCAAAAAACGGTATTCTTAACTTTGTATTTAGTCGAGAATTATGATGTAGCTAGGAAATGGATGGAAAAATGTTTAGAAATAAGGAGCTTTTTCGAGTAGTCATGATATTTGTGATAGGAATTATCCTCATTTTAATGACACCCGCCTTATTTAAAGTTGTTATGGAAATTTTTTCAAAATAAATAGACCTCTGCTCTAGGCAGAGGCGTGAATCAGGAGGTTAAGTGATGAACTACAATTTAAAATATCTTTTATCAGGAATATTTGTCATAGTCTTTATAGGTTTTCTAGTCTGGATGCGTTATTTTAATCAGAAGAAGGAAGAAGAGCATTCGGATGTGTCTTTTGAAGCGAGGTTAGATAGTGAGGTCAAGACCTTATATAAACAACTAGCATTGAGTGAGGAACCTCACTATTTCTTAGCGTATCGCTACCTACATCCTTGGTTTAATTTGGCGATTTTACCACCAACAGTTGAAATTTTCTTAACTAAAATAGCGCTGGTGATGGTGACTCCAGATGAACTACTGATAAGAAATCTTGGGAATGGGATGACTTTCACAAGTGAGCATCATCGTGATTTGCGGCAAGGACTTATCCGCATTCCAAAATCAGAGATGAAAGAATTTGAGATTCGTAACTGGAAAAAATTTTTTGTATTTGGCGATTTTTTGACAATTAAAACAAGCCAACATAGCTATTATTTGCAGGTTAGAGATGATGGACTTCAAAAAGGAAGTCTTTCTACCAAACATTTCTCCGACTTGAAACGACAAGATTTTCTAGGATTATTAACAGATAAAAGAACATTCTGATTGACAATTGCCCTAGTTGTTTATTTTAAACTTTACAAATAAGCTCTAAACACTAGAATCCCTTTAGAAAGGTAATTCCTATGAAAAATAAAATTTTAATCATTGTTTATCTTTCAGCCTCGCTGTTCATCAGTTTTGTAATCTTTTCACTTTTACATATTGATTTTAAATGGTGGATAACTCTGGCTATAAGTGCAGGATTTATTTACACCTACTTAAAATTTAGTAAAAAATAAAAATTACCTGCACCTATCTTACTTTCGTCTCTTCACGGGAGGTATCTCTATGAAAAAAATCAGTCATCTTTGTATGCTCTTGCTTTTGCTGTGTACTACGTTTTTTGTCCTGAATGTAAATGTTACACGTGAAATAGTGCGGATTCAGGAGATGGGCAAGACAACTTATTCATTTGACTTGTACTTGAAAGATGTCACTAAACCGACAGAAACTATTCTCCAGTTTTTTGAAGAGGTTGCAAGTCAAGACAAGGTCTCTATTATCAAAGTAGATAATGGCGATGAGGTGGTCAAGGCTGGTGTTTTTGATAAGGAAACCTTCCCCTATCAGGAGTTCGGTCTGACTTCTCTTGATTTTTCAAAGAATGAGAAGGGGGTCTACAGCAACCAGGATCTTCCCAATAATCTAGGAACCATTCCCACCTTTTTAAAGGTGAAACTCATTCGACTCCAGACCTTCCAATCCTATATTGAGGATAAATCCCATACTGTAAATGGACGATACATGATTACCTCCAGCAAAGAGATAGATCGTGATACCATTCTACAAAAGTGGAGTGATTTTTTCCAGATAGATAAAACGATTTTATTAGAACCCACTTACCGAAGTCAGGTTGGAGTGCTAAATCAAGCTTTGTTACTATCTATCATTATCTTTATTTTGGCAATCTTGCTTGTGATTTTAATGACAGTTTATCAGCCGATGATGGAGATGAAACGAGTGGGGGTTCAAAAGTTACTTGGTTTTCAAAGCAGGGCGATTTTAGCTGGTTTTGTAAAGACTAATTTTTATCTTCTCTTGGGTGGAAGTCTTATCATTGACTTGGGACTATTTTTAGTGCTGGACTACAGACCAAAACTTCTGTTCCCAAGTTTACTCTTATCCCAATTTCTGCTTTTACAGTTGTATTTGTTCATCAGTTGGCTGACCTACCTGATGATTCAGAAAATGACAGTCAGTTCCATGTTGAAAGGTTTTTCATCTGTCAAACTTGGTCTTATCTTCAATTATGTGATGAAAATAGGGACAACTATTTTACTGACGGCCTTACTGATTGGGGTGGGCAGAAGTTTAGAACAAGAAAACAAAGAACTTGCTTATCAGCAACAGTGGGTAAGCCAAGGGAATTACTTGACCTTAGAAACCTTCCAACTCAATGATAACCTGTGGCAAGAAGAGCTAGCAGGGTCAGGGAAATCTACAGATTATTTCTACCAATTTTATCAAGATTTGTTAGCAAAAATACAAGTAAATTATGTGCGAAGTGCGAGTCTTCCTATCAAACCAGTCATCAAAGCAGAACAAGTGCAACAGTACCAACTGCCTGATAAGGTAGATGTTTACTATGCAAACCGTCAATTTTTAGACAGTCAGGGATTCAAGTTACCAGATACCGGCACTAAAAAAGTTATTTTGTTGCCAGCCAGTGACAAAGGACAAGAAGGCAAGAATCAGTTCTTGGGAAAATCCATCGCCTATCTTTCTCTGAGGTATGAAGATCAGCAAAAGCAAACAATAGAAGATATGGATGTAGAAATTGCCTACTATGAAGGAGATTGGTCTTTCTTCCCTTATAATAATGAGCGAAAGGAAAATCTCCACAATCCAATCATTAGTCTGGTAAATGATCAAGACATGATGTGGGAAGAAAAGACTCACTTGTCAACGACAGGTTTAAACAACCCGATGAAAATTGAAAATACAGAACAAAATCAAAAAGTGATTACAGAGTTAATCGATAACTTATCTGATGGTAGCTATTTAAAATTTTCATCGATTCAAGCAATTCAAGAGGAGATGGTCGATACCTATCGGGATTCTGTTCGTAATTTTAACGTTCTTTTTGCCTTATTTGCTCTTCTCAGTATGATTGTCTCCTACTTTTTACTCGTTACCACTTTCTTGTTGAAGCGCAGGGATATCATTACCAAGAAGTTTATGGGGTGGAAACTGGTCGATCGCTACCGAGCTCTCTTAGTTCTGCTCTTGCTGGGCTATAGTCTCCCCCTTCTAGTCTTGATTTTCTTTGCCCATGCGTTCTTGCCACTTCTGCTGTTTGCAGGCTTTACATGTCTGGATATACTATTTGTGCTAGTTTTGGCTTCTAGGATGGAGAAAAGAAGTCTAGTAGAGTTATTGAAAGGGGGCATCTTATGATTGAGTTGGAAAATATTACCAAAACCATTGGGGGAAAAGTGATTTTGGATAACTTGTCTCTCAGGATTGATCAGGGGGATTTGGTAGCCATTGTTGGTAAGAGTGGTAGTGGTAAGTCGACCTTGTTAAATTTATTAGGTTTGATAGATAGTGATTACAGTGGACGGTATGAGATTTTTGGTCAGACAAATCTAGCGGTCAATTCTGCCAAGTCGCAAATAATAATCCGTGAACACATCTCTTATCTATTTCAAAATTTTGCCCTGATTGATGATGAAACGGTCGAGTACAATCTCATGCTTGCGCTGAAATATGTGAAATTGTCCAAGAAAGACAAGCTCAAAAAGGTGGAAGAGATTTTAGATAGAGTAGGTTTGTCAGCTACTTTGCATCAAAAGGTCTCTGAGTTGTCTGGTGGCGAACAACAACGAATTGCAGTTGCTAGAGCCATCTTAAAACCCAGCCAGCTGATTTTAGCCGATGAACCAACAGGTTCTCTGGATCCTGAAAATAGAGATTTGGTCTTGAAGTTTCTCTTAGAGATGAATCGCGAGGGGAAAACAGTCATTATCGTGACCCACGATGCCTATGTAGCCCAACAATGCCATCGAATCATTGAATTGTAAAAAATACAGAAATCTTATCAAAAATCTTTAAATTTAAGGATACCTTTAAAATTTAATTTTAAAACACTCATTTATCAACATTTTTGATTGATAAAAATAGGAAATCGGTTGTTTTTGGGAGATTCCCTAAAATTACCTCCTAACCACACGTACTAAAAAGATACTTCCTATGGAAATCGTATGACTTTGAAGCTTCGAATAGTTCAGTTTTCATGATTTTTATGCTATTCTAGCTTTAAAATCCTTCAGAACGTAAAATTTTAAGCAGTCAAAGATTTAGAATATCCCTAAAACATTTATTTTATGGCAATTCTAAACGTAGAATTGCGTGGATATGTATGGATTTAATCTATTCGATAGTTAGGACAGCTCTATTCTGGGAAATCTGAGCGATCAATGGTTTAGAACAGCATTTCAACAATGGATTTTGTTGAAGGATTGATTATTTTATAAAAGAGGCTTGTAGATTATCAGCCTCTTTCTTGTCTTCTCTAACCAAGCATGTTATAATGAATACTGCTCAAGCGACCTTCAATCGTTAAAGCACACACGACCTTCAATCGTGAATAAACGAATAGATGGGAGACCTACCATGAGTGATAACTCTAAAACACGTGTTGTTGTGGGGATGAGTGGTGGTGTCGATTCGTCGGTGACGGCTCTTCTTCTCAAGGAGCAGGGCTACGATGTGATCGGTATCTTCATGAAGAACTGGGATGACACAGATGAAAACGGCGTTTGTACGGCGACCGAAGATTACAAGGATGTGGCTGCGGTGGCAGACCAGATTGGCATTCCTTACTACTCTGTCAACTTTGAAAAAGAGTATTGGGACCGCGTTTTTGAGTATTTTCTAGCGGAATACCGTGCAGGGCGCACGCCGAATCCAGATGTGATGTGCAACAAGGAAATCAAGTTCAAGGCCTTTTTGGACTATGCCATGACCTTGGGGGCAGACTATGTAGCGACTGGGCATTATGCCCGAGTGGCGCGTGATGAAGATGGTACTGTTCATATGCTTCGTGGCGTGGACAATGGCAAGGATCAGACCTATTTCCTCAGCCAACTTTCGCAAGAACAACTTCAAAAAACCATGTTCCCACTAGGACATTTGGAAAAGCCTGAAGTGCGAAAACTAGCAGAAGAAGCAGGCCTTGCGACTGCTAAGAAGAAAGACTCGACAGGGATTTGCTTTATCGGAGAAAAGAACTTTAAAAATTTCCTCAGCAACTACCTGCCAGCTCAGCCTGGTCGCATGATGACTGTGGATGGTCGCGATATGGGCGAGCATGCTGGGCTTATGTACTATACGATTGGTCAGCGTGGTGGACTTGGTATCGGTGGGCAACACGGTGGTGACAATGCCCCTTGGTTCGTTGTCGGAAAAGACCTAAGCAAGAATATCCTCTATGTCGGTCAAGGTTTCTACCATGACTCGCTCATGTCAACTAGCCTAGAAGCTAGTCAAGTTCACTTTACTCGTGAGATGCCAGAGGAATTTACGCTAGAATGCACAGCAAAATTCCGCTACCGTCAGCCTGATTCGAAGGTGACCATCCATGTCAAAGGAGATAAGGCAGAGGTCATCTTTGCAGAACCGCAACGCGCGATTACACCAGGACAGGCAGTTGTCTTTTACGAGGGCGAAGAGTGTCTAGGTGGCGGTTTGATTGACAATGCTTACCGCGATGGACAAGTTTGTCAGTACATTTAGATTGACAAATTTTCTCAATTTGCTACAATAATAAAAGCAATAGAAATGATGGTCAAAGCTCATGGATGTTGCAGGCTTTTTTGTCCTGCACTTCTTTGGAGTTTTGACTGTTTTTGTGTCGTTTAAGGGAAAGGATAAGAATGACTCAGCAAGACTTTCGGACAAAAGTAGGAAATACAATTTTTGGAGTTCGGGCGACAGCCTTGATTCTCCAAAATCGCAAGCTCCTAGTCACCAAAGACAAGGGAAAGTATTACACTATTGGCGGTGCGATTCAAGTCAATGAAAGCACGGAAGACGCGGTAGTCCGTGAAGTGAAGGAAGAACTGGGTGTCAAAGCTCAAGCTGGGCAACTAGCTTTTGTTGTTGAAAATCGTTTTGAACAAGACGGTGTTTCCTATCACAACATTGAGTTTCATTATCTGGTGGACTTGCTTGAAGATGCCCCATTGACCATGCAGGAAGATGAGAAAAGGCAGCCCTGTGAATGGATTGACATAGACCAGCTTAAGGGTATCAATCTAGTTCCAGCCTTTTTAAAAACAGCCCTGCCAGATTGGGACGGCCAACTAAGACACATCCATCTTGAGGAATAGGGGAGAAAATAATGGTTAAGCTTATTGCCCATGTACTTGTTCATAGTGGTGATGATTATTTACTCATTCAGCGTTCGGAAATTAAAAGAGGACAACCCAATGTTTATCCAACTTACTGGGATATTCCTGGTGGCGGGGTTGAAAAGGGTGAACTTCCGCGAGATGGAGCTCTTAGAGAATGTATTGAAGAAGCGGGAGTTAGGCTAGATAGCAGTTCGCTCAAACTTCTTCACGAAGATAGTCAACTGGATACCTCTAAGGATACAGTCTTTACTCGCTTAGTTTATAAAGCAGAGTGGGTTGGGGAGAAGCCGATTATCCGATTAGATCCTGAAGAGCATACGCACTTTAAGTGGGTTACTATGGCTCAAGCTCTAGAGGAGGAGAAGTTAGTTCCTTATTTACGAGAAATTTTTGAAAGGTTAAGAAATGACATATAATTTTACTGAAGAATACGATATTATTGTAATTGGTGCGGGACACGCTGGGGTCGAGGCTTCCTTGGCCGCTAGCCGTATGGGCTGTAAGGTCTTGCTTGCGACTATCAACATTGAAATGCTGGCTTTCATGCCTTGTAACCCCTCTATCGGTGGTTCTGCCAAGGGAATTGTTGTGCGTGAAGTTGATGCCCTCGGTGGCGAGATGGCCAAAACCATTGACAAGACTTACATCCAGATGAAGATGCTCAACACAGGGAAGGGGCCAGCTGTCCGTGCCCTTCGTGCGCAGGCTGACAAGGAACTTTACTCTAAGGAGATGCGCAAGACAGTTGAAAATCAAGACAATCTGACCCTTCGTCAGACCATGATTGATGAGATTTTGGTGGAAGACGGCAAAGTTGTCGGCGTTCGTACAGCGACCCATCAAGAGTATGCTGCTAAGGCTGTTATCGTGACGACAGGGACGGCCCTCCGTGGGGAAATCATCATCGGAGACCTTAAGTATTCATCAGGTCCTAACCACAGCTTGGCTTCTATTAACCTTGCTGATAATCTCAAGGAACTGGGCCTCGAAATCGGTCGTTTCAAGACGGGAACCCCTCCACGTGTCAAGGCTTCTTCTATCAATTATGACGTGACAGAGATTCAGCCAGGAGACGAAGCGCCAAATCACTTCTCTTATACTTCACGTGATGAGGATTATGTCAAGGATCAGGTGCCATGCTGGTTGACCTATACCAATGGTACCAGTCATGAGATTATCCAAAATAACCTCCACCGTGCGCCTATGTTTACAGGTGTGGTCAAGGGAGTGGGACCTCGTTACTGTCCGTCGATTGAAGACAAGATTGTGCGCTTTGCGGACAAGGAACGTCACCAACTCTTCCTTGAGCCAGAAGGGCGCAATACTGAGGAAGTCTATGTCCAAGGCCTCTCAACCAGTCTACCTGAGGATGTCCAGCGTGACTTGGTTCATTCTATTAAAGGTTTGGAAAATGCTGAAATGATGCGAACAGGTTATGCCATTGAGTATGATATGGTCTTGCCTCATCAGTTGCGTGCGACTTTGGAAACCAAGAAAATCTCAGGTCTTTTCACTGCTGGTCAGACAAATGGAACGTCAGGTTACGAAGAGGCAGCAGGCCAAGGGATTATCGCGGGTATCAATGCGGCTCTGAAAATCCAAGATAAGCCTGAGTTGATTTTGAAGCGTAGTGACGGTTATATCGGGGTGATGATTGACGATTTGGTGACCAAGGGAACGATTGAGCCTTATCGCCTTTTGACCAGTCGTGCTGAATACCGCCTCATTCTCCGCCATGACAATGCTGATATGCGTTTGACAGAGATGGGACGCGAGATTGGACTTGTGGACGATGAACGCTGGGCTCGCTTTGAAATCAAGAAAAATCAATTTGACAATGAGATGAAGCGCCTAGACAGCATCAAACTTAAGCCAGTCAAGGAAACCAATGCCAAGGTTGAGGAGATGGGCTTCAAGCCGTTGACAGATGCAGTGACAGCCAAGGAATTCCTTCGCCGTCCAGAAGTTTCTTATCAAGATGTGGTGGCCTTTATCGGGCCAGCTGTAGAGAACTTGGATGACAAGATTATCGAATTGATTGAAACAGAAATCAAGTACGAAGGCTATATTTCAAAAGCCATGGATCAGGTTGCCAAGATGAAGCGCATGGAAGAAAAACGCATTCCAGCTAATATCGACTGGGATGACATTGACTCTATCGCAACCGAAGCCCGCCAGAAGTTCAAACTCATCAATCCAGAAACCATCGGCCAAGCCAGCCGTATTTCGGGAGTAAACCCAGCAGATATTTCTATTTTGATGGTGTATCTTGAAGGTAAAAATCGTAGTATTTCTAAAAATCAAGAAAAGAAAGCATAGAGAAAAACAGCTCCGAAAAATCGGGGCTGTTTTATGATTTATTCTTCATCTGGTGTGAGGATCATAGGGATGATAATCGGTTCACGTTCTGTATTTTCATAGAGGAAGGGGCGAATAGCGTTGACAATGGCACCATTGACAGATTGCACGCTAGCATCCTTGTTTTTCAGTGCGATACGAATTGCATTGAAGAGGATGCGCTGGCTTTGGCGAATCAAGTCTCCAGACTCTCTCATATAGACAAAGCCTCGGCTGAGGATGTCTGGTCCAGACAGAATCATCTGTGATTTGAAGTCGACAGTTGCGACTGCCAGAACGACACCGTCTTCAGATAGATCACGACGATCTTTAAGAACAGCAGCACCGATTTCACCGATACGATTTCCATCGACATAGATATCTTGGGCGTTGAAATGACCTGCGATACGAGCTGAATCAGCAGTAAGGGCAAGCACATCACCATTGCTCATGATAAAGATATTGTCCTTCTCAACACCAGTATCCACTGCTAGTCCAGCGTGGACCTTTTGCATGCGGTATTCACCGTGGACAGGCATGAAGTATTTTGGCTTAATCAAGCGGAGCATGAGTTTTTGCTCTTGCTGGCCACCGTGTCCAGATGTATGGATATTGTTAACCTTACCGTGGATAACTTCGACACCAGCTTCAGAAATGATGTTAATCAGCTTGTTGACGCTAGTAGTGTTTCCAGGGATTGGACTTGAAGAGAAGATAACCGTATCGCCGGGTTGGAGTTGCACCTGACGGTGGGTTCCGTTGGCGATACGAGAGAGGGCAGCCATAGGCTCGCCCTGACTCCCTGTACAAAGGATGAGAACCTCGCCTGCAGGGTAGTCTTTTATTTCATTTGGCTCGATAAAGGTTCCCTTAGGAGCTTTGATGTAGCCAAGATCGATTCCGTTGACAATGGCCTTTTCCATAGAACGACCAAAGACCGCAATCTTACGTCCAGTCTTAACAGCAGCTTCTGTTGCTTGCTGGAGACGGAAGATATTTGAGGCAAAGGATGCAAAGATGATACGTCCTTCGATGCCTTGGATAATCTTCATGATGGACTGACCAACGACTTTTTCAGAGTTGGTAAAGGTTGGCACTTCTGCATTTGTCGAGTCAGACAGGAGACAGAGCACGCCTTCTTCACCAAGAGCCGCCATACGGTGCAAGTCAGCTGGTTCTCCAACTGGAGTAAAGTCGAACTTGAAGTCACCCGTACAAACGATTTTTCCTTGAGGTGTATGAATGACAATCCCCAAAGGCTCTGGAATAGAGTGAGTCGTTCTAAAGAAAGTTGCCTTGAGATTTTTAAAGGTCAACTCAGTATTGTGGTTGATTTCGTAAAGTTTGGCGTTGCGCAAGAGGCCGTGTTCTTCGAGTTTCCCACGGATCAAAGCCAAGGCAAGTGGTCCAGCATAGATAGGGACATTTGCTTGCTTGAGCAGGAAAGGAATTCCACCGATGTGGTCCTCGTGTCCGTGTGTAATCAGAACAGCCTTGACGCGGTCGATATTGTCCACGATGTAAGAGTAATCAGGAATGACGTAGTCGATACCCAGCAAGTCATCTTCTGGGAATTTAATCCCAGCATCGACGATAATAATCTCGTCTTGGTATTCAATTCCGTATGTGTTTTTCCCGATTTCTCCCAGACCACCGATGGCAAAAACGCCGACTTCTTCAGGTTTAAGAGTATAGGCCATATTAGAACTCCGTGATTTCGAAGGCGCCAGTTTCTTTTTCGTAATCTAGCAATTTGTCAGACAAGCGTTCGATATACTCGATGTTGTACTCTGGGCGATTTTCTTCGACAAGTTGGCGAGCAGCGATGCGACCCTCAAGTTCTGAGCTGGCATCGATGTCTAGGTAAAGTGCGCGTGTTGTTTCACGGCGTGGGCTACGTTCTTTTGTTTCTTGATAAAAAACTTTGTAAATCATATAGTTCCTTTCTATTTTACAGGTCAGCTTATTCCAAACTTTTAGCAGAGATTTGCTTGATTTCATTCCATTTTGTGTCTAGATTGACCTTGATTCGTTACAATTATTTCAATTATACCACAAAATGAAAAATTAGTAAAAGACGGAAACGAGAAAGTCACAGGACGATTTTTTTGGTAATCGTTTGCAAAAATAAAGAAAATATGTTATTTTGAAAATGGAAATGAGTTTTATTGTTTGTCATAATTCCATATAGATTTTAAGTCAAGGAGGTTGCCCCGTGTATAACTTATTTGCTTTTGCTATCGGAGCTCGTTTGGTAGCTTTTATTGTTTTTGTTGCTTGCGTTTATGCGGGGAATCTTCTATTTGCCAAACTGGAACGACGACAAACCAAGTTCTTGTGGAAGATTACCTTTGTGACTCTCTACTCGCTTTTTCTCCTCCTCGTAACTTATGTCGTTTGGTTTGTATTTTATTTTGGATTAAATGCTTAGATGCCCTGCTTATGCTGGGGCATTTTTGTTTGGGGGCAAAGAAAATTCCACCCCATCTATCAAGATGAGGTGGTCTTTGCATTTTTCTAAAATGACATGACAATGGAATTTTCAGAGCTTATTAGTTTTATATTAATGATTCTTCTGCTCAAAAATAGAGTTGAAGACTAAAAACAAAACAATACAAACAGATAAATCGATTGGTAAAGGGATAGTAGTAATGTTTAAATCATTGAGAATGCTGAGCAAACTATAAGAGATAAAGATAATAAAATTTATCCTTCTAAAAATGTGTTTTTTATCTAGCATGACTTACCAAACTTTTTACGAAGGTCTTTTCCAATGGTATAACCTGCCATAAATAAAGCGATACCAACACCTACACCAAAACCACCCTTTATTTCTTGCAATTCCTTATTAGAAATTTCACAATAGTTGTTCAAATCTTTCATCATATTAATCTCCTCCTAAAAAATAACCAGCTGCCAAACCAGAACCTATAAGTGCTGTTCCACCTGCAATAGCTTTCCAAGATACTGCCACTCCAAAGATAACCAAGGGAGCGAGACCGCCATCAATATCTGATAATTCATTTTCAGATAAGGATAAAAATTGATTGTCAAGAACGTCAAAATTTGTCATTGAACTTTCCTCCTTTTTTCTTGTTCACTTTTATATTCGGAAAAGAAAAGGAAAAGTGAGCATTTTTTTGAATTTTATTTGCGAATTATTTTTTAGCTAAGTATAGGCATTTTTGTTTGGGGATAAAGAAAATTCCCATGTGCCAGCTTTTGTAGTATAATAGTAAGCAGACAAAAAGATAGGAATGTGTTATGAAAGTATTAGCTTTTGATACGTCCAGCAAGGCTCTTTCTCTCGCTATTTTAGAGGATAAGCAGGTTCTTGCCGAGACGACGATTAATATTAAGAAAAATCACAGTATTACCCTCATGCCTGCCATCGATTTTTTGATGGCAAGTTTGGACTGGACGCCCAAGGATTTGGGCCGAATCGTGGTAGCGGAAGGGCCTGGTAGCTACACAGGCTTGCGAATTGCGGTAGCAACTGCCAAGACTTTAGCTCACACTCTGAACATCGAGTTGGTTGGTATGTCGAGTCTCTTAGCTCTGGTGCCATACCAGCAAGAAGGTTTGTTCGTTCCTTTGATGGATGCGCGTCGCAACAATGTTTATGCAGGATTTTATGAAAATGCCAAACCTGTCATGCCAGAAGCGCACCTGCCTTTTGAGCGAGTCATCGAACTAATCAAGGGTGCTAGTCAGGTAACCTTTGTCGGAGAAGTTGGCCCCTTTGTTGAGCAGATTCAAGAACATTTGCCAAGGACTGATTACAGAGAAACCTTGCCTAATGCAGCCAATCTTGCTCTTTTGGCATGGGACAAGGAAGCAGACTCCTTGCATGATTTTGTGCCGAATTACCTCAAACGAGTCGAGGCAGAGGAAAACTGGCTTAAGAACCACACTGAGTCTGGCGAGTCTTACATTAAACGCCTATGATAGAAATCAAACGAATCCAACAGCAGCCTGACTTGTCTCAAGCCATCTACGCTGTCATGGCAGCTGTTTACCCAGTCAGTCCTTGGACGCTGGAACAAATCCAAGCAGACCTGTCCCAAGACCAGACTTGGTATGCTCTGGCTTATGATGGGGCAGAAGTGATTGGTTTTCTAGCTGTACAGGAAAATATCTTTGAGGCAGAAGTCCTGCAAATTGCTGTTAAAGGAGCCTATCAGGGTCAGGGAATTGCCTCGGCCTTGTTTGCGACATTGCCGGCAGATAAGGAGATTTTCCTCGAA
This sequence comes from Streptococcus mitis, assembly GCF_001281025.1. Lineage (NCBI taxonomy): Bacteria > Bacillati > Bacillota > Bacilli > Lactobacillales > Streptococcaceae > Streptococcus > Streptococcus mitis. The sequence goes on from NZ_CP012646.1 coordinate 503,606, forward strand.
GTCAGAAAGTCAAATCAACGAGCGCAAGCATTTTACAAGAAAGAAAAGATGGCGGTCATCGCTGAGCGAAAGGCCTACTACCATGACCCAGTCGAGGACGCCATCATCATGAAGAGAGAAATAGATGAAGGATAGATATATTTTAGCATTTGAAACATCCTGTGATGAGACCAGTGTTGCCGTCTTGAAAAACGACGACGAGCTCTTGTCCAATGTCATTGCTAGTCAAATTGAGAGTCATAAACGTTTCGGGGGCGTAGTGCCAGAAGTAGCCAGTCGTCACCATGTCGAGATCATTACAGCCTGCATCGAGGAGGCGTTGGCAGAAGCAGGGATTACCGAAGACGATGTAACAGCTGTGGCGGTTACCTATGGACCTGGCTTGGTGGGAGCTTTACTAGTTGGTTTATCAGCTGCTAAGGCCTTTGCTTGGGCACATGGACTTCCGCTGATTCCCGTTAACCACATGGCTGGTCACCTTATGGCAGCTCAGAGCGTGGAGCCTTTGGAGTTTCCCTTGCTAGCCCTCTTGGTCAGCGGTGGGCACACAGAGTTGGTTTATGTTTCTGAGGCTGGTGACTACAAGATTGTTGGGGAAACGCGAGATGACGCGGTTGGTGAGGCCTATGACAAGGTCGGTCGCGTCATGGGCTTGACCTATCCAGCAGGTCGCGAGATTGATGAGTTAGCTCATCAGGGACAGGATATTTATGATTTTCCTCGTGCCATGATTAAGGAAGATAATCTGGAGTTTTCATTCTCTGGTTTGAAATCTGCCTTTATCAATCTTCATCACAATGCTGAGCAAAAGGGAGAAAGTCTGTCTACAGAGGATTTGTGTGCTTCCTTCCAAGCAGCTGTACTGGATATTCTTATGGCTAAAACCAAGAAGGCTTTGGAGAAATATCCTGTTAAGACCCTTGTCGTGGCAGGTGGTGTGGCAGCCAATAAAGGTCTCAGAGAACGCCTAGCAACTGAAATCACAGATGTCAAGGTTATCATCCCACCTCTGCGCCTCTGTGGAGACAATGCAGGTATGATTGCCTATGCCAGCGTCAGCGAGTGGAACAAAGAAAACTTTGCAAACTTGGGCCTAAATGCCAAACCAAGTCTCGCTTTTGATACCATAGAATAAGAAGTCAGCTTAAGGCTGGCTTTTTCACTTGCTAAGGTGTCAGAATATTTTGACAAAACTATAAAAATAATGATATAATATGCAAAATCTAGGAGGTGGCAAGATGATTGAGAGAATGGAATTGGGAGAATTTTACAAGGAATTGCGCTTGGCGAGAAAGCTCAAGCAGTCAGATGTGGCTTGTGCTGGACTAACAGCCTCTCAGTTGTCCAAGTTTGAACTAGGACAGTCTATGCTATCTGCGGACAAGCTGATTCTAGCCATCCAAGGGATTAATGTGACCTTCGATGAGTTTGGTCATAAGCTCAACAATTATCAAGAATCCCTACATATGCAAATTGGTAGAAAGGTTGTGGATCGCTTTGCCCACCAAGATATAGCTGGTTTAGAGCAACTATTAGAGGAGGTCAAGCAAGAACAGATGGCAGAGACCTATCGTCGTTTGAATGCTATTGTAATCAAAGATGCCATCCATTCCTTAGATAAAAGCTATCCGCTAGCAGAGGAGGATAGCGAATTTTTGACCACCTACCTCTATGCTATTGAGTCTTGGACCTGGTTTGAACTCTATCTCTTTTGCAATACCATGCCCTTCTTGAGCAACCAAGATTTGATATTTTTATCAACCTCGTTACTTGAAAAATCCAAGGAATTTAAAGAGTTGGTACATAATAGACTGTATATGAAAAGTGGATTTCTGAATATTATATCAGAACTCATGGAGCGTAAACTTTTCTCTTATATCCCAATTTTTGAAGCTGAGCTAGAGAGCATGCTTCGTCCATACGATGTTTTTGAAAAAGTATTGTGGCAGTTTTTAAAGAAAATGAAGATTTTCCTTCAAACCAAAGGAAGCAATCAAAAAGAGATTGAAAGATTTATCCAATCTCTGCAAGTATTAGAAAATCCACAATTGCTAGCCCTCTTCGAATTGCGTTTGAAGCAATACAAAGAACTTATTGAGTAGTCAACAATTGCAAATCTGAAATTTCTATAAGAAAAAATATCAAATATGCGATTTTCTAAAATAAGCTAATTTTCGTGTTATACTATCCTTGTAAAGCACTTCAAGCAGATCCTAAGTCGCAGAAGTGGTTTATAGATGGGAATTCGTACAGTATATGTTTAATTATGAGCATACTGTAAATGGCTGGACTAAAAGTGAAACTTGGCGTCCTAGATAAAATGAGGTAAACGATGGAAAAACAAAGTCAGTTACAAATGTTAATTCATTCCCTATACAATAATAAAGAAATTAGCTTGACGGAAGAATTTAGGAAGCAATTGCTGGAAACAGCAAAACAGTTCTCTAGTACTAATGAAGATTTGTTAGCTGTACGTCTTTCTTTTGCCGTCTCTAAAGAATTGTTGAGCTTTAAAGGTGAACCGCCGACAGAGTTGTTGGATTTAGCAAAATTTGTCCAAAAGAAAGAAGCTAAATACAAGCAGGGAATAGTGTGGTCTGGTATTTTTAAGATATGATTTATTATAAAATACGGCATGAACATCATATAATGGATGAATCTGAATATGAGCAAGGCTTGGAGTTCAATATTAAACCAAGTCTTGTTTTCTATACACTGGAACTTTAAAAGGAGTTGTGATGAAAGTATTTCTTCAAAATAGAAATTTTAGGCAATTAACCATCAACCAGTGGATTTCAACGGTTGGGGATACGATTTTTTATCTGGCCTTTTTGAATTATGTGGCAGATGCATCTTTTGCCCCTTTGGCGATTTTACTGATCACGATTTCAGAAACCCTTCCTCAAGTTCTGCAAATCTTTCTGGGAGTTTTGGCGGATTTTCAACATCATCGTGTCCTAAAATATACAATGATTAGTTTTGCAAAATTTTTGCTTTACTCTATCGTTTCTTTATCACTTTCAGGGCAGTCCTTTTCCTTGTTATTAGTAGCATTTATTTGTCTGATTAACCTCTTATCTGACACATTGAGTTATTTTTCAGGCGCCATGCTCACTCCGATTTTCATTAGAATTATTGGGCAAGACCATCTGGCAGAAGCTATTGGATTTAAACAGTCAACTGTTAGTTTAGTGAAAACAATCAGTAATATTCTAGGAGGAGTCTTACTAGGTATTCTATCTATCCAGTCTATTTCCATACTGAATGCTCTGACCTTTTTAATCGCATTTTTAGGTATTCTTTTCATAAAAACAGACCTCTTGAAAGTAGAAAAAACGATTAGCTATCAAGAAGGACTCTCTGTAAAATCCTTTTGCCAGCATCTGCTCCAATCATCAAAATTGATATGGAATATGAATAAGGTGCTCTTGGTTTTGTTTATTATCTCTATTAGTCAAGCAGTGATAAATGTTACAGTTCCTGTTTCTACTCTGTTTTTGAGGAATCAGCCCTTTTTGAATTTACAAACAGGTCAATCTCTTGCCTTGTTATCCACCCTTGAATTGTCAGCCCTTATTGTCGGAAGCCTTGTGAGTGGCTATCTGAAGAATACAATCTCCATAAAACTAGCCCTATATGCCTCGCTTATTATCCAATTACTCCTTTTAGTTGGCTTTGTGGCAGTTCGTTTTGACTGGATTCTTATCTTTAGTGCCTTGGATGCCTTTTTCGCAGGTATCCTCTCTCCTCGATTACAGGAACTCATTTTTAAACAAATACCTGAGGAGTCAATGGGAGCAGTTCAATCCTCTATCGGTGCCATTACAGTTGTTTTACCTAGCTTATTTACAATAGCTTTGGTAACCATTGCTACTAGCTTTGGAACTCTGGCAGTTAGCTTTGTTTTATTGCTATTTCTTCTAGCTGCCTTTATCATACTCTTGAATATCCGTGAAAACATTTAGCGAAGAATGTGTATATTATATGTTTGAGACTGGATTCCAGTCTGTTTATGATGGCTACAATCAGCAGACTGTTAAATTTTTGAGAAAGTTGCTTGACATTTCAGACCAATCGGTTTATAATTAAAAAATGTAGAGATAAATACATGAGAAAAGAAGAAAAAACAAGACTACGAAGAGAGAAAATCATTACCGCTGCTTTGTTTGAATTTGCTACAAAAGGCTATCAAGGTTTTGTCATCAATGAACTTTGTAAAGTGGATGGTATTTCCAAAGGAGTTTTGTATCATAATTTTTCAGGGAAATCAGACCTCTATCTAACTTGTTTTCAGGAGAGTTTTGAGAAAGCTTTGGCAGTGTTTCTGGGGGTGGAAGGTCAAGTGCCCTCCTTAGCTGATTATATGGAAAGACGTCACCAATTTTATCAGCAATACCCAGAACATAGCCACATTTTCTTTGAGGCAATGATTGCGACACCAGAAGAATTGGAAGCAGACATTGCACCACAGAAAGCTATCTTTTTGGACTTGAATGAACAAGTTTGTCAAAAACTTATATCAGAATCCAAACTGAAAGAGCATATTGATGAGAAACGAGCTATGGACTATCTGCGATTGATTCAGGATATGTTTCGTTCCTATTATTTAACTGTTTCGTCAGATAGCAGTTTGCCTGACTTGGTTTCAGGATATGAACATCAATTATCACAGGTTTTGGATATGATGATTTATGGAATACTAGAGGAAGATTCCTCTAAAAAAGGAGAAAAATAATGTCGAAAATTTGGAAATGGTTGTTACTAATTGCGGGTATTTTTGCAGTTTTTGTAGGTTTTAATATGTTTGCACATCCTCTTATTAGCTTGGCTTCCATGACTTTCTGGTTTGCACTTGTATTTGCAGTTCAAGGGATTTCTGAGATTGTACAATACTTCAAATCAGAAGAAAAGCATGGCTGGAATTTATTTGGAGGAATTGTTACCCTCATCCTCGCTCTTACCTTGTTCTCAGGTAGCTTTATTGAAATGGTAACATTTGTACCATTTATCATTTCTTTATGGGCCTTGACAAATGGTATTACAAAAACTATCGTTGGTTTCAAGGTTCGTAAGACGGATAAATCGGTAGGTACCCCTCTAGTTTGGATGGGGATTTTAGGAATCGTAGCAGGTTTAATCATGATGGGACACCCATTGATGACCGGTCTCTATATTAGTTACACCATTGCCTTTGTCTTTATTTATCAAGGTATTGTGGCAATTGTTCAATTCTTCAAGATTAAATAAGAATAAAATGGAGTCTGTCTGATTACAATCAGCAGACTTTTTTCTCTTTCCTGAATGTGTTATAATAGTCCATGCTATGGCTGGAGCCTTTTCAGCCTACTTATACTCTTCGAAAATCTCTTCAAACTGCGTCAGCTTCTATCTGCAACCTCAAAACAATGTTTTGAGCAACCTGTGGCCAGCTTTCTAGTTTGCTCTTTGATTTTCATTGAGTATTATTAAGACAATATGAGGAGAAAGATGAAAGAAAAAGGATTTTGGGAGGGGGCGCAGGCGGCCATGCCAACGGCCCTTGGTTATGTCAGTATTGGCTTGGCCTGTGGGATTATTGGTGCGCCCTATGTGACACCTGTTGAGATGGGCTTGATGAGCCTCTTTGTTTATGCTGGGAGCGCCCAGTTTGCCATGTTGGCACTGATTGCGGTTCAAGCACCTGTGGCAGCTATTGCTATGACGGTCTTTTTGATTAATTTGCGTCTCTTTTTGTTGAGTTTGCATGCGTCAACCTATTTCCGTCATACCAGTCTCTGGCAAAATATCGGTATGTCTAGTCTCTTGACGGATGAGACTTATGGCGTTTTGATGGGCGAGTTAGCCCATACAGACAAGGTCAATCCTATGTGGATGCACGGAAACAATCTCAACAGCTATGTGGCTTGGTTTGTGGGAACAGTTGTCGGAACGGCTCTGGGTGGTCTGCTGCCAAATCCAGAAATCTTTGGCTTGGATTTTGCCCTGGTTGGGATGTTCATTGGAATTTTTGCTTCGCAATTCCAGATTATGCAAAGACGGATTCCTGTCCGCAATCTGCTCATTATCCTAGCAGTTGTTGCGGTGTCCTTCTTTTTACTCTTAACAGTGGTGTCTCAGTCGCTAGCTGTTCTGTTTGCGACCTTGCTAGGTTGTACAATGGGGGTGGTTTTAGATGGTCAGTAAGTATCTTTTATTAGCAGTTATTTTCTCTGGCTTGGTGACTTGGATTCCCCGTATGATTCCCTTCATCTTGGTCAAGTATAAGGGCTTGCCTGCAATCGTTGAGCGTTTTTTGAAATTCTTGCCTGTTTCTATTATCTTTGCCTTGATTCTTTCAAGCGTAGTGACAGGCAAGGTTGGGAGTCTTCCTCAAATCAAATGGCTGGACTTCTTAGCAGTCTTTCCAACGGCTTGGGTAGCCTTTCGCTACCGCAATCTAGTTGGAACAGTTCTCTTTGGAGTGGTCTTAACTGCAGTCTTGCGTTTGGTCTTTTAATACTCTTCGAAAATCAAATTCAAACCACGTCAGCGTCGCCTTACCGTACTCAAGTACAGCTTGTGGCTAGCTTCCTAGTTTGCTCTTTGATTTTCATTGAGTATAAATTAGCCATAAAGAAAACCTATCACAGAGATAGATATCATATAATGGCGTAAATGCTCTTTTTCTGTTAAGATTATAAGGTATTCTATTTTGGAGGAAATGACATGAAAAAAATCGTTAAATACTCATCTCTTGCTGCCTTAGGCCTTGTTGCTGCAGGTGTGTTAGCAGCTTGCTCAGGTGGTGCTAAGAAAGAAGGAGAAGCAGCTAGCAAGAAAGAAATTATCGTTGCAACTAATGCTACACCAAAACCATTCAACTATGAAGAAAATGGCGAATTGACTGGTTACGAAATTGAAGTGGTTCGCGCTATCTTTAAAGACTCTGACAAGTATGATGTCAAGTTTGAGAAGACAGAGTGGTCAGGAGTCTTTGCAGGACTTGATGCCGACCGTTACAATATGGCTGTTAGCAACATCAGCTACACTAAAGAACGTGCTGAAAAATACCTTTATGCAGCTCCAACTGCTAAAAACCCTAACGTTCTTGTAGTGAAAAAAGATGACCCTAGCATCAAATCGCTTGATGATATCGGTGGAAAATCAACAGAAGTTGTTCAAGGGACAACTTCTGCTAAACAGCTAGAAGACTACAACAAACAACATTCAGATAATCCAACTGTCCTAAAGTATACTAAAGCAGACTTCCAACAAATCATGGGACGCTTGAGCGATGGCCAGTTTGACTACAAGATTTTTGATAAAATCGGTGTTGAAACAGTCATCAAGGACCAAGGTTTGGACAACTTGAAAGTGATCGAACTTCCAAGCGACCAACAACCTTATGTTTACCCACTTCTTGCTAAAGGTCAAGATGAGTTGAAAACATTTGTAGACAAACGTATCCAAGAACTCTACAAAGACGGAACTCTTGAAAAATTGTCTAAACAATTCTTTGGAGACACTTATCTACCAGCAGAAGCTGATATTAAATAATTTCTTGAAATCATCCATTCTGAATCAGGTGGGTGATTTCTCAATTTTTAAGTATATAGTTTTAAACTATATATCTGATTATCTAATAACAATTTGTGAAATCAAACAAATTGTGAGATACTAGTACGGTATTATTTTTAAGGAGAAAGAATCATGAAAATCAAAAAATGGCTTGGTGTAGCAGCTCTTGCTACAGTCGCAGGTTTGGCTCTTGTCGCTTGCGGAAACTCAGAAAAGAAAGCAGATAATGCAACAACTATCAAAATCGCAACTGTTAACCGTAGCGGTTCTGAAGAAGCTCGTTGGGATAAAGTTCAAGAATTAGTTAAAAAAGACGGTATTACTTTGGAATTTACAGAGTTCACAGACTACTCACAACCAAATAAGGCAACTGCTGATGGAGAAGTAGACTTGAACGCTTTCCAACACTATAACTTCTTGAACAACTGGAACAAAGAAAACGGGAAAGACCTTGTAGCGATTGCAGATACTTACATCTCTCCAATTCGCCTTTACTCAGGTTTGAATGGAAGTGACAACAAGTACACTAAAGTAGAAGACATCCCAGCAAACGGAGAAATCGCTGTACCAAACGATGCTACAAACGAAAGCCGTGCGCTTTACTTGCTTCAATCAGCTGGTTTGATTAAATTGGATGTTTCAGGAACTGCTCTTGCAACAGTTGCTAACATCAAAGAAAATCCAAAGAACTTGAAAATTACTGAATTGGATGCTAGCCAAACAGCTCGTTCATTGTCATCAGTTGACGCTGCCGTTGTAAACAATACCTTCGTTACAGAAGCAAAATTGGACTACAAGAAAGCACTTTTCAAAGAACAAGCTGATGAAAATTCAAAACAATGGTACAACATCATCGTTGCGAAAAAAGATTGGGAAACATCACCTAAGGCTGATGCTATCAAGAAAGTGATCGCAGCTTACCACACAGATGACGTGAAAAAAGTTATCGAAGAAACATCAGACGGTTTGGATCAACCAGTTTGGTAATAAGAAACAGGGAGGTGGGAGAGAAAATTCCACCTCTTGCTTTTGTATAGAGCATGGATTGTAAAGAAGACTATAGGTTCATAGAAAGGTAGAGAGAATATGGTTTTTCCTAGCGAACAAGAACAGATTGAAAAATTTGAAAAGGATCATGTGGCCCAGCATTATTTTGAGGTTTTGCGTACCTTGATTTCTAAGAAGTCGGTCTTTGCCCAACAGGTGGGGCTCAAAGAAGTTGCTAACTATCTGGGTGAGATTTTCAAACGTGTTGGGGCTGAAGTGGAGATTGATGAGACTTATACGGCTCCCTTTGTCATGGCGCATTTCAAGAGTTCGCGTCCAGATGCTAAGACTCTGATTTTCTATAACCACTATGACACTGTGCCAGCGGATGGGGATCAGATCTGGACAGAGGATCCCTTTACTCTTTCAGTGCGCAATGGCTTCATGTATGGGCGTGGGGTTGACGATGATAAGGGTCATATCACAGCTCGTTTGAGTGCTTTGAGAAAATACATGCAGCACCATGATGATTTGCCTGTCAATATCAGTTTTATCATGGAGGGAGCGGAGGAATCCGCTTCGACAGACCTAGATAAGTATCTGGAAAAGCACGCTGATAAACTCCGTGGAGCAGATTTGTTAGTTTGGGAACAAGGAACCAAAAATGCTTTGGAACAGCTGGAAATTTCTGGTGGAAATAAGGGGATTGTGACCTTTGATGCCAAGGTAAAAAGTGCGGATGTCGATATCCACTCTAGTTATGGTGGGGTTGTGGAATCAGCTCCTTGGTATCTCCTCCAAGCCTTACAGTCTCTTCGCGCTGCAGATGGCCGTATCTTGGTTGAAGGCTTATACGAAGAAGTGCAAGAACCAAATGAACGGGAATTGGCCTTGGTGGATACTTACGCCCAACGAAATCCAGGGGAAATCAGCCAGATTTATGGTTTGGAATTGCCTCTCTTGCAAGAGGACCGCGCAGCCTTTCTAAAACGTTTCTTTTTTGAACCTGCTCTCAATATCGAAGGGATTCAGTCAGGTTACCAAGGACAAGGGGTTAAAACGATTTTGCCAGCAGAAGCCAGTGCTAAGCTAGAGGTTCGTTTGGTTCCTGGTCTAGAACCGCATGATGTTCTGGAAAAAATTCGGAAACAGCTAGACAAAAATGGCTTTGATAAGGTAGAATTATACTATACCTTGGGAGAGATGAGCTATCGAAGTGATATGAGCGCGCCAGCCATTCTCAATGTAATCGAGTTGGCCAAGAAATTCTATCCACAGGGCGTTTCAGTCTTGCCGACAACAGCAGGGACAGGCCCTATGCATACGGTCTTTGATGCCCTAGAGGTGCCAATGGTGGCCTTCGGTCTAGGAAATGCCAATAGCCGAGACCACGGTGGAGATGAGAACGTGCGAATCGCCGATTACTATACCCATATTGAATTAGTAGAGGAGCTGATTAGAAGCTATGAGTAGAGACATTATCAAGTTAGATCAGATCGATGTGACTTTTCACCAAAAGAAGAGAACCATCACAGCGGTCAAGGATGTGACCATTCACATCCAAGAAGGGGATATTTACGGAATTGTTGGATATTCTGGAGCAGGGAAATCAACCCTTGTACGGGTGATTAACCTCTTGCAAAAACCATCTGCAGGGAAAATTACCATTGACGACGATGTGATTTTTGATGGTAAGGTGACCTTGACGGCAGAGCAGTTGCGTCGTAAACGTCAAGATATCGGGATGATTTTCCAGCATTTTAACCTGATGAGTCAGAAGACTGCAGAGGAGAATGTAGCCTTTGCCCTTAAACACTCTGGACTCAGCAAGGAAGAAAAGAAGGCTAAAGTAGCTAAGTTGTTGGACTTGGTTGGCTTGGCAGACCGTGCTGAAAACTACCCTTCACAACTATCTGGAGGGCAAAAACAGCGTGTAGCCATTGCGCGTGCCTTGGCAAATGATCCAAAAATCTTGATTTCAGACGAGTCAACTTCTGCCCTTGACCCTAAGACAACCAAGCAGATTTTGGCCTTGTTGCAAGATTTGAACCAAAAATTAGGCTTAACTGTTGTCTTGATTACCCATGAAATGCAGATTGTCAAAGATATTGCCAATCGTGTGGCAGTTATGCAGGATGGTCATTTGATTGAGGAGGGCAGTGTCCTTGAAATCTTCTCAGATCCTAAACAACCTTTGACTCAAGATTTTATCTCAACAGCCACAGGTATTGACGAAGCCATGGTCAAAATCGAGAAGCAAGAAATCGTGCAACATTTGTCTGAAAACAGTCTTTTGGTGCAACTCAAGTACGCTGGAGCTTCAACAGACGAGCCACTTTTGAATGAATTGTACAAGCATTACCAAGTAACGGCTAATATCCTCTATGGAAATATTGAAATCCTCGATGGCACTCCTGTAGGAGAATTGGTTGTGGTCTTGTCAGGTGAAAAAACAGCGCTAGCAGGTGCCCAAGAAGCCATTCGTCAAGCAGGCGTACAACTAAAAGTATTGAAGGGAGGACAGTAAGATGGAATCATTGATTCAAACCTATTTACCAAATGTCTATAAAATGGGCTGGGCTGGTCAAGCAGGCTGGGGGACAGCCATCTACCTAACTCTTTATATGACAGTTCTTTCCTTCATCATCGGAGGCTTCTTGGGGCTAGTAGCAGGTCTCTTCCTTGTCTTGACAGCGCCAGGTGGTGTTTTAGAGAATAAGGTTGTTTTCTGGATTCTAGACAAGATTACTTCTATTTTCCGTGCGGTTCCTTTTATCATTCTCTTGGCAATCTTGTCGCCACTGTCTCACTTGATTGTTAAGACTAGTATCGGGCCAAATGCAGCCCTTGTCCCACTTTCTTTTGCAGTCTTTGCCTTCTTTGCCCGTCAGGTGCAGGTTGTCTTAGCTGAATTGGATGGTGGTGTTATTGAGGCGGCTCAAGCGAGCGGAGCGACATTCTGGGATATCGTAGGTGTTTACCTATCAGAAGGTCTTCCAGATTTGATCCGTGTGACGACTGTGACCTTAATTTCCCTTGTTGGGGAAACAGCTATGGCTGGTGCGGTTGGAGCTGGTGGTATCGGTAACGTGGCCATCGCTTATGGATTTAACCGCTACAATCACGATGTAACTATCTTGGCAACCATCATTATCATTTTGATTATCTTTGCAATCCAATTCTTGGGAGATTTCCTGACTAAGAAATTGAGCCATAAATAAAAAAGAGCCGTGTGGCTCTTTTTTATTGATTAGATTTTCTGTGCAAATTTTTTACTCAAGGCTTGTCCAATTAAGGCCCCCACTAGGGCTCCGATGACAACACTAGCGATAAATAGAAGGATGGTTCCAGGATTTGGTGCGACCATGATACGGTCGATATATTCTTGGGATTTTCCTCTTGATAGAAGAGTAGCCATATAGGTTTGGGGGGCAATCCACATAAGTAGGATTGGTCCTGATGTGCTAAAGGCAAAGAGAATAAAAGAAAGGAAATTCTTAGTTTGGTCCTTGTATTTTCCGAGGTTAGCTACTGCATCTGCTAGCAGGCCACAGATAATTCCAGGAAGGAAGGCACCGGCACCGTGTTTAGTTCCCAAGAAAAAGAGGGCGATGACAAGGCCGATAGTGGTAATGGCTCCAAATCGCGGAACTTTTGCGACTAGGATCATATAGACGCTACCGCCGACAAGGGCAGTAAAGGCAGGCGCATAAAACATGTTTCCAGCTTGGTCAAAGAGATTGCCCAAAAGGACACCAATCCCCATGCAGAGGAAGTAAAGAACTGCAAAAAGAAGTGTAGTTAAGATAGATTTTTTCATGAATTGTCTCCTGATAATTTTTTCACAATTCTCATTGTACCACGGTTTGGTGGGATTGTAAATGGATACTAGAAGTTTTTGAAAACGCTTGAAATATGATATAATAGTTTCATAGTTATTTTTAGGGGGATATCATGGGGAGATTTTTAGACTTTGTCTTTAATCGTTTCTTTTTAGGGATGATTGCGACAGCCTTCTTTTGGCTATTAACCTTGGTGGGAGGGATTATCCTTGGTCTAGCACCGGCTAGTGCCACCTTGATGAGCCTATATGCAGAACATGGTTATAGCTTTCGGGAATACAGTTTGAAGGAGGCTTGGTCTCTTTACAAGCAAAATTTTGTCTCAAGCAACCTGATCTTTTATAGTTTTTTAGGCGTGGATCTAGTTTTAGTCTATGGCTTGTATCTCTTGGTGCAATTGCCTCATCAGACTATTGTTCATTTGATTGCTACATTTTTGAATGTTCTAGTAGTTGCCTTGCTATTTTTGGCCTATACAGTGTCCTTGAAACTACAAGTTTATTTTGACTTATCCTATCGAAATAGTCTCAAACTATCCTTGATTGGCATTTTTATGAGTCTAGCAGCTGTGGCCAAGGTTCTCCTTGGGACAGTGCTACTTGTGGCAATTGGCTACTATATGCCTGCTCTTCTCTTCTTTGTAGGAATTGGGATGTGGCATTTCTTTATCAGTGATATATTGGAACCGGTCTATGAAAGTATCCATGAAAAATTGGCGACAAAATAGAATGAAGCAGTTTTGGCTACATACGCTTCTGAGAACCTACAGTTCAGTTATGATGATTATTATTGCGAGTTTTGCAATCTTACTCTCTTACGCTGACTGGGATTCACGGGAAAAGGAAGCTCAAAGAGTAGCCCAGCGTGTAACCACTCGAACAGTCGATGAGGTGGAGTATTATTATCGGGAATCAGCCCAACTGGCGCAAGATTTAGTAGCCAATCAAGACCGGATACAAGGGGTTTATAAGTACTTTAGCTTGTCAACTTCTGAGTATTTTTATTGGCTGTTGGAGCATCAAGCAGCTTCGTCAACTTCTATTTCTCTGTATGAAAACATTGATGATCTTTATGTCCAAAATGACTCTATAACGGGTGTTGCAATCGTCTTACAGGATTTTAAAGAAGTTTATGTTTCAACAAGGGATAAAAGAAGTGGTCATGTCTTGCCTGCTGAGGCCTTTAAACCAGAGGCCAATAGTTTTGGCATTCCAGTTCTGGACCCAGCAACGGATCAATCTATAGGAGTGATTTACATCTCCTTGGATCCAGAAGTCTTATATCATGCCATTGACAATACCCGAGGTCATATCCCGATGGCTGTGACTGTGACATCACCATTTGATACGGAGATTTTTCATATTGGTGAGAGGGTCAATAGGGAACATGAGAACTGGTTTGTCGGTTTTACCTCTCATGGATATCAGGTTCAGGTGGCAGTTCCTAAAAACTTTGTTTTACAAGGAACAGTGGCTAGCTCTGCTTTGATTGTGGGCTTGAGCCTTCTCTTTATTGTCATTCTCTATCTGACTTTGAGGAAGACTTTTGCTAATTATCAAAAGCAGGTAGTGGACCTGGTGGATTCCATCCAAGCTATTGCCAAAGGACAAGAAGGTCTTCGCATTGATACGCTTGAAAAGGATCAGGAATTGCTCTTAATCGCAGAGACCACCAATGATATGTTGGATCGATTGGAAAAGAATATCCATGATATTTACCAGTTAGAACTCAGTCAAAAAGATGCCAATATGCGAGCCCTGCAGGCGCAAATCAATCCTCACTTCATGTACAATACTCTGGAGTTCTTGCGTATGTACGCAGTCATGCAGAGTCAAGATGAGTTGGCAGATATCATTTATGAATTCAGTAGTCTCTTGCGTAACAATATTTCCGACGAAAGAGAGACCCTTCTCAAACAGGAATTAGAATTTTGTCGTAAATACAGCTATCTCTGCATGGTTCGCTATCCCAAGTCCATTGCCTATGGTTTCAAGATAGACCCAGAGCTAGAGAATATGAAAATTCCTAAGTTTACCTTGCAACCGCTGGTAGAAAACTATTTCGCGCATGGTGTTGACCATAGACGGACAGATAATGTGATTAGTATCAAGGCTCTTAAACAGGATGGTTTTGTGGAAATTTTAGTGGTCGATAATGGCCGTGGTATGTCGGCTGAAAAACTGGCAAATATCCGAGAAAAATTAAGGCAGAGACATTTTGAACACCAAGCCAGTTACAGTGATCAAAAGCAGTCTATCGGGATTGTCAATGTACATGAGCGTTTTGTGCTCTATTTTGGGGACCGCTATGCCATTACTATAGAGTCTGCGGAGCAAGCAGGTGTTCAGTATCGTATTACAATTCAAGATGAGTAGAAAGGGAGAAAATGTATAAAGTATTATTAGTAGATGATGAGTACATGGTGACAGAAGGTCTGAAACGTTTGATTCCCTTTGATAAGTGGGATATGGAGGTCGTCGCAACAGCCAGTCATGCCGATGAAGCCCTAGAATATGTTCAGGAAAATCCTGTCGATGTGGTCATTTCCGATGTCAATATGCCCGACAAAACAGGGCTTGATATGATTCGGGAGATGAAAGAAATCTTACCAGATGCAGCCTATATCCTGCTTTCAGGTTATCAGGAGTTTGATTATGTAAAAAGAGCAATGAACCTTAGTGTGGTGGACTATTTGGTTAAGCCTGTTGATAAGGTAGAGTTGGGAAATCTGCTGGAGAAGATTGCAGGTCAGCTCGGCGAGAGAGGGAAGAAAAGTCAGACCCTCAGTCAAGATTTAGACGAGGCTGGGTTTGTTAGTTATCTAGGAGGTAAGGAGAATTGGTGGATAGGTCTATCCAAGGAAAAACAAGGCTCCTTCACCATTCCCTACTATGTATTGGGTCAAGACTGGCAGATTTTTATTTCTGATCAACCCCTAGATGGTTTAGTCGTTACTCCCTTTGAAGCTCCCTATCAAGAACACTTTGAACGCTGGAAGCTGAATGCTGAGAAAGCCCTCTTTTACGGCTCTGTAAATCTACAACAGTCTCAGAGTCTATTTACCTACTACGAACCGATTTATAGGGTTATCATTCAGGGGAATCTCAATCAAATCGTAGAAGAGTTGAACCTCTTGGAGAAGGTGGTTCTTGAAAATACGCCGCGTGTTCCGATTACCAAACAGCTTTTTATCCAGTTTGTCATGGATGTCTTTCATTTGTTTGAACATCTCAAAGCTGATGATATGACGGACATTGTCAAAACCATTCATGCTATTCAATCATTCGATGAACTGGTTCCTTATATCAAGGAAACTCTGACCCGATTCTTTGGACAATACCGGATGAATGAAAATGTGGTTAGTGTGCTAGAAGTCATTGGGCGTGATTATCAGAAAGAACTTTCCCTCAAGGATATTAGTAAGGATCTCTTTATCAATCCTGTCTATCTAGGGCAGTTAATCAAGCGTGAAACCAATTCGACCTTCGCAGAATTACTAAACAAACAACGCATTAAGGCCGCCCAACAGCTCTTGCTTTCAACCAGTGACAGCATCGAAGACATCTGTTATGCGGTTGGTTACAGTAACGTTGGATATTTCTATAAAGTTTTCCGAAAATTGTGCGGAAAATCGCCAAAAGCTTATCGAAAACAGGTAGAAACTACACTATAATATTTGTATCCCTTTACAAAAAGTGCTATAATATCGATAATAATATCAGGAGGTTCTATTATGAAAAAGAAACCGATTTATCTATGGGTCTTGCTAATCTTGTCTGCTCTTATTTCAGCTACGTCTCTGTTTGAACTTTTGAAGCCCTTACCTAGCAAAGAAGTCCTTCGTGCTGCTCAAAAACAAGTTGCAGGGGTCAGTGCTCAGCAGGTAGAAGATAGCATTAATTACAGCTATAGAGTAGCAGAAGCATCTCATTCTATTTTTAATGTTGCCTTGATTGTGCTGTCTGCTATTTTAGTGGTAGTAGCTATTGTCTTCCTTGTTCGTAAGAATTTGCAATATGCAAACTATACTTATGTTGGCTATGTTTTGTTAGCTATTATTGGTTCAATTTATACCTATGTGACTTTGCAAGACGCTGTGCAGTTGCTTCAAGATGAGACCATGCGTTTGACAATGAGTATTGGTTCAAAAGCTGTTAGCATTTTCTATATCGTCATCAATGTTCTCTTCCTAGCCCTTGTCTTCTACAAGATATGGCGCCAGCAAAAAGCCTTGGCAGAAGAAGAGGAAACAGAAGAACTTGCCTAAGTATTGACAAAAAACAACTATCAAGATACAATCTTGGTAGTTGTTTTTCGATTAAAAATAAAATCATGGAGGTACATATGAAGACAATTTCTTTAGTTTATATCAGTTTGAGTGGCAATACTGAGAGTTTTGTGACCCGCTTGAAAGACTATCTCTTGTCCCAGTACGAGGGAATTGAGGTTCAAAAGATTCATATCAAGGATTTGGTTAAGGACGGCCAAGATTTTTATGAAATGGAGCATCCCTATGTCGCTTTTTTGCCGACCTACCTGGAAGGTGGGAATGGCGTAGATAATGGAGATGTCGAGATTTTGACAACACCAGTGGGGGATTTTATCGCCTATGGAGACAATGCTAGTAAGTGTTTTGGCGTGGTTGGCTCAGGAAATCGTAACTTTAATAATCAATACTGCCTGACAGCCAAGCAATACAGTCAACGTTTTGGTTTCCCTGTATTGGCTGACTTTGAAATGCGAGGCATGCTGGAAGATATCAAACGTGTCGCAGCTATTATCGCAGATTTGTATGAGTTGGAAAGTTGAGCTTAGGCTTGACTTTTTATTATTCCAAGTGGTTTTATCAGCACTCTTACTTTTTATGCTTCAAGAGTTGATTGATATGGTTCACTTTTTTAGCTTCTCTTTTATAGAGAATAGCCCAAATGATGAGGTAGACAATCGCAAACTCGATAATGAGCTGGAGATAGAAGATCCAGTGGAAGGGAAACCAACCTGCTAGGGTTGCTAGTGGGACAAAGCCAGCCAGCATGAGGAAGAAATGGGTCAGAGTCGCACGGAGCAAGCTCCAGTCACGGCTGAATAATCGCTTCCCAAAGTTGAAGAGAATACCGATAGCTGCCCAAATAAGTGTGCAGTAGAGCAAGACCAAGGCACCGTGAACCTGATGTTGAGCCATCACTTGGCCGATGAGAGACTCGGGACTCAGTGGTGCGTAGGTATTTGGGGAATACATAAGTGAAAAGATGATAGAGAGGATGAGGCCGATGAGGACACCAGCAGCTGCGTCGTGGAAAATTTGTTTTTTCATAGTTCTAATTTCTCCTTGATGGTTTTTAGGTAACGGCGTGAAGAGTAGGTGAAGCTTTTGTTTTTCAAGAAAATTTCTACCAGACCGTTGGGCGTGAGCTTGAGATGAGAGATGGAGTTGATATTGATGATTTCTGATTGGGAAATTTGGATAAAATTGCTTGGCAAAAGTTCAAGAACCTGATAGAGCCGTAAATCAATGTTGTAGGTCTGACTCGCCGTTTCTGCTAGGACCTTCCGATTCTCGATATAGAAGCGTTGTATCTTACCAATCTCAACTAGATAGACCTGATCATCAATCTTTCCTTTGATTGTTTCTTTTTGGTCCAGATTTTCTGCGAACTCGATGACTTTCTGGACTTTTTCGGTTTCTTGAGGTGCTTGCACAATCAGTCTTTCCTCTTCGTAAGTTTCACTAATCTGTAGTTCTACTTTCATAAATTTCTCTCCTTGTTTTTCATACAAAATTGTGATCACTTCTTGTACACCTTTATTAAACACTATTTTTCAGCCCCTTGCAAGGGGCTTTGTTTATGTGGATGGATTTGGCTCCTATGTGGTGGAGCTTTTCTGTCCTTTCTGAAATATGGTATAATAGCACTAATCAATTTCTAGGAAAATAGATACAGAAAGGGGCTGAAAGATGTCTCATATTATTGAATTGCCAGAGGTGCTGGCAAACCAGATCGCGGCAGGAGAGGTCATTGAACGTCCTGCCAGTGTGGTCAAAGAGTTGGTAGAAAATGCCATTGACGCGGGCTCTAGTCAGATTATCATTGAGATTGAGGAAGCTGGTCTCAAGAAGATTCAAATCACAGATAATGGTCATGGAATTGCCCACGATGAGGTGGAATTGGCCTTGCGTCGTCATGCGACTAGTAAGATAAAAAATCAAGCAGACCTCTTTCGAATTCGGACGCTTGGTTTTCGTGGTGAAGCTCTGCCGTCTATCGCATCCGTCAGCGTTTTAACTCTTTTGACAGCAGTTGAGGGTGCAAGTCACGGAACCAAGCTAGTTGCGCGTGGGGGTGAAGTTGAGGAAGTCATCCCAGCGACTAGTCCTGTGGGAACCAAGGTTTGTGTGGAGGACCTCTTTTTCAACACGCCTGCCCGCCTCAAGTATATGAAGAGTCAGCAAGCGGAGCTGTCTCATATCATTGATATTGTCAACCGTCTGGGCTTGGCCCATCCTGAGATTTCGTTTAGTTTGATCAGTGATGGCAAGGAAATGACGCGGACAGCTGGGACTGGTCAACTGCGCCAAGCTATCGCAGGGATTTACGGTTTGGCGAGTGCTAAGAAGATGATTGAAATTGAGAACTCTGACTTAGATTTCGAAATTTCTGGTTTTGTGTCCTTGCCTGAGTTAACTAGAGCCAACCGCAACTATATCAGTCTCTTCATCAATGGCCGTTATATCAAGAATTTCCTACTCAATCGTGCTATTCTTGACGGCTATGGTAGTAAGCTCATGGTAGGCCGTTTTCCACTGGCTGTCATTCACATCCATATAGACCCTTATCTAGCGGATGTCAATGTTCATCCAACCAAGCAAGAGGTGCGGATTTCCAAGGAAAAAGAACTGATGACGCTGGTCTCAGAAGCTATTTCCAATAGTCTTAAGGAGCAAACTTTGATACCTGATGCCTTGGAAAATCTTGCCAAATCGACCGTGCGCAATCGTGAGAAGGTGGAGCAAACTATTCTCCCACTCAAAGAAAATACGCTCTACTATGAGAAAACAGAGCCGACAAGACCTAGTCAAGCTGAAGTAGCTGATTATCAGGTAGAATTGACTGATGCAGGACAGGATTTAACCCTGTTTGCCAAAGAAACCTTGGACCAATTGACCAAGCCAGCAAAACTGCATTTTGCAGAGAGAAAGCCAGCTAACTACGATCAATTAGACCATCCAGAGTTAGATCTAGCTAGCCTTGATAAGGCCTATGATAAGCTGGAGCGAGAAGAATCATCCAGCTTTCCAGAGTTGGAGTTTTTCGGGCAAATGCACGGGACTTATCTCTTTGCCCAAGGGCGAGATGGGCTCTATATCATAGACCAGCACGCGGCGCAGGAACGGGTCAAGTACGAGGAGTATCGTGAGAGCATTGGCAATGTTGACCAGAGCCAGCAGCAACTCCTAGTGCCCTATATCTTTGAATTTCCTGCGGA
Source organism: Streptococcus mitis (assembly GCF_001281025.1). Taxonomy (NCBI): domain Bacteria; kingdom Bacillati; phylum Bacillota; class Bacilli; order Lactobacillales; family Streptococcaceae; genus Streptococcus; species Streptococcus mitis. The sequence goes on from NZ_CP012646.1 coordinate 523,477, forward strand.
TGATGCCCTGCGTCTTAAGGAAAGAATGGCACTTTTGGAGGAAGTTGGGGTCTTTCTAGCAGAGTACGGAGAAAACCAATTTATCTTACGTGAACATCCTATTTGGATGGCAGAAGAAGAGATTGAGTCAGGTATCTATGAGATGTGCGACATGCTCCTTTTGACCAAGGAAGTTTCTATCAAGAAATACCGAGCAGAGCTGGCTATCATGATGTCTTGCAAGCGATCTATCAAGGCCAATCATCGTATTGATGATCATTCAGCTAGACAACTCCTCTATCAGCTTTCTCAATGTGACAATCCCTATAACTGTCCTCACGGACGTCCTGTTTTGGTGCATTTTACAAAGTCGGATATGGAAAAGATGTTCCGACGTATTCAGGAAAATCACACCAGTCTTCGTGAGTTGGGGAAATATTAAACGAATACGCTTTGAAAATCTTTTCAAACTAGGTCAGCTCTATCTGCAATATCAAAGCTGTGCTTTGAGAAACCTGCTGCTAGCTTTCTAGTTTGCTTTTGATTTTCATTGAGCATAAAAGGAAAACTATGTACGAATATTTAAAAGGAATCATTACCAAAATCACTGCTAAATACATTGTTCTTGAAACCAACGGTATCGGTTATATCCTGCATGTGGCCAATCCATATGCCTATTCAGGACAGGTCAATCAAGAAGCTCAAATTTATGTGCATCAGGTCGTGCGTGAGGATGCTCAGCTGCTTTATGGATTTCGTTCAGAGGACGAGAAAAAGCTCTTTCTCAGTCTGATTTCGGTTTCTGGGATTGGTCCTGTGTCAGCTCTTGCTATTATTGCTGCTGATGACAATGCTGGCCTGGTTCAAGCCATCGAAACCAATAACATCACCTACTTGACCAAGTTCCCTAAAATTGGCAAGAAAACAGCCCAGCAGATGGTGCTGGACTTGGAAGGCAAGGTAGTAGTTGCAGGAGATGACCTTCCTGCTAAGGTGGCAGTTCAAGCAAGTGCTGAAAACCAAGAATTGGAAGAAGCTATGGAAGCCATGCTGGCGCTTGGCTACAAGGCAACTGAGCTCAAGAAAATCAAGAAATTCTTTGAAGGAACGACAGATACAGCTGAGAACTATATCAAGTCAGCCCTTAAAATGTTGGTCAAATAGGAGCAGAGCATGACAAAACGTTGTTCATGGGTCAAGATGACCAATCCGCTCTATATCGCCTATCATGATGAGGAGTGGGGTCAGCCCCTCCGTGATGACAAAGCATTGTTTGAGTTATTGTGCATGGAAACCTATCAGGCAGGCCTGTCTTGGGAAACGGTGCTCAACAAACGACAAGCTTTCCGAGAAGCGTTTTATGGCTATCAAATTCAAGCGGTGGCAGACATGAATGACACCGAATTGGAAGCCTTGTTGGAGAATCCAGCCATCATTCGAAATAGAGCCAAGATTTTTGCTACACGCGCTAACGCCCAAGCCTTTCTACGACTACAGGAAGAATATGGCTCTTTTGATGCCTATCTTTGGTCTTTTGTTGAGGGAAAAACGATCGTTAACGATGTTCCCGATTACCGCCAAGCCCCAGCTAAAACCGCTTTGTCTGAAAAATTGGCCAAAGACCTCAAAAAACGAGGTTTCAAGTTCACAGGCCCAGTCGCTGTTTTGTCTTTTCTACAGGCAGCAGGCCTAGTTGATGACCACGAGAATGATTGTGAATGGAAAAGCGGTCACTAGTGTGTACAGGTAACTAGCATATCTGAGAATATATAAAAAGCTGAGAAATTTGTACTGACCCCAAAAAGTTAGACAATTAATTTATCCGAAGGATTTAGTTCTGTATTGCACAGGACTGAGTCCTTTTAGTTTTACCTTAATTCGTTTATTGTTGTAGTAATCAATATAGTCTACAATGGCTTGTTCCAATTGGTTGAGCGACTCAAATGACTTCTCATAACCATAAAACATCTCCGATTTCATAATGCCAAAGAAAGATTCCATCATGCCGTTGTCTGGGCTGTTACCTTTACGTGACATGGATGCTTGAATTCCCTTACCCTCTAGAAACTGATGATAAGAATCGTGTTGATATTGCCAGCCTTGGTCACTATGGAGAATCGTATTCTCGTAGCGCTTCTCTGTGAATGCTTGTTCCAACATTGTTTTTACTTGTTCTAAGTTGGGTGAAGTTGAAAGATTATAGGCGATAATTTCGCTATTAAAGCCATCTAAAACTGGTGATAAGTAAAGCTTTTGAGCGCTTGCTGGAATGGCAAATTCTGTCACGTCCGTATAACACTTTTCCATTGGTTTAGCTGCTTCAAATTGGCGTTGAATAAGGTTGTCTGCTTTCTTGCCAACATCTCCTTTATGAGAAGAATACTTGCGTTTCTTGCGGATTCTAGCTTGTAAATTGAGCACTTTCATAAAGCGTTGAACTCTTTTATGATTGACCACATAACCACGATTTCTTAATTCTAAATGGATTCGACGATATCCGTAATTTCCTTTTTGTTCGGTAAAAATAGCTTGAATTTCAGCTTTAAGCTTTTGATCCTTATCTGGTTTGTCTAGCTGTTTCAAATGATAGTAGTAGGTCGAACGAGCGAGTTTAATGGTTTTTAGAAGAATATCTAACGAAAAATCAGTGATTAATTCTTGAACAATTTCTGTCTTTCTTCTTTCTCTTTTTCCTCCTTCAAGCGGAGTTCTCTCAACTTTTTTAGGACAGCATTCTCCGCTCTCAGATACTCGTTTTCTGCTTGAAGTCGTTCTAACTCTGTCATCTCTTCGGGTTTCTTCTTTGGTTTACGTCCCATTTTAGATGGTCTCCCTTTTGTTTTCTCAACAATAGTATACCCGTTTTTCTTGTATTGTGCCATCCAATTTGGAAGCATACCACGATTTGGGAGAGCATATTCGAGAGAAACTCTATCTTGAGACCAGTTTTCATGTAGGACTTTATCAATCATTTCTTGTTTTAATTCAGGAGAATAGTAACGATTTTTTTCTTTTTTGACGAACTCTATTCCATAACGATCAATCAATTTAATCATGTACCTAATATTAGAATTGTTTATCCCAAATTTATTTGAAAGCTTCTCTAAGCTATATCCTTGTTTTCTAAGTTCATAGATCTGAACTTTATCATCATAAGTTAATTTCATAATAAAAGCCCCCCAAAAGTTAGATTTTTTCTGTCTAACTTTTGGGGGGCAGTTCAATTTTTCCCAGCTTTTTATATATACTATTAGATTGGTTAGAGTGAAGTCAAAAAAGTGATTCCACCTAAAATAACACCAGCTGAATTTGGAATGATTAGTATCCAATCCTTCTTAGGTTCCTTTGTCCATCCATAAATAACCCAGATTAAGCAAGATATAGCAGCTGATAAAGGTTGAAATGGTTGAGCTTTATTTCCCTGTAAATTAGCGATAATTTGAGGTATGTAGGCAATAAATACTATGATTCCAATAAAGGCACCAATAGAACCTACGATTCGATTAATTTTTTGTTTTGTCATATACACCTCCTTCAAAAGGATATCATAGAAATTAGCGAAATGCAATAAATTCAGATACAAATTGTAACGAAAACGAATACAAAAGCACAAAAATAGAGACACTATTTATTTTTTGTTATAGTCAAAGCGAATGACTTGCTCCTGTGCATCTACATAGGCATGGACTCCGAAGGGGACAATTGCTCTCGGAGTTGCGTGGCCGACATTCAGATTATAGACAATTGGAATATTGCTGTCAATGATATCCAATAGTGCCTCTTTATAGTCGTCATAGAAAGTTTCATCCATAGGTTTCCCGACCAAGAGTCCGCTGATGACCTTGAATATACCAGTGTTCTTTAAAGTTTGTAACATCTTTTTGAAGTCTTCCGGCTCAGGCTTTTCTTCGCTTGTCTCTAGCAAGAGGATCTTTCCTTCCCAGTCTGACAAGTCAGGGAAAAGTTTGTATTCTTGGCAGAGCTCCGTGCTATCTGCGTATCGAGAGTTGTCAAAGATATCGTAGAGGGATTCGAGGCAACCACCGAGGATTTTCCCCTCGAACTGGGCAGTTCCTTGTAACAACTCAAAACCAGTATTTGTATGACTGACACGAGGTGTCCCCAGAGCTTTGGGACTAAAATCAGTTCGTTCCTCATACCAAACATTGCTAGGGCGAATTTCTGAGATTCTTCCTGTCTCAATCAATTCTTTAAAGTAGTGAAGGCTATAGGCTAGCATTTCTTTGTCCAATTCACAAATGTCTGCTAAAAAGGATTGACCATAAAAAGTTTTAACACCTAGTTTATGCAACATGAGATGGTTCATGGTTGTATCTGAGAAGCCAAGAAATATTTTTTGGTTGATAACCTTTTGTAGTTGGTCATTTTCAAAAAGATAAGGTAGTAAGCGATAGGTATCGTCTCCACCGATGGCGCATAGGATCATGTCGATGCTATCATCAGAAAAGGCATGAATCAAATCCTCTGCACGAGCTTCAGGATGGTCCTTGATAAAGTCTAATCCTTTTAGCGAATGAGGCAAAAAGGTAGGATTGAGTCCCAGGTTCTTGAGACGTTGGACACCCAAGTCCACTTCGTGTTTGACAAAGTCCTCTCCGATAATGCCACTAGATAAACTAACAACACCAATAGTAGAAACCATATTTCTTCCTCCTAGAAATTGATTGAGCCTATTTTATCATAAAAGATGGGAGAAAACTATAGGGAAAAGGGTAGAGGGAAGCTTGTAGGCAAGCAAGTGAAAAAGCAACCGCTGGTGCAGTTGCTTTTCGTTTTCTAATCAGTAATCTCGCTAGATATGAGTTACTTGGTCAACTCTTGATTATAGGAGAGAGCCAAATCAATCCAGTAAGGCAATTCTTTTTGGCCTTCTATATCTAAGTCTATATACCCATGATAAAGGCGCCCCCTCATCAATGTAGTATGAGCTCCTGTTCGGGGTAGAACTTGCTTCTCCATTTCCTTGCCAATTCTGACCATAACCAGTTCATCCTTTCTGGAACTGACAGTAAGGACCATTTTACCACGAATCATAAAGGCCAGGCCACCAAACAGCTTCTTTTCTTCTAGCTCTTCTTCGAAAATTTGGGGAGGAAGTTTGAGCGCTAGAATTTTTCGAATCTGCTGAGCTAAAGATTGACTATATGCCATAGCTCTTTCCTTTTCTTAATAACGTGTTGGTCCTGCACTTGCGCTGCGGATGTTCAAGCGTTTCTTGAGATAGAAGCGAAGGGCTAGGAGAACTGCTCCGATAATAGCCAGTGGCAATGGAGCAAGTACTGGGTTAAGGCTAGCTGGTAGGAAGCTTGTTGCAAAGAAAACAAGCAACCAAAGGAACATAGAAGCTAGGATAACTAGTACAGATTTCCAGAAAGGTGGACGTTGACTGCGGTCCATATCTGGTCCATAGTATTGATAAACGAAGTAGTACATCAAGTAGAAGGCAAATCCACCAACCAGTCCAACTAGCAGGAGGGTAATCAAACCGTAACCGATAGCCTGATCTGCTGAGAAGAAGGTTGTGAGGGCGCTGACGAGGGCAAAGAGGCTAGTGATGAAAAGAGCTGAGTCCATAATCATGAGTTTTGGATCATCATTTTCTTTTGGATGCTCTTTTTCATATTGCTCCTTGACAGAGAAGCTATGAGCCCAATGGGTTGGTGCGCCGTAGAGGGAACGAGCAGTCGTACCCTTGGCTTGCTCTTCAAGGATTTGGGGAATAACTTCCTCAAAAATAGTCTTGATTTCAGCGTCTGTTTTTCCATCTTTGATGAATTGTTGGGTAGCGATGTGGATAAACTCTTGGTTTTTCTTAGTTAATTTTTGTAGATCAATCTGAGACATAGGAACTCCTCTTAGAACCATTTTTTATGGATGAGATAGAGAGTGAGCGAGACACTCATAGCAAAGGCGATAAAGACGATTAACCAAAAAGCATTTGGCTCGCCGTTTAGGGGGATTTCATTATCCTTAAAGTTCATCCCGTAGGCAGAAAAGACCATGGTTGGGATAGACATGACGATGGTCACAAGGGCCAAGGTTTTCATGATGTTGTTCTGGTTGTTAGAAATGATAGAGGCAAAGGTCTCTGTCATAGAGTGTAAGACATTTCCATAGATATCTGCCATCTCGATGGCCTGTTGGGTTTCAATCAGGGTATCTTCAAGCAGGTCTTCGTCCTCAAGGTATTTCTTGATATTGCTGGTTGAGCTGGTCAATTTCTTGATCACGCGCTCATTTGTTTTGAGGGAGGCCTTGAAATAGACGATGGTTTTTTCCAATTCCATGAGCTCAATCAATTCTTCATTACGAGTTGATTGATGCAGTTGACTTTCGATTTGCTCACTCTTACGGTCGATTGAACGAAGGGCTGTTAGGTAAAGCTCTGCATTGCGATAAAGAATCTGGAAGATAAAACGCGAACGCATGAAGGTGTAGAAATTACGCAAACGACGGTTGATAAAGACATCGAGGACTGGTAGTGGTTCCAAACACGTAGTGATAATGGTTTCCTCGGTGATGATAATACCAAGAGGGATGGTGACGTAGTAGGTGCGGTTATTTCTTTCTTCTGTAACTGGCACGTCAACGATAATCAGGGTATACTCGTCTTCAATCGTAATACGAGACATTTCTTCCGCATCGAGCGGTGCTCGGAGGTCGGCAATATCAATATCGAAGGCGTTAGCGATTTCGAGTGATTCATTTTGAGTCGGATTAACGAGATTGATCCAAGTACCCGGTTCAAGCGTATCGATCTCTTTAAATTCAGTTGTTGTAGAGAGAAAAACTTGTTTCATATCCCTTATCCTTTCTCATTTTTCAGATTTTTTCACACCGTACTATTATACTACAAAATCAGCTTTTTGGGTAATAGAATCTCACTTTTTTTGGTATAATGGTAAGCAATAATGGACTAGAAAGAACAAAGATGCAAGATAAAATTGTCATTCATGGGGCGCGTGCCCATAATTTAAAAAATATTGATGTGGAGATTCCACGAGACAAGTTGGTCGTCGTAACAGGCTTATCAGGTTCAGGGAAATCCAGTCTGGCCTTTGATACCCTCTATGCGGAGGGTCAACGTCGCTATGTAGAGAGTTTGTCAGCCTACGCTCGTCAATTCTTGGGAAATATGGAGAAGCCTGATGTAGATGCTATTGATGGCCTCAGCCCAGCTATTTCTATTGACCAGAAAACGACTAGTAAAAACCCTCGCTCGACAGTGGGAACCACGACTGAAATCAATGACTATCTGCGTCTCCTCTACGCGCGTGTGGGGACGCCTTACTGTATCAACGGGCATGGAGCTATCAAGGCTTCTTCTGTGGAGCAAATCGTTGATAAGGTTTTGGAGTTACCTGAACGCCAGCGCTTGCAAATCTTGGCCCCTGTCATCCGCAAGAAAAAAGGCCAACATAAGAGTGTTATCGAGAAGGTTCAGAAAGATGGGTATGTTCGTGTCCGTGTGGATGGGGAAGTCTATGATGTGACCGAAGTGCCAGAATTGTCAAAGAGCAAGCAACACAATATTGATGTCGTGGTTGACCGTATTGTCATCAAGGAGGGCATTCGTAGTCGTCTCTTTGATTCCATTGAGGCTGCCCTTCGTATCGCAGAAGGCTATGTCATTATCGACACTATGGACGACTCTGAGTTGTTGTTCTCTGAGCATTATGCCTGTCCAGTTTGTGGCTTTACTGTTCCAGAGTTAGAGCCACGTCTCTTCTCATTCAATGCTCCTTTTGGTTCTTGTAGTGAGTGTGACGGCTTGGGTATCAAGCTGGAGGTGGATACTGATTTGGTAGTGCCAGATGCCAGCAAAACCTTGCGTGAGGGAGCCTTGGCTCCTTGGAATCCTATTTCATCCAACTACTATCCAAACATGCTAGAGCAGGCTATGACAGCCTTTGGAGTGGATATGGATAATCCTTTTGAAGATTTGTCAGAAGAAGATAAGAACTTGATTCTCTATGGATCTGATGGTAAGGAATTCCATTTCCACTATGAGAATGAATTTGGTGGCGTGCGCGATATCGATATTCCTTTTGAGGGAGTTGTTAATAATATCAAACGTCGTTACCATGAAACCAATAGTGACTACACCCGCACCCAGATGCGCCTTTACATGAATGAGCTGACCTGCGGAACCTGTCATGGTTACCGTCTTAATGATCAGGCCTTGTCTGTCCGTGTGGGTGGTCAGCAAGGACCACATATCGGAGAAATTTCAGACCTGTCTATCGCAGATCACTTGGAGTTGGTGAGTCAGTTGACTCTATCTGAAAATGAAGCTATTATTGCTCGTCCCATTCTCAAGGAAATCAAGGATCGTTTGACCTTCCTTAATAACGTGGGTCTTAACTATCTGACTCTGTCACGTTCGGCAGGAACCCTTTCAGGTGGGGAAAGTCAGCGTATTCGTTTGGCAACCCAGATTGGTTCTAACCTATCAGGTGTCCTTTATATTCTAGACGAGCCGTCAATCGGTCTTCACCAGAGGGATAATGATCGTCTGATTGCCAGTCTCAAAAAGATGCGTGATTTGGGCAATACTCTCATAGTAGTGGAACATGACGAAGATACCATGCGTGAGGCTGATTATCTGATTGACGTTGGTCCTGGTGCGGGTGTTTTTGGTGGGGAGATTGTTGCTGCAGGTACACCCAAACAGGTGGCTCGCAACAGCAAGTCTATCACAGGCCAGTACTTGTCAGGCAAACGTGCCATTCCAGTGCCAACAGAGCGCCGTACAGGAAATGGTCGTTTTATCGAAGTGACAGGAGCGCGAGAGAACAACCTGCAAAATGTCACAGCTCGCTTCCCACTAGGAAAATTCATCGCAGTGACAGGGGTGTCGGGCTCAGGGAAATCGACCCTCATCAACAGCATTCTCAAAAAAGCTATTGCCCAGAAGCTCAACCGTAATTCAGACAAACCTGGTAAATTCAAGACCATAACAGGGATTGAGCATGTAGACCGCTTGATTGATATTGACCAGAGTCCTATTGGACGAACGCCAAGGTCTAACCCTGCTACCTATACAGGAGTTTTTGACGATATACGTGACCTATTTGCCCAGACAAACGAAGCCAAGATTCGAGGCTACAAGAAGGGTCGTTTCAGTTTCAATGTCAAGGGTGGTCGTTGTGAAGCCTGCTCAGGTGACGGGATTATCAAGATTGAGATGCACTTCTTGCCAGATGTTTATGTGGCTTGTGAAGTCTGCCATGGAACCCGCTACAACAGTGAGACCCTAGAAGTTCATTACAAGGAAAAAAATATCTCGCAGGTCTTGGATATGACCGTCAACGATGCGGTAGAATTCTTCCAACATATTCCGAAAATTCAACGTAAACTTCAGACCATCAAGGATGTGGGACTGGGATATGTGACGCTAGGGCAACCAGCTACCACCCTTTCTGGAGGAGAAGCCCAGCGTATGAAGCTGGCTAGTGAACTCCACAAACGCTCGACAGGCAAGTCATTCTATATTCTGGATGAGCCAACGACAGGGTTGCATACTGAGGACATTGCTCGCTTACTTAAAGTCTTGGCTCGCTTTGTAGACGATGGCAATACAGTCCTTGTTATCGAGCACAATCTGGATGTTATCAAGACGGCAGACCATATTATTGACTTGGGACCTGAAGGTGGTGTCGGTGGTGGAACCATCATCGCAACAGGAACTCCAGAAGAAGTAGCGGCCAACGAAGCTAGCTACACAGGACACTATTTGAAAGGAAAATTAAAACATGAATAAACGTGTACAAGCATTTCTAGCTAAAATGCAAGAAAAAGAACTAGATGGCATTATCATCAACAACCTTAAAAACGTCTATTATTTGACTGGTTTTTGGGGCTCAAACGGAACAGTCTTCATCAGCCGTGACCGTCAGGTCTTGGTGACAGACTCTCGCTATATCATTGCAGCTAAGCAAGAAACCAGTGGGTTTGAGATTGTGGCTGATCGTGATGAATTGGCTGTCATTGCAGGCATTGTTAAGGATATGGGCTTGTCTCGAATCGGTTTTGAGGATGAGATTTCAGTATCTTATTACCACCGTATGCAGGTAGCCTTTGAAGGAATTGACTTGCTTCCACAAACTCAGTTTGTTGAAGGTCTTCGAATGATTAAGGATGAGGCAGAGATTGCAGCGATTCGCAAGGCTTGTTCTATCTCAGACCAAGCTTTCCGCGATGCGCTTGACTTTATTAAGCCAGGAAAAACTGAAATTGAAATTGCCAACTTCCTTGACTTCCGTATGCGTGAGTTGGGAGCATCTGGCTTATCTTTTGACACTATTCTAGCTAGTGGTATCAACTCTTCCAAACCTCATGCTCATCCTATGCACAAACCAGTGGAACTAGGAGAAGCCGTTACTATGGACTTCGGTTGCCTTTATGACCACTATGTCAGTGATATGACCCGGACTATCTACTTGGGACACGTCAGTGATGAGCAGGCAGAGATTTACAATACGGTTCTCAAAGCCAACCAAGCCTTGATTGACCAAGCTAAGGCTGGCTTAGGTTTCCGTGACTTTGACAAAATTCCTCGTGATATTATCATTGAAGCAGGCTATGGCGACTACTTTACCCACGGTATCGGACACGGTATTGGGCTGGATATTCATGAAGAGCCTTACTTTAGCCAAACTTCTACAGAAACTATTAAGGCAGGTATGGCCTTGACCGATGAACCAGGTATCTACATCGAAGGCAAATATGGCGTTCGTATTGAGGATGATATCCTGATTACAGAGACAGGTTGTGAATTGTTGACCCTAGCTCCAAAAGAGTTGATAGTTATCTAAGAATTAAACAACTCAGATGATTGACTTTTAAATTTTAAAGGTTTATACTGAAAGACGAAAACGGTAGGTGAGGCTACCATAGGGATACGGATGACTACCGCAAAGCAGTGGAGACACTACTCGTTGGTCAACAGTCCTGGTCGCGAAGGCCAAGACTAAGCTCATTACATTGCCCTATGGAGTTAAAGCTTGAACGAAAAACAGATAATTAGTTTTTTAATCCTGCCATTTTATGGTGGGATTTTCTACTGTTTAAATCAAAGAAAGGAGATAGACGATGCAAATTGACGATCACCCGGAACCGCACATACACAGCCAATCGCTGATTTGTGTCGTTCTACCCTTATAAAGTGATTGGTCTCTGTGTATGAAACACATCATTCATACAGATAGGAGAAACCAATGAAAACTACAAAAGAAAGATTAGCAACAGCTATTCATACATCTTTAAACGAAACTCTATCTTTTTATAAGACAAGTCTAACAGGCTTGACTGAGGAGCAGGTGGAGAAAAATCGTGACCTATATGGCGAAAATACCATCACAAAGGGTCAAGAAGACAGTATCCTCAAAAAGATTTACGAATCCATTATCAATCCTTTTACCATCATCTTGCTGGTCATCGCCATGATTTCCTTGGTGACCAATGTCTGGTTGGCAAAACCAGGTCAAGAAGATCCGACAACTTCCATTATCATCGTTGTCCTAGTCCTCATTTCTGGTGGCATACGCTTTGTCCAAGAACTCCGTAGTGATAAGGCTGCGACCAATCTATCAAAAATGATTGTCAACACAGCGACTGTCATTCGTCAAGGAGAAATCCAAGAAGTACCTATCGATGATTTGGTAGTAGGTGACGTGGTTAAATTAAGCGCTGGAGACATGATTCCAGCAGATCTTCTTTTATTTGAGTCGCGCGATTTCTTTGTACAACAGTCGGGCTTGACAGGTGAAAGTGAATCGGTTGAAAAATTGGCCTTGACCAAGGCAACAGTTCAACAATCTGATAGTCTGCTGGAAGCAGAAGCGCTCGCCTTTATGGGAACCAATGTCTTGTCTGGTAGTGCTAAGGCCGTGGTTTTGGCGGTTGGTGATGATACCATGATGGGGGCCATTGAGCAGACTTTGAACACCTATGACGAGCCTACTTCGTTTGAGCGAGAAATGAATAGTATTTCGTGGCTCTTGATTCGTTTGATGCTGGTCATGGTGCCCATCGTTTTCTTGTCCAATGGTTTAACAGATGGCGACTGGTTGGAAGCTGGCGTATTTGCTTTGAGTGTTGGTGTTGGGCTTACACCTGAGATGCTTCCTATGATTATCACGGCCAGTCTAGCAAAAGGCTCCATCATTATGGCCAAGGAAAAAGTGGTTATCAAGAAACTCAATGCCATACAGGACTTAGGGGCGATTGATATTTTGTGTACAGATAAGACAGGAACTCTAACCCAAGACGAAATTGTCCTTGAATATCCTTTGGACATCCACGGACGCTTGGATTTGACCGTCTTGAGACGAGCTTATCTCAATTCTTATTTTCAAACGGGCTTGAAAAATTTGATGGACAGAGCCATCATCAAACGGACTGAAAAGGAAGCAAAAGAACACGCCCTCTTGCAAAATCTGGCTCAAACTTTTCAAAAAATAGATGAGCTTCCCTTTGATTTTGAACGTAGACGGATGAGTGTTATCGTTAAGGATGAACACGAAGTTGTTAGTTTGGTAACCAAGGGTGCCCTAGAGGAGATGTTGACGATTTCCAGTTATGCGGAATACCAAGGAGTGATTACTCCCTTGACAGATGTTATTAGAGAAGAAATTTTAGCAGAAGTCAGACAACTAAATCAACAAGGTTTGCGTGTCTTGGGAGTGGCCTATAAGTCAGGTTTGAGGGAAGGCCATGCCTATACAGTTGATGATGAAGGGGATATGATTCTAACTGGTTATTTAGCCTTCCTAGATCCTCCTAAACCATCTGCAGCACCAGCAATTAAGGCTCTGTTAGAACATGGAGTTCAAACAAAAATTTTGACGGGAGACAACGAAAAAGTTACTCAAGCAGTCTGTGAAAAGGTTGGTTTGGATATCAATCAGATACTGTTAGGATCTGAAATTGATCAGATGAGTGATCAAGAATTGGCCCAAGCAGTAGAGGAGGTAACAGTATTTGCCAAACTTTCTCCTGACCAAAAAGCGAGGATTATTTTGCAATTTAAGGCCAATGGTCATGCTGTAGGCTATATGGGAGATGGGATCAATGATGCTCCTTCTATGAAAGTTGCAGATGTGGGGATTTCTGTTGATACAGCAGTAGATATTGCCAAAGAAACGGCTGATGTTATCCTACTTGATAAGGATCTCATGGTGCTTGAAAAAGGACTTGTTGAAGGTCGTAAGGTCTATGCCAATATGACTAAATATATCAAAATGACAGTGAGTTCTAATTTTGGAAATATCTTATCCCTATTGGTCTCTGGAATCTTTTTGCCATTTTTACCAATGGCACCAGTCCATTTGATTATCCTAAATCTAGTCTATGATTTGTCTTGTATTGCCTTGCCTTTTGACAAGGTGGATAAAGATTTTTTGAGAAATCCGCATACCTGGGAAGCTAAGTCCATCACACGTTTCATGATTTGGATGGGACCTATCTCTTCTGCCTTTGATATTTTGACCTTCAGTTTGCTTTATTTTATCATTGTACCCATGACAACAGGTCAAGCTTATGTTCATGGGGCAGAGTCTGCCGTAGGTTTTATTGTCTTGTTTCAGACAGGTTGGTTTATCGAGTCCATGTGGTCACAGACCATGGTTATCCATATGCTGCGTTCAGCTAAAATTCCCTTTTTACAAAGTCGTCCAGCTTGGCTAGTCCTTGTGACAACCTTATTGGCTGCAGCCTTTGTGACCTTCCTTCCCTACAGTCCACTCGCAATCCTACTTCATCTAACTCCTTTAAAACCGATTTATTTCATCTTTTTACTTTTCATCATTATTTTGTATATGATTAGCGTGACAATTGTGAAAAAAATCTATATCAAGAAATATCAAGAATGGCTGTAAATTTCATTTTGTCAAGAAAAAAGTACGAAAATGACGAAAAAAGTCAAAAAAATTTAAAAATAGGTCGCAAGTCGGATGTTTTTTATGGTATAATAGACTAAACTGATAGTAACATGTAGCGAAAGGGGTAGGTACATGATTAAAATTTATACAGTCTCAAGTTGTACTAGCTGTAAAAAAGCAAAAACCTGGCTCAATGCCCACCAGTTAAGTTATAAAGAACAAAACCTTGGTAAAGAAGGAATTACGAGAGAAGAATTACTGGATATTCTGACAAAAACAGATAACGGAATAGCCAGCATCGTTTCGTCTAAAAATCGCTATGCCAAAGCCCTTGGAGTGGATATTGAAGATTTGAGTGTCAATGAAGTCCTCAATCTGATTATGGAAACACCGAGAATTTTAAAGAGCCCAATCCTTGTGGATGAAAAACGCCTGCAAGTTGGCTATAAGGAAGACGATATTCGTGCCTTCCTACCACGCTCTGTCCGTAATGTAGAAAATGCAGAAGCACGTTTGCGTGCAGCTCTATAAACATCAAGGCTGGGAGCAACTCCCAGTCTTATTCTATTTTGTACTCTTCAAAAATCTCTTCAAACCGCGTCAACATCGCCTTGCCGTAGGTATGGTTACTGACTTCGTCAGTTCTATCCACAACCTCAAAACAGTGTTTTGAGCTGACTTCGTCAGTTTTATCTGCAACCTCAAAGCAGTGCTTTGAGCAGCCTGCGGCTAGTTTCCTAGTTTGCTCTTTGATTTTCATTGAGTATTAATCTCAAAAAGAAAGAAGAAAGAAATGAAAAAAATAGCTCTTGTTAGTCTAGCTTTCCTTTTTGTCCTGGTTGGTTGCGGACAGAAAAAAGAAACTGGAACAGCTACAAAAACAGAAAAGGATACGCTTCAGTCGGCATTGCCAGTTATTGAAAATGCCGAGAAGAATACAGTTGTGACCAAGACTTTGGTCTTGCCCAAGTCAGATGATGGTAGTCAGCAAACCCAAACCATTACATACAAGGACAAGACTTTTTTGAGCTTAAGCATTCAACAAAAGCGTCCAGTCTCTGATGAGTTGAAAACTTATATTGACCAACACGGAGTGGAAGAAACTCAAAAAGCTCTTCTCGAGGCAGAGGAGAAGGATGAGGCCATCATAGAAGCTCGTAAATTAGCAGGATTTAAGCTTGAAACCAAACTATTGAGTGCAACTGAACTTCAAACAACGACTAGTTTTGATTTTCAAGTTTTGGATGTCAAGAAGGCTTCTCAGTTAGAATATTTGAAGAACATTGGTTTAGAAAATCTCTTGAAGAATGAACCAAGCAAATATATTTCAGATAGATTGGCAAATGGCGCGACAGAACAATAGAAAATCCAAATAAATAGACTGCCTGAATTGTAGAACGTAAGGAATTATGCTATAATGGTACTATTCTAAGGAAAGAGGGTGTTAGAATGGGATTTACTGAAGAAACAGTACGTTTTAAATTGGACGATTCCAATAAAAAAGAAATTAGCGAAACTCTGACTGATGTTTATGCTTCGTTGAACGATAAGGGCTACAACCCAATCAACCAAATCGTAGGTTACGTATTGAGTGGAGACCCTGCCTACGTTCCTCGTTATAATAATGCACGAAATCAAATCCGTAAGTATGAGCGCGATGAAATCGTTGAAGAATTGGTCCGCTACTACCTTAAAGGACAAGGAGTCGATCTATAACCTATGAGAATTATGGGATTAGACGTCGGTTCAAAAACGGTAGGGGTGGCTATTAGCGATCCGCTGGGTTTTACAGCTCAAGGACTTGAAATCATCCAAATCAATGAGGAACAAGGCCAATTTGGTTTTGACCGCGTTAAGGAGTTGGTTGATGCTTACAAGGTGGAACGATTTGTAGTGGGATTGCCTAAAAACATGAACAATACAAGCGGACCGCGCGTGGAAGCTAGTCAAGCCTACGGAGCAAAGCTAGAAGAGCTTTTTGGTTTACCAGTAGACTATCAAGATGAACGCTTGACAACAGTTGCTGCAGAGCGCATGTTGATCGAGCAAGCAGATATTAGCCGAAACAAGCGCAAGAAAGTCATTGATAAGTTAGCAGCTCAGCTGATTTTACAAAATTATTTAGATAGAAAATTTTAATACAAAGGAGAGGCTATGTCACACGATCATAACCACGACCACGAAGAACGTGAATTAATTACACTAGTAGATGAGCAAGGAAATGAAACCTTGTTTGAAATCCTTTTGACGATTGACGGAAAAGAAGAATTTGGGAAAAACTATGTTCTTCTAGTACCAGTTAACGCAGAAGAAGACGAAGACGGACAAGTTGAAATTCAAGCTTACTCATTCATCGAAAACGAAGATGGAACAGAAGGTGAATTGCAACCAATCCCAGAAGACTCAGAAGACGAATGGAACATGATTGAAGAAGTCTTCAATAGTTTTATGGAGGAGTAAAAACGTCCGGGGGACGTTTTTAGCCTGACGCTAAAAATAAAAACCGTCAGTAAGTCTGGGAGACTGTATCAGCCCAACTCCCAGAAATTGGGAAGAGTTGGAACGTCCAGTGGATGTTTTTAGCCCAGCTCTTTGTAATAAGAGAGAGCTGGTAAGTCCAGTGGACGTTTTTAGCCCTGCGCTAGAAATTAGAAACGCAGGCACATCCAGTGGATGTTTTACCCCAAGCTAATATTCATAGTAGCTAGTTATTAGCTAACCAGGTAAGAGGTCGGGACGAAAATCCTGGCCTCGTTTTTGTTAGTTATGAGACTTTATTGAGGCAGTTGATTGAACCTGTAATTAAGGAGATGTATATGTTTGAAGTAGAAGAATGGCTTCATAGTCGGATTGGTTTGAATTTTCGATCAGGTTTGGGACGAATGCAACAAGCGGTGGATTTGTTGGGGAATCCCGAGAAGTCTTATCCTATTATCCACGTAACAGGAACTAATGGAAAAGGATCTACCATTGCTTTTATGAGGGAGTTATTTATGGGGCATGACAAAAAAGTTGCGACCTTTACTTCCCCTCATATCGTCTCTATCAATGATCGAATCTGCATTAACGGGCAACCAATAGCTGATGCAGACTTCATCCGTTTGGCTAATCAGGTCAAGGAGATGGAGAAAATGCTTCTGCAAACCCATGATCAGTTGTCCTTTTTTGAATTGCTGACCTTGATTGCTTTTCTTTATTTTAGAGAGCAAGAGGTGGATTTGGTTTTATTAGAAGTGGGAATTGGTGGCTTACTTGACACAACCAATGTGGTAATTGGAGAGATTGCTGTCATCACCTCCATCGGACTTGACCATCAGGAGACTCTGGGTGACAGTATAGCAGCAATTGCAGAGCAGAAAGCTGGTATTTTTAAGGCTGGTAAAAAGGCCGTGATTGCTAAGTTGCCTTCAGAAGCTAGGCTTGTTTGTCAGAAAAAAGCAGACTCTTTAGCTGTTGACCTTTATCAGGCAGGACAAGATTTTTCAATGCTGAATGGGGATTTTTCAAGCTCTTTGGCTAACCTTTCACAGTTGAAAATAGGCTTGGAAGGAGCTTATCAGCAGGAAAATGCGGCCTTGGCGCTACAAACGTTTCTTCTCTTTATGAGAGAAGGAAAGGAAGCTGTTGATGAACAGGTTGTAAGACAGGCTTTGGAGAAGACCCATTGGGCTGGGCGTTTGGAGCGTATTCGTCCTCAGATTTACTTGGACGGTGCTCATAACCTCCCTGCTTTGATTCGCTTGGTTGAATTTATTAAAGAAAAAGAGCAGGAAGGATATCGGACTCAAATTCTATTTGGAGCCTTGAAACGGAAGGATTATCAAGGGATGTTGGGTTACCTGACTGAGAATTTGCCTCAGGTGGAACTCAAGGTGACAGGCTTTGACTATCAAGGTTCTTTGGATGAAACAGATGTAACAGGTTACGATATAGTTCCTTCTTACCGAGAATTTATTAGCGATTTTGAAGCAAGAGCAGATGCCCAGGATTTGTTGTTCGTTACAGGGTCTCTCTATTTTATCTCAGAAGTACGGGGCTACTTGCTGGCCCATGAGCAGATGAATTGACCTCCTTTTTTGGACTTGTTATACTAGGGAAACTACTAGTTAGAAGGAAAAAATTCTGTAAATTGGTAGCAGAAAGGAAATTCATCATGAAATTAAAAAGATTCACACTTTCTCTTGCTTCTCTAGCAAGTCTTAGTCTCTTAGTAGCTTGTTCACAAAGAGCTCAACAAGTTCAACAACCAGTAGCTCAATCGCAAACACAACAAACTCAGCAATCACAATCTGCTGCTTCATCTTCTACAGAAAATAGCAACCAGTCAGCAACAAGTTCTTCACAAAATGCGCCTGAGGCTCAACCAACTGATATTGATGGAACTTATACCGGTCAGGACGAAGGAGACCGTATCACTTTAGTGGTAACTGGTACAACGGGCACCTGGACACAGGTGGAAACTGATGGGGAACAAGAAATCAAGCAGGTTAGCTTTGATGCTGCTAATCAACGCATGATTATTGGGGATGATGTCAAGATTTATGCAATCAATGGCAATCAGATGATTATTGACGATATGGACAGAGAAGCATCTGATCGCATTGTTTTATCAAAATAGACTAGAAGGAGACTGGTTTTGTCAGTCTCTTTTGCTTTTACTCAGAAAAATGATTATAAATACTTGCCTTCTACCGAATACCTGCGTTATACTAATATTAATTACCTGTTTTTAGCATTCATACTCTTCGAAAATCTCTTCAAACCATGTCAGCTTCCATCTGCAACCTCAAAACAGTGTTTTGAGCAACCTGCGGCTAGCTTCCTAGTTTGCTCTTTGCTTTTCATTGAGTATCAAAATATCAAGGAGGGGATATGAAATATAGAAAATTTCAATTATTAATGTCCAAGTATGGCTTCAGTCTTTCGATTATGCTGCTTGAACTTTCTCTTGTTTTTGGTCTCTTTCTTTACTTAGGGCGTATGGCTCCTATTCTGTGGGTTATTGTCTTAATCTTTATGAGTATGGCGACTATCGTAGCGATTGTCAATCGTTCAATGGCGCCTGAAAGCAAAGTGATGTGGTTAGTGGTAACTTTTGTTCCTGTCATTGGTCCTTTGCTCTATCTGATGTTTGGTGAAAGGCGATTGTCCAAAAAAGAAATCAAGCAGTTGGACAAACTTGGTTCTATGCATTTTCGGGAGGATAACAGTAAAGCTCTCCGCCAGAAATTGAAGGAAGAGGATAAGGCGGCTTACGGAGTTATCAAATCTTTGTTGAGTATGGATAGCAATGCCGATGTATATGATCGAACCGATTCACAATTCTTTTCTTCGGGTGAAAGCATGTGGCAACATATGTTGGAAGACCTCAAGAAAGCTGAAAAGTTTATCTTTCTAGAGTACTATATTGTCGAAGAAGGTCTAATGTGGAATAGCATACTAGATATACTAGAGCAAAAGGCAGCTCAGGGTGTAGAGATCAAGATGCTCTATGATGATATCGGCTGTATGGCGACTTTGCCTGGAGATTATACTATTCAGCTTCGTAGTCGAGGAATTGAAGCCCATAAATTTAACAAGGTGATTCCTCGCTTGACGGTGGCTTACAACAATCGGGACCATCGGAAAATCCTTGTCATAGATGGTCAGGTAGCTTATACAGGAGGCATTAACTTAGCCGATGAGTACATCAATCATGTAGAACGTTTTGGCTATTGGAAGGATAGTGGGATTCGCATAGATGGCCCTGGTGTCAAGGCTCTAACCCGTCTTTTTTTGATGACTTGGTACATCAATCGTGGGGAAATCAGCGATTTTGACCAGTATCACCTGGAAAATCAGCCTTGTTCTGGCCAAGGGCTCTGCATTCCTTACGGTAGTGGACCCAAGCCCATCTTCCGTACTCAAGTAGGGAAAAAAGTTTATCAAAGTTTGATTAATCAGGCTACTGATTCAGTCTATATCACAACACCCTATTTGATTATTGACTATGATTTAACTGAGAGTATTAAAAATGCAGCCATGAGGGGTGTTGATGTCCGCATCGTGACTCCTTTCATTCCGGATAAAAAATTAATCCAGCTCATAACAAGAGGAGCCTATCCGGATCTTTTGTCAGCAGGAGTCAGGATTTTTGAGTATAGTCCAGGCTTTATCCACAGTAAACAAATCCTAGTGGACAAGGACTTTGCTGCAGTTGGAACGATTAATTTAGATTATAGAAGTTTGCTTCATCACTATGAAGATGCAGTTTTGCTATATAAAACGGCATCAATCACAGAGATTCAAAAAGATTTTCAGGAGATTTTTTCAGTATCTCAAGAAATTTTCCCTCATACGATAAAAAATAGCTGGTATCAAAAATTGATTAAGGAAATTGCCCAGTTATTTGCCCCAATCTTATAAGAAATCTAGGACTTAGGACACAACCCAGTCCTATTTTTCTTGCCTTTTACGAATAGAAAGATAGAGGGGGAATGATGCTGACTCAGAAAGAATTGGATTATATCATGTCATTTAAACAGACGCATTTACACCGATTTCGGGAAATTGAAACCTTTGTGAAACTATGCAAAAAATCACTCAAACAGCCATCGCAAGCTGACAATTTTAGGTCTTTTTGATATACTAAGACAGATAAATTGAATAGGAGAAACGACATGGCTGTATATGGCAGAATCGAAGAAGTATCCGAAACGATACAGAGTAATGAAATTGAAAATAGATTGGATAGGAACCTTGAATCTCATGTAGAAAAAGAAGAACAGGTAGCTTTCCCGTTTTTCAGACTCATCATTGGAAGTACGATTGCAACGTTTTTTTCTGTGGTGATACCTTTACTTTTAGATATGGTAAGTCCCTCTCAGGCGCAGGATTTGTATATAGGGTGGGCTTGGCATCAGGGAGGACAGCTCTACAGTAGCTATTATGCTAGTCACGGTCTTATTTATTACTTGCTACTTTACATCACCCAAGGAGGCATTCTTTTTGCCTTGGTAGAATGGCTAGCCCTCTTAGGAGGAGGTTATTTCCTCTTTTCTTCAACTGACTATCTGACGGGACAAAGGGAACAAGCCAAGCAACTCTTAACCATATTTTATATTTTGGTATCCGGTCTCGGTTTTGGAGGAGGATATGCTACGATTTTAGCTTTGCCATTTCTGTTTGCAGGATTTTCGTTCATAGCAGCTTATCTATCAAATCCTAACCATGACAAGGGATTTCTACGTCTGGGGATTTTCTTGGCCCTATCATTTTTCATAGAGCCTCTTACAAGTCTTTTCTTTATTGCAGTAGTAACGATTGGTTTATTTGTCTTTAATGTTGGGCATGGCCGCCTTGCTCATGGAGTTTATCAGTTTTTTGCAGCAGCACTTGGCTTTTCTCTCATCTTTTACCCAGTAGGATATTATGTTCTTGCTTCAGGTGGTTTTGGAGAGGCTCTAGGGAGTCTTTTATATCCGATTGATTCCCTTCAGGTCTTGAATCCTCAACTAATGGATAATGTTGTATTCTATGGTTTGTTGACCTTTGGTTTAGGAGCTCTCTTCCTTGTTTTTCTAGGATTGTTCCAATCAAAGGCATCAAGATTATATGTTATTTCAGTACCAGCTAGTTTTACTTTCTTATTTGTATTAGCCTTGTTGCTTTTTTCTCAAGAACCTCTTCACGGTTCGCGTTTGATTCTAATCCTTCCATTTTTACTCCTTCTTTTGATGACCAGTATTCGTGGGAAACATTCAGCTAGAGGAGATCGTCGTCGGAGAAGAGAGGAAGTTCCTACTCTATGGAAAAAATTCATGAAAGGGAATCTCTACTTACCGATCCTAGTGGTGGTTTATCTGATTGCAATTCCTTTTGTAGCTCGTTTTGTCTTGCATCCAGCTTCTTATAGAGAACAACATCAAGTGGTAGATAGAGTCAAACAAGAGACGAGTGATGGTGACCAAATCTATATTTGGGATTCACATGTTCAGATGTATAAAGAAAGCCAGCGTTTGGCTGGATCCATGTTCCCATCACCTCTTCTTTATACGAATACAGAAGAGAATAAAACTAGTTTAATCAATGACTTGAAAGAAAACCAACCTAAGGTGATTGTGGTGAATGATAAGGTAGCAGTCTGGTCTGAAGTGGAAACAATTTTGAAAGAAAATTACCAACAAGTAAAGACTGATTACTCAGAGTTTAAAGTCTATAAAATTAAATAATCAAATCAATATCTTGTGTATTTTTAAAAATTTTAGGATTTTTAACACAAGATATTGATTTTTCTTTTTAGAGTGGTATAATACTTTTTAGAAAGAACATTTTAGAAAAGAGCATGCATATGATTGCACTAGAAGAAAAAATTACAATTTTGCCAACTCTCTTCGTTGAGAAACGAGATGGGAGACGTGTTGTATTTGATGTGGACAAGATTGACAAGGCTCTCCACAAGGCGGCAGACAAGGTTATGGATGTGACACCCTTAGTCGAAAAGCGCCTAAATGCTCTGACCGAGCGAATTGTCACAGAAATTCATAGTCGCTTTCCACAGGGGGTTAAGATTTACGAAATTCAAAATATCGTAGAACATGAACTGCTTGAAGCCAAAGAATATGCGCTGGCTGAGGAGTATATTACTTATCGGACACAAAGGGATTTTGAGCGCTCAAAAGCGACAGATATTAACTTTAGTATCCATAAGCTTCTTAACAAAGACCAGGCAGTTGTCAATGAAAATGCTAATAAAGACAGTGATGTCTTTAACACTCAGCGTGATTTGACAGCAGGGATTGTTGGGAAATCAATCGGACTGCAAATGCTTCCTAAGCACGTAGCCAATGCCCACCAAAAGGGGGATATCCACTATCACGATTTGGACTACAGTCCCTACACCCCTATGACCAACTGCTGTTTGATTGATTTTAAAGGTATGTTGGAAAATGGTTTTAAGATTGGAAATGCAGAGGTAGAAAGTCCCAAGTCTATCCAGACTGCGACAGCTCAGATTTCTCAAATTATCGCCAACGTTGCTTCTAGCCAGTACGGTGGCTGTTCAGCTGACCGTATCGATGAAGTTTTGGCGCCTTACGCAGAGAAGAATTATCAAAAACACCTTAAGGATGCGGAAGAATGGGTCTTGCCTGAAAAGCGGGAAGATTATGCCTGGAAGAAAACGCAAAAAGACATCTATGATGCTATGCAATCTCTTGAGTATGAAATCAACACCCTCTTCACTTCAAATGGTCAAACACCTTTTACTTCACTAGGTTTTGGTCTGGGAACCAATCGTTTTGAGCGTGAAATTCAAAAAGCTATCTTGAACATCCGAATCAAGGGACTTGGTTCAGAACACCGCACAGCTATCTTCCCTAAACTTATCTTCACGCTTAAAAGAGGACTCAACTTAGAAGAAGGGACTCCCAACTACGACATTAAGCAGTTGGCTCTTGAGTGTGCAACCAAGCGGATGTACCCAGATGTCTTGTCTTACGATAAGATTATCGAGTTGACAGGTTCTTTCAAGGTTCCTATGGGTTGCCGTTCGTTCCTTCAAGGATGGAAGGATGAGAATGGTGTAGAAGTCAATTCAGGTCGTATGAACCTGGGTGTTGTGACAGTTAACCTGCCTCGTATTTCTCTTGAGTCTGAGGGCGACATGAATAAGTTCTGGGAAATCTTCAACGAGCGGATGAATATCGCTGAAGATGCTCTTGTTTATCGTGTCGAACGCACTAAAGAGGCGACACCAGCGAATGCTCCTATCCTCTATCAGTACGGTGCTTTTGGCCATCGTCTAGGTAAAGAAGAAAGTGTTGACCAGCTCTTTAAGAATCGTCGCGCAACCGTTTCGCTGGGCTATATCGGTTTGTATGAAGTGGCTACTGTCTTCTTTGGAAATAGTTGGGAAAGCAATCCAGATGCTAAGGAATTCACGCTGGATATCATTCGTGATATGAAACGCCGTGTAGAAGAGTGGTCTGACCAATATGGCTACCATTTCTCTATCTACTCAACACCGTCCGAAAGTTTGACAGACCGTTTCTGCCGACTAGATACAGACAAGTTTGGCTCTATTCCTGATATTACAGACAAGGAATACTACACCAACTCTTTCCACTACGATGTTCGTAAAAATCCAACACCGTTTGAAAAATTAGACTTTGAGAAAGTCTATCCGGAAGCAGGTGCGTCAGGTGGTTTCATCCATTATTGTGAGTATCCAGTCCTTCAGCAAAATCCAAAGGCTCTGGAAGCTGTTTGGGATTATGCCTATGACCGTGTGGGCTATCTTGGGACCAATACTCCAATAGACCGTTGCTACAAGTGTGACTTTGAAGGGGATTTTGAACCAACTGAGAGAGGATTTGCTTGTCCAAACTGTGGGAATAGCGACCCTAAAACAGTAGACGTTGTTAAACGGACTTGTGGCTATTTAGGCAATCCTCAAGCGCGTCCGATGGTTAATGGACGTCACAAGGAAATCGCAGCGCGTGTCAAACATATGAATGGTTCAACGATTAAAATAGCTGGGCATCAAGTAACAAATTAGAAAGAAGTGAAATGGGAAAATATCAATTAGACGATAAGGGGCGTGCACAAGTGACCCGTTATCACGAGAAACACTCTAAAGGTGGAGCTGGTAAAAAAGAACGCTTGCTCAACCTCAGAGAACAATTTTTAAATAAGAATAAGAAGAAATAAAAGTGAGAGTCAGCTCTCGCTTTTCTCTTAGTGGGAGGTAAGGATGGAACTACGTAGACCAAGATTAGCAGATAAAGAAACAGTTTTAGAGATGATGGCAGAGTTTGAAAAGAGCCAATCAGCCCATGATGGAGGATTTTGGGATACAGAGAACTTTGTGTATGAAGAGTGGTTGGAAAGTAATCAGAATCAGGAAATGGGGATTAATTTGACTGAAGGATGGGTTCCCGCAATTCAGTTAGTAGCTTTTTCTGTGAAAGGTAAAGCAATTGGATTTCTTAATCTCCGGTTGCGCCTCAGTAACTTTTTACTAGAAGAAGGTGGCCACATTGGCTACTCCATTCGTCCATCAGAAAGAGGCAAGGGTTATGCTAAGGAAACTCTCCGTCAGGGCTTGCAAGTTGCTAAGGAAAAGAACATCAAGAAAGCTCTTGTGACCTGTAGCGTAAATAATCCTGCTAGCAGAGCAGTCATTTTAGCAAATGGAGGTCTCATTGAGGATGTTCGTAATGGAGTCGAGCGTTATTGGATAGAGGTAGCGAATGAATAATCCAAAACCACAAGAATGGAAAAGTGAAGAGCTCAGTCAAGGGCGTATCATCGACTACAAGGCCTTTAACTTTGTGGATGGAGAAGGCGTGCGTAACTCTCTCTATGTATCAGGCTGCATGTTTCACTGTGAGGGGTGTTATAATGTAGCGACTTGGTCCTTCAATGCTGGCATTCCCTATACAGCAGAATTAGAAGAACAGATCATGGCAGACCTTGCTCAACCTTATGTTCAAGGATTGACCTTGCTGGGAGGGGAGCCCTTTCTCAATACTGGGATTCTCTTGCCTCTGGTTAAACGCATCCGAAAGGAATTGCCAGATAAAGATATCTGGTCCTGGACGGGCTATACATGGGAAGAAATGATGTTGGAAACTCCAGATAAACTGGAACTCTTATCATTGATTGACATTCTTGTCGATGGACGATACGATCGAACTAAGAGAAATCTTATGCTCCAGTTTCGAGGTTCTTCCAATCAACGAATTATCGATGTGCAAAAATCGCTAGAAAGTGGGCAAGTAGTGATTTGGGACAAGCTCAATGATGGAAAAGAAAGCTATGAACAGGTGAAGAGAGAGTAACTTTCTTCTATAAAATACTTAAATAAATGACCTATCAAAAAAGAAAACATTTTCATGTTAAAAATTTTAAAAAACAGTAACAAATCCCTTGCAATCGCAGGGGCTTTGTGTTATTCTATTATGGTGCTGTAAATTACAGCCTTAGCTTTGATGCAAGAGGTTGCGACACGCTCGGTTGCATTGCCACGCAACGCCGCGTCGGTTTTCTTGTGGAGCTAGCCTATTATCTTAAATAGACGAAAAGGAGAAAAAGATGGCAAACAAAAAAATCCGTATCCGTTTGAAAGCTTACGAACACCGTACGCTTGACACAGCGGCTGCAAAAATCGTAGAATCAGCTACTCGTACAGGTGCACAAGTTGCGGGTCCAATCCCACTTCCAACTGAACGTAGCCTCTACACAATCATTCGTGCGACTCACAAATATAAAGACTCTCGCGAACAATTTGAAATGCGTACACACAAACGTTTGATCGATATCGTTAACCCAACTCAAAAAACAGTTGATGCTTTGATGAAATTGGATCTTCCAAGTGGTGTAAACGTAGAAATCAAACTTTAATCTAAAGCTTGATACCTTGAGCATAAAAAACGCTCGTTAAAAACTTTTTGAATAAAAAATATAGAAAAGGAACTATTTTCTCATGACAAAAGGAATCTTAGGGAAAAAAGTGGGAATGACTCAAATCTTCACTGAAGCTGGCGAATTGATCCCTGTAACAGTTATTGAAGCAACTCCAAACGTTGTTCTTCAAGTTAAAACTGTTGAAACAGACGGATACAACGCTATCCAAGTTGGTTTCGATGACAAACGCGAAGTATTGAGCAACAAACCTGCTAAAGGACATGTAGCGAAAGCTAACACGGCTCCTAAGCGCTTCATTCGTGAATTCAAAAACGTTGAAGGCTTGGAAGTTGGTGCTGAAATTACAGTTGAAACATTCGCAGCTGGAGACGTTGTTGACGTAACTGGTACTTCTAAAGGTAAAGGTTTCCAAGGTGTTATCAAACGCCACGGACAATCACGTGGACCAATGGCTCACGGTTCTCGTTACCACCGTCGTCCAGGTTCTATGGGACCTGTTGCACCTAACCGCGTATTCAAAGGTAAAAACCTTGCAGGACGTATGGGTGGCGACCGCGTAACAATTCAAAACCTTGAAGTTGTACAAGTTGTTCCAGAAAAGAACGTTATCCTTATCAAAGGTAACGTACCAGGTGCTAAGAAATCTCTTATCACTATCAAGTCAGCAGTTAAAGCTGGTAAATAATAAGGAAAGGGGAATACAGTCAAAATGGCAAATGTAACATTATTCGACCAAACTGGTAAACAAGCGGGCGAAGTTGTTCTTAATGATGCAATCTTTGGTATCGAACCAAATGAATCTGTTGTGTTTGATGTGATCATCAGCCAACGTGCTAGCCTTCGTCAAGGAACTCACGCAGTTAAAAACCGCTCAGCTGTTTCAGGTGGCGGACGCAAACCATGGCGTCAAAAAGGAACTGGACGTGCTCGTCAAGGTTCTATCCGCTCTCCACAATGGCGTGGTGGTGGAATCGTCTTCGGACCAACTCCACGTAGCTATGCGTACAAACTTCCTCAAAAAGTTCGTCGCCTTGCGCTTAAATCTGTTTACTCAGAAAAAGTTGCTGAAAATAAATTTGTAGCCGTTGATTCTCTTGAATTTACAGCTCCAAAAACTGCTGAATTTGCAAAAGTTCTTGCAGCTTTGAGCATCGATTCTAAAGTCCTTGTTATTCTTGAAGAAGGAAACGAATTCGCAGCTCTCTCAGCTCGTAACCTTCCAAACGTGAAAGTTGCGACTGCTACAACTGCAAGTGTTCTTGACATCGCAAATAGTGACAAACTTCTTGTTACTCAAGCAGCTATCTCTAAAATCGAGGAGGTTCTTGCATAATGAATTTGTATGATGTTATCAAAAAACCTGTAATCACTGAAAGCTCAATGGCTCAACTTGAAGCAGGAAAATATGTATTTGAAGTTGACACTCGTGCACACAAACTTTTGATCAAGCAAGCTGTTGAAGCTGCTTTCGAAGGTGTTAAAGTTGCAAATGTTAACACAATCAACGTAAAACCAAAAGCTAAACGTGTTGGACGTTACACTGGTTTTACTAACAAAACTAAAAAAGCTATCATCACACTTACAGCTGATTCTAAAGCAATCGAGTTGTTTGCTGCTGAAGCTGAATAATCTAAGGAGGAAATATCGTGGGAATTCGTGTTTATAAACCAACAACAAACGGTCGCCGTAATATGACTTCTTTGGATTTCGCTGAAATCACAACAAGCACTCCTGAAAAATCATTGCTTGTTGCATTGAAGAGCAAGGCTGGTCGTAACAACAACGGTCGTATCACAGTTCGTCACCAAGGTGGTGGACACAAACGTTTCTACCGTTTGGTTGACTTCAAACGTAACAAAGACAACGTTGAAGCAGTTGTTAAAACAATCGAGTACGATCCAAACCGTTCTGCAAACATCGCTCTTGTACACTACACTGACGGTGTGAAAGCATACATCATCGCTCCAAAAGGTCTTGAAGTTGGTCAACGTATCGTTTCAGGTCCAGAAGCAGATATCAAAGTCGGAAACGCACTTCCACTTGCTAACATCCCAGTTGGTACTTTGATCCACAACATCGAGTTGAAACCAGGTCGTGGTGGTGAATTGGTACGTGCTGCTGGTGCATCTGCTCAAGTATTGGGTTCTGAAGGCAAATACGTTCTTGTTCGTCTTCAATCAGGTGAAGTTCGTATGATTCTTGGAACTTGCCGTGCTACAGTTGGTGTTGTCGGAAACGAACAACATGGACTTGTAAACCTTGGTAAAGCAGGACGTAGCCGTTGGAAAGGTATCCGCCCAACAGTTCGTGGTTCTGTAATGAACCCTAACGATCACCCACACGGTGGTGGTGAAGGTAAAGCACCAGTTGGTCGTAAAGCACCATCTACTCCATGGGGCAAACCTGCTCTTGGTCTTAAAACTCGTAACAAGAAAGCGAAATCTGACAAACTTATCGTTCGTCGTCGCAACGAGAAATAATATTAAACTAGTCGCTTAAGCAACTAGTAAATCCGCCAGCTCGGTAGCGCTACATGTGAGCGCAAGCCGCTGTGGTACAACATTTAAAGGAGAAAATATAAAAATGGGACGCAGTCTTAAAAAAGGACCTTTCGTCGATGAGCATTTGATGAAAAAAGTTGAAGCTCAAGCTAACGACGAAAAGAAAAAAGTTATTAAAACTTGGTCACGTCGTTCAACGATCTTCCCAAGTTTCATTGGTTACACTATTGCAGTTTATGACGGTCGTAAACACGTACCTGTTTACATCCAAGAAGACATGGTAGGTCACAAACTTGGTGAATT
Source organism: Streptococcus mitis (assembly GCF_001281025.1). Taxonomy (NCBI): domain Bacteria; kingdom Bacillati; phylum Bacillota; class Bacilli; order Lactobacillales; family Streptococcaceae; genus Streptococcus; species Streptococcus mitis. Next base: position 552,572 of record NZ_CP012646.1, read on the forward strand.
TGCACCAACTCGTACTTACAAAGGTCACGCTGCAGACGACAAGAAAACACGTAGAAAATAAGGAGAACATAAATGGCAGAAATTACTTCAGCTAAAGCAATGGCTCGTACAGTACGTGTTTCACCTCGTAAATCACGTCTTGTTCTTGATAACATCCGTGGAAAAAGCGTAGCCGATGCAATCGCAATCTTGACATTCACTCCAAACAAAGCTGCTGAAATCATCTTGAAAGTTTTGAACTCAGCTGTAGCTAACGCTGAAAACAACTTTGGTTTGGATAAAGCTAACTTGGTAGTATCTGAAGCATTCGCAAACGAAGGACCAACTATGAAACGTTTCCGTCCACGTGCGAAAGGTTCAGCTTCACCAATCAACAAACGTACAGCTCACATCACTGTAGCTGTTGCAGAAAAATAAGGAGGTAAAATCGTGGGTCAAAAAGTACATCCAATTGGTATGCGTGTCGGCATCATCCGTGATTGGGATGCCAAATGGTATGCTGAAAAAGAATACGCGGATTACCTTCATGAAGATCTTGCAATCCGTAAATTCGTTCAAAAAGAACTTGCTGACGCAGCAGTTTCAACTATCGAAATCGAACGCGCAGTAAACAAAGTTAACGTTTCACTTCACACTGCTAAACCAGGTATGGTTATCGGTAAAGGTGGTGCTAACGTTGATGCACTCCGTGCAAAACTTAACAAATTGACTGGAAAACAAGTACACATCAACATCATCGAAATCAAACAACCTGATTTGGATGCTCACCTTGTAGGTGAAGGAATTGCTCGTCAATTGGAGCAACGTGTTGCTTTCCGTCGTTCACAAAAACAAGCAATCCAACGTGCAATGCGTGCTGGAGCTAAAGGAATCAAAACTCAAGTATCAGGTCGTTTGAACGGTGCAGATATCGCCCGTGCTGAAGGATACTCTGAAGGAACTGTTCCACTTCACACACTTCGTGCAGATATCGATTACGCTTGGGAAGAAGCAGATACTACATACGGTAAACTTGGTGTTAAAGTATGGATCTACCGTGGTGAAGTTCTTCCAGCTCGCAAAAACACTAAAGGAGGTAAATAACCAATGTTAGTACCTAAACGTGTTAAACACCGTCGTGAATTCCGTGGAAAAATGCGCGGTGAAGCAAAAGGTGGAAAAGAAGTAGCATTCGGTGAATACGGTCTTCAAGCTACAACTAGCCACTGGATCACTAACCGCCAAATCGAAGCTGCTCGTATCGCCATGACTCGTTACATGAAACGTGGTGGTAAAGTTTGGATTAAAATCTTCCCACACAAATCATACACTGCTAAAGCTATCGGTGTGCGTATGGGATCTGGTAAAGGGGCACCTGAAGGTTGGGTAGCACCAGTTAAACGTGGTAAAGTGATGTTCGAAATCGCTGGTGTATCTGAAGAGATCGCTCGCGAAGCGCTTCGTCTTGCTAGCCACAAATTGCCAGTTAAATGTAAATTCGTAAAACGTGAAGCAGAATAAGGAGAAGGCATGAAACTTAATGAAGTAAAAGAATTTGTTAAAGAACTTCGTGGTCTTTCTCAAGAAGAACTCGCGAAGCGCGAAAACGAATTGAAAAAAGAATTGTTTGAACTTCGTTTCCAAGCTGCTACTGGTCAATTGGAACAAACAGCTCGCTTGAAAGAAGTTAAAAAACAAATCGCTCGTATCAAAACAGTTCAATCTGAAGCGAAATAATAGACTAGGGAAGGAGAAATTTCAATGGAACGCAATAATCGTAAAGTTCTTGTTGGACGTGTTGTATCTGACAAAATGGACAAGACAATCACAGTTGTAGTTGAAACAAAACGTAACCACCCAGTCTATGGTAAACGTATTAACTACTCTAAAAAATACAAAGCTCATGATGAAAACAATGTTGCCAAAGAAGGCGATATCGTACGTATCATGGAAACTCGCCCGCTTTCAGCTACAAAACGTTTCCGTCTTGTAGAAGTTGTTGAAGAAGCGGTCATCATCTAATCAAACCTGAAAGGAGAAAACTGAAATGATTCAAACAGAAACTCGTTTGAAAGTCGCAGACAACAGCGGTGCTCGCGAAATCTTGACTATCAAAGTTCTTGGTGGTTCAGGACGTAAATTTGCAAACATCGGTGATGTTATCGTGGCATCTGTAAAACAAGCTACTCCTGGTGGTGCGGTTAAAAAAGGTGACGTTGTTAAAGCAGTTATCGTTCGTACTAAATCAGGTGCTCGTCGTGCTGATGGTTCATACATCAAATTTGACGAAAACGCAGCAGTTATCATCCGTGAAGATAAAACTCCTCGCGGAACACGTATCTTTGGCCCAGTTGCACGTGAATTGCGTGAAGGTGGCTTCATGAAGATCGTGTCACTTGCTCCAGAAGTACTTTAATTTTTAGAAACAAACTAGTCCCCTGGATTTACCTCCAGGGTGCCCTTATGGGCGTAAGAAAAATCAAGGAGAAACCTAATGTTTGTAAAAAAAGGCGACAAAGTTCGCGTAATCGCTGGTAAAGATAAGGGAACAGAAGCTGTTGTCCTTACTGCCCTTCCAAAAGTAAACAAAGTTATCGTTGAAGGTGTTAACATCGTTAAGAAACACCAACGTCCAACTAACGAACTTCCTCAAGGTGGTATCATCGAGAAAGAAGCAGCTATCCACGTATCAAACGTTCAAGTTTTGGACAAAAATGGTGTAGCTGGTCGTGTTGGTTACAAATTTGTAGACGGTAAAAAAGTTCGCTACAACAAAAAATCAGGCGAAGTGCTTGATTAATCACGAAGGAAAGGAGAAGTATAATGGCAAATCGTTTAAAAGAAAAATATCTTAATGAAGTAGTTCCTGCTTTGACAGAACAATTCAACTACTCATCAGTGATGGCTGTGCCTAAAGTAGATAAGATCGTTTTGAACATGGGTGTTGGTGAAGCTGTATCAAACGCTAAAAGCCTTGAAAAAGCTGCTGAAGAATTGGCACTTATCTCAGGTCAAAAACCACTTATCACTAAAGCTAAAAAATCAATCGCCGGCTTCCGTCTTCGTGAAGGTGTTGCGATCGGTGCAAAAGTTACCCTTCGTGGTGAACGTATGTACGAATTCTTGGATAAATTGGTTTCAGTTTCACTTCCACGTGTACGTGACTTCCACGGTGTTCCAACAAAATCATTTGATGGACGCGGAAACTACACACTTGGTGTGAAAGAACAATTGATTTTCCCAGAAATCAACTTCGATGACGTTGACAAAACTCGTGGTCTTGACATCGTTATCGTAACAACTGCTAACACTGACGAAGAGTCACGTGCATTGCTTACAGGCCTTGGAATGCCTTTTGCAAAATAATATAGGAGGTAAATCTAATGGCTAAAAAATCAATGATTGCTAAGAACAAACGTCCAGCGAAGTTCTCTACTCAAGCTTATACTCGTTGTGAAAAATGTGGTCGTCCACATTCAGTTTACCGCAAATTTAAACTTTGCCGTGTTTGCTTCCGTGAATTAGCTTACAAAGGACAAATTCCTGGTGTAACAAAAGCATCTTGGTAATTCTAGCTTTCAATCCCGTCGTGATTCGTCGTTATCTGCTTTTGCCTAACTCAAGTTATGCCTGCAAGCAGATGCCTAGACTCACTTAGGAATTGAAACCTAGAAACATATTCTGAGCCTAGCTCAATCATTAACTAGCAAGTGCAACTTGCAAACTACTAGTAAGAGGAGAAAAACAAAATGGTTATGACTGACCCAATCGCAGACTTCCTAACTCGTATTCGTAATGCTAACCAAGCTAAACACGAAGTACTTGAAGTACCTGCATCAAACATCAAAAAAGGGATTGCTGAAATCCTTAAACGCGAAGGTTTTGTAAAAAACGTTGAAATCATCGAAGATGACAAACAAGGCATCATCCGTGTATTTCTTAAATACGGACCAAACGGTGAAAAAGTTATCACTAACTTGAAACGTGTTTCTAAACCAGGACTTCGTGTCTACAAAAAACGTGAAGACCTTCCAAAAGTTCTTAACGGACTTGGAATTGCTATCCTTTCAACTTCTGAAGGTTTGCTTACTGATAAAGAAGCACGCCAAAAGAATGTTGGTGGAGAAGTTATCGCTTACGTTTGGTAATATTTAGCTCTCAATTTCTTTGTGACTCTTCGTTATCGTCTCTTGCCTAACCTAAAGTTATGCCTGCGAGACGATGCCTAGATTCACTTTGAAATTGAAACCTAAATGTTCCTTTAAATCGAGAAATCGATTTAGCCCCCGTGAAAACTGGCCGTTCTGGCCTGACAATCTAACAGGAGAAAATAAACATGTCACGTATTGGTAATAAAGTTATCGTGTTGCCTGCTGGTGTTGAAATCACTAACAATGACAACGTTGTAACTGTAAAAGGACCTAAAGGAGAACTTACTCGTGAGTTCTCAAAAGATATTGAAATCCGTGTGGAAGGTACTGAAGTAACTCTTCACCGTCCAAACGATTCAAAAGAGATGAAAACTATCCACGGAACTACTCGTGCCCTTTTGAACAACATGGTTATTGGTGTATCAGAAGGATTCAAGAAAGAACTTGAAATGCGCGGGGTTGGTTACCGTGCACAACTTCAAGGATCTAAACTTGTTTTGGCTGTTGGTAAATCTCATCCAGACGAAGTTGAAGCTCCAGAAGGAATTACTTTTGAACTTCCAAACCCAACAACAATCGTTGTTAGCGGAATTTCAAAAGAAGTAGTTGGTCAAACAGCTGCTTACGTACGTAGCCTTCGTTCACCAGAACCATATAAAGGTAAAGGTATCCGTTACGTTGGTGAATTCGTTCGCCGTAAAGAAGGTAAAACAGGTAAATAATGTTGAGTGGTTGATTCTCAACCACCAACCTATTTTCCAACTTTGTGCATAGCACACGATTTAAAACTAAAGAGGTGAAAACTGTGATTTCAAAACCAGATAAAAACAAACTCCGCCAAAAACGCCACCGTCGCGTTCGCGGAAAACTCTCTGGAACTGCTGATCGCCCACGTTTGAACGTATTCCGTTCTAATACAGGCATCTACGCTCAAGTGATTGATGACGTAGCGGGTGTAACGCTCGCAAGTGCTTCAACTCTTGACAAAGAAGTTTCAAAAGGAACTAAAACTGAACAAGCCGTTGCTGTCGGTAAACTCGTTGCAGAACGTGCAAACGCTAAAGGTATTTCAGAAGTGGTGTTCGACCGCGGTGGATATCTATATCACGGACGTGTGAAAGCTTTGGCTGATGCAGCTCGTGAAAACGGATTGAAATTCTAATAGGAGGACACTAGAAAATGGCATTTAAAGACAATGCAGTTGAATTAGAAGAACGCGTAGTTGCTGTCAACCGTGTTACAAAAGTTGTTAAAGGTGGACGTCGTCTTCGTTTCGCAGCTCTTGTTGTTGTTGGTGACCACAACGGTCGCGTAGGATTTGGTACTGGTAAAGCTCAAGAAGTTCCAGAAGCAATCCGTAAAGCAGTAGATGATGCTAAGAAAAACTTGATCGAAGTTCCTATGGTTGGAACAACAATCCCACACGAAGTTCTTTCAGAATTCGGTGGAGCTAAAGTATTGTTGAAACCTGCTGTAGAAGGTTCTGGAGTTGCCGCTGGTGGTGCAGTTCGTGCCGTTGTGGAATTGGCAGGTGTGGCAGATATTACATCTAAATCACTTGGTTCTAACACTCCAATCAACATTGTTCGTGCAACTGTTGAAGGTTTGAAACAATTGAAACGCGCTGAAGAAGTTGCTGCCCTTCGTGGTATTTCAGTTTCTGATTTGGCATAAGAAAGGGGATAAAATGGCTCAAATTAAAATTACTTTGACTAAGTCTCCAATCGGACGCATTCCATCACAACGTAAAACTGTTGTAGCACTTGGACTTGGCAAATTGAACAGCTCTGTTATTAAAGAAGATAACGCTGCTATCCGTGGTATGATCACAGCAGTATCTCACTTGGTAACAGTTGAAGAAGTAAACTAATGAATTTTTAGGGGATGTGCACTATACCATCCCCTAAAACTAGATATAGTCATCTATGATGACGTCGTATAGGCGAGTTGATGGGGGAGACAACCTTTTCTCCCTTATCGGCGCTAGCATTTTACAAAAGAGGAGAAAATAAAAATGAAACTTCATGAATTGAAACCTGCAGAAGGTTCTCGTAAAGTACGTAACCGCGTTGGTCGTGGTACTTCATCAGGTAACGGTAAAACATCTGGTCGTGGTCAAAAAGGTCAAAAAGCTCGTAGCGGTGGCGGAGTTCGCCTTGGTTTTGAAGGTGGACAAACTCCATTGTTCCGTCGTCTTCCAAAACGTGGATTCACTAACATCAACGCTAAAGAATACGCAATTGTGAACCTTGACCAATTGAACGTCTTTGAAGATGGTGCTGAAGTTACTCCAGTTGTTCTTATCGAAGCAGGAATTGTTAAAGCTGAAAAATCAGGTGTTAAAGTTCTTGGTAACGGTGAGTTGACTAAGAAATTGACTGTGAAAGCAGCTAAATTCTCTAAATCAGCTGAAGAAGCTATCACTGCTAAAGGTGGTTCAGTAGAAGTCATCTAAGAGAGGTGACCTATGTTTTTTAAATTATTAAGAGAAGCTCTTAAAGTTAAGCAGGTTCGATCAAAAATTTTATTTACAATTTTTATCGTTTTGGTCTTTCGTATCGGAACTAGCATTACAGTTCCTGGTGTGAATGCCAATAGCTTGAATGCTTTAAGTGGATTATCCTTCTTAAACATGTTGAGTTTGGTCTCAGGGAATGCCATGAAAAACTTCTCAGTTTTTGCTCTTGGTGTTAGTCCCTACATTACGGCTTCTATCGTTGTCCAACTCTTGCAAATGGATATTTTACCCAAGTTTGTAGAGTGGGGTAAACAAGGGGAAGTAGGTCGAAGAAAATTAAATCAAGCTACTCGTTATATTGCTCTTGTTCTAGCCTTTGTGCAATCTATCGGGATTACAGCTGGTTTTAATACTTTGGCTGGAGCTCAATTGTTGAAAACAGCTCTTACTCCACAAGTCTTTATCATGATTGGTATCATCTTAACAGCTGGTAGTATGATTGTGACTTGGTTGGGAGAGCAAATTACAGATAAGGGATACGGGAATGGTGTTTCTATGATTATCTTTGCCGGGATTGTTGCCTCAATTCCAGAGATGATTCAGGGCATCTATGTGGACTACTTTGTGAATGTCCCAAGTAGCCGTATCAACTCATCTATCATTTTCGTAATCATTTTGATTATTACTGTATTGTTGATCATTTATTTTACAACTTATGTTCAACAAGCAGAATACAAAATTCCAATCCAATATACTAAGGTTGCACAAGGTGCTCCATCTAGCTCTTACCTTCCTTTGAAGGTAAACCCTGCTGGAGTTATCCCTGTTATCTTTGCAAGTTCGATTACTGCAGCGCCTGCGGCTATTCTTCAGTTTTTGAGCGCTACAGGTCATGATTGGGCTTGGGTAAGAACAGCACAAGAAATGCTGGCAACAACTTCACCAACTGGGATTGCCATGTATGCTTTGTTGATTATTCTCTTTACATTCTTCTATACGTTTGTACAGATTAATCCTGAAAAAGCAGCAGAGAACCTACAAAAGAGCGGTGCCTATATCCACGGAGTTCGTCCTGGTAAAGGTACAGAAGAATATATGTCTAAGCTTCTTCGTCGTCTTGCAACGGTTGGTTCCCTCTTCCTTGGTGTGATTTCCATTTTACCGATTGTAGCAAAAGATGTTTTCGGACTTTCAGAAGCAGTTGCTTTTGGAGGAACCAGTCTTTTGATCATTATCTCTACAGGTATTGAAGGAATCAAACAATTGGAAGGTTACCTATTGAAACGTAAGTATGTTGGTTTCATGGACAGAACAGAATAAAAGTATTTACAGAATCAGTAAATGCTGAGGGAGTGGAGGTTTAACTCTAACATTAGTGAGAGTTTGGTCTCCCCTCTTCTATTTTGTTTTTAAATAGGGGTGAAAAGACTTTTTGCTTCTATTTAAAAATAAAATAAGGAGATCTAATCATGAATCTTTTGATTATGGGCTTACCTGGTGCAGGTAAGGGAACTCAAGCAGCAAAAATCGTAGAACAATTCCATGTTGCACATATCTCAACAGGTGATATGTTCCGTGCTGCTATGGCAAATCAAACTGAAATGGGTGTTCTTGCCAAGTCATACATTGACAAGGGTGAATTGGTTCCTGACGAAGTTACAAATGGGATCGTAAAAGAACGTCTTTCACAAGATGATATTAAAGAAACAGGATTCTTGTTGGATGGTTACCCACGTACAATTGAACAAGCTCATGCCTTGGACAAAACATTGGCTGAACTTGGCATTGAACTAGAAGGTGTCATCAACATTGAAGTAAATCCAGACAGCCTCTTGGAACGTTTGAGTGGTCGTATTATCCACCGCGTAACTGGAGAAACTTTCCACAAGGTCTTTAACCCACCAGTTGACTATAAAGAAGAAGATTACTACCAACGTGAAGATGACAAACCTGAGACAGTGAAACGTCGTTTGGATGTGAATATTGCTCAAGGGGAACCAATCATTGCTCACTACCGTGCCAAAGGTTTGGTTCATGACATCGAAGGTAATCAAGATATCAATGATGTCTTCTCAGATATCGAAAAAGTATTGACAAATTTGAAATAAAGCGTTTTTCACACTTGCAAAAATCCGCTACAAATGTTATACTGAGATAGTCTGACTTATAATTGTTGTCTCTGTGTCTAGAGGCATCGAATCGAAATTTATGGAGGTGCTTTTGCGTGGCAAAAGACGATGTGATTGAAGTTGAAGGCAAAGTAGTTGATACAATGCCGAATGCAATGTTTACGGTTGAACTTGAAAATGGACATCAGATTTTAGCAACAGTTTCTGGTAAAATTCGTAAAAACTATATTCGTATTTTAGCGGGAGATCGTGTTACTGTCGAAATGAGTCCATATGACTTGACACGTGGACGTATCACTTACCGCTTTAAATAATCGAAAAACTTGGAGGGATAAGAAATGAAAGTAAGACCATCGGTCAAACCAATTTGCGAATACTGTAAAGTTATTCGTCGTAATGGTCGTGTTATGGTAATTTGCCCAGCAAATCCAAAACACAAACAACGTCAAGGATAAGATAGAAAGGAGAAAACATGGCTCGTATTGCTGGAGTTGACATTCCAAATGACAAACGCGTAGTAATCTCATTGACTTATGTTTATGGTATCGGACTTGCAACATCTAAGAAAATTTTGGCTGCTGCTGGAATCTCAGAAGATGTTCGTGTACGTGATCTTACATCAGATCAAGAAGATGCTATCCGTCGTGAAGTGGATGCAATCAAAGTTGAAGGTGACCTTCGTCGTGAAGTAAACTTGAACATCAAACGTTTGATGGAAATCGGTTCATACCGTGGTATCCGTCACCGTCGTGGACTTCCTGTCCGTGGACAAAACACTAAAAACAACGCTCGCACTCGTAAAGGTAAAGCTGTCGCGATCGCTGGTAAGAAAAAATAATATAGGAGGTAAAAGTCTTGGCTAAACCAACACGTAAACGTCGTGTGAAAAAGAATATCGAATCTGGTATTGCTCATATTCACGCTACATTTAATAACACTATTGTTATGATTACTGATGTGCATGGTAATGCAATTGCTTGGTCATCAGCTGGTGCTCTTGGTTTCAAAGGTTCTCGTAAATCTACACCATTCGCTGCTCAAATGGCTTCTGAAGCTGCTGCTAAATCTGCACAAGAACACGGTCTTAAATCAGTTGAAGTTACTGTAAAAGGTCCAGGTTCTGGTCGCGAGTCAGCTATTCGTGCGCTTGCTGCCGCTGGTCTTGAAGTAACAGCAATTCGTGATGTGACTCCAGTGCCACACAATGGTGCTCGTCCTCCAAAACGTCGCCGTGTATAATCATCGCATTACACTGCTTTTCGTTTAAGAGGGAGTAACTAAATGATCGAGTTTGAAAAACCAAATATAACAAAAATTGATGAAAATAAAGATTATGGCAAGTTTGTAATCGAACCACTTGAACGTGGCTACGGTACAACTCTTGGTAACTCTCTTCGTCGTGTACTTCTAGCTTCTCTACCAGGAGCAGCTGTGACATCTATCAACATTGATGGTGTGTTACATGAGTTTGACACAGTTCCAGGTGTTCGTGAAGACGTGATGCAAATCATTCTGAACATTAAAGGAATTGCAGTGAAATCGTACGTTGAAGACGAAAAAATCATCGAACTAGATGTTGAAGGTCCTGCTGAAGTAACAGCTGGTGACATTTTGACAGATAGCGATATTGAAATTGTAAATCCAGATCATTATCTCTTTACAATCGGTGAAGGTTCTTCTCTAAAAGCGACTATGACTGTTAACAGTGGTCGTGGATATGTACCTGCTGATGAAAATAAAAAGGATAATGCACCAGTTGGAACACTTGCTGTAGATTCTATTTATACACCAGTTACAAAAGTCAACTATCAAGTGGAACCTGCTCGTGTAGGTAGCAATGATGGATTTGACAAATTAACCCTTGAAATCTTGACAAATGGAACAATTATTCCAGAAGATGCTTTAGGGCTTTCAGCACGTATTTTGACAGAACATCTTGATTTGTTTACAAATCTTACTGAGATTGCTAAGTCAACTGAAGTGATGAAAGAAGCTGATACTGAATCTGACGACCGTATTTTGGATCGTACGATTGAGGAACTGGACTTGTCTGTGCGTTCATACAACTGTTTGAAACGTGCCGGTATCAATACTGTGCATGATTTGACAGAAAAATCTGAAGCAGAGATGATGAAAGTACGAAATCTTGGACGCAAGAGTTTGGAAGAAGTGAAACTCAAACTCATTGATTTGGGTCTTGGATTAAAAGATAAATAAAGGAGGAATACATGGCTTACCGTAAACTAGGACGCACTAGCTCACAACGTAAAGCAATGCTTCGCGATTTGACAACTGACCTTTTGATCAACGAATCAATCGTGACAACTGAAGCTCGTGCTAAAGAAATCCGTAAAACTGTTGAAAAAATGATTACTCTAGGTAAACGTGGTGATTTGCATGCACGTCGTCAAGCAGCTGCTTTCGTACGTAATGAAATCGCATCTGAAAACTATGATGAAGCAACTGATAAGTACACTTCTACTACAGCACTTCAAAAATTGTTCTCAGAAATCGCACCTCGTTATGCTGAACGTAACGGTGGATACACTCGTATCCTTAAAACTGAACCACGTCGTGGTGATGCAGCGCCAATGGCGATCATCGAATTAGTATAAAATCATCAATTTTGTTGAGTGTTATGATGATGGAGTCTTGTGCTCTTAGTCTAGCTCTGGTCTACCGCTAGGATTTCGGTCCTAGCGGGAACACTCATCATAAGTTGGGATAGTAGACGCTTGTTTACGAAATTGTTTTTTTCTTAAGAACAACTTCGTAAGCAGGCGTTTTTGAGTATTTTAGTTAGAATTATGCTATACTATTGAAAAGAATCCTGTTTAATGTTCAGGTTTCCTATTAAAAGAAGAATTGGAGTTTGCTTATGAAAGCGATTATAACTGTTGTTGGTAAAGATAAGTCTGGAATTGTTGCAGGTGTTTCTGGTAAAATTGCAGAATTGGGTTTAAATATTGATGATATCTCTCAAACTGTTTTGGATGAATATTTCACGATGATGGCTGTCGTCTCTAGCGATGAAAAGCAAGATTTTACCTATCTTCGTAATGAATTTGAAAGCTTTGGGCAAACTTTGAATGTAAAAATCAATATTCAGAGTGCAGCGATTTTCGAAGCTATGTTTAATATCTAGGAGGTTATCATGGATATTAGACAAGTTACTGAAACCATCGCCATGATTGAGGAGCAAAACTTCGATATCAGAACTATTACCATGGGGATTTCCCTATTAGACTGTATTGATCCAGATATCAATCGTGCTGCGGAGAAAATTTATCAAAAGATTACGAGCAAGGCAGCTAATTTAGCGGCTGTTGGTGATGAAATTGCGGCTGAGTTGGGAATTCCTATCGTTAATAAGCGTGTATCGGTGACTCCTATTTCTCTGATTGGAGCAGCGACAGATGCGACAGACTATGTGGTTCTGGCAAAAGCGCTTGATAAGGCTGCGAAAGAGATTGGAGTGGACTTTATTGGTGGTTTCTCTGCCTTGGTACAAAAAGGTTATCAAAAGGGAGATGAGATTCTTATCAATTCTATTCCTCGCGCTTTGGCTGAAACGGACAAGGTCTGCTCGTCAGTCAATATCGGCTCAACCAAGTCTGGTATCAATATGACCGCTGTTGCAGATATGGGACAAGTTATCAAGGAAACGGCAAATCTTTCTGATATGGGGGCTGCTAAGCTGGTTGTATTTGCTAATGCTGTTGAGGATAATCCATTTATGGCGGGTGCCTTCCATGGTATTGGTGAAGCAGATGTTATTATCAATGTCGGAGTTTCTGGTCCTGGTGTGGTGAAACGTGCCTTGGAAAAAGTTCGTGGAGAGAGCTTTGACGTAGTAGCAGAAACGGTCAAGAAGACTGCCTTTAAAATCACTCGTATCGGTCAATTGGTTGGTCAGATGGCTAGTGAGAGACTGGGTGTGGAGTTTGGTATTGTGGACTTGAGTTTGGCGCCAACTCCTGCGGTTGGAGATTCTGTAGCACGTGTTCTTGAGGAAATGGGACTAGAAACAGTTGGTACGCATGGAACGACGGCTGCCTTGGCTCTCTTGAATGACCAAGTTAAGAAGGGCGGAGTTATGGCCTGCAACCAAGTTGGTGGTTTGTCTGGTGCCTTTATCCCTGTTTCAGAGGATGAAGGAATGATTGCTGCAGTGCAAAATGGCTCTCTTAATCTGGAAAAACTAGAAGCTATGACGGCTATCTGTTCCGTTGGATTGGATATGATTGCCATTCCGGAGGATACACCTGCTGAAACCATTGCGGCTATGATTGCAGATGAAGCTGCAATTGGTGTCATTAACATGAAAACAACAGCTGTTCGTATCATTCCTAAAGGAAAAGAAGGCGACATGATTGAGTTTGGTGGCCTATTAGGAACTGCACCTGTTATGAAAGTCAATGGGGCTTCGTCTGTCGATTTCATTTCTCGTGGAGGACAAATCCCAGCACCAATTCATAGTTTTAAAAATTAAGAAAATAGGAGAAATTTTAAGCTCTATTTAAGGTTTGATGTGTATACTATAATCATTAAATAAAGACCTCCTAATATTATTTGAAACAGATAACACTGATTTAGTTTGAATTTGACTTTCATCTAATATCTTTATTTAATAGAACTCCTAAACTTTTTCATAATAATCTCCTGCAAAAGTCGCCTGTAAGGGTGGCTTTTGTTTTATCATCCATGATATAATAGAAGCAAATGGAGGACGGAAAATGGTAAAAGTACGATTGTATTTGGTACGTCATGGCAAGACCATGTTTAACACGATTGGTCGCGCGCAAGGTTGGAGCGATACTCCCTTAACAGCTGAAGGTGAACGAGGGATTCAAGAATTAGGAATCGGTTTGCGAGAATCTGGTCTACAGTTTGAGCGCGCTTATTCCAGTGATTCTGGCCGCACCATTCAGACAATGGGAATCATTCTTGAAGAACTTGGCCTGCAGGAGAAAATCCCTTATCGTATGGACAAGCGTATCAGAGAATGGTGTTTTGGTAGCTTTGACGGAGCTTATGATGGTGATCTTTTCATGGGCATTATTCCTCGTATCTTTAATGTGGACCACGTTCACCAATTATCTTATGCTGAACTGGCTGAGGGTTTGGTAGAGGTCGATACAGCTGGTTGGGCTGAAGGCTGGGAAAAACTCAGTGGCCGAATTAAGGAAGGTTTTGAAGCGATTGCTAAAGAAATGGAAGAACAAGGTGGGGGCAATGCTCTTGTCGTGAGCCACGGAATGACCATTGGAACCATTGTTTATCTGATTAATGGTATGCATCCGCATGGTCTAGATAATGGTAGCGTGACGATCCTTGAATATGAGGATGGGCAGTTTAGCGTTGAAGTCGTCGGCGACCGTAGTTACCGGGAGTTAGGCCAGCAGAAGATGGAGGAAGCCTCTATTTAATCAGTCTGGACTTGCTTGCTAGGAACTGAGGATTTGATAGGAATATCAAGATAAGAAAAAACAGCCGAGGGTAATCCTTTCGGCTGTTTTTGATGGGGAAAACTAAAGTGTAATGCTATTGCTTTTAGAGATTTTCATAAATAAGAGTAATGAACTCACTGTTAGAATAGTCAGGATAGTTGACAAGGCTGCCGCAACACCGTAATTTCCTCTAAGAACCTCTGTATAAATAGCTACAGTCATTGTTCTTGTTTTGACATTGTAGAGGAGGATAGAGGTAGAGAGCTCTGAAATCATTGTGACCCAAGATAGGATAGCTCCAGAAATAATACCAGATAGCATCATTGGAGTTGTAATCTTGGCAAAGGTATTGAGACGGCTACTTCCTAAACTTTCAGCGGCTTCTTCAATACTTGGTGCTATTTGTTGCAAGCTAGCAACAGATGAGCGAATAGTATACGGTAATCTTCTGACAGATAGAGACATAATTAAGATGAAAGCAGTCCCTGTAATCATAAGAAATCCACTTCCAAATAGACCGGTATTGAAAGAAGAAATGAAGGCAATCCCTAGAACGGTTCCTGGTACAATATAAGGTACCATACTGAGGCTGTCAATTAAGTTTGTAAACACATTCCGTTTTCTAACGGCTAGGTAGGAGATAAATGTTGCGAATAGGACAACTAGAACTAAGGCAATCAAAGGGATACGAATAGTATTGAAAATAGCAGATCCCATACGATTGAAAGCTACCTTGTAACTGTTTAGAGAATAGCCTTTGACAAATACCATACCTGATGTTTTTAGGAAAGAAGTATAAATCAAGTAGACTTGAGGTAGAACAGAGAACAAGATAATTCCGTAGACTGTCGCATAAATGGCAGCCATTTTTCCTTTTGTAGTTTTTTTAGGCTCAATTGGATGGAGCGAATTCATACTGAAACTGTAGCGATTTGAAATGTATTTTTGGATAAGGAAAATTGCTAAGGCAATGATAATCGCCATAATTGCTAAAGCAGATGCAAAAGCAGAATTTCCTCCAACCTCGCTAATGAATTGGGTATAAATCAAGACCGGGAAAGTCCGATATCCTTCACCAATCAACATAGGCGTTCCAAAGTCTGAGAATGCTCTCATAAATACAAGTAGGGCAGCTGCTAGTAAGGTTGGAACTAGGAGAGGCAAAACAACCGTTACGATACGCTTAAATCCGAAGGAACCCATGCTTTCAGCAGCTTCAAGTAGAGAATTGTCAATACTTTTCATTGTCCCAGCAACGTATAGAAATACCAGTGGGAATAGTTGCAGTGTAAAGACAAGTACAATTCCTTTGAATCCATAAATATCAATAGCTGGAAGATGAAGAGTATTTGTCATGAATTTTGTGATGACCCCATTTCGTCCCAGCAAGAGAATCCAGGAGTAGGCTCCCACGAAAGGAGCTGACATGGAAGCAATGATAATCAATATTTGTAGAAATTTCTTTCCCTTGAAGTCATACATGGAAAAGAGATAAGCTAATAGGGTTCCTACAACTAAGGAAGTGACAGTAGCGGTAATGGAAACCTTGAAACTGTTGACAAGTGTCTCAGAGTAGTAGGCTTTACTAAAGAAAGTGACAAAATTAGCTAGTGAAAATTGTCCCTCATGTATGAGTGCTTGCTTGAGCACGGTAACGATAGGATAAACCAGAAAGACAAGATAGGTAAGAAAGATGAAGAAAGAGGAGGCTGTCCAAATATTTAGTTTTTTACGTTCCATGGTTGACTCCTTTTATCAGGTTTTGTGAACCATCTGCAGAAAAGACGTTTAATTTTTGAGTATTGATTCGTAGACGAATACGATCGCCTTTTTGTAGATCTTCTTCAAAAGTTGATTCTTCGCTAACTTGAATTTTTGAGGCAAAACCTGTCTCGATGAAGTATTCAGTATTCAGTCCAAGATAGACGCTATCGCTAATAGTTCCTTCAATATCTCCAGATTCATCTTTGATAAACTCTTCAGGACGAATACTTACATGAATAGCTTGTGCCTCAGCCTGATCAAGAGCTGGCATTCGAAGAGCATAGCCATCTGAAAAGACGATATAAGCGCCGTCGCTCCGTTTTTCAAGAGTGGCAGGGATAATATTTGTGCGTCCGATAAAGGTAGCCACAAACTCATTAGCTGGTTTATGATAGAGTTCTTTTGGTCGACCGATTTGTTGGATGACTCCGTCTTTCATAACAGCAATTTGGTCTGAAATAGCCATAGCTTCTTCTTGGTCGTGGGTCACATAAACAGTTGTAATACCCACTTCGTGTTGGATTTCTCGAATAGCTTGACGCATATCCAAGCGAAGTTTGGCATCTAGGTTACTAAGTGGCTCGTCCATGAGGAGAACACTTGGATTAACAGCTAAGGCACGTGCCAAGGCGACACGTTGTTGTTGTCCACCACTAAGTTTATCGGGCTTTCGATCCGCATATTGAGCAATTTGCATGAGTTCAAGATATTTATTGGTCTGTTGTACCAATTCTTCTTTAGGGACTTTCTTTTGCTTGAGACCAAAAGCAACATTGTCTCGAACAGTCAAATGTGGGAAAATAGCGTAGTTTTGGAAAACCATGCCGATATTGCGTTTGCTGGGTTCCATATTATTGATTTTTGTATCATCGAAGTAAAATTCTCCGCCTTCGATACTGTTGAAACCTGCAATCATACGAAGAAGGGTCGTTTTCCCACACCCTGAAGGACCAAGGATGGTAAAGAGACTTCCTTTGGGAACTGTAATATTTAAATTATCAATAACAGGAACATCGTGGTAGATTTTTTTGGCGTTAATAATTTTGATCTCACTCATAGTGAACCTCTTTTACTGTTTAGATTGGATATCTGTAAAAATATCATTGTACTTTTTAAGAATAGCAGATTTGTTTTTAATGACATAATCGGAATCTTCAGTGGCAATATTGATTTCTGTCATAGCCTTCATATTTTTATTGGTTCTAGCATTTTTACGAATGGGTCTGATTGTTGTTTCAGTTCCTAGCTTATCTTGGATTTCTTGAGAAAGGAGGAAATCGATAAATTTCTTGGCATTTTCCATGTGTTTGGCATTTTTGATGATAGCTGCGTTACCAGGTAAAAAGACGGTTCCTTCTTTTGGATAAATGACTTTTACATCAACCCCATCATTTAAGAGTTTTAAGGCAGGGTCTTCATAGGTGAGTCCAACAGCCATTTCCCCATCGGCGACAGCTTTGTAAACATTTGAAGAGCTAGATGCAATTTTTCCATCTACTAGGGTAAATAGATTTTTCACATAGGTCCAAGCTTGTTCATTTTCGTATCCACCTTGGTCTACAAGCATGTTTGTTAATTGAGCAAAAGCGCTAGAAGCATTACTTGGATCAGCAGTTGCGATTTTTCCTTTTAATTTAGGATTGAGTAGATCATTGTAGCCTTCAATTTTAATATCTTTTGTAAGAGCTGAATTGGCAATGATAACACTAACATCAAGTGTATAAGGTGTGTAGAATCCTGTTTTATTTTGATATTCAGGGATTATCTGGTCATTTTCTTGGGAAATATAAGGTTCAAAAAGATTTTCGTTAGAAGAGAAGAGGGCGTAGGAGCCTCCGAAAATGACATCGGCTACTGGGGATTCTTTTTCGGCCTCAGCTTTTTTGAACAATTCACCCGTGCTGGCTTGTACTAAGTCAACCTTAATACCATATTTTTCTTCGAAGGCTGGGACTGTTTCTTCGATAAGGTCTTCAGGGTTAGGCGAGTAGACAACCAAAGTGCTATCTGAATCTTTTTCAGTGCTAGTTTCCGCTTCTGTTGTTGAAGAACATCCTGATAAAGTAAGAAATATCCATCCACAAGAGAGAAAGAATAGTAGTTTTTTCATAAGAATCTCCTTTTTACGAACATTTTCTCTACCTAGATTGTTAATGTTTTTAAATTGTAGAGTTCTACAGGATATAATAAAAACCTTAAAGAAATCTAAAACGGGGAATATGAGTCAAAGGCGTTAGGGGGAAAAAGATGGAAGAGACAAATAATCGATATAAGTTAATTTCAAGTGCTAGCTAATTTTTTATACTGCTAAATAAGCTGGATTTGCGATTCAGTCTTTCTTGGCATACAAGCCCAAAAGAACATTTCTCGTCTTTCAAATTCCCTCAAAAATGGTATAATAGTAACATCACAAAATTGGAGAGAGACCATGAGTTTTTACAATCATAAAGAAATTGAGCCTAAGTGGCAGGGCTACTGGGCAGAACATCATACATTTAAGACAGGAACAGATGCATCAAAACCTAAGTTTTATGCTCTTGATATGTTTCCTTATCCGTCTGGAGCGGGTCTGCACGTAGGACATCCAGAAGGTTATACCGCAACGGATATCCTCAGCCGTTTCAAACGTGCGCAAGGATACAATGTCCTTCACCCAATGGGTTGGGATGCTTTTGGTTTGCCTGCAGAGCAATACGCTATGGATACAGGTAATGACCCAGCAGAATTTACAGCTGAGAACATTGCCAACTTCAAACGCCAAATCAATGCGCTTGGATTTTCTTATGACTGGGATCGTGAAGTCAATACAACAGATCCAAACTACTACAAGTGGACCCAATGGATTTTCACTAAGCTTTACGAAAAAGGCTTGGCCTATGAAGCGGAAGTGCCAGTAAACTGGGTTGAGGAATTGGGAACAGCCATCGCCAACGAAGAGGTTCTTCCTGACGGAACTTCTGAGCGTGGAGGCTATCCAGTTGTCCGCAAGCCAATGCGCCAATGGATGCTCAAAATCACGGCTTACGCAGAGCGCTTGCTCAATGATTTAGATGAACTAGATTGGCCGGAGTCTATCAAGGACATGCAACGCAACTGGATTGGGAAATCAACTGGTGCTAATGTAACTTTTAAAGTTAAGGGAACAGACAAGGAATTCACAGTCTTTACCACTCGTCCGGACACCCTTTTCGGTGCGACTTTCACTGTTTTGGCTCCTGAACATGATTTGGTTGACGCTATCACAAGTCCAGAGCAAGCAGAGGCAGTAGCAGACTATAAACACCAAGCTAGCCTTAAGTCTGACTTGGCTCGTACAGACCTTGCCAAAGAAAAAACTGGTGTTTGGACTGGTGCTTATGCCATCAACCCTGTCAATGGTAAGGAAATTCCAATCTGGATTGCCGACTATGTTCTTGCTAGTTACGGAACAGGTGCCGTTATGGCTGTGCCTGCCCACGATCAACGTGACTGGGAATTTGCCAAACAATTTGACCTTCCAATCGTAGAAGTACTTGAAGGTGGAAATGTAGCAGAAGCTGCCTACACAGAAGATGGCCTTCACGTTAATTCAGACTTCCTAGATGGACTCAACAAAGAAGACGCAATTGCTAAGATTGTGGCTTGGTTGGAAGAAAAAGGCTGTGGTCAAGAGAAGGTGACCTACCGTCTCCGCGACTGGCTCTTTAGCCGTCAACGTTACTGGGGTGAGCCAATTCCTATCATTCATTGGGAAGACGGAACTTCAACAGCTGTTCCTGAAAATGAATTGCCACTTGTCTTGCCAGTAACCAAGGATATCCGTCCTTCAGGTACTGGTGAAAGTCCACTAGCTAATTTGACAGATTGGCTTGAAGTGACTCGTGAAGATGGTGTCAAGGGTCGTCGTGAAACCAACACCATGCCACAATGGGCAGGTTCAAGCTGGTACTACCTCCGCTATATTGACCCGCACAATACTGAGAAATTGGCCGATGAGGAGCTCCTCAAACAATGGTTGCCAGTAGATATCTACGTGGGTGGTGCAGAGCATGCCGTTCTTCACTTGCTTTATGCTCGTTTCTGGCACAAATTCCTCTATGACCTCGGTGTTGTTCCAACTAAGGAACCATTCCAAAAACTCTTTAACCAAGGGATGATTTTGGGAACCAGCTACCGTGACCACCGTGGGGCTCTTGTGGCGACTGACAAGGTTGAAAAACGTGACGGTTCCTTCTTCCATGTAGAAACAGGTGAAGAGTTAGAGCAAGCGCCAGCTAAGATGTCTAAATCGCTCAAGAACGTGGTTAACCCTGACGATGTGGTGGAACAATACGGTGCCGATACCCTTCGTGTTTATGAAATGTTTATGGGACCACTTGATGCTTCGATTGCTTGGTCAGAAGAAGGTCTGGAAGGAAGCCGTAAGTTCCTTGACCGTGTTTACCGCTTGATTACAAGTAAAGAAATAGCTGCGGAAAACAATGGCGCTCTTGACAAAGTTTACAACGAAACTGTTAAAGCTGTCACAGAACAAATCGAATCCCTCAAATTCAACACAGCCATTGCCCAACTTATGGTCTTTGTCAATGCAGCTAACAAGGAAGACAAGCTTTATGCAGACTACGCCAAAGGCTTTATCCAATTGATTGCACCATTTGCGCCTCACTTGGCAGAAGAGCTCTGGCAAACAGTTGCAGCAACAGGTGAGTCAATCTCTTATGTGGCTTGGCCAACTTGGGACGAAAGCAAATTGGTTGAAGACGAAATCGAAATTGTCGTCCAAATCAAAGGTAAAGTCCGTGCCAAACTCATGGTCGCTAAAGACCTATCACGAGAAGAATTGCAAGAGATTGCTCTAGCTGATGAAAAAGTCAAAGCAGAAATTGACGGTAAGGACATCGTAAAAGTAATTGCGGTACCGAATAAATTGGTTAATATTGTTGTGAAATAAGATAAGAATCCTTCAGAGTAGAATCTGGAGGATTTTTTATTTGACAGGAAGTTTCTGTTTTGTTAATATGATTAACAAAGAAAAGAGAGATTATGGATAAAAAAGAATTTATTGCATTTAATAATCGTTTCAATAGATTTATTTTAGCGTTTGACCAGTTAAAAAAAAATCAACATAAAAGTGGTGTTGACAAATCCATTACTTTGAATGAGGTACATTTGATTGTTGTGATTGGGGAAAATCAGCCCTTAAATCTAGTAAAATTATCTGAATTATTAGAAGTTTCAAGAAGTGCAATAACTCAAAGTGTTAGGAGATTGATTCAAAAAAATTTAGTTGTTTTTGATTTTGATCCGAATAATGGGAAAAATAAATATTTGAGATTATCTGAAAAAGGCATCGAAATTTTTAAAATCCATAAGGAGCAACAAGCATATATTGAAAAATCAATCTTTTTAGTTTTAAACAACTATAGCGAGGTGGAACTTAAAACAGTTGTGAAATTGATGGATGATATTGAAAAGGTGTGGGGAGAATTACCGTGGTAAAAGTCACGGTAAATTTCAAATATAATTGTTAAGTGAATTAACAAAAAGGAGAAGATATGACTGTAAACATAGAACTGATTTCACAAACAGATTTAGCGGATGAATCTTTTTATATTGCTATTAATGGTTTAGAACCAAGGGCAATGTATTGTGTAGAAATGTACCTGTCTGATTATTACTGTATAAATGCTCCCTTGCTTTTAGATCATGATGTTATATGGAAATCAACCGCAATTTTTTTATCTGATCAGGACGGTATGATTGATACCTCTCAGACAGCATCTATTTCGGGATCTTATAAAGGAGTTTCAGAAATGGGATTATTCTTTAATGCGAAACCGTTGAAGAATAGGAAAAGGAGATTACCGAGTTCTCTTGATAGAATTCCATTACGAGATTGTTTTGGTGTTGAAATTAAAATCAGGCTGGGGAAAGATGTGGTCGCGAAGCAAAGTTTTGTAAGGCGTTATATGAATCTGGGAATAAGGTATCAAGATATTTATGATAAGCATTTTCAAGGTCGATTATTTTATGATGAAAAATTAAGAAGGGCGCCAGCCGTGATTATTGTTAGCGGTAGTGAGGGAAGAATTGAAAAAGCTCAGAATATTGCCCAACTTTTATCTTCAAGAGGCTATATTTGTCTTGCAATAGCTTATTTTGGTTTAGAGGGATTACCCCAAAATTTAGAACGAATTCCAATAGAATGTCTGGAAGAAGCGAAAGATTTTCTATACCATCATCCTCAAGTTGATAATACAAAAATAGGAATATATGGTCGCTCTAAAGGAGCAGAGCTTGTTCTGGCTGGACAAAGTATTTTGGATGATGTGCAATGTTTAGTACTCAATTCTCCCTCAAATGTAATATTTGAGGGAATAAAGGGAAAACTCAATTCTAATTCATCTTCTTGGACATATTTACAAAAGGAACTTCCTTATCAAAAATTTCAGTTAGGAGATTATTTGTTAAACAAGTTTTTTGGAAAACATATTCCTGAAGATAGTAGGGCTCAGATTGATTTGAGTAAAATTTCCTCCCCTTTATTATTACTAGGAAGCGATGTTGATGAAATATGGAATGCATCATCCGCGATAGATGATATCATTTCACATTATAAAGGGGAATCCATTTTGTTTAAAAAATACCATGAAACAGGGCATATGTTGACGGTTGCTTATCAACCGAATCATCGTTATCGAAAAGATTGGCACTTATTAATGAAAGAAAGTGTAGACTCGTGGTTTACTACGATAAATTTTTTTGATATACATCTGAAAAATTTGTAGACAGTGTTGAACCGTACTATAATAGTCCCAACTAAGATAAAAACACAGTTCTGGTTGGTAGTCCAGTCTACAAAAGTAATTGCTCAAACAAGATAAATTTGAACTCAAACAGTAAAAACGTAGAGAGAAGTACAAGAGTTACTAGTGACTTTCTCTTTCATAAAATAGAACAGCTCTTCTCGGATAAAAAGAGCTGTTTTTTGCTTGTATTGAAAATTCTTTTCATAGATTATTTCCTAATGGATTTACTTGTCGTTAAAAATTTGGCTAATGGAAGTTTCAAATTCAAGACAATACTTACTTGCTTCAAATTCAATCATATCATATTCAGCAGTTTCATTTTGATAGAAGGGATTGTGTGTCATGATTTCTAGTTAATTTTTTATTGTTTGATTTGGCGAGAATAATACTACCGATTCTTGAATTTTTCGGCCAGATGCGGTAAAACATCTCTTTTATAGCGCATATTTAAAAATATAATGTGTTCTTGTAAGTGTTTTTAAGCTTCATTTAGCAATTCGGTAGGAGAAAAATGGCTGTAGCCTTCTCTACTTTAACTTAACCCTAATCATCTCACCACTTAACCTTTCATTTTAACCACTTATCTCAAAAGTCGATTTTTCTGTCATTATTTTTGTTAAACTAGTGAGATAAAAGGAGGGAAGAAATATGATTTTACAAGCTAAACATTTGACTAAACGGTACGGTACTCATATGGCTGTCGATGATATTCAGTTAGAGTTTGAAAAAGGAAGTTTCAATGCTATTTTGGGACCCAATGGTGCAGGAAAATCAACCACCATTTCCATGTTAATCGGTTTGAAAAAGCCGACACAAGGTCAGATTCGCTATGCGCCAAATACGAAAATCGGAGTTGTTTTTCAAGCTAGTGTACTGGATGAGATGTTGACGGTTAGGGAAAATCTCACGATTCGTGCTCAACAGTATAAGGAGATTGCAGCAAGTCGTGTGGATGATTTGATCCATCAACTGGGCTTGACTGCTTTCCAGAAACAACTATATGGGACTTTGTCAGGTGGACAAAAACGTCGGGTTGATATTGCGCGTGCTCTTCTTTCGCGACCAGATATTCTTTTCTTGGATGAACCAACGACAGGTCTTGATATTCAGACTCGCAAATCCATCTGGGATCTTCTGTATCGACTACAAAAGGATGAAGGGATGACTATTATCTTAACGACTCATTATTTGGATGAAGCGGATGAAGCGGATCAGATCTATATCGTTGATCATGGGAAAGTGATTGCGCAAGGTTCTGCGACTAAGATTAAAAGTCAGTATGCATCTAATATCCTAAAAATTCGTTTTAAAGAAATAACCGATTTAGAAAAATTGCTACGGACTGGAATGGTAGTAGAGAAAGAAAATAAGTTGGAATATCTTTTTTATCCAAGAACGTCACTGGAAGCTATTGAATTTTTGGCAAAAGTTCGAGAAGAAATTGATTATTTTGAGTTTCGCCCAGGTACCATGGATGATGCCTTTATTGCACTTACAGGAAGAGAGGTTCGCTAATGTTAGCTTTATTGAAACGGAATTTTATCTTATATTTTCGTAATCGTTCAGGAGTATTTTTCTCATTATTGGGGGCATTGATTTCCTTCCTGCTTTATATCATTTTTTTGCAGAAGAACTTGACGGATGCTTGGACCCAACTCCCTGAAAATACGAAGCTTTTAAATAACTGGCTGATGGGTGGGACCTTGGCTGTGACTGGGATTACAACCAGTTTTACGGCTCTTACACAAATGGTACAGGATCGTGAAAATCAAGTAGATCAAGATCTTTTCTTGACAGATTTAGGTAGCTGGGGCTTACAGGTGTCCTATCTAATCAGCAGTATTATCATTTCTTTTGTCATGCAGGTGTTTATGTTTGCTGTTATGAGCCTTTATTTTAGAGAAAGTCCAGTTATCAGTTATTTACCGGAAATTACTTTGATTATGCTGTTAAGCAGTCTGCTTTCAAGTGTGGTAAATATTCTTTTGATTTACCGTTTTCAATCTGTAGATAGTCTTGGCAAACTGGCAACTATAGTGGGGACTGCTTCTGGATTTTTGGTAGGAACTTATATCCCCATTGGAGTATTACCTGATTTTGCACAAATTATCATGAAGTGTACCCCTGCAACTTATATTGCTTCTCTCTATCGACAAATTTTAATGAAAGAGCGTTTAGAAACTGCATTTACAGGAAATAGCAGTCTGTTACAGGAATTTCAAGAAAAAATGGGAATCCAAATCAACTGGCAAGAACTATTGACAAAGGAAGAGACATACTTTATAGTGGTTATTATCAGTTTCGTCGCTATTCTTCTTTGGCTTTTATTTGTTAAAGTGTTTAGCAAGAGAAAATAAAGGTATATTGGAGAGAAAATGAAGATTCGTTTTGAAATGAAGACAGAGTTTTCAGAAAAGGACCCACATATTGTAATTCAGGCAGCTCAGTTAACTGACCAAGCAAGGGAAGTTATGGAGTATTTAGAACAATTTTCAACGACCAATCAGGTGGCCATTCCTATTCGAGCGGATGATTATCTGGTTATGGTTAAGATTGAGGATATTATTCTAGCTGATATTGATAAGAATTTATTAACCATTTATACGGTAGACGGGATTTATAAAACGAAGGAAACATTGATAAACTTTCAGAATCGGATTAATCGGCGTAACTTTATACAGATATCACGTCATTCAATTATAAACATTGACCACTTAGAATCGTTATCAGATAGTTTTTCAGGGAACATGATGGCTAAAATGACTCGGGGCATCAAATCTAGTGTGAGTCGGAAATACGTTAAGTCCTTAATGAATTATCTAGGTTTATAGGAGAAAATCATGAAACGATTAATTGATTATTTTGTATCGGGAATGCGCACGGCTTCCTTCTTTTATTTGAGTATGATGTTATTAGCGCAGTGTTATCCAAGCGTTACCTATCCTACACCAATGGTAAAAAATATTCTAGCTCTGTTTTTAATGGGTGGAATTATGGGGGTATTGACTTTAATACTTGAAAAGCTAGAGTTTCTTGCTTTTAGTATACGTGTAGGAGTTCATTTATTAGTTACAGCTACTGTCTTAGTATTGACCTCTCTATTTTTTGGCTGGGGTTCAGTTTTATGGAGCCCTTTGCTTTGGTTCTTTTTCTTGTTAATTTATGGATTGATATGGCTGTATCAAATCTGGCGGACTCATAAACTCACACAACAAATTAATCAAGCCTTGGAGGATAAAAGAAAGAAGACGGATAAATAGTGTAGTGTTTAGTATGAAGTTAGAGGAGAGTGCTAGTTTCCATTTAGAGTAATTTATGATATAGTATTTTCAGTATAAAAATAAGGAGAAAGCTATGCCAGTAAATGAATATGGTCAGATGATTGGTGAGTCAATGGAAGGTTATACACCCGGTGCACTGCCTTCTATTGATTTCTTAGAAGGGCGTTATGCTAGGGTAGAGGCTCTTTCGGTGGAAAAGCATGTAGAGGATTTATTAGCTGTTTATGGTCCAGATACTCCTCGGGAGATGTGGACCTACCTCTTTCAGGAACCAGTGGCAGATATGGAGGAGCTGCTTAGCCTTTTAAACCAGATGTTGGCTCGTAAGGATCGCTTTTACTATGCGATTGTAGACAAGGAAACTGGTAAGACTTTGGGAACTTTTTCTCTCATGCGCATTGACCAAAATAACCGAGTGATAGAAGTGGGAGCGGTCACTTTTTCTCCAGAGCTCAGGGGAACACGAATAGGGACAGAAGCTCACTATCTCTTGGCGCGCTATGTTTTTGAGGAGCTTAACTATCGTCGCTACGAATGGAAATGTGATTCTCTTAATCTGCCATCCAGACGAGCTGCGGAGCGTTTGGGATTTGTCTATGAAGGGACCTTCCGCCAGGCAGTCGTATATAAGGGGCGTACTCGTGATACGGATTGGTTGTCTATGATTGATAAGGACTGGCCCAAAGTCAAAGCTCGATTGGAAGCATGGTTGGCTCCTGAAAATTTTGATAAAAATGGACGACAGTACAAGAGCTTAAGAGAGCTTTAATAGGTGTTGACATGATCACTATTAAAAAGCAAGAAATTGTCAAGTTAGAGGATGTTTTGCATCTCTATCAGGCTGTCGGTTGGACAAATTATACCCATCAACCAGAGATGCTGGAGCAGGCCTTATCTCATTCATTAGCGATTTATGTGGCGCTTGATGATGATACTGTGGTGGGCTTGATTCGTTTGGTTGGAGATGGATTCTCATCAGTATTGGTTCAAGATTTAATCGTTTTACCTATCTATCAGCGTCAAGGGATTGGTAGTGCCCTAATGAAAGAGGCTTTAGAGGCTTACAAAGATGTCTATCAAGTCCAGCTGGTGACAGAACAGACAGAAAGAACCTTGAGATTCTATCGTTCTATGGGCTTTGAAATCTTATCCACCTATAATTGTATAGGGATGACTTGGGTGAATAGAGAAAAATAACAAAACTTGTTTTTCTTAAGCAAAGTTTAAGGATGGTCTAGTATTATATAACCATTAAATAAAGACCTCCTAACTTTATTTAATGAAATCCTAAAACTTTTTTTCATCATAATCTCCTAATGAAGTCACCCAATCAGGTGGCTTTTTTTGTGGGGTGGATAGATGCTGATAGAAATTTTTTGCAAAATGGTAGAATTTGAGAAAAGTTAAGCTAGTTTTAAGCTTCGTCTTGTACCATATGGTTATTAAATAAAGACCTCCTAACTTTATTTAATAAAATCCTAAACTTTTCTTTTTCATAATAATCTCCCTTAACTCCACCCAATCAGGTGGAGTTTTTTGGCTCTATTTCAGGATTTTGAGGACTATTCTAAAAATAATTTTCCGATAATTTCCGGTATTTTCGGATTTTGGTCGGGGAATTGGCGGGGACTTTTTTAGGAAATATGACTAAGAAATAGGTTTGTTGTTACTTCAGCTACTTCAAACTCAATTTGCTTGTAAGTGACTGTTAATTGAAGGACTGGAACTGCTGTAATAATGATTTTGCTTGTCCAGTAGTGGCGTATTAAATGAGGAGTGACATGTAAGATTGTCTCTTCGTTTACTAAATCAAAATTTCTATGAAATTGATAGAATCCCTAACTTTCTCTTAAACTTGAAAGTCTTGTTGTAAAGCGGTTAAAGCTTGAGAAGCTGAGAATGTAAAGTTTTGACAAATTTTGTGAACTATGGGATAATAAAAAGGAATTGAGTACTAGTTCTATATCATAGGCTAGAAAAGACCCCAAGCTCACGTCCAAATAAGCTTGAGGTCTTTTTTGACACTATTTATCCTTGTTTAGCCATTTATCGACTAATCGAAGAACGACACCGACCACAATTGGTCCGATGATAGTTTTGAGTACTAATTCCATCATGGACTATCTTACTTCCTATGGCAGGCGATGAAGCAGTGATGTAGAATAAAGTGCTAAAGTCGGGAGTCACCCAATCGGGTGGCTTTTTTGTTTGTGGCTTGGTTTTTTGATATAATAGAGCCATGAGTAGAATTTTAGATAATGAGATAATAGGGGATGAGGAGTTAGTAGAACGCACGCTACGTCCTCAGTACTTACGTGAATATATTGGGCAGGACAAGGTCAAGGACCAGCTCCAAATCTTTATCGAAGCCGCCAAAATGCGGGATGAAGCGCTGGATCATGTGCTCTTATTCGGGCCTCCAGGCTTGGGAAAAACAACCATGGCTTTTGTTATTGCCAACGAACTAGGTGTCAATCTCAAGCAGACTTCGGGTCCAGTCATTGAAAAAGCCGGTGATCTGGTAGCGATTTTGAATGACTTAGAGCCTGGGGATGTCCTTTTTATTGATGAGATTCATCGTTTGCCCATGTCGGTGGAAGAGGTGCTTTATAGTGCCATGGAGGACTTCTACATTGATATCATGATTGGGGCTGGTGAAGGCAGTCGCAGTGTTCATTTGGAGTTACCACCTTTTACCTTGATTGGTGCGACGACTCGGGCTGGTATGCTCTCAAATCCACTACGGGCACGTTTTGGGATTACGGGGCATATGGAGTATTATGCTCATGCTGACTTGACAGAAATTGTTGAGCGGACGGCAGATATTTTTGAGATGGAAATCACTCATGAGGCAGCATCCGAGCTGGCCTTGCGTAGTCGTGGAACCCCTCGTATTGCCAATCGTCTCCTCAAGCGCGTGCGCGATTTTGCCCAGATTATGGGGAATGGGGTTATCGATGATCTTATTACCGATAAGGCTTTGACTATGCTGGATGTTGACCATGAAGGTCTGGACTATGTGGACCAGAAAATCCTTCAGACCATGATTGAGATGTACGGTGGTGGCCCTGTTGGTCTAGGAACTCTTTCTGTTAACATAGCAGAAGAGCGTGAGACCGTTGAAGACATGTATGAGCCCTACTTGATTCAAAAAGGTTTTATCATGCGGACACGGTCTGGACGGGTGGCGACTGCTAAGGCATATGAGCATTTGGGGTATGAGTACAATGAAAAATAAGCAAGAAATTCTAGAGGCTTTTAGAAAAAATCCAGATATGATGGCTATTCTGACTATCATTCGAGATCTTGGCTTAAAAGACTCGTGGTTGGCAGCAGGTTCTGTCAGAAATTTTATCTGGAATCTCTTGTCAGACAAATCCCCTTTTGACTGTGAAACAGATGTAGATGTGATTTTCTTTGATCCGGATATTTCTTATGAGGAAACCCTGTCCCTAGAGAAAAAACTGCGAGAGGACTTTCCTCAGTACCAGTGGGAATTGAAAAATCAGGTCTATATGCACCAGCACAGCCCTCATACTGCTCCCTATAGCAGCTCTTGTGATGCTATGAGTAAGTATCCAGAACGATGTACGGCTGTTGGACTACGCTTGAATGAAGAATCTGATTTTGAACTCTATGCACCTTATGGTTTGGAGGATATTTTGAATTTTCAAGTTCGTCCCACTCCTCATTTCTTAGAAAATGAAGACCGAATGGCTCTCTATCAAACACGATTATCCAAGAAAAATTGGCAGGAAAAATGGAAAAATTTGATTTTTAAAAATACTTAAGGAAACTTTAAGCTAGGAAGTGTATACTAAGTCCATAAGTTAAGAAGACCTTAACTTAAACTCCTAAAACTTTTTCATAATAATCTCCCTATAAAAAATAGAGTCGCCCAATCAGGCGGCTTATTTTTTTGAAAAATGGGCTTGGTGCCTGAGAATAATACTCAATGAAAATCAAAGAGCAAACTAGGAAGCTAGCCGCAGGCTGTACTTGAGTACGGCAAGGTGAAGCTGACGTGGTTTGAAGAGATTTTCGAAGAGTATAAATAGCTTAGTGATAGAAGAAAATAGGGAAATATGGTATAATGAAACGATAGATTTTTGAATAGGAATAAGATCATGTTTGGATTTTTTAAGAAAGATAAGGCTGTGGAAGTAGAGGTTCCGACACAGGTTCCTGCTCATATCGGCATCATCATGGATGGCAATGGCCGTTGGGCTAAAAAACGTATGCAACCGCGAGTTTTTGGACACAAGGCGGGCATGGAAGCATTGCAAACTGTGACCAAGGCAGCCAACAAACTAGGAGTTAAAGTTATTACGGTCTATGCTTTTTCTACAGAAAACTGGACCCGTCCAGATCAGGAAGTTAAGTTTATCATGAACTTGCCAGTAGAGTTTTATGATAATTATGTCCCAGAATTGCATGCGAATAATGTTAAGATTCAAATGATTGGGGAAACGGACCGCCTGCCTAAGCAAACCTTTGAAGCTCTGACCAAGGCTGAGGGATTGACTAAGAACAACACAGGTTTGATTCTTAATTTTGCCCTCAACTATGGTGGACGTGCTGAGATTACACAGGCTCTTAAGTTGATTTCCCAGGATGTGTTAGATGCCAAAATCAACCCAGGTGACATCACAGAGGAATTGATTGGCAACTATCTCTTCACCCAGCATTTGCCTAAGGAGTTACGAGACCCAGACTTGATTATCCGTACTAGTGGAGAATTGCGTTTGAGTAATTTCCTTCCATGGCAGGGAGCCTACAGTGAGCTCTATTTTACGGATACCTTGTGGCCTGATTTTGACGAGGCGGCCTTGCAGGAAGCCATTCTTGCCTACAATCGTCGTCATCGCCGATTTGGAGGAGTTTAGGAGGAAATATGACACAGGATTTACAGAAAAGAACCTTGTTTGCAGGGATTGCCCTGGCTATTTTCCTACCAATTTTAATGATTGGTGGCCTCTTGCTTCAGATAGCAATTGGAATCATAGCCATGCTAGCCATGCATGAACTTTTGAAGATGAGAGGTCTAGAGACCATGACGATGGAGGGCCTCTTGACCCTCTTTGCAACCTTTGCCTTGACCATTCCCTTGGAGAATTACCTGACTTTTTTGCCAGTTGATGGGAATGTGGTGGCTTATAGTGTATTGATTTCAATCATGTTAGGAACGACTGTATTTAGCAAGTCTTATACGATTGAGGATGCTGTTTTCCCTCTTGCTATGAGTTTCTATGTTGGCTTTGGATTTAATGCTTTACTAGATGCTCGCGTTGCAGGTTTAGATAAGGCTCTATTGGCCTTGTGCATCGTCTGGGCGACAGACAGTGGTGCCTATCTTGTTGGGATGAACTATGGTAAACGAAAGTTAGCTCCGACAGTTTCTCCAAATAAAACCTTTGAGGGTGCCTTGGGTGGTATTTTAGGTGCGATTTTAGTAACTATTATCTTTATGATAGTTGACAGTACAGTTGCTCTTCCGTATGGAATTTACAAGATGTCAGTCTTTGCTATTTTCTTTAGTATTGCTGGACAATTTGGTGATTTACTAGAAAGTTCGATCAAGCGTCACTTTGGTGTCAAGGATTCTGGGAAATTTATCCCTGGACATGGTGGTGTTTTGGATCGTTTCGATAGTATGTTGCTTGTATTTCCAATCATGCACTTGTTTGGACTCTTTTAATCAAAAGACGGAGGAAATACTATGCTCGGAATTTTAACCTTTATTCTGGTTTTTGGGATTATTGTAGTGGTGCACGAGTTCGGACACTTCTACTTTGCCAAGAAATCAGGGATTCTAGTGCGTGAATTTGCCATTGGCATGGGACCCAAGATCTTTGCTCATATTGGCAAGGATGGAACAGCCTATACCATCCGAATCTTGCCTCTGGGTGGCTATGTTCGCATGGCCGGTTGGGGTGATGATACGACTGAAATCAAGACAGGAACTCCTGTCAGTTTGACGCTTACTGATGATGGTAAGGTTAAACGCATCAATCTCTCAGGTAAAAAATTGGATCAAACAGCTCTTCCTATGCAGGTGACCCAGTTTGACTTTGAAGACAAGCTCTTTATCAAGGGTTTGGTTCTGGAAGAAGAAAAAACATTTGGAGTGGATCACGATGCAACGGTTGTGGAAGCAGATGGTACTGAGGTTCGGATTGCACCTTTAGATGTTCAATATCAAAATGCGACTATCTGGGGGAAACTGATTACCAACTTTGCAGGTCCTATGAACAACTTTATCTTAGGTGTCGTTGTTTTTTGGATTTTAATCTTTATGCAGGGTGGTGTCAGAGATGTTGATACCAACCAGTTCCATGTCATGCCCCAAGGGGCCTTGGCTAAGGTGGGAGTACCAGAAACGGCACAAATTACCAAGATTGGCTCACATGAGGTTAGCAACTGGGAAAGCTTGATTCAGGCTGTGGAATCAGAAACCAAAGATAAGACGGCCCCGACCTTGGATGTGACTATTTCTGAAAAGGGGAGTGACAAACAAGTTACGGTTACTCCGGAAGAAAGTCAAGGCCGTTACCTTCTAGGTGTTCAACCGGGGATTAAGTCAGATTTTGTATCTATGTTTGTAGGTGGTTTTACAACTGCTGCTGACTCGGCCCTCCGAATTTTATCAGCTCTGAAAAATCTGATTTTCCAACCGGATTTGAACAAGCTAGGTGGACCTGTTGCCATCTTTAAGGCAAGTAGTGATGCTGCTAAAAATGGAATTGAGAATGTCTTGTACTTCTTGGCAATTATTTCCATCAATATTGGGATTTTTAATCTTATTCCGATTCCAGCCCTGGATGGTGGTAAGATTGTGCTCAATATCCTGGAAGCCATTCGCCGCAAACCATTAAAACAAGAAATTGAAACCTATGTCACCTTGGCCGGAGTGGTCATCATGGTTGTCTTGATGATTGCTGTGACCTGGAATGACATTATGCGACTCTTTTTTAGATAATCGAGGAATATTATGAAACAAAGTAAAATGCCTATCCCAACGCTTCGCGAAATGCCAAGCGATGCTCAAGTTATCAGCCATGCTCTTATGTTACGAGCTGGTTATGTTCGCCAAGTTTCAGCAGGTGTTTATTCTTACTTACCACTTGCCAACCGTGTGATTGAAAAAGCCAAAAATATCATGCGCCAAGAATTTGATAAGATTGGTGCCGTTGAGATGTTGGCTCCTGCCCTTCTCAGTGCAGAATTGTGGCGCGAATCAGGTCGTTACGAAACTTATGGTGAGGATCTTTACAAACTAAAAAACCGTGAAAAATCAGACTTTATCCTAGGTCCAACTCACGAAGAAACCTTTACAGCTATTGTCCGTGATTCTGTTAAGTCTTACAAGCAATTGCCACTTAACCTTTACCAAATCCAGCCTAAGTATCGTGATGAAAAACGCCCACGTAATGGACTACTCCGTACACGTGAGTTTATCATGAAAGATGCTTACAGTTTCCACGCTAACTATGATAGCTTGGACAGTGTTTACGATGAGTACAAGGCTGCTTATGAGCGTATTTTCACTCGTAGTGGTTTAGATTTCAAGGCTATCATCGGTGACGGTGGAGCCATGGGTGGTAAGGACAGCCAAGAATTTATGGCTATTACACCTGCTCGTACAGACCTTGACCGATGGGTTGTTTTGGACAAGTCAGTTACCTCATTTGATGAAATTCCTGCAGAAGTGCAAGAAGAAATCAAGGCAGAATTGCTTAAATGGATGGTTTCTGGTGAAGATACCATTGCTTACTCAAGTGAGTCTAGCTATGCTGCTAACTTGGAAATGGCAACAAACGAGTACAAACCAAGCAACCGTGTCGTTGCTGAAGAAGAAGTGACTCGTGTTGCAACACCAGATGTTAAAACAATCGATGAAGTTGCCGCCTTCCTCAACGTTCCAGAAGAACAAACGATTAAAACCCTCTTCTACATGGCAGACGGTGAGCTTGTTGCCGCCCTTCTAGTTGGAAATGATCAGCTTAATGAAGTTAAGTTGAAAAACCACTTGGGAGCAGATTTCTTTGACGTTGCTAGCGAAGAAGAAGTGGCAAATGTTGTTCAAGCAGGATTTGGTTCACTTGGCCCAGTTGCTTTGCCAGAGAATATTAAAATTATTGCAGATCGTAAAGTGCAAGATGTTCGCAATGCAGTTGTCGGTGCTAACGAAGATGGCTACCACTTGACTGGTGTGAACCCAGGCCGTGATTTTACTGCAGAATATGTGGATATCCGTGAAGTTCGTGAGGGTGAAATTTCTCCAGACGGACAAGGTGTCCTTAACTTTGCGCGTGGTATCGAAATTGGTCACATCTTCAAACTCGGCACTCGCTATTCAGCAAGTATGGGAGCAGATGTTTTGGACGAAAATGGCCGTGCTGTGCCAATTATCATGGGATGTTACGGTATCGGTGTCAGCCGTCTCCTTTCAGCAGTGATGGAGCAACACGCTCGCCTCTTTGTTAACAAAACGCCAAAAGGTGAATACCGTTACGCTTGGGGAATCAACTTCCCTAAAGAATTGGCACCATTTGATGTGCACTTGATCACTGTCAATGTCAAGGATGATGAAGCGCAAGCCTTGACAGAAAAGCTTGAAGCAAGCTTGATGGGAGCTGGTTACGAAGTCTTGACAGATGACCGTAACGAACGTGTTGGTGTTAAATTCAGCGATAGTGACTTGATTGGATTGCCAATCCGTATCACTGTTGGGAAGAAAGCAGCTGATGGTATCGTAGAAGTGAAGATTAAAGCGACTGGTGATACCATCGAAGTTCATGCAGATAACTTGCTTGAAACGCTTGAAATTCTCAGCAAGAAATAAAAACTATAATCAGAAGAAAAACAAGGAAAAAATGTAACTAGTTTTTACCTTGTTTTTTCTATATAATGGGAAAAATGAGTAGATAAAGAGGTAAATGTATGCTAAGATTTCCAAAGGATTTTGTCTGGGGATCCTCTACTTCTGGACCACAAACAGAAGGACGTGTAGCTGGTGACGGTAAGGGAGATAATCTATGGGATTATTGGTACCAAGTGGAGCCAAATCGTTATTATAATGGGATTGGTCCAGATAAAACATCAACCTTTTATGAAAACTGGGAAAAGGATATTGAGCTACTGTTAGAAACTGGTCACACGGCCTTTCGGACTTCTATTCAGTGGTCACGGATTTTTCCACAAGGGCGTGGGGAAGTCAATCCTCAAGGTGTAGACTTTTACCGTAAGGTTTTTGAGGCTATTAAGGCCAAAGGGATTCGTCTTTTAGTGAATCTTTATCATTTTGATTTGCCTTTTGCCCTTCAAGAGGATGGTGATGGTTGGGAAAATAAGGCGACTGTCTCAGCCTATGAAGACTATGCTCGTTTTTGTTTTGAGACTTATGGAGATTTAGTGGATCAATGGATTACCTTTAACGAGCCAATCGTTCCAGTAGAATTTGGCTATTTTTACGATGCCCATTATCCACATAAGGTGGATGCAGAGGCAGCCGTTAAAGTAGCTTATCATACACAATTGGCTAGCAGTCGGACGGTTAAGGCTTGTCATGAACTCTTGCCTGATTCCAAGATTGGGATTGTCCTCAACTTGACACCGGCTTATCCACGTAGCCAGCATCCTGCTGATGTCAAGGCAGCTCGTATTGCGGACCTCTTTCAGGCCCAATCTTTCTTAGATCCGTCCGTTTTGGGTACTTATCCACAGGAGTTAGTAGAAATCTTGCATGAATACGGTCTCTTGCCTGATGCTACAGAGGAGGAGTTGGATCTTATTCGTGACAATACGGTGGACTTCCTTGGTGTCAACTACTATCAACCTTTGCGTGTTATGGCACCTCGATTTGCTAAGCATCCAGAGAGTCCACTCTTGCCAGAACATTTTTACGAGCCTTATGTGATGCCTGGACGTAAAATCAATCCTCATCGTGGCTGGGAGATTTATGAGCAAGGGATTTATGACATTGCCCAAAATATCAAGGAAAATTATGGCAATATTGAGTGGATGTTGACAGAGAATGGTATGGGTGTTGAAGGGGAAGAAAAATTCCGTCAAGATGGAATGATTCAAGATGATTACCGTATTGACTTTGTAAAAGGTCATCTTCGTGAACTTCACCGTGCTATTGAAGATGGAGCCAACTGTAAAGGATACTTAATCTGGACCTTTATTGACTGTTGGTCATGGCTCAATAGTTATAAAAATCGCTATGGCTTGGTCGAATTAGACTTGGAAACGCAAGAACGTCGTCTGAAGAAATCAGGGCACTGGTTCAAGGAATTAAGCGATAATAATGGATTTTAAAAAGGACTCTGACTGATTATCCTAATTGGTCAGAGTCTTTTGCTTACAGGAGAGTAATTTGAACTATACCAATTTTTACTCTTGACAAGTGAAAGAAACAAGTATATACTGTTTTTGCTGATTCTATAAAAGAGGAATTAGACTATACCAATTTTAAGGAGAAAGCACAGCTGGTCTGTGTCGTATATACTATGTGTGGAATTGTTGGTGTTGTTGGAAACACAAATGCAACTGATATTTTGATTCAAGGGCTTGAAAAGCTCGAATACCGTGGCTATGATTCTGCGGGAATTTTTGTCCTAGGTGGTGCTGAAAATCACCTAGTCAAGGCTGTAGGTCGTATCGCAGAATTGTCTGCTAAAACAGCTGGTGTTGAGGGAACAACTGGTATCGGACATACTCGTTGGGCAACTCATGGGAAACCAACGGAAGATAATGCTCACCCACACCGCTCTGAGACAGAACGTTTTGTTTTGGTGCACAATGGGGTGATTGAGAACTACCTTGAAATCAAGGAAGAATACCTTGCAGGTCACCACTTCAAAGGGCAAACAGATACGGAAATAGCCGTTCACTTGATTGGAAAATTTGCGGAAGAAGAAGGTCTCTCAGTTCTTGAAGCCTTCAAAAAAGCTCTTCATATCATACGTGGTTCTTATGCTTTTGCCTTGGTTGACTCACAAGATCCTGAAGTCATCTACGTAGCTAAAAATAAATCACCACTTTTGATTGGTCTTGGAGAAGGCTATAACATGGTCTGCTCAGATGCTATGGCTATGATTCGTGAGACCAACCAATACATGGAAATTCATGACCAAGAGTTGGTAATCGTCAAGGCGGATAGCGTGGAAGTTCAAGACTATGAAGGTAATAGTCGTGAGCGTGCTAGCTACACTGCTGAGCTAGACTTATCTGATATCGGTAAGGGAACTTATCCTTACTACATGCTCAAGGAAATTGATGAGCAACCAACTGTTATGCGTAAACTCATCCAAGCCTACACAGATGAGGCTGGTCAAGTAGTGGTAGATCCTGCTATCATCCAGGCCGTTCAAGAGGCAGACCGTATTTACATCCTTGCAGCTGGAACATCTTACCACGCAGGATTTGCTTCTAAGAAGATGCTGGAAGAATTGACAGATACACCAGTTGAACTTGGAATCTCATCTGAGTGGGGCTACGGTATGCCACTTCTCAGCAAGAAACCACTCTTCATCTTTATCAGCCAGTCTGGTGAAACAGCGGATAGTCGTCAGGTTTTGGTTAAGGCTAATGAAATGGGAATCCCAAGCTTGACAGTAACAAACGTACCAGGTTCAACTCTTTCACGTGAAGCCAACCATACCATGCTCCTTCATGCAGGTCCTGAAATTGCCGTGGCATCAACAAAGGCCTATACAGCGCAAATCGCAGTCCTTGCCTTCCTTGCAAAAGCAGTAGGAGAAGCAAATGGCAATGCCAAAGCGC
The DNA here is from genome assembly GCF_001281025.1 of Streptococcus mitis. Classification (NCBI taxonomy): domain Bacteria; kingdom Bacillati; phylum Bacillota; class Bacilli; order Lactobacillales; family Streptococcaceae; genus Streptococcus; species Streptococcus mitis. The sequence continues at coordinate 590,362 of NZ_CP012646.1, forward strand.
AAGCCTTTGATTTGGTTCATGAATTGTCAATTGTAGCTCAGTCTATCGAATCAACTCTTTCAGAGAAAGAAACCATTGAAGCCAAGGTTCGTGAGCTACTTGAAACAACTCGTAACGCCTTTTACATCGGACGTGGTCAAGATTACTACGTAGCCATGGAAGCAAGCCTTAAACTCAAAGAGATTTCTTATATCCAGTGTGAAGGCTTTGCGGCAGGAGAACTCAAGCACGGAACTATTGCCTTGATTGAAGAAGGAACGCCTGTCTTGGCTCTCTTGTCAGATCCAGTCCTTGCCAACCACACTCGTGGAAATATCCAAGAGGTGGCAGCCCGTGGTGCCAAAGTCCTCACTATCGCAGAAGAAAATGTTGCTAAAGAGACAGACGATATCGTCCTTACGACCGTACACCCTTACCTCTCACCAATTTCAATGGTTGTGCCAACGCAATTAGTCGCTTACTTTGCAACACTCCACCGTGGCCTCGATGTGGATAAACCACGTAATCTTGCTAAGTCAGTAACGGTAGAATAAGCTAAAAAAGTCTAGTTATCTAGGCTTTTTCTTGTGAGCAAATTGGTTGCTTGTACTCAAGATTCGTGTTATACTCTTCGAAAATCAAATTCAAACCACGTCAGCTTCCATCTGCAACCTCAAAACACTGTTTTGAGCAGCCTGCGGCTAGCTTCCTAGTTTGCTCTTTGATTTTCATTGAGTGTTAGAATAATTTGTCAAAATGAAGGACCGAAATAGACAAGGAGAATTACTGTGGTAGAATTGGGAATTTCAACATTTGGGGAAACAACGGAGCTTGAAGGGACTGGACAGACTTACAGTCATGCCGAACGCATTCGCCAGTTGCTGGCAGAGATTGAACTGGCTGACAAGGTTGGTTTGGATGTGTATGGGATTGGTGAGCACCATCGAGCGGATTTTGCGATATCTGCTCCAGAGATTGTTCTGGCAGCTGGGGCAGTCAATACCAAGAAAATCCGTTTGACCAGTGCAGTCAGCATTCTCTCGAGCATGGATCCGATTCGTTTGTTCCAACAGTATGCCACTATTGATGCTTTGTCAAATGGACGTGCGGAGATTATGGCCGGAAGGGGTTCTTTCACGGAATCTTTTCCCTTGTTTGGCTATGATTTGAAAGACTACGAAGCTCTTTTTGATGAGAAATTAGACTTGCTTCAATTAGTCAATGAAAAGACAAAACTAGATTGGCAAGGTCGATTGACCCAAACAATCTCTGGCAAAGAAGTTTATCCTCGTCCAGTTCAGGACAAATTGCCCTTGTGGATAGCGACAGGTGGTCATGTCGAATCAACTGTGAAGATTGCTCAGGCTGGTCTACCGATTGTTTATGCTATTATTGGTGGCAATCCGCGTTATTTTAAAAAGTTGATTCAGGCTTATCGTGAGATTGGGAGCGAAGCGGGCTATGCCAGTCAGGAACTAAAGGTTGGAGCTCATTCTTGGGGATGGATTGCTGAGGATGGCAAGCAGGCGGTGAAATATTATTTCCATCCGACCAAGCAAGTGGTGGATGCTATTTCTAAAGATCGTCCGCACTGGCAGGAATTGCGTTATGAGCAATATTTGGAGCAAGTTGGGCCAAATGGTGCTATGTTTGTGGGCAATCCAGATCAGGTGGCCGAAAAATTGATTCGTATGATTGAAGACTTAGGTTTGGACCGCTTCATGCTCCATCTACCGCTTGGTTCCATGCCCCATGACCAGGTTCTGAGAGCTATTGAACTATTCGGAATGCAAGTGGCACCCAAAGTACGGGAATACTTTGCCATGAAAGAGGCTTAATAAAAAATCCTAATCAGGCTGATAAAAAATCTATATAACAACTATTTTAAAAAAGCAATAAACAAAAAAGAATCTCTGAAAAGCTAGTAAAATCAAGCTTTCCAGAGATTTTTTCGTTATTGATATAAACAATATCAATCAAGTCGATAGTCAATATATATTGGGAAAAGGTCAAAAGGAGTGGTAAGATGGTTTCAATCCAAATGGGAGGAGTAAAGTATGACAAGTAAAAGAGAACTAGTTTTTAGAGCCATCCGAGGAGAAGAAGTGGAACGGGTTCCTGTTGGCTTTTGGTTCCATTTTGTAACGCTGGAGGAAAAAGGACAAGGTTTAAATAATCCACGCATCTTTCAAAAAAGTGTAGAGGGACATCGGAAGTACGTTGATAGAATTCATCCTGATTTTGTCAAAATAATGAGTGACGGTTTTTTCATTTATCCAAGTAATGTCTATAGTCCTTCTGTTACAAGTATTCAGGAGTTGGCTTCTATTGAGTCAATTGATGAAAATCATCCTTGGATTCAGCAACAAGTAGAAGTAGTACAAGCCATTCGAGCAACCTTCACTGAGGAGATTGCTTCATTCTACAATATCTTTTCTCCGATTTCCTACCTGAAACGGTGGTTTCGTACAGAAACTTCTAGAGGTGATAAGGAGGTTGCTGATCTATTACTTGAAAATCCAGAGCTATTCAGGGAGATTTTAGATGTAATAGCTGAGGATATCGCTATCCTAACCAAGGCAATCATTCAGGATGGTGGAGCAGATGGGATTTACCTCAGTACACAAGAAATTCAGGATCAACGCATCACAGCAGAATTGTATCAAACCTATATTGAGCCAAGCAACATAAAGGTTTTAGAAGCTGCCAATCAGGCAGGTGGGGTCAATATCCTGCATATCTGCGGTTTCCAAGGTGCCAGTAACGATGTGACTATTTTCAAAGATTATCCGGCCCAGGTTTTCAACTGGGCAACCCACCATGAAGCAGTCAATTTGCCTCAAGGTCAGGAGCTATTTCATGGTAAAGCGGTCCTGGGTGGTTTTGAAAATGGGAAGCAGAGCCTGCTTTATGGAGGTAGCAAGGCTGAACTACAAGAGGAAACCAAACGCTTGTTAGCTGAGGCTGGAAGTAGAGGAGTTCTTCTTGGAGCGGATTGCACAGTTCCAGATGACTTTGAATTAGAAAGATTGGACTGGATTCGTCAGGCTGCTGTTTTATAATAGGAGGACCTTATGAAAAGAAAAAAGTGGCTATTGGTAGGGACGGCCCTCGGCTTTGTCATCTTACTTGCGATCAGTCTTACAAAGGGACTTGCTTGTAAGGAAGGGCCAAGATGTCATGGAATTCAGGATTTTCAGAAGGGAAGTCTTCCCTTTATTCAAACCAATGATATTGCCAGTGTTTTATTAGTCGAAAAAGAAAGAAATGGAGAATAGAGATGTCAGAAAAAAGAGAATGGGTTTTAAAAGCATTTAGAGGAGAAGTGGTTGACCGTGTACCTGTAGGTTTTTGGCACCACTTTACATCAGAAGAGGAATGGTTAAAGGGATTTTCAAATCCAGTGATTATTGAAAAGAATATACAAGGTCACAAACGTTTTATCCGTGACCTACATCCAGACTTTATCAAGTTGATGAGTGATGGCTATTTTGCTTATCCAAATCCAGTTATTGCCAAAGGAAAGTCACTCCAAGAGTTGGCAGAGATTGAACCTCTGGGTGAAGATCATCCGTGGATTAGAGAGCAGGTAGAATTAGTGAAGAAGATTAAGCAGGAGTTTACGGAAGATATTGTTGCCATTTACAATATATTTGCGCCTGTGACCTACCTCAAATGGTTACTTGGAGAAGTGTCTGGCGGAGATGATCTCATTGCAGATTTCTTAGTTCAAGATTCTCAGAAATTGAAAAAAGTACTTGATGTAATTGCGCAAGATATCGCTAGCTTGAGTCAAGCTATTATTAAAGATGCAGGAGCAGACGGTATCTATCTCAGTGTGCAAAGTATTCAGGATGCGCGTGTTTCTGTTGAAGACTATCAGGAGATTATTGCGCCGAGTGAACTGACTGTTTTAAATGCAGCTAAGTCGGTTGGTGGGGTAAATATCCTTCATATCTGTGGCTATGAAGGAGCTCGAAACGATATTCATATCTTTGCCGACTATCCAGCTCATGTTTTTAACTGGGCAGTTGGTCCAGAAGGAATTAGCCTAAAAGAAGGTCGTGAGATTTTCAAGGGTCGTGCTGTTCTGGGAGGATTTGAAAATGGTAAAGATGGCCTTCTCTATCGAGGCAGTAAGGAAGAAATTCAAGCTGAAACCAAACGCTTGATAGAAGAAACAGGTAAAGATGGCCTCATACTTGGGGCAGATTGTACCATTCCGAGCGATATTGCAGTTGAGCGTATCCAGTGGGTGAGAGAAGCATTAGCTAAATAAAGGAGAAGAATATGAGTAAGAAAACATGGATTATTGGTGGAGTTGCAGTTGTGGCAGTTCTTGGAGCAACGATTGTTGGTAGAACTTTGGCGGGAGCATCTGCTAAAGGTGCAGATGCAGCTTCGTCTGGACAAGTAACAACTTTAAAAGTTGCCCATACTCAAAACTATGTCCCTTATGATTTTATTGACGAAAAAGGGGGATCAGATGGTTATGAAGTCGCTGTTTTAAAGGCGGTTGATGAGAAATTAGCAGATTATAAATTTGAGTATACTGGAACTAGTGATGATGATCTCTTGATTGGACTTGAGTCTGGCAAGTACGATATTGGAACTAAAGGTGCTTGGTATACAGATGAACGGGCTAAGAAATTCATTATTCCATCTGAGCCAGTAGGAGCCAGCATTATTGGTTTTACTGTCAGAAAAGAAGATGAAGCCAAATACAAGAATATTGATGATTTCGCCAAAAACAAAGGAAAATTAGTACCCATCTCTCCTCAAAATGCCCAGTGGAATGTTATCAATAGCTATAATGACAAGCATAAAGATACATCAATTGAGTTGACAGCTGCTGAATCCTTCAAAGTGGCAGATGCTTATGCTTGGGTTTTAGAAGGACGTTATGATGCTTTCTTTGACATCAAGTTGTCTTTTGAAAAAGCAGTGACAGCAGAGGATGGTTCTTACCACCAATATGCGGACAAACTTAGCTGGTTCCCTTATAAAGGAATCCCAACCTATCCATTGATTCACCGTGATGAAAAGGGCGAGAAGTTTGCTAAAGAGTATGAAAAAGCTATTAAAGAATTAAAAGAAGACGGCACTCTAGCTAAACTTTCTCAAAAATACTTTAAAGAAGATGTCTTTAGTTACGTTGATAAAGATTAGATAAGCAAGCAGGCATGTTAGAAAGAGGTTTACATGGTTTCATATGATTTTTCAAGAGTGTTCCAATTTTTACCCACCTTATGGCAGGCTCTTCCTATGACCTTGTCCATTCTCTTTTTTACTACAATTCTTGGTTCCCTTTTCGGTGGCTTATTGGCTTGGGCTCAAGTGGGAGAAGATAAGACTTTTGCAGGTCTTTCTAAGGGCTATATTTTCACTCTTCGCTGTACTCCCCCCATTGTCTTACTGTTTTTAGTTTTTTATGGTTTACCTGAATTTTTAAAATGGTGGCTGAATTTAGATATCAACAACTGGTCTAAGACGGTCTTCGTCTTATTCACCATGGTCTTGCTATTTGCGGCTATCATTGCAGAAGTATTTAAGGCGTCTTATCAGGCAATCCCCAAAGGTCAGATGGAGGCTGGAGTCAGTATTGGTCTGACACCCAGTCAGACATTTTGGAGAATCATTTTTCCTCAGGCTTTTCAAGTGGCTCTTCCAAATATGACGACCGCTATTCTAAATTTGATGCGGGATGCTGCCCTAGCATATACGATTGGTTTTGTAGATGTCATGGGGGCTGGGAATCTCTTAATCAGTCGTAATTTGGGGAATTACTCTCTTGAAACCTATACAGCGGTTGCCATTCTTTATTGGGGTGTAGCCTTGGCTGTTTCCTTCTTGAGTCGCTTGTTAGAAAAATCTTTGGAAACGAAAGGGAGATAGGATATGGATTTAGACTATATTGCAAAAACCTTTTTAGAGACCTTAAAAGGGGTACCGACCACCTTGATTATCATGATTGTAGCCATGGTCTTAAGTTTTCTACCAGCCTTGTTTTTAGCTCTGGGACAAATATATAAAGTCAAAGGTGTTCGAACTTTCTCTCTCGTGTATCTAGCTTTTATAAGAGCAACACCTCCGATTTTGCTGATTCTTTTCTTTTATAGTTTGTTTCCGAGTTTGCTCAATCAATTTCTCAAAAGCATAGGAAGTGATGTTGATATCTTTAAACTCAATCCGATCTATTATGCTTTTATTATCTATAGTTTGATGACGACAGGTAGTTTATCAGAAATCTTACGTTCGGCTATTTTGACTGTGGATAAGGGACAATTAGAAGCTGCACAAGCGATTGGCTTAACCACTAGTCAAGCTTATGTGAGGATTATTTTTCCACAGGCCTTGCGATCAGCCCTGCCCAATCTGGCTAATCTAGTTATAAATATTGTAAAAGGAACCTCTTTGGTCTTTGTGATGACCATTAAGGATATTACAGCTATTGCCCGTGTTGAAGCATCTTATGGTTATCAGTATTTTGAATCCTATTTTGTGATCTTTTTACAGTACATTCTTATTTGCGGATTGATTCAATGGGGCTTTTCAATCTTAGAGAAACGCTATATTCGAAGAGAACAGGGACAAGTGGTGCCCCGTACAGGTTTAGCATAGGAGGAGACAATGTTACAAGTAGAACATGTTGCAAAAAAATTTGGAGACAGACAAGTCCTAGAAGATGTTAATCTCAAGGTCAACCAAGGGGATGTGGTTGTAATATTGGGGCCATCTGGATCAGGTAAAACGACTTTTCTCAGATGTCTCAATCATTTAGAAAAAGCCGATAGTGGCTCTTTGAAGCTTGCTGATAAAGAATACGATCTTGGCAAATTGACCAAAAAAGATATTTTAGAAATTCGCCAGAAGACTGCCTTTGTTTTTCAACATTATAATTTATTTGCTAATAAAACGGCCTTGGAAAATATTTTGGAGGGCTTGATTATTGCTCGGAAAATTCCTAAGGAAGAAGCAACCAAACGTGCGGAAGCTGCCTTAGAAAAAGTTGGTTTACTAGCTTATAAAGATTACTATCCCTCTCAGCTTTCTGGAGGCCAGCAACAACGAATCGGCATTGCGCGTGCCATCGCTGTGAAACCAGAGGTCATTTTATTAGATGAGCCAACGTCAGCCTTGGATCCAGAGTTGGTAGGGGATGTTTTAGATGTTTTAAAACAGTTAGCTAAAGAAGGAGTTACTATGGTAGTAGTGACACATGAGATGGGTTTTGCTAGAGATGTAGCCAATCATGTCATTTTTATGGATGGCGGGAAAATTGTTGAAGAAAATAATGCCCATGATTTCTTTAGTCGCCCACAGGAAGAACGAACCAAGCAATTTTTGGCACGAATTCTTTCGGATGCGACCTATAGTGTAGAATATATGATTTGATAGATAGGCTTATCAGGGCAAAAATCAATCCCCCGAGCGTTAAGGCTTGGGGGATTGTTCTATAGGAGGGCTAGTTTAGTTCTCTTTTTTGTTTTTTAGTAAGAAACCGAGACCTAGAAGGGTGAGGAGACTAATTCCTGCAAACAGGAGTTTGTGATCGTTTTTGGTTCCTGTATTTGGAAGTTCAGCTTGTTTAGCTAGGGGGGCAGGTTTATTTTCCTTGCTAGAGTTTTCTACCGATTCGTTTTGAACCGCCTCTTTTACAGATGATGCTTGTGCTTCTTGTGTTGGTTGTGAAGTTTGTGAATCAGTTGTAGCTTGGCTAGGTTTATTTTCCGCATCGGCTACTTTTGCATCTGGTTTTGCAGAATCAGGTTTAGTTTGTGGAGCTGGTTCTTGATGTTCAGATTTGATTACTGGGTTTGAAATATGGCCTTGGCTATTATTTTGCCCTTGTTCTTGTTTTAAGCTAGAAAGGTCAAATTCTGGTTTTTCTTCCACAGCTGGGGCAACGATGGCACCGCCTTGAGAGATTCTAAGAACAGTAGCTGTAAGGGCATTTAATTTCAAGCCTTTTTCAGTCCACTCAAGTCCTTTCGGGTTGGCAATTCCTACTGGCCCTGCTTGGTTTTCATCTGCTAAAACTTCAGCATTTCTGAGGTGGGCAAAGGCAGTTCCCAAATTAAATTCGCGAGCTTTTTCGTCCGCATTGACAAAGACTGCGTAGATGTCTCCATTTGGAGCAGTGATTTGGTAGCCAATTACTACGTCCTCTTTTGCCACACCATTTTGGCCTGGGACAGTGATGAGGTGGACACGGTCTTTGATATCTTGGAGACTCTTAAGTCGGAAGGCATCTGTAGATTGACGAAGAGCAATCAACCCTTTCATATAGTCACGGCTCTTGACATTTTCAGGATATGCTTTTCCATCTGTAGCCTTAGTCCAGTCAAACTTGTTAATAGCATCACTCGAATCGTAAGAGTCATGGATGAAGTAAGGATAGTCAAATGGATTGCCGTCCTTATCACGCAACAAGTGAGATTTGTTTGGAACCTTATCCTCCGATACTGGAGTCTTGTAGGCTGGGTCACGGAATTGTTTAGTACGTCCGTATTCCTGACCAGAGTGGATAAACGGAGTTCCTTGAGCTGTCAAGACCATGAGGTTTCCAAGTCGCAAACGACGGTGGATTTCGGCATAGTTCTCAGCCTTGCTTGGGTCTTTTTTGATAGACTGGGCAATGATGTCAAAGAGGGTTAAGTTATCATGGGCTGCGATGTATTGGATAACATCTCCAGGGCTGTCAGCTTCAAAGTTGGTTGGTTGAGCAATGATATTTTTGAAGATGGTGTTGATATCACGCTTGCCACCTGTGATAAAGGCAGGTTGACCTTCGTTTGGATAACCAGACTTGAGGTTGTTACGAATGTCATCTGAAAAGACAGCGACTGTATCGGTATGTTTCATCCAATCTTGGTCAGCAGCTTTAGTAGGCATGTTCTCATCACCTGCATAGGTTCTCCAACCTTCACCAAGCATGATTAAGTGTGGATTGAGGGCGCGTGCGGCCTTGTACGCTTCTTCGATAGAAGCGGCATCATGGTCTCCCATCATATCGAAACGGAATCCATCCACTTTGTAGGTATCAACTAGATATTTGATGGAATCAACTAGGAGCCGTTTGGTCATATGGTGGGTTGTCCCCAAACGTCCACCACCAAAGCTAGTTCGAGGTGTCCCATCAGCATCCATAAAGTGGTAGTAGTTTGGCTCTAAATCTTCAAAGATATCGACCTTGGCTGTATGGTTATACACTACATCTAGGATAGCTCCCATACCACGTTTGTGGATCTCGTTGATGAGGTTTTTAAATTCTGCGATTCGTTTTTCTGGATTTTTAGGATCGCTTGAATACATACCAGTCAAGGAGAAGTAGTTTTGAGGATCATATCCCCAGTTATAGTTGCTGTTGCTTGAAGCATAGTCAGACAAGCGTTCATGGTTTTTCAATTCGTTGACAAAGTAGTAAGACAAGACTGGAAGGAGCTGGATGTGGGTTACACCCAAGTCTTTGAGATAGTCTAGTTTTTCAATAAAGGCTTCAAAGGTACCAAATGGTTTGGTTAAGTCTTTTGCAATGGCAGGATCTGAAGTAAAGTCCCGCACATGAGCTTCGTAGATAACGGCATCTTCACGAGTCTTGAAATTGTGAATCTTACCATAAGTCAAGTCTTGAGGTCCGAGTTTGGCTGGATCTACAAAGGCGGCTTTAGCCACTTTATGGGCATCGTCAATCTTAGCATCGTTACTATTCCAAGCAGCGAGGGACTTAGCGTAAGGATCGAGTGCAAGAACAGTTTTACCTTGACGTTCGATTTGGTATTGATAATAGTATCCAGTGAAATCTGTGATTCCGAGTTTGTTTGTGCTATCTAGAGTTTGTTTCCAAGTTCCTCTTTCCCCTTTTTCAAGAGCGACAGTTCCAACCACTTTTTCAGGGTTATTCTTGTCGTAGACAACGACAGAAACCTTATCAGCACTTGGTGACCAAAGGGTTAAATCAACTTGTTTTCCTTCTTCTTTTAGGTCAGCTCCAAGTTTGCCATCATAGCTGTATGTCTCATCTTTAAGTCGCCAGCTTGTTTTGGTAGTGAATTGGTCGGAATTGTAGCTAACAGTATATGGATGTTTTGTGTCCGAGAAATCTCCACTGTAGGTCACTTTCTTACCAGCTTCATCGATTGCAACATCGGTGATAGCTACTTTATTTCCTAGGTGATTAGTGATGTTGGAGTGTTTGAGGATATCCTCTTTTTTAGCACCGACAAGTGTTGAAAAACTACTCTCAATGCTAGAAGTGCCTACGTGTTGGGCTCCTGTCATACGGATATCATGGACATAGTATGGATTTGTGTAAATCGATTCATCATCGTCTTTTAGGAAAATTTGGCTATGATTTTTTAAATCTGTGAACTTATAATCTTCTTTACGGATTTTCACATCGTCTCCTTGTTTGTTTCTGTCTAGTAATAAAAATCCAAGGTCTTTAGCTGCATCTTTGAGTGGAATATCGATATAGCGACCATATTTGCCTGTAGCCGTAAAGTCTGTTCCGTTAGGCCATTCACCACTACTTGGATTTTTCACATCTCCCCAGTACCAGAGAGATTTTTTGTCATAGTTGCCATCTGTACGGTAGTAGTTGACGCGAATAGTTCCTGCAGGTTGTGGCTCGTAAGAGAAAACCTTGTGATCTTGGTCCAACCAAGCCTCATTCATCTTTGGTGTCAGTTTTTCTACCGATTTATCGCCGGTTAGATTTTTCCCAGCTGTATTATTGATGAGGAAGCTAATTTTCTTGGCTTGTTCTCCCTTTAATTTGACATCTAGGTAGTAGCCATAGTCATCTTTTTTGGCATCCTTGAAGGACAAGGCTCCGTTAGGCCAATTTTCAGATGGTTTTTCAACATCGTCCCAAGTCCATAGTCCTTGACTATCCTTGTTTTCTTCAGGGAGTTTTTTGACATGGATGCGGAAGTAGTTGTCTTCGATTGGCTCTTCTGTCTTAGTTTCAGTCGTTACTGGACTCGTAGAAGTAGTTGGTTCACTTGAACGATCTTGTCCGGTTTGTGGTGCTGAATCGGCTGGGGTTGCAGCAGGAGTGGTTGCCTCTGTTTCAGGTTTTTCTTCTTTTTTCTCTAGGGAAGCGTTTGCACTATCAGGTGAAGAAAAATCGCTTTCGTTCTTGCCAGCGATGTTTGTTGCATCAGTAAGAGGTTGTGCAAGGGCAGTAGTAGTTTCATTACTAGTTCCCTTATTGCTTGTAGTATTTTCGTTGGCTGAGATAGTTGGTGTAACCATGGCAAGCAGAACAAGGCTTGCTCCAATAAGGACAGAACCAGTTCCATTCTTGAGAGAACGGATGCTGTAAACCATTTTTTTCTCAGTGTGAGATGGTGTTCTTTTCATAATCAATCTCCTATAAATGAATTTCTTTATCAGTATAGCACTTAGTAAAATAAGATGCAAGCGTTTTCCTAAAATTAAACTAAAAGAAAAATCGCAACAAATTTTGTTACGATTCAGCCAATCTTTTTTATAGGAAAAGATTTTGTCAAAAAATCGTCAATCCCCTTGAAAAATCTAGCTAAATAGGGTATAATATGAATAATCATTTGTCGTAGGTTTTGTCTGAAATATTGTCCAGACAAGGCTCACAGCAGTTAAATCTTCTGAAAAAGTCAGATTTAGCTGCTCTTTTTGTGCTTTTTTTCAGGATTTTGAGTACTTGTAACAAAGACTTAAAGATTCTGAAAATTCATCAAGAGGACACGGTGATAGGGGTTTTTAAAACCATATGACGATTAGAAAAGCCTGATTGACAAGGCTTGGAACTTATTTACAAAGGAGAATCATCTTGGCAGGACATGACGTTCAATACGGGAAACATCGTACCCGTCGTAGTTTTTCAAGAATCAAAGAAGTTCTTGACTTACCAAATTTGATTGAAATTCAAACTGACTCATTCAAAGATTTCCTAGACCATGGTCTGAAGGAAGTGTTTGAAGATGTATTGCCAATTTCAAACTTCACAGACACAATGGAGTTGGAATTTGTTGGATATGAAATCAAGGAACCAAAATATACGCTAGAAGAAGCTCGTATTCACGATGCTAGCTACTCAGCACCAATTTTTGTAACCTTCCGCTTGATCAATAAAGAAACAGGCGAAATCAAAACCCAAGAAGTTTTCTTTGGTGATTTCCCAATCATGACTGAAATGGGTACTTTCATCATCAATGGTGGTGAACGTATCATCGTATCTCAGTTGGTCCGCTCACCAGGTGTTTACTTTAACGATAAAGTTGATAAAAACGGTAAAGTGGGCTACGGTTCAACTGTTATCCCTAACCGTGGAGCTTGGTTGGAACTTGAAAGCGACTCAAAAGATATCGCCTACACTCGTATCGACCGTACTCGTAAGATTCCATTTACGACATTGGTTCGTGCGCTTGGTTTCTCAGGTGATGATGAAATCTTTGATATCTTTGGTGATAGCGAATTGGTTCGCAACACTGTTGAAAAAGATATCCACAAGAACCCAATGGACTCTCGTACAGACGAAGCCTTGAAAGAAATTTACGAACGCCTTCGTCCAGGTGAGCCTAAGACTGCTGAAAGCTCACGTAGCTTGCTTGTAGCTCGTTTCTTTGACCCACGTCGTTATGACTTGGCAGCTGTCGGTCGTTACAAAATCAATAAAAAACTCAATGTTAAAACACGTTTGCTTAACCAAACTATTGCTGAGCCATTGGTAGACCCTGAAACAGGCGAAATCTTGGTAGAAGCTGGAACAGTCATGACTCGTAGCGTGATTGAAAGTATTGAAAGCCATTTGGATGGCGACTTGAACAAGATTGTCTACATTCCAAATGATGCAGCCGTTGTGACTGAGCCAGTTGTTCTTCAAAAATTCAAGGTTGTTGCTCCAACTGATCCAGACCGTGTTGTAACTATTATTGGTAATGCTAATCCAGATGACAAGGTTCGTATCGTCACTCCTGCAGATATTCTTGCCGAGATGAGCTACTTCCTCAACTTGGCTGAAGGGCTTGGCCGTGTAGATGATATCGACCACCTTGGGAACCGTCGTATCCGTGCGGTTGGTGAATTGCTTGCTAACCAAGTACGTCTTGGACTTTCTCGTATGGAACGTAATGTCCGTGAACGTATGTCTGTTCAAGATAACGAAGTCTTGACACCACAACAAATTATCAATATCCGTCCTGTAACAGCTGCGGTTAAAGAATTCTTTGGTTCATCACAGTTGTCACAGTTCATGGACCAACACAACCCGCTTTCTGAGTTGTCTCACAAACGCCGTTTATCAGCCTTAGGACCTGGTGGTTTGACACGTGACCGTGCTGGATATGAAGTGCGTGACGTGCACTACACTCACTACGGTCGTATGTGTCCAATCGAGACACCTGAAGGACCTAACATCGGTTTGATCAATAACTTGTCATCTTACGGGCACTTGAATAAGTATGGTTTTGTTCAAACACCATACCGTAAGGTTGACCGTGAAACAGGTGTTGTTACGAACGAAATCGTTTGGTTGACAGCCGATGAAGAAGATGAATTTACTGTAGCACAGGCTAATTCTCGTCTGAATGAAGATGGAACATTTGCTGAGAAAGTTGTCATGGGACGTCACCAAGGGGTCAACCAAGAGTATCCAGCTAATGTTGTTGACTACATGGACGTATCACCAAAACAGGTAGTTGCCGTTGCGACAGCATGTATTCCTTTCTTGGAAAACGATGACTCCAACCGTGCCCTCATGGGAGCCAACATGCAACGTCAGGCTGTGCCATTGATTAATCCAAAAGCACCTTACGTTGGTACTGGTATGGAATACCAAGCAGCCCACGATTCAGGAGCTGCTGTGATTGCTCAGTATGACGGCAAAGTTACCTATGCAGATGCTGACAAGGTAGAAGTTCGTCGTGAAGATGGTTCATTGGACGTTTACCACATCCAAAAATTCCGTCGTTCAAACTCAGGTACTGCATACAACCAACGCACTCTCGTAAAAGTTGGCGATGTCGTTGAAAAAGGCGATTTCATTGCTGACGGACCTTCTATGGAAAATGGAGAAATGGCGCTTGGACAAAACCCAATCGTTGCCTACATGACTTGGGAAGGTTACAACTTCGAGGATGCCGTTATCATGAGCGAACGCTTGGTGAAAGACGATGTCTACACATCTGTTCACCTTGAAGAATACGAATCAGAAACACGCGATACAAAGCTTGGGCCTGAAGAAATCACTCGCGAAATTCCAAACGTTGGTGAAGATGCCCTTAAAGACCTTGACGAAATGGGTATTATCCGTATCGGTGCTGAGGTTAAAGAAGGTGATATCCTTGTAGGTAAAGTAACACCTAAGGGTGAGAAAGACCTTTCAGCTGAAGAACGTCTCTTGCACGCTATTTTCGGAGATAAATCTCGTGAAGTGCGTGATACTTCTCTTCGTGTACCACACGGTGCTGATGGTGTCGTTCGTGATGTTAAGATCTTTACACGTGCAAATGGAGATGAATTGCAATCAGGTGTTAATATGCTGGTTCGCGTCTACATCGCTCAAAAACGTAAGATCAAGGTCGGAGATAAGATGGCCGGACGTCACGGAAATAAAGGGGTTGTCTCTCGTATCGTTCCTGTAGAAGACATGCCTTACCTTCCAGATGGAACTCCAGTCGATATCATGTTGAACCCACTTGGGGTGCCATCACGTATGAATATCGGTCAGGTTATGGAGCTTCACCTTGGTATGGCTGCTCGTACTCTTGGTATTCACATCGCAACACCAGTCTTTGACGGAGCAAGTTCTGAAGACCTTTGGTCAACTGTTAAAGAAGCAGGTATGGATAGCGATGCCAAAACGATCCTTTACGATGGACGTACTGGTGAACCATTTGATAACCGTGTTTCTGTCGGAGTCATGTACATGATCAAACTCCACCACATGGTTGATGATAAATTGCACGCGCGTTCAGTCGGACCTTACTCAACCGTTACCCAACAACCACTCGGAGGGAAAGCTCAGTTTGGTGGACAACGTTTCGGTGAGATGGAGGTTTGGGCTCTTGAAGCCTACGGTGCCTCAAATGTCCTTCAAGAAATCTTGACTTACAAGTCTGACGATATCAATGGACGTCTGAAAGCTTATGAAGCCATTACAAAAGGAAAACCAATTCCAAAACCAGGTGTTCCAGAATCCTTCCGAGTTCTTGTCAAAGAATTGCAATCTCTTGGTCTTGACATGCGTGTCCTAGATGAAGATGACCAAGAAGTGGAACTTCGTGACTTGGATGAAGGAATGGACGAAGATGTCATCCACGTAGATGACCTTGAAAAAGCCCGCGAAAAAGCAGCACAAGAGGCTAAAGCAGCCTTTGAAGCTGAAGAAGCTGAAAAAGCAACAAAAGCGGAAGCAACAGAAGAAGCTGCTGAACAAGAATAAGCAGTTCACTTAGAATAGAAAGGGAAGAAATAGTGGTTGATGTAAATCGTTTTAAAAGTATGCAAATAACCCTAGCTTCTCCAAGTAAAGTCCGTTCATGGTCTTATGGAGAAGTCAAAAAACCTGAAACAATCAATTACCGTACCTTGAAACCAGAACGTGAAGGACTATTTGATGAAGTTATCTTTGGTCCTACAAAAGACTGGGAATGTGCTTGTGGTAAGTACAAACGCATTCGTTACAGAGGGATTGTTTGTGACCGTTGTGGGGTTGAAGTAACGCGTACGAAAGTTCGTCGTGAGCGCATGGGGCACATTGAGTTGAAAGCCCCTGTATCTCACATCTGGTACTTCAAGGGGATTCCAAGCCGTATGGGCTTGACCCTTGATATGAGCCCTCGTGCCCTCGAGGAAGTTATCTACTTTGCGGCTTATGTGGTGATTGATCCTAAGGATACACCACTTGAGCACAAGTCTATCATGACAGAGCGCGAATACCGTGAGCGCTTGCGTGAGTATGGTTATGGATCATTCGTTGCCAAGATGGGTGCCGAAGCTATCCAAGACCTTCTAAAACAAGTAGATCTTGAAAAAGAAATTGCTGAACTCAAAGAAGAGTTGAAAACAGCTACTGGACAAAAACGTGTCAAAGCTATCCGTCGTTTGGATGTTTTGGATGCCTTTTACAAGTCTGGAAACAAACCTGAATGGATGATTCTCAACATCCTTCCGGTTATTCCACCAGATCTTCGTCCAATGTTGCAGTTGGATGGTGGCCGTTTTGCCTCATCTGACTTGAATGACCTTTACCGCCGTGTTATCAACCGTAACAACCGTTTGGCTCGTTTGCTTGAGTTGAATGCACCAGGTATTATTGTTCAAAATGAGAAGCGTATGCTTCAAGAAGCGGTTGACGCTTTGATTGACAATGGTCGTCGTGGTCGTCCAATCACAGGACCAGGTAGCCGTCCATTGAAATCATTGAGCCATATGCTTAAAGGTAAACAAGGACGCTTCCGTCAAAACTTGCTCGGTAAACGTGTTGACTTCTCAGGACGTTCCGTTATCGCCGTTGGTCCAACGCTTAAGATGTACCAATGTGGTGTGCCACGTGAAATGGCGATTGAGCTCTTTAAACCATTCGTTATGCGAGAAATCGTTGCACGTGATATCGTGCAAAACGTCAAAGCGGCTAAACGCTTGGTGGAACGTGGAGACGAGCGTATCTGGGATATCCTTGAAGAAGTAATCAAAGAACACCCAGTACTTCTTAACCGCGCACCGACCCTTCACCGTTTGGGTATCCAAGCCTTCGAGCCAGTCTTGATTGATGGTAAGGCCCTTCGCTTGCACCCACTTGTCTGTGAAGCCTACAATGCCGACTTTGACGGGGACCAAATGGCCATCCACGTACCGCTTTCAGAAGAAGCCCAAGCAGAAGCTCGTATCCTCATGCTCGCTGCTGAGCACATCTTGAACCCGAAAGATGGTAAACCAGTTGTTACCCCATCTCAGGATATGGTTTTGGGTAACTACTACTTGACTATGGAAGAAGCTGGCCGTGAAGGTGAAGGAATGGTCTTCAAAGACCGTGACGAAGCCGTTATGGCTTACCGTAATGGTTATGTTCACCTCCACTCACGTGTTGGTATCGCAACAGACAGCCTCAACAAACCATGGACAGAAGAGCAAAGACACAAGGTCTTGCTTACAACAGTTGGTAAAATCCTCTTCAACGACATCATGCCAGAGGGTCTACCATACTTGCAAGAACCAAACAATGCCAACTTGACAGAAGGCGTTCCAGCTAAATATTTCTTGCCACTTGGTGGAGATATCAAGGAAGCTATCAGCAATCTTGAACTTAACCCTCCATTCAAGAAGAAAAACCTTGGAAATATCATCGCTGAAATCTTCAAACGTTTCCGTACGACAGAAACTTCTGCCCTACTTGACCGTATGAAGAACCTCGGTTACCACCACTCAACTCTTGCAGGATTGACAGTGGGTATTGCCGATATCCCAGTCGTTGATGACAAGGCTGAAATCATTGAAGAATCACACAAACGTGTAGAACAAATCACAAAACAATTCCGTCGTGGTATGATTACAGACGACGAGCGTTACAATGCTGTTACAGCTGAATGGCGTGCTGCCCGTGAAAAACTTGAGAAACGTTTGATTGCCAACCAAGATCCTAAGAACCCAATCGTTATGATGATGGACTCTGGAGCCCGTGGTAATATCTCAAACTTCTCACAGCTTGCCGGTATGCGTGGTCTGATGGCTGCTCCGAACGGACGTATCATGGAATTGCCAATCCTTTCAAACTTCCGTGAAGGTTTGTCAGTACTCGAAATGTTCTTCTCAACTCACGGTGCCCGTAAAGGTATGACCGATACGGCCCTTAAGACAGCCGACTCAGGTTACTTGACTCGTCGTTTGGTTGACGTTGCCCAAGACGTTATCATCCGTGAGGACGACTGTGGAACAGATCGTGGTCTCTTGATCCGCTCTATCGCAGAAGGAAAAGAGATGATCGAGTCTCTTGAAGAACGTCTCAACGGTCGTTACACTAAGAAAACTGTTAAACATCCAGAAACTGGTGCAGTTATTATCGGTCCAAATGAGTTGATTACAGAAGACAAGGCGCGTGAAATTGTCAACGCTGGTGTGGAAGAAGTGACTATCCGCTCTGTATTTACATGTAACACTCGTCATGGTGTCTGCCGTCATTGTTACGGTATCAACTTGGCGACTGGTGATGCGGTTGAAGTTGGTGAAGCAGTTGGTACAATCGCTGCCCAATCTATCGGGGAACCTGGTACACAGCTTACAATGCGTACCTTCCACACGGGTGGGGTTGCCTCAAATACCGATATCACTCAGGGTCTTCCTCGTGTCCAAGAAATCTTTGAAGCCCGCAATCCTAAAGGGGAAGCGGTTATCACAGAGGTTAAAGGACAAGTTACTGCTATCGAAGAAGATGCATCAACTCGTACTAAGAAAGTCTTTGTTAAGGGTGAAACTGGCGAAGGTGAATACGTCGTTCCATTTACAGCTCGTATGCGTGTCGAAGTTGGAGACCAAGTAGCGCGTGGTGCTGCTCTTACAGAAGGTTCTATCCAACCAAAACGTCTCCTTGCAGTCCGTGATGTCTTGTCAGTTGAAACTTACCTTCTCGGTGAAGTACAAAAAGTTTACCGTAGCCAAGGGGTAGAAATCGGTGACAAACACATCGAGGTAATGGTTCGTCAAATGATCCGTAAAGTCCGTGTCATGGATCCAGGTGACACAGACCTTCTCATGGGTACCCTTATGGATATCAATGACTTTACAGATGCTAACAAAGATGTCCTTATAGCAGGTGGAGTTCCAGCGACAGGTCGCCCAGTTCTTATGGGAATTACCAAAGCCTCACTTGAAACAAATAGTTTCTTGTCAGCGGCTTCCTTCCAGGAAACAACTCGTGTCCTTACTGACGCGGCTATCCGTGGTAAGAAAGACCATCTCCTTGGACTTAAAGAAAATGTTATCATCGGTAAGATCATCCCAGCTGGTACTGGTATGGCCCGTTACCGTAACCTTGAACCACAAGCTATCAACGAAGAAGAATACCTTAATCCTCCAGTAGAGGAAGAAGGGAATGAAGAAACAACAGAAGTAGTTGTGGATACTGCCGTTGAAACTGTGGAAGAAACAGTAGAATAAAAGAGAATGAGAGAGCCTTCGGGTTCTCTTTCTCTTTTCTGAAAACTTTCTCAATTTTTCCATGAAATGTGGTAAAATAATACTCAATGAAAATCAAAGAGCAAACTAGGAAACTAGCCGCAGGTTGCTCAAAGCACTGCTTTGAGGTTGTGGATAGAACTGACGAAGTCAGTAACCATACCTACGGCAAGGCGACGTTGACGTGGTTTGAAGAGATTTTCGAAGAGTATAAAAGAAAGAAGCTGACAAAGGAGACAAGTATGGAACAAACATTTTTTATCATTAAACCAGATGGTGTAAAAAGAGGATTAGTGGGTGAGGTGTTGAAACGCATCGAACAACGTGGATTGACAATCGAAAAATTGGAGTTGCGTTCAAAGATTTCAGAAGAGTTAATTGACCAGCACTATCAGGACTTGGTTGGTCAAGGTTTTTACCCACCGATTCGTGAATTTATGACTTCAGGACCGGTTCTTGTAGGTATCATTTCTGGTCCCAAAGTAATCGAAACTTGGCGGACTATGATGGGTGCGACTCGTCCAGAAGAAGCTTTACCAGGAACGATTCGAGGTGATTTTGCAAAAGCTGCTAGTGAAAATCAACCTATCCAAAATGTTGTACATGGTTCAGATTCAGAAGAGTCAGCTAAGCGAGAAATTGCTCTTTGGTTTGACGGAAAGTAGTAAAAGTTTGATGTAAGGGTTACTTGCATCAAACTTTTTTGCATTTTAGAGTAGAAAACTGACAGTTGAGAAATATTCTAGCAATGATGAGAATTTCTAGCTTATAATAAGAGCAAGTAAGGGAGGAAGAATGATGGAAAAAATGAAAAAGCAAATTCGTGTTTTGTTATTGCTGACGTTTTTTGGTCTTAGTAGCTGTTCTTGTTTAAGTTTATCGACTTGGGCTTTGATGTTAAATCAAAACTGCTTCTATTATTTAGTTGGCATGTTGCTCCTTGCCAGTATTGGTGCAGGGCTAAACTACTATAGTGGACAGCGAAATCAATCTTATTCAGTTTTTAAGGAAGATAAGCAACAATTCTTGTATAGTCTCTTGCTCTTAGTAAACATTTTGGGTTTAGCTTTAATTGTCATAGACCATATCCTTGCAGGAAATACATCCGTAGAAGGGTTTGTGGAAGCCTTTCTACCAAGTTTCTTTTTCTTATTTGGTATTGATTTGTTAGTTTTTCTACCGATTCAGAAGTATGTAAATGGATTGAAAAAGATTTTGGGTAAGAAGGAAATCTGTTTTATTAGTGGACTAGCTATTCTAATCTTTCTCAGAAATCCTTGGATGCTATTATCCATGACGTTTTATATTACCTTGGGAATGCTATTTTTAGGACTGTTGGTGCCAAAAGTCATTCGCTGGGAAGTTTCGTTTTACAGCCATTTGATGAGAGATATCTTATTAGTTGTCTTCTTACTATTTCTATTTTAAAATCAAAATAAGAACTGACCGAAGTTTTTACAATTCATAATATGGAATTCACAGATAATATCTCGACAAAGAACAACTTTTTGGTATAATAGAAACATGTACACTAAAAACGAAGAAGAGTTACAGTCCTTAGGTGAACGTTTGGGCTACTTATTAGAAAAGAATGATGTTTTAATTCTAACTGGAGAACTTGGAGCAGGCAAAACGACCTTTACAAAAGGTCTAGCTAAAGGGTTACAGATTTTCCAGATGATTAAGAGTCCAACCTACACTATCGTAAGAGAGTATGAAGGTCGTCTTCCGCTTTACCACCTAGATGTTTATCGTATTGAGGGAGATGCGGATTCTATTGATTTGGATGAGTTTCTCTTTGGTGGTGGGGTAACTGTCATCGAGTGGGGACATCTTTTAGGTGATGCCTTGCCAGATAATTATTTAGAATTGGAAATTCTAAAAGAAGAAGACGGTCGCAGATTACATTTCCAAGCAAAGGGTTTGCGTGCAGAAAAACTCTTAGAGGAGCTTCAACATGGAGTATGAATTGCTCATTAGAGAAGCAGAACCTAGTGATGCGGCTGAATTAGTGACATTTTTAAATCGTGTCAGTGTAGAAACAGATTTTACCAGTCTGGACAGGAATGGCATTTTGATGACAGATACTGAGATGGAGTTGTTTTTGGATAAACAGGCTCACTCGGAAAATCAAATCACTTTACTGGCCTTGCTGAATGATGAAATTGCTGGTCTTGTAAATATCACAGCTGATCAACGCAAGAGAGTTCGTCATATTGGAGATCTCTTTATTGTGATTGGTAAGAAGTATTGGAATAATGGACTGGGGAGTTTGTTACTTGAAGAAGTCATAGAATGGGCACAGGCTAGTGGCATTCTTCGTCGACTTCAACTTACTGTCCAAACTCGTAATCAGGCTGCAGTTTATCTATATCAAAAACATGGCTTTGTAATTGAAGGTAGACAAGAGCGCGGTGCGTACATAGAAGAAGGGGAATTTATCGATGTTTACCTGATGGGTAGGCTGATAGATTAATAGAAATATGGTTAAAAAAATTATTGGAATGGTGCTAGCTTTTCTAGCTGTGACGGTTTTGGGTGTGGGTGTTTTTGCTTATACTATTTATCAGCAAGGTACACAAACCTTATCAAAAACCTATAAAAAAATTGGAGAAGAAACCAATGTTATTGAGGCGACTGAACCATTAACGATTCTTTTGATGGGGGTTGATACTGGAAACGTGGAACGAACGGACCCTTGGGAGGGAAATAGTGATTCCATGATTCTCTTGACGGTGAATCCACATACTAAGAAAACCATGATGTTGAGTTTGGAACGTGACATCCTGACTAAAATTCAGCATAAAGATGGCCAGATTGAGGAAGCGAAGTTAAACGCTGCCTATGCTGGTGGTGGTGCAGAGTTAGCTATTTCAACCATTCAAAAGATGATGAATATCCATATCGATCGCTACATTATGGTTAATATGCAAGGATTGCAACAATTGGTAGATGCAGTGGGGGGGATTACGGTTAATAATACACTAGGTTTCCCAATTTCTATCAGTGACCAAGAAGAATTTAACACCATTTCTATTGGTGTTGGAGAACAGACAATAAATGGAGAAGAAGCGCTTGTTTATTCCCGCATGCGTTATCAAGACCCAGAAGGAGACTACGGACGTCAGAAGCGTCAGCGTGAAGTCATTCAAAAGGTTGTTGAAAAAGTTCTTAGTTTGAATAGCGTTAGTCACTATCAGTCTATCTTAAAAGCTTTAAGCACTAATATGCAGACTAATATTGATTTATCTGCGAAAAGTATTCCAAGCTTGTTGGGCTATAAAGATTCATTTAAAACCATTGAATCTCAACAATTAAAGGGCGAAGGAGAGATGTTGCAAGGTATTTCTTATCAGATTGTTTCAAGAGAGCATATGTTGGAAATGCAGAATATACTGCGACGTTCTTTGGGGCAAGAAGAAGTCACTCAGCTTGAAACAAATGTTGTCTTATTTGAAGATTTGTTTGGACGGGTGCCTGTTGGTGATGGGGAGAATCAACAACAAGGTGTTTTTGTAACAAATGAAGTAGAATAGTTCGTTTTTTAATACAAATAAAAAATTAATCGTGGGAAATTTCCTGCGATTTTTTCAAAAAAATACGAATAGATAGGTAGGAGGAAACATGAAAGCAGAAATCATTGCTGTTGGAACAGAGATTTTGACAGGGCAGATTGTCAATACCAATGCTCAGTTTTTATCGGAAAAACTAGCAGAGATTGGGGTAGACGTATATTTTCAGACGGCTGTAGGAGACAATGAAGCTCGTCTCTTGTCTTTGCTCGAAATTGCCAGTCAACGGAGCAATCTGGTGATTTTAACAGGTGGTTTGGGGCCAACTGAGGACGATTTGACCAAACAAACTTTGGCTAAATTCTTAGGGAAAGCATTAGTCTTCGATCCTCAGGCACAGGAGAAGTTGGATGTCTTTTTTGCCCAGCGACCAGACTATGCCCGAACATCGAATAACGAAAGACAAGCTCAAATTGTAGAAGGAGCGACTCCGCTGCCCAACGAAACAGGACTGGCTGTGGGAGGAATATTGGAAGTCGATGGAGTGACCTATGTCGTCCTTCCAGGTCCACCAAGTGAAATGAAACCTATGGTCTTAAACCAACTTCTACCCAAGTTGATGACAGGGAGCAAGTTGTATTCCCGAGTTCTTCGTTTCTTTGGAATTGGCGAAAGTCAGCTGGTGACGATTTTGGCTGATTTGATTGATAATCAAACAGATCCGACCTTGGCCCCTTATGCTAAGACAGGAGAAGTCACTCTGCGTCTGTCAACAAAGGCTAGCAGTCAAGAAGAGGCGAATCAAGCGCTGGATATCTTGGGAAATCAAATCTTGGACTGCCAGACTTTCGAAGGAATTTCTTTACGAGACCTCTGTTATGGTTATGGAGAGGAGGCTAGCTTGGCCAGCATTGTGGTAGAAGAACTGAAAAAACAAGGGAAAACTATCACGGCTGCAGAGAGTTTGACGGCAGGGCTTTTCCAAGCTACTGTGGCGGATTTTTCAGGAGCTTCAAGTATATTTAAGGGTGGTTTCGTGACCTATAGCCTGGAGGAAAAATCAAAGATGTTGGATATTCCTGTCAAGGACTTGGAAGAACAGGGTGTGGTATCTGAATTTACAGCTCAGAAGATGGCTGAGCAGGCACGAAGCAAGACCCAGTCAGATTTTGGCCTTAGTTTGACTGGAGTGGCAGGACCAGATAGCCTCGAAGGACACCCGGCTGGAACAGTCTTCATAGGCTTGGCACAGGAGCATGGAACTAAGGTCATCAAGGTTAATATTGGAGGTAGAAGTCGAGCAGATGTACGTCACATTGCGGTTATGCATGCCTTTAACCTAGTTCGCAAGGCTTTATTAAGTGACTAACTTTTGATATAATAGTAGATAGGTCTGAGGACCATTAGAATGTAGGAGAATAGAATGGCGAAAAAACCAAAAAAATTAGATGAAATTTCAAAAAAATTCGGGGCAGAACGTGAAAAAGCCTTGAATGACGCTCTTAAATTGATTGAGAAAGACTTTGGTAAGGGTTCAATCATGCGTTTGGGTGAACGTGCTGAGCAAAAGGTGCAAGTGATGAGCTCCGGTTCCTTGGCTCTTGATATTGCCCTTGGTTCAGGTGGTTATCCTAAGGGACGTATCATCGAAATCTACGGACCAGAGTCATCTGGTAAGACAACGGTTGCTCTTCATGCAGTTGCGCAAGCGCAAAAAGAAGGTGGAATTGCAGCCTTTATCGATGCGGAACATGCCCTCGATCCAGCTTATGCTGCGGCCCTTGGTGTCAACATTGACGAATTGCTCTTGTCTCAACCAGATTCAGGAGAGCAAGGTCTTGAGATTGCAGGAAAATTGATTGACTCAGGTGCTGTAGATCTTGTCGTGGTCGACTCAGTTGCTGCCCTTGTACCTCGTGCAGAAATTGATGGAGATATCGGAGATAGCCACGTTGGTTTGCAGGCTCGTATGATGAGCCAGGCCATGCGTAAGCTAGGTGCTTCTATCAATAAAACCAAAACAATTGCCATCTTTATCAACCAATTACGTGAAAAAGTTGGGGTCATGTTTGGAAATCCAGAAACAACTCCTGGTGGACGTGCTCTGAAATTTTACGCATCAGTCCGTTTGGATGTTCGTGGAAGTACGCAAATCAAGGGAACTGGTGACCAAAAAGACACCAACGTCGGTAAAGAAACTAAGATTAAGGTCGTGAAAAACAAGGTGGCTCCACCATTTAAGGAAGCCTTCGTGGAAATCATGTACGGAGAAGGGATTTCTAAGACTGGTGAACTTTTGAAGATCGCAAGCGATTTGGATATCATCAAAAAAGCAGGAGCTTGGTATTCTTATAAGGATGAGAAAATTGGGCAAGGTTCTGAAAATGCTAAGAAATACTTGGCAGATAATCCAGAAGTCTTTGATGAGATTGACCATCAAGTCCGTGTTCAATTTGGTTTGATTGATGGAGAGGAAGCTTCTGTAGAAGGTGTTGAAACTAAAAAAGATGAAGCAGTTCAAGCAGATTCTGTGAATGAAGAAGTAACTCTTGACCTAGGCGATGAGCTTGAAATCGAAATTGAAGAATAAGCTGTCAAAGTAGTGGAGGAATCCACTGCTTTTTTGGTTTTTGATTCAAGTTTTTAGATCATTTATAGTTTGCTGTTTCTTGTCGCTCCTCTAGAAAGCTGATATAATAGCCTTATGAATAAAAAACGAACAGTGGACCTGATACATGGTCCGATTCTTCCCTCGCTTTTGAGTTTTGCCTTTCCAATCTTGCTATCAAATATTTTTCAACAGCTCTATAATACTGCTGATGTCTTGATTGTTGGGCGATTTCTTGGTCAAGAATCCTTGGCTGCAGTAGGAGCGACGACAGCGATTTTTGACCTGATTGTAGGTTTTACTCTTGGTGTTGGTAATGGCATGGGAATTGTCATTGCCCGTTATTACGGGGCTCGGAATTTTATAAAAATTAAGGAAGCAGTAGCAGCCACCTGGATTTTAGGTGCTCTTTTGAGTGTTGTAGTTATGCTGCTGGGCTTTCTTGGTTTGTATCCTCTCTTGCAATACCTAGATACTCCTGCAGAAATCCTTCCTCAGTCTTATCAATATATTTCTATGATTGTAACCTGTGTTGGTGTCAGCTTTGCTTATAATCTTTTTGCAGGCTTGTTGCGGTCTATTGGGGACAGTCTGGCTGCGCTTGGTTTTTTGATTTTCTCTGCTCTGGTCAATGTGGTTCTGGATCTCTATTTTATTACGCAATTGCATCTTGGAGTTCAATCGGCGGGACTTGCTACCATCATTTCGCAGGGTTTATCAGCGGTTCTTTGCTTTTATTATATCCGTAAGAGTGTGCCTGAGCTACTCCCTCAACTCAAGCATTTCAAATGGGACAAGGCCTTATACGCCGATCTCTTGGAGCAAGGTTTGGCTATGGGCTTGATGAGTTCAATTGTGTCCATTGGTAGTGTGATTTTACAGTCTTCTGTTAATACCTTTGGAGCCGTGATTATTAGTGCTCAAACAGCAGCTCGACGCATTATGGCCTTCGCCCTTCTTCCCATGACCGCTATTTCCGCTTCGATGACGACCTTTGCTTCGCAGAATTTAGGTGCTAAGAGCCCAGACCGCATTGTCCAAGGTCTTAGAATCGGCAGTCGTTTAAGTATATCCTGGGCAGTTTTTGTTTGTATCTTCCTCTTTTTTGCCAGTCCAGCCTTGGTTTCCTTCTTAGCTAGTTCGACGGATAGCTACTTGGTAGGAAATGGCAGTCTCTATCTGCAAATCAGCTCAGCTTTTTATCCTATTTTGAGTCTCTTGTTAATTTATCGCAATTGTTTGCAGGGCTTGGGGCAAAAAATCCTTCCTCTGGTTTCTAGCTTTATCGAACTAATTGGGAAAATTGCTTTTGTGTGCTTGATTATCCCTTGGGCGGGCTATAAGGGAGTTATCCTTTGCGAACCCCTTATCTGGGTTGCCATGACTATCCAACTGTATTTCTCACTGTTTCGTCACCCCTTGATAAAAGAAGGTAAGGCCATCTTGGCAACAAAAGTGTCATCATAGCTCGATTTGCTGAATAAAATCCATTTCCTCTAGTGAAAATCGAAAAAACTTGTGTTATAATAAGAAAGATTAAAATGTGAAAAAAGGAGATTCCTAATGGGACGTAAATGGGCCAATATCGTAGCCAAGAAAACGGCTAAAGATGGAGCTAACTCTAAAGTATATGCAAAATTTGGTGTAGAAATCTATGTAGCAGCTAAAAAAGGTGATCCAGATCCAGAATCAAACTCAGCTTTGAAATTCGTTATCGACCGTGCTAAACAAGCCCAAGTGCCAAAACACGTTATCGATAAAGCTTTGGACAAGGCTAAAGGAAACACAGACGAAACCTTTACAGAAGGACGTTACGAAGGTTTTGGACCAAATGGTTCTATGCTGATTGTTGATACTTTGACTTCAAACGTTAACCGTACAGCGGCTAATGTCCGTGCAGCCTTTGGTAAAAACGGCGGAAACATGGGTGCTTCAGGTTCGGTTTCTTATCTCTTCGACAACAAGGGTGTTATCGTATTTGCAGGTGAAGATGCCGATGCAGTCTTTGAGCAATTGCTTGAAGCAGATGTGGATGTGGATGATGTAGAAGCAGAAGAAGGTACAATCACAGTTTACACAGCTCCAACTGACCTTCACAAGGCTATCGTTGCCCTTCGTGAGTCAGGTATTGAAGAATTCCAAGTGACCGAATTGGAAATGATTCCTCAGTCAGAAGTGGAATTGTCAGGCGATGACCTTGAAACCTTTGAAAAACTTTACAGCGTTCTTGAAGACGACGAAGACGTACAAAAGATCTACACAAACGTAGACGGATTCTAATTTAACCTAGTGAACATGATCCTAAGTGAAAAAATCACTTGGGATTTTTTGAATCAAGAAAAATAGTTCTCTAGGAAACTTTTTCTTGACATCCCTTTTCAAAGTGGTAAAATAGTTCTCATGGAAACTTGTTTAGTTCCTAGGAGAACTAAATGTGATAGTTAGAAAGGAGTTAGTATGGATAAACCGATGTTAGTTTTAAAACGTTTCGGCCACCAGGTACATCTGATGGTACAAAAGGAAGCCAAACGTTGTGGTATTGAATTTATGGGTGGACCTCAAGGACAAGTTCTGCGTTTTTTAGGTTGGCGTGAGCATGAACAAGAATTAACGCTCATCAAGGATATTGAACAAGAACTCAATATTACCAAGTCTGTTGCTAGTAATCTAGTCAAGCGTATGGTGCAAAATGGTTTGGTGGAATTGGAAGCGAGTTCTAGCGATAAGCGGGCTAAGTTTGTTCGTCTGACGGACAAATCGCGTTCTCAAATGAAGCAGGTTAAAGCCTTCTTTGAACGCATTGACAACCAGTTGATGGCAGACATTGATGAAGATGAATTACTGATTTTTGAGAAAGTTCTCGGTCAACTACAGGCAAATATCAAGGGAATAGGAGGAGAGAATGAAGAAATTAGCCAAACGAATTAGTAGGAAAGAATGGGGGATGATTTTACTAGCCATTCTCTTTACCTGCTTTTCGGTCTATCTAGAGTTAGAAGTGCCGACCTATATCTCGAAAATTACGAATTTACTAGGAAGTCAAAGAACCAACTTGGATGAGTTATGGCAACCAGCAGGTATGATGGTGGGAATGTCCTTTCTAGCCTTCTTATCCGCAGTTGCAGTTGGATTTTTTTCGTCCAGAGTGGCCGCTTCTTATACTAGTAGGCTGAGAAGTGATATTTTTAACCGAGTTTTGGATTACTCGCAGACAGAGATTAAGAAATTCTCTATTCCTAGCCTCTTGACGCGTACTACCAATGACATTACTCAAGTTCAAATGTTGATTACCATGGGCTTGCAAGTAGTTACGCGTGGTCCGATTATGGCTATCTGGGCTATCGGGAAGATTTTAGGCCATTCAGAATACTGGCTCTGGGCCGTACTTGTGGCAGTGATTGTCAACGTCCTGATGACGACTGTTTTGATGACGCTAGCCTTTCCAAAACAGTCCTTGATTCAGGGGTTGACAGATAAACTGAACAGTATCACTCGTGAGAGTTTAACAGGTATTCGCGTCGTTCGTGCCTACAATGCAGAGGATTACCAAAATGAAAAATTTGCAGCAGCAAATGATGAATTGACACGCTTGAATTTGTTTGTCAACCGTCTCATGGCCATTTTGAATCCTATCATGATGGGAATTTCAAGTGGTTTGAGTGTGGCGATATACTGGATTGGAGCCTATGTAATCAACGATGCTGCTCCGACGGCGCGCCTGCCTCTCTTTAGTGATATGGTTGTTTTCATGTCTTATGCCATGCAGGTTGTCATGGGCTTCCTTCTCATGGGGGCGCTCTTCATCGTTCTTCCCCGAACCATGGTCTCTGCCAAGCGGATTAACCAGGTTCTAGATTTACATTCTTCTATCCAAAATCCTGCTCAAGCGCAGCTGGCTGATGAAAATCTCAAAGGTCAGGTCGAGTTTAAGGATGTGACCTTCCGCTATGCGGCAAATTCGGAGGCGGTTATCGAGCATGTCAGCTTTAAAGCAGAAGCTGGTCAAACAGTGGCCTTTATTGGGTCAACAGGTTCTGGTAAATCAACTCTGGTCAATCTGATTCCACGTTTCTACGATGTGTCAGAAGGAGAAATTCTGGTGGATGGTGTCAATGTTCAAGACTATGACTTGAAAGATTTGCGCAACAAGGTTGGTTATATTCCTCAGAAAGCGGTTCTCTTTTCAGGTGATGTTAAGGGCAATTTGGACTTTGGACACAGTCAAGAAACACCACTTAGTGAACAGGCTATGTGGCAGGCTTTGGAGTTGGCCCAGTCTAAGAACTTTATCGAAGACAAGGAAGCGGGCTTATCGTCAGAAGTGGCCCAAGGAGGAACCAACTTCTCAGGTGGTCAAAGACAGCGTCTGGCAATTGCGCGTGCCTTAGCTCGGAAGCCAGAAATCCTCATCTTTGATGACTCCTTCTCAGCTTTGGACTACAAGACAGACCGTGTCCTACGCCAAGAGCTAGCAGAGAAAACCAAGTCTATGACCAAGCTTATCGTTGCACAGCGTATTTCAACGATTATGGATGCAGATTTGATTTTGGTCTTGGATCAAGGAAAAGTCGTGGGACAAGGCACCCACAAGGAACTTCTAGCTAATAACGAAGTTTACCAAGAAATTGCCTATTCACAACTATCGAAGGAGGAATTGGAACATGGAAAATAAGAAAATGTCTCTCTGGAAACAGAGTAAACCCTATCTTGCAGGCCTCCAGTTTGCCCTTCTAATCGCCTTTCTAGCAACAATCTTATCCAATATCATTACTGTATATGGTCCAACCCGTATCAAGGAAATGACTAATATTATTGCCAGTGGTTTGGAAACAAGTGTGGATGTCGCGGCGGTTGCAGCTATTGGTGGTTTTTTGGCCGTCATCTATGTGATTGGACTTTTATCAAATTATTTGCAGGCCTTTCTGTTTACAACAGCTATTCAACGTTTTTCAGAGCGTTTGAGAAGAGCTATTGCAGAGAAAATCAATCGCCTTCCATTAGGATATTTTGATGGGCATTCTCAAGGAGATACCTTGTCTCGTGTGACTAATGACGTTGACACTGCAGCCCAATCCCTCAATCAAAGTCTAGGAACAGTTCTTTCATCTAGCTTACTGGTCGTGGCTGTCTTAGTAACCATGTTTGGTATGAACTGGATTTTAGCTTTGGTGACGGTTGTTTCAACTCTTATTGGTTTTGCTTTCGTGTCTGTCTTTATGGGCAAATCACAGGGATTCTTTAAAAGTCAGCAACAGGATTTGGCAGCTGTCAATGGTTATGTGGAAGAAATGTACTCTGGTCATAATGTGGTGACCAGCTACAATGCTATCGAGAGCACGAAAGAAGAGTTTGCGAAATTAAACCATCGTCTGTATGATAGTATCTGGAAATCTCAGTTTATTTCAGGGATTATGATGCCGATTATGATGTTTATTGGGAACTTTAGCTATGCCTTGGTGATTATTGTTGGTGCAGCTTTGGCTCTGAATGGGCAGATTAGTATCGGGATTATCGTTGCCTTTATGGCCTACGTTCGTATCTTTTCTCAGCCCCTTTCCCAAATTGCTCAAGGGATTACCAGTCTTCAGCAAACTTGCGCAGCCATGGGACGTGTCTTCGAATTCTTAGGTGAAGAGGAAATGGAAGATGAATCTCATAAAGAAAGACAGCTGAGCGATATGAAAGGGCAAGTGGTCTTTGATCGAGTTTCCTTTGGTTATACACCAGAGCGAACCATCATTAATGACTTTTCTGCGACTGCTCATGCAGGTCAAAAGGTTGCCATTGTCGGACCGACCGGAGCTGGGAAGACAACTATTGTCAATCTTTTGATGAAGTTCTATGAGATTGATAAGGGAAGCATCCGTATCGATGGTGTGGATACCAAGGAGATGAAGCGTTCGGAAGTGCATGATGCCTTTTCAATGGTCTTGCAGGACACTTGGCTCTTTGAAGGCACTATCCGAGACAATCTTATCTATAACCAAAAGGATATTAGCGATGAGCGCGTGATTGAAGCCAGCAAGGCTGTAGGGATTCATCACTTTATTATGACCCTCCCAGATGGTTACGATACCGTCTTGGACGATACAGTGACCTTGTCTGTCGGACAAAAGCAACTCTTGACCATTGCTCGCGCTTTGCTGAAAGATGCACCACTCCTAATCCTAGATGAAGCGACCTCTTCGGTTGATACACGGACGGAAGAATTAATCCAGAAAGCCATGGACCGTTTGATGGAGGGAAGAACTTCCTTTGTCATCGCCCACCGCTTGTCTACTATCCGAAATGCTGATCTTATTCTGGTTATGAAAGATGGAAATATCATCGAGCAAGGAAATCATGATGAGCTGATGGCGCAAGCTGGTTTCTACGCTGACCTCTACAACAGTCAATTTACAGAAGACGAAGCAGAAGAATAAATCGAAAGAAGGCTTGACGGCCTTCTTTTTCTGCACTATACTAGAAGACAAGTGCTTCCCTGTAAGCAAAATTTGAGTAAGTGATGAGAAAATATATGAAAAATTATCAAGAATGGTATGACTACATTGCTGCTAACATTGAAAATAGGCCCTTTCTTCTGAGCTTGTTAAGAACTTTCAATCGCTTTATGACGGTAGTTATGCCTATAATTTATCTAACCTTGTTAGCAACTGTCTATCTCCAACAAGGACTTGAGAAACAGGTCTGGATCTATGTGTTTGTCCCTGCATCAGGCTTTGTTATTTTGTCCCTTCTTCGTAAGAAAATCAATACTCCTAGGCCTTATGAGGAATGGGATATTAAACCCTTGCTTGACAGAGATAGTCCTGGTCAGTCTATGCCCAGCCGTCATGTCTTTTCAGCAACCATTATCTCCATGGCTTGCTTACATGCTAGTTTATCTGTAGGGGTTATCTTGTTGGTCTTGTCAGCCCTCCTCGGCCTTGTGCGAGTTCTAGGTGGCGTGCATTATCCCAAGGATGTAGTGGTTGGCTATATGTGTGCTCTTGTGTGGGGGGTGATTTTCTTTCTATGTTGACCTGTAAGTTAGGGTAGCCTTACAACCACTTACGGGTCTAAAGTAACCACTTGCTTTTTTGCTCTTGTTTTCTTATTTTAGCTTTGATATAGTAGAGTCAGAAAGGAGATGGAATGAAGTTACGAATCGAAATTGACAGCAATTTAGAGGAAACTGAAATTGTCATCAAGGCAGCGGCTTTGACAGATGAGATTGCGGATTTACAGCGGCTCTTGCAAGAATCCAAGTCTCCTCGGTTGATTTTTTATAAGGGAACAGGTGAATATTATCTGGATTTGTCGGAAATTCTCTTCTTTGAGACGGAAGGTAGCAAGATTTATGCCCATACCCAGAAAGATGCCTACGAAGTTCGGCTCAAACTCTATGAGTTAGAGTCGATCCTGCCTCGCTATTTTAGTCGAGTATCCAAGTCAACTATCGCAAATATCCGTCAGGTTTACTCGGTGGACAAGTCCTTTTCAGGAACGGGCACCATTTCCTTTTATCAGACCCATAAGGAGGTTCATGTCTCACGACATTACCAATCCCTCCTAAAAGAAAATCTAAGAAACATGAGGTAAGAACATGAAAAAGAAAGCATTTGGTATTGTGTTGCTAGTATTGGCAGCTTTA
The DNA here is from genome assembly GCF_001281025.1 of Streptococcus mitis. Taxonomy (NCBI): domain Bacteria; kingdom Bacillati; phylum Bacillota; class Bacilli; order Lactobacillales; family Streptococcaceae; genus Streptococcus; species Streptococcus mitis. The sequence goes on from NZ_CP012646.1 coordinate 623,249, forward strand.
ATATTATTACAAGGAAATTTTGGAATCCCTTCATTCGGTGGGCAAATTTGGCCCTTGCTTGGTATTGCATTTTTTGCCTATCAATCAGTTGGAGCTTTGTTGCGTCGTCACTTAACTTCAGCCTCTTTTACAGCTCTAGTAGCCTTAATGATTGCTAACCACTTTTATGGCATTTTACCAATTCCTAATCAGTCATTGTTCTGGGCAAGTATTTTAATCGTAATGGGTGTCAGCGCACTCACTCATTCTAACAGAACTTGGAATGGGAAAAAATGGTGGTATGATGGTAAAAAGACCATTCTTACAGATAAGGAAGTTGCTTTTGGGACTGGGACTTTCTACAAGCAAAATCAAGAATTGGTAGACGACCAAGTAGAAGTTGGTTTTGGAAATGCCAAAATCTATTATGACAATGCAGAGATTTTAGGAGATAGCGCAACTCTGAAAGTGGAAGTCGGTTTTGGGAATGCAGTTATCTATGTTCCTAAACATTGGGGAGTTGATTTAAAGGTAGAAACTTTCTGTGGCGTAGCCAAGGCAGATACTCCTCTAGCGCCAACCAGCAAAACCTTGATTATCCGTGGAGATGTGGCTTTTGGGAAATTAGGAGTTGTTTACGTTAAATAAAAAAATCTTTCAATCCCCTTGCCAAAACAGAGAAAGTGTGATAACATAGTACAGTATGTGGTGCTAGCACATCCGCTATATTAGATCTAATAGGAGGAAAACACAAATGGCTAAAGTATGTTACTTTACAGGTCGTAAGACTGTATCAGGAAACAACCGTTCACACGCGATGAACCAAACAAAACGTGCCGTAAAACCAAACCTTCAAAAAGTTACTGTTCTTATCGATGGTAAACCTAAAAAAGTTTGGGCTTCAGCTCGTGCTTTGAAATCAGGTAAAGTTGAACGCGTTTAATAATAAAAGTAAGGAGACCTTAGGGTCTTTTTTCTTTTACTGCAGGTATAAAATCATTTGAAAAATAGAGTAAATATCCGCTGATACAGTATTCTGCTTTTACACTTGGGCTGAAATATGATAAAATAGAGTATCAACTAGTTGAGGTAAAAAGGATGACTGTAAAAATTAATACAAAAGATGGTCAAATCGAACTAACAGATGAAGTGATTGCAACCGTCGTAGGTGGAGCAGCAACTGAGATTTTTGGTGTGGTCGGTATGGCTAGTAAAAATGCCCTCAAAGATAATTTCCAAGCCCTTCTAGGTAAGGAAAATTATTCCAAAGGTGTCGTCGTGAAGGCAGCCGAAGATGGCAGTATTGCAGTTGATGTATATACCGTGTTGAGCTACGGAACAAAGATTAGCGAAGTGTCAAAAAACATTCAAGAGCGTGTTCGGTTTAGTTTGGAAAATCAACTTGGAATTACCGCTCAGACTGTAAATGTCTACATTCAAAATATCAAAGTTGTAGGAGAATAACCGTGTCAAAAATTACTACTAGCTTATTTCAAGAAATGGTGCAGGCTGCATCAACTCGTTTGAATAAGCAAGCTGAATATGTCAATTCATTAAACGTCTTTCCAGTTCCAGATGGAGATACTGGAACAAACATGGGAATGACCATTGAAAATGGAGCTAAAGAAGTTGCAGACAAGCCAGCTTCTACAGTTGGCGAGGTAGCGAGCATTCTTGCCAAAGGTCTTTTGATGGGTGCGCGTGGAAACTCAGGAGTTATTACGTCTCAGCTTTTCCGTGGATTTTCACAAGCCATCAAGGATAAAGACGAGTTAACAGGTCAAGACTTGGCCCTTGCCTTCCAATCAGGTGTGGAAGTTGCTTATAAGGCAGTTATGAAACCAGTTGAAGGAACGATTTTGACAGTTTCTCGCGGTGCTGCTATCGGTGCTAAGAAAAAAGCTGAGCAAACAGATGACGCTGTTGAAGTCATGCGCGCAGCCTTGGAAGGTGCTAAAACAGCACTAGCTAAAACGCCAGACATGCTTCCAGTATTGAAAGAAGTTGGCGTTGTGGATTCAGGTGGTCAAGGACTGGTCTTCATCTACGAAGGTTTCCTTTCAGCCCTTACTGGTGAATATATTGCATCTGAGGACTTTGTAGCGACTCCGGCTAACATGAGTGAAATGATTAATGCTGAACATCATAAGTCTGTAGCTGGTCACGTAGCGACTGAGGATATCACGTTTGGTTACTGTACTGAAATCATGGTAGCTCTTAAGCAAGGTCCAACCTATGCCAAAGATTTTGACTACGACGAATTCCGTAACTACTTGAATGAACTCGGGGACTCTCTCCTTGTTGTCAATGATGATGAAATCGTCAAAGTCCATGTCCATACAGAAGATCCAGGACTTGTTATGCAAGAAGGTCTCAAATATGGTAGCTTGGTCAAGGTGAAAGTTGACAATATGCGGAACCAACACGAAGCACAGGTTGAAAAAGAAGCTGCTCAAGTTAGCAAACCAGCTGAAGAAAAAGAATATGCTTTGATTGCTGTCGTTGCTGGTAAAGGTCTAGCAGATATCTTCCGTTCTCAAGGTGTGGATTATGTTATCGAAGGCGGTCAAACCATGAACCCTTCAACAGAAGACTTTATCAAGGCTGTTGAACAGGTCAACGCTCGTAACATCATCTTCCTGCCAAACAACAAAAACATCTTCATGGCAGCTCAATCTGCAGCAGAAGTTTTGGAGCAACCAGCAGTAGTGGTAGAGACTCGTACTCTTCCTCAAGGTTTGACAAGTCTTCTTGCCTTTGATCCAAGCAAGTCAATTGAAGAAAATCAAGAGCGTATGACTGCAGCCCTTAGAGATGTCGTTAGCGGAAGCGTCACAACAGCCGTTCGTGATACAACCATTGATGGTTTAGAAATCCATGAAAACGATAATCTTGGTATGGTTGATGGGAAAATTCTTGTGTCAAACCCTGACATGCACCAAACCTTGACAGAAACATTGAAACATATGTTGGATGAAGATAGTGAAATCGTAACCTTCTATGTCGGTGAAGACGGAAGCGAAGAACTTGCCAATGAAATTGCTCAAGAAATCGCAGAAGAGTTCGAAGATGTTGAAGTCGAGATTCATCAAGGTCAACAACCTGTTTACCCATACCTATTTAGTGTGGAATAAGATTAATGAAGAACTGAGAAATCAGTTCTTTTTTCTTTTTGAATAATGAAATCGGTATCTTTTTAATAAAAACAAAAATAACATTCATAAATAAACGTTAAAATAGAAAATTCAGAAAATTTCTTCTTTTGTCTTGAAAATTTTTGAAAAAATGGTATGATAGTAACAAGTTATTTTTAAGAGAAGAGAAAGGGGAACAATGGAGAAAATCAGTTTAGAATCTCCTAAGACGGGGTCGGACCTAGTTTTGGAAACACTTCGTGATTTAGGAATTGATACCATCTTTGGTTATCCTGGTGGTGCAGTCTTGCCTTTTTATGATGCGATATATAATTTTAAAGGCATTCGCCACATTCTGGGACGCCATGAGCAAGGCTGTCTGCATGAAGCTGAAGGTTATGCTAAATCAACTGGAAAGTTGGGTGTTGCCGTCGTCACTAGCGGACCGGGAGCAACAAATGCCATTACAGGAATTGCAGATGCCATGAGCGATAGCGTTCCCCTTTTGGTCTTTACAGGTCAGGTGGCGCGAGCGGGGATTGGGAAGGATGCCTTTCAAGAGGCAGACATCGTGGGAATTACCATGCCAATCACTAAGTACAATTATCAAGTTCGTGAGACAGCTGATATCCCTCGAATCATTACGGAAGCTGTCCATATCGCAACTACAGGTCGACCAGGGCCAGTTGTCATTGACCTACCTAAAGACGTATCTGCTTTAGAAACGGACTTCATCTATTCACCAGAAGTGAACCTACCAAGCTATCAACCGACTCTTGAGCCAAATGATATGCAAATCAAGAAAATCTTGAAGCAATTATCCAAGGCTAAAAAGCCAGTCTTGCTAGCTGGTGGTGGAATTAGTTATGCTGAAGCAGCTGCAGAATTAAATGAATTTGCAGAACGCTATCAAATTCCAGTGGTAACCAGTCTTTTGGGACAAGGAACGATTGCAACGAGTCATCCACTCTTCCTTGGAATGGGAGGCATGCACGGGTCATTCGCAGCTAATATTGCCATGACAGAAGCGGACTTTATGATTAGTATTGGTTGCCGTTTCGATGACCGCTTGACGGGGAATCCTAAGACCTTCGCTAAGAATGCTAAGGTTGCTCACATTGATATTGACCCAGCTGAGATTGGCAAGATTATCAGTGCGGATATTCCTGTAGTTGGAGACGCTAAGAAAGCCTTGCAAATGTTGCTGGCCGAACCAACAATTCATAATAATACTGAGAAATGGATTGAGAAAGTCACTAAAGACAAGAACCGTGTTCGTTCTTATGACAAGAAAGAGCGTGTGGTTCAACCACAAGCCGTTATTGAACGCATCGGTGAGTTGACGAATGGAGATGCCATTGTGGTAACAGACGTTGGTCAACACCAAATGTGGACAGCCCAGTATTATCCTTACCAAAATGAACGTCAGTTAGTGACTTCAGGTGGTTTGGGAACGATGGGATTTGGAATTCCAGCAGCAATCGGGGCTAAAATTGCTAACCCAGATAAGGAAGTAGTCTTGTTTGTTGGGGATGGCGGTTTCCAAATGACTAACCAGGAATTGGCTATTTTGAACATTTACAAGGTGCCAATCAAGGTGGTTATGCTGAATAACCACTCACTTGGAATGGTTCGCCAATGGCAGGAATCCTTCTATGAAGGTAGAACATCTGAGTCAGTCTTTGATACCCTTCCTGATTTCCAATTGATGGCACAAGCTTATGGCATTAAAAACTATAAGTTTGACAATCCTGAGACCTTGGCTCAAGACCTTGAAGTGATCACTGAGAATGTTCCTATGCTAATCGAGGTAGATATTTCTCGTAAGGAACAGGTGTTACCAATGGTACCAGCTGGTAAGAGTAATCATGAGATGTTGGGGGTGAAGTTCCATGCGTAGAATGTTAACAGCAAAACTACAGAATCGATCAGGAGTCCTCAATCGCTTTACCGGTGTCCTGTCTCGTCGTCAGGTTAATATCGAAAGTATCTCTGTTGGAGCAACAGAAGATCCGAATGTATCGCGTATCACCATTATTATTGATGTTGCTTCACATGATGAGGTGGAGCAAATTATCAAACAGCTCAATCGTCAGATTGATGTGATTCGCATTCGTGATATTACAGACAAGCCTCATTTGGAGCGCGAGGTAATTTTGGTTAAGATGTCAGCGCCAGCTGAGAAGCGAGCTGAGATTCTAGCGATTATTCAACCTTTCCGTGCAACAGTTGTAGATGTAGCACCAAGCTCGATTACCATTCAGATGACAGGAAATGCTGAAAAGAGTGAAGCTCTGTTGCGAGTTATTCGACCATACGGTATTCGCAATATTGCTCGAACTGGTGCAACTGGATTTACCCGCGATTAATACTCTTCGAAAATCTCTTCAAATCACGTCAGCTTTGCCTTGCCGTACTCAAGTACAGCCTGCGGCTAGCTTCCTAATTTGCTCTTTGATTTTCATTGAGTATAAAAATATTTTAAATTTGTTAAACCAGCCTAAAAGGCAATAAATAATAGAAAAGAGAGAAAAACTATGGCAGTTCAAATGGAATATGAAAAAGATGTTAAAGTAGCAGCACTTGACGGTAAAAAAATCGCCGTTATTGGTTATGGTTCGCAAGGACATGCGCATGCTCAAAACTTGCGTGATTCAGGTCGCGATGTCATCATCGGTGTACGTCCAGGTAAATCTTTTGACAAAGCAAAAGAAGATGGATTTGACACTTACACAGTAGCAGAAGCTACTAAATTGGCTGACGTTATCATGATTTTGGCACCAGACGAAATCCAACAAGAATTGTACGAAGCAGAAATCGCTCCAAACTTGGAAGCTGGAAATGCAGTTGGATTTGCTCATGGTTTCAATATCCACTTTGAGTTTATCAAAGTTCCTGCGGATGTAGATGTCTTTATGTGTGCTCCTAAAGGACCAGGACACTTGGTGCGTCGTACTTATGAAGAAGGATTTGGTGTTCCAGCTCTTTATGCAGTATACCAAGATGCAACAGGAAATGCGAAAAACATTGCTATGGACTGGTGTAAAGGTGTTGGAGCAGCCCGTGTAGGTCTTCTTGAAACAACTTACAAAGAAGAAACTGAAGAAGATTTGTTTGGTGAACAAGCTGTACTTTGTGGTGGTTTGACTGCCCTTATCGAAGCAGGTTTCGAAGTCTTGACAGAAGCAGGTTACGCTCCAGAATTGGCTTACTTTGAAGTTCTTCACGAAATGAAATTGATCGTTGACTTGATCTACGAAGGTGGATTCAAGAAAATGCGTCAATCTATTTCAAATACTGCTGAGTACGGTGACTATGTATCAGGTCCACGTGTGATTACTGAGCAAGTTAAAGAAAATATGAAAGCTGTCTTGGCAGACATCCAAAATGGTAAATTTGCAAATGACTTTGTAAATGACTATAAAGCTGGACGTCCAAAATTGACTGCTTACCGTGAACAAGCAGCTAACCTTGAAATTGAAAAAGTTGGTGCAGAATTGCGTAAAGCAATGCCATTTGTTGGTAAAAATGACGATGATGCATTCAAAATCTATAACTAATTGATAGAAATTAAGGTGAAGGCGAGTTGGGGGACTAACTCGCTTTTATAATCAATTCATCTCTCTTTTAAGAGGATGAATTGTGATAGTATGAAATAGTCTAGGAGAAAAAGATGTTAAGTTCAAAAGATATCATCAAGGCTCATAAGGTCTTGAATGGTGTGGTCGTTAATACACCGCTTGATTATGACCATTATTTATCGGAGAAGTATGGTGCTAAGATTTATTTGAAAAAAGAAAATGCACAACGTGTTCGTTCTTTTAAGATCCGTGGTGCCTATTATGCCATTTCCCAGCTCAGCAAGGAAGAACGTGAGCGTGGGGTAGTCTGTGCTTCTGCGGGAAATCATGCGCAGGGAGTTGCCTATACTTGTAATGAAATGAAGATTCCTGCTACTATCTTTATGCCCATTACTACTCCGCAACAAAAGATTGGTCAAGTTCGCTTTTTTGGTGGGGACTTCGTGACTATTAAATTAGTTGGAGATACCTTTGATGCCTCAGCCAAAGCAGCTCAAGAATTTACAGTTTCTGAAAATCGTACCTTTATTGATCCTTTTGATGATGCCCATGTTCAGGCAGGTCAAGGGACAGTTGCTTATGAGATTTTAGAAGAAGCTCGAAAAGAATCGATTGATTTTGATGCTGTCTTGGTTCCTGTTGGCGGCGGTGGTCTCATTGCTGGGGTTTCTACCTATATCAAGGAAACAAGTCCAGAGATTGAAGTCATTGGGGTAGAGGCTAATGGAGCGCGTTCTATGAAGGCTGCCTTTGAAGCTGGTGGACCTGTTAAGCTCAAAGAAATTGACAAATTTGCAGATGGGATTGCTGTACAAAAGGTAGGTCAGTTGACCTATGAAGCAACTCGTCAACATGTTCAAACCTTAGTAGGTGTCGATGAGGGATTGATTTCTGAAACCTTGATTGACCTCTACTCTAAGCAAGGGATTGTAGCTGAGCCTGCTGGAGCGGCTAGTATCGCTTCTTTAGAGGTTTTGGCTGAATATATCAAGGGGAAAACCATTTGTTGTATCATTTCTGGAGGAAATAATGATATCAACCGTATGCCGGAAATGGAAGAGCGTGCCTTGATTTATGATGGGATCAAGCATTACTTTGTGGTTAATTTTCCACAGCGTCCGGGGGCTTTGCGTGAGTTTGTAAATGATATCTTGGGGCCAAATGATGATATCACACGTTTTGAGTATATTAAGCGAGCTAGCAAGGGGACAGGCCCAGTATTGATTGGGATTGCCTTGGCAGATAAGCATGATTATGCAGGCTTGATTCGTCGAATGGAAGGTTTTGATCCAGCTTATATTAACTTAAATGGTAACGAAACGCTCTATAATATGCTTGTCTGAGGACTAATAAAAAAATATCATATTATTTGCACAATTGATGTATAGGTGCTATAATGAAGATGAAGAAAGGGGGCGATTCCTATGGACTTAGGAAATCGATTACGCTATTTCTATCATAACTCATTATAGTACCTATGTTTTTTGATTCAGTTTATAGTAAGGGAGTAAAATTACTTGTTATATGTAAGGAGTTTTTTGAAATCTACTATTTTATATATAGCTAATCTGAAATTTGGCTAAATATAATAGGGATTAGAAAAAATAATCAATACTAATGAGAAGCCTTATACTGAGTTAACTGAGAAGAGTGACGGGATACTCGTAAGATGAAGACCGTAGAAAAAATGAAACATAGAATACTACGGTTTCCTAGCTACTCGCCTTTTAATGGGTAGGAGAAATAAAAAGTAAACTTGATAAAGTAAATAAATAGTACAAGTTGACCAAATGATTGAATGCTGGTGCAGACATGAAAAAGTCTAAAAGGAGAAAAATACTCGTTAGAAATGGTTTAGAGCAGAAGATTATTTTGTCAAATTTTTTTGTTTTACAGTGGAATAAATAATATGAAATAAGATTAGAATATGTCTAGATTATCGAGAATCAGCATCTGTCAAATATGAATATTATCACATAAATAAGATTTAATAATACAGTTGTTTTAAAGAACTATAAAAATTGTTTTCGACAATGAAAAACCTATATATTATAAGCTTTAATAAGATAGCAAGTAAAAATAAGGGCGTTTATTTTATTGAATATATGTTTTTTTATTGACAAAAAGCATAAAAGCGTATACAATTAAATATCGTAAATAAGAAAATAGGAGAAAGACATGGCTAAGTCAAACTTTGAAAAAGTAGAATCAGTTGTTGGCTGGGTTCGTGATAAGAAAATCACAGGCTACCGTATCTCTAAAGAAACGAATGCGCGTGAAATGTCTATCATTGCTCTAGCGCAGGGGCGTGCAAAAGTAAAAAATATTTCGTTTGAAACGGCTCTAGGTTTAATTGATTTCTATGAAAAAAATCATGAAAAATTTGAAGATTAATCTTTGGATAATGGCGGATTCTTGAATAGGGTCTGCCTTTTCATTTTTTGGCTAGTAAAAAGACTGCACGGTTGATGCAGCCTTTTCTTTTTATTTGAGATAGCGTTGAAGGAATTCTTTTGTACGGTCTTCTTTAGGATTGGTGAAGAGGTCTTCTGGTTTGCCTTCTTCAGCAATCACACCCTTATCCATAAAGATAACACGGTGAGAGACGTCACGGGCGAATTCCATTTCGTGGGTTACGACAATCATAGTCAAGCCTTCCTGAGCCAGATCTTGCATGATTTTGAGGACTTCTCCAACCATTTCTGGATCGAGAGCTGATGTTGGTTCATCAAAGAGAATGGCGTCCGGATTCATTGAAAGGGCACGAGCGATGGCTACACGTTGTTTTTGACCACCTGAGAGTTGTTTTGGTTTGGCTTGCCAGTAGCGTTCTCCCATGCCGACCTTTTCTAGGTTTTCTTTGGCAATCTTTTCAGCTTCTGTACGTTCGCGTTTAAGGACAGTTGTCTGAGCGACAATTGTGTTTTCAAGTACGTTAAGATTTTCAAAGAGGTTAAAGGATTGGAACACCATCCCCAACTTTTCACGGTATTGCGTGAGGTCATAGCCTTTTTCGAGGACGTTTTGTCCATGATAAAGGATTTGTCCATCAGTTGGCGTTTCAAGGAGGTTAATGGAGCGTAGGAAGGTTGATTTTCCGCTTCCAGAGCTTCCGATGATAGAGATAACTTCTCCCTTGTGGACAGTGAGAGAAATGTCTTTTAGCACTTCGTTTTGTCCATAGGATTTTTTGAGGTGTTTAATTTCAAGGATTGCTTGTGGCATTATTTCAAATCCTCCGTTTGCATTTGGTTAGCACCTGTAGTATAGGTATCCATGTCCATGCGGCGTTCGATGAAGCGTAGGATACGTGTTACGGTGAAGGTGAGGACAAAGTAAATCACGGCGATGATTGTAAATGTCTGGAAGTATTGATAGGTTTGTGTTGCCACGGTATTTCCTGAGAAATAAAGTTCGACAACAGAGATAACGTTCAATACAGATGTATCTTTGATATTGATGACAAATTCATTACCAGTTGCTGGTAGGATGTTACGGACTACCTGAGGTAGAACAATCTTACGCATGGTTTGGTTATGAGTCATACCAAGAGCAGTTGCGGCTTCAAATTGTCCCTTGTCAACTGCTAGGATACCACCACGAACAATTTCAGTCATGTAGGCACCGGTGTTGATCGAAACGATGAAGATAGCAGCCAGTGTACGGTCAAGGTTGATACCGAAAGCTTGGGCAGTTCCATAGTAGATAACCATCGATTGAACGATCATTGGTGTACCACGGAAAATTTCGATATAGACATTGAGGATCCAGCTGACTAGTTTTTGTAGGCCATAAATGGCTTTATTCTCAGATAGAGGAGCAGTACGGAAAACACCAATGGCAAGGCCGATAATGAGACCTATGATAGTTCCGACGATAGAGATTAAAAGAGTGACACCAGCACCACGCAAAAGTTGTTGCCAGTTTTCAGAAAGAATTTTAGCGACTTGGCTAAAGAAACTACTGCTAGTCTCTTCAGTTGTTGTAGCTTCGGCAGGTTGTTCCTTGATCATACGATCCATCAAGGCAACTTGATCGTCTTTTGAAATGGTTTCAATGCTGGCATTGATTTGGCTAATACGATTGTCATCTTTACGAAGTCCAATGGCAATAGCTGTATCTTCTTCTCCAGTTTTAAAACCTGGTTCTACTTGAACCATTTTAAACTTAGAGTTAGCAGCTTCGGCAGTCAGAGCTTCTGGGCGTTCAGAAACATAAGCATCGATGACACCGGCCTCAAGAGCTTGGCGCATTTGAGCGAAGTCTCCCATGGCTGTTTCTTTTTTAGCACCTGGGATTTGTGCAATCAAGTCATAAAGGTAGACACCTTGTTGAGAAGTGATTTTCGCACTGTTAAAGTCATCCAAAGATTTAGCACTTGCGTAGGCAGAATCTTTTTTGACTAGTAGAACTGGTTCACTAGTGTAGTAACTGCTTGAAAAGGCAATTTCTTGTTTGCGTTCTGCAGTTGGACTCATACCTGCGATAATCATGTCAATCTTACCAGAAGTAAGGGCAGGGACTAGACCTTCCCACTTGGTTTTAACAACTAAAGGTTCTTTACCTAAGTCCTTAGCGATTTTCTTGGCGATTTGAACATCGTATCCGTTAGCATACTGGTTAGTCCCATCGATTTTGACAGCTCCATTGCTATCATCGTCCTGAGTCCAGTTAAAGGGAGCATATGCTGCTTCCATCCCGATGCGTAAATATTCATCGGCTTGGGCAACATTGACAAGTCCCAGCATCAGCAAGAGACTTGTGAAAATAGATAAGTATATTTTTCTCATGATTTCTCCTATTTCTAATCTATTAAAAAATAACTGTCTCCTATTTTATCGAAAAAAACTCTATTTTTCAATATAGGTAAGCCCTTACTTGAGAAAAAATGATATAATGATAGCAAAGATAAAAAGGGGGCTTAGTTGATGAAAAAAACTTTTTTCTTACTGGTGTTAGGCTTGTTTTGTCTTCTGCCATTCTCTGTTTTTGCCATTGATTTCAAGATAAACTCTTATCAAGGTGATTTGTATATTCATGCAGACAATACAGCAGAATTTAGACAGAAGATAGTTTACCAGTTTGAGGAGGACTTTAAGGGTCAAATCGTGGGACTTGGACGTGCAGGCAAGATGCCTAGTGGATTTGACATTGATCCTCATCCAAAGGTTCAGGCTGCGAAAAATGGTGCTGAACTAGCAGACGTTACTAGCGAAGTGATAGAAGGAGCAGATGGTTATACTGTTAAAGTCTATAATCCAGGCCAGGAAGGCGACACAGTTGAAATTGACCTTATCTGGAACTTAAAGAATTTGCTTTTCCTTTATGATGATATCGCTGAATTAAATTGGCAACCTCTGACAGATAGTTCAGGGGCTATTGGGAAGTTTGAATTTCATGTAAGGGGAGACAAGGGGGCTGAAAAACTCTTTTTCCATACAGGGAAACTTTTTAGAGAGGGAACGGTTGAAAAGAGTAACCTTGATTATACTATCCGTTTAGACAATCTTCCGGCTAAACGTGGAGTTGAGTTACATGCCTATTGGCCTCGGACCGATTTTGCTAGCGCTAGGGATCAGGGATTGAAAGGGAATCGTTTAGAAGAGTTTAATAAGATAGAAGACTCGATTTTTAAAGAAAAAGAGCAAAGTAAACAACTCGTTAATTGGGTCTTCCCTTCGATACTTTCTATCTCCTTGTTATTGAGTATTTGCTTTTATTTTATTTATAGAAGAAAGACCACTCCTTCGGTCAAATATGCCAAAAATCATCGTATCTATGAACCACCAATGGAATTAGAGCCTATGGTTTTATCAGAGGCAGTCTACTCGACCTCCTTGGAGGAAGTGAGTCCCTTGGTCAAGGGAGCTGGAAAATTCACCTTTGACCAACTTATTCAAGCTACCTTGCTAGATGTGATAGACCGTGGGAATGTCTCTATCATTTCAGAAGGAGATGCAGTTGGTTTGAGGCTAGTAAAAGAAGATGGTTTGTCAAGTTTTGAGAAAGACTGCCTAAATCTGGCCTTTTCAGGCAAAAAAGAAGAGATTCTTTCCAATTTGTTTGCGGATTACAAGGTATCTGATAGTCTTTATCGTAGAGCAAAAGTCTCTGATGAAAAACGGATTCAAGCAAAGGGGCGTCAGCTCAAATCTTCTTTTGAAGAAGTATTGAACCAGATGCAAGAAGGAGTGAGAAATCGGGTTACCTTCTGGGGGCTTCCGAATTACTATCGTCCTTTGACTGGTGGGGAAAAGGCCTTGCAAGTGGGTATGGGGGTCTTGACTATCTTGCCCCTATTTATTGGATTTGGTTTGTTCTTGTACAGTTTGGATGTTTATGGCTATCTTTACATTCCCTTGCCAATACTTGGTTTTCTAGGTTTGGTTTTGGCTGTTTTCTATTATTGGAAGCTTCGACTAGATAATCGTGATGGTGTCCTAAATGAAGCAGGAGCAGAAGTATACTATCTCTGGACCAGTTTTGAAAATATGTTGCGTGAGATTGCACGATTGGATCAGGCTGAATTGGAAAGTATTGTGGTCTGGAATCGCCTCTTGGTCTATGCAACCTTATTTGGCTATGCGGACAAGGTCAGCCATTTGATGAAGGTTCATCATATCCAAGTGGAAAATCCAGATATCAATCTATATGTAGCTTATGGTTGGCATAGTATGTTTTATCATTCAAGCGCGCAAATGAGCCATTATGCCAGTGTCGCAAATACAGCAAGTACCTACTCCGTATCTTCTGGAAGTGGAAGTTCTGGCGGAGGCTTCTCTGGAGGCGGAGGCGGTGGCAGTATCGGCGCCTTTTAAAGAGAGCTATCACTGGCTGAAAAAATATGCTATAATGGAAGATAGAAAAAGGAGTAATCTATGTATCTTATTGAAATTTTAAAATCTATCTTCTTTGGGATTGTTGAAGGAATTACGGAATGGCTGCCGATTTCCAGTACAGGTCACTTGATTTTAGCAGAGGAATTTATCCAATACCAAAATCAAAATGAAGTCTTTATGTCCATGTTTAATGTCGTGATTCAGCTTGGTGCGATTTTGGCGGTTATGGTGATTTACTTTAATAAGCTCAATCCCTTTAAACCGGGTAAAGACAAGCAGGAAGTTCGTAAGACTTGGAGACTGTGGTTGAAGGTCTTGGTTGCCACTTTGCCTTTACTTGCCGTCTTTAAATTTGATGATTGGTTTGATACTCACTTCCATAATATGGTTTCAGTTGCTCTCATGTTGATTATCTATGGGATTGCCTTTATCTATTTGGAAAAGCGCAATAAAGCGCGTGCTATAGAGCCAAGTGTGACAGAGTTGGACAAGCTTCCTTATACGACAGCTTTCTATATCGGACTCTTCCAAGTTCTTGCCCTTTTACCAGGGACAAGCCGTTCTGGAGCAACGATTGTCGGTGGTTTGTTGAATGGAACTAGTCGTTCTGTTGTGACAGAATTTACCTTCTATCTTGGAATTCCTGTTATGTTTGGAGCCAGTGCCTTAAAGATTTTCAAATTTATAAAAGCAGGACAGCTCTTGAGTTTTGGGCAATTGTTTTTGCTCTTGGTCGCTATGGGAGTAGCTTTTGCAGTTAGCATGGTGGCTATTCGCTTCTTGACAAGCTATGTAAAAAAACACGACTTTACCCTTTTTGGTAAATACCGCATCGTACTTGGTAGCATCTTATTGCTTTATAGCTTTGTCCGTTTATTTGTATAAGAAAAACCTTGAAGGGGCAACTCTTCAAGGTTTTAAAATCCAGTCACGGTAATTCCCAACAGACGGACACCTCTTTCTTTCTCGCTTAACTCTTCATAGAGTTGCAGGGCTATTTGGCTTATCTGGCTAGCATCCTGTGTTTTTTGGGTCAGACTTTTTCGTTTAGTAAGAGTTGAAAAGTCCTCGTAGCGGATTTTCAAAATGACAATTTTTCCAGCTTTTTCTTGTTGACTGAGATTGAGAGCGACTCTTTCTGATAGGAGAGTCAGCTCTTTTTTGATGTCTTCTTCGGCACGGAGAATCTTTCCATAGGTTTTTTCCTTGCCGATTGATTTACGAATACGATTGGATTTGACGGGGGAATTGTGGATACCTCGAGCCTTTCGATAAAGGTCATAGCCCAGTCTTCCAAAACGGTCTATTAGGGTCACTTCAGGAACTTCAAGTAGATCAGCGCCGGTAAAAACACCCATTTGATGAAGTCTTTCCACTGTCTTTTTTCCTACTCCATGAAACTTGGAAATATCCATTTGTTTTAGAAAGTCCTCAGCCTGGTCAGGTAGAATCACTGTCAGACCATGTGGTTTTTGATAATCACTAGCCATTTTAGCTAAGAATTTATTGTAAGAAACGCCAGCAGAAGCAGTTAGATGGAGTTCTTGCCAGATATCCTCTTGAATGAGGCTAGCGATTTTGACTGCTGACTTGATACCGAGTTTATTTTCTGTTACATCCAAATAGGCTTCGTCAATACTCATAGGTTCAATCAAATCTGTATAGCGCTTAAAAATATCTCGAATCTGGAGTCCCACAGCTTTGTATTTCTCATAATTCCCTGAGATAAAGACAGCCTGAGGACAACGTTCATAGGCTTCCTTGGAACTCATGGCAGAATGGACACCAAAAGCTCGTGCCTCATAGCTACAAGTGGAAACGACACCACGCCCACCTGTTTGCCGAGGGTCACTGCCGATAATGACAGGTTTTCCTCTGAGTTTAGGATTATCCCTGATTTCTACCGCAGCAAAAAAGGCGTCCATGTCAATATGGATGATTTTTCTTGACAAATCATTTAACAAAGGAAAAATCAACATACCTAGCACCTTTTTACTACTTATTTTCTTTTATTATACCCTTTTTTCTGAAAAAAAGAAAAAAGGACTTTATTTTTTCAAAAATATAATACAGTTTGGGGCAAAATATAGACTGTTTTAGAAAAGAAAGTGTAAAAACAGGGATTTTTCGCTTGTTGAAATCGGTTACTGTATGGTATACTTGTCTCATGAATGTAACAGATGACTGTTACTAGAAAGAAAAAAGAGGACATTAACATGGTTGTTAAGACAGTTGTTGAAGCACAAGATATTTTTGATAAAGCTTGGGAAGGCTTCAAAGGCGTAGATTGGAAAGAAAAAGCAAGTGTATCACGCTTCGTACAAGCTAACTACACACCTTACGATGGAGACGAAAGCTTCCTTGCAGGACCAACAGAACGTTCACTTCACATCAAAAAAATTGTAGAAGAAACTAAGGCTCACTACGAAGAAACTCGTTTCCCAATGGACACTCGTCCAACATCTATTGCTGACATTCCAGCAGGATTTATCGATAAAGAAAATGAAGTTATCTTTGGTATCCAAAATGACGAACTCTTCAAATTGAACTTCATGCCAAAAGGTGGTATCCGTATGGCTGAAACTACTTTGAAAGAAAATGGATACGAACCAGATCCAGCTGTTCACGAAATCTTTACAAAATACGTAACAACAGTTAACGACGGTATCTTCCGTGCTTACACTTCAAACATCCGTCGCGCTCGTCACGCTCACACTGTAACTGGTCTTCCAGATGCATACTCACGCGGACGTATCATCGGTGTTTACGCACGTCTTGCTCTTTACGGTGCAGACTACTTGATGCAAGAAAAAGTAAACGACTGGAATGCAATCGAAGAAATTGATGAAGAAACAATCCGTCTTCGTGAAGAAATCAATCTTCAATATCAAGCATTGCAACAAGTTGTTCGCTTGGGTGATCTTTATGGAGTTGACGTTCGCAAACCAGCGATGAACGTTAAAGAAGCAATCCAATGGGTTAACATCGCCTTCATGTCTGTCTGCCGTGTTATCAACGGTGCTGCTACATCTCTAGGACGTGTGCCAATCGTATTGGACATCTTTGCAGAACGTGACCTTGCTCGTGGTACATTTACTGAATCAGAAATCCAAGAATTCGTTGATGATTTCGTTATGAAACTTCGTACAGTTAAATTTGCTCGTACAAAAGCTTATGACCAATTGTACTCAGGTGACCCAACTTTCATCACAACTTCTATGGCTGGTATGGGTAACGACGGTCGTCACCGTGTTACTAAGATGGACTACCGTTTCTTGAACACTCTTGACAACATCGGTAACTCTCCAGAACCAAACTTGACAGTTCTTTGGACTGATAAATTGCCATACAACTTCCGTCGCTACTGTATGCACATGAGCCACAAACACTCTTCTATCCAATACGAAGGTGTAACAACAATGGCCAAAGACGGATATGGTGAAATGAGCTGTATCTCATGCTGTGTGTCTCCACTTGACCCAGAAAATGAAGAACAACGCCACAACATCCAGTACTTCGGTGCGCGTGTAAACGTATTGAAAGCTCTTCTTACTGGTTTGAACGGTGGTTACGACGATGTTCACAAAGACTACAAAGTATTTGACATCGAACCAATTCGTGACGAAGTTCTTGAATTCGAATCAGTTAAAGAAAACTTTGAAAAATCTCTTGACTGGTTGACTGACACTTACGTAGATGCTTTGAACATCATCCACTACATGACTGATAAGTACAACTACGAAGCTGTTCAAATGGCCTTCTTGCCAACTAAACAACGTGCAAACATGGGATTCGGTATCTGTGGATTTGCTAACACTGTTGATACATTGTCAGCTATCAAATACGCTACAGTTAAACCAATCCGTGACGAAAATGGCTACATCTACGATTACGAAACAATCGGTGAATACCCACGTTGGGGTGAAGATGATCCTCGTTCAAACGAATTGGCAGAATGGTTGATTGAAGCTTACACAACTCGTCTACGTAGCCACAAACTTTACAAAGACGCAGAAGCTACTGTATCACTTTTGACAATCACATCTAACGTTGCTTACTCTAAACAAACTGGTAACTCACCAGTCCACAAAGGTGTATACCTCAACGAAGATGGTTCTGTGAACTTGTCTAAACTTGAATTCTTCTCACCAGGTGCTAACCCATCTAACAAAGCTAAAGGTGGATGGTTGCAAAACTTGAACTCACTTGCTAGCCTTGACTTTGGTTATGCAGCTGACGGTATCTCATTGACAACTCAAGTTTCTCCACGCGCTCTTGGTAAGACTCGTGACGAACAAGTTGATAACTTGGTAACAATCCTTGATGGTTACTTCGAAAACGGTGGACAACACGTTAACTTGAACGTTATGGACTTGAACGATGTTTACGAAAAGATCATGTCAGGTGAAGACGTTATCGTACGTATCTCTGGATACTGTGTAAACACTAAATACCTCACTCCAGAACAAAAAACTGAATTGACACAACGTGTCTTCCACGAAGTTCTTTCAATGGATGATGCCTTGGATGCGTTGAGCTAATCAAGTTCTTGAATAATGAAATAAGGAACCCTCGGTCAGTCGACTGAGGGTTTTTGGGTAAAATCTCTTCAAAGCACGTCAGTTTTATCTGCAATCTCAAAGCGGTGCTTTGAGCAACCCGCGGCTAGCTTCCTAGTTTGCTTTTTGATTTTCATTGAGTATAAGTCAGGCACTAAAATATCTGACCGAGATTCAAAGATACTTGTTGAGTTGCGAGGAGTATTTAAAAATCATGACCACCCGTCAAACGGGTGGTTTGTCCCAGGGCTATAAGCCCAAATTACCAGCCAGCGCCTAAAGACGCTGGCTTTCACTTTGTTCAAGCCTTATTGCTCTTGACTCGTCACTTGCCTCTCAAAGAGGCTTTAGTATTACTTACCACTATCCCTAAAGGGATCCTCATATTCTTTTACACTTAATTTATCTAGTGCTATATCATGCTTTTCCTGTTCTTGTATATATTTCTTAATTGTGGCTTCATTAAGCCCTACTGTACTTACATAATAACCTTCCGCCCAGAAATGTCGATTCCCAAACTTGTACTTGAGATTGGCGTGTTTGTCAAACATCATGAGTGCACTTTTTCCTTTTAAATAACCCATGAAACTCGAAACACTTATCCTTGGTGGAATACTTACTAACATGTGTACATGGTCTGGCATTAAGTGACCCTCGATAATTTCAACTCCTTTATAACTACACAAGCGATGAAATATTTCGCCTAAACTACTTCGATATTGATTATATATAACTTTTCGTCTATACTTAGGGGTGAACACAATGTGATTCTTACAGTGCCACTTTGTGTGCGATAAACTATGAGCCTTTTGTGCCATATTTTTCTCCTTTCGCTTTACAATTGGCTTGAACACCTTTATTGTATCGCGTTCGGAGTTTTTTTGGTATAACCTTCGACTCGCACCCGCATAGCGGGTGGTTTTTTTGTCTCTCACCTAACGGAGCGAGACGGACTAATAGTCACATAATAAAAACACCACACTTTGTTAGATACAAGGTGTGGTTGTATTTTATCTCTTAGACCAAGTTCTCTTCATAAAGAGAAGTAGGATTGGATAAATCTCCAAGCGCCCTGCAATCATTGCAAAGGAGAGGAGAATTTTTGAGATAGGACTAAAGATTGAGAAACTAGAAGTGGTTCCTAGAATAGGTCCGATATTATTGAAACAGCTAAAGACAGCACTGGTAACGACTAGAAAATCATTGCTATCTAGGCTGACAATAAAGATAAGGGATAGCAAAATCATAGAATAGATGACAAAGTACTTGAGAATCTTATGCTGGGTATCTTTGTCAATCACCGTTTTATTAACATGGAGGGTCAAAACACGGTGGGGCGATAGAATTGACAAAATTTGGTTTTTGGCAATTTTTGAAAGGATGAGGCCTCGAATAACCTTGAGTCCACCTGCGGTTGAACCAGCAGAACCACCGATTCCCATGAGGAAGAGAAGGATAAACTGGGAGAAGAGGGGCCAGTTGGTAATGTCTCCGTAACCAAAACCAGTCGTTGTAATAATATTGGAAACCTGGAAGAAGGCCATTTCAAAGCTCTTGGAAAATCCTGGGTAGAGATAGAGGGTATTGAGGCTAATCAAGCCTGTAGAAACCAGCACGATGACCAAGTAAGCACGAAGTTCTTCGTCACCAAAGAAGGCTTTGACGCGACGGAGCATGAGGTAGTAGTAGAGATTGAAATTTACCCCAAAAACCAAAACTCCTATACTAACCAGATAAGTAATCAGTGAGCTACCATAGTGGGCGATTCCATCGTTATAGACGGTAAAGCCTCCTGTACCCGCTGTCCCCATAGCGATGACAAAACTATCAAAAAGGGGCATGCCGGCTAGATAATAGATGATGACAAAGAGGGAAAAGAGAGCAAGGTAGAGGAGATAGAGAATCTGGGCAGTATTTTTGAGTTTGGATACAACCTTACCGAAAACAGGGCCAGGAACCTCAGCCTTCATCACTTCTAGGTGGCTATTCTTGGCATTATCCATAATAGCAAGTGCAAAAACAAGCACTCCCATTCCTCCAATTAAGTGGGTAAAACTTCGCCAAAAGAGGAGGGAACGGCTGAGAACTGAAACATCATTCAGAATAGTTGCTCCAGTAGTTGTAAAGCCAGAGCTAATCTCAAAAAAGGCATCGATAACGCTGGGAATTTGTCTAGCAAAGACAAAGGGGAGACCACCAAAGAAGGACCAAAGGATCCAACAGAGGGCAACAATCAAGATTCCCTCCTTGGCATAAATCCGTTGATTTTTTGGCTTTTGTAAGATTCCTGAACCGCCTAGTAATACGAGAATCCCTATTGTTGAAAAGAGGGCCGTAAAGACTTGACTCGATTCACGGTAATAGACAGCGACAGACACAGGAACTAAAAGAAGAACAGCTTCGATCAAAAGTAATTTTGAAAGGAGGTAGCGAATCATACTTTTATTCATTTCTTACCTCGCGATCAAGTCATAAATCTTGGTGATGTTTGGCAATAAAGTTGTTACTAGGAGCTTGTCTCCAACTTCCAACATATCCTCCCCAGTAGGGAAAATAGTCTTGCCCTTTCGAATGATGGCCGCAATAAGAATCCCTTTTTTCAGTTTGAGTTGAGAAAGAGGTTTGGCAGTCATCTTATTAGCTTCCTTGATATGGAATTGCAGGGTTTCGATTTGGCCATTGGCTAGATGGTGCATAGCCTGAAGGTCTGAATACTGGGCATTAACCCGACCACGAATAAAGTGCATGATTGTATCTACAGCGATGCTTTTAGGTGTGATGATACTTGAAAAATCAGGCGCATTGATAATTTCGAGGAGACTGGTACGATTGACCTTGGTGATATTTTTTTGTACACCTACCCTGTCAAGGAACATAGAGGTAATCAGATTTTCCTCATCGACTCCTGTTAGAGTCGCAACGGCATCATAGTTTTGAGCACTTTCTTCCAGCAGGATATCTTTTGCGGTACCATCTCCTTGAACGATGTAGAGATTTGGGAATTTCTCGCTAAAGAAGCTAGCGATTTCAGGATTGATTTCAATAACCTTGGTATCGATACGACTGTCTTTGAGGATACCTAGTAGATAATAGGCAATTCTACCAGCTCCAACAATAAGAAGACTCTTCACGGCACGTGATTTGAAATAATTATGGAAGAGCATCATATCAACACGGTTACCAGTGACAAAGATTCTATCTTTATCCTGTACAGTCATGTCACCGCTTGGAATGATAATTTGATGATCCCTCTCTATCGCACAGACAATGACATTACCGAATTTTTTCCGAAAATCAGAAATGGGCATTTGGCAAAGACCGCTGGAAGATTTAACAGTGAATTCCATCAAGCTGACCCGTCCTCCAAAGAAACGTTCGACAGACAGGGCATTTGGGAAGTCGATAATATTGGCAATGGCGCGGGCAGCCAAGAGCTCAGGGTTAACGATAAGAGAAAAACCGAGAATATTCTTTTCCTTGAAATAAGAGTTAGAATATTCAGGGTTCCGCACCCGAACGATGGTCTCTTTAGCTCCCATTTTTTTGGCTAGAACGGCTGCAATCATGTTCACTTCATCGTATTCAGTCAGGGCGATAAAGATATCACAATCCTGGACACTGGCTTGTTCAAGGATGGTAAAATCGGCCCCGTTACCAAGGATACCCATGATATCAAAGCGATTAACAATATGATTGAGGACAGCTTCGTCTTGCTCAATCAGCAAAACATCATGCTTTTCTGCAACCAAGGAGCGACAGAGGGCAGAACCAACTTTTCCCCCTCCGACAAGGATAATTTTCATAATAAAACCTACTTCTTCATTATGTAACTATCATACCTTTTTTCAAGAAAAAATGCACCTACTAGCTAATCACCAGAGTTTTTAGTAGGAAATTTGCTATAAGGTAAAACTATACCCTAACCAATTGAAATAGCTATTAGCTACTTTCTAGAAAATATGGTATGATAAAGGACATACGGGGAGACAAAATGAATAATAATTTACTGGTATTACAATCAGACTTTGGTTTGGTAGATGGTGCGGTATCGGCTATGATTGGAGTGGCTTTAGAAGAGTCTCCAACCTTAAAAATTCATCACTTGACGCACGATATTACGCCTTATAATATTTTTGAGGGGAGTTACCGTCTCTTTCAGACGGTGGATTACTGGCCTGAGGGAACGACTTTTGTATCGGTTGTCGATCCAGGTGTCGGCTCGAAACGTAAGAGTGTGGTTGCCAAGACTGCAAAAAATCAATATATTGTTACGCCAGACAATGGGACTCTTTCTTTTATCAAGAAACACGTTGGCATTGTAGCTATTCGTGAGATTTCTGAAGTGGCCAATAGACGTCAAAATACAGAGCATTCTTATACCTTCCACGGTCGTGATGTCTATGCCTATACTGGTGCTAAACTGGCCAGTGGTCACATTTCTTTTGAGGAAGTGGGACCAGAGCTCAGTGTGGATCAGATTGTGGAGCTTCCAGTCGTAGAAACCATCATTGAAGATCATCTGGTGAAGGGAGCTATTGATATTCTGGATGTGCGTTTTGGTTCGCTTTGGACCTCTATCACGCGAGAAGAATTTTACAAACTGGAACCAGAATTTGGTGACCGTTTTGAAGTGACTATCTATCATGCAGATATGCTGGTTTATCAAAATCAGGTTGTCTATGGCAAATCATTTGCAGATGTGAGAATTGGGCAACCCATCCTTTACATCAACTCTCTCTATCGTTTAGGTCTGGCTATCAACCAAGGTTCCTTTGCCAAAGCTTACAATGTGGGTGTCGGTTCATCTTGGACCATTGAAATAAAGAAAATAGAATCATAAAATAGGAGAATATAGATGAAAAATCAATCAATTAAACAAGTTGTTGCTATCGGTGTTGGAGCTGCGCTCTTTGTTGTCATCGGGATGATCAGCATTCCGACACCTGTTCCAAATACAAGCATCCAGCTTCAGTATGCGGTACAGAGCCTCTTGTCTATCATTTTTGGCCCTCTAGTGGGATTACTTGTTGGTTTAATTGGTCATGCAGTGAAGGACTCTCTTGCTGGCTACGGTCTTTGGTGGACTTGGATTATTGCTAGTGGTCTCTTTGGTCTAGCTGTAGGTCTCTTTAGAAAATACATTCGAGTAACACAGGGTGTTTTTGAGTTGAAGGATATTGTCTTCTTTAACCTCATTCAGATTGTTGCAAATGCTCTTGTTTGGGGTGTCTTAGCACCACTTGGAGATGTTGTGATTTATCAAGAAGCAGCAGAAAAAGTATTTGCCCAAGGGATTGTTGCAGGTATTGCAAACGCTGTGACTATTGCTATCGCGGGGACTCTTCTCTTGCTAGCTTATTCACGTACGCAGACTCGTTCAGGAAGTTTGAAAAAGGATTAATATAAGGGAAAAGGCTGGGCAACCGGTCTTTTTCGATGTTTATAGACTAGTCAGGCAAGCAAGCTAGGATAGGAATCTTTTTGGCACTAAGATTTTAAGAGAAGAGTCTGCAAGAAGGGTTCGATTTATGATAAAATAGAAGTCTAAGAAGCGAATGAAGAGAGTAAGATGAAAGAAGCTATAATTGAGTGGAAGGATTTCTCTTTCCAGTATGAAACACAACAAGAACCAACCTTGCAAGGGGTGGATTTGACTATTTATAAGGGAGAGAAAGTCTTAATTGTTGGGCCATCTGGGTCAGGTAAGTCGACCTTGGGTCAATGTTTGAATGGAATTATTCCCAATATTTACAAGGGTCAGACGTCTGGAGAATTTTTGATCAAGGGGCAAGCGGCCTTTGATATGAGTATCTATGATAAGTCTCATCTGGTCAGCACGGTTTTGCAGGATACAGATGGGCAGTTTATCGGTTTATCTGTGGCAGAGGATTTGGCTTTTGCTCTGGAAAATGATGTAACAGCTCTAGAGGACATGAAAAGTCGTGTTCATAAATGGGCTGAAAAGCTGAACCTTATCCCTTTACTAGCTCAGCGTCCCCAGGATTTGTCAGGTGGACAAAAGCAGCGAGTCAGTCTGGCTGGTGTCTTGATTGATGAGAGTCCGATTCTCTTGTTTGATGAGCCACTCGCCAATCTGGATCCCAAGTCAGGTCAGGATATTATCGAATTGATTGACCATATTCATAAGGAAGAGGGGACGACGACCCTTATTATTGAGCACCGTTTGGAGGACGTTCTGCATCGTCCTGTGGATCGGATTGTCTTGATAAATGATGGCCGTATCCTCTTTAATGGGAGTCCTGATCAGTTACTAGCGACTGATTTATTGACCCAAAATGGAATTCGCGAACCCCTTTATCTAACCACTCTCCGTCAATTGGGTGTGGATTTAGCCAAGGAAGAACAGTTAGCAAATCTGGATAACTTGTCTATCTCAAAAGGTCAGGTTCAGTTGCAGAATGAACTGGCAAAAGAAACCCCAGAATTGCAGTCGCTCTTTAGACTAGAGGACGTGTCGTTTTCTTATGATGATAGACCGATTTTAAAGTCCATTCATTTAGATATTAAAAAGGGTGAAAAGATTGCCGTTGTCGGGAAAAATGGGGCTGGGAAATCAACCCTTGCCAAGGCCTTAAGTAGCTTTATTCAGACTGAAGGCCGCTATCTTTGGGAAGGACAGGATATCAAAGGAGATTCTGTTGCAGAGCGGGCGGAACGAGTAGGCTATGTGCTGCAAAATCCTAATCAAATGATTTCAACCAATATGATTTTTGATGAGGTGGCTCTGGGACTTCGTTTGCGAGGTGTGGACGAGCAGGAAATTGAAACGAGAGTCTATGAAACCTTGAAAATCTGTGGTCTCTATGAATTCCGTAATTGGCCTATTTCTGCCCTGTCATTTGGTCAGAAAAAACGTGTTACTATTGCATCGATTTTGGTCTTGGGAGCTGAAATTATCCTCTTAGATGAACCGACAGCAGGTCAAGACCAGAAGAATTATACTGAGATTATGGAATTTCTCGAAGAGTTGCATCAAAAAGGTCATACCATTGTCATGATTACGCATGATATGCAATTGATGCTGGATTATTCAGACCGAGCTCTTGTCATGGTGGATGGGGAATTGATTGCCGATACTGATCCAGCTAGTCTTTTGAGTAATCCTGAGTTGTTAGTAAAAGCCAACCTAAAAGAAACTTCAATCTTCAACTTGGCTAAGAAACTCGACGTGGATCCACTTGCTTTAACGGCATTTTACAAAGAAAGGAGAGAAGGATGCAAGCTAAATTAATCGGTTACCAGCATAGAGATACTGTGATTCATCGCTTGTCAGGAGCTGGGAAACTCCTCTTTTTCATTCTCGTGTCATTGGCGGCCATGATTAGCTATGATACCAGATTGCTTGTTCTGATTGCCATCTTTTCGGTATTTCTCCTCTATTTGTCAGAAATCCGTTTTAAAGATGTTTCCTTTGTAGCCGTTTTTGCGACGGTATTTGCCGTTTTAAACGTTTTGATGGTCTATCTCTTTTCTCCCGAGTATGGGGTTGGACTTTACGGAGAGAGAAGTGTGATTTGGCAGGGAATCGGTGCCTACACTCTGACCAGTCAAGAGCTCTTTTATCTGCTAAATCTGGCCATTAAGTACCTTTGCACCATTCCTCTGGCTATTATCTTTTTGATGACAACTCATCCTAGTCAGTTTGCTTCTAGTTTAAATCAAATTGGTGTGCCTTACAAGATTGCCTATTCAGTCAGCCTGACCTTGCGCTATATTCCAGATTTGCAGGAAGAATTCTTTACTATCAAGATGTCTCAGGAAGCGCGTGGGATGGAATTATCCAAGAAAGCTTCTCTTATGCAACGAATCAAAGGCAATCTGCGCATTATCACTCCCTTGATTTTTAGCTCGCTAGAACGCATTGATACCATTGCGACCGCCATGGAACTTCGCCGCTTTGGGAAAGAGAAAAAACGCACTTGGTATAGTTATCAGGCCTTGAAAAAAGGAGACTATCTTACCTTGTTCTTGGCAGCCTTGTTTTTAGTAGCTAGTTTACTATTTATCTTGCAGAATCACGGACGATTTTACAACCCTTGGAAATAGTATTGTCAAAGTTTTCATTAGATAAGTAAAGAGAAATTATTCTATAACTTTTTATTGATAGATTGTATGAGAAATAAAGTTAATAATTGTATGCTTGAAACTTTTTGACAAAATATGAATTAGTTTGTATATTTTACAGTAGAATTTACACTACAAAATCAAAGTTATTCAAATATAATCATTTTTAACTAAGTTCAGTGTCACAATGTAGAGACGATATAAAATAGTAAAAGTATTTAATTTAAATCGTGTTAATTTCATTTTGTATAAACATGGGAAAATATTGAATGTATATAATGACGGGAGATGATTTACAATGATAAGTTTAGAGCTGTTGTCTGAAGAAAATAGTTTAGACGTCTATTTTTTTGAAAAAGAGAATCAAGAGTATTTTGAGCGGAATTTACCTCCTAGACCAGCTAACTATTTTGATTTAGAAGGTTTTAAAGAAATTACGAGGGAATTGTTAAGGGAACAAGAGAATCATGATGTCTACATGCATCTTATTAGAGATGCACAAGGAGTTATGGTCGGAAGAATCAATTTGAGTGTTTTAGAGAATAATCGAAAAACAGCAGAGCTTGGGTATAGGATTGGGGAAAATGTTAGCAATTTAGGTTATGCCAGCGAAGCGGTTAAACTCGTTTTAGAAAAAGCCTTCACGACTTATGGTTTCAATAGAATCATTGCAGGAACGGCAACAGGTAATCTAGCCTCTCAGAGGGTGCTTTTAAAAAATGGCTTCATCTTTAGTAGGGTTATAGAAAATGACTTACAAATTCATAATGAGTGGCTTCATACAGCAGTATTTGAAATAACGAGGTCATAATATCATCATTCCCAGTCCACAGATAGGTATAAAAGAGTAAGCAATTTTTGCAGATATTTAAGAATTTTCTCCTAGAAACCCCAAGAAATAGCTTGAAAAAATTGAAAAAATCAAGTCGTTTCTATTGACAATGATTCTGAAAGTGTTATACTAAGAAAGTAGTTTCGCTGATTTACTTCAAACCTGTTGTGAGGTAAGTTAACGATGCCTTAACCACGCTGTTTGCTGAGCTTGACTCCGGGCAGTGTGGCTATTTTTTTGCAATGGTGAAAGGAAGCAAGTCATGACAAATCACATTGTATTATTTGAACCACAAATTCCACAAAATACAGGCAATATCGCGCGTACTTGCGCTGCGACCAATTCTCCCCTCCACATCATCAAGCCAATGGGCTTTCCTATTGACGACCGCAAGATGAAGCGAGCTGGATTGGATTATTGGGATAAGCTAGAAATTTATTTTTACGAGAGTTTGGAGGATTTCATGTCTCAGATGAAGGGCAAACTTTATCTGATTTCTAAATTTGCTGAGAAAGTGTATTCTGATGTGGATTTATCGATTAACGAAGACCATTATTTTCTATTTGGACGTGAAGACAAGGGCTTGCCTGAGGACTTTATGCGAGAACATCCTGAGAAAGCTCTCCGTATTCCTATGAATGATGAACATGTCCGCAGTCTCAATGTGTCTAATACCGTCTGCATGATTGTCTATGAGGCTCTCCGCCAGCAGAACTTTGCAGGTCTTGAGCTTGTTCATACCTATGAAGTGGATAAATTGAAATAAAAAATGAAAATGAAATGAACAAAATGCTTGCGCTTGCAAGCGTTTTTTGTTATGATAAAAGAGTCTTCAGGGCAGGGTGAAATTCCCGACCGGCGGTAAATTTGACGATCTATTTTAGCTTTCTCGTCGTTGTCTTGTCTCGATATACTTTAAGTATTATCTTCGACTGCGACGCCTAGATAAATCTAAAATATCTTAGTTAAATAAGTCCGCGAGCGCAAGCTGATGTGGTGAGATTCCACAACCGACAGTATAGTCTGGATGGGAGAAGACGAAAGAATAGCTTTGTCTGTTCTGATAGATTTATAGCTAGATTGTAACCGCTTGCTTTTATTTTCTTTAATAGAGTGAGAGGGAACTTTTGGGATATAAAAAGTGAGAATAGATAGAGAAATCCTTTCTAACTTCTTCTGATTTTATAGAAAATTGGAGGAACCTGTTATGACAAACACACGTCGACTTTCGACCATTGCGATTTTATCAGCCATCTCATTTGTGCTGATGTACTTTGACTTTCCGCTTTTGCCAGCGGCGTCCTTCCTCAAGATCGAATTTAGTATCTTGCCAGTCCTTGTGGGTCTGGTGGTCATGGATTTGCCTGCTGCTCTAGGAATTCTCTTGCTTCGCTCACTCTTGAAGTTGCTTCTTAACAGCCAGGGAGTGAATACTTACATTGGTTTGCCAATGAATATCGTAGCTTTGGGAGTTTTTGTCATCGTCTTTGCTTTGATTTGGAAAAAGGAACGGACAACCCTTCGTTTCCTACTAGGCTCTCTAGCTGGGACTATTGGTTTAACCGTGGCTATGTTGGTTCTCAACTATGTTTATGCTGTTCCTTTGTACGCTAAGTTTGCTAACTTTGATATTGGAAAAATTTTGGGACTTTCCAACTACCTAATGACTATGGTGTTGCCTTTTAACTTGATTGAAGGTGTTATCTTTGCCGTTTCATTCTGGTTGTTGTATGTCCTCTTGAAACCAACCTTAAAACATTATGAAAGATAAACAAACATTTTTGATGAAGGGCAGTTTTGCCCTTTTACTTTTCGTTATTCTTGGCTATATGGTCAAATTTTACCCTGAAACGCTGGTCGGTTTTGACCAACCGATACAGACTGCTGTTCGAGGAGACTTGCCAGATTACTTGACTATTCTTTTTAGGGCCATCACACGCTTGATTGATATTCCAGTGATTGTCACTTGGGTTGTCATTACAGCTTTTGTCTTTTATCGTAAGCGGTGGAAGATAGAAAGTTTCTTCATGCTGGGAAATCTGGCTTTGGCAGGTCTTTTAATCGTGACCTTTAAAAATATCTACCAGCGCCCACGGCCAGATATCTTACACTTGGTTGAGGAGAAGGGATTTTCCTTCCCAAGCGGCCATTCTCTGGCTGTAACCTTGATGGTCGGCTCTCTGATTGTTATTCTTAGTCAGCGGATTAAAGATCCGGTCTGGAGAAAAATCGTACAAATCGTCCTTGGCCTCTACCTAGTCAGTGTGTTGGTATCAAGGGTCTATCTGGGAGTTCATTACCCATCAGACGTCCTTGCCAGTCTCTGTGTGGGCTTGGGAGTCTTGTTTATCGAGTTTCCCTTTTATGATAAGTTCCGCTTCCAATTGCGATTTAAAGGCAAGCAGAAGTGAGTATCAAATTCCTTTGAGGAGAAAGAAATGAAAGTCAATATAGCAGATCTTCATCCGACTCAACTATACTTATCAGAAAAGAAGTTACAAGATATTCAGATGCTTTACCAGTCGGCAGAAAGAATCCAAGTCGATCCAATCAGTATTCTTGCCTTTGGAGATTGCTTGTTGATTACAGATGGGCATCACAGGGCTTATCAGGCTTTATTGGCAGGTCGGGATACGATTTCTGCTGAGTGGGATAGAGATGGTGGTGATGAACTATATCATCTCTATGCGCAAGCCTGCGAAGAAAGAAAAATTTACTCTGTTCTGGATTTAAAAAATCATATCTTAGCTCAAGATGAGTATGAAGCAAAATGGTATAACTGGTGTGATGGTTTTAATCAAGCAGCAACTCTTTTGTTGAAAAGGAAAGCAGATGAAACGGATTTTACAAATAGATAATGCACTGCGTCTTGTTCCTTATTATAAGGTCAATCATTGTGAAGAAGCTTTTGCTTGGTATCAGGATGTGAACTTAGTTCACCTCGTAGATGGTGTGAAGAAACCTTATAGTCAAGAAACTTTGGAAGCTATGTATTCCCATTTGGATCAGCATGGTGAACTTTTTTGGATTGAAGTCAAGGAGAAGGGAGAATGGTTTCCAATTGGGGATGTTACACTATCTCAGGATAATCTCCCCATTGTGATTGGGAATTCCGCTTACCAACATCGAGGACTTGGAAAAAAGATTCTAAGTGCTTTGATTGAATTGGCTCGAGTAAAAGGATGGAAAGAATTGAGAGTCAAGGAAATCTACACCTACAATCATGCTTCTAGGAGGTGTTTCAAGTCGCTTGGATTTGTGGAAAATGGAGCAACAGAAAAAGGAATGAGTTTTGTATTGAAATTAATCTAATCTAACTTGTTTTTTAACTCAAAATCTGATAAACTATGTAGTAATTGAATAGAAATCTGCAAGACTAGTAACTCAAGGGAAGTATATCAGGGAGGAGAGCCGTGACTGCAAGCTCTCTATATGAAAGCTGGGTGAATTCACTTGTGCATGGATTTAGAAATGAAGGTCTGACTTGTCAGATAAAAACGGATGGTACCGCGTGTCAACGCTCCGAGTGGAGTTTTTGGCATGTGGTTTTCTTTTTATCTACGAGAGACTGATGGAGGAATTATGTCAACTATTGAAGAACAATTAAAAGCGCTTCGTGAAGAAACGCTGGCTAGCTTGAAGCAGATTACTGCTGAAAATAAAAAAGAGATGCAAGATTTGCGTGTTTCTGTCCTTGGGAAAAAGGGTTCACTTACTGAAATCCTCAAAGGGATGAAAGATGTCTCTGCTGAGATGCGTCCGATTATCGGGAAACACGTCAATGAAGCTCGTGATGTCTTGACAGCAGCCTTTGAAGAAACAGCTAAACTATTGGAAGAAAAGAAAGTCGCAGCTCAACTGGCTAGCGAGAGTATCGATGTGACACTTCCAGGTCGCCCTGTTGCGACGGGTCACCGCCACGTTTTGACACAAACCAGTGAAGAAATCGAAGATATTTTCATTGGTATGGGTTACCAAGTCGTGGATGGTTTTGAAGTGGAGCAAGACTACTATAACTTTGAACGTATGAACCTTCCGAAAGATCATCCAGCCCGCGATATGCAGGACACATTCTATATCACTGAAGAAATCTTGCTCCGTACTCATACATCTCCTGTGCAGGCGCGTGCTATGGATGCTCATGATTTCTCTAAAGGCCCTTTGAAAATGATCTCACCAGGGCGTGTCTTCCGTCGTGACACAGACGATGCGACCCACAGTCACCAATTCCACCAAATCGAAGGTTTGGTTGTTGGGAAGAACATTTCTATGGCAGACCTTCAAGGAACCCTTCAGTTGATTGTGCAAAAAATGTTTGGCGAAGAGCGTCAAATTCGTTTGCGCCCCTCTTACTTCCCATTCACAGAACCATCTGTTGAGGTGGATGTTTCGTGCTTCAAATGTGGTGGTGAAGGATGTAACGTATGTAAGAAAACTGGTTGGATTGAAATCATGGGTGCTGGTATGGTTCACCCACGTGTTCTCGAAATGAGTGGAATTGATGCAACGGTCTACTCTGGATTTGCCTTTGGTCTTGGACAAGAGCGTGTAGCTATGCTCCGTTACGGAATCAACGATATCCGTGGATTCTACCAAGGAGATGTCCGCTTCTCAGAACAGTTTAAATAATGATTAAAAAAGTAGAACTGGCAGATGTTGGGGTGTTGGCCAAAATTGCCAAACAAACCTTTCGTGAAACATTTGCTCATGATAATACAGAAGAGCAGTTACAGGAATACTTTGAAGAGGCTTATAGTCTGAGAGTTTTGTCAACTGAGTTGGAAAAGCCAGAATCCGAAACCTATTTCATTATGCATGAAGAGGAGATAGCTGGTTTTCTCAAAGTCAACTGGGGAAGTGCTCAGACTGAGAGAGAATTAGAGGATGCTTTTGAAATTCAACGCCTCTATGTGCTACAAAAATTCCAAGGATTTGGACTAGGTAAGCAACTGTTTGAATTCGCTCTTGAACTTGCTACCAAAAATAGTTTTTCTTGGGCTTGGCTAGGTGTTTGGGAGCATAATACAAAAGCTCAAGCGTTTTATAATCGATATGGTTTTGAAAAATTTAGCCAACATCATTTTATGGTTGGTCAAAAAGTAGATACAGATTGGTTACTGAGAAAGAAATTAAGGTAAGAAGATGATTCTTCTATTGAAATGATAGGAAAGGAAAAGAACCAGAGTGGCAACTGTCATTCTGGAGAACTAAATTATGCTTGTATCTTATAAATGGTTAAAAGAATTGGTGGACATTGCTGTGCCATCACAAGAGTTGGCTGAAAAAATGTCAACTACAGGGATCGAGGTAGAAGGTGTCGAATCACCTGCTGCTGGTCTCTCAAAAATTGTCGTCGGTGAGGTCTTGTCTTGCGAAGATGTGCCAGAAACTCACCTCCATGTTTGTCAGGTTAACGTTGGCGAAGAAGAAGCCCGTCAAATCGTTTGTGGTGCCCCAAATGTGCGTGCTGGTATCAAGGTTATGGTGGCTCTTCCAGGAGCTCGCATCGCTGACAATTACAAGATCAAAAAAGGGAAAATCCGCGGTCTTGAGTCACTTGGGATGATCTGTTCACTTGGTGAATTGGGAATTTCTGACTCAGTTGTACCTAAGGAATTCGGAGATGGCATCCAAATCTTGCCAGAAAATGCCGTTCCAGGTGAGGAAGTCTTCTCATATCTAGACTTGGATGATGAAATCATCGAACTTTCTATTACACCCAACCGTGCGGATGCCCTTTCTATGCGTGGAGTGACTCACGAAGTGGCAGCTATCTATGACAAGGCAGTCAACTTTAAAGAATTTACTCTTTCAGAAACTGACCAAGCTGCAGCAGATGCTCTTTCTGTGGGCATTGAGACAGACAAAGCGCCTTACTATGCCGCTCGTATCTTGGATAATGTGACTATCGCACCAAGTCCACAATGGTTGCAAAACCTTCTCATGAATGAAGGAATCCGTCCAATCAATAACGTAGTGGACGTGACCAACTACATCCTGCTTTACTTTGGTCAACCAATGCATGCTTTTGACTTGGATACCTTTGAAGGGACTGACATCCGTGTGCGTGAAGCGCGTGCTGGTGAAAAATTGGTGACCTTGGATGGTGAAGAACGTGACTTGGACGTGAATGACCTAGTCATCACTGTCGCAGACAAACCAGTAGCTCTTGCAGGTGTCATGGGTGGACAAACTACAGAAATCTCTGAAAAGTCTAGTCGTGTTGTCCTTGAAGCGGCAGTATTCAATGGCAAATCTATCCGTAAGACAAGCGGTCGTCTCAACCTTCGTTCTGAGTCATCTTCTCGCTTTGAAAAAGGTATCAATGTGGCAACTGTTAACGAAGCTCTTGATGCGGCAGCTAGCATGATTGCAGAGCTTGCAGGTGCGACGGTGCGTAAAGGTATCGTTTCAGCGGGCGAACTTGATACTTCTGATGTGGAAGTTTCTTCAACTCTTGCTGATGTTAACCGTGTCCTCGGAACTGAGCTTTCATACGCTGATGTAGAAGACGTCTTCCGTCGTCTTGGCTTTGGTCTTTCTGGCAATGCAGACAGCTTTACAGTCAGCGTCCCACGTCGTCGCTGGGATATCACTATCGAGGCAGACCTCTTTGAAGAAATCGCTCGTATCTATGGCTATGACCGCTTGCCAACTAGTCTTCCAAAAGATGATGGAACAGCTGGTGAATTGACTGCGACACAAAAACTCCGCCGTCAAGTTCGTACCATTGCTGAAGGGGCAGGTTTGACAGAAATCATCACCTACGCTCTGACAACGCCTGAAAAAGCAGTTGAGTTTACGGCTCAACCAAGTAACCTTACTGAACTCATGTGGCCAATGACAGTGGACCGTTCTGTCCTCCGTCAAAATATGATCTCAGGTATTCTTGATACTGTTGCCTACAACGTGGCTCGTAAGAACAAAAACTTGGCCCTTTACGAGATCGGAAAAGTCTTTGAACAAACAGGCAATCCAAAAGAAGAACTTCCAAATGAGATTAATAGCTTTGCCTTTGCCTTGACAGGCTTGGTTGCTGAAAAAGATTTCCAAACAGCAGCAGTTCCAGTTGATTTCTTCTATGCTAAAGGAATCCTTGAGGCCCTCTTTGCTCGTTTGGGCCTCCAAGTAACCTATACGGCAACATCTGAAATCGCTAGCCTCCACCCAGGACGTACAGCTATGATTTTACTCGGTGACCAAGTTCTTGGTTTCCTTGGCCAAGTGCATCCAGTCACTGCTAAGGCTTACGATATTCCAGAAACGTATGTAGCTGAGCTCAACCTTTCAGCAATCGAAGTGGTCCTTCAACCTGCTACTCCATTTGTGGAAATCACCAAATTCCCAGCAGTTAGCCGTGACGTTGCCCTTCTCCTTAAGGCAGAAGTGACTCACCAAGAAGTTGTGGACGCTATCCAAGCTGCCGGCGTGAAACGTTTGACAGATATCAAACTCTTTGACGTCTTCTCAGGTGAAAAATTGGGACTTGGTATGAAGTCAATGGCCTATAGCTTGACCTTCCAAAATCCAGAAGACAGCTTAACGGACGAAGAAGTCGCACGCTACATGGAAAAAATCCAAGCGTCTCTTGAAGAAAAAGTCAATGCAGAAATGCGTTAACTTATCAATCCATCCTTCGGGGTGGATTTTTGCTTTTCAAATAACAATTCAGGATCAAAAATAGACAGTTGAGGAACAGAGAAGATAAATTGGAGTTTACCAGTGTATAATGTATTCATAACTCAAAGTACCCTAAGATTTTTTACTAAAATGAGGATGATAAAATGGACAAAAATCATTGTAAAGGCTATCAAAAAGGAGTATAATGAGTGCAAGACATTTCGGAGGTGAAAGATGCTAGAAGTAAGAAGTCTAGAGAAAAGTTTTGGACCCAAGCAAGTTTTGTTTGGTATTGACTTTCAAGCGCGACCAGGTCGTATTTTGGGATTAGTCGGGAAAAACGGTGCTGGGAAAACAACGATTTTCCACAGTATTTTGAAGTTTTTAGAATATCAAGGAGAAATTAGTCTGGATGGTCAGGATATTCGTCAGGAGACCTACGCTCGGATTGGCTATCTACCTGAAGAACGCAGTCTCATGCCTAAATTGACAGTCCTTGAACAAGTTCGTTATTTGGCGACTCTAAAGGGCATGGATGCTAAGGAAATCAAGGAAAAACTCCCTCAATGGATGAAGAGGTTGGAAGTGAAAGGGAAGCTGACAGATAAAATCAAGAGTCTGTCAAAAGGAAATCAACAGAAGATTCAGCTCATCATTACTCTGATTCATGAACCAGACTTGATTATCTTGGATGAGCCTTTCAGTGGATTGGACCCAGTCAATACAGAATTGCTCAAGCAAGTCATTTTTCAAGAAAAAGAACGTGGGGCAACCATTATCTTTTCTGATCATGTCATGACCAATGTCGAGGAACTTTGTGATGATATTTTGATGATTCGAGATGGTCGTGTGGTCTTGCATGGACCAGTTCAGGATGTCCGCAACCAATACGGGAAAACGCGTCTCTTTGTTTCAAGTGAACGAAGCAAGGAAGAATTGGAAAAACTTCCTCATGTCAAACAGGTGAGCTTGACCAAGCAAGGCAGTTGGAAATTGATCTTAGAGGATGAGAGTGCTGGAAGGGAACTTTTCCCAATCTTGACTCAAGGGCAATATATCGCAACCTTTGACCAGCAAGCGCCAACAATCGATGAAATCTTTAAACTAGAATCAGGGGTGGAAGTATGAGAAATATGTGGGTTGTAATCAAGGAAACCTATCTTCGACATGTCAAATCGTGGAGTTTCTTCTTTATGGTGATTTCGCCGTTCCTCTTTTTAGCCTTATCTGTAGGAATTGGTTATCTCCAAGGGTCTTCTATGGCCAAGAATAGTAAGATAGCAGTAGTAACAACTGTGCCATCTGTGGAAGATGGGCTCAAGGGTAGCAATGGTCTCAATTTTGATTATCAGGATGAAGCCAGTGCCCAAGCTGCTATCAAAGATGAGAAAATCAAGGGATACCTAACCATTGACCAAGAGGACAGTGTCCTCAAGGCCGTCTATCATGGTGAAACTTCTCTTGAAACAGGCATCAAGCTAGCAGTAACCAATAAGCTCAACGAACTGCAATACCAACTCAATCGTTCGGCAGCTAATTTGTCTCAAGAACAGGAAAAACGCCTGAGTCAAACCGTTGATTTTACTGAGAAGATTGATGAATCTAAGGAAAATAAAAAAATTGTTCAAACCATTGCGGCCGCAGGGCTTGGTTTCTTCCTTTATATGATTTTGATTACCTATGCTAGTGTCACTGCTCAGGAAGTGGCTAGCGAGAAAGGAACCAAAATCATGGAGGTGGTCTTCTCTAGTATCCGAGCTAGTCATTATTTCTACGCTCGCATGCTGGCTCTGCTTCTTGTGATTTTGACCCATATTGGCATTTACGTCGTGGGTGGACTTGCTGCCATTCTTCTCTTTAAAGACCTACCAATCTTGGCACAATCTGGTATTTTAAACCATATAGGAGAGGCTTTCTCGCTCAACACCTTATTGTTTGTCTTGGTTAGCCTCTTTATGTACGTTGTTTTAGCAGCCTTCCTAGGTTCTATGGTTTCTCGTCCTGAGGACTCAGGAAAAGCCTTGTCGCCTTTGATGATTTTGATTATAGGTGGTTTTTTTGGAGTGACAGCTCTAGGTGCAGCTGGTGACAATCTCATCTTGAAGATTGGTTCATATATTCCCTTTATTTCGACCTTCTTCATGCCATTTAGAGCCATTAATGGCTATGCAAATGGGTTAGAAGCTTGGATTTCGCTTGCGATTACGATTGCTTTTGCAGTAACTGCAACAGTCTTTATCGGACGTATGTATGCTAGTCTCGTTTTGCAGACAGATGATTTAGGTCCTTGGAAAACCTTTAAACGTGCCTTATCTTATAAATAGAAGAGCCTCGCGAAAGCGAGGTTTTTTAGAGACAAAAAGAGTGGAATTTAGAAAAATATTTTTCATATCTATTGACTTTTAGGGGTGAAATTTGGTATGATAGTAGGCGGTATTGTTTACCCCATTTGAAAGGCCCCGGAACCTTCCAAATACTTTTCGATGGGAAGGAACACCCATCACCGTAAACAAAAATCGAACTATATATAGGAGAAATCATGAACAAAACAACATTTATGGCTAAACCAGGCCAAGTTGAACGTAAATGGTACGTAGTTGACGCAACTGATGTACCACTTGGACGTCTTTCTGCAGTAGTTGCTAGCGTACTTCGCGGAAAAAACAAACCAACATTTACACCACACACTGATACAGGTGACTTTGTAATTGTTATCAATGCTGAAAAAGTTAAATTGACTGGTAAAAAAGCAACTGATAAAATCTACTACACTCACTCAAACCACCCAGGTGGATTGAAACAAATCTCTGCAGGTGAACTTCGTTCTAAAAATGCAGTACGTTTGATTGAGAAATCAGTTAAAGGTATGCTTCCACACAATACTCTTGGACGCGCTCAAGGTATGAAGTTGAAAGTATTTGTTGGAGCTGAGCACACTCACGCTGCACAACAACCAGAAGTTCTTGATATTTCAGGACTTATCTAAGGAAAGGAACAATAAAGTATGTCACAAGCACAATATGCAGGTACTGGACGTCGTAAAAACGCTGTTGCACGCGTTCGCCTTGTTCCAGGAACTGGTAAAATCACTGTTAACAAAAAAGATGTTGAAGAGTACATCCCACACGCTGACCTTCGTCTTGTCATCAACCAACCGTTCGCAGTTACTTCAACTGTAGGTTCATACGACGTTTTCGTTAACGTTGTAGGTGGTGGATACGCTGGTCAATCAGGAGCTATCCGTCACGGTATCGCTCGTGCCCTTCTTCAAGTAGACCCAGACTTCCGCGATTCATTGAAACGCGCAGGACTTCTTACACGTGACTCACGTAAAGTTGAACGTAAGAAACCAGGTCTTAAGAAAGCTCGTAAAGCATCACAATTCTCAAAACGTTAATCAACACGATTATATCAACGTTTCAAAGCACTTTGCAAAAATTTTGCAAAGTGCTTTTTTGTCGATTTTTGAGCTCAAATAGCTTTGTGATAACCTTCTGATAACCTCTTCTAAATTTTTAAAATCATGATTTATTTTGCTTTATTGAGATAGTCTGCAAATTTGTCAATAGAGTTTTTCTCACCAGTTTTTGTGGTGTGAGTATAGACATCTAATGTCACCTGACTGCTTGCATGACCGAGACGTTTTGATGTATTAGAAGGATCGATTCCAATTTCAGACATAAGTGTTGCATGTGTATGTCTAAACCCATGTGGGCTAATTGGTTTTAATTTATGCTTTTTAATAATTCGATTCAGTACGTTATTAATGTAATCAGCATGCAAAGGTTCAATTTTGTCATTACTTGATATGTAAGAGAACATATATTCATCACTAATATTCAGCTTTGTAAGAGGAAGCTGAGATTGTTCTTTCAGATAGAAATTTCTCCATTGCTTAATAATATCGATTGTCTCATCATCAAGATAGATTGTACGAACTGAAGATTCATTCTTTGTGCTCTTTTCAATCGCTTTACCGTCAATTCTTCCTAGACTTTTATCTATGTTCAATAGATTGCTGTCAAAGTTAATATCAGCCCATTTTAAAGCGTATAACTCCCCTTTTCGTAGTCCACTAAATGCAAGCAGTCTAAATAAAGCAAAATGTTTAAATGGCTCGGTTTCTTTCACTATATCAAGGAAATGATGTAATTCCTCCAGTGACCAAAAATTATCTGATCTAGTTTTTTTGATTTTAGGCATGATAACATTCTTCATTGGATTTCGATCAATGTAGTTCATGTTGATTGCAAAATCAAAAATTTTTGAGGTATAGGATTTTATCTGTTTGATATTTTTGAAAGTCTGAGATTTTTGTGTAATAAAGTTTTGACAGTCTAAAGGACTGATTTGGTCAATAAATTTATCGCCAAATATTGGTAGAATATGTATTCGATAGATATTCTTAGTTTGGGAAGAAGTTGTTTCTTCAACGGTACCAACATAGGCATTAAACCATTCTTGATAAAGTTCTTTATAAGTGACTTTGGGGTTAGGTTTGTCGGTACTTACTGTGGGGGCAACGACACCAGCTTCTAAACGAGCTTCGTACAATTTTGCCTCTTTTTTGGTTTTGAACCCTCTCTTTAAGTGCCTTTTTTTCTTTCCATAAGCATCTAAGCCAATGTAAAAGCTGACATAGTATAGGATTCCTTTTTTTGTTTTGTATTTGTGTATAGACATTTTTTCTCCGTATCTAAGTTTTCGGAGCTTATGTAATTGAGAAATGAGTGTCTATCTATTTTTTCTATCTTCTTGGCGGATAGCGTATTCGTCTGTTTTAATCCAGCTCTGCCAAACTTTAGAATCTTTATTTTGGTGATTCATATAATCTATAAACTCAGACATAAAACGTTTGTTTTTCTCAGCTAGATATTCTGAGAATATATGACGAAATTCATCTGAAAAACTATCATCAAGTGGTAGTGTTAATGCCCTTTCGCCAAATTCGATGCTCTTCTTTAACTTCTCCATATCGCTTTTAAAAGGTGTCACAGAACCAATTTTAGATGTTTTGAAACTATCTGTAACAATTTTAAGATTTGATGGAGCGTGTGGGTTGCTATCAAGTCCCATAATGTAAGCGACGGAAACATTAAAGTATTTTGCCAATTTTTCAGCATTATCTTTTTTAGGTTTGCGGATTCCTTGATTGTATCCAGAAAGTGTAGGATAGGCTATATTTGTAGCTTCGCTAATTTCTGTCAATTTTTTTCCGCTATTTTCTATCAGTTTAGTAATATGATTCGTCATAAGAACCTCCTTTTTATCATTATAACACATTTTATTCTTTTTGAATAAAAAAGCTTGACAAAAATTCAAAAAGGATATATAATTCAAAATGAATAACAAATTAAATGGTTTCGGAGCTTATTTAATTTAGAAATGAGGTGTGAATTTATGTCGGAAACTACTTTAGTTGTCCAGCTTCCTAAAGAATTAGAGAAGCAATTACGTGCTCACTATGATGAGATGATTTCAAATGCTGTAGCAAGAGTATTTGAAGATAAAGAACTTTATAAACCTATGGTTCGTATGTCAGGTTTGTCTAGGTGGTTAGATGTATCTACGACAACAATCCAAAAATGGACGAAAGAAGGAATGCCAACCATGGTGATTGATGGAGTGACTTTATACGATAAAAGAGCAGTAACACGATGGTTGAAGCAATATGAAAGATAGGTACTCGTATGAATGGTGTTCAGTGGATCAAGATAACAACAGATATATTTGATGATGAAAAAATTCAGCTAATAGAATCAATGCCAGAAGGAGATACTCTTATTGTAATATGGTTTAAAATTCTGGTGCTTGCAGGAAAGCAAAATAATAGTGGCATATTAAGTCTAGGGAACAAGGTTTATTACACAGAAGAGATGCTTTCAACAGTGTTTAGGCGAAAGGCTACATCTGTAAAATTAGCTCTCAGCATGTTTGAAGAATTTGGCATGATAGAAATCATAGATGGCGCTATTACCATTCCAAAATGGGAGAAACATCAGAATATAGATGGACTAGAAAAGATTAGAAAACAAACTAGGGAACGTGTTGCTCGTCATAGACAAAAACAAAAAGCACTAATTACAGGCGAGCCACAACTCGTTTTAGACTGTAACGTTACAGTAACGGATGAAAATGATAATGTAACGCAAGAGATTAAGAACAAGAGTAAGAATAAGAAAGAGATTGAGAATATACTGGATAATAGTTCTAGAAAGCCTGAAACTTATATTCCACCCAAATATTATTCTTTGTTAGAATCCATTTCTTATAAGTACAATGATAGATTTTTGTATCCTAACAATTACACTTTAACACATGCTCAGAAGATGAAGATAGGCAAGTATTTGGCTAGTGGGTATGTAACTAGTGATGAAGTCATTAGCATGATTGAACGGATTCCTGAGGATGCGACGTCTCCTTTGGCGTATTTATTTAAGTCTATGGAGAATTTAAAGCAGGAACGTATGCTGGAGTGCAAAGCTATTGCCCATGAAAATGCCCGAAAGAAGTATATGATAAATGAGTAGATATAGGACTGTTCTAAAGAAATGTTACATCACTGAGGAGCAAAATGAAATAGTGAATAACTTGATTGAAATGACAAATCATCTAAGTTTTTCCTCTTATGCCAGAAAAATGTTATTTAAGAGCTCGCCTATTTATCTTCAATTTGATTTTGAATCTTATCATGACTTTATATTTCAAGTTAGAAGAATTATCAATAACTTACGTCAGTTAGAAAGAATAGCAGAACAAAGTGAGGATTTGGATAATGTAAGGATATTTCACTACTGCGTTGAGCTGATGATAGAATATGAAAAGAAGACAAGTAAACAAGTGAAAGAACTTGTAAAACGACTAAATAAGAAAACGAGGTGATAGGACCATGAGAATAAAATCTGTGTTGAAACAGGTGTTTTTGACGGAAGAAGAAAATAAAAAATTAAATGATTGTATGAGGAAGGAAAATATTCGTAATTTTTCTGAGTTTGCTAGACAAAAATTAATACGAACAGATTTGAACATCCAAAAAGTCTCTTTTGAAGGTTTAGTTCCTTTAACAGAAGAGTTGGAACAAGTCGGAAAGAATATCAATTCTATAGCCCGTCTTGCAACTGTAGTTGGGAGAATAAGCTATGAAAACAAAATGGATATGTCTATTTTGATGCAAAAAATAGTTGATGTGATGGAGGAAAAAGATGTTTATTTTCAAAAGTAATATGGATAAGGATTTTGATCAGATATGTGAATACATATTGAAATTAAAGCGAGCAGAATTATTTCTTCATGGAATTAAACAACAAGATAAAACGAAGGCTCGTTTGTATCATGCGATGCTGGAATACTATGATGCTAACCATAAAAAAGAAAGACATATGAGAATTTTAAAATAAGGAAACGCTGTTAAAAATTTTTGAACTGCACCCCAAAAGTTAGACAGAAAAAATCTAACTTTTGGGGTGTTTTTATTATGAAATTAACTTATGATGATAAAGTTCAGATCTATGAACTTAGAAAACAAGGCTATAGCTTGGAGAAGCTTTCAAATAAATTTGGGATAAACAATTCTAATATTAGGTACATGATTAAATTGATTGATCGTTACGGAATAGAGTTCGTCAAAAAAGGGAAAAATCGTTACTATTCTCCTGATTTAAAACAAGAAATGATTCATAAAGTCTTACATGAAGGCTGGACTAAAGATAGAGTTTCTCTTGAATACGGCCTCCCAAGTCGTACGATACTTCTTAATTGGCTAGCACAATACAGGAAAAACGGGTATACTATTGTTGAGAAAACAAGAGGGAGAGTACCTAAAATGGGACGTAAACGGAAGAAAACTTGGAAGGAAATGACAGAACTAGAGCGACTCCAAGAGGAGAATGAACGCTTACGTACCGAGGTTGCTTACTTAAAAAAGTTAAAAGAGCTGGAAGACAGGGACGAAGCCATACAGCAAGAAAGGCAGAGACAATTAGAGAAATGGCTTCAGGAGGATTTCGACTAGATTTACTTCTTGAAGCGGCTCGTTTACCTCGCTCAACTTACTACTATCAGTTGAAGAAACTAGATGGACTTGACAAAGATAAAGAGCTTAAAACCGAAATTCATGCCATTTATAATGACCATAAAGGAAATTATGGCTATCGGAGAGTTACTCTTGAACTAAGAAATCGTGGTTTTGTAGTGAATCATAAGAAAGTTCAACGTCTGATGAAGCTCCTTGGTTTAATAGCTCGAATTCGTCGGAGACGAAAGTATTCTTCCTACCAAGGAGAGATTGGCAAGAAAGCAGAGAATCTCATTCAACGCCAGTTTGAAGCATCGAGACCAATGGAAAAGTGCTACACAGATGTGACAGAATTTGCCATTCCAAATAGCACGCAGAAATTGTATTTATCGCCTGTTTTAGATGGCTTTAACAGCGAAATTATTGCTTTTAATCTTTCTTGTTCTCCTAATTTAGAACAAGTAAAAACGATGTTGGAACAGGCCTTCACAGAGAAACACTACGAGAATACTGTTCTTCATAGTGACCAAGGATGGCAATACCAACACGATTCGTATCATCGGTTCCTAGAGGGTAAGGGAATTAAAGCATCTATGTCGCGTAAGGGCAATAGCCCAGATAATGGTATGATGGAGTCCTTCTTTGGCATTTTAAAATCCGAAATGTTTTATGGTTATGAGAAGTCGTTTCAGTCGCTTAAGCAATTGGAACAAGCCATTGTAGACTATATTGATTACTACAACAATAAACGAATTAAGGTAAAACTAAAAGGACTTAGCCCTGTACAATACAGAACTAAATCCTTTGGATAAATTAATTATCTAACTTTTTGGGGTCAGTACAAAATCTAACTTAATTTGACAATCTAGGTTCTGAATATTTCATAAAGTATTAAATCGATAAATAGTATAGAATTTTTCAATAATTATGCTAAGCGGTATACGTAAAAAGGTGTTTCTTTAGAGGAGAGATTTGGGAGTGGGGACCTAGTTTACATTTTATAAATTTAATGTATTCATAGTGGGTTTGAGTAATGTTAAGTTATACTTAAAAATATATTTAATTAATACTTTGTGACTCTGCTTCGGTATCAATACTAGATACTCTACAGAATTATAGTGGAATGAAGTAAAATATGAATAAACTGATTGGGAAATTCAAATAAATTTCTAGCAATATTTTAGAAGTTGCAGTTTACCACTCTAGATTCAATCCATTAAAATAAAATATGGAAGAAAAGGGTAGAGTAATTTTGAATAATTTGATATAATGAACTGTATTAATTAATGCTTTATTAAGGGGTTTCTGTTATGTTATTTAATCGTAAAGGAATAAATCAAAAGAATTGGAGAATGGTAAAAAAAGGGAAGCATTTTCTTTTTGGCTGTACTCTTTTTTTAGCAACTGGTGCAATAGGATTGCAACAAACACAAGTTGTCAGAGCAGATGAAGTGGCATCTTCAGTTGTTACATCAATGAACTCGGCAGAAGATGGAGAAGATAGGGATAAAGGTAAAACATCTAAAGAGGAAGTAATTAAGCAGGAAGATAATGAGATTAATTTGGGAGTCACTTCTCCATTATCAAAAAAATCTGATGAGCTCGATAAAAAAGAGGATGTAGCTAAAACAGAGGTTAATAAACGATCTTTAATCGAATTAATAGAAAAAATTAAGAATATAGACTTAAGCAAAAAAACTATAGATTCAGTAGAGAAATTGAATCTTTCTTTGTCGCGCGTACAACAACTGATGGAAAGTCCGACAGTAAGTCAAGAAGAGGTAGATAAAGAAGAGAAAGCTCTTAAAGAATCTTTTGAAAAATTAGAG
Organism: Streptococcus mitis; assembly: GCF_001281025.1. Classification (NCBI taxonomy): domain Bacteria; kingdom Bacillati; phylum Bacillota; class Bacilli; order Lactobacillales; family Streptococcaceae; genus Streptococcus; species Streptococcus mitis. Next base: position 667,721 of record NZ_CP012646.1, read on the forward strand.
GATAAACCTGAAAAAGAAAAAGCCTCAGAGTCTAGAGAAAAAGCTGAGCCTCAAAAAGAAGAGAAATCAGATTTAAGCAAAGAAAAAATAACAAAAGTAACAGAAACTGTAAATGAAATTCATAGTTTAGCTAATCAAATAAATTATGAGTTCAGCGATACTGAGAAAGAATTAGTTAAAACAGCTGAAAAACTTTCTGAAGATAGTAACAGGGAGGACGAGGTAGAGTCGCTCCTAAAAGAAGTCACACGCCTTCGAAATAAAGTAGCCAACCGAATGACAAGAGCTCATTCTGGTAAACGTGACCCACGAAATGGACAACCGATTGCTGGGAATGGTGAGAGTGGGTTTAGGGCGGTATACTTTTTACCTACGCAAAATCAGCATGGAAGAGGAGAAGCTGGGTTAGTTAAAGAAAATAGAACTGATTTGACGTATTATAATTCTGATGAGATATACTCATTTATGAGAGTTTTAGGTCAAAGAGGTCCAGGAGAACCTTTATATAAGTATCAATATGGAGAAAAGAGAGGAGAGGAAGATGGAACACCATATTATTTAAAAACTGTAGGTGTTATTAGTGGTTTAGATAAGCTTAAAGGTATAACATTGAGAGTTGCTTATAAAAATCCTCGTACTGGAAAGGAAGACTTTCAGGATATTACATCTGGTGCATGGCCTGTTAATAATCCTGAAGTTAAAGCGGTAATCAGAGGGTGGCTTGGGCGTTATGATAAAACGGGAGAAGCTGTTGAACCGGGTGATTATAGAGTAACTATCGCTGCAGGAAGAAAGAACCCAGAAAATAGTATTACTTATACATTTCATGTAAAAGCTCAAAGTGAGCGTAATACGGTTAATGATTTGGCAACACCAACTTATGTAGATGATGTCCGTCACTTAACGGAAGCCGAAAAAACGGATTTAATTAAAAAGTTTGAGGCTGCACACCCGGGAGTAGTTAAAAGACCAGTGCATGTAGACTATGATCATGCTGAAGTTTCTGCTGACGGTGCAACAATGACGATTCACTTTAAAGATGGATTTGCACCTAAAACAATCCAAACAAATGCACAGAATGATGCAATAGCAAAACATCAAAGTATTACGGCATTATACGGTGACCCACACGATTTTTACAAAAATCCTAGAAATCTAGTGAAGTCAAAAACAGGAAATGAACTTCCATCAACTGTTGATGTAACATGGAAAACACCATTTAATTTACAACAATCGGGAACACGAAATGCTGTTGTTACAGTAACTTATCAAAATGGAGCCGTTAAAGATGTATCGACACCATATACAGTGCTAGATTTTGTAGGAAAACAAGACAAACGTATTAATCAACATCAAAGTGGTGAACTTGGTGATGCTAGAAGTTATATCACTTTATCAAATGGAACAGCACCTGCGACCGATCTGACGATTCGTTGGAAAGGTGGATCTACTGTAGATACTTCAAGACCAACGGTTCATCATAAACAAATTGAAATTCTTCGTGGAAATACGACGATGAAAACAGTCGATATTCCTGTTGAGATTGTTGATAATATTAGACCGACAGTAGAAATTCCGTATGATAATCCTGGTAATCAAGAAATTTATCTATATTCACATGAAAACAATAATATTACTTTAAAAGCAAAAGATAATAATGGAAAAGTTTCTAAAGTTTACTTAGCATTTGCAGCAGATAATAGACAGGGATTAGGACAAGAAGATAGTAGCTATTTAGGTGGAGGAAGCCCAGATGGTTTATATCTAACAGCAACTAAGATTAAATCTGAAACTACAGGTTCAGATGCACAACCGGCGACAATTACGGTGAGTGGGAATATTAATAATCAACCATTTACCGGTGAAAAATCAATTACTCGTTATTTATACACCGAAGATCCGGCTGGAAATGCGAACTATGAACATGTAGGTCATGCGAATGATAATGGAGCACCAGGACGTATTCGTTTTGTATGGAAACCACAAACTTTCAAATATACAGCAACTGCAAATTCTCAAACACAAACAGTTAGCTATAAAGATGAACCAAGCGCAGAAGCAAATATCAATAAAACAGGATTACCATCAGGGACAACATATGCTTGGAAAACAAAACCAGATACATCAAGCCCTGGTAACAAATCTGGGGTAGTAGAAGTCACTTATCCAGATACTTCAAAAGATACTGTGAATGTAACTGTAAGTGTTCGTAAGTTAAGCGATGAATATGCTCCTACAGGAAATAAAATCGTTAGAAATCAAAATGTTCCGATTACAAATAATGACTTAAAAGCAGCAGTTGCTATTAGTAATAACGGTAATAGTAAGGTGAAATCCGTTACTGCTGGAACGATTAGTACAGCAAATGCAGGAACTCAAACGATTAAAGCGACTGTTACTTATTTAGATAATACGACAGATCCAGTTGACATACCTTTAGAAGTAAAAGACATAACAGCTCCAACGATCACAACACCAAGTGATAGACAAAATTGGGATTTAATTGCATTGGATAGAACATTACCTTCTATAAAAGTTGCAGCTACTGATAATACAGGAGGAACTGGTGTTAAATCAACAACGGTAACGGGCTTACCAGATTTCTTAGTATATGACAATGCGACTAAGACAATTAAATTTAAAAATGGAGTTCAAGAAGTAACAAAATTACCTGTTGGACAAGATAGTAAAACTTATACTGCAACTATTCAAGTAACAGATAATGCAGACAATCCTAGTCAAAGACAATTTACGATTACCGTCAAATCAATGACAACGAAATATACTGCAACTCCTAATGTGCAAAAACAAACGGTGAGTTATGATGTAAAACCAGATGCAGGAACAAGTGTTAATAAAAATGGATTACCAGCAGGAACAACCTATACATGGGCAACAACTCCAAGTACAACAACAGGACCTGGAGATAAAGCAGGAGTAGTAACTGTAACATATCCTGATGGCTCAAAAGATACAGTGAATGTAACTGTAAATGTTCGTGCACAAAAAGATGAATACACACCAACAGCTATCGCGCAAGAAGTGGACAATGGTCATGTGCCAGATCCAGAAACAAGTGTAAACAAAACAGGCTTACCAGATGGAACAACTGTTACATGGAAGACAACGCCAGATGTAAGTACACCAGGAAGTCATCCAGGAGTAGCGTTAGTGCATTATCCAGATGGAACGGAAGATGAAGTCGAAGTACCAGTAAGGGTCAAAGAACAAAAAGAAACGTTTAACCCAACGGCAAAACAACCGAACCAAAAAGTAAGACATAACGAAGTACCAGATCCAGAGAAAAGTATTAATACAAATGACTTACCAAAAGGAACAAAATATAGCTGGTCAGAACAACCAGATACAAGTAAACCAGGAAGTAAGACAGGAAAAGTATTAATCACTTACCCAGATAAGAGTACGGAAGAAGTGACAGTAACAGTCGAAGTAACGCCACAAAAAGATGAATACACACCAACAGCTATCGCGCAAGAAGTGGACAATGGTCATGTGCCAGATCCAGAAACAAGTGTAAACAAAACAGGCTTACCAGATGGAACAACTGTTACATGGAAGACAACGCCAGATGTAAGTACACCAGGAAGTCATCCAGGAGTAGCGTTAGTGCATTATCCAGATGGAACGGAAGATGAAGTCGAAGTACCAGTAAGGGTCAAAGAACAAAAAGAAACGTTTAACCCAACGGCAAAACAACCGAACCAAAAAGTAAGACATAACGAAGTACCAGATCCAGAGAAAAGTATTAATACAAATGACTTACCAAAAGGAACAAAATATAGCTGGTCAGAACAACCAGATACAAGTAAACCAGGAAGTAAGACAGGAAAAGTATTAATCACTTACCCAGATAAGAGTACGGAAGAAGTGACAGTAACAGTCGAAGTAACGCCACAAAAAGATGAATACACACCAACAGCTATCGCGCAAGAAGTGGACAATGGTCATGTGCCAGATCCAGAAACAAGTGTAAACAAAACAGGCTTACCAGATGGAACAACTGTTACATGGAAGACAACGCCAGATGTAAGTACACCAGGAAGTCATCCAGGAGTAGCGTTAGTGCATTATCCAGATGGAACGGAAGATGAAGTCGAAGTACCAGTAAGGGTCAAAGAACAAAAAGAAACGTTTAACCCAACGGCAAAACAACCGAACCAAAAAGTAAGACATAACGAAGTACCAGATCCAGAGAAAAGTATTAATACAAATGACTTACCAAAAGGAACAAAATATAGCTGGTCAGAACAACCAGATACAAGTAAACCAGGAAGTAAGACAGGAAAAGTATTAATCACTTACCCAGATAAGAGTACGGAAGAAGTGACAGTAACAGTCGAAGTAACGCCACAAAAAGATGAATACACACCAACAGCTATCGCGCAAGAAGTGGACAATGGTCATGTGCCAGATCCAGAAACAAGTGTAAACAAAACAGGCTTACCAGATGGAACAACTGTTACATGGAAGACAACGCCAGATGTAAGTACACCAGGAAGTCATCCAGGAGTAGCGTTAGTGCATTATCCAGATGGAACGGAAGATGAAGTCGAAGTACCAGTAAGGGTCAAAGAACAAAAAGAAACGTTTAACCCAACGGCAAAACAACCGAACCAAAAAGTAAGACATAACGAAGTACCAGATCCAGAGAAAAGTATTAATACAAATGACTTACCAAAAGGAACAAAATATAGCTGGTCAGAACAACCAGATACAAGTAAACCAGGAAGTAAGACAGGAAAAGTATTAATCACTTACCCAGATAAGAGTACGGAAGAAGTGACAGTAACAGTCGAAGTAACGCCACAAAAAGATGAATACACACCAACAGCTATCGCGCAAGAAGTGGACAATGGTCATGTGCCAGATCCAGAAACAAGTGTAAACAAAACAGGCTTACCAGATGGAACAACTGTTACATGGAAGACAACGCCAGATGTAAGTACACCAGGAAGTCATCCAGGAGTAGCGTTAGTGCATTATCCAGATGGAACGGAAGATGAAGTCGAAGTACCAGTAAGGGTCAAAGAACAAAAAGAAACGTTTAACCCAACGGCAAAACAACCGAACCAAAAAGTAAGACATAACGAAGTACCAGATCCAGAGAAAAGTATTAATACAAATGACTTACCAAAAGGAACAAAATATAGCTGGTCAGAACAACCAGATACAAGTAAACCAGGAAGTAAGACAGGAAAAGTATTAATCACTTACCCAGATAAGAGTACGGAAGAAGTGACAGTAACAGTCGAAGTAACGCCACAAAAAGATGAATACACACCAACAGCTATCGCGCAAGAAGTGGACAATGGTCATGTGCCAGATCCAGAAACAAGTGTAAACAAAACAGGCTTACCAGATGGAACAACTGTTACATGGAAGACAACGCCAGATGTAAGTACACCAGGAAGTCATCCAGGAGTAGCGTTAGTGCATTATCCAGATGGAACGGAAGATGAAGTCGAAGTACCAGTAAGGGTCAAAGAACAAAAAGAAACGTTTAACCCAACGGCAAAACAACCGAACCAAAAAGTAAGACATAACGAAGTACCAGATCCAGAGAAAAGTATTAATACAAATGACTTACCAAAAGGAACAAAATATAGCTGGTCAGAACAACCAGATACAAGTAAACCAGGAAGTAAGACAGGAAAAGTATTAATCACTTACCCAGATAAGAGTACGGAAGAAGTGACAGTAACAGTCGAAGTAACGCCACAAAAAGATGAATACACACCAACAGCTATCGCGCAAGAAGTGGACAATGGTCATGTGCCAGATCCAGAAACAAGTGTAAACAAAACAGGCTTACCAGATGGAACAACTGTTACATGGAAGACAACGCCAGATGTAAGTACACCAGGAAGTCATCCAGGAGTAGCGTTAGTGCATTATCCAGATGGAACGGAAGATGAAGTCGAAGTACCAGTAAGGGTCAAAGAACAAAAAGAAACGTTTAACCCAACGGCAAAACAACCGAACCAAAAAGTAAGACATAACGAAGTACCAGATCCAGAGAAAAGTATTAATACAAATGACTTACCAAAAGGAACAAAATATAGCTGGTCAGAACAACCAGATACAAGTAAACCAGGAAGTAAGACAGGAAAAGTATTAATCACTTACCCAGATAAGAGTACGGAAGAAGTGACAGTAACAGTCGAAGTAACGCCACAAAAAGATGAATACGATCCACAACCAAAAGCACAAACAGTGGATAACGGAACAGTGCCAGAAGCAAGAAATAGCATCGGCAATATCGATAAGTTACCACCAAACACAAGATTCGAATGGAAAAATGGAGCACCATCAACAACAGAAAAAGGCGATCATCCAGGAACAGTACTCGTAACTTACCCAGATGGCACCAGCGAAGAAGTTGAAGTGAAAGTCAATGTCCGTCAAATAAATGCTAACGGCACACCAGAAATACAACCAGAAGCACCAGACTTCACAGGAGGCGTAAACACACCGGATGCACCGACAAACGAAATTCCAGACTATACGGACCCAATTGGTTCAACTGGAGTAGATGAAAATGGAAATCTCATCGTACCACCAATAGTAGAAGCACCAGACTTCACAGGAGGTGTAAACGCACCGGATGCACCAATAAGTGAAGTGCCAGAATACACAGACCCAATTGGATCGACTGGTGTAGATGAAAATGGAAACCTCATCATACCACCAAGTGTAGATATTCCTGAGTTTATGGGTGGAACAAGTACACCGGATGCACCAACTCATGAGTTCTCAGAGTTTAATGGAAACATTGCTATAAATGGTGAACTTCCAGAACCAGCTCAATTACCAAAAGTTAAACTGATTATTACTAAATGGCTTGATGAAAACGGTAATGAGTTGAAACCAGCAGATGCGAAAACTCCTAAAGTATTAGGTGAGGAAAATGAAGCATTTGAACATGGTGAAATCGAAGGTTATGAATTTGTAAGAACTGAAGTAGATGAAAATGGAGAAGTAGTTACACATATCTTTAGAAAAGTTACCTCTTCAGGAGTAACTCAAACAAATGATAATGTGAAACCTGAACAGACTCCAGATGCTCTTCATGTTCCTACAAATGAAACACATGCTCAACCAGAAAAAGATGAAGTGAAACAGAAAGAAACTCAAACAACCTTGCCGAAAACTGGTACGGCAAATAGTTTAGGACTCTTATCTGTAGCAACAAGTTCAATTCTTTTTGGATTAGGCTTCTTCATTTTAAGTAAAAAAGAAGACGAAGAATGATCTTTGACGGAGTTAATGAATACAAGAATGTAAAATATATTCGGTGAATAGAAATATCCCCTAACGGTCAGTAATTGTTAGGGGATGTTGTATTATTAATTTTATTGTATTTCTTTCTCAACTACATAAGCTCCGAAAACTAAAAAGTAATAACCTCTTGATTTTTAAAAGGATTATATATGTAAAAATTGAGGATTTATCTCTTAAAAGAACTTGATTTTAGTGATAATTTACCATAAATATCATAATGTAGAAAAACCAGATCTTAAGAAAGCTAGTAAAGCTAGCCAGTTCTCAAAACGTTAAGAACCAGCTACAATACAGCATTTACAACACTTCATGGTTCACACCATGGGGTGTTTTTTTGATGATTTTTAGTAAAGTTCACACCATTACTTTTTAAGATTGCGATAAGCAATCTCTCCAACAGCCATTGGAATGACATTTGAAGTGTTGACATAAGTCTTAGTTACTTCTTTATCACTGTGAGTTAAAGCTTCTGAAATAGCTTCGAGTGAGAGTCCTGCTTGTTTTGCAAGTGTCGCTCCTGTATGTTGCAGTTTATGAGGTACAACATGTGCTAGTTCTTTATATCGCTTTCTGATATTTTTCATTTTATTGTTTAGATAGTCAGCATGTAAAGCCTTGTTGATGTTTCCTTTTGTGTCGATATATGTAAAAACAAATTATTCTGGATTACTGATGATGCCAAACTTTGCTAGTTCATATTTTTGTTGCTCTTTTTAAGAAGTTGCCTTATCAACAATTTTAAAGAAATTTTTGGAGCTATGTTGGACTGAAAGATATTGTGCTGATGATAATCTAAAAAATTATCATTTAACTTATCTTTGGAAAAACTGTAGAATTTCAAAAATTACTATAGACCTTGAATTTTACTTATCATTTCAATGATTTAGATTGCTTACACTTTATTTTGATATGTTTTACGGTAATCTCCAGGAGAAAGTCCAGTCCTTTGTTTAAAAATTTTAGTAAAGTAAGAATAATTATCATACCCTACTTGACAAGATACTTGTGATATCGAGATATTGGTTTGAGATAGGAGAGATTTAGCAGCATTAATGCGCTTATCCGTTATATATTTAACAAGAGTTTCTCCAGTTTCTTTTTTAAAAATTCTAGCTAAATGATCTGCACTGAGGTAAACCATATCTGCTAATATAGAACGATTTATATCCTCATAGTAGTGATGATCTATGTATTCGACAATGCGTTGAATACTATTTTTCTGGTTTTCAATGTTTGTTGCAAATTTCTTAGCATGTGACCAGTAATAATCAAAGTAATCCTGAAAAGATTCAATTGAATGAAAGCGTCGTTGGAATAAGAAATCATGAGTGCTGTTTTGGAACAATTTATGTGCCGAAATTCCTTTTTGATCTAGATATATTCCTATTTGTTGAGTCCAATCTAGTAAAATTTGTTGTAGCGTGAAAGTAGGGATTTGAGAATTATAGACGAGTGAATTAATTTTTTCTCTTAATTCATATTCGCTTAAGCTATCTAAAAACGCAATTGAAAGAGTTTCTGTTTTGAAAGAAGTTGGAAAACTATGTGGAACACATGTAATAGTATCCCAATAAGAAACATATTGTTCATTATAAGTGTAGAGTTCTTTAGTATGAAATAAAACATCGGATATTTTATGGCAACTCTTATATATAATGTTGGAGCATTTACTAAAGTTATTAGAAATTTGAGAATGAATCTCACATGCTAATTTGTCACTACGTTTTGATGAGTCTACTCTAAAAAGACAAACATATTGATCAACCTGGCTTTCCATCTTAAACAAACTTATCAGTTTATAAGAAGGTTGTGAAATTCTTTGAAGTTCTCTTTTTAGTTGAGAAGTCCATGATGGAGTTTCTATAGAATAATCTTCTTCATTAAGATTAATTGTTAAAACTGCAAGGAAAAAATACTGGTGTTTTTTAAGAATAAAATCTTGTTTGCTCGCTATGTTTTCTAGTTCATCAATGCGAGAAATTTGAGGTTTTCTAAGGTAATCATACCAGAAATTATCTTCTATTTGTAAAAGCGAATCATTTTTTCCATTTAAGTTATGATTCTCAATTTTACTAATGGCTTTTTGAATAATAAATTCTAATTTTTCAAAGTTAATGGGTTTTAGATAGTATTCGAAGCTTTGCAATTCAATTGCTTTTTGAGCATAGTTGAAGTCGGCGTAATTAGTTAAAAAAATTGTTTTTATATCATATTTTTCATTTCTAATCCAAGATAAGAGTTCGAGGCCGCTGCCTTGAGGCATTTCTATATCGCTTATCATGAGATCAATAGGATGCTCTCTAATAATATTTTGAGCTTGAGAGAGGCTATAGGCAACATAAACAATGTCAATGTGTAGTTTATCCCAATTTATTTTCTCTCGTAAAGCTTCAATGATAAAACGATCGTCATCAACTAATAAGATGTTCATTATAACCTCCGTCTATAATCTTGTATGGAATGAGTAAAAGAATTTTAGCCCCACCTTCTTCATTATTTTTAAATGTAATAGTATAGTCGTTGGGATAGAGAAGATTTAAACGTTCGATGGTGTTTGTGATCCCGATATGATGTCCATCTTCTGTTATTAGAGACTGTTTCTGATTTAGTTTTGATAAAATTTCTTCAGAGAAACCTGGACCATTATCCTCGATACAAATCTGAATATAATCTGAGTTCTCAGTTTTTACTTTTTTTATCGATAGCAAAATTGTAAATAAATCCTGAAATGAAAAACCGTGTTTGATTGTGTTTTCAATAAATGTTTGTAACAGTAACGATGGAACAAGAGTATTTTGTAGGTCATCATTGTAGTCTAGTGAAAAGTAGATGCTATTTCCATATCGAATTCGTTGTATTTCTAAATAATCTCTAATATGCTGAACTTCATCTTTAAGTTCTGAAAAATCTTGATTAGCCATAAATAAATGACGGAGATAATTTGAAGTTAGGATAGTTAACTCTTCAATTTCCTTATAGTTTTTTGTTTGAAGCATACTATGAATCATTGATAACATATTTAAGTAGAAATGCGGACGAATTTGGTTCTTAAGATAATTAAGTTCTATCTTCTTAAGTTCTAGTTGTGAATGGTATTCCCGTATTTTTAATTCTTGCATGTCAAATATTACTTTATTAAGTTTATCATTTGCCTTATCAATTTCTAGTATACCTTCAGATATAAAAAATTCAGAAGGGGGGATGGAGCCCCCAAATTGAGAGAGCCGTTCAGTGAGTCTTGTTATAGGTTTAATCATCCACTGACGAATATACAGGATAATGATGATTGATAAAATTGTGATAATGATAGGAACGGCTGATAAAAATACTTCTAAGAGTGTGATATTTCTAAAGACTTCGGCATAATCGACTAAAACATAAATATCGAAGGGTAAATGCGTTTTTTCATTTTGGGCATGAATTAGGTAATTAGCGGACGGTATATTGTTAGGCTCTTTTAGGGAGAGTTTGCCATTATTACCAATATTAAGTTTATTGAGAGGTTTTAGGATATCTTCTGAAGATATGACGGCATAAATGATTTTTCCTTCGTAATGAACAGATTTAACTAAGTATTCGCTGTTTTTAGTAGTTACATTTTTCCATTTACGGTCACTTATATCACTACGCAATGATTTTAGATTTGATTTTAACAGTAGATAATCTTCATATGGAATATAAAGATTGGAGACATTTATAAAATGATCAGTACTATCGGTTTCTAATAAGAATGTCATATGAGTTTCATTTTGATATTCAAACTCTGTAAAGCTAGTTTGAACTTTTTTAAGATTTTCTTGATACTCAAGAAACGTTTGTACATGATTTAATTTCTCTAAAGATTCATTATGCGTTATTGTTGAGTACATAAAGCGTTCTACAGAATGCAATTTCTCATTAACAGAATCAGCATAAATTTCAATTGAACTACGTAGGTGTACTATATTTTGGTTTTTAATAAAATTTCTGGTTATGTTACTCATAGCAATATTGATTAAAATATTTATCAATAGTAGTACAAGTAGGAGTTTAAAGAAAAAATGAATAGAATGTTTTTTTGATAACTCGCGATTTAATTTCATATACTAGCCTCGTATTTAAATTATATCACTTTGAAAATACGATATCATGTACAAAACAGATATGTTTTATCGAGATGTCGGAAAAGTAATAGTTCTTAGAAATGATAAACTGAAAAATTGATAAACCTAGTCCAAAAAGTTATATTAAGGGAATTCTATACGGTGTAAAATAATCGTAGAAAATCAGATAGGAGGAAAAAAATGAAAGTAGTATCTCAACTTCATAAAATAAAATTAAAGCATAGTATTCCGTTTGTACTGACCCCAAAAAGTTAGACAATTAATTTATCCGAAGGATTTAGTTCTGTATTGCACAGGACTGAGTCCTTTTAGTTTTACCTTAATTCGTTTATTGTTGTAGTAATCAATATAGTCTACAATGGCTTGTTCCAATTGGTTGAGCGACTCAAATGACTTCTCATAACCATAAAACATCTCCGATTTCATAATGCCAAAGAAAGATTCCATCATGCCGTTGTCTGGGCTGTTACCTTTACGTGACATGGATGCTTGAATTCCCTTACCCTCTAGAAACTGATGATAAGAATCGTGTTGATATTGCCAGCCTTGGTCACTATGGAGAATCGTATTCTCGTAGCGCTTCTCTGTGAATGCTTGTTCCAACATTGTTTTTACTTGTTCTAAGTTGGGTGAAGTTGAAAGATTATAGGCGATAATTTCGCTATTAAAGCCATCTAAAACTGGTGATAAGTAAAGCTTTTGAGCGCTTGCTGGAATGGCAAATTCTGTCACGTCCGTATAACACTTTTCCATTGGTTTAGCTGCTTCAAATTGGCGTTGAATAAGGTTGTCTGCTTTCTTGCCAACATCTCCTTTATGAGAAGAATACTTGCGTTTCTTGCGGATTCTAGCTTGTAAATTGAGCACTTTCATAAAGCGTTGAACTCTTTTATGATTGACCACATAACCACGATTTCTTAATTCTAAATGGATTCGACGATATCCGTAATTTCCTTTTTGTTCGGTAAAAATAGCTTGAATTTCAGCTTTAAGCTTTTGATCCTTATCTGGTTTGTCTAGCTGTTTCAAATGATAGTAGTAGGTCGAACGAGCGAGTTTAATGGTTTTTAGAAGAATATCTAACGAAAAATCAGTGATTAATTCTTGAACAATTTCTGTCTTTCTTCTTTCTCTTTTTCCTCCTTCAAGCGGAGTTCTCTCAACTTTTTTAGGACAGCATTCTCCGCTCTCAGATACTCGTTTTCTGCTTGAAGTCGTTCTAACTCTGTCATCTCTTCGGGTTTCTTCTTTGGTTTACGTCCCATTTTAGATGGTCTCCCTTTTGTTTTCTCAACAATAGTATACCCGTTTTTCTTGTATTGTGCCATCCAATTTGGAAGCATACCACGATTTGGGAGAGCATATTCGAGAGAAACTCTATCTTGAGACCAGTTTTCATGTAGGACTTTATCAATCATTTCTTGTTTTAATTCAGGAGAATAGTAACGATTTTTTTCTTTTTTGACGAACTCTATTCCATAACGATCAATCAATTTAATCATGTACCTAATATTAGAATTGTTTATCCCAAATTTATTTGAAAGCTTCTCTAAGCTATATCCTTGTTTTCTAAGTTCATAGATCTGAACTTTATCATCATAAGTTAATTTCATAATAAAAGCCCCCCAAAAGTTAGATTTTTTCTGTCTAACTTTTGGGGGGCAGTTCAGTTATATATATTGCTTTTTCCTTCAATATTGCTATTAATTTTGTTTTCCTATATTCCCATGTTGGGACTAATTATTGCATTTAAAGACTATTCACCAGCCAATGGGATATTTGCTAGTCAGTGGGTAGGATTTAAGTACTTTACTCAGTTTTTCTCATCATTCCAATTCGGGACAACTATGTTCAATACATTAAAAATTTCACTTTATAGTATTGTAGTAGGATTCCCCTTGCCTATTATACTAGCTATAATTAGTAATCAGTTAAGAGTTGGGAAATTTAGAAAAATATTTCAAGTGACAACTTACTTACCCCATTTTATCTCTACAATGGTTATGTGTGGGATGATTATATTATTTTTATCTCCTACTAGTGGTTTGTTAGCGAATGTATTTAAGTCTGTTGGAATTACTATTCCAGATTTTTTATCAAAACCTAGTAATTTTGCAGGTGTTTATGTTTGGAGTGATGTATGGCAACATATTGGTTGGGATAGTATTATTTATCTAGCAGCGCTTTCTGCAATTGATCCTACATATTATGAGGCTGCAACTATGGATGGTGCCTCTAGATTACAAAAAATTAGGCATATAGAATTACCATTACTTTTGCCAACTGCTATGATTTTACTAATATTAAGAGCAGGTAGTTTATTAAGTGTAGGTTTTGAGAAAGTGTTACTACTACAGAATCCACTTAATTTAGCAGGAAGTGAGATAATTTCGACCTATGTTTATAAAGTTGGTATGGTGAACTTTCAGTATAGTTATTCGACAGCTATAGGGTTATTTAACACCGTAGTCAATCTAATAATTTTGTTATCTGTTAACTGGTTCTCGAAAAGATATACTAGAACGGGTCTTTTTTAAAGGAAGGAGTGCTCAAGGTGAAATGGTTTCATAAATCAAGAAAAACAAACTCTGAATTATTATTTGATATAGTTACCTATGGTTTAGCAATTTTCCTTATCCTGTTAATTGTTTATCCGTTATGGTTTGTAGTGATTGCATCTTTTAGTAATCCTTCAGATGTTGCAAATGGAAAGGTATGGTTTATTCCTAGAGAATGGAAATTAGATGGATATTTACGTCTTATTCAACAACCTTTATTCTTACGTAGCTATCTAAATACCATTTTATATACTGTTGTTGGTACCTTAGTTGCTTTAGTAGTCAATATTCCAGCTGGTTATGCTTTATCTAGAAAAGAATTAGTTGGTAGAAAATGGATGAGTATTCTATACATAATCCCTATGTTCGTATCAGGTGGCTTGATTCCTACCTACTTAACAGTAAAGAATGTTGGCCTAATTGATACATTTTGGGTAATGGTAATACCTTTTGCGGTTTCATCATACAATATTATTGTTGCTAGAACTTTCTTTAATAATAGTATTCCAGACGGGATGTGGGAGGCTGCGCAAATTGATGGATGTGGTACAATTCGTTATTTTATTAAGATAGTCGTTCCTTTATCAAAAGCTATTATAGCAGTTATTGGACTTTGGACCGCAGTTGGTATTTGGAATTCGTGGTTTAATGCTTTAATTTATTTAACGAATGAAAATTTACAACCATTGCAATTAATTTTACGACGTTTACTAATTAGTAATCAAATGTTACAATCGCAAGCAACAGGAGAAGTTGCATCAGATCTTCGTATCAAAGCCGATATGATGAAATATGCAGCAATTGTTATTTCAACCGCTCCGATAATGTTGCTATATCCCTTTGTTCAAAAATATTTTAATCAAGGCGTAATGATTGGCGCGTTGAAAGAATAGGAGAAAAACATGAAAAATAAATCATTTACATATTTGTTCTTAGGAACAGTTACACTTGCTGGCTTAACAGCCTGTGCAAATTCTAATAATGCGAATAAGGATGATAAGTCTGGAGAAGATTCTTATAAAATCACAACTGTTCGTTGGTCTGACTGGGGGGAAGATTATCATAAAGGTTTTCTAACTGATTCTGCCAAAGAATCAGGTATCGATGTTAAATGGGATACACTTGTAGCTGCAGATTGGGCAGATAAGAAATCTGTGTTGGTTGCTAGTGGAGATTTACCAGATGCATTTTTAGGTTCAAATGCTTTTACAGATTCAGAAATTGCTCAGAACCAATCTTTATTTATTCCATTGGAAGATTTAATCAAAGAAAACATGCCAAATTTAACTAAGGCTATGGAGAAAGAACCTAAGATTAAAGCTATGATTACTTCACCAGATGGTCATATCTACAGTCTACCTAAAAAATTACCGATGCGTCCTACTGTAGCTAATCAGCTATTTATTAATAAAAAGTGGCTGGATAATTTAGGATTAAAGGTTCCAGAAACTTATGATGATTTAGTAAAAGTACTACAAGAATTTAAGGATAAAGATGCGAACGGAAATGGAGACACTTCTGATGAAATTCCATTCGGAGCAGGAAACTTTGATCCAACATTCTCATATATTCTTCCGTTCAATAATCGTTTAGGGGCAGATAATACATATGAAATGTCTGTAAAAGATGGAAAACCAGTCTACCTTCGTACAGAAGAAAGCTATAAACAAGGGATTGCAGCAATGCACGAATCTTATAAAAAAGGTTTGATTGATCCGGAAATCTTTACAGAAGATACCTCTATGAGTGTAGCAAAACGTATGGATAAGGGAGTATCTAGAGTAGGTGTCTCTAGTGGTTGGACAGCAGATGCAACGTTTGGATTACACTCAAGTGAATATATTGCTCTACCTGCTTTAAAAGGTATGGATGGTAAACAATATGTCTTTTCTGATCCAGATCATTACAACTATGGTCGAAATGAAATTTTGATTACAAATAAGAGCAAAAACCCTGCTAAATTATTGAAATGGTTGGATAAATTATATACAGATGAAGCAAGTATTCAAAATTTCTATGGATCATTTGGAATAGCTACTGAAAAGAATGGTGATAAGTTTAAAGTGTTACCTCCTAAAGATGGTAAATCAGCTGATGAATGGGCATGGATTAATTCACTTCGAGATTTTGGTCCTAAATACGTAAGCGATGATATCAATAGTCGCGTAGAAATCGATCAAACACAAGGTGATGGATTGAAATTGAAGATGGACCAAGATTTGAAACAATTTGCGTTGCCAGCTTACCCTAATGTGATTTATTCACAAGAAGAACTTAACAAATTATCATCAATCTATGTGAGTATTGAATCTTATGTCAAACAACAAGCATCTAAATGGGTAGTTGAAGGCGGCATAGAAAAAGAATGGGACTCATACAAAGAAACTCTTAAGAATATGGGATTGGACGAATTTATGAAGATTCAACAGGAAGCATATAATCGTTACCAAAAAGAAGTAAAAGAGTAATATTTTATATGAACTCTTGGTTGTATGAACAAGAGACTAGCTAATTATAGGAAGCGAGACTGATAACATCAGATTATCTCGCTTCCTTTATTCTAATTTTTAAAGAAATTTGGAAATGTTTTTTAAATAATTTAGGTAATATTTTTGTACAACTGACATTATAAAATATAGAGTTAAGGCAATCGATTTTATGGAGATATCTATTATGCAAAAATTATTTTCATTAGATGGAAAACTGGTTAGAATTTTAACTTTTTTGACAGATTTAATTATTTTAAATACTCTATTTATTGTTAGTTGTATTCCAATAGTTACAATTGGGGCATCACTAACTTCTCTTACGACAATGTGGTATCGTATTTTAAAAGGTAAAGATACCGATATTGCTTATCATTATTTTCGGATCTTTAGACAAAATTTTAAACAATCAACTTTTATTTGGTTGTTTATCCTCCTAATAGAATTACTTTTATATGTGAACTATTGTCTTTGGGGCTATTCAAGTTTACTTTCAGAGTATAGTTTATTGTTAGTGTTGCCCTTTTTATTTGTTATAATACTTTTTATGAGTGTTGTTTTTCCCTATATTGGTTTATTTAAAGATAATCTAAAAAATAGTATTGTAAATAGCGTATTAATTTGTATTTTAAATCCAATACAAGCTATCATGTTGGTTTTATTTAATATTTCTGTACTGTATATGAGTTTTAGTAGTCCAGAACGAGTTTTAACAGCTATTTACGTATTTACATTTGGGGGATTTGCTTTTTGCGGATTGATGAATGTAACGATAACAAATAAAATGTTTGATAAGGTAAAGAAATTTACTAAAAGGAGGGAAACAAATTGAAAATTTTTAAGGGAGAGCTTTATCGAATCTCTGTATTAACAGACAAGTTAGTAAGGTTAGAATACTCTCAAACTGGAAGTTTTGAGGATAGAACTACACAACTTATCTATAATAGAGATTTTGGTCAAGTTTCGTTAGATTATATCGAGACATCAAACGTACTAGATATTATGACGGACTATTTTCATCTGCACTTTAATAAAGGAGAATTTAACGCCGAAAATCTATTTATAGAATTAAAAGGAAATTTTGCCGTATATGGTAGTCGCTGGTATTTTGGTGAATCTATTGAAACGTTAAAAGGAACAGCTCGGACTCTGGATAAGGCAGATGGAGCAATCCCATTAGAAGATGGAATTATTAGCCGAAATGGTATAGCCTTATTGGATGATTCTCAAGGATTTATTTGGGATGAACAGTCTGGTTATATGGAGAGAGAAAATCAAATTGACCTCTATTTCTTTGCCTATGGGCATGATTATAGAGGAGCAATCAGAGACTTTTACCATTTGACTGGTTCAACACCCTTATTGCCAAGATATGCTTTAGGGAATTGGTGGAGTAGGTATTGGCCTTATACGTCGGATGAATACTTGGATTTAATAGACAGATTTGAAACAGAGAAAATTCCATTATCTATCGGTGTGTTAGATATGGATTGGCATATAACTGAAATTCCAGCCCGTTTTGGAAGTGGGTGGACAGGATATAGTTGGAATAAAAACTTAATACCAAATCCAGAACAGTTATTGCAACAACTTCATGATAAAAAGTTAAAACTCTCCTTAAATGTCCATCCTGCTGATGGTATACGGGCTTATGAAGAAGCTTATCCTCGAGTTGCCAAACGATTGGGGTTAAATGTAGAATTAGAAGAACCTGCCATTTTTGATTTTTTTAATCCCTCTTTTAGGGAATCCTACTTTAAAGATGTTCATTATGAGCTAGAAAAGCAAGGAGTAGATTTTTGGTGGATTGACTGGCAACAAGGGACACAAGGTATGCTAGATCCACTATGGCTTTTAAACCATTATCACTATCAGGATAGTTGTAAAAATGCAGAAGGTGGTTTGATTTTATCAAGATATGCAGGGCCGGGTAGTCACCGCTACCCTGTTGGTTTTTCAGGAGATACCATTATTAGTTGGGATTCGTTAAGATTTCAACCTTATTTTACAGCGACAGCATCAAATATCGGTTATAGTTGGTGGAGCCATGATATCGGTGGGCACATGCTGGGGGATTATGACGAAGAGTTACAAACTAGATGGCTACAGTTTGGTATTTTTAGTCCGATAACTCGATTACATAGTTCTAGAAGTCCCTTTAATAGTAAGGAACCTTGGTTTTTTTCAGAAACAACATCTAAGATTATGAAGAAATACCTTCGTTTGAGACATCAGATGATTCCATATCTATATACCATGAATGTAAAGACACACGAGGAAGGTGCCCCATTAATCAGCCCAATGTATTATTTCTACCCAGAGAATGATGAGAGTTATAATGTTCCAAATCAATACTTTTTTGGAACAGAACTGATGGTGGCTCCCATTGTAGAAAAGATGGATTTGGCGTTCCAATCTGCAAAAGTAGATGTATGGTTCCCTGAAGGTGAATGGTATGACTTCTTTTCAGAAAAAAAATATACAGGTGGTGTGAACTTAAGTGTTTATAGAGACATTTCGACTATTCCTGTGTTTGCAAAAAGTGGTGCAATCATTCCCTTGGTTGGTTCTGAGATAGATATGGGTGTTGATTTACCTGAAGTTGTAGATTGGTATGTATTCCCAGGAAAACAACATTCTTTTGAAATGATTGAAGATCAAAATGGTCAAAGATATAAAACAAGATTATCAATCGACTGGGAAATGGGCATGGTAGAGTTAGCATTACAAGGCGATTCTAGTATCGTTCCAAGCAATAGAAGGCATAGAATTCATTTTAAAGGAACGAATGTGTCGATGATTGAATTGCCAAATAAGAATGATACAGCTAGATTTGAATGTAAAGATAATAAAACAACATCCCTAAATGATGAAGTTTTTAGACTACTAAAGACGGCTTCTCTGCCATATGAATTAAAAGATAGATTGTTAAATCAATTCATCAATGCCAAAAATTCTCATGACTTAATGAATATCTTGCATCATCAGGATAAGGAATTGAGAGGGCGTTTGTTGGAAATGATATTTACTAGCGAAAACTAATTGAGAAATTTCGTACACAATTTCTATTCTTTAATTGCTAATTATTATTTTTTAATGTGTAACAGTTTTACATCTCTATGCTTATTGGCTTGTATTGCAGTAGCTACAAGCTTGGTATAGGGATGTTTTTTTGTTTATTGAAGAGGAGAGGATATGATAAGTATGTTTCAAGGTTTGAAACATTTTTAAACTAAACAAGAGCAAATTTTTAAAGGTGATTTTTCAACGTAACTTCCACTTTTCATTATGATTTATGTGCCGATTTTTGCATGGTTGTGGGGGAAAATGGGTAAAAAGCAACCGTCCTCTTCTAAGAAATTTGCTTACGGTTTATTAGCAGCAGGTTTATCCTTCTTGTGGATGATGTTACCAGGGATGCTCTTTGGGACAGATGTTAAGGTCAGTCCTTTCTGGTTGATTATGAGTTGGTCTATTGTGATTGTGGGGGAAATGTTGATTTCGCCTATTGGTCTATCAGTCACTACTAAGCTAGCACCAAAATCCTTCCAAGCACAAATGATGTCTATCTGGTTCTTGAGTAATGCTGCTGCTCAAGCTATCAATGCTCAAATTGTAAAATTTTATACAAGCGAAACTGAAGTCGCTTACTATGGAATTGTTGGAGGAATTACGATTGTATTCAGTATTATCTTATTCTTCTACGTTCCACGTATTGAAAAACTAATGTCCGGTATCAAATAGAGAAAAACTGGAATTTCTGTAGGGATTTTAAAAGCTAGATCAATTATTTATTCAAAGGATTTAGTTCTGTATTGTATAGGGCTAGGTCCTTTTAGTTTGATTAATACTCTTCGAAAATCAAATTCAAACCGCGTCAACGTCGCCTTGCCGTACTCAAGTACAGCCTGCGGCTAGTTTCCTAGTTTGCTCTTTGATTTTCATTGAGTATAAAACTCACGATGTTTCTGCTTTTCCTAGTGGACATTTGTCTACTTTTTTTATATAATAAAACTAAACCAAATTGGTTGAGTTTTAAAAATATGGATTCAAGCATCGATTAGTCTTTCTAAGGGAGATAATGTCCATTAAATCATCATAATAGGAGGTGAAGTATGTATCAGCCAGAAAAATTAAAGGCTCGGAGGAAAGAGTTAAAACTGACACAGAGGGAAATTGCAGAGCAACTTGGGATTAGTTTCCAGGCTTACTCAGCTTGGGAACGTGGAGTCAAGGAACCGTCCAAGGAGAAGGTAGTCCAGCTAGAGAACATTTTAAAAGTACCCAAAGGATATTTTACTCAGATCGAGATTGTCCGTCTCTACCATAGCCTCTCCAAGCAAGGGCAGGAGAAGGTTGTTCTCTATGCTCGTAACCTATCTCAAGAGGAGCAAGCTCAAAAAGTAACAGCTATGCCAGAGCGTCTCTACGAGTACCGTGTTTATGAACGCATGTCAGCAGGGATTGGGGCTTCAGTCTACGATGATCAGAATTTTGATACGGTTTACTTTAATGAGGAGTTGGCTCATGATTTTGCGTCATGGGTGTCTGGGGACTCCATGGAACCTAAATACCAAAATGGTTCAGTAGCTCTGATTCGAGAGACAGGATTTGACTATGATGGAGCGGTTTATGCAGTGGTTTGCAACAACCAGACCTATATCAAACGGGTCTATCGAGAGGAGAATGGATTGCGTCTGGTCTCTATCAATCCTAAATACAAGGATATTTTCATCTCCTATGAGGAAGATCCTCGGATTGTGGGGATTATCGTTGGGAACTTTGTGCCGATGGAGGGATAGCCAATGGGCTACTTTGATTATTCCAGAGAGCCCAAAAGTGACATTGCCTTTGTCGATATGAAATCCTTTTATGCCAGTGTTGAGTGTGTGAAAAGAGGATTGCATCCGCTGAAAACCTCGCTTTGTGTCATGAGTCGCGCGGATAATTCCACTGGTCTTATCCTAGCCTCCTCTCCCCTGTTTAAGAAGATTTTTGGCAAGTCAAATGTTGGTCGGGCCTATGATTTGCCTTTTGATATCAAGACCCGCAAATTTTCCTATTACAATGCTCGAAAGCAAGGGCTACCTACCGACTCAGACTATGTTCGCTACATCGAAGATTGGGCTCAAGTGACCTTGATTGTGCCACCCAGGATGGATGAGTACATCGCAGTCAATATGGAAATTCAGCGAATCTTTCAGAATTATGGCAGTCCAGATGATATTTATCCATACTCTATCGATGAGGGCTTTATTGACCTGACTAGTTCGCTCAACTATTTCATCCCAGATAAGAGTCTCTCTCGCAAAGACAAGCTGGATATACTTTCTGCTCGTATTCAGAGGGATATTTGGAGGCAGACAGGGATCTACTCTACAGTAGGCATGTCAAATGCCAATCCTTTACTGGCCAAGTTGGCTCTGGATAATGAGGCCAAGCACACTCCGACCATGAGGGCCAACTGGTCTTACCAGGATGTGGAAGAGAAGGTCTGGTCCATTCCCAAGATGACCGACTTTTGGGGAATTGGCAGGCGGATGGAGAAACGCTTGCATGCTCTGGGGATTTTTTCTATCAAGGAATTGGCAACCAGCAATCCAGACCAGTTAAAGAAAGCTCTGGGTCAGGCTGGTCTGCGTTTGTGGTTTCATGCCAATGGGATTGATGAGAGCAATGTTCATAAGCCCTATAAAGCCAAATCCAAGGGCTTGGGGAATTCTCAAATCTTGCCGAGAGACTACGTGAAGCTACGGGATATTGAAATTATTCTCCGAGAAATGGCGGAGCAGGTGGCTATTAGACTGAGAAGGTCTGGCAAGAAAACAACCCTTGTCTCTATCTATGTCGGTTTCTCTAAAGAGGAGGTTAGGCCGTCTATTCACACACAAATGAAGGTCGAACCGACCAATAATACAGCTGTCTTAACGGATTATGTTTTGAAGCTATTTCATAACAAATACACTTCTGGAGCAGTCAGAAGTGTCGGAGTAAACTATTCAGGCTTTGTAGACGAGTCCTTTGGATTGATCTCTCTCTTTGATGATGTTGACAAGTTAGAAAAAGAAGAAAGGCTCCAGACGGCCATTGACTCCATTCGGGAACAATTTGGTTTCACTTCCCTTTTAAGAGCCAATGCACTGGAAGAAGCCTCTAGGAGTCTTGCTAGAAGCAAGCTGATTGGGGGACATTCTGCTGGAGGATTAGATGGATTAAAATGATTGATCGTTCTTATTTACCTTTTCAATCTGCGCGAGATTATCAAGATCCAGGTATGCAGAAGTGGATGGGGTTTTACCTTTCAGAACATACTAGTTCGCTTAGTGAAGAAAAAAATCGGGTTGTTTTTTCAACAAATTTGAACCCAATTGAGAAACTGAACTTGCTTTCTCAGATTTATGTTGGCCAACTTAAGGGATGCTTTGTGGTCAAGGAAAAGAAGCAGAAAATCACTATCATCGGTGTGGTGAGAGAGTTATCACATCAGACTCTATCTATTAGGACAAACGAGGGATATAGGTTGATAGAGGTTGCAGATATCCTAGAAATTCGGCTGTGGGAGGAGGAAGTTTATGACTAGAAAAGAGCTGTATGAAAACAAACTGCAGATGAATTATTTTTCAGATGACTATATTCGTTTTGAAGAGGATTTTCAAAAATACTCTGCCATGAACGTACCCTTGACTTTCTTGATTGATGACATCCTACGAACCATGGCGATGAATCAGAAAAACTACTTTGTCTTAAACAAGGAAAATGCCAAGGATGGGCGGGAGCATAGCTTTTATTTTAGGGTGGTAACGGAAAAAGCGTGTCCCAGAAATAGGACCTATACATACTCAGGAGTCAAGAATAGCAGTCAGTAGCGCCTTGTCTGCTATGAATGTATCATTTTTACAACACTTCATGGTTCATATCATGGGGTGTTTTTCTATTTAAGTCAAAGCCCATCAAAAAATCTCACTATTCATCAGGCTAAAGGAAACCTAATCATAGTGAGATTGTGAATTATAGTAGGTTTTGTATCGCCTCTTCAATTTGTTTTGGGTCTGTTTTGGAAGAGAAGCGTTCAAAGACCTGCCCATCACGACCAATGAGAAACTTAGCGAAATTCCATTCGACTCGTTTTCCCAGTGGGCCAGATTTTTGTTCTTTCAACCAAACATAGAGAGGATCTGCTTCCTTACCGTTGACCTTGATCTTGGCAAAACGTGGGAAGGTGGTCTGATAATGTAGGCTACAGAAGGTGTTGATTTCCTCTGCGCTGCCTGGTGCTTGTCCCATAAACTGATTGCAAGGGAAATCCAAGATTTCAAACCCCTGATCTTGATAGTGATCATAGAGTTCTTGCAGCCCTTTGTACTGGGGGGTTAACCCACATCCGGTAGCAGTGTTGACAATCAAGAGAACTTTACCACGATAGGCATTTAGTGAAGTTTCTTGCTTGTCTTGGTTCAAGACTGAAAAATCGTATAGTGAAGTCATTGCTTGCTTTTCTCCTTCTGTTTGGTATTTTTAGGAGGTTTCTCCTCCTGTAGGGATAGAAATCCGTAGGTCAGAGTTCCAAAAATGCTACCGATAATCAGGCCATACATTAGGAAAGGACCACTTTTATCGAATTGCATGAGCAACTTCCCAAAATCTGAAAAGGACATCTGCTGAACGAAGACTTTATGAAAGATGAGTAAGGTAAAGAAGCCGATCTGAATACCGATAAACACAATCCAGCTTCGGAATTTGATTTGGGCTTTGCTGTAGGTCTTGAGGATGATTTCTGATTTGTCATCCTTTTCAAGATGAAGCTCTTGGACGGCTCTTTGGGTTTTTAAAGTAATGAAAAAAATGAGTCCAGAGTAAACATAGGGCATAGCATAGCGAACCACTTCTATGAAGCGTCCAAATAACAGATAAAACAAGAAGAGAAAGAAGGAAGAATAAACGATTTGAACCATAGAACGGGCACAAGCCTTGTAGATAATCTCTTGTCGGCATTCATCAAAAGGGCCCTGAATGTGAAAGAGATTTCGAAGTAGGCGAGTGGTTAAGTCTTCTTTTTTCATGCTAGTAACCTCCTAAATGAGTGGTTTTTGATTGACTTCTTTAACGAGTTGATAGAAAGTATAGAAGTAAATCAAGCTAAAAATGATACAGGTTGTTATAAATACTAGGTATCTCCAATCTGCAGGACGCCTTAAAAGTTGTGGGAAGGATACGAGAATAAAACAGAGAGATACGTTTAGAAGGCGTATTTTTTTGGATTGGATTTTCTGAAGTATTTGTCCCTTGTTCAGCAAAGGAAGAAATAAAAGGAAAATGATCAAGAAAGGACGCGTAATATGTCCAGAAAACAGGACGAAGGTAATAAAGATGCTGACAAAAATATGACTGAATAGTAAAGTTACTAGTGATTTCATAGGGCACCTCCTAATCCTCATCTTGATCTTTCTTAGTTTTTGCAATGCGACGGGAGATGAGAAACTGTATGCTCGCTCCGAAGAAAATAGAACCGAGAATGCTTGATACACCATTTCTTATAGTGAGAAGAGAATGAAAATAGTCCTGACCTTCACCTATGAGTATACTGAGAAGAGGAGTTATAAAAAACATCCATAGACCAAAGAACAAACCTGCTTTAAGACCTGGGTAGTATAGTTGCTTGCTTTCTTTCTCATTCAGCATATCTGGATCAATAGCTGTAATCCCTGTTTTTTTCATTTGGTAGGTGACATAGCCAGCAGCGATGAGGGCAATCACTAGAATCAGAGGAGGATAGATTAGAGCCACTTCTTGAGGGTATTTATAGGCCAGAAGGAGTGGAATAAGATTTCCGAAAATCATCAGATAAAAGAGGATGATAAAGACTTGGTTACCGATACGATCGGCCTCACGCCGTTTGTATTCGTCAAGGGGACCAGAAATACCGTATGTGCGTTTGATGAGTTTTTCAGTGAAGGTTTCTTTTTTCATGAGTTGGCTCCTTTTTTAAAAATCATCCTCCCAAAAGAGACTGTTTAGGTCAGTTTGGAGGCTGCGGGCGAGATTGAGACAGAGTTCCAGGGTTGGATTGTACTTGTCGTTTTCAATCATATTGATGGTCTGTCTCGAGACACCGATATCCTTGGCGAGTTCGAGCTGGGAAATACCCAGTTCCTTGCGAAATTCTTTCACACGATTCATCTGGACTCCTTTCTGATTCATGTCGTATATATTTGACTATATTATATTCTTCTATGGAGTGGATGTCAAGCATATTTGACATATTTCTTAAAGAAATCTTACTTGTTTTTGCCTTATTTGTCTGACTAGTGCAAGCTAGTCAGATTTGTGGTAAAATAGATAAGATATGACAAAAGAATTTCATCATGTAACGGTCTTACTCCACGAAACCATTGATATGCTTGATGTGAAACCTGACGGTGTTTACGTTGATGCGACCTTGGGTGGAGCAGGCCATAGCGAATATTTATTAAGTAAATTGAGTGAAAAAGGCCATCTCTATGCCTTTGATCAGGACCAGAATGCCATTAACAATGCGCAAAAACGTTTGGCACCTTACATTGAAAAGGGAATGGTGACCTTTATCAAGGATAACTTCCGTCATTTACAGGCACGTTTGCGCGAAGCTGGTGTTCAGGAAATTGATGGAATTTGTTATGACTTGGGAGTGTCTAGTCCTCAATTGGACCAGCGTGAGCGTGGTTTTTCTTATAAAAAGGATGCGCCACTGGACATGCGGATGAATCAGGAAGCTAGTCTGACAGCTTATGAAGTGGTGAACCACTATGACTATCATGATTTGGTTCGTATTTTCTTCAAATATGGCGAGGACAAATTCTCTAAACAAATAGCCCGTAAGATTGAACAAGCTCGGGAAGTCAAGCCAATCGAGACAACGACTGAGTTGGCAGAGATCATCAAGTCGGCTAAGCCTGCTAAGGAGCTCAAGAAGAAGGGCCATCCTGCCAAGCAGATCTTCCAGGCTATTCGGATTGAAGTCAATGATGAACTGGGAGCTGCAGATGAGTCCATCCAGCAGGCTATGGAGATCTTGGCTCTGGATGGTAGAATTTCAGTGATTACCTTTCATTCATTAGAAGACCGCTTGACCAAGCAATTGTTCAAGGAAGCTTCAACAGTGGAAGTTCCCAAAGGTTTGCCTTTCATCCCAGATGATCTCAAGCCCAAGATGGAATTGGTATCCCGTAAGCCAATCTTGCCAAGTGCAGAAGAATTAGAAGCCAATAACCGCTCGCACTCAGCTAAGTTGCGCGTGGCAAGAAAAATTCACAAGTAAGAGGAAAAAATGGTAGATAAGAAAGAAACAACCAGTCAATTCTTGCAGAATCGTATAAAAAAATTCTCACGTGTAGAGAAGGCATTTTATCTTTCGATTGCTTTTACGGCACTCGTTTTAGCAGTGAGCATTATCTTTATGCAGACACGACTCTTGCAAGTGCAAAGTGATTTGACAAAAATCAATGCGCAGATAGAGGAGAAGAAGACAGAGCTGGACGATGCCAAGCAGGAAGTGAATGAATTGATTCGTTCCGAGCGCTTGAAAGAAATTGCAGATAAAAAAGATTTGAAATTGAATAATGAAAATATCCGAACAGCGGAGTAAGATATGAAATGGACAGAAAAAATAACCCGATTTGCGATAAAAAATCGTAAGTCTCCAGCAAAAAACCGTAGGATAGTTGGCAAGTACCTCAGCTTTTTAGCTGTTGCCCTTTTCGGCCTCTTTTTGGCCAATTTTGCTTATATTATCGCAAAAGGTAATATATTTGGTACTGACTTGGTAAAAGAGGCTAAAAAGGTTCACCAAACAACCCGAACAGTTCCTGCCAAACGTGGGACTATCTATGACCGAAATGGAGTGCCTATTGCTGAAGATGCGACCTCTTATAACGTCTATGCTGTTATTGATAAAAAATACAAGTCAGCAACGGGTAAAATTCTTTATGTAGAGGATTCGCAGTTTAATAAGGTAGCTGAAGTCTTCCATAAGTATTTGGATATGGATGAAGCTTATGTGAAAGAGCAATTGGCTCAACCAAATCTGACCCAGGTTTCCTTTGGTGCAAAAGGAAATGGGATTACCTATGCCAATATGATGGCTATTAAAAAAGATTTGAAAGATGCTAGTGTGGAAGGAATAGACTTTACAACTAGCCCTAACAGAAGCTACCCAAATGGACAATTTGCTTCTAGTTTTATTGGGTTAGCCCAACTTCATGAAAATGAGGACGGCAGTAAGAGTTTATTAGGAACTTTTGGTCTGGAGAGTTCGTTAAATACCATTCTTGCTGGGACAGACGGTATTATTACCTATGAAAAAGACCGTGTAGGAAATATCGTACCAGGAACAGAACAGGTGTCGCAACAAACTGTGGATGGCAAGGATGTTTATACAACATTGTCTAGCCCGCTCCAATCTTTCATGGAAACTCAGATGGATGCCTTTCTAGAAAAAGTAAAAGGTAAGTATATGACCGCGACCTTGGTCAGTGCAAAGACCGGTGAAATCCTTGCTACCACCCAACGACCTACCTTTAATGCAGATACTAAGGATGGTATCACCAAAGACTTTGTTTGGCGTGATATTCTTTATCAAAGTAATTACGAACCAGGATCAGCCCTGAAGGTCATGACGCTAGCAGCTTCTATTGATAACAATACCTTCCCAGGTGGAGAATACTTCAATAGTAGTGAATTAAAAATAGCGGATGCGACAATTCGAGATTGGGATGTTAATGATGGTTTGACGACTGGTGGGATGATGACTTTCTTACAAGGTTTCGCTCACTCCAGTAATGTTGGAATGAGTCTACTTGAACAAAAAATGGGAGATGCTACTTGGTTGGATTATCTAAACCGCTTTAAGTTTGGGGTTCCGACGCGTTTTGGTCTGACTGATGAGTATTCAGGTCAATTGCCTGCAGATAATATTGTTAATATTGCCATGAGTGCATTTGGTCAGGGGATTTCTGTAACGCAGACCCAGATGCTACGTGCTTTTACAGCCATTGCCAATGATGGGGTTATGTTGGAGCCTAAATTTATTACGGCCTTGTATGATCCAAATGATCAAACTGCTCGGAAATCACAAAAAGAAGTTGTGGGAAATCCTGTGTCTAAAGATGCAGCGAGCTTGACGCGAACGCATATGGTTTTAGTCGGTACCGATCCAGTATATGGAACTATGTATAATCATAAGACAGGGAAACCAACTGTCAATGTTCCAGGACAAAATGTAGCCCTCAAGTCTGGTACGGCTCAAATCGCTGACGAGAAAAATGGAGGCTACTTGGTTGGTTCTACCAACTACATTTTCTCGGTTGTGGCTATGAACCCTGCTGAAAATCCTGATTTTATCTTGTATGTAACGGTTCAACAGCCTGAACATTATTCAGGAATTCCGCTTGGGGAGTTTACTAATCCAATCCTTGAGAGAGCTTCAGCTATGAAAGAATCTCTGAATCTTCAATCTCCAGCCAAGAATTTAGATCAAGTGACGACAGAATCTTCTTATGCAATGCCTAGCATTAAGGATATTTCACCTGGTGATTTGGCGGAAGCCTTACGCCGAAATATTGTGCAACCAATCGTTGTAGGTACTGGAACAAAGATTAAAGAGACTTCTGTAGAAGAAGGGACCAATCTTGCACCAAACCAACAAGTTATCCTTTTATCGGATAAGGTAGAAGAAATTCCAGACATGTATGGCTGGAAAAAAGAGACTGCTGAAACCTTTGCTAAATGGTTGGATATTGAGTTGGAATTTGAAGGTTCAGGTTCCGTCGTTCAGAAGCAAGATGTTCGGACTAATACAGCTATCAAAAACATTAAAAAAATTAAATTAACTTTAGGAGACTAATATGTTTATTTCTATCAGTGCTGGAATTGTGACATTTTTACTAACTTTGGTAGGAATTCCAGCCTTTATCCAATTTTATAGAAAGGCGCAAATTACAGGCCAGCAGATGCATGAGGATGTTAAACAGCACCAGGCAAAAGCTGGGACTCCTACAATGGGAGGTTTGGTTTTCTTAATTGCTTCTGTTTTAGTTGCTTTCTTTTTCGCCCTATTTAGTAATCAACTCAGCAATAATGTTGGTATGATTTTATTTATCTTGGTTCTTTATGGTTTAATCGGATTTTTAGATGACTTCCTCAAGGTCTTCCGTAAAATCAATGAGGGCCTTAATCCCAAACAGAAATTGGCTCTTCAGCTTCTAGGTGGCGTCATTTTCTACCTTTTCTATGAGCGTGGTGGCGATATGCTTTCTGTCTTTGGTTATCAAGTACATCTAGGGATTTTCTATATTGTCTTCGCTCTTTTCTGGCTAGTTGGTTTTTCAAACGCAGTGAACTTGACAGATGGTATTGACGGTCTGGCTAGTATTTCCGTTGTGATTAGTTTGTCTGCCTATGGCGTTATTGCCTATGTGCAAGGTCAGATGGATATCCTTCTAGTGATTCTTGCCATGATTGGTGGTTTGCTCGGTTTCTTTGTCTTTAACCATAAGCCTGCTAAGGTCTTTATGGGAGATGTGGGAAGTTTGGCTCTCGGTGGAATGCTGGCAGCTATTTCAATGGCTCTCCACCAAGAATGGACTCTCTTGATTATCGGAATTATTTATGTCTTTGAAACAACTTCGGTTATGATGCAAGTCGGCTATTTCAAAATGACTGGTGGTAAACGTATTTTCCGTATGACGCCTGTGCATCACCATTTTGAGCTTGGAGGATTGTCTGGTAAAGGAGATCCTTGGAGCGAGTGGAAGGTTGACTTCTTCTTTTGGGGAGTGGGGCTTCTAGCAAGTCTCCTGACCCTAGCAATTTTGTATTTGATGTAAGAATGGCACCCTGATATTTCAGGGTGTTTTTGCTGTTTAAAAAATATTGGTCAATTAAAGTCAAAACCCTTGACCTTTTCTGACTAATGTAGTATATTATGAACGTAAGGTAAATGAAAACCTTACTAAAACACTTGTTTAAAGTAAAATAGAAAGAGGTGGGGTCTATGTTTAATCTAGAAATCTTCAGAAGTAAAGATAGTCTACTCCTGCTTGAAAAAGAAAAACCAGAAATAGTACGTAGAGTAGCAATCTAGCTAGTCTAAATTTTTTAAGATAAAGGTCAAAGATAGTCAATATCAGTAATCATAACTAAGTAAATAAAAAGAGGTAAAGAATATGAACAACAACTTTAATAATTTTAACAACATGGATGATTTATTTAACCAATTGATGGGTGGTATGCGAGGATATAGTTCTGAAAATCGCCGTTACTTGATTAATGGACGTGAAGTCACACCTGAGGAATTTGCTCACTATCGTGCAACTGGTCAATTGCCAGGAAATGCAGAAACTGATGGACAAATGAAACAACAGTCTTCAGGTATGAAACAAGATGGTGTCCTTGCTAAACTGGGTCGAAACTTGACTGCAGAAGCGCGTGAGGGCAAGTTGGATCCTGTCATCGGACGAAACAAGGAAATTCAAGAAACATCTGAAATTCTTTCTCGTCGCACCAAGAACAATCCTGTTTTAGTTGGAGACGCAGGTGTTGGTAAAACTGCAGTAGTAGAAGGATTGGCCCAAGCTATCGTGAACGGTGACGTTCCAGCTGCCATTAAGAATAAAGAAATTATTTCCATTGATATCTCAGGTCTTGAGGCTGGTACTCAATACCGCGGTAGCTTTGAAGAAAACGTTCAAAACTTAGTCAATGAAGTAAAAGAAGCAGGGAATATCATCCTCTTCTTTGATGAAATTCACCAAATTCTTGGTGCTGGTAGCACAGGTGATGGTCAAGGATCTAAAGGTCTTGCTGATATCTTGAAACCAGCTCTTTCTCGTGGAGAATTGACAGTGATTGGCGCAACAACTCAAGACGAATACCGTAATACTATCTTGAAAAATGCAGCCCTTGCTCGTCGTTTCAACGAAGTCAAGGTCAATGCTCCTTCAGCAGAGGATACTTTTAAAATCCTTCAAGGAATTCGTGATCTCTATCAACAACACCACAATGTTATTTTGCCAGATGAAGTCTTAAAAGCAGCAGTGGATTATTCTGTTCAGTATATTCCTCAACGTAGTTTGCCAGATAAGGCTATCGACCTTGTCGATGTTACGGCGGCTCACTTGGCAGCTCAGCATCCAGTAACAGATGTTCATGCTGTTGAACGTGAAATTGAGGCAGAAAAAGACAAGCAAGAAAAAGCAGTTGAGGCAGAAGATTTTGAAGCAGCTCTAAACTATAAAACACGCATTGCAGAATTGGAAAAGAAAATCGAAAACCATACAGAAGATATGAAAGTGACTGCAAGTGTCAACGATGTGGCTGAATCTGTAGAACGTATGACGGGTATTCCAGTATCTCAAATGGGGGCTACGGACATCGAACGTTTGAAAGATATGGGTCATCGTTTGCAGACGAAAGTTATTGGTCAAGATAAGGCCGTTGAAGCAGTAGCAAAAGCTATCCGTCGTAACCGTGCTGGTTTTGATGAAGGTAACCGTCCAATCGGTAGCTTCCTCTTTGTAGGTCCTACTGGTGTTGGTAAGACTGAGTTGGCTAAACAATTGGCTCTTGATATGTTCGGAACGAAAGATGCTATCATCCGTTTGGACATGTCAGAATACAGCGACCGCACAGCCGTATCTAAATTGATTGGTACAACTGCAGGTTATGTTGGTTACGATGACAACAACAATACCTTGACAGAACGCGTCCGTCGCAATCCATACTCAATCGTCCTTCTCGACGAAATTGAAAAGGCTGACCCTCAAGTCATCACCCTTCTCCTTCAAGTTTTGGACGATGGTCGTTTGACAGATGGTCAAGGTAACACTGTCAACTTCAAGAATACGGTGATTATCGCAACTTCAAACGCAGGCTTTGGTTACGAAGCTAACTTGACAGAAGATGCGGACAAACCAGAATTGATGGACCGTTTGAAACCATTCTTCCGTCCAGAGTTCCTCAACCGCTTTAACGCAGTCATTGAGTTCTCACACTTGACTAAGGAAGACCTTTCTAAAATTGTGGACTTGATGCTGGCTGAAGTCAACCAAACCTTGGCTAAGAAAGACATTGATTTAGCAGTTAGTCAAGCGGCTAAAGACTATATCACAGAAGAAGGCTACGATGAAGTCATGGGTGTTCGTCCACTCCGTCGTGTGGTTGAACAACAAATCCGTGACAAAGTCACAGACTTCCACTTGGATCACCTAGATGCCAAACACCTAGAAGCAGATATGGAAGACGGTGGTTTGGTTATTCGTGAGAAAGCTTAAGACAGAATTTTGAGCATAAAAAAGAAGGAACCAGCTGAAAAAAACTGGTTCCTTTTTTTGTGTTTAGATGACATGGCGTTCAAAGGCATCATCTGAAATCCCTTGTTCTAGGATGAGTTTTGCCCATTCTTTAGCAGAAAAGAGGCTGTGGTCCTTATAGTTTCCGCAAGATTCGATGGTTGTACCAGGGACGTCTTCCCAAGTAGTAGTTTCAGCGATTTCCTTGAGCGAATCCTTGATAACAGCTGCGATTTCAGCACTAGTGTGACGTCCCCACATAATCATGTGGAAGCCTGTGCGGCAACCAAATGGTGAACAGTCAATCATACCGTCAATTCGGGTACGGATGAGTTTGGCTAAGAGGTGCTCGATAGTGTGAAGGCCAGCGGTAGGGATAGAGTCTTCGTTTGGTTGTACCAAGCGAATATCATAATTGGAGATAACGTCTC
The DNA here is from genome assembly GCF_001281025.1 of Streptococcus mitis. NCBI lineage: Bacteria > Bacillati > Bacillota > Bacilli > Lactobacillales > Streptococcaceae > Streptococcus > Streptococcus mitis. The sequence continues at coordinate 700,923 of NZ_CP012646.1, forward strand.
CCTTTGGTCCTGTTTCTTCCCCAATCAAGCGAACATAGGGTGCTTTAACAATGGTGTGGTCAAGTTCAAAACTTTCAACAATAACTTCTTTTGACATGGTAAATCCTTTCAGTTTTCTTCTTTCATTATAACACAAAGCTGGCTCCTGATATAGAGAGAAAACCTCTCCAAGAGTGGAGAGGTTGAAATCTTTATTTACGATACAAGCGGTCGTATTGGTAGTAAGGGTCAAAGGTTACGTTGATACCCAATTTGCGAAGGACATTCTTGTCTTCATCAGTCAAGATGATGGTTGAGTGGGCTTCGCTTCCTTTGAGGTTACCAAGCTCTTCCATAGCACGAGCAGCATCAGGATTTTCTGTAGCTGTGATAGCAAGTGCAATCAGGATTTCATTTGAATGAAGGCGTGGATTGCGGCTACCGAGATGATCGATTTTAAGACCTTGGATTGGCTTAACCACTTCAGGTTCGATTAGTTTTACTTCTTTCACAATGTCAGCTGATTTCTTGATGGCGTTAATCAAGGCAGCTGCTGTAGGGCCAAAGAGTTCTGAGTTCTTACCTGTGACGATTTCCCCATTTGGCAATTCAAGGGCTAGGGCTGGTCCGCCAGTTTCTTCTGCTTTTTGACGTGCAGCAACAGCAACCTTGCGGTCTGCAGGTGTGATACCGAGGTCGTTCATGAGTAACTCGATTTTCTTGACAGCTGCTTCACCAACTTTTTCGGCTTTAAAATCAAGAACAGTTTGATAGTAACGGCGGATGATTTCTTGTTTAGAAGCTTCGACAGCAGCTTCATCATCTGTAATAGCGAAACCAACCATGTTGACACCCATATCTGTCGGAGAAGCGTATGGAGATTTACCAAGGATACGTTCTAACATGCGCTTGAGCACTGGGAAAATCTCGATATCACGGTTGTAGTTGACAGTGGTCTCTCCGTAGGTTTGGAGATGGAAGGGGTCGATCATGTTGACATCATCAAGGTCTGCTGTGGCAGCCTCGTAGGCCAAGTTAACTGGATGATGAAGGGGAAGATTCCAAACTGGGAAGGTTTCAAATTTCGCGTAGCCAGACTTGATACCATTGATTTGGTCGTGGTACATATTGGACATACAGGTTGCCAATTTTCCAGAACCAGGTCCAGGAGCGGTTACGACAATCAGGTTTCGACTGGTTTTGATGTAGTCATTTTTCCCCATGCCTTCTGGAGAAATGATATGATCCATATCCGTCGGATATCCTTTGATTGGATAGTGAAGATAAGAATCAATTCCGTTTTTCTCAAGTTGGTTGCGGAAGGTATCTGCAGCTGGTTGGCCAGCGTACTGTGTGATGACAACAGAGCCAACAAAAATTCCCAATTCATTGAATTTGTCAATCAAACGAAGAACTTCTTGGTCATAAGAAATGCCCAAGTCACCACGTGCTTTGGAATGCTCGATATTGCTAGCATTAATAGCAATCACAACCTCAACTTGCTCTTTCAATTCTTGTAAGAGCTTGATTTTGTTGTCAGGCTCATAACCAGGAAGGACACGAGCGGCGTGGAAATCTTCTAACATTTTGCCACCAAACTCTAAGTAGAGCTTGCCGTCAAATTGGTTAATGCGCTCCAAAATGTGGTCGCGCTGTAGATTCAAATATTGTTCAGAACTAAAAGCTTGTTTTTTCATTTTTTTACCTCTGACCTCTATTATAATAAAAAATTGGAAGTTAGGAAACTATGGAGTTAAAAAAGGAATCAAAAAGATTAGGCAAACGCTTGCACAAAACTCTGAAAAGCGCTATCATAGACTATAGATTATTAAAATAATGAGGTAAGAAGATGCAAGAAAAATGGTGGCACAACGCCGTAGTCTATCAAGTTTATCCTAAGAGCTTTATGGATAGCAACGGAGATGGAATTGGCGATTTGCCAGGTATTACCAGTAAGTTAGACTATCTAGCTAAGTTAGGAATTACAGCGATTTGGCTTTCTCCAGTTTATGACAGTCCTATGGATGATAATGGCTATGATATTGCTGATTATCAAGCGATTGCGGCTATTTTCGGGACCATGGAGGATATGGACCAACTGATCGCGGAAGCTAAGAAACGTGATATTCGTATCATCATGGACTTAGTGGTCAATCATACTTCAGATGAGCATGCTTGGTTTGTCGAGGCCTGTGAAAATCCTGACAGCCCTGAACGTGACTACTATATTTGGCGAGATGAACCCAACGACCTAGATTCTATCTTTAGTGGATCTGCTTGGGAATACGATGAAAAGTCGGGTCAGTACTATCTCCACTTTTTCAGTAAGAAACAGCCAGATCTCAACTGGGAAAATGAAAAACTTCGTCAGAAAATTTATGAGATGATGAACTTTTGGATTGATAAAGGGATTGGCGGTTTCCGCATGGATGTCATTGACATGATTGGGAAAATTCCTGACGAGAAAGTAGTCAATAATGGTCCTATGCTCCACCCTTATCTCAAGGAAATGAATCAAGCGACCTTTGGAGATAAGAATCTCTTGACAGTAGGGGAGACTTGGGGAGCAACGCCTGAGATTGCTAAGTTCTACTCAGATCCAAAGGGACAAGAATTGTCTATGGTCTTCCAGTTTGAACATATCGGTCTTCAGTATCAGGAAGGGCAACCTAAATGGCACTATCAAAAAGAGCTGAATATCGCTAAGTTAAAAGAGATTTTCAACAAATGGCAGACAGAGTTAGGAGTTGAGGACGGTTGGAATTCCCTCTTCTGGAACAATCATGACCTCCCTCGTATTGTCTCAATCTGGGGAAATGACCAAGAATACCGCGAAAAATCTGCCAAAGCCTTTGCAATCTTACTTCATCTCATGAGAGGAACTCCTTATATCTACCAAGGTGAGGAGATTGGGATGACCAACTATCCCTTTGAAACACTGGATCAAGTAGAAGATATTGAGTCCCTCAATTATGCGCGTGAGGCTCTTGAAAAAGGCGTTCCGATGGAAGAAATCATGGACAGTATCCGTGTCATTGGACGTGACAATGCCCGTACCCCTATGCAATGGGATGAAAGCAAAAACGCTGGTTTCTCAACAGGTCAACCTTGGTTGGCAGTGAATCCAAACTATCAAGCAATCAACGTTCAAGAAGCACTGGCAAATCCAGATTCTATTTTCTATACTTATCAGAAACTGGTTCAAATCCGTAAGGACAATAGCTGGCTGATTCGAGCTGACTTTGAACTCTTGGAAACAACTGACAAGGTCTTTGCATATATCCGTAAAGATGGAGACCGTCGTTTTCTAGTTGTGGCTAACTTGTCCAATGAAGAGCAAGACTTGACCGTAGAAGGAAAAGTCAAATCTGTTTTGATTGAAAACACCGCGGTTCAGGAAGCCTTTGAAAGACAAATCTTGGCTCCATGGGATGCTTTCTGTGTGGAAATGACTGACTAAAAAGTGAGAACCTCAAGCTTATAGAGTTTGAGGTTTTGCTAAAAGTTTTTTAGAGAATTCTTTTAAATAGATTTTTTAGAATTTTCTAAAAAATCTGTCAAAAGCTCTTGCTTTTATAATAAAATAGGGTATAATAGTGAAAATACTATTTTGAAGGAGATTATTTATGCAATCGAAAAAGTGGCTCTTAGGAGCGGGAGTGACCTTGAGTGCGGCCCTTCTTTTGGCAGCTTGTGGTAAAAGTGATAAGAAAGCAGATGCCCCGAGGAGCTTTTCTTATGTTTATGCAGTGGATCCGTCTTCCTTGGATTATAGCGTTACGAGTAAAAGTTCTACTTCTGACGTGATTGGTAATGTTGTTGATGGTCTTTTAGAGAATGATAAATATGGGAATCTTGTTCCGTCTTTAGCAGAGGATTGGACTGTTTCAACCGATGGTTTGACTTACACTTACAAACTTCGTAAGGGGGTGAAGTGGTATACTTCTGAAGGAGAGGAGTATGCAGAAGTTAAGGCGCAGGATTTTGTTACAGGTCTGAAGCATGCAGCAGATGCTAAGTCAGATGGTCTTTCTTTGATTGAAAAATCAATCAAAGGTTTGGAGGCTTATGTTAGTGGTGAGACCAATGATTTTTCAACTGTAGGTGTTAAAGCTCTTGATGATTATACGGTAGAATATACCCTTAATAAACCAGAAAGTTTTTGGAACTCTAAAGTAACAACAGCAACCATGCTCCCTGTAAATGAAGAATTTTTGAATGCAACAGGCAAGGATTACGGAGCGCCAACCCCATCAAGTATTCTTTACAATGGTCCATATTTTTTGAAATCTTTGATTTCTAAATCTGTGATTGAATATGAAAAAAATCCTAACTATTGGGATAAGGAAAATGTCAAGATTGATAATGTAAAATTAACATTCTATGACGGATCAGATCAAGAATCCCTTATCCGTAGTTTCGCTACAGGAGCATATAATACAGCGAGACTTTTCCCAAATAGTTCAAGTTTTGCTTCTACCAAAGAGAAATATGGAGATCAGATTATTTATAGCCCTCAGGAAGCAACTAGTTATTACTTTACTTTTAACGTAAATCGTCAATCATATAATAAAACAGCCAAGACAGATGAAGGACAAAAGCTTTCTACAAAAGAAGCCATGCTGAATAAAAATTTCCGTCAAGCAATTAATTTTGCCTTCAATCGCCACGCCTATACAGCTCAATTAAACGGTGAAGAGGGTGCGGATAAGATTATTCGTAATAGTCTAGTGCCAGATAATTACGTTCAAGTAGCTGGGAAGACCTTCGGACAGTTGGCTCAGGATGAACTACTGAAATATGGAGAACAGTGGAAAGATGTGACTCTCACAGATGGTAAGGATACAATTTACAATCCAACAAAGGCCAAGTCTGCATTTGAAAAAGCGAAGTCAGAATTGCAAGCTAAGGGAGTGAGTTTCCCGATTCATCTAGATGTGCCAGTAGAACAGACAGATGTAGTTGCGGTGCAACAAACCAATTCGCTAAAACAATCAATTGAAGAAACGCTTGGAACGGAGAATGTGATTATAGATGTTCTTCAAATGACAGATAATGAGAAGGAAAGTATTACTTCTCAAGCTAAAGTTCCAACCCAAAAAGATTATGATTTGAACGGAACAGGTTGGGGACCAGATTACCAAGATCCAGCAACCTATCTCAATATTTTAGATGCTAAGAAGGGTTCTGCCTTGAAACATCTAGGTATAACAAAGGGCAAGGATCCTGAAGTTGTGGCAAAAGTTGGCTTGGATGAATACAAGAAGCTCTTGGATGATGCGGCTTCTGAGACAAGTAATCTTGATAAACGATACGAAAAGTATGCTAAAGCACAGGCTTGGGTTACTGATAGTTCACTTCTTATTCCAGTTGCTTCTTCAGGGGGCTCTCCTATGGTTAGTCGTACTGTTCCATTTACCAAAGCTTATTCACAGGTCGGTATTAAGGGGGATCCATTTATTTTTAAAGGAATGGAACTTCAAAATGATATTGTGACAACTAAAGAGTATGATGCGGCCTTCAAAAAGTGGCAAAAGGAAAAACTGGAATCGAATGCTCAGTATCAAAAGGATTTAGAAAAGCACATAAAATAACGTGAATGAGATTCTTGCTTTCGTTAGGTTATCAGTTAATTCATTGATATTTAAATGATAAATCGCATAAAAACAAGGGAGGACTGTATGAAAGACAGAAATCCTTTGTTTTTTTATGACTAAAGTTTATAAACTTTCATTCTAGAAATTCAATTAACTTTACAAATTCCCACTATTTTGGTAAAATAAACCTATGTTATAAAAACTAACATAAAGGAGAAAGAAGATGACTACAAAAAAGCGTATCCTTAGTGCAGGTCTGACTGTTGCAGCTGCCTTGCTGTTAACTGCTTGCGGACAATCAGGTTCAGATACAAAAACTTACTCATCAACCTTTAGTGGAAACCCAACTACATTTAACTACTTATTAGACTACTACGCTGATAATACAGCTATTATTACTAACCTAGTTGATGGTTTGCTTGAAAATGACAACCATGGGAACCTAGTTCCATCTTTGGCAGAAGACTGGTCTGTTTCGAGCGACGGTCTGACTTATACCTATAAATTGAGAAAAGATGCCAAATGGTTCACGGCTGATGGTGAAGAATATGCCCCAGTCAAGGCACAAGATTTTGTGACAGGTATCAAGTATGCAGTGGACAATAAATCCCAGGCCATTGACTTGATTCAAAACTCGATTAAGGGCTTGAATGATTATATTACAGGAGCGGATTCTGATTTCTCTAAGGTTGGGGTGAAGGCCATTGACGACCAGACTGTTGAGTATACTTTGGCACGCCCAGAACCTTACTGGAACTCAAAAACAACGAATAGTATTCTTTTCCCGGTAAATGAAGAGTTTTTAAATTCAAAAGGGAAAGATTTTGGTACCCTATCTCCAGATAGCATTCTCTACAGCGGACCTTATTTGTTAAAAGATTTCACATCAAAATCATCTATCGAGTATGTGAAGAATCCGCATTACTATGATCATGACAAAGTATCGATTGAACACGTGAAATTGGCCTATTTTGATGGTTCAGACCAAGAATTGACCATCCGTAACTTTGAAAGTGGAGCTTATTCTATCGCTGGGGTTTATCCGAATAGTTCTAACTTTGCTAAGACCAAGGAGAAATATAAGGATAATATCGTCTATAGCTTGCAGGACAAGACTTCTTGGTATTTCAATTTCAACGTCAACCGTAAGGCCTACAATCACACTGCTAAAACGACAGATGAACAGAAGAAGTCAACTGAGACAACTGTCTTGAACAAAAACTTCCGCCAAGCAGTGAACTTTGCCTTGGACCGCACAGCCTATTCTGCTCAGTCAAATGGGGAAGAAGCAGCTAGCAAGACCCTTCGTAACACCCTAGTGCCTCCTACATTTGTCCAAGTTGGAGACAAGACTTTTGGAGAAGTAGTTGCTTCTAAATTGGTCAACTATGGCACAGAATGGTCATATATTAACTTGGCAGATGCTCAGGATGCCTATTTCAACAAAGAAAAAGCCCAAGCAAAATTTGCGGAAGCTAAAAAAGAATTGGCAAGTCAAGGTGTGACTTTCCCTATTCACTTGGATGTGGCTGTTGATCAGACAAGTAAAAATGCTGTGACAGGAATGAACTCAGTTAAGCAGACCCTTGAGTCAGTTTTGGGTACTGATAACATTGTCATTGATGTTCAACAACTTTCAACGGATGATTTTAATAATGTAGCCTTTTTAGCGCCAACACCAGCTGATCGTGACTATGATTTGAACTTTGATGGTTGGGTAGGTGACTACCAAGATCCGTCAACTTATCTTAATCCTTTCAATGCAGAGGATGGATTCTACCTCAAGATTTTTGGTTTAGATGCTCAAGAAGATAAAGCTAAGATTGCTAGCTTGGGGCTTGATACTTACACCAAGATGCTCAAAGATGCAGATAGTGAAAATAAAGATGTAGCCAAACGCTATGAAAAATATGCTGAAGCACAGGCTTGGATGATTGACAATTCTCTGATTATGTCAGCCATGTCAAGTGGTGGAACAGCTTCTGTAACCAAAGTAACGCCATTTACAAGAGGCTATTCACTGGTCGGCATCAAGGGTGATGGCAATAACTACAAGTACATGAAACTGCAAAAAGATACTGTGACAACTAAACAGTATGAAGAAGCCAAGACCAAATGGGAGCAAGAAAGTAAAAAAGCAATCGAAAAAGCTCAAAAAGAAGCAGAAAATCATGTCAAATAGATGAGCGAGGTTCCGTAAGGGACCTTATTTTGATGTTTATATAGTAAATTTATTGATGTAATTGGTTGCAAGTCAAAAAGAATGTTTCGGAAAGAAGATTAAAATGCCTTACCTAAGCGGATTTACCCCGCAAGTGTATTTTTTTATGATATAATAAAATGAAATAAAAATTGATAATAGAGGTATATCGTGAGTAGATCTTCGAAGCGAGCTCGTAAGGGTAAAACAAAAATATTGATTAGTTGGGGGTTGCTAGCTATCTATGCATTACTAGCAGTCTTTTTATTGTTTTTGATTTTCAAGTACAATATGCTAGCCTTCCGATATCTCAATATAGTGGTTGCTGTCTTAATTGTAGCCTTAGCCATCTTGTGCTTCTTTTTAATTCGGTCCAAGAAAGCTAAAAATCTAACGCTGATTTTATTACTGCTTGGTGTGTTAATCAATGGAACTTCTCTCTTTGCTGTAGGGCAGTTCATTGGATTTACCAGTCGCCTGAATGCGACATCGAACTACTCACATTATTCGATGAGTATTGCGGTATTAGCAGATAGTTCAATTGATAATATCAGTCAGGTAACCAGTGTAACGGGGCCGACTGGGACGGATAAGGATAATATCCAACAGTTGATGAATGATCTTAAGGCTAGTCAAAATAAGGAATTGACAGTCGAAGAAAGCAGATCCTATCTTGCGGCCTATAAGAGCTTGTTAGCTGGCGATACAAAGGCAATCATTCTAAACAGTGTCTTTGAAAACATTATCGAATCAGAATATCCTGACTATGCTTCAAAAATTAAGAAAATCTATACCAAAGAATTAACCAAGACGGTTGAAACTCCAAAAGATGTCAAGGGTGACAGTTTCAATGTTTATATCAGTGGAATTGATACTTACGGTCCAATCAGTTCGGTTTCTCGTTCGGATGTCAATATCATTATGACAGTGAATCGCGAAACGAAAAAGATTCTTTTGACAACGACTCCTCGTGATTCCTATGTTCCAATTGCAGATGGTGGTAACAACCAAAAAGATAAGTTGACCCATGCGGGGATTTATGGAGTAGATGCTTCCATTCATACACTGGAAAATCTCTACGGTATTGACTTGAACTATTACGCTCGTTTGAATTTCACTTCTTTCTTGAAATTGATAGATCTTCTCGGTGGAGTTGATGTTCATAATGATCAAGAATTTACTGCTCATACAAATGGGAAGTTCTATCCTGTAGGGAATGTTCATCTTGACTCGGAGCAAGCTCTTAGCTTTGTACGTGAGCGTTATTCATTGGCAGATGGAGACCGAGATCGTGGTCGTAACCAGCAAAAAGTCATTGTTGCAATTCTGCAAAAGTTAACTTCGACAGAAGCTTTGAAAAATTATGACAGTATTATAAAGGGTCTACAAGATTCCGTGCAAACTAATATGCCACTTGAAACCATGATGAACATGGCCAATGCCCAACTTGAGAGTGGTGGAACTTATAAGATTAATTCGCAAGATCTTAAAGGAACAGGGCGTATGGATTTGCCATCCTATGCCATGCCTGATAGCAACCTTTACATGATGGAGATAAGTGATAGCAGTTTAGAGTCAGTCAAGGCTGCAATCAATGATGTGATGGAAGGAAAATAAGACAAAATGATTGATATTCATTCGCATATCGTATTTGGTGTGGATGATGGTTTAAAATCTAAGCAAGAAAGCAAGGTTCTTTTGACAGAAGCCTATGGACAAGAAGTACGGACTTGAGATGTAAAACATACAATTGTAACATCGATTAAAGTTATCCATCTTGTACAATTGCTACAACAGTTTGTTAAAAAATAAAAGGAGGGGGTTATGTACGATTATCTTGTCGTTGGTGCTGGTCTTTTTGGTGCAGTATTTGCCCATGAAGCAGCCCTAAAAGGAAAAAAAGTGAAAGTCATTGAAAAACGGAATCATATCGCGGGTAATATCTATACTCGTGAACAGGAAGGAATTCAAGTTCACCAGTATGGTGCTCATATTTTCCATACTTCTGATAAGGAGATTTGGGATTATGTAAATCAGTTTGCAGAGTTTAACCGTTACACAAACTCTCCAGTTGCAAATTATAAGGGAGAGATTTATAATCTTCCTTTTAATATGAATACCTTCAATAAACTTTGGGGAGTTGTAACGCCAGCAGAAGCACAGGCTAAGATTGATGAGCAACGTGCTGTTTTAAATGGCAAAACTCCTGAAAATTTGGAAGAACAGGCTATTTCTCTTGTAGGTACAGACATCTACGAAAAATTAATCAAAGATTATACAGAAAAACAGTGGGGCAAGCCAACTACGGAACTTCCAGCCTTTATCATTCGCCGTTTGCCAGTACGTCTGACCTACGATAACAACTATTTTAATGATACCTATCAAGGGATTCCAATTGGTGGTTACACTCAAATAGTTGAAAAAATGTTGGATCATGAAAATATTGATGTAGAAATAAATGTTGATTTCTTTGCGAATAAAGAGCAATATCTAAAAGAGTTTCCTAAGATTGTCTTTACGGGTATGATTGATGAATTCTTTGACTATAAGTTGGGTGAACTAGAGTATCGTAGTCTTCGTTTTGAAAATGAGACCTTGGATATGGAGAATTACCAAGGAAATGCAGTTGTGAACTATACGGATGCAGAGACTCCATATACACGTATTATTGAACACAAACATTTTGAGTTTGGCAATCAAGAAAAGACTATCATTACTAAAGAACATTCTAAAACATGGGAAAAAGGTGATGAGCCTTATTATCCAGTAAATAATGATCGTAATAATCATTTGTATAAATCATATAAAAAACTGGCTGATGAGCAAGGGAATGTTATCTTTGGTGGTCGTTTAGGACATTATCGTTATTACGATATGCACCAAGTAATTGGAGCAGCTTTACAGTGTGTAAGAAATGAGTTAGATTAAACACCTAGAACTGTTAACCAGCTACTTTTTAGAAATATGATCGATAATTCCTTGACTACCTAATGTAGTTGAGGGATTTTTTTGATAATATTCATATTATTGCAAAGTTGTTGTTTAAAAAATAATTTTCTAAAATTCAGAAAATTCTATTGACAGGACTTTAAATATAGTCTATAATGGATAGAAAAACAAAGGAGAATACTATGAAAACAAGAAAAGTATTGGCTCTTGCGGGAGTAACTTTATTAGCAACAGGTGTTTTAGCTGCTTGCTCTGGCTCAGGGTCTAGTGCAAAAGGTGAGAAAACTTTTTCTTATGTTTACGAAACAGATCCAGATAACCTGAACTACTTGACAACTGGTAAGGCAGCAACTGCTGACATTACTAGTAATGTGATTGATGGATTGCTTGAAAATGACCGCTATGGTAACTTTGTGCCATCTATGGCTGAGGATTGGTCTGTATCTAAGGACGGCTTGACTTACACTTATACAATCCGTAAAGATGCCAAGTGGTACACATCTGAAGGAGAAGAGTATGCGCCTGTGAAAGCTCAAGACTTTGTAACAGGACTTAAGTATGCGACAGATAAGAAATCAGAAGCCCTTTACTTGGTACAGGATTCAATTAAAGGTTTGGATGCATACGCTAAAGGGGAAACTAAAGATTTCTCTCAAGTTGGGATTAAAGCGATTGACGATCAAACAGTTCAATACACTTTGAACAAACCTGAAAGTTTTTGGAATTCTAAAACAACAATGGGTGTCTTAGCACCAGTTAATGAAGAGTTTTTAAACTCTAAAGGAGATGATTTTGGGAAAGCAACAGATCCAAGCAGTATCCTTTATAACGGACCTTTCTTGTTGAAATCATTGGTCGCTAAATCTTCAGTAGAATTTGAAAAGAATCCAAACTACTGGGATAAGGACAATGTTCACATTGATAAGGTAAAACTTTCATTCTGGGATGGTCAAGATACAGGAAAACTTGCAGAAAACTTCAAAGATGGAAGCTTTACAATGGCTCGTCTCTTCCCGACAAGCGCAAGTTATCCTGAACTTGAAAAAGAGTTTAAAGACAACATCGTTTATACACCACAAGATTCTACTACTTATTTAGTAGGTACTAATATTGATCGCCAGTCTTATAAGTACACTTCTAAGACTACAGATGAACAAAAGACTTCAACCAAGAAAGCTCTTCTAAACAAAGATTTCCGTCAAGCCCTTGCCTTTGGTTTTGATAGAAAAGCCTATGCTTCTCAAGTGAATGGTGCGAATGGGGCAACTAAACTGCTTCGTAACTTGTTTGTTCCTCCTACATTTGTACAGGCAGATGGAAAGAACTTTGGCGAAATGGTCAAAGACAAATTGGTGACTTATGGTGACGAATGGAGCAACGTGAACTTGGATGATGCTCAGGATGGACTCTACAATCCTGAAAAAGCGAAAGCAGAGTTTGCTAAAGCTAAGACAGCTCTCCAAGCAGAAGGCGTTCAATTCCCAATCCACTTGGATATGCCAGTTGACCAAACCAATACAACAAAAGTTCAACGTGTCCAATCTTTTAAACAATCACTTGAAGAAACATTAGGAACTGACAATGTCGTCATTGATATCCAACAACTTCAAAAAGATGAAGTTCTCAATGTTACCTACTTTGCTGAAACGGCTGCTGGACAAGATTGGGATGTCTCAGATAACGTTGGATGGGGACCAGACTACATTGACCCATCTACCTACCTTGATATTCTCAAACCATCTGTAGGGGAAAGTACAAAGACTTACCTAGGATTTGACTCTGGAACAAACAACGCTGCGGCTAAGCAAGTTGGTTTGGAAGACTACGAAAAAATGGTTGTGGAAGCTGGTGCAGAAGTGAATGACATTTCAAAACGTTATGAAAAATATGCTGCTGCCCAAGCTTGGTTGACCGACAGTGCTTTGATTATCCCAACAACTTCTAAAACTGGTCGTCCAATGTTGTCTAAGATGGTACCATTTACACTTCCGTTTGCATACTCTGGTAACAAGGGTACGACCGAAGCTACCTTGTATAAATACCTTGATGTACAAGATAAACCAGTGACAGTTGATGAGTATCAAAAAGCGCAAGATAAATGGATGAAAGAAAAAGCAGAATCCAATAAAAAAGCGCAAGAAGAACTTGCAAAACATGTGAAATAAGATAAAAAGAAGTTAGTTGTTCGCTAACTTCTTTTGGTTTATCGAAAATGAATTGGTGCCGGTCACCGCTTTTAGATATGACAGATCCTATTTTGTTGAAGAAAAAATCCTGAGCCTTTATTCTCAGGATTTTCTTTTATCTTACTGTTGTGGTTGCTGTTGAACTGGTGGATTTTGTGGCGTTGGTTGTACTGGTTGTGTTTGCTGAACAGTCTGACCAGCTTGTCCTTGATTAGGATCGGTTGCTGGAGCATTATTGGGTTGTTGACCTACCGTAGTACTTGCCTGTGTAGTTGAACTTTCAGCTGTTGAGGATTGTTGAGTAGAGGGTTCAGTCCATATTGGGCGAGCTCCATTTTTGAATACAAATTCCCCGTTTCTGAAAAGTCCGTCTGGCATCGTCCAGTCTTCTGGATGAGTATCTTCTGATAGATACGTTATCATTGAGCGATAAACTTTAGCTGCAACTAGGAAACCATCTCCAACGATAGGAGTTAAACGATTCGAATAACCTGTCCATACAGCCATAGAATACTTACGAGTATAACCAACAAACATTTCATCTGGAGCTACATAGCCAGTGTTCTTGATGTGTTTTTCAATTTCATCATCTGTGTAGTTAGAAGTACCTGTTTTACCAGCTTGCGCTAACCATGGGAGATAGGCTCCACGTCCTGTTCCGTAAGCTAAGACAGTTTTCATCATTTCGGTCATCATGTAAGCAGTTGTTTCTTTCATAGCTCGTGTACCAGCATCTGAAAATTCTTTTTCACTACCGTCACTGAAGACGACCTTATTGATATACATGGGTTTGTGGTAAATTCCACCGTTGGCAAAGGCAGCATAAGCAGCAGCCATTTTTTCACTGCTTGCACCGTATTGTTTGTTAGATTCAGTTGTATTACTTGAAATGGCGTTTGCATAGTGGATGCTTGGATAATTGATACCTAAGCCATTTAGGAAGGTTTTCGCTCTATCTAAACCAACTTTATTTAGGGTTTCAACAGCTGTGACATTACGTGACTGTTGAAGTGCATACTGAATTGTAATATTTCCAAAGTAGCCTTTATCCCAGTTGTAGACGGGAGTATCAGTACCAGGATAGTTATAAGGAACATCATGTACAATAGTTGCAGTAGAGTCATAGACTCCATATTCTAAAGCGGGAGCATAGTCAGTGATTGGTTTCATAGTAGAACCCCAGTCACGGTTGGTTTCAACGGCTTGGTTGATTCCGAAAGATACATTACTTGATTGGTGACGGGCACCTAACTGAGCAATGACTTTACCATTTGTTACATCAACGATAGTAGAAGCTACTTGAAGTTCATCATCTGGATAAGCGACATACTCATCTGTGTTATAAACATCCCAAAGTCGCTGCTGAACATCTTTGTCGACATTAGTATAGACTTCCATGCCTGTAGTAAGAAGGTTGTAACCAGTTTCTTGTTCAACTTGGTCGATTACTTCTTTGAGGTAGTTGTCCATATAAGCTGGATAACTATTGGCTGACTTCAAACTTTGGAGACCGTCAGTGACGGGAGTATTAATAGCTTTTTCATAATCTTCTGCACTAATGTATTTTTGCCCTTTCATTTCTGAAAGTACCAAGTTACGACGCTCTAGAGCAGCCTCTGGATGGGAATAAGGATCATATTGGTTTGGCGCTTGAGGCATTCCAGCCAAGAGTGCTAACTGTGGCAAGCTTAAGTCCTTCAAGTCTTTTCCATAGTAATTTTGGGCTGCGGTTTGCATTCCATAGTTACCGTTGGACATGTAGACTTTATTGATGTAATAGGTTAGGATTTCTTGCTTGGTTGCTTTTTGCTCTAGTTGAACGGCTAGCCAAGCTTCTTGAGCTTTACGTGACAAGGTTTGATCAGCAGTTGAAGTAGAAAAATAAGTCAATTTAATTAATTGTTGTGTCAAGGTTGAGGCACCTTGTAGACCTCCTCCTTGTAGATTTCTTAATGCTGCTCCCATGATACGAATAGTATCAACACCTCTATGGTCAAAGAAACGGTGGTCTTCGATAGACACAATTGCCTTGACTAAGTCAGTAGGAATTTCATTTGCTTGAGCATTTACGCGACGTTCAGATCCAAGGTCAGCAATCAGTTCGTTCTTATTGTCATAAATCTTGCTAGAAGTTGTCGCAACTAATTTACTTTCAGATAAGGCTGGAGCCTTACTAACAAAGTAGAGGAAGACACCTCCACCTAATAGAAATAATGCGATAAATAAGGTAAGGAATGTGATTCCAATATACTTTAAGAATCGCAGAATAGTTTGTTTATTCATCTTGTTTTACCACCTAGTAAATGTTCTTTGATAATATCGAGATAGGGAATTTGAGGGAAAGCTCCTTGCTTTACTAAATATCCGTATTCTTGAATATATCCAAGTGGCATTGATTTTTGCCCCTTATCTTGATGATAAAAGCGAATCAAATCAGGTGCCGGCAACAAATAAGTTTCTTGTTGAGAGGAAAAATGAAGTAGTACGAAGCAAATGCCCTGCTGTTCTAGAACTTGTTCCATATGTTGAATCTGGTGAAGATGGAAGTTCTTCATTGGGATAGCATTCTTTTGTCGTGTCTCCTTAGCTTCAAAGTCAATGTAATGTCCTCTATATACGCCAGAGTAATCTGTTGTGGAAGCTTGTCTAAAGTAGGCTTCTACAATTTTGGCTCGACTACGTTGAGGATAGTCTACTCGAACAATCTGAACAGGCGTTGGCTTTTTATGGATAACTGCCATGCCATGCGTCAGATAGTAGTCGTTTGTAGCGTTAATCATCTTTTCAAAAGTCATTCCTCGATTTGCGAAATTTTTTGGTTGAGAAATGGATGTTTGGCTTTTTTTTGATGAAATTTTATGAGGATAGTTGACCATATTTCTCCTTATTGGTACAATAACATCACTCTATTATACCATAAAAATAGAAAGAAAGGTGTAAAAATGACTACAGCTTTAATTATGGGATATTCTAATTTTGACTTGGGTTTGTTTAATGAAAAAGATATCAGGATAAAAATTATAAAGAAAGCCATTCGCCGTGATTTAGAAAGTTTAGCAGAAGAAGGGATTAAATGGCTGGTCTTTACAGGGAACTTGGGATTTGAATCTTGGGTGTTTGATGTCGCAAATGAAATGAAAGACGAATATGATTTTAGCCTAGCGACCATTTTTGATTTTGAAACACACGGGGAAAATTGGAATGAAGCGAATCAGCTTAAACTTGACCAATTTAAGCAGGTCGATTTTGTCAAATATGCCTATCCTAAATATGAACATATGGGGCAACTACGAGACTACCAACGATTTTTGCTGGAAAATACTGACTTAGCTTATTTTTTCTATGATCCAGAAAATGAGACCAAATTAAAATTTATGGACAATTTGATGAAAAATCAGGAAGGTTATCGCATAAAAAGGCTAACCTTTGAAGACTTAAATGAGCTAGTAGAAAATTTTTCTGAAAAGTAAGCCTTTGACCTTGATTTTTGTTTGGCTTTTTTTATATAATAATACTAGCAAGCGAGAATGGAGAGAGACATGGCAAGTATTATTTTTTCAGCGAAAGATATTTTTGAACAAGAGTTTGGGCGTGAAGTCCGAGGCTATAGTAAAGTAGAAGTTGATGAGTTTTTAGACGATGTCATTAAGGACTATGAAACCTATGCTGCCTTGGTCAAGTCACTTCGTCAGGAAATTGCGGATTTGAAGGAAGAATTAGCTCGTAAACCGAAACCTTCACCAGTTCAAGCAGAACCTATTGAAGCGACAACTACAAGTTCTATGACGAATTTTGATATTTTGAAACGCTTGAATCGTCTTGAAAAAGAAGTGTTTGGTAAACAAATTTTAGATAACTCAGATTTCTAAGTAGTGATTTGAGGTGTGCAATTTTTGGATAATCGCGTGAGGAGAGTTGCTTCTCATGAGGAAAGTCCATGCTAGCACAGGCTGTGATGCCTGTAGTGTTTGTGCTAGGCGAAACCATAAGCCTAGGGACGAGAAATCGTTACGGCAGTTGAAATGGCTAAGTCCTTGGATAGGCCAGAGTAGGCTTGAAAGTGCCACAGTGACGGAGTCTTTCTGGAAACGGAGAGAGTGGAACGCGGTAAACCCCTCAAGCTAGCAACCCAAATTTTGGTCGGGGCATGGAGTACGCGGAAACGAACGTAGTATTCTGACTGCTATCAGCTAGAGCTGTTAGTGGTAGACAGATGATTATCGAAGGAAGTGGTCCTAGTCACTTCTGGAACAAAACATGGCTTATAGAAAATTGCATATAGGTTGGGGCTGAGAAATTTTCTCAACCTCATTTTTTAAAGTGGACATATAGAAAGGTCTTGCAAGACTGTAACATGAAAAAAGAATTTAATTTAATTGCAACTGTGGCAGCAGGTCTTGAAGCTGTCGTTGGTCGTGAAGTGCGAGAGTTGGGTTACGATTGTCAGGTTGAAAATGGACGTGTTCGTTTTCAAGGAGATGTTAGAGCCATTATTGAAACCAACCTCTGGCTTCGGGCAGCAGACCGTATCAAAATTATCGTAGGAACGTTCCCAGCTAAGACTTTTGAAGAGCTCTTTCAGGGAGTTTTTGCTCTAGATTGGGAAAATTATTTACCACTTGGAGCTCGATTTCCGATTTCAAAAGCTAAATGTGTGAAATCTAAACTACACAATGAACCCAGTGTTCAGGCTATTTCAAAGAAGGCCGTTGTCAAGAAATTGCAAAAATACTATGCCCGTCCAGAAGGTGTTCCTCTGATGGAAACTGGTCCTGAGTTTAAAATTGAGGTCTCTATTCTTAAAGATATAGCAACTATCATGATTGATACGACAGGGACTAGCCTATTTAAACGTGGTTATCGTACGGAAAAAGGTGGCGCTCCCATAAAGGAAAATATGGCAGCAGCTATTTTGCAACTCTCTAACTGGTATCCAGACAAGCCTCTGATTGATCCGACATGTGGTTCGGGGACTTTCTGTATCGAGGCAGTTATGATTGCTAGAAAGATGGCTCCTGGTCTTCGTCGCTCCTTTGCTTTTGAGGAATGGAACTGGATTAGCGATCGCTTGATTCAAGAAGTTCGCACAGAAGCAGCTAAGAAAGTGGATCGTGAACTGGAACTGGATATCATGGGCTGTGATATCGATGCACGCATGGTGGAAATTGCTAAGGCCAATGCTCAGGCAGCAGGTGTTGCAGGAGATATTACCTTTAAGCAGATGCGCTTGCAGGATTTGCGTTCTGATAAAATAAATGGAGTGATTATCTCTAACCCACCTTATGGTGAACGCTTGTCAGATGATGCAGGGGTTACCAAGCTTTATGCTGAGATGGGTCAAGTATTTGCTCCTCTGAAAACGTGGAGCAAGTTTATCTTAACCAGTGATGAAGCCTTTGAGACCAAGTACGGTAGTCAGGCGGATAAGAAACGGAAGTTGTACAACGGAACTTTAAAAGTTGATTTGTATCAATATTTTGGTCAGCGTGTTAAACGTCAGGAAGTAAAGTAGGAAGGAAAAACTCATGAGTAAGAAAAGACGGAATCGTCATAAAGCAGAACACCAAGAAGCGCAATTTGATTTTGATGATGCTAAAGAGCTAACAGTTGGAGAAGCCATGCGAAAAAATGAAGAGGTGGAAGCAGGTGTGTTGCCTGGAGATTCTATCTTGGACAAGTATGTGAAACAACATAAAGATGAAATTGAGGCAGATAAGTTTGAAACGCGTCAGTTTAGCAAGGATGATTTAGTTGAAAAAGAAGAGGTAGAGGAGACTCAGACTCTGGATAATTTGCTTCAAGAGCTTCGTGAGGAAACAGGAGTAACTTCTCCAGATCCAGAAGATGAATTGAATCAGTTTGATGATTTAGAATTAACACGAGTTTCAGAAGCTCCTCTTGTTGAAGAATTTGAGGCGGAAGAGGTACAATTAGTTGGAGCGGAAGAGGCCTTCACACGTTCTCGAGTTACAGATAGTGAAGATGGAAACAGTAAGAAGAAATGGGTGCTGTATGCTATTCTAGCAGCCTTAGTGGTTCTTATCCTTGGAACTGCTTATTATGTTTACCGTCAAGTGAATCGCTCAACACAGGAAATTCAAACTTCTCAATCATCGTCTAGTGAGCAGAATATTCAGCCGATTTTAGAAGATTTCAATAGCCAATACGATGCCTTCTATACAGATAGCAACAAAACGGCTTTGAAAAATAGCCAGTTTGATAAACTGAGCCAACTTAAAACTTTGCTTGATAAGCTAGAAGGTAGTCGCGAACATACCCTTGCCAAATCGAAGTATGATAGTCTAGCAACTCAAATCAAGGCCATTCAAGATGTCAATGCTCAATTTGAGAAGCCAGCTATTGTGGATGGTGTCTTGGATACCAATGCTAAAGCTAAATCGGATGCCAAATTTACAGACATTAAAACTGGAAATACGGAGCTAGATAAATTGCTAGATAAGGCTATTAGTCTAGGTAAGAGCCAACAAACAAGTGCTTCAAGTTCAAGCTCAAGTTCAACTGAATCTAGCAGCTCAAGTTCTCGTCAAGCAAGTGAAAATACTACTAGTGGAACAAGCCCAAGTAGTTCAAATGCTGCATCAACTGAACCTAGAAGTACCCGCAGTGAAGTCAATATGGGTGTATCAAGTGCAGGAGTTGCTGTTCAAAGAAGTGCCAGTCGTGTTTCTTATAACCAGTCTGCTATTGATGACAGTAACAACTCTGCCTGGGATTTTGCAGATGGCGTCTTGGAACAAATCCTAGCGACTTCACGTTCACGTGGTTATATCACTGGTAACCAATACATCCTTGAACGTGTTAATATCGTTAATGGCAATGGTTATTACAACCTCTACAAGCCAGATGGAACCTATCTCTTTACCCTTAACTGTAAGACGGGATACTTTGTTGGAAATGGTTCTGGACATGCGGATGACTTGGACTACTAAGCAGTCGTTACAAAATTCTTTCTTTTCAAAAGTAAAAATGATAAAATAAAACAAATTAAACAAGAGGAGTGTCAAATGACAAAAGCTAACTTTGGTGTCGTAGGTATGGCCGTAATGGGTCGTAACCTTGCCCTTAATATTGAATCTCGTGGTTACACAGTTGCTATTTACAACCGTAGTAAAGAAAAAACTGAAGATGTAATTGCTTGCCATCCTGAAAAGAACTTTGTACCAAGCTATGACGTTGAAAGTTTTGTAAACTCAATCGAAAAACCTCGTCGTATCATGCTCATGGTTCAAGCTGGACCTGGTACAGATGCTACTATCCAAGCCCTTCTTCCACACCTTGATAAGGGTGATATCTTGATCGACGGAGGAAACACTTTCTACAAAGATACTATTCGTCGTAATGAAGAATTGGCAAACTCAGGTATCAACTTTATCGGTACTGGGGTTTCTGGTGGTGAAAAAGGTGCCCTTGAAGGCCCTTCTATCATGCCTGGTGGACAAAAAGAAGCCTACGAATTGGTTGCGGATGTTCTTGCAGAAATCTCAGCTAAAGCACCAGAAGATGGCAAACCATGTGTGACTTACATCGGTCCTGATGGAGCTGGTCACTATGTGAAAATGGTTCACAACGGTATCGAGTATGGTGACATGCAATTGATCGCAGAAAGCTATGACTTGATGCAACACTTGCTTGGCCTTTCTGCAGAAGATATGGCTGAAATCTTTACTGAGTGGAACAAGGGTGAATTGGACAGCTACTTGATCGAAATCACAGCTGATATCTTGAGCCGTAAAGACGATGAAGGCCAAGACGGACCAATCGTAGACTACATCCTTGATGCTGCAGGTAACAAGGGAACTGGTAAATGGACTAGCCAATCATCACTTGACCTTGGTGTGCCATTGTCACTCATTACTGAGTCAGTATTTGCACGTTACATCTCTACTTACAAAGAAGAACGTGTGCATGCTAGCAATGTTCTTCCGAAACCAGCTGCCTTCAAATTTGAAGGAGACAAGGCTGAGTTGATTGAAAAGATCCGTCAAGCCCTTTACTTCTCAAAAATCATTTCATACGCACAAGGTTTTGCTCAATTGCGTGTAGCTTCTAAAGAAAATAACTGGAACTTGCCATTTGCAGACATCGCATCTATCTGGCGTGATGGCTGTATCATCCGTTCTCGTTTCTTGCAAAAGATTACAGATGCTTACAACCGTGATGCAGACCTTGCTAACCTTCTTTTGGATGAATACTTCTTGGATGTTACTGCTAAGTACCAACAAGCAGTGCGTGATATCGTAGCTCTTGCTGTTCAAGCTGGTGTACCAGTGCCAACCTTCTCAGCAGCTATTACTTACTATGATAGCTACCGTTCAGCTGACCTTCCAGCTAACTTGATCCAAGCGCAACGTGACTACTTTGGTGCCCACACTTACCAACGTAAAGACAAAGAAGGAACCTTCCACTACTCTTGGTATGACGAAAAATAAGTAGGTCTGCCATGGGGAAACGGATTTTATTACTTGAGAAAGAACGAAATCTAGCTCATTTTTTAAGTTTGGAACTCCAAAAAGAGCAATACCGAGTTGATCAGGTTGAGGAGGGGCAAAAAGCCCTCTCCATGGCTCTTCAGACAGACTATGACTTGATTTTATTGAATGCTCGTCTGGGGGATATGACAGCCCAGGATTTTGCAGATAGGCTGAGTCGGACTAAGCCAGCTTCAGTCATCATGGTCTTGGATCATCGTGAAGAATTGCAAGACCAGCTTGAGACAATCCAACGCTTTGCCGTTTCTTACATCTATAAGCCAGTAATTATTGATAATCTGGTAGCTCGTATTTCAGCGATTTTCCGAGGTCGGGACTTCATCGACCAACACTGTAGTCAGATGAAGGTTCCAACATCTTACCGCAATTTGCGTATGGATGTAGAACATCATACCGTTTATCGTGGCGAGGAGATGATTGCTCTGACTCGTCGTGAGTATGACCTTTTGGCTACTCTTATGGGAAGCAAGAAAGTTCTGACTCGTGAGCAGTTGTTGGAAAGTGTCTGGAAGTATGAAAGTGCGACCGAAACGAATATCGTGGATGTCTATATCCGTTATCTACGTAGCAAGCTGGATGTAAAAGGTCAGAAAAGCTACATTAAAACCGTGCGTGGTGTCGGTTACACCATGCAAGAATAGAAAAGCAGTTGCAGTTTTGTAACTGCTTTTTTGAGGAAATTCTATATATTGACATGTAATTGAATCTTTGCTACAATCAGTTATGGAGGATAGGTCTAATGAAAATCATAAAAAAATTGATGCAAATTGCATTATCAGTTTTTTTCTTTAGCTTACTGGCAACAAGTGCAGTATTGGCGGATACTATAGGTGGACAGTTTGTTGATAAAGATAATAGAAAATATTATATAAAAGATGACCATAAAGCAATCTATTGGCATAAAATAGACGGTAAAACCTACTATTTTGGTGATAGTGGAGAAATGGTAGTTGGTTGGCAATACTTAGAAATCCCTGGGACAGGTTATCGTGATGATTTATTTGATAATCGACCAGTTTTTGAAATTGCCCTTCAACCGAAGTGGTACTACTTTGGACAAGATGGTGTCCTACAAGAATTTGTTGGATGGAAACAATTAGAAGTTAAGGATTCGTTAAATGTTGGTAAAAAACATGGTGAGGGCTTTGAAGGCCCAGAAGTTCTTAAATTAGCAAATTATTACTTTGCTCAAGACCATTCTTTAAAAACAGGTTGGCTTTATGATCAATCCAACTGGTATTACCTAGTAAAAACAGCTTACTTAGGGAAAGACTACTTTGGTGGTGAAAGACGTACAGGCTGGATCAATGATAACTCAGCTTGGTACTATCTAGATTCAGAAACTGGTATCATGCAAACTGGTTGGAAACAACTTGGCAATAAGTGGTACTACCTTCGTTCATCAGGAGCAATGGTGACTGGTTGGTATCAGGAAGGCTCAACTTGGTATTATTTAGACCAGTCAAATGGTGATATGAAAACTGGATGGCAATACCTTGGTAACAAGTGGTACTATCTTCGTTCATCAGGAGCTATGGTCACTGGCTGGTTCCAGGTCGGCAGTAAATGGTACTACGCTTATAGCTCAGGTGCTTTAGCAGTGAATACGACTGTAGATGGCTATTCTGTCAATTATAATGGCGAATGGGTTCAATAATGAAAGAGGCGATTGTGAAGGAAACAATCGCTTTTTTTGTGAAAATATAATAAAATAGATAGGAGAGAATAAATACTTGTAGGAAAAATAATACTCTTCGAAAATCAAATTCAAACCACGTCAGCGTCGCCTTACCGTACTCAAGTACAGCCTGCGGCTAGCTTCCTAGTTTGCTTTTTGATTTTCATTGAGTATGAGACGACTTTTTCGTCTAGTAAAAGGAAAAAATGACAAAAAAAATTGGTGTCGGTCAGGCACATAGTAAGATTATTTTAATAGGGGAGCATGCAGTCGTTTACGGTTATCCGGCTATTTCCCTGCCTCTTTTGGAGGTGGAGGTGACTTGTAAGGTAGTTCCTGCAGCGAGTCCTTGGCGTCTTTATGAGGAGGATACCTTGTCCATGGCGGTGTATGCCTCACTGGAGTATTTGGATATCACAGAAGCCTGCATTCGCTGTGAGATTGACTCAGCTATCCCTGAGAAGCGGGGAATGGGTTCGTCAGCAGCTATCAGCATAGCGGCCATTCGTGCGGTATTTGACTACTATCAGGCAGAACTGCCTCATGATGTACTAGAAGTCTTGGTCAATCGGGCTGAAATGATTGCCCATATGAATCCTAGTGGTTTGGATGCTAAGACCTGTCTCAGTGACCAGCCTATTCGATTTATTAAGAATGTAGGATTTACAGAGCTTGAGATGGATTTATCTGCCTATTTGGTGATTGCTGATACGGGTGTTTATGGCCATACTCGTGAAGCTATTCAAGTGGTTCAAAACAAGGGCAAGGATGCCCTACCGTTTTTGCATGCCTTGGGAGAATTGACCCAGCAGGCAGAAGTTGCGATTTCACAAAAAGATGCTGAAGGACTGGGACAAATCCTTAGTCAAGCGCATTTACATCTAAAAGAAATTGGTGTTAGTAGCCCTGAGGCGGATTCTCTAGTTGAAACGGCTCTTAGCCATGGTGCTCTGGGTGCCAAGATGAGCGGTGGTGGGCTAGGAGGCTGTATCATAGCCTTGGCAACCAATTTGACTCAAGCTCAAGAACTAGCAGAAAGATTAGAAGAGAAAGGAGCTGTTCAGACATGGATAGAGAGCCTGTAACAGTACGTTCTTACGCAAATATTGCTATTATCAAATATTGGGGAAAGAAAAAAGAAAAAGAGATGGTGCCTGCTACTAGCAGCATCTCTCTGACTTTGGAAAACATGTACACAGAGACGGCCCTGTCGCCTCTACCGACGGATGCGACTGCTGATGTTTTTTACATCAATGGTCAGCTACAGAGTGAGGCGGAGCATGTCAAGATGAGCAAGATTATTGACCGTTACCGTCCAGCTGGTGAGGGCTTTGTTCGAATTGATACTCAAAATAATATGCCTACGGCAGCGGGCTTGTCATCAAGTTCTAGTGGTTTGTCTGCCTTGGTCAAGGCTTGTAATGCTTATTTCAAGCTTGGATTGACTCGGATCCAGTTGGCACAGGAGGCTAAGTTTGCCTCAGGCTCTTCCTCTCGGAGTTTTTATGGACCACTAGGTGCTTGGGATAAGGATAGCGGAGAAATTTACCCTGTAGAGACAGACTTGAAACTAGCTATGATTATGTTGGTGTTAGAGGACAAGAAAAAACCAATTTCTAGCCGTGACGGGATGAAACTCTGTGTGGAAACTTCGACGACCTTTGACGACTGGGTACGTCAGTCTGAGAAGGATTATCAGGATATGCTGGTTTACCTCAAAGAAAATGACTTTGCCAAGGTTGGGGAGTTAACGGAGGAAAATGCTCTGGCTATGCACGCTACGACCAAAACAGCATCACCAGCCTTTTCTTATCTGACGGATGCAAGCTATGAAGCCATGGACTTTGTCCGCCAGCTTCGTGAGCAAGGAGAAGCTTGCTACTTTACCATGGATGCTGGTCCCAATGTCAAGGTTCTCTGTCAGGAGAAAGACTTGGAGCATTTATCAGAAATCTTCGGTCAGCGTTATCGCTTGATTGTGTCAAAAACAAAGGATTTGAGCCAAGATGATTGCTGTTAAAACTTGCGGAAAACTCTATTGGGCAGGGGAATATGCTATTTTAGAGCCAGGGCAGTTGGCCTTGATAAAGGCCATTCCCATCTATATGAAGGGCGAGATTGCTTTTTCTGATAGTTATCGTATCTATTCGGATATGTTTGATTTCGCAGCGGATTTGACGCCAAATCCTGACTATAGCTTGATTCAAGAAACAATTGCTTTAGTGGAAGATTTCCTCGTTTATCGTGGGGAGACCTTGCGACCTTTTTCTTTGGAAATCCGAGGAAAAATGGAACGAGAAGGGAAAAAGTTTGGTCTGGGTTCTAGTGGCAGCGTCGTTGTCTTGGTTGTCAAGGCTTTGCTGGCTCTGTATAAGCTTTTGGTTGATCAGGAGCTCTTGTTCAAGCTGGCTAGCGCGGTCTTGCTCAAGCGCGGAGACAATGGTTCTATGGGGGACCTTGCCTGTATTGTGGCAGAGGAATTGGTTCTTTACCAGTCATTTGATCGCCAGAAGGTGGCTGCTTGGTTGGAAGAAGAAAACTTGGCGACTGTTTTAGAGCGTGATTGGGGCTTTTCAATTTCGCAAGTGGAACCAACTTTAGAATGTGATTTCCTAGTGGGATGGACCAAGGAAGTGGCTGTATCGAGTCACATGGTCCAGCAAGTCAAGCAAAATATCAATCAGAATTTTTTAAGTTCCTCAAAAGAAATGGTGGTTTCTTTGGTAGAAGCCTTGGAGCAGGGGAAAGCAGAAAAAATTATCGAGCAAGTAGAAGTAGCCAGCAAGCTTTTAGAAGGCTTGAGCACAGATATTTACACTCCTTCGCTTAGACAATTGAAAGAAGCTAGTCAAGATTTGCAATCTGTTGCTAAGAGTAGCGGAGCTGGTGGTGGTGATTGTGGCATTGCCTTGAGTTTTGATGAGCAATCAACTGAAACCCTAAAAAACCGTTGGGCCGATCTGGGGATTGAGCTCTTATATCAAGAAAGGATAGGACATGACGACAAATCGTAAGGATGAGCACATCCGCTATGCCCTTGAGCAGAAAAGTTCCTATAATAGCTTTGATGAGGTGGAGTTGATTCATTCTTCCTTGCCTCTTTACGACCTGGATGAAATCAATCTGTCGACAGAGTTTGCTGGTCGAAAGTGGGACTTTCCTTTTTATATCAATGCCATGACAGGTGGGAGTGAAAAAGGTAAAGAAATCAATCAAAAACTGGCTCAAGTGGCGGAAGCTTGTGGAATTTTATTTGTAACGGGTTCTTATAGCGCAGCTCTCAAAGATTCAACAGATGACTCTTTTTCTGTCAAGTCTAGCCATCCAAATCTCCTTCTTGGAACCAATATTGGATTGGACAAGCCTGTCGAGTTAGGACTTCAGACTGTAGAAGAGATGAATCCTCTTCTCTTGCAAGTCCATGTCAACGTCATGCAGGAATTGCTCATGCTTGAGGGAGAAAGGAAGTTCAGAAGCTGGCAATCGCATCTGGCAGACTATAGCAAGCAAATCCCTGTTCCTATTGTCCTAAAGGAAGTGGGCTTTGGAATGGATGTGAAGACCATCGAGAGAGCCTATGGATTGGGTGTTCGAACTGTTGACCTATCAGGTCGTGGCGGTACCAGCTTTGCCTATATCGAAAACCGTCGCAGTGGTCAACGTGACTACCTCAATCAATGGGGGCAATCTACTATGCAGGCCCTTATCAATGCCCAAGACTGGAAAGACAAGGTTGAACTCTTGGTCAGTGGTGGCGTTCGGAATCCGCTGGATATGATTAAGTGTTTGGTCTTTGGTGCCAAGGCTGTAGGACTGTCTCGAACAATTCTGGAATTGATTGAAACCTATTCAATTGAAGAAGTGATTGGCATTGTCCAAGGCTGGAAAGCAGATCTACGCTTGATCATGTGTGCCCTTAACTGTGCCACCATAGCAGATCTACAAAAAGTAGACTATCTTCTTTATGGAAAATTAAAAGAAGCAAAGGATCAGATGAAAAAGGCGTAACCACCGCCTTTTTTTCCATCCTCAGACTGAGGTGACTTTTTTGAATTGTGATAAAATAGAAGGGAGAGGATGAACCTATGAGAAAATTTAAAATCTTTTTATTTATCGAAGCCTGTCTTCTGACAGGAGCTCTGATTTTGATGGTATCAGAGCATTTTTCGCGTTTTCTGCTAATTTTATTCCTCTTTTTGCTTTTGATTCGCTATTACACTGGTAAAGAGGGCAATAATCTTCTTTTGGTGGTGGCAACCATTCTCTTCTTTTTCATCGTCATGCTCAATCCTTTTGTGATTCTAGCTATTTTTGTTGCGGTCATCTATAGCCTCTTTCTTATTTATCCGATGATGAACCAGGAAAAAGAACAGACCAATTTGGTGTTTGAAGAGGTGGTGACGGTTAAGAAGGAGAAAAATCGTTGGTTTGGGAATCTCCATCATTTTTCAAGTTATCAAACTTGCCAGTTTGATGATATCAATCTCTTTCGTCTCATGGGCAAGGATACCATTCATCTGGAGAGGGTCATCCTAACCAATCATGATAATGTCATTATTCTCAGAAAGATGGTAGGAACAACCAAAATCATTGTACCTGTAGATGTGGAAGTCAGTCTCAGCGTTAATTGTCTCTATGGTGATTTGACTTTTTTCAACCAGCCCAAGCGAGCCCTCCGCAATGAACACTATCATCAAGAAACAAGAGACTATCTCAAGAGTAACAAGAGTGTCAAGATTTTCTTGACTACTATGATTGGGGATGTGGAGGTGGTCAGAGGATGAAAAAACAAGCCTATGTAATTATTGCTCTCACTTCCTTCCTGTTTGTCTTATTTCTGTCTCATAGTTTGTTGGAAATCCTTGATTTTGACTGGTCAATTTTCTTGCACGATGTTGAAAAAACAGAAAAATTTGTCTTTTTGTTGTTAGTATTCAGCATGTCCATGACCTGTCTCTTAGCCCTGTTTTGGCGAGGTGTGGAAGAGCTTTCTCTAAGAAAAATGCAGGCCAATCTCAAGCGTTTATTGGCAGGGCAAGAAGTGGTTCAGGTTTCAGATCCAGATTTGGACGCCAGTTTCAAGTCCTTGTCAGGGAAACTTAACCTCTTGACAGAAGCGCTTCAAAAGGCTGAAAATCACAGTCTTACTCAGGAAGAGGAAATCGTTGAGAAGGAACGAAAGCGGATTGCTCGGGATTTGCACGATACCGTCAGTCAGGAGTTGTTTGCGGCCCACATGATTTTGTCAGGTATCAGTCAGCAGGCTTTGAAACTGGATAGAGAAAAGATGCAGACCCAGTTGCAGAGTGTCACAGCAATTTTAGAAACGGCTCAGAAGGATTTGCGGGTCTTGCTCCTGCATTTGCGCCCAGTTGAGTTGGAAGAGAAGAGTCTGGTTGAAGGGATTCAAATTCTTCTAAAAGAGCTTGAGGACAAGAGTGATCTTAAGGTTAGTTTCAAGCAAAATGTGACGAAATTGCCTAAGAAGATTGAGGAGCATATCTTCCGCATTTTGCAGGAGTTGATCAGCAATACCCTCCGTCATGCCCAGGCCTCTTGTCTGGATGTCTACCTCTATCAGACGGATCTTGAATTGCAGCTGAAGGTGGTGGACAATGGAATTGGTTTTCAGTTAGGGAGTTTAGATGACTTGAGTTATGGACTACGCAATATCAAGGAGCGGGTTGAAGATATGGCAGGAAGGGTTCAACTCTTGACAGCTCCAAAGCAAGGACTGGCGGTTGATATCCGTATTCCCTTGCTAGATAAGGAATGATAAAGGAGTAAAGATGAAAATTTTACTAGTAGATGACCATGAAATGGTCCGATTGGGCTTGAAAAGCTACTTTGACCTCCAAGATGATGTGGAAGTTGTAGGGGAAGCGGCCAATGGGGCTCAAGGCATTGACTTGGCCTTGGAATTGCGTCCAGATGTCATTGTCATGGATATTGTCATGCCTGAGATGAATGGGATTGACGCGACTTTGGCCATCCTCAAAGAATGGCCTGAAGCCAAGATTTTGATTGTGACTTCGTACTTGGACAATGAAAAAATCATGCCGGTCTTGAACGCTGGTGCTAGAGGCTATATGCTTAAGACTTCTAGTGCAGACGAACTACTCCATGCTGTTCGTAAGGTGGCTGCTGGAGAGTTGGTCATTGAGCAAGAGGTCAGCAAAAAAGTCGAATACCACCGCAATCATATGGAGC
Organism: Streptococcus mitis; assembly: GCF_001281025.1. Classification (NCBI taxonomy): domain Bacteria; kingdom Bacillati; phylum Bacillota; class Bacilli; order Lactobacillales; family Streptococcaceae; genus Streptococcus; species Streptococcus mitis. Next base: position 730,232 of record NZ_CP012646.1, read on the forward strand.
TTCATGAGGAGTTGACTGCGCGTGAGCGAGATGTGCTCCAACTCATCGCCAAGGGCTATGAAAATCAGCGCATCGCAGACGAACTGTTTATCTCTCTCAAGACGGTCAAGACCCATGTGTCCAATATCCTAGCCAAACTTGAAGTCAGCGATCGTACCCAGGCGGCTGTCTATGCCTTTCAGCACCACTTGGTGGGTCATGAAGACTTTTAATAGTTATGTAAAAATAATATTGGAGAAGTAGCTGAATTTAGTATTAAAGAAGCGAAGTAAGTACCTCTAGCACGATAAAATATTTTTTTCACAATGTTTTATGTTATTTGTTGACATTCATTTTATAGGGGAGTAAAATGAAGCTAAAGATAACTAAAGTAATGTAGTATTTATCAAAGGATATAAAAAATCCAAAAGGAGGTTAGAATCATGTCTCCGTAAATTATCAAAATAAGGTCACTAGAGCGTTAAGGAATTTTGAAGAAAGGATTTTTGTCATGAAAAAATATATTACTTATGCAGCTTTATTACTTACTTCAGGAGCTTTGTTATCAACTACTTATGTAGTTAATGCAGAAACTACAACGTCTACCACTAAAGTGACTACATCACAAACAACTTCACAGTATACAAGCGAGAAAGAAGCAATTGATCAACTTGTTAAAGAAGGTAAAATTAAGGTTGAAGATGCAGAACAAGTTAAGTTGGTAGGATTTTCTCCTAGAGAATTAACGCAAGTAGAAGGCGATCAAGAAAAAATAGCATTTAATCAAAATAGAGATGATAAAGGAACCTGGATGATAACAGATGGTCGCTGGTGGTTCAAATATACTTCAGGTGGGTATGCTAAACATTGGGAATTCTTAGATAAGAAATGGTATTATTTTGATGATCAAGGTTGGATGAAATCAAATGAGTGGATTAACCCAGATGGTAATTGGTACTATCTTTCAAATGACGGTTCCATGCTAACTGATTATAATAGAGTTAATGGGAAACCTTATTTCTTCAGATCTAACGGTGTTTGCGTAGAAAATAAAGGTCAGGCAATTGCTGAGTATGCAGAGACATTTGTAGATAAAATCCCATATGTTGGGGGTTGGGCAGACTTGAATAAGGGTGTAGATTGCTCAGGATTTACACATGCCATATATAAAAACTTTGACATTTACTTAGGAACTGATACTAGATCTCAATTTAAGCAAGGAATTGATGTAACTGGTAATGAAAAACCTGGAGATTTAATTTTCTTTAATAATCTTGAACATGTGGGAATTAATATTGGCGGTAACCAAGTGGTTCACGCAAATTATGTAAGAAAATTTGTAAACATAACTAACAATGAATACATTGGATCTATTGACGGAGCTAGACGAGTTTGGTAACAATAAAATTTAAATGTCATAAATAATTTGTTACTAATTGGAGGAAACGGCTATGAAAAAATCTAAACTACTTACACTTGGTTTGCTTGCAGGTGCTGGCCTACTTTTATCTATCAACCAAGCACAGGCTGCAGATACATGGGTAAAAAATGGTTCTGACTGGAATCTTTCTCAAGATGGCAGTCTAGCTAAAAACAAATGGGTGCAAAATGCTGGCTCTTGGTACCACTTTGACGGTTCTGGTAAAATGCAGACAGGCTGGTACAAGGAAGGCAATACATGGTATTCGCTCGCAGACAGTGGGGCTATGCGTACTGGCTGGTACAAGGAAGGCAATACATGGTACTCACTCGCAAATAGTGGGGCTATGCGTACTGGTTGGTACAAAGAAGGGTCTACTTGGTACTACCTCAAAGGCAGTGGCGCTATGGCAACAGGATGGGCAACTGCAAATGGTCAATGGTCTTACTTTGAAAAATCAGGTGCTATGGTAGCAGATAGAGCTGTTCCAGCAAGCGATGGGGAAAGTTATGTCATTGGTAAGGATGGTTATATGTTAACCAAACTCCCTAGTCAGGTTGAACAAGATCCTTTTGATGATACAGTTATTACAGATATCGTTACTTTGTCTGATGGCTATGACTATCACCTTGTTCATAAGAAAGATGGAGTTGTTATCGAAAAGAATGCCTGGTATATCAAACCTATTGATGAACGTTTTTCTTATCAAAAGATTGGCGATATAAAACGAAATACTTTAGATGCAATTACTGATAATAAAAAACCAGGGGAAGAAATTGATCCTAAAGCTGTCATAAAGAATTTCCAAAACTTACCAAATAAGTATTACTTTGGAGCAGATGGACGTAAGGTTGCGAATCTACCAGAATTCACTACTCACTTCCCTATTCAAAAAGTTGGGTCTGAACTTTATCTTAAAAACTCAAGTCCAGTTATTAGTCTAGATTCATCTGGATTGACAATTAATGACAATAAACTTTATCTAAGAGGTGCCAATGATGATAATGGTAAACTTGTAACTGGATATTTTACAATGTTTATGGACGGATTATTATCTAAAGATCACCATATTTTGGGCTATGCAGATGAATCTGGTGAAATCGTGAAGATGAAAGTTTTGCCTAATGATTTCCGTGATTATATTGAAAAAGGAATTTCCGGTTTTTATGGAGAAACTGTTAGATATGACAGTTCAACAGGAAATGTTTCTGTTGTGAAATAAACTATCTGACATAGTAAAAAGAAAAAAGCGAACAGTTTTGTTTACTAGGAAGTCATGTTCATTTCACTATAGAACAGGAGGAAATAACTATGAAAAAATCTAAACTATTCACTCTTGGTTTGCTTATAGGTGCTGGTCTGCTTTTATCTATCAACCAAGCACAGGCTGCAGATACTTGGGTTAAAAATGGTGCTGACTGGAATCTTTCTCAAGATGGCAGTCTCGCTAAAAACAAATGGGTACAAAATGCTGGCTCATGGTATCATTTTGACAGCACTGGTAAAATGCAGACAGGCTGGCTCAAAGAAGGCAATACTTGGTATTCACTAGCAGATAGTGGTGCTATGCGCACAGGCTGGTACAAGGAAGGCAATACCTGGTACTCACTCGCAAATAGTGGTGCCATGCGCACTGGCTGGTATAAGGAAGGTAACACCTGGTACTCATTAGCTAATAGTGGCGCTATGCGTACTGGCTGGTACAAAGAAGGCAACACATGGTACTATCTTCATTTTAGTGGTTCTATGATGACAGGTTGGGAGTGCATAAATGGTGATTGGTATTATTTTGAACAATCAGGTGCAATGGCCTCTGATAGAGTTGTAAATTCTAGTGATGGAACAGGCTATATTCTCAGCAAGGATGGACATATGTTCACTTTACAAGATAGCCCTTATAAACATGATGATATTGTTCGTTTAGGCGATGGATATGAATATCTGATTAAAGCAAAATATGATGGGAATAAATTTACTGATGTTATAGTGGCTAAAAACACTTGGTATGTCAAACCTGAGTTCAAGAAGTTTTCCGACAAATATGGGGATCATGTTGCAAATATAACCTTAGCTTTAGTGGATAATAAAGAAAAAGGACAAGAAATTGATCCTAAAGCTGTTATTCGTAATTTCCAAAATCTGCCAGGTCGATATTACTTTGGAGCAGATGGTCGTAGAGTATTACCACTTCCAGAGATGACAACTAGATCAGAAATCAAAAAAGTTGGCAATGATCTTTATCTAGAAGACCCAGGTGTACGACTTAGACTTCCGTCTACTTACTTCACAATCAATAACAATAAACTATACTATTTAGAAAATGAACAAGGTAAGCTTAAAACAGGTTACTTTGTACTGATTGATGATGGAGCAACCACTACTCACTATCACATTCTAGCCTATGCGGATCAATCCGGTGAGATTCTTAAGATGAAACGCTTGCCATCAGGAGTTAGAGATTATCTTGACAAAGAAATCGATGGTTTCTATGGTCAAAAAATTAAGATTGAATCTCCACACTCAAACGAATATTACAAAGTGGTTGTGGTTAAATAAGAAAAACGAATCGCCTAATGAGGGATGTATGGGCGATTCGTTTTTTAACTGTAATCAGCCACTACTGAATACCTTTTATAAGATTATATTTGAATTCTAAAGAAAATTAAGAAGAAACCATACTTCCAGCAGGATTGAAAAGCGCATTCATTACTTGAAAAAAGTCGCCCATTTATGTTATAATAGACTGTATTTAAAAAATTTTAAGGAGAAATGACAGAATGTCTGTATCATTTGAAAACAAAGAAACAAACCGTGGTGTCTTGACTTTCACTATCTCTCAAGACCAAATCAAACCAGAATTGGATCGTGTCTTCAACTCAGTGAAGAAATCTCTTAATGTTCCAGGTTTCCGTAAAGGTCACCTTCCACGTCCTATCTTCGACAAAAAATTTGGTGAAGAGTCACTTTACCAAGACGTTATGAACGCTCTTTTGCCAAATGCTTATGAAGCAGCTGTAAAAGAAGCTGGTCTTGAAGTGGTTGCTCAACCAAAAATTGACGTAACTTCAATGGAAAAAGGTCAAGACTGGGTTATCACTGCTGAAGTCGTTACAAAACCTGAAGTAAAATTGGGTGACTATAAAAACCTTGAAGTATCAGTAGATGTTGAAAAAGAAGTAACTGACGCTGACGTTGAAGAGCGTATCGAACGCGAACGCAACAACTTGGCTGAATTGGTTATAAAGGAAGCTGCTGCTGAAAACGGCGACACTGTTGTCATCGACTTTGTTGGTTCTATCGACGGTGTTGAATTTGACGGTGGAAAAGGTGAAAACTTCTCACTTGGACTTGGTTCAGGTCAATTCATCCCTGGTTTCGAAGACCAATTGGTAGGTCACTCAGCTGGTGAAACTGTTGATGTTATCGTAACATTCCCAGAAGACTACCAAGCAGAAGACCTTGCAGGTAAAGAAGCTAAATTCGTGACAACTATCCACGAAGTAAAAGCTAAAGAAGTTCCAGCTCTTGACGATGAGCTTGCAAAAGACATCGATGAAGAAGTTGAAACACTTGCTGAATTGAAAGAAAAATACCGCAAAGAATTGTCTGAAGCTAAAGAAGAAGCTTACAAAGATGCAGTTGAAGGTGCAGCAATTGATAAAGCTGTAGAGAACGCTGAAATCGTAGAACTTCCAGAAGAAATGATCCACGAAGAAGTTCACCGTTCAGTAAATGAATTCCTTGGAAACTTGCAACGTCAAGGTATCAACCCTGACATGTACTTCCAAATCACTGGAACTACTCAAGAAGACCTTCACAAACAATACGAGGGAGAAGCTGAGTCACGTACGAAGACTAACCTTGTTATCGAAGCAGTTGCGAAAGCTGAAGGATTTGACGCTTCAGAAGAAGAAATCCAAAAAGAAATCGAGCAATTGGCGGCAGACTACAACATGGAAGTGGCACAAGTACAAAGCTTGCTTTCAGCTGATATGTTGAAACACGACATCACAATCAAAAAAGCTGTTGAATTGATCACAAGCACAGCAACAGTTAAATAATCTTAATAAGATAAAAACCCACCTGATTAGGTGGGTTTTCTTGTGCACTATTTTCCAAAAATCTCTTTGAGGTCTGCGTCTGTAATCCCAATCATGGCTGGGATGCTGTCCCAGTTTTCTTCGGTCAGGATGTAGGATTGTTCAGAGTCACTTGATGTGGCAGTTTCTGAGACAGTTTGTTGCTTTTCTTCAACATTCTCCAATAAATCACTGAAGCGTTCAATCAGATAGGTTTTTCGGGCAGTTCCAATGTGTTGGGTAGCATAGTCAAAGGCCTGTAATTCGCCTAGTAAGATAAGCTTGCTTTTGGCGCGTGTAATGGCCGTATAGATGAGATTGCGCTCCAGCATACGTCTACTAGCACTAGTGATAGGTAGGATGACAACAGGGAACTCACTTCCCTGTGATTTATGGATGCTCATGGCATAGGCCAGGCGAATCTTGTACCATTCGTTACGTGGGTAAGAGACCTCGTTGCCATCAAAATCAATGACAATCTCGTCTTGTTTCGACTCGGTGTATTTACCAGGAATCAGGTCTGTGATAGCTCCTAAATCCCCATTAAAGACATTGATTTCAGCATCGTTGACCAGGTGAATGACCTTGTCTCCCTTACGATAGTGACACTGGGGAGCTTCAAAACTGAGTTGGTCTTTTTGTGGTGGATTGAGCAGGTCTTGCATGAGCTGATTGATAGCATCAATCCCTGCAGTCCCTCGGTACATGGGAGCTAGAACCTGAATATCACGAGCAGGGATACCACTTCTGAGGGCTGCGCCTAAAATCTTTTCAATGGTAGCAGGAATATGGCCACTAGCAATTTCAAAGTAGGAACGGTCAGCTTTTTTCTGGGTGAAATCAGCTGGCAAGATGCCCTGTCGAATCTGACTAGCTAGGGTGACGATGGTTGATTCTTCGCTTTGTCGGTAAATTTTTTCCAAGCGAGTCTGAGGAATCAAGGGAATATGAAGCAGATCCGCTAGAACCTGTCCAGGGCTGACAGACGGTAGCTGGTCACTGTCTCCCACGATAAGTATTTTACTGTTAGAAGAGATATTGGAGAAGAGTTGATTGGCCAGCCAAGTATCCACCATAGAAAATTCATCCACAATGATAAAGTCGGCATCCAGATAATCTTCCAGATGACTGGTATCATCGTCACCTGTCATTCCTAAATGTCGGTGTATGGTCGCGCTAGGCAAGCCTGTCAATTCATTCATGCGACGAGCAGCTCGACCGGTTGGAGCGGCAAGAAGAATCGGCAAGTTGCTTTTTTTCCTGAGGTCAAGTCCTTCTAAAAGAGCATAAACAGCGATGATCCCATTGATAACAGTTGTCTTACCAGTACCAGGTCCACCTGTTAGGATAAAGATCTTGTTCTGGATAGCGTCACAGATAGCTTGTTTTTGAATGCTATCATAGTGGATTCCCAGTTCTTCCTCAACAGTAGCGATATGTTTTTGAATGGTTTCCAAATCCTGGCTCTTCTGTTTTCCTTTTTCAAGTATACGAACCAAGTGACTGCGGATGCCTTCCTCGGCGAAAAAGAGGCTGTTGTCAAAAATCTTGGTATCAATCTGCTGAACCTTGTCTTCTTCAATCAGGTAGGAGAGTTCTTGGGCAACTTGGCTGGGATCTAGTTCTACGGGACGGGAAGACTCAAGGAGAGTAAGGGTTTGTTCTAGCAAATCCCGTGCTTCAACATAGGTGTCCCCTGTTTCCATACAGGCCTGAAAAAGACTATGTACTAGACCGGCGCGGAAGCGTTCAGGAGCCTGACTTTCGATACCTAGTTCTTCCGCTAATTGGTCAGCAATAGTAAAGCCCAAACCCTTGATATCCTCGACCAGCTGGTAAGGATAATTTTCAACCACATCAAGGGTTTCTTCCTTGTAAAAATCTTGAATCTGAAAGGCTAATTTATTGGGAATGCCGTAGTTGGCCAGTTTGGCTAAAACCATCTCCGTTCCGTAGTTGAGACGGAGAGTGGAGACGAAAGCCTCACGATTTTTGGCAGATAGTCCTGCGATACCTTCTAGCTTTTCTGGGTGTTGCAAAATTTCGTCAATAGTATTTTCGCCATAGGTATCCACAATTTTCTGAGCTGTCTTGAGACCAATTCCCTTGAAATGGCTACTGGAAAAGTACTTAACCAATCCCTTGCTAGTTGGTTTTGCACGTTCATAACGACTGATTTGCAGTTGTTCTCCATACTTGGAGTGCTGGACAATTTGCCCCCAAAAAGTATAGTCTTCGCCCTCAATCACGTCAGACATGGTACCGGTGACAATGATTTCAAAATCGTCAAAATCCTCTGCGTCTGTATCTTCGATTTCTAGGAGGAGGATGCGATAAAAATTGCTGGGATTTTCAAAAATAATCCGTTCAATGGTTCCTGAAAAATAAACTTCCATAAAATTCCTTTGCATGAATAGGTGAGAGTTGGGGTTGTTTTTATTTTATACTCAATGAAAATCAAAGAGCAAACTAGGAAGCTAGCCGCAGGCTGTACTTGAGTACAGTAAGGCGAAGCTGACGTGGTTTGAAGAGATTTTCGAAGAGTATTAGTCAATAAACAATCACTTCTCATGATAGAAGAAGAGGCTGAGATTCTTGATTCTCGGCCTCTTCGATTTCTTAAAATGTTCCGATACGGGTGATTGGCCAGAAGCGGAATTTAGCTTCCCCTGTGATATCTTTTGCTTTAAAAGTACCTACGTGGCGGCTGTCGCTCGAAACCAAGCGGTCATCTCCGAGGAGAAGGTATTCTCCTTCTGGAACAGTAAAGCTGAAGTTGGTATTGTAGTTGACATCAACTGTGAAGGCTTGAGCTTTTTGAGCGATACTTCTAAAGAAAGTTCCTTTATTTCCTTCAAATCCCTTGCCTGAGTAGGTGCTTTGGAGTTTATCATCCTTGAAACGTTTGATATAGTCAGCTAGGTAAGGTTCGTCCGTCTCTTTGTCATTGATGTAAAGTTTATCGTTTTCGTAACGGATGGTGTCGCCAGGCATTCCAATCACGCGCTTAACGATATCCTTATTGCCATCTTCCTCATGAGCCACCACGATATCAAAACGGTCAATAGGGAGGTGTTTGACAACAAAGAGGATTTCGCCATCCGCTAGGGTAGGATCCATGGAATGTCCTTCTACGCGGACATTACTCCAAAAAAAGATACGGCTTAAAGCTAATAATGACAGAATCAGGAGGAACAATCCCCACTCTTTTAGGAAATTTTTAAATGAATTCATAATTTACCTTTCTAAGCGTTTTTTCGCTTTTTCAGTATTTTTAAAGTGCAGTTTGGCACAGAAGTTGAGTCCCTGCATACCATAGGCTTGCAAAATCTGGCTAGCCACCTTATCAGAAGCCGTTCCAGCTCCACTTGGAAGTTGATAGCCCAGTTCTCGTCCCAGATTTTCAAGATTTTCCAGAAAGAGATCACGCGCAATGACAGAAGAAACTGCGATAGCCAAGTATTTGCCCTCGGCCTTTTCTTCTAGGCTAATAGGATTGCTGAAACGATTGGCCTCTTGTGTCAAGTACTTGTCATAATTTTTAGCACTGGTAAAGGCATCAATCACAATTTTCTCAGGCTGAACACCTTTTTGAAGGAGGAGATAGATAGCCTGATTATGGAGGGCAACCTTAACCGAAACCGCATTGTAGCGATCTCCGATGACCTCGTTGTACTTGCTTGGTGAGAGAAGGAGTGCCTGGTGCTGGATTTTTTCCTTGAGAATAGGAGCAATCTGACGGATCTTTTGGTCGGTCAGAGTCTTGGAATCCCCCACACCGAGTTTTCGTAAGAAGTCGTGCTGGTCAGGTGTGACAAAGGAAGCCACAACTGCAAGTCCACCAAAGTAGGAACCATTTCCCACCTCATCTGTCCCAATCAAAGGAAGATTTTGTCCGCTGATTTCCTCTGCAAGCTGATAGCCAAAGAAACTGGCGTATTTCTCAGCCCCTTCACCCTGAAGCAAGATCTTTCCAGAAGTATAGATAGAAGCCGTTGCCTGAGGTAGTTTCAAAAAGTAGCGGATATAGGGATTCTTACTAGGAGTCAGACTGCTTTGATAGTGTTCAAGAAAAGCCTGAATCTCCTTTTCGCTTGGTGTGAGTGTTATACTTGCCATAGTTTCTATTGTACCACAAAAGCAGGCAAATTTGTAAAAACTGACAAAGTTAGCGAATTTTGGTATAATATCGTGAGGTGAATTTTATGGCAAATCTAAATCGATTCAAATTTACATTCGGGAAAAAATCATTAACCTTGACAACCGAGCACGATAACCTCTTTATGGAGGAAATCGCCAAGGTTGCGACAGAAAAATACCAAGCAATTAAAGAACAAATGCCTAGTGCAGACGATGAAACGATCGCTCTTTTGTTGGCAGTCAACTGTTTGTCAACTCAGCTCAGCCGTGAGATTGAATTTGATGATAAGGAGCAAGAGTTAGAAGAACTCCGTCACAAACTTGTGACTTGTAAGCAAGAGCAGAGCAAGATTGAGGATTCCTTATGATTTCACTCCTTCTTCTTTTGGTCTTGGCTTGGGGATTTTATATCGGCTATCGGAGAGGCCTGCTCTTACAAGTTTATTACCTGATTTCAGCCATGGCTTCGGCTTTTGTGGCTGGCCAGTTTTACAAGGGGCTTGGAGAACAATTCCATTTACTGCTCCCTTATGCAAATCCGCAGGAAGGTCAGGGAACTTTCTTTTTCCCATCGGATCAACTCTTTCAGTTGGATAAGGTCTTTTATGCAGGTATCGGCTACTTGTTGGTATTTGGGATTGTCTATAGCATCGGTCGGTTGCTTGGTCTCTTGTTACACTTACTTCCTAGTAAAAAGCTGGGTGGCAAGTTGTTCCAAATTTCAGCAGGCATCTTGTCTATGTTGGTGACCTTATTTGTCTTGCAAATGGCTTTGACCATCTTAGCGACCATTCCCATGGCAGCTATACAAAATCCTCTTGAAAAGAGTATAGTCGCAAAACACATCATCCAGAGCATACCAGTAACAACCAGTTGGCTCAAACAAATCTGGGTGACAAATTTAATCGGATAAAAAGGGCAGGAATTTTCCTAGCCCTTTGTTTACAGATTGACTAGAATCTATCAGAATGTAAAAAGCTACCACACCTAGACATTCAAAGACAAGGAAATAAAGATGAACAAGAAAATATTAGAAACATTAGAGTTCAATAAGGTCAAGGCCTTGTTTGAACCTCATTTGTTGACCGAGCAGGGCTTGGAGCAATTGAGACAGCTGGCTCCGACTGCCAAAGCAGATAAAATCAAACAGGCTTTTGCTGAGATGAAGGAAATGCAGGCTCTCTTTGTTGAGCAACCGCATTTTACCATTCTCGCAACCAAGGAAATAGCAGGAGTCTGCAAGCGATTGGAGATGGGAGCGGACCTCAATATCGAGGAGTTCCTACTCTTGAAGCGCGTGCTTCTTTCTAGCCGAGAGCTTCAAAGTTTTTATGCCAATCTGGAAAATGTTAGCTTGATAGAATTAGCCCTCTGGTTTGAGAAGCTACATGATTTTCCGCAATTACAAGGAAACCTACAAGCCTTTAATGATGCAGGTTTCATTGAAAATTTCGCCAGTGAAGAACTGGCACGAATCCGTCGAAAAATCCATGATAGCGAGAGTCAGGTCCGCGATGTCTTGCAGGACCTGCTTAAGCAAAAAGCGCAGATGTTGACGGAAGGGATTGTTGCAAGCAGAAATGGCCGTCAGGTTTTACCAGTCAAAAACACCTACCGCAATAAGATTGCAGGTGTCGTTCATGATATTTCTGCTAGTGGAAATACCGTCTACATCGAACCCCGTGAGGTGGTCAAACTGAGCGAAGAAATTGCTAGTCTGCGAGCAGATGAGCGCTATGAAATGCTTCGAATTCTCCAAGAAATTTCTGAGCGTGTTCGCCCTCATGCGGCTGAAATTGCCAACGACGCTTGGATTATCGGCCATCTAGACTTGATTCGTGCCAAGGTCCGCTTTATCCAAGAAAGGCAAGCAGTCGTTCCTCAGCTGTCAGAAAATCAGGAGATTCAACTGCTCCATGTCTGCCATCCTTTGGTCAAAAATGCCGTCGCAAATGATGTCCATTTTGGTCAAGATTTAACAGCCATTGTTATCACAGGTCCTAATACTGGTGGTAAGACCATCATGCTCAAAACTCTGGGTTTGACACAGGTTATGGCCCAGTCTGGTTTGCCGATTTTAGCAGACAAGGGAAGTCGTGTGGGTATTTTTGAAGAAATCTTTGCCGATATTGGAGATGAGCAATCTATTGAACAGAGCTTGTCTACCTTCTCTAGCCACATGACCAATATCGTGGATATTCTTGGCAAGGTCCATCAACATTCACTTCTACTCTTGGATGAGTTGGGGGCTGGTACAGATCCTCAAGAAGGAGCCGCTCTTGCCATGGCTATTCTGGAGGACCTTCGTCTGCGTCAAGTCAAGACCATGGCGACCACCCACTATCCCGAACTCAAGGCCTATGGTATCGAGACAGCCTTTGTGCAAAATGCCAGCATGGAGTTTGATACTGCGACTCTTCGCCCGACCTATCGCTTTATGCAGGGCGTGCCTGGCCGAAGCAATGCATTTGAAATTGCCAAACGTCTAGGCCTATCTGAAGTTATCGTAGGGGATGCCAGCCAGCAGGTCGATCAGGACAATGATGTCAATCGGATTATTGAACAACTGGAAGAGCAGACGCTAGAGAGTCGCAAACGCTTGGACAATATCCGTGAGGTGGAGCAAGAAAATCTCAAGATGAACCGTGCTCTTAAAAAACTCTACAATGAGCTTAATCGTGAAAAGGAAACGGAGCTTAATAAGGCGCGTGAACAGGCTGCTGAGATTGTGGACATGGCCCTCAGTGAAAGTGACCAGATTCTCAAAAATCTCCATAGTAAATCTCAACTCAAGCCACATGAAATCATTGAAGCCAAGGCCAAGCTGAAAAAATTGGCTCCTGAAAAAGTAGATTTGTCTAAAAACAAGGTTCTTCAAAAGGCTAAGAAAAACCGAGCTCCAAAGGTGGGAGATGATATCGTAGTTCTCAGTTATGGACAGCGTGGTACCTTGACCAGTCAACTTAAGGACGGTCGCTGGGAAGCCCAAGTCGGTTTAATCAAGATGACCTTGGAAGAAAAAGAATTTGACCTTGTTCAAGCTCAGCAAGAAAAGCAAGTCAAGAAGAAACAGGTCAATGTCGTGAAACGAACTTCTGGTCGTGGCCCACAAGCTAGACTGGACCTTCGAGGCAAACGCTATGAAGAGGCTATGAATGAGCTAGATGCCTTTATCGACCAAGCCTTGCTTAACAATATGGCACAAGTTGATATCATCCATGGTATCGGAACAGGTGTCATCCGTGAAGGTGTCACCAAATACCTACAAAGAAACAAGCATGTCAAGAGTTTCGGCTATGCCCCGCAAAATGCTGGAGGCAGTGGTGCGACTATTGTCACTTTTAAAGGATAGCAGTATTCTGGACTTTATAAAGTAAAAACTGTTGAACTAATTTTTACTAATAAACACATTGACAAAAGCCAACATTTTTTGTAAAATAAGAATCAATTAAATACCAACACCGAATGAAGTTTAATAGAAGTGGGGAATCGTTTGATTTTTCATGACTGTAAATGGACGGAACTCTGGAGAGACCGTAAAGGCACCGAAGGGGCAAGGCAGGCAACTGCTCAAACTCTCAGGTAAAAGGACAGAGCTAGGATAGACCGCTTTTTAGCATTTATCTAAGCATTCCAGAGTACATGTATCTTGCATGTGCTCTTTCTTTTGGGGTTGAAAAGATAGGAGAAGGAAATGTTAGAATTGCTTAAATCAATTGATGCTTTTGTTTGGGGCCCACCCCTCTTAATTTTATTGGTCGGAACAGGGATTTACCTAACTGCCCGTCTAGGACTCTTGCAGGTTTTGCGTTTGCCCAAGGCCTTCCAGCTTATTTTTACCAAGGATAAGGGGCATGGAGATGTATCCAGTTTTGCGGCCTTGTGTACAGCACTCGCAGCGACAGTTGGTACGGGAAATATTATCGGGGTGGCGACGGCTCTCAAGGTCGGTGGACCAGGAGCCCTCTTTTGGATGTGGATGGCTGCTTTCTTTGGGATGGCTACCAAGTATGCGGAAGGACTACTAGCTATCAAATACCGTACCAAGGATGATCATGGTGCAGTAGCGGGAGGTCCCATGCACTATATCCTTCTAGGGATGGGAGAAAAGTGGCGTCCCCTTGCCATCTTCTTTGCCCTGGCAGGTGTGCTAGTAGCTTTGTTGGGAATCGGAACCTTCACTCAAGTTAACTCGATTACAGAATCTATCCAGAATACAACGACTATTTCGCCAGCTATCACTGCTCTTGTGTTGTCTGTATTTGTAGCGATTGCAGTCTTTGGTGGTCTCAAGTCCATTTCTAAGGTTTCAACTACTGTTGTTCCTTTTATGGCTATTATTTATATTTTGGGAACTCTTACAGTTATTTTCTTTAATATCGGGAAAATTCCTGCCACAATCGCTTTAATTTTGACATCAGCTTTTAGTCCTGTTGCTGCGGTAGGTGGATTTGCTGGCGCTAGCATTCGAATGGCTATTCAAAATGGTGTGGCGCGAGGTGTTTTCTCGAACGAATCTGGTCTGGGTTCGGCTCCCATTGCAGCAGCTGCGGCTAAGACAAATGAACCAGTAGAGCAAGGATTGATTTCCATGACAGGAACCTTTATTGATACCCTCATTATCTGTACCTTGACTGGTTTGACCATCTTGGTGACTGGTGTTTGGAGCGGCGACTTAAATGGGGTTGCCTTGACTCAGTCAGCCTTCTCAACAGTCTTTTCACACTTTGGACCTGCCCTCTTGACCATCTTCCTTGTACTCTTTGCCTTTACGACAATTCTAGGTTGGAACTATTATGGAGAACGCTGTTTCGAGTTCCTCTTTGGTGTTCGCTTTATCTGGCTCTATCGAGTGGTCTTTGTACTCATGGTCTTGTTGGGAGGATTTATCGAGTTGGATATGGTTTGGATTATCGCAGATATTGTCAACGCCTTGATGGCTCTGCCAAACTTGATTGCCCTATTAGTCTTGTCGCCGGTCGTTATTGCTGAGACTAAAAAGTATTTTGACAAATAATGAAATCACACAGCTCGTGTGATTTTTTTGCTTTCATAAAAAATTTCTATCAGTGTAATTTAAAATATATATTATACACGGTATAGAATCTGTGATAGACTAGATTCCAACAAAATGAAAAGAGGTTTTATGATGACAACATTTACCATCCATACAGTCGAATCAGCGCCAGCAGAAGTGAAAGAGGTTCTTGAAACAGTACAAAAAGATAACAATGGCTATATTCCCAACCTAATCGGTCTCTTGGCTAATGCACCGACTGCTTTAGAGGCTTATCGTACTGTCGGAGCCATCAATCGTCGCAACAGCTTGACGCCTGTTGAGCGTGAAGTGGTGCAAATCACGGCAGCCGTGACCAATGGTTGTGCCTTCTGCGTCGCGGGTCACACAGCCTTTTCAATCAAACAAATCCAGATGAATGATGATCTTCTGCAAGCCCTTCGCAATCGTACTCCAATTGAAACAGATCCTAAATTGGACACTCTAGCTAAGTTTACCTTGGCAGTTATCAATACCAAGGGTCGTGTAGGAGATGAAGCCTTGGCTGAGTTTCTAGAAGCTGGCTACAGCCAACAAAATGCCTTGGATGTGGTTCTTGGTGTCAGCCTAGCAAGCCTCTGTAACTATGCCAATAACCTAGCCAATACACCAATTAACCCAGAATTGCAACCTTATGCTTAATTCATATCTGAGAAAAATGAAGTCTAAAATAATTGGACTTCGTTTTTTTAAATCCTCATTTAAGCGCTTTTATGCTATACTGAAACTAACATGATTATTGGAGGTTAGGATGAAAAAACTCCCTTTGGTATTTTCTGGTTGTTTGCTAGGTTTGGCAGGAGCTGGAAATCTTATTTTAGATACGTTGCCGGCTCTGTCCTATCTTTTTAGTCTGACAGGTTTGATTTTGTGGATTTATTTTCTAATTCTACATCTCTTTAATTGGAAGGAAACCAAGCAAGAATTGACCAAGCCTCCTCTTTTATCAGGAATGGCGACCTTTCCCATGGCTGGGATGATTTTATCTACCTATGTTTTTCGCGTCTTCCCTCATCTTCCTTTGGTAGCGCAAGGGCTCTGGTGGTTTTCATTTCTCTTGGATTTGGCCTTGATTGCTGGTTTCACCATCAAGTTTGCTTGTCCGGGTCGGAGGGTTCATGCAACTCCTAGCTGGACGGTTCTCTATGTGGGGATAGCAGTGGCTGCCTTAACCTATCCTCTTGTAGGCATCATCGAAATTGCCTATGCGACCTTGAGTTTTGGCTTTCTCTTGACCTTCTATCTCTATCCCCTTATTTATAGCGATTTAAAGAAACATCCGCTCCCACTAGCCTTGCTTGGACAAGAAGGAATCTACTGTGCTCCTTTCTCTCTACTCTTGGCTTCCCTAGTTCGAGTTGGAGGAGCCAGTCTACCGACTTGGGTCTTGATTGTCATGATCTTGGCTTCCCAATCCTTCTTTTTCTTTGTTTTGACTCGCCTGCCCAATATTTTAAAACAAGGTTTTCAACCAGCCTTCTCAGCCCTCACCTTCCCGACCATTATCACAGCTACTTCGCTTAAGATGGCTCAGGGAATCTTGAAACTTCCATTTTTGGAGTATTTGGTAGTGGCTGAAACCGCTATTTGCTTAATTATTTTAGTCTTTGTATTAGGCGCTTATCTGAATTGGTTACGAAAAAAGGTCTAGCTAGAAATAGCTAAACCTTATTTTTTATGGTTTGATAACTTCAGCTCCACCCATGTATGGACGAAGTGCTTCTGGGATGGTCACAGAACCATCTGCATTTTGGTAGTTTTCAAGAATAGCAGCCACTGTACGTCCAACTGCAAGTCCAGAACCGTTCAAGGTATGGAGCAATTTCACCTTGCTATTTGCTTCATCACGGTAACGGATTTGGGCACGACGGGCTTGGAAATCTTCTGTGTTTGAACAGCTTGAAATTTCACGGTAGGTATTTTGTGCTGGAATCCAAACTTCCAAGTCATAAGTTTTAGCAGCTGAGAAGCCCATATCTCCTGTAGAGAGAGCAACGACACGGTATGGAAGGTTAAGTTTTTGAAGGATATTTTCAGCGTTGGCTGTCATTTTTTCCAATTCTTCGTAAGATTCTTCAGGTTTGGCAAATTTAACCATTTCAACTTTGTGGAATTGGTGCAAACGAATCAAGCCACGAGTATCACGGCCAGCTGAACCAGCCTCAGAACGGAATGAAGGACTCATAGCAGTGAAGTAGATTGGCAGGTCTTTGCCGTCTAGGATTTCATCACGGTAGTAGTTTGTTAGAGGAACCTCAGCTGTAGGGATAAGGACATAATTGCTATCGCTGAGTTCAAAAGTATCTTCCTTGAATTTTGGATATTGACCAGTTCCAAACATAGAATCGTGGTTAACTATGTAAGGCGTGATGACTTCAGTGTAGCCTTCTTTTCCGTGTTCATCTAGCATAAAGTTGTAGATAGCACGTTCTAAACGAGCACCGAGACCTTTATAGAAGAGGAAGCGAGCGCCCGTTACCTTACCACCGCGTTCCCAGTCAAGGATACCAAGGTCTTCACCCAGATCCCAGTGAGCTTTAGGTTCGAAATCAAACTCGCGTGGAGTGCCCCAACGGCGAACTTCAACATTGTCGTCTTCGTCAGCCCCAACAGGAACGCTATCAGCTGGAATATTTGGAAGAGTAGTGGTAAATTCTGTCAATTTAGCATCAATTTCTGCCAATTCAGCATCCAAGGCTTTTACTTCAGCAGATAGGGTTTGCATGGCAGCAATCTTGTCATCTGCATTTTCCTTGTTGCGCTTAGCTTGGGCAATCTCAGCAGAAACTGTGTTACGTTCAGCCTTGAGAGTTTCAACCTTGACTAAAATATCACGACGTTTAGCATCGATTTCTTTCATCTCGTTTAAGACAGCAGCATCTACACCACGTGTAGCCAATTTTTCTGCGACAGCATCAAAGTCTGTACGAATACGTTTGATATCTAACATAAGAACTCCTTTGTGAAAAAAGCACACCTGACAAAGCGTTGGAGTGGCAGGGCCACGGTTCCATCCAACTTCACAGGTGTGCACTTGATTGTGTATGCAATTGTTACTAACGGTAGAATTTCACCTATCCCTCCTATCTGCTCGCAGCACCCGCAGACTTTCTGAAAGAAGAAGATAACCTACTTATCCGTTGCTATGATTATACTAAAGTTTCTACTTTTTTGCAAATAGATTTTTAAATTTTTGACTAATTGTTTGAATCAGGGTAGGAAGTTTGACGACCTTGTCATTGCCTAGTTTTTCGCGAGCAATTTTGAGAATGGCACCTGAGTCTTTTGAAGCAAAGAGGAATTTTCCTCTGTCTGTAAAGACTTCGAAGTGGCGACTGATTTTGCGACCAGTGACATTGGCCCCAATCTGGTTGATATGGCTCCAAGGAATCTGGATAAATTGTTCGACATTGACATCTGGGTAAAATTCCAGAGCCTGATCTCCGACAAGAAATTTCCCAACTTTCCCAGCTATAGAGAGGTAGGAGGTACCTGTTGTATTGAGAAGCACTGTTTTGTTAAGAGATTGGGCCATGGTTAGTCTTCCTTACTTTCACCGAAAAAGGCATTGTAGAGGGCTTTGATTGCTGCTTTCTCTTGGTCTTTATTGACAACGAACATAATAGAAACTTCACTAGAACCTTGCGACATCATCTGGATGTTGATCTTGTTTTCAGATAGAGCGCGTGTCGCAGTAGCAGTTACTCCGATATGGCTCTTCATCTTTTCACCAACAATCATAATGATAGAAAGGTCGTGTTCGATTTCTGCATGGTCTACTTCAGCCTTTTGAACCAACTGACGAAGGATTTCTTCTTCCTTGATAGGAGTTAGTTCGCGAGAACGGAGGATGATTGAAAGATCGTCGATACCTGTTGGCATATGTTCCCAACCGATGTTAAGATCTTCAAGGATTTGCAGAACCTTGCGTCCAAATCCCACCTCACGGTTCATGAGGTATTTAGACATGTTGATGCTGACAAAGCCAGAATCACCAGCAATTCCCACAACTGGGAATTCATCACTACTGTGTTTTAAAACAATACGAGTACCTGGATGGTCAGGGTTGTTGGTATTCTTGATAACGAGAGGAATTTTTCCTCGGTAGGCAGGAAGAAGCGCTTCGTCATGAAGGACTGAGAATCCTGCATAGGCCAACTCACGCATTTCACGATAGGTCAACTCAGGGATTGAGTGTGGTTGGTGGATAATACCAGGGTGGGCTGCAAAGATACCATCAACGTCTGTAAAGTTTTCATAGAGGTCGGCCTTAACACCTGCAGCAATGATAGAACCTGTAATATCAGAGCCTCCACGTGAGAAGGTACAGATTTGATTTTCCTTGGTAACCCCAAAGAAACCAGGAATGACCAGGACTTCATTTGCATTCGTCAATTCCTCAATCTTGTCATAACTTGATGGAATGATTCGAGCATGACCAGGTTCACTTGTGACCACAATACCAGCTTCTCGAGGGTGCACATAGCGTGCATCAATACCATTTTGGTTAAAATAGGCAGCAATCAATTTGGCATTGTTGTTTTCACCCGCTGCTAGGAAAGTATCGTAGAGAAATTCGTTTTCTTCGATAGGAAGAGTTGCCAAGGCCCGAATACTTTTTGAAATTTTTTCTAGCACAGCTGGTTTAAGACCTAGTTCACTAACCATAGCGGCATAGCGGTCGATAATCCAGTTTTGGCTCTTGCTAATATCGTTACCAGCAACATAATCGCGGTAGTATTTAATCAAGGCATCTGTAACCTTAGTATCTTCAGCATTGCGTTTACCAGGGGCAGAAACGACTACAAAACGACGCTCTGAATCGCTTTTGACGATGTTTAAAACTTTTTCTAATTGACCAGCAGAGGCAAGAGAGCTACCTCCAAATTTAACAACTTTCATAAGAACTCCTAAAGTAAGTATTTTATACGATTATAGCAGAAAGAAAGCCTTTTTTCAATGAAGAAAATAAGATGCGTTCTAGTATAAAGCGAGCCTTTCTAATCGGCTGAGACACTTTCAGTTGATTTTTTCTTGCTTTCTGATTTTAAAAAAGATATACTTTGAAAATAAAATAATTTAACCAGCTTATAAAATAAAAAGGAGTTCAAATGGAACACATTATTTATCAGCTTGAAGAGGATTTGGCAATCCTTACCTTGAATCGTCCTGAGGTCGCGAATGGTTTTCATATTCCTATGTGTGAGGAGATTTTAGAAGCTCTGACTTTGGCAGAAGAGGATCCGGCTGTGCATTTTGTCTTAATCAACGCGAATGGCAAAGTCTTTTCAGTTGGGGGAGATTTAGTAGAGATGAAGCGGGCGGTGGATGAGGATGATATTCCATCATTGACAAAAATCGCAGAATTGGTCAATACTATTTCTTATAAAATCAAGCAAATTGCTAAACCTGTCTTGATGGAGGTTGATGGGGCTGTTGCAGGTGCCGCAGCAAATATGGCTGTTGCTGCAGATTTCTGTCTGGCAACGGATAAGGCTAAATTTATCCAAGCCTTTGTTGGAGTTGGCTTGGCTCCGGATGCAGGAGGAATTCATCTCTTGAGTCGAAGTATTGGTGTGACGCGTGCTGCTCAATTAGCCATGACAGGTGAGGCTTTGTCCGCAGAAAAAGCTCTGGAGTGGGGTCT
This sequence comes from Streptococcus mitis, assembly GCF_001281025.1. Lineage (NCBI taxonomy): Bacteria > Bacillati > Bacillota > Bacilli > Lactobacillales > Streptococcaceae > Streptococcus > Streptococcus mitis. The sequence continues at coordinate 750,553 of NZ_CP012646.1, forward strand.
TGTTTATCGGGTCTCTGAAGCTGATAAACTTGAAAAGACGAGAGAACAGCTTCTTAAAAAATTGAGACGCGGGTCAGCTAATTCCTATGCTGCCATCAAGAAGTTGGTTTGGGAGAGTCAATTTAAAGACTGGCAAGATTATGCTGCTTTAGAACTGAACCTACAGGAATCACTAGCGAAAACAGAGGATTTCAAAGAAGGAGTTCGGGCTCATTCGGAAAGAAGACGACCTAAATTTACAGGAAAATAAAAAAATACTTGCACCATTCTTTGAACTTTGATATAATTCTTTTGTCAAATGTTTTGATTCTAAAAGTTTTTTTGAAAAGGAGGGAAGGAAAGATTGGACTACCAACGAATTAATGAATACTTAACGTCTATATTTAACAATGTCCTCGTTATTGAGGAAGTTAGCTTGAGGGGTAGTCGTTTCAAGGATATCTCCATCAAAGAAATGCATACGATTGATGTGATTGGAAAAGTTCCAGATGTGACACCAAGTCAAGTGTCAAAAGAGTTGATGGTGACTCTTGGGACAGTTACGACTAGTTTGAATAATCTCGAACGTAAGGGTTACATTGAACGCATTCGTTCAGAACATGATCGACGTGTGGTACATCTGCATTTGACAAAGAAAGGTCGCTTGGTTCATAGGCTACATAAACGCTTCCACAAGGCCATGGTTGAAAAAATCATTGATGGTATGAGTAAGCAAGAAATTGAGGTTATGAGCAAAGGTTTGACTAATCTTTATCAATTTTTGGAGGATTTGAGATAATGGCTTTTGCAAAAATAAGCCAGGTTGCTCATTATGTGCCAGAGCAAGTGGTTACAAATCATGATTTGGCTCAGATTATGGATACCAATGATGAGTGGATTTCAAGTCGGACGGGAATACGACAAAGGCATATTTCAAGAACAGAATCTACTAGTGATTTGGCTACAGAGGTTGCTCAGAAACTGATGGCAAAAGCTGAAATCACAGGAGAAGAGCTGGATTTTATCATTCTAGCTACTATTACTCCAGATTCTATGATGCCCTCTACAGCTGCTCGTGTCCAAGCCAATATTGGTGCTAATAAGGCCTTTGCTTTTGACCTAACAGCAGCTTGCAGTGGATTTGTATTTGCTCTTTCAACTGCTGAAAAGTTTATCGCTTCTGGTCGCTTTCAAAAAGGCTTGGTGATTGGTAGTGAAACCCTCTCTAAAGCAGTCGATTGGTCAGACCGATCAACAGCTGTTTTGTTTGGAGATGGTGCTGGTGGAGTCTTGCTAGAAGCTAGCGAGAAAGAGCATTTCTTAGCTGAGAGTCTTAATAGCGATGGGAGTCGTAGCGAGTGTCTAACTTATGGACATTCAGCCTTGCATTCTCCGTTTTCAGATCAAGAAAATGCAGATTCATTTTTGAAGATGGATGGGCGCGCGGTCTTTGATTTTGCTATTCGGGATGTAGCCAAGTCTATCAAGCAGACTATTGATGAATCTCCTATAGAGGCGACAAACTTGGATTATCTGCTACTTCATCAGGCTAATGACCGTATTTTGGATAAAATGGCTAGAAAAATCGGTGTTAACCGAGATAAACTTCCAGCCAATATGATGGAATATGGGAACACCAGTGCAGCCAGTATCCCGATTTTACTTTCAGAGTGTGTAGAACAAGGCCTCATCCGTTTAGATGGTAGCCAGACTGTTCTACTATCAGGCTTCGGTGGAGGCTTGACATGGGGCACGCTCATTCTTACAATTTAGGTAATCATGTGGTGAACACATTGTTATAAAAAAACTATTTATTTTAAAGGAGTCCTATCATGGCAGTATTTGAAAAAGTACAAGAAATTATCGTTGAAGAACTTGGAAAAGACGCATCAGAAGTAACACTTGAATCAACTTTTGATGACTTGGATGCAGATTCATTGGACTTGTTCCAAGTAATCTCAGAAATCGAAGATGCTTTTGATATCCAAATCGAAGCAGAAGATGACTTGAAAACAGTTGGTGACTTGGTTGCCTACGTTGAAGAGCAAACAAAATAAACAGAATATAAATAGAAGGAGTAGGGAAACCCGCTCCCTCTTGTTTAGGCAATAGTTTGATTGTCAAATTATGACGGTATCGAACTATTACGTAAGCAAGAAACGATGGAGGCACTATGAAAACGCGTATTACAGAATTATTGAACATTGATTATCCTATTTTCCAAGGAGGAATGGCCTGGGTTGCTGATGGTGATTTGGCAGGAGCTGTTTCCAAGGCTGGAGGACTAGGGATTATCGGTGGGGGGAATGCCCCTAAAGAAGTTGTCAAGGCAAATATTGATAAAATCAAATCATTGACTGATAAACCCTTTGGTGTCAACATCATGCTCTTGTCTCCCTTTGTGGAAGATATTGTAGACCTCGTTATAGAGGAAGGTGTTAAAGTAGTGACAACAGGCGCAGGAAATCCAAGCAAATACATGGAACGTTTCCATGAGGCTGGTATTACAGTTATTCCAGTTGTACCAAGTGTTGCCCTAGCAAAACGCATGGAAAAAATCGGAGCAGACGCTGTCATTGCAGAAGGAATGGAAGCTGGGGGACACATTGGAAAATTAACAACCATGACCTTGGTGCGCCAGGTAGCTGCTGCTGTATCCATTCCTGTTATTGCTGCAGGAGGGATTGCAGATGGTGAAGGTGCTGCGGCTGGCTTTATGCTAGGTGCAGAGGCTGTTCAGGTTGGAACGCGTTTTGTCGTTGCAAAAGAGTCTAATGCCCATCCAAATTATAAGGCCAAGATATTAAAAGCTCGAGATATTGATACTACGATTTCAGCTCAACACTTTGGACATGCTGTTCGTGCTATTAAAAATCAGTTGACTCGTGATTTTGAACAGGCTGAAAAAGATGCCTTTAAACAAGAAAATCCAGATTTGGAAATTTTTGAACAAATGGGAGCAGGTGCTCTAGCCAAAGCGGTTGTTCACGGAGATGTGGATGGAGGCTCTGTCATGGCAGGTCAAATTGCAGGGCTTGTTTCCAAAGAAGAAACCGTTGAAGAAATCCTAAAAGATTTGTATTACGGCGCAGCTAAGAAAATTCAAGAAGAAGCCTCTCGTTGGGCAGGAGTTGTAAGAAATGACTAAAACAGCCTTTTTATTTGCTGGCCAAGGTGCCCAGTATCTAGGTATGGGACGGGATCTCTATGATCACTACACTATTGTTAAAGAAACGATTGATCAAGCGAGTCAGGTGCTCGGTTATGATTTGCGTTATCTCATTGATAGGGAAGAAGAAAAACTCAATCAGACTCGCTATACGCAACCAGCTATTTTATCAACTTCAGTTGCTATCTATCGTTTATTGCAAGAAAAGGGCTATCAGCCTGATATGGTTGCTGGTTTGTCTCTTGGAGAATACTCTGCCTTGGTGGCCAGCGGTGCCTTGGATTTTGAAGATGCGGTAGCCTTGGTTGCTAAGCGTGGGGTCTATATGGAAGAAGCGGCTCCTGCTGGCTCTGGCAAGATGGTAGCAGTTCTCAATACGCCAGTAGAGGTCATTGAAGAAGTCTGTCAAAAAGCTTCTGAACTTGGAGTGGTTACTCCAGCAAACTATAATACACCTGCACAAATCGTGATTGGAGGAGAAGTGGTTGCAGTTGATCGAGCTGTTGAACTCTTGCAAGAAGCAGGTGCCAAACGCTTGATTCCTCTCAAGGTGTCAGGACCTTTTCATACCGCTCTCCTTGAGCCTGCTAGCCAGAAACTAGCTGAAACTCTAGCTCAGGTAAGTTTTTCAGATTTCACTTGTCCCTTAGTCGGCAATACAGAAGCTGCAGTTATGAAAAAAGAAGACATTGTTCAACTTTTGACGCGTCAGGTCAAGGAGTCAGTTCGTTTCTATGAAAGTATTGCAGTTATGCAAGAAGCAGGCGTAACCAACTTTATCGAGATTGGACCGGGGAAAGTCTTGTCAGGCTTTGTCAAAAAAATTGATAAAACGGCTAAACTATCCAATGTTGAAGATCAGGCGAGTTTGGAAACCTTGCTAGAAAACGAGTAATCCCTTCTCCCATAAATACAAGAGGAAACAGGAGAAAAGAATGCAACTAAAAAATAAAAATATCTTTATTACAGGTTCGAGTCGTGGAATTGGTCTTGCCATAGCCCACAAGTTTGCTCAGGCAGGAGCGAATATTGTTTTAAACAGTCGTGGTGCAATTTCAGAAGAATTGCTCGCTGAGTTTGCAGACTATGGTGTCAAGGTGGTTCCTATATCAGGAGACGTGTCAGATTTTGCAGACGCTAAGCGTATGGTTGATCAAGCTATTGCAGAGCTGGGTTCAGTAGATGTTTTGGTCAACAATGCAGGGATTACCCAAGATACCCTTATGCTCAAGATGACAGAAGCGGATTTTGAAAAAGTTCTCAAGGTTAACCTGACTGGGGCTTTTAACATGACACAATCAGTCTTGAAACCGATGATGAAAGCCCGAGAAGGTGCTATCATTAATATGTCTAGTGTTGTTGGTTTGATGGGAAATATCGGTCAAGCTAACTATGCAGCTTCTAAGGCTGGTTTGATTGGTTTTACCAAGTCTGTGGCTCGTGAAGTGGCCAATCGCAATATCAGGGTTAATGCTATTGCACCTGGAATGATTGAGTCCGATATGACAGCTGTTCTATCAGACAAGGTAAAAGATGCTATGCTGGCACAAATTCCTATGAAAGAATTTGGGCAAGCGGAGCAGGTTGCAGATTTGACAGTATTTTTAGCAGGCCAAGATTATCTAACTGGTCAAGTGGTTGCCATTGATGGTGGCTTAAGTATGTAGCAGAAGCTAGAGGTAAAAAAGATGAAACTAAATCGCGTAGTAGTAACAGGTTATGGAGTAACATCTCCAATCGGAAATACACCAGAAGAATTTTGGAATAGTTTGACAACTGGAAAAATCGGAATTGGTCAAATTACAAAATTTGATCATAGTGACTTTGATGTGCATAATGCAGCAGAAATCCAAGATTTTCCTTTTGATAAATACTTTGTTAAGAAAGATACCAATCGTTTCGATAACTATTCTTTGTATGCCTTGTACGCTGCTCAAGAAGCCGTTAATCATGCCAATTTAGATGTAGAGGCTCTTGATAAAGATCGTTTTGGTGTTATTGTGGCCTCTGGTATTGGTGGAATCAAAGAAATTGAAGATCAAGTGCTTCGCCTAAATGACAAAGGACCAAAACGTGTGAAACCATTGACCCTTCCAAAAGCCTTGCCAAATATGGCTTCAGGAAATGTTGCTATGCGTTTTGGAGCAAACGGTGTTTGTAAATCCATCAATACTGCCTGCGCTTCATCAAATGACGCGATTGGGGATGCTTTCCGATCAATTAAGTTTGGTTTCCAAGATATTATGTTGGTAGGTGGTTCAGAAGCCTCTATTACACCTTTTGCTATTGCTGGTTTCCAAGCCCTAACTGCTCTCTCAACTACAGAGGACCCAACTCGTGCTTCCATTCCATTTGATAAGGACCGTAATGGTTTTGTCATGGGTGAAGGTTCTGGGATGTTGGTTCTTGAAAGCCTTGAACACGCTGAAAAACGTGGGGCTACTATCCTTGCTGAAGTGGTTGGTTACGGAAATACTTGTGATGCCTACCACATGACTTCACCACATCCAGAAGGTCAGGGAGCTATCAAGGCCATCAAACTAGCCTTGGAAGAAGCTGAGATTTCTCCAGAGCAAGTAGCCTATGTCAATGCTCACGGAACGTCAACTCCTGCTAATGAAAAAGGAGAAAGTGGTGCGATCGTGGCTGTTCTTGGTAAGGAAGTACCTGTATCATCAACCAAATCATTCACAGGACATTTGCTGGGTGCTGCAGGTGCAGTAGAAGCTATCGTCACAATCGAGGCTATGCGTCATAACTTTGTACCAATGACAGCTGGAACAAGTGAAGTATCAGATTATATAGAAGCCAATGTCGTTTATGGACAAGGCTTGGAGCAAGAAATTCCATACGCTATTTCAAATACTTTTGGTTTTGGTGGCCACAATGCAGTTCTTGCTTTCAAACGTTGGGAGAATAAATAACTATGAATTTAAACGATATTAAAGACTTGATGGCCCAATTTGACCAGTCAAGTTTGAGAGAATTTTCTTATAGAAATGGGACGGATGAGTTACAGTTTAGCAAGAATGAAGCTAGACTTGTGCCTGAAGTTGCACCTCAGGTCGCTCCTGCGCCTGCTGTAGCAACACCAAGTCCAGTAGCTTCAACATCTGCTCCAGTAGAAACTGTAGTGGAAGAAGTTCCTGCTTCAGTTGAAGCAAGTGTAGCTGCTGAGGGAGATGTTGTAGAGAGCCCACTTGTTGGAGTGGCTTACTTGGCTGCTGGTCCAGATAAACCTGCCTTCGTTTCAGTTGGTGATAGTGTTAAAAAAGGCCAAACATTAGTTATTATCGAAGCCATGAAAGTCATGAATGAAATTCCAGCACCTAAGGATGGTGTGGTAACGGAAATTCTCGTTTCTAACGAAGAAATGGTTGAGTTTGGTAAAGGATTGGTACGTATCAAATGATTGATATTCAAGGAATCAAAGAAGCCCTTCCCCATCGTTATCCTATGCTCCTAGTGGACCGTGTCTTGGAAGTGAGCGAGGATACCATTGTTGCCATCAAAAATGTGACCATTAATGAGCTCTTCTTCAACGGTCATTTTCCTCAATACCCTGTTATGCCAGGTGTTCTAATCATGGAAGCCTTGGCTCAAACTGCTGGTGTCTTGGAGTTGTCAAAACCTGAAAATAAAGGTAAACTGGTCTTTTACGCTGGTATGGATAAGGTCAAGTTTAAGAAGCAAGTTGTACCAGGTGACCAATTGGTTATGACAGCGACTTTTGTAAAACGTCGTGGCACCATTGCCGTGGTTGAAGCAAAGGCTGAAGTTGATGGCAAGCTTGCAGCTAGTGGTACTCTTACCTTTGCAATAGGGAACTAAGGAGGTTCTCCATGTTTCGAAAAATTTTAATTGCCAATCGTGGTGAAATTGCGGTTCGAATTATCCGTGCGGCGCGTGAATTGGGGATCGCAACGGTGGCGGTTTATTCAACTGCTGATAAGGAAGCCCTGCATACGCTTTTAGCAGATGAAGCAGTTTGTATCGGTCCTGGTAAGCCTACAGAGTCTTATCTCAATATTAATGCAGTTCTATCAGCTGCAGTCTTGACTGAGGCAGAAGCCATTCACCCAGGTTTCGGATTTCTCAGTGAAAATTCCAAATTTGCAACCATGTGTGAAGAGGTGGGGATTAAGTTTATCGGTCCATCTGGTCATGTCATGGATATGATGGGAGACAAAATCAATGCGCGTGCTCAGATGATCAAAGCAGGTGTGCCTGTCATTCCAGGTTCGGATGGAGAAGTGCATAACTCTGAAGAAGCTTTGATTGTTGCTGAAAAAATTGGCTACCCTGTTATGCTCAAGGCTTCAGCAGGTGGAGGTGGTAAAGGGATTCGTAAGGTTGAAAAACCAGAAGACCTCGTTTCAGCCTTTGAAACGGCCTCTAGTGAAGCTAAGGCCAATTATGGCAATGGTGCCATGTACATTGAACGGGTTATCTATCCAGCTCGTCACATTGAGGTTCAAATCCTAGGAGATGAGCATGGACATGTGATTCACTTGGGGGAACGGGATTGTTCTCTTCAACGGAATAACCAAAAGGTTTTAGAAGAAAGTCCTTCGATTGCAATCGGAAAAACGCTACGCAATGAAATTGGTTCTGCTGCTGTTCGAGCTGCAGAGTCTGTTGGCTATGAAAATGCAGGGACCATTGAGTTTCTTCTTGATGAAGCCAGTGGTAAATTCTATTTTATGGAGATGAATACTCGTGTACAAGTAGAACATCCAGTAACAGAATTTGTTTCAGGTGTGGATATCGTTAAGGAACAGATTCGCATTGCGGCAGGTCAGCCTCTTTCTGTTAAGCAAGAAGATATTGTCCTACGAGGTCATGCCATCGAGTGTCGTATCAATGCAGAAAATCCAGCCTTCAACTTTGCTCCTAGTCCAGGTAAGATTACCAATCTCCATCTGCCAAGTGGTGGAGTTGGCTTGCGCGTGGATTCAGCAGTTTATCCAGGCTATACCATTCCACCTTATTATGATAGTATGATTGCTAAAATCATCGTTCATGGTGAAAATCGTTTTGATGCCTTGATGAAAATGCAACGTGCCCTCTATGAATTAGAGATTGAAGGAGTGCAGACCAATGCAGATTTCCAGCTTGACCTCATTTCAGATCGCAATGTCATTGCTGGGGATTATGATACTTCCTTCTTGATGGAAACCTTCTTACCCAAGTATCAAGAAAAAGAATAAAATGACTTCAAGAGTTTAAACCGAAAAGGGGAATCAATGGCTCTATTTAGTAAAAAAGATAAGTATATTCGAATCAATCCCAATCGTTCGGTTAGGGAAAAACCTCAAGCTAAGCCAGAGGTTCCAGATGAATTATTCTCTCAGTGTCCAGGCTGTAAGCATACCATTTATCAGAAGGATCTGGGAAGTGAGCGTATCTGTCCACATTGTAGCTACACTTTTCGTATTTCTGCCCAAGAACGCTTGGCTTTGACGATTGATATGGGAACCTTCAAGGAATTGTTTACAGGGATTGAAAGCAAGGATCCCTTGCATTTCCCTGGCTATCAAAAAAAACTAGCAACTATGCGTGAAAAAACTGGTCTGGACGAAGCCGTTGTGACAGGAACAGCTCTTATAAAAGGTCAGACTGTGGCTCTTGGGATTATGGATTCCAACTTTATCATGGCTTCTATGGGTACGGTTGTAGGTGAGAAAATCACTCGTTTGTTTGAGTATGCGACTGTCGAAAAATTGCCAGTTGTTCTATTCACAGCCTCTGGTGGAGCCCGTATGCAGGAAGGAATCATGAGTCTCATGCAGATGGCCAAGATCTCTGCAGCAGTTAAACGGCATTCTAATGCTGGTCTCTTTTACCTGACCATTTTGACAGATCCAACGACAGGTGGTGTGACAGCTTCTTTCGCTATGGAAGGTGATATCATTCTGGCTGAACCACAAAGTTTGGTTGGTTTTGCTGGGCGTCGTGTCATTGAAAATACAGTTCGTGAAAGCTTGCCTGAGGATTTCCAAAAGGCAGAATTCCTATTGGAACATGGTTTTGTGGATGCTATCGTCAAAAGAAGAGATTTGCCAGATACGATTGCAAGCCTAGTCAGATTGCATGGAGGGAGTCCTAGATGAATATTGCAAAAATAGTCAGAGAAGCGCGTGAGCAGAGTCGCTTGACAACCTTGGACTTTGCAACAAGCATTTTTGATGACTTTATCCAATTACACGGTGACCGTTCTTTTCGTGATGATGGTGCAGTTGTTGGTGGCATCGGCTGGCTTGGGGACCAAGCTGTAACAGTGGTTGGTATCCAAAAAGGCAAGAGTTTACAAGATAACCTTAAACGGAATTTTGGTCAACCGCATCCAGAAGGTTACCGCAAGGCCCTACGGTTGATGAAACAGGCTGAAAAGTTTGGCCGTCCAGTAGTGACCTTTATCAACACAGCAGGTGCCTATCCTGGTGTCGGAGCAGAAGAACGCGGACAGGGAGAAGCTATTGCTCGCAATCTCATGGAAATGAGTGATTTGAAAGTTCCTATTATTGCTATCATTATCGGTGAAGGTGGTTCTGGTGGGGCTCTGGCTCTAGCAGTCGCAGACCGTGTTTGGATGCTGGAAAATTCTATCTATGCCATTCTCAGTCCAGAAGGTTTTGCTTCCATTCTATGGAAAGATGGCAGTCGTGCCATGGAAGCGGCAGAACTGATGAAAATCACTTCACACGAACTGTTAGAAATGGACGTGGTGGACAAGGTGATTTCTGAAGCAGGACTTTCTAGTAAAGAACTGATTAAGAATGTTAAAAAAGAACTTCAAGCTGAGCTAGCTAGACTTTCACAAAAATCGTTAGAAGAGTTGTTGGAAGAACGTTACCAACGATTTAGAAAATACTAATACTCTTCGAAAATCAAATTCAAACCACGTCAGCTTCACCTTGCCGTACTCAAGTACAGCCTGCGGCTAGCTTCCTAGTTTGCTCTTTGATTTTCATTGAGTATAATTCTTTAGAACATGCAAAAAACTAGAACTGGTAGTCAGTTCTAGTTTTTATGTGGATCTTTCTGTGTTGATGAGAAAGTCAAAAGGTGCTTGGGAATACCAAACACCTTTTTGATTATTCATTTTCTTCAGTTACGAATTGACTAAGCAGTCCGTTGATAAAGCGGGCTGATTTTTGATCTGAAAAATTCTTGGCAAGTTCAATGGCTTCATTGACTGCTACCAGCTGAGGTGTATCAAATGAAGTGATTTCAAAGATACCCAAGCGTAGTAAGTTTTTTTCGATCAAGGTCAAGCGTTCAACTGTCCAGCCTGACTTGAGGTGCTGGTTGATTTGTTGATCCAACTCGTCTTTTTGAGCTTGAACACCAGAAACCAAGTTCAGAAGAAAGGCAGGAATTTGTACATCTTCATCTTCACGGTCATGTGTGTAGGCAAAGCGACAAGCTGTTTCCATATCTGTGCCGAATTCAAGACTCATAAGAGCTTGAAAAGCGCATTTACGAAGTTCGCGTCTAGATTCTAATAATGGACTAGTCATTGAGGAAGTCCTCGTTAAATAGATCTTTCAACTCAGGTTTTGGTGTCTTGTCAGGAACGATTCCTGCAACATGGATGTTGACAGCAGCAAGTTCCACATCGGCCATATCACGGACAGCATCTTTTACTGCTTTTTGAATAGCAAGAGCCACTTTTGGTACTTTTACACCGTACTCAAGGTAGAGATAGATGTCAGCAGTTAGTTCTTCGTTGCTTTCTTTTAAGTAGACGCCACGACCAAGAGAGAGTTTTGATAGGGTATCAGATACGGATTTATTTGAAAATGAATGGACACCATCAACTTTAGCAGTTGCGATGGCAATGATTTTTTCAAGTACACGTGGAGCGATAACGATTTCGCCAAATTGTTCTTCAATTCCCATAGAATGACCTCTTTCTAGAGATTAGGCACGAGAAACGTAAGTTCCTTCTGCAGTGTTGATGATCAATTTTTGTCCAGCTTCGATGAAGTCTGGAACGTTAACAACAAGTCCAGTTTCCATAGTTGCTGGTTTACCAGAACCTGTAACAGTAGCACCTTTGATAGATGGTTGTGTTTCAGCTACTGTCAATTCAACAGTAGTTGGTACAGTTACACCGATTACTTCAGTTCCGTAGAATTGGATTTTAACATCAGAGTTTTCAAGGATGTAAAGCAATTCATTTTCAACGTTTACGACTGGGATTTCGTATTGGTCGTAAGTTTCAGTGTTCATGAAGTAGGCAGTTTCATCCATTTTGTACAAGTATTGAGCTGGGACAGTTTCGATAATAGCTTGCTCGAATTTTTCTTCTGGACGGTAGCTTGTGTCAAATGTAGAACCAGTACGGACATCACGCAATTTCATACGCATGATCGTGTTCCCTTTACCTGGTTTGTGGTGGCTAGCTTCCAAAACGCGGATCAATTTTCCGTCTGCAGTTTCAAATGTCATACCAGCTTTCAATTTGCTTGCTTCAATCATGTTTTTACCTCTTTAATAAATATTGTTACTCTTTATTGTACCATAAAACGCAATAATTCTCAAATATCAGATTAACTTGAGTTAGTTGACAGGTACGATATTTCCTTCTTCATCTTTGGTTACGAGAACATACTTGCCGTCTACCTCGATGTAAAAGTTCTTACTTGCAGTTTGCCCATTATTTTGAATAGGAGCTTGAGTTTGTTGGTTGAGTTGCCCGCCAAGCGTTTGTCCCAGATTCATTCCCATAATTATGTTCATACCATTGCCGTTGCCTTCATTGTTTGCAGCAACGATGAGAGCTTCGTTACGGGCACGACGTTCTTCAATCTCAATCGTATTGTATTTCATAGCGACTAGTTCGCTATCAAGTTTACGAATAATATTCAAGCTTTCTTGGTCATAGCTCAAATCTTCAAGCAGGATGTTGGTTGTTTCAATTCCGTAAAGTCCAGTCCATACCTTGTTAACTTCTTGTTTTGCTAGATCGTTGAAAGTATCTTGATTGGCATTAAGACTATAGATATCAACTCGGTTTTCGTTTGTAAATTTGGCGATTGCAATAGCAATTTTAGGAGAGATATTTTGTCTGAGAGTTCCCTGAGCGATATCTTTCAGGGTAAATGCTCTATGATCTTCAATTTGTTGACTGATGGAGCTGACATAAAATAGGACTGGATCAGCAACTTTGATATCAAACAAGCCGTAGAAACGAATATTGAGCAATTGTTGATAGCGTTCACTGAAATACTCTACGGCGTTTTGAGTACCAAATTTATTACCTGCGATGGGTTGCATACGGATAAAGATGATTTCCTGTTGGGTAATGACTTGACCACCAAAAGAGAAGCGGTTTTTGAAATTTTCCCAAGTACCCTTTATACCACCCTTTTCAAGAAGCCAGGCATTATCTTCAGAACGCCATTCGTGGCTACCAGCTTCTAAGACATCGCCAAGGAAGGTTCCGTTGTTGACAAGAATAGCTACATAACCTTGTGGAACAATGACTACGGAACCATCTGTTAAAAGTCCAGTATTTTGGTTGCTTTGTCTAGAAGTGCTGTCAGGATCTTTTGTAAGAAGTTGTCCTTTAATGGCCAAGGCATCAGCTGTTAGGTTATTTGGAAGAACAATAGCTTCTTTAAATTTGCTATCGTTGAAACTATTAAGCCCTGAAGATAGGGCGGCACGAATAAATCCCATAATTTCCTCCTAATTATAAAGTTCGTCTTCATCCACAACATCGTAGGTATCGAGTACCCATTGGTTTGGACTGCGTGTTAGATCAGCATCGCAATAGTCACATTTACTGATAGCAGAGATTTTCAATGGGGCACCACAGTTTGGACAGTGGTCACTGATGGCTTCATCACTGACATTTAGTTCAGTTTGACTTCCGTGTTTACGGATAAAGTTCATTTGATAGACTGTAAACAAGTCCTCTTGAGGATCACCTTCGATGACACGTTTGCTTTGGTCTTCAATGACATAGTCCCTGAGTGTAGATGACAAGATCACAACAAGGGTATCGTTACCATCAGGATTTTCGTAGAAATCTTTAATGCGAACATTTTCAACATAGACTTTTTCTAAAACATTGGTTGTTTTCGCCCGGATATGATCTTCGAGTTGTATACTATGTTGGGAATAAAGGCTGGTACTTTCAAGAGAGCGAGCCAAATTCCAATCCTTTTTAGTCCAGGCTGCCTGTAACTGAATATAGACTTCTTTAACCCATGAAGCGAAAGCATCGGCATCAAAGTTTGGATCGCCATATTTAACACGACTAGTAGCTAATGTATTGTGTTCAACTCGACGATGGTTTTGGGGATTATATACAGTAGCGCTACTATAGGATTTTTCTGATAAGCTTTGATTACTTTTATTCTTTAGAACTAAGACAACTACGTAAACACCTATTAAAAAGACTACAATTCCGTACAACTCTTGCTCAGAGTAACTCGAACTATAGGAACCGTCTCCAGAACTGTAGCTACTTCTGTAGGAAGAACTACCGCTATTACTTCTACTGGAACGGCTTCGGCTACCATTTGAACTGGAGCTACTATGGCTAGAGCTACCACTTCGAGAATGTCCTACCCCTGCATCGATGGATTGCATCGGTGTAACGAAAAGGAGTAGTAAACAGGTGGTGAGAAGAGTATATAACTTTTTCATATGTCTCCTAACTATATGAATGCATACTGCAAGCCATCAGAACTGCTAATTTTTTAGCAGTCTAGTGTCAGTTATACTTTAAATGAGTTACTCATTTTTCAACTTCGCTAATTCTTGGGCAAGGAGTTTAAGGGCAACTTGTGGGTTGGCTTGGCCTTTGGTTGCTTTCATAAGGAAGCCTGTAAAGGCCTTATCTGCGTTGCGTTTGCCTGACTTGAAGTCGGCAACTGCGGCTTCGTTATCGGCAAAGACTTGGTGGATAATTGGAATCAAGACAGCTGGATCTGAGATTTGAACCATACCTGCTTTTTCCACGTATTCACGCGCGCCACCGCCATTTTTAGCTAGGTGGACAAAGACTTTCTTGGCAATCTTAGAAGAGATAGTGCCGTCTTCGATGATGGCAATCATTTCAACCAAGTTTTCTGGTGTCAATTCGATTTGTTCTAGTGTCTTGCCTTCAGCATTCAAGAACTGAGCGACTTCCCCTTGGAGCCAGTTAGAGACTTGTTTGGCATCGCCACCGAGGGCAACAGCTTTTTCAAAGAAGTCAGAAGTGACTTTGTTTGCGGTTAACTGGCTAGCATCGTAGTCTGACAAGCCGAGGTCAGAGACGTAGCGAGCTCGGCGTTCTTTTGGAAACTCTGGTAACTCAGTCCGCATTTCCTCAATCCACTCGTCTGAGATTTCAAAGAGTGGTAGGTCTGGTTCTGGGAAGTAGCGGTAGTCTGCAGCACCTTCCTTGACACGCATGAGGATAGTTGCCTTGTTGGCTTCATCGTAGCGGCGTGTTTCTTGGCGGATTTGACCACCTGAGCGAAGGATTTCAGCTTGACGTTGAACTTCGTATTCAAGACCTTTGCGAACGTTTGAGAAGGAGTTGAGGTTCTTCAACTCAGTTTTGGTACCGAATTTTTCTTGACCATAAGGGCGAAGGGAGATATTGGCATCCACACGCATAGAACCTTCTTCCATCTTAACGTCAGAAATACCAGCATACTGGATAACTTCCTTGAGGGCAGTTAGGTAAGCGTAGGCTTCTTCAGGAGAACGCATGTCAGCTTCAGATACAATCTCAATCAATGGCACCCCTTGGCGGTTGAGGTCAACATAAGAGTAGCCATCTGTACCATGGGTGTTTTTACCAGCGTCTTCCTCTAGGTGGGCACGTTCGATACCGATTTTCTTAGTCGTACCGTCTTCTAGCTCGACTTCAATCCAACCATTATAACCGATTGGCTCATCAAACTGAGAAATTTGGTAGGCTTTAGGATTATCAGGGTAGAAGTAGTTCTTGCGGTCAAAGTGCATCTTTTTATGGATGTCCATGTTGAGGGCAAGAGCAGCCTTGATTCCGGCATCGACAACACCCTTGTTGAGAACCGGAAGTACTCCTGGGAAAGACCAGTCAATCACGTTAGTGTTGGCATTTTGGTCATTCCCAAAGTGGGCAGAAGTGGGTGAGAAGATTTTTGAATTGGTGTTGAGCTCTACGTGGACTTCAAGTCCGATGACTGTTTCAAAGTTCATTAGTTATCACCTCCAAAAATCACGGGTTGTTGTTTGTGGTAGTCTGTTGTTGCCTCAAAAGCAGCAGCAGCTTGGTAAATGGTTTCCTCAGAGTACTTAGGACCAATCAATTGGAGTCCGACAGGGAGCCCTTGAGAGAATCCAGCTGGAATCGAAATTCCTGGGAGACCTGCCAGGTTTACTGGGATAGTCAAGAGGTCAGCCAAGTACATGGCAACTGGATCGTGGTTGAGTGAATCCAAGTCATAGGCAACACTTGGAGCAGTTGGTCCCAAAATCAAGTCATAATCCGCGAAGACTTTTTCGAAATCTTGGATGATGAGGGTACGGACCTGACCAGCTTTCTTGTAGTAAGCATCGTAGTAACCTGATGAAAGGCTGAAAGTACCTAGCATGATACGACGTTTCACTTCTTCACCAAAACCTTGGCTACGGCTGTTTACATAGATTTCATCAAGGTTGGTTGCATCTTCTGCGCGGTAGCCGTAACGGATACCGTCAAAACGTTGCAAGTTTGATGAAGCTTCAGATGAAGCGATGATGTAGTAAACGGCAACTCCGTATTTAGAGTGAGGCAGGCTGACTTCTTCGACGATAGCACCAAGTTTTTCAAAGTGTTTGGCCGCGTTCAAGATTGTTTCCTTAACCTCTGGGTCAATCCCTTCGCCTAGGTATTCCTTAGGTAAAGCAATTCTCATGCCCTTGATGTCTTGACCGATTTTTGAAGTAAAGTCGGCAATGCGGACAGGGGCAGAAGTAGAGTCTTTGACATCTTCGCTGGCAATCGCATTGAGCAAGAGGGCATTTTCCTTAACAGTAGGAGCAAAAGGTCCAATCTGGTCTAATGAGCTACCAAAGGCAATGAGGCCGAAACGAGAAACTGTTCCGTAGGTTGGTTTGAGACCAACAATCCCGTTAAAGGCAGCAGGTTGGCGGATAGAGCCACCAGTATCAGAACCAAGTGACAAGCGGACTTGTCCTGAGGCTACAGCTGCAGCTGAACCGCTTGAAGAACCACCAGGAACCTTGCTGTGGTCCCAAGCATTTTTAGTTGCTCCGTAGTGGGAAGTCTCACCTGAACCACCCATGGCAAATTCGTCCATGTTTGTTTTTCCAACAACAATCATACCCTTAGCTTTAGCATTGGCAACCGCAGTCGCATCAAAGATAGGCTCGTAGTTGTAGAGCATTTTTGAGGCAGCAGTTGTGAGAATACCGTCAGTAGAGATATTATCTTTAACTGCAAGTGGAATTCCTGAAAGGACATTATCAGCGTCAATTCCAGCTTCATCAATAGCTTTAGCTTGAGCAAGAGCTTGGTCTTCAGCGATGGTAACAAAAGCGTTGATAGCTGTCTCTCGAGACTTGATATCTTCAAGTGTTGCTTGGGTTAATTCTGTTGCAGAAATTTCCTTAGAGACAAGGAGATTGTGCAAGTCTTCAATGGTTTTATTGTTAAAAGTCATTAGGCATCTCCTCCATCGTCTAGGATAGCTGGTACCTTGATATAGTAGTTGTCTTTTTCAGGTACGTTTTTAAACAAGCGATCACGGTCTGTTCCATCTTCGGACACATCAGGTCGGAGTACGGTCTTACGGTCAGCCATAGTTGTAGTAGGTGCGACACCAGTTGTGTCAACTTCGCCCAGCAATTCAACCATGTCAACAATCTTAGATAAGGTTGTCGCAAAGGCGGCAGTTTCTTCTTCAGAGAATCTTAATTTTGAAAGATTGGCAACGTGTGTTACCTCTTCTTGCGTAATTTTCATCTTGCATCCTTTCGTGAAATGATGATTTTTAGTCTGTTCTATTTTACCATATTTTCCTATAAATAAGGGAGGGGGAAGTGAAAAGAAATAGAAATTGAAAAAAATGGCAAAATCCGATATAATGGAGTGTTGAAAGGAATGGTAAAATCCAATGGAGAAATCATTCTTAGCTATTGGAACAAGAAAAATAGAGAATCAAAGAAAGAGAACTTATGAATATTCAAGAAGAAATTAAGAAACGTCGTACCTTTGCCATCATCTCCCATCCGGACGCGGGGAAAACAACCATCACTGAGCAGTTGCTCTACTTTGGGGGCGAGATTCGTGAGGCTGGTACCGTAAAAGGAAAGAAAACAGGGACTTTTGCCAAGTCTGACTGGATGGATATCGAGAAGCAACGTGGGATTTCGGTGACTTCATCTGTGATGCAGTTTGACTATGATGGCAAGCGTGTGAATATCCTCGACACGCCAGGGCATGAGGACTTTTCAGAAGATACCTATCGTACCTTGATGGCGGTGGATGCTGCAGTTATGGTTGTGGATTCTGCCAAGGGTATCGAGGCCCAAACCAAGAAATTGTTTGAAGTTGTCAAACACCGTGGAATTCCGGTCTTTACCTTTATGAATAAGCTGGACCGTGACGGTCGTGAGCCACTGGACCTCTTGCAAGAATTGGAAGAAGTCTTGGGCATTGCTAGCTATCCGATGAACTGGCCTATTGGGATGGGGAAAGCCTTCGAAGGGCTCTATGACCTCTATAACCAACGCTTGGAGCTCTACAAAGGGGATGAGCGTTTTGCCAGTCTAGAAGACGGGGACAAACTCTTTGGTAGCAATCCTTTCTACGAGCAAGTCAAGGATGATATTGAACTTTTAAATGAAGCTGGGAATGAGTTTTCAGAGGAAGCTATTCTGGCTGGAGAATTGACACCTGTCTTCTTCGGTTCAGCTTTGACAAACTTTGGTGTGCAGACCTTCCTTGAAACCTTCCTTAAGTTTGCTCCGGAACCTCATGGTCATAAGAAAACAGATGGTGAAATTGTGGATCCTTATGATAAAGATTTCTCAGGATTTGTCTTTAAAATCCAAGCCAATATGGACCCTCGTCACCGTGACCGTATTGCCTTTGTACGTATCGTATCGGGTGAATTTGAACGTGGTATGAGTGTTAACCTGCCTCGTACTGGTAAGGGTGCTAAACTTTCGAATGTTACTCAGTTTATGGCGGAAAGTCGTGAGAATGTGACCAATGCCGTGGCAGGTGATATTATCGGGGTTTACGATACAGGTACATATCAAGTTGGGGATACCTTGACAGTTGGGAAAAACAAGTTTGAATTTGAACCACTGCCAACCTTTACACCTGAGATTTTCATGAAAGTTTCTGCTAAGAATGTCATGAAGCAGAAATCCTTCCACAAGGGGATTGAGCAATTGGTGCAAGAAGGTGCCATTCAGCTTTATAAGAATTACCAAACAGGCGAGTATATGCTAGGCGCTGTAGGTCAACTCCAGTTTGAAGTCTTTAAACACCGCATGGAAGGCGAGTACAATGCGGAAGTAGTCATGAGCCCAATGGGTAAAAAGACCGTTCGTTGGATCAAGCCCGAGGACTTGGATGAACGGATGTCATCAAGCCGAAATATCTTGGCCAAAGACCGTTTCGATCAGCCAGTCTTCCTCTTTGAAAATGACTTTGCCCTCCGCTGGTTTGCGGACAAGTATCCAGATGTAGAGTTAGAGGAGAAGATGTAAATCGTTACAAATGACTAGCAACATAAAGTTGCTGTCATTTGACGGTAACCGCTATGGCGGCTTACCTAAACGCTTCACTAGGAAAAATCCACGAATATTATCGATTCGTGGATTTTTCCGTCGTAACTGGTAGGAAGTAGTCTAGCTAACTGCCTTACTAACTACGTTTGGCAAATAGAATCGATTTGCTAAACTCCGTGTCGTAGTTCAGTAAATGTATTTGATTGTGTAACAATCTAAGTAACTAACGCCAAGTTTCTATGGAACTTGGCTGGGCGCTCCACTAGTAAAGTTTTACGAATATTGTCGCTTCGTAAAACTCAGTGTCGTAATCTAATAATAGGTAACCGCTATGACGGTCTACCTAAACGCTTCACTAGTAAAAGTCCGCGAATGATATTGATTCGTGGATTTTTCCGTCGTAATGGTAAGGAAGCGGTAACTGTTTTACTAACTCCGTTTGGCAAATAGACTCGATTTGCAAAACTCCGTGTAGTGGATAATAATACTGCAAACTTTGCAGTATTTTATCTCAGCATTCTATAAAAAGATGTTGAATATTAAGCCTTATTTATTTTACTATTAACCTTTATGGTGATAACTTACAAATAAAAGAAAACTTCAGATATTCACCTTTTGTGATTGGTCTGAAGTTTTCTTTTTTACTGTCCATATTTTTGGTAAAAGTCAACTTTTACTTGGATGAAGGTTTTGGCTTCACGTAGTAGTTGGAGGAGCGTGGCGCGGGTTTCAAATTCTTCTCTTGTCTTGGGCAGACTGCGGTTACGGAAGACTTCCAGATAACGTTCAATTTCATCTAGCAAATCAGAAGCAGGATTGGTCTGGCTCAGTTGACCGGCAATTTTTGAAAAGAGTTGGGCCAAAATTAGGCTTTCACTGGCAGCTAGGTGACAGGTGTTGATTTGCTGGGCCATATTTCGCAGGATACGACTTTGTCGCTGTCTCATTTCAAAATAGTGGATATGGTAGTCGGTTTGGTGAAAGAGGTGGTCAGAGTGATCCAAATAGACTAGTCTGAGTGCCTCTTCCAAAAGGGTGTCCAATTCTTCAACCAGCTGTGCTCGGTTGCGTCCGTCCCCTCTGGATAAATAATATTTGAAGCGCTGGAGAATATCTTTTAACTTTTCTTCTACCAATGTGTGGTAGTGATGAATTTCCTCTTCTCGTGAAGGCATGTAGAGATTGACAAGCAAGGCAAATCCTGTACCGATAGCAAAGAGAAGGAATTCATTGACTAGGAGGTCTGGAGAGGTTGACTCTTGTACCAAGAGGTGGCTAACCAAAACAGTGCTTGGTGTGATGCCAATTTCCCAGCCCATCTTATAAGCTAGAGGCACGTAGAGGGCAAGATAGAGGCCAAGGCTCCAGATATGAAATCCGCTCAAGTAAAAAGCCAGAACTCCGATAACCAAAGCTAGAAGCATGGAAAAGAGCCGATTTCGGGCCAGTTTTAAGGTACTTCTACGGGTATCGGATAGGCTCAAGAGGGCGATGATTCCAGCCGAGACAGCTGAGGAGAGATTGAGAAAATAAGCAAGAAGGCAGGCAAGACAGGTAGCTAAGATGAGCTTGGTCGTACGTTGGCTAATAGACATAAGGATTTCCTAGTAAGTTAGAATAAAAGCGGAAAAGACAAGACCTGAGCAGGCTTGCCTTTATGAGTTATTTTTTACGGGCTGCCGCGTATTCGGCAACGGCAGTAAAGAGGACATCTGTTGAAGAGTTGAGAGCTGTTTCGCATGAATCTTGGATGACCCCAATCACAAATCCAACCCCAACAACTTGCATGGCAATATCGTTAGAAATACCGAAAAGGCTACAAGCAACTGGGATAAGAAGGAGGGAACCGCCCGCAATACCAGAAGCGCCACAGGCTGAGATAGCTGCTACCACACTGAGGACAAAGGCTGTCGCAAAGTCAACAGGGATTCCCAAAGTATTTACTGCAGCAAGGGTTAGAACGTTAATGGTAATCGCAGCCCCAGCCATGTTGATAGTAGAACCGAGTGGGATAGAAACCGAATAGGTATCTGGATCTAGTCCAAGGTCGTGACAAAGTTTCATGTTGACAGGGATGTTCGCCGCAGAACTACGAGTAAAGAAGGCTGTAACACCGCTGACACGCAAACATTTCCAAACGAGGGGATAAGGATTTCTCTTCATAAAGAGAAAGGCAATCAATGGATTGACAACCAGAGCGACAAAGAACATAGTTGTCACCAAGAGGGCAAGCAAGATTCCGTAGTTAGCGAGGCTTCCGATTCCCTTATCAGAGATGGTTTTGAAGACAAGACCAAGGATACCAAATGGAGCTAGGTTGATAATCCATTCGACAATCTTAGAAGTCACATCAGCTATGGTTTTCAGCAATTCTTTACTATTTTTGCTGGCTTCTCTCATAGCAATCCCGAAAACAACTGCCCAGGATAGGATACCGATGTAGTTGGCTGTGACAAGGGCATTGACTGGGTTGTCAACCAGTTTGAGCAAGAGGTTGCTGAGGACTTGTCCAATCCCATCTGGTGGAGCAATATCGGTATTAGCACTATTTAGGGTAATTTCAACAGGTACGATGAAACTTGCTAGTACAGCGATAAGTGCAGCTGCAAAGGTTCCCACCAAGTAAAGGAAGATGACCGTTTTCATATTGCTATCTTGGCCCTTTTGATGTTGGGAAAGGGCGTTAGCAACGAGGGCAAAGACTAGAATGGGTGCGATGGCTTTAAGGCCACCAACAAAGAGATCTCCAAGTAAACCAATTCCTGAAATGTTAGGAAGTGTCAGTCCTAGGGTTCCTCCAATAAGCATGCCAATCAAAATCCGTTTGATTAGGCTTGCCTTATTCCAAGCATGAATGAATTTTTTCATAACAATTTCCTTTGTTGTGTAATGTTTATGATTATAGTATAAATATGAACTAAAATCAAGAATTTTCTGTCTATTTTTGCTATTATTTTTGAATATTTATGGAGATTCATCACTTGTGAAAGTATGGTATAATAAATGAAAGGAGTTTTCTATGCAAGAATTTTTTAAAACCTACCTCAATAAGCTTGATGTTACAACGATTATTGAAAATATCTTAACCAAGTTACTTTCTCTGTTATTCCTATTTTTACTCTTTTATATAGCTAAGAAATTGCTCCATACCATGGTGCAGAGAATTATTAAACCTTCTCTAAAAATGTCTCGTCATGATGTTGGGCGTCAGAAAACCATCTCACGTCTGTTAGAAAATGTGTTTAATTATACCCTTTATTTCTTTTTACTTTACTGCATTTTGTCGATTATAGGTTTGCCAGTTTCTAGTTTGCTGGCAGGAGCTGGGATTGCTGGGGTGGCTATTGGGATGGGAGCCCAAGGTTTTCTGTCTGATGTCATCAATGGCTTTTTCATCCTCTTTGAACGTCAACTGGATGTAGGAGATGAGGTTGTTCTGACAAATGGTCCTATTACTGTATCGGGTAAGGTTGTCAGTGTAGGTATTCGAACAACTCAACTCAGAGGAGAAGACCAGGTTCTGCACTTCGTTCCCAATCGGAATATCACCGTTGTCAGCAATTTCTCTCGGACAGACCAGGCCTGAAATTTTAGCAGATTTATGGTACAATAGAAAGAGTTTGGTAAAGGAGAGAAGATGTTTTTAGAAAAACAGTTGGGCAATGGTTGTACCTGGATTAACCTAGATTTGGACAAGTTGAAAAAACTAGAGGACCTTTCTGAAATCTACGGTTTGGACAAGGAAACCATCGAATATGCGCTGGATAGGAATGAGCGTGCCCACATGGATTATCACCGTGAAAATGGGACTGTAACCTTTATCTACAATGTCTTGAACTTGAAAAAAGATAAGGCATACTATGAAGCTTTTCCCATGACCTTTATCGTGGAACATCGTCGCCTGATTACCATTAGTAATACCAAGAACGCCTATGTCATTGAACAGATGACCCGTTATCTGGAGAGTCATGACATGCTTTCGATTTACAAGTTTCTCTTTGCCAGTCTGGAAATCATCAGCAATGCCTACTATCCTGTCATCGAGCAGATGGATAAGAGTAAGGACGAGGTCAATGGCCTCTTGCGCCAGCGGACGACTAAGAAAAACCTTTTTGCCCTTTCCGACTTGGAGACTGGTATGGTTTATCTTACTGCGGCTGCCAAGCAAAATCGCATGTTGCTGGAACATATTCAAGGGCATGCCCTCTATCGCAGTTTTAACGAGATTGAGAGAGAACAGTTTGATGATGCCATGATTGAGGCTCATCAGCTGGTATCCATGACAGACTTGATTTCTCAAGTCCTCCAACAACTATCAGCATCTTACAACAACATACTAAACAATAATCTGAATGATAATTTGACAACCTTGACTATCATTTCAGTCTTGCTAGCGGTTTTGGCAGTAGTGACAGGCTTTTTCGGAATGAATGTTCCCCTACCCTTAACAGATGAGCCCCATGCTTGGCTCTACATTAGTTTAGCCAGTGCTGGGTTGTGGATTGTTTTGTCATTGTTATTAATGAAAATTGCGAAAAAAAGTTAAGAAAAGGAGCCAGAATGGCGATTGAAAATTACATGCCAGATTTTGCTGTGGAAGCAGTCTATGATCTGACAGTCCCAAGCCTGCAGGCGCAGGGAATCAAGGCTGTTTTGGTCGATTTGGACAATACCCTCATTGCTTGGAATAATCCTGATGGGACGCCAGAGATGAAGCAATGGCTACATGATCTCCGTGACGCGGGTATTCGCATCATTGTGGTCTCAAATAACACCAAAAAACGCGTTCAACGTGCAGTTGAGAAGTTTGGAATTGATTACGTTTATTGGGCTCTGAAGCCCTTCACATTTGGGATTGATCGTGCCATGAAGGAATTCCACTATGAGAAAAGTGAAGTGGTCATGGTTGGCGACCAGCTCATGACAGATATTCGAGCAGCCCACCGTGCTGGCATTCGCTCGATTTTAGTCAAACCCTTGGTCCAACATGACTCGATCAAAACGCAGATTAACCGAGCTCGTGAGCGCCGTGTCATGCGAAAAATTACTGAAAAGTACGGACCGATTACATATAAAAAAGGAATTTAACTATGGAAGAAATTCTCTGTATTGGTTGTGGTACAACCATTCAGACGACAATCAAGGCTGGTCTTGGTTTTACTCCCCAGTCGGCACTTGAAAAAGGTTTGGAGACTGGCGAAGTCTATTGCCAACGCTGTTTCCGTCTCCGCCACTACAATGAAATCACGGATGTCCAGTTGACGGACGATGATTTCCTCAAGCTCTTGCACGAGGTGGGAGACAGTGATGCCTTAGTGGTCAATGTCATTGATATCTTTGATTTTAATGGCTCTGTTATCCCAGGTTTGCCACGTTTTGTTTCGGGCAACGATGTCCTCTTGGTAGGAAATAAAAAAGATATCCTCCCTAAGTCAGTTAAGCCTGGTAAGATTAGCCAGTGGTTGATGGAACGTGCCCACGAAGAAGGACTTCGTCCAGTCGATGTCGTCCTAACTTCAGCACAAAACAAACATGCCATCAAGGAAGTCATTGACAAAATCGAGCACTACCGAAAGGGCCGTGATGTCTATGTGGTCGGTGTGACCAACGTTGGAAAATCAACTCTTATCAATGCCATTATCCAAGAAATCACGGGTGATCAGAATGTCATCACGACTTCGCGCTTCCCAGGGACAACCTTGGACAAAATCGAGATTCCGCTTGACGACGGATCTTATATCTACGATACACCGGGAATCATCCACCGTCACCAGATGGCCCACTACTTGACGGCCAAAAACCTCAAGTATGTCAGCCCTAAAAAGGAAATCAAGCCTAAAACCTACCAGCTCAATCCTGAACAAACCCTGTTTCTAGGTGGTCTCGGACGCTTTGACTTTATTGCAGGAGAAAAGCAAGGTTTTACAGCCTTCTTTGACAATGAACTCAAATTGCATCGTACTAAGCTAGAAGGAGCTAGTGCTTTCTACGACAAGCACCTTGGAAGCCTTCTCACTCCTCCAAATAGCAAGGAAAAAGAAGATTTTCCAAAACTAGTCCAACATGTATTTAACATTAAGGAAAAGACAGACCTAGTCATCTCTGGACTCGGCTGGATCCGTGTAACAGGCACAGCCAAAGTCGCCGTCTGGGCACCAGAAGGCGTCGCCGTCGTCACACGAAAAGCAATTATTTAAACTAAAATCACTGAGCGAACAAAGTGAGCTCATAAAAAGATAGTTATTGCCGTGGGATCTTGCCAATCTGTAGATTGGCAAGGGGCACAATTGAGACCAAGGCTCAATTGTGAGGTCAGGAAATCCATTTTCCAAAGATGAGATCTTTGAAAAATTAGTTCCGACCGTCCCTCACCACCTAAAATAACTATCAAAAAAACAAGGAAGAAATTATGTCATTAACATCAAAACAACGTGCCTTCCTCAGCAGTCAGGCACACACCCTCAAACCCATCATCCAAATCGGTAAAAATGGCCTTAACGATCAAATCAAAACCAGCGTTCGTCAAGCTCTTGATGCGCGTGAATTAATCAAGGTTACTCTCTTACAAAACACAGATGAAAATATCCACGAAGTAGCTGAAATTTTGGAAGAAGAAATCGGTGTGGACACAGTCCAAAAAATCGGACGCATCTTGATTTTGTATAAACAATCTAGCAAGAAAGAAAATCGCAAGATTTCTAAAAAAGTCAAAGAAATCTAAAAACTATACTCCAAACAACTGTTTTTACAGAGAAATAAAGGAGACTAGCCTATGGCAATCGAATTATTGACTCCCTTTACCAAGGTAGAGTTGGAGCCAGAAATCAAGGAGAAAAAACGCAAACAAGTAGGGATTTTAGGAGGTAATTTTAATCCTGTTCACAATGCCCATCTCATTGTTGCGGATCAAGTGCGCCAGCAGTTGGGACTAGACCAGGTTCTGCTCATGCCAGAATACCAACCTCCTCACGTAGATAAAAAGGAAACTATCCCTGAGCACCATCGTCTCAAGATGCTTGAGTTGGCGATTGAGGGGATTGACGGCCTAGCTATTGAAACAATTGAATTGGAGCGCAAGGGCGTTTCTTACACCTACGACACCATGAAGATTTTGACCGAGCAACATCCAGACACGGATTATTACTTCATTATCGGAGCTGATATGGTGGATTATCTGCCTAAGTGGTACCGAATTGATGAGCTGGTCGACATGGTTCAGTTTGTAGGGGTTCAGCGCCCACGCTACAAGGCAGGGACTTCCTATCCAGTTATCTGGGTGGATGTGCCTCTCATGGATATCTCGTCTAGCATGGTGCGTGACTTCCTTGCCCAAGGTCGGAAACCCAACTTTCTCCTACCTCAGCCTGTGCTAGATTACATCGAGAAGGAGGGGCTCTACTGATGGCCTATCAAGACTATATCAACTGCTCCCGTGAGGATTTGTTAGAAAAAATGGCAGAGTTTCTACCCGAGAAACGGTTAACCCATTGCTTGGGTGTGGAGCGTGCAGCCATAGAATTGGCTCAGCGATTTGGAATCGATGCCGAGAAAGCAGGACTAGCAGGCCTTCTTCATGACTATGCTAAAAAGCTGTCAGATCAGGAATTTTTAGACTTGATTGACCGTTATCAGCTAGACCCTGACCTCAAAAATTGGGGCAATAATGTCTGGCATGGTATGGTTGGCATCTACAAGATTCAGGAAGATTTGAATTTGCATGATTCTGAAATTCTACGAGCTATTGAAATCCATACAGTTGGGGCTGGTCAGATGACAAGCCTAGATAAGGTTATCTATGTAGCAGACTATATTGAGCACAATCGAGCCTTTCCTGGAGTAGATGTGGCGCGGGAGATTGCAAGTCTATCGCTCAATAAGGCAGTGGCCTACGAAACAGCTCGTACAGTGGAGTATCTAGCTCATCAGGGATTCCCCATCTATCCCCAAACCCTTGAAACCTATAACGCCTTTGTGCACTATTTGAAAGAGGACTAAATGAACGAAAAAGAATTACTAGAACTAGTCGTGAAAGCGGCTGATGAGAAACGTGCGGAGAATATCCTCGCACTTGACGTACAAGATTTGACTAGCGTGACAGACTATTTTGTTATCACTAGCTCAATGAATAGCCGTCAGTTGGACGCTATCGCTGATAACATTCGTGAAAAAGTAGCTGATGCAGGCTTTAAAGGCAGTCATGTCGAAGGCGACGCAGCAGGAGGTTGGGTCTTGCTGGACCTTGGTGCTGTCGTTGTGCATGTCTTTTCAGAAGAAATGCGTGCCCACTATAACCTAGAAAAACTATGGCATGAGGCGGATTCAGTAGATATTTCAGAAGCTCTTGCTTAGAAGATGAACTCAGTTGTAGTCAACTGGGTTTCTTTGCTTATTTTAAAAGGAATGTGATAGAAAGGTATAGGGCAAGTGGTGTTTGCCATGGAGGCTCTTGGTATCATGATTATGGCAACTTATGAAACCTTTGCGGCGGTCTATGATACGGTCATGGACGATAGTTTATATGATAAATGGACGGATTTTTCTCTGCGTCATTTGCCTAAGACCAAGGAGAGAAAGAAACTCTTGGAACTGGCTTGTGGGACAGGAATTCAATCGGTGCGCTTCTCTCAGGCTGGTTTTGATGTGACTGGACTTGACTTGAGTGGGGATATGTTGAAGATTGCCGAGAAGAGAGCGGCTTCAGCCAAGCAAAAGATTGATTTTATTGAAGCCAATATGCTAGATTTGTCTAAAGCAGGTAAATATGACTTTGTTACGTGTTATTCGGACTCTGTCTGCTACATGCAGGATGAGGTGGAAGTGGGAGACGTCTTTAAGGAAGTATATAATTCCCTCCACGAAGATGGCATCTTCATCTTTGATGTGCATTCAACCTACCAGACTGATGAGGTTTTTCCAGGCTATTCTTACCATGAAAATGCGGAAGAGTTCGCCATGCTCTGGGATACCTACGAGGACGAAGCACCTCACTCCATTGTGCATGAGTTGACTTTCTTTGTCAAGGAGTCTGACGGTTCCTTTAGTCGCCATGATGAAGTGCATGAGGAGCGGACTTATGAGGTCCTGACCTATGATATTTTGCTGGAACAGGCTGGTTTCAAGTCCTTCAAACTCTATGCCGACTTTGAGGACAAGGAACCAACAGAAACTAGTACCCGTTGGTTTTTTGTCGCGCAGAAGTAGGAGATTATCATGACCATCACAGGTATTATCGCGGAGTTTAATCCCTTTCATAATGGGCATAAATACCTGCTAAATCATGCTGAGGGACTGAAAATCGTTGCCATGTCAGGGAATTTCATGCAGCGTGGAGAGCCTGCTATCGTTGACAAGTGGACACGAGCCCAGATGGCACTGGAAAATGGCGCAGATTTGGTAGTAGAATTGCCCTTTTTAGTCAGTGTTCAGGCAGCAGATTTCTTTGGTCAAGGTGCTGTGGATATCTTGGCTAGGCTGGGTATTGATAGGTTATCCTTTGGGACAGAGGAAGTTCTGGATTATCAGAAAATTGCTGACTTATACACAGAGAAAGGTGCTGAGATGGAGAAATTTGTGGAAAATCTACCTGATTCTCTCTCTTATCCCCAGAAAACCCAAGCTATGTGGAAGGAATTTGCAGGTCTTGATTTTTCTGGCAATACGCCAAATCATGTTCTTGCTCTGGCCTATGCCAAGGCGGTTGCAGGACGCAACATCAAACTCCATCCGATTCAGCGTCAGGGGGCTGGTTACCATTCTGTGGACAAGGATGTGGACTTTGCTTCGGCAACAGCCCTCCGTCAGCACCAGAAGGACCAAGATTTCTTAGAACACTTTATGCCTTCTGTTGCCCTCTTTGAGCAGACCAGTAAGGTGAGTTGGGATGATTATTTTCCTATGCTCTGCTATCAAATCTTGTCCAATCCAGACCTAACCACTATCTATCAGGTCAATCAAGAAATGGCAGTGCGCATTAAAGAGGCTATTAAAACAGTCCAGTCTGTTGACGAATTGGTTGAAGCGGTTGCGACCAAGCGTTATACCAAGGCGCGTGTCAGACGCCTCTTGACCTATATCTTGGTGCAGGCCAGAGAAAGTGACATGCTAGAAGCCATCCATGTTCTTGGTTTTACCGAAAAAGGTAGACAGCATCTTAAGTCTCTGAAAGGGCAGGTCAATCTAGTCAGCCGAATTGGCAAAGAACCTTGGGATGTCATGACTCAAAAGGCAGACCAGATTTACCAACTAGGAAATCCAAGTATAGCAGAACAGAATTTTGGAAGAGTGCCGATTGGAATAGAAACAAACTAAGTCTACTGAAAGGTAGGCTTTTTGAGATTTTTTACGAATAATACTCTTCGAAAATCAAATTCAAACCACGTCAACGTCGCCTTGCCGTACTCAAGTACAGCCTGCGGCTAGTTTCCTAGTTTGCTCTTTGATTTTCATTGAGTATAAATAGATAGAAAAGAAAATCTTGTACAAGTTTCTGACAATTTCTTTCTTTTTGTGTATAATAGTGGAAAAGAGGTAAAACGAGGTATGGTTATGGAAGTAGTTCTTTACTCAACATTCCGAAATCATGTAAAAGACTACATGAAGAAGGTAAATGATGAATTTGAGCCTTTGACGGTGGTCAATAAAAATCCAGACGAGGACATTGTAGTACTTTCAAAGAGTGAGTGGGATAGTATTCAGGAAACCCTGAGAATTGCTCAAAATAAGGAACTTTCTGATAAGGTTTTGCGAGGAATGGCTCAAGTCCGTGCTGGAAGTACTCAGGTCCATGTTATTGAGGAGTGAGAAATGCTGCTCAAGTTTACAGAAGATGCCTGGGCTGATTATTGCTACTGGCAAACTCAGGATAAGAAAACCCTAAAAAGAATCAACATGCTAATCAAGGATATTCAACGCGATCCATTTACAGGAATAGGTAAGCCAGAACCACTCAAGTATGACTACCAAGGAGCCTGGTCACGTCGTATTGACGCAGAAAATCGCTTGATTTATATGATGGATGAAGATAGCGTGGCTTTCTTGTCTTTCAAAGATCATTACTAAGTCTACTGAAAGGTGGGATTTTTCTCAAATCTCTACTAAAACTAGGATTTTTAAGAAATAGAGATTACGCTAATAAATTATAGGTAATTAAACTCCAATTCCCCAAAACATATTCTATTTTAGGTTTGTGAAAATCACTTTTTTATGGTAGAATGTAAAAGAATGTATGTCATTCGGAATAACAATAAAATGAGGTAAAAACATGGAAATTATGTCGCTTGCAATTGCTGTTTTTGCCGTCATCATTGGTTTAGTCATTGGATATGTCAGCATCTCAGCTAAGATGAAATCATCTCAGGAAGCTGCGGAGTTGATGCTTTTAAATGCTGAACAAGAAGCAACTAATTTACGTGGACAAGCTGAGCGTGAAGCAGATTTACTTGTTAATGAAGCCAAGCGTGAAAGCAAGTCTCTTAAAAAAGAAGCACTATTGGAGGCCAAAGAAGAAGCCAGAAAATACCGTGAAGAAGTGGACGCTGAATTCAAATCAGAACGTCAGGAACTCAAACAAATCGAAAGTCGTTTGACAGAGAGAGCTACTAGCCTCGACCGTAAGGACGACAATTTGACGAGTAAAGAACAAACACTTGAACAAAAAGAACAAAGTATTTCTGATAGAGCGAAAAACCTTGATGCGCGTGAAGAGCAATTAGAGGAAGTCGAAAGACAAAAAGAAGCAGAGTTAGAGCGTATTGGTGCCCTGTCTCAGGCAGAAGCACGAGATATTATCTTGGCTCAGACAGAGGAAAACTTGACCAAGGAGATTGCCAGCCGTATTCGCGAAGCTGAGCAAGAGGTCAAGGAACGTTCTGACAAAATGGCCAAGGACATCTTGGTTCAAGCTATGCAACGTATCGCTGGTGAATATGTAGCGGAGTCAACAAACTCAACAGTTCATCTGCCAGATGATACTATGAAGGGACGCATTATTGGTCGTGAAGGTCGTAACATTCGTACCTTTGAAAGTTTGACAGGGGTTGATGTGATTATCGACGATACACCAGAAGTGGTGACCTTGTCAGGATTTGATCCGATTCGTCGTGAGATTGCCCGTATGACTATGGAAATGTTGCTCAAAGATGGTCGTATCCACCCAGCTCGTATCGAAGAGTTGGTTGAGAAAAACCGTCAAGAGATTGACAATAAGATCCGTGAATACGGTGAGGCAGCAGCCTATGAGATTGGTGCGCCAAACCTTCATCCAGACTTGATGAAGATTATGGGACGTTTGCAGTTCCGTACTTCTTATGGACAAAATGTCTTGCGTCATTCGATTGAAGTTGCTAAGTTGGCTGGTATCATGGCGAGTGAACTTGGTGAAAATGCGGCTCTTGCCCGTCGTGCTGGATTCCTTCACGATATCGGGAAAGCTATTGACCGCGAGGTTGAAGGTAGTCACGTTGAAATTGGTATGGAATTGGCTCGTAAGTACAAGGAGCATCCAGTTGTGGTCAATACGATTGCTAGTCACCACGGCGATGTCGAAGCTGAGAGCGTGATTGCAGTGATCGTCGCTGCAGCAGATGCCTTGAGCGCAGCCCGTCCAGGTGCTCGTAGTGAGTCTCTTGAAAGCTACATCAAGCGTCTTCATGATTTGGAAGAAATTGCTAACGGCTTTGAAGGAGTACAAACTAGCTTTGCCCTTCAAGCAGGACGTGAAATTCGTATCATGGTCAATCCAGGACAAATCAAGGACGACAAAGTCACAATCTTGGCTCACAAAGTTCGTGAGAAAATTGAAAACAATCTCGATTACCCAGGAAATATCAAGGTAACCGTGATTCGCGAGCTTCGTGCAGTAGATTATGCTAAATAAATAAGAAAGAGCAGTTGAAAAATTACTGCTTTTTTGTTACACTAGATAGAAAGACTGTAAAGGATAATCTGGCTTTTTGCCATTATTCTAGAGAAATGTTATTTCACAGACTGACTAAAAGGAGACACAATGGTAGACCGAGGCTTACTAATCGTTTTTTCTGGTCCTTCAGGGGTTGGAAAAGGAACGGTTAGAAGAGAGATTTTTGAGAGTTCTGAAAACCAATTTCAATACTCTGTATCGATGACGACACGCGCACAACGTCCTGGAGAAGTGGACGGTGTTGACTATTTCTTCCGCACTCGCGAAGAGTTTGAAGAGCTGATTCGTCAAGGACAGATGTTGGAATACGCGGAATATGTCGGCAACTACTATGGCACTCCTCTGACCTATGTCAATGAAACCTTGGACAAGGGAATCGATGTTTTCCTTGAAATTGAGGTTCAGGGTGCTCTTCAGGTCAAGAAAAAGGTTCCAGATGCTGTCTTTATCTTCCTGACACCACCAGATTTGGATGAATTGCAAGATCGTTTGGTAGGACGTGGAACAGATAGTGTAGAAGTGATTGCCCAACGAATCGAAAAAGCTAAGGAAGAAATTGCCCTCATGCGTGAGTATGATTATGCGATTGTTAACGATCAGGTGCCCCTAGCTGCTGAGCGTGTCAAACGTGTGATCGAAGCAGAACACTTCCGTGTGGATCGTGTCATTGGTCACTATCAGGAGATGTTACCAAAATCTCCAACTACCCGATAAAATTTAGAAAATAGGTACAAGCAAATGATGTTAAAACCCTCTATTGATACCTTGCTCGACAAGGTTCCTTCAAAATATTCACTCGTAATCTTGGAAGCAAAACGTGCCCACGAATTGGAAGCAGGTGCGCCAGCAACTCAAGGTTTCAAGTCTGAAAAATCAACTCTTCGCGCTTTAGAAGAAATCGAATCAGGAAACGTTACAATTCACCCAGATCCAGAAGGAAAACGTGAAGCAGTGCGTCGCCGTATCGAAGAAGAAAAACGCCGTAAAGAAGAAGAAGAAAAGAAAATCAAAGAGCAAATCGCTAAAGAAAAAGAAGATGGTGAAAAAATTTAAGGTTGGGGGGACTCAATCTTATTTTTTCTATTGCAAGAATGTACTGACAAGGAGGAGGTGAGAAGATGGCCATAGCCAAGATTATCGTAGATGTGCCTTTGATGCAGACGGACCAGCCCTATAGTTACAGGATTCCTAAGGAATTTGAGGGAATGCTAGAAGTTGGGATGCGGGTTCATGTGCCTTTTGGTAAGGGTAATCGCCTGATTCAAGGGATTGTTCTTGATTTGGATTCTCAATCAGCTGAAGAAGAGATAGAGCAAGATTTAAAAGATATTGTCGAGGTGTTGGATTTTTCTCCTGTTCTCACGCAAGAACAACTCTGGCTGGCTGAGGAGTTACGCAAATCTGTCTTCTCCTACAAAATCTCTATCCTCAAGGCTATGTTACCGGGATTTCTAAACTCCAGCTATGACAAGATTCTCTATCCTCTGGAAGGCCTAAGTCATGAAGACCGAGAGCGCTTGTTTGATTCAGAAGATTCACTTGCCTTTTCTTCTCTAGATTTAGGTAAGCAAGCTGAAATGATGCGATTGACTAGAAAAGGCTTGCTTGGGCTAGAATATCAGGCAATTGATCAAAAGAAGGTCAAGACCCAGTCTTGGTATGAGGTAGACCTTGTTCAGTTAGAAGGTGTAGAGATTTCTGCGCGCGCCAAAAAAAAATTGGAATTGAGAGACTATTTACTGTCTCATCCTGAGAGTGCTTCCTTGGCCAGTTTGTTAGAGTCCTACTCGCGGGAGCAAGTCAACTTCTTTGTGGAACAAGGTGCTGTTACCATAGTCCAAAAAGAAGTCCAACGCTCGGCTGCTTATTTTGAAGGAATTGAAGCAAGTCAGCCTTTGGAGTTGAATCCAGAGCAAAGACAGGCGCGTGATGCGGTTGTGAGTGCGATTGGCAGTCATCAACCTCCCTTTCTCCTTCAAGGGATTACAGGAAGTGGGAAGACAGAGGTTTATTTACAAATAATCCAAGGAGCCCTGGATAAGGGGAAAACAGCCATCTTGTTAGTGCCTGAGATTTCCTTGACTCCTCAGATGACGGAGCGTTTTATTGCTCGCTTTGGTGAGAAAGTGGCCATCCTTCACTCAGGCTTGTCTAATGGTGAAAAGTATGATGAATGGCGCAAGGTGGAACGCGGCGATGCCCAAGTTGTGGTTGGCGCCAGATCGGCCATCTTTGCTCCGCTGAAAAATCTAGGTGTTATGATTATCGATGAGGAGCACGAAGCGACTTATAAGCAAGACAGTAATCCCCGCTACCATGCTAGAGAGGTGGCTATTTTACGGGCTCAGTACAATCAAGCTGCCCTGGTACTTGGTTCAGCAACTCCTAGTTTGGAAAGCCGTGCGCGGGCTGGAAAAGGCGTTTATCAACATTTACGTCTGACCCAACGCGCCAATCCTTTAGCTAGGATCCCTGAGGTTCAAGTGATTGACTTTCGGGACTATATCGGACAAAACGAGACGTCAAACTTTACG
Source organism: Streptococcus mitis (assembly GCF_001281025.1). Taxonomy (NCBI): domain Bacteria; kingdom Bacillati; phylum Bacillota; class Bacilli; order Lactobacillales; family Streptococcaceae; genus Streptococcus; species Streptococcus mitis. Next base: position 784,892 of record NZ_CP012646.1, read on the forward strand.
CCTCCTTTGCTAGAAGCCATTCAAGACCGTCTGGCTAAAAAAGAACAGGTGGTTCTCATGCTCAATCGCCGTGGCTATTCTAGCTTTGTCATGTGTCGGGAGTGTGGGACGGTGGATACTTGTCCTAACTGTGACATTTCTCTAACCTTGCACATGGATACCAAGACCATGAACTGCCATTATTGTGGTTTTTCAAAGGACATTCCTCAGGTATGCCCTAACTGTAAGAGTCGCAGTATTCGTTACTATGGGACGGGGACACAGAAGGCTTATGACGAGCTGGCAGAACTCTTTCCTCAGGCCCGCATTTTGCGGATGGATGTAGATACGACGCGCAAGAAAGGAAGTCACCAAGCTCTGCTTGACCAGTTTGGGCGAGGAGAAGCGGATATCTTGCTGGGTACACAGATGATTGCTAAGGGCTTAGATTTTCCCAATGTAACCTTAGTCGGAGTGCTCAATGCGGATACGGCTTTAAATCTACCTGATTTCCGTTCTTCTGAAAGAACTTTCCAGCTCTTGACTCAGGTGGCGGGCCGTGCAGGTCGGGCTGAAAAAGCTGGTCAGGTCTTGATTCAGTCTTATAATCCGCAGCACTATGCTATTCGATTTGCCAAGGATCAGGATTACGAAGGCTTTTATGCCTATGAAATGGGAATCAGACGACAACTTGGTTATCCACCTTACTATTTCACCATTGGCATTACCCTTTCTCACAAGAAGGAAGAAGAGGTGATCAAACGTGCCTATGAAGTTATGAACATTTTGCGGTCAGGCTTGTCTGAAACCAGTAACATCCTTGGGCCGACGCCCAAACCCATCGCCCGTACCCACAACCTCTATCATTACCAGATTTTAATTAAATACCGTTTAGAAGATGAGCTGGGGCCGACCCTCAATCAGGTCTTGGCCTTGACTCAAAAACGGGAAAATAGTGAGCTCCGTCTCAGCATTGACCATGAGCCACAGCAATTTTTATAAGAAGGAGAAGATATGACAAAACTAATCTTTATGGGGACACCCGACTTTTCAGCAACAGTCTTAAAAGGACTTTTGACAGATGATCGTTACGAAATTCTAGCTGTTGTAACCCAGCCAGACCGTGCTGTTGGTCGTAAAAAAGTTATCCAAGAAACTCCAGTCAAACAGGCTGCCAAGGAAGCAGGGCTTCCTATTTATCAACCTGAAAAATTATCTGGAAGTCTAGAGATGGAAGCTATTATGAATTTAGGAGCAGATGGAATTGTGACTGCTGCTTTTGGGCAGTTTCTCCCAAGCAAACTCCTTGATAGCATGGACTTTGCGGTCAATGTTCACGCATCACTCCTTCCAAAACATCGTGGTGGTGCTCCAATCCATTATGCCTTGATTCAAGGGGATGATGAAGCTGGTGTGACCATTATGGAGATGGTTAAGGAAATGGATGCAGGAGATATGATTTCTCGTCGCAGTATTCCTATCACGGATGAGGATAATGTCGGTACCTTGTTTGAAAAATTGGCGCTAGTTGGTCGTGATTTGCTTTTGGACACTTTACCGGCTTATATTGCTGGTGACATCAAACCTGAACCGCAGGATCCAAGTCAGGTTACCTTCTCTCCCAATATCCAGCCAGAGGAAGAAAAATTAGATTGGACTAAAAGCAGTCGTCAACTATTCAACCAAATCCGTGGGATGAACCCCTGGCCTGTTGCCCATACTTTCCTTAAGGGTGACCGCTTTAAGATTTATGAAGCGCTACCAGTAGAAGGTCAGGGAAATCCAGGTGAGATCCTCTCTATCGGCAAGAAAGAATTGATTGTCGCAACGGCAGAAGGAGCTCTATCCTTCAAACAAGTGCAACCAGCTGGTAAGCCTAAGATGGATATTGCTTCCTTCCTCAATGGAGTTGGACGTACATTGACTGTAGGAGAACGATTTGGTGACTAAAGTAGAAACGGCTAGAAGTATAGCCCTAGTAGTATTAGAGGATGTCTTTATCAATCAAGCATACTCAAACATCGCTTTAAATAAGCATCTCAAAGGAAGTCAACTTTCTGCAGCAGACAAGGGTTTGGTGACCGAGCTGGTCTATGGAACGGTAGCCCGTAAACTGACTCTGGAATGGTACCTGTCCCACTTTATAGAAGACCGAGACCAGTTAGACAGCTGGCTTTATGTTCTGCTTCTAATGAGTGCCTACCAGCTCCGCTATCTGGACAAAATTCCAGACCATGCTGTGGTCAATGAAGCAGTGGAATTTGCCAAAGTCCGTAAAAAAGGCAGTGAAAAATTAGTCAACGCCGTCCTTCGTCGTATCCTACGTGAAGGCTGGCCAGATATTGCTAGCATCAAACGAAAAAACAAGCGTGATTCCATTGCCTATTCTCTCCCAGTTTGGCTAGTTGCCAAGCTCAAGGAAGAATACGGAGAGGAGCGAGCGCAAGCTATTTTTGAAAGTCTTTTGGTGCGCAACAAGGCCAGTATTCGTGTGACTGATTTAAACCGAAAAGAGGAAATCCAAACCTTGTTGGAGGCCAGTGCTTCACCTTTGTCTGTTTCTGGTCTGGTTAAGGAGCAAGGCCACTTTGCGGGACATGACCTATTTTCAGAGGGGGCTATTACTATCCAAGACGAGTCTAGTCAGCTGGTTGCTCCGACGCTTGATTTAAAAGGGCATGAGCAGGTTCTAGATGCCTGTGCTGCTCCGGGTGGGAAAACAGCCCATATAGCCTCTTATCTCACGACAGGTCAGGTTACTGCTCTGGACTTGTACGACCATAAGTTGGACTTAATTCAAGAAAACGCCCAACGTCTAGGGGTTGCAGATCGGATTCAAAGGCAAAAATTGGATGCCAGAAAGGTACATGAGTTTTTTGGTCAGGATTCTTTTGATAAGATTTTGGTGGATGCTCCCTGTTCAGGAATCGGTCTTCTGCGCCGAAAACCAGACATCAAATACAATAAAGAAACGGCAGATTTCGCGTCCTTGCAGGAAATTCAGCTAGAAATATTAGGTAGTGTTTGTCAAACACTACGCAAAGGTGGTATAATAACTTATAGTACCTGTACTATTGTCTCAGAGGAGAACTTTCAAGTCGTACAGGCATTTTTAGAAAGTCATCCTGAATTTGAGCAGGTAACACTAGAACATGAATGTAAGGATATCATGAAAGATGGCTGTATCCTCATTACACCTGAATTGTATGGAAGTGATGGATTCTTCATCAGTCAATTTCGCAAGATATCGGATTAGGAAGGAACTGACACATGGAAATTTCATTATTAACAGATGTTGGTCAGAAACGAACAAATAACCAAGACTATGTCAACCACTATGTCAATAGAGCTGGACGTACCATGATTATCCTAGCTGATGGTATGGGAGGTCATCGTGCGGGGAATATCGCTAGTGAGATGGCGGTAACAGACCTAGGTGTAGCTTGGGTAGATACTCAAATCGATACGGTTAATGAAGTACGTGAATGGTTTGCTAACAACCTTGAGATTGAAAATCAAAAGATTAACCAATTGGGACAAGATGAAGCCTATAAAGGAATGGGAACAACTCTCGAGGCTGTTGCTATTATTGGCAATCAGGCTATCTATGCCCACATTGGGGATTCTCGTATCGGTTTGATTCGTGGAGAAGAATACCACCAGTTAACAAGCGACCATTCTTTGGTCAATGAATTGCTCAAGGCTGGTCAATTGACACCTGAAGAAGCAGCTAGCCACCCACAGAAAAATATTATTACCCAGTCAATTGGTCAAAAAGACGAAATTCAGCCTGATTTTGGAATGATTACCCTTGCGACAGGAGATTATCTCCTACTTAATAGCGATGGATTAACCAACATGATTTCAGGCAGTGAGATTTGTGATATTGTAACCAGTGATATTCCTTTGGCAGATAAAACAGCGACGCTCGTGCGTTTTGCTAACAATGCAGGAGGTTTAGACAATATTACGGTTGCCCTTGTTTCTATGAACGAGGAGGATGAAGAATGATCCAAATCGGCAAGATTTTTGCCGGGCGGTATCGGATTATCAAACAAATTGGTCGAGGAGGCATGGCAGATGTATACTTGGCCAAGGATTTGATTCTAGACGGGGAAGAAGTGGCAGTAAAGGTCCTGAGGACCAACTACCAAACAGATCCCATTGCAGTGGCTCGTTTTCAGCGTGAAGCGAGAGCCATGGCAGATCTGGACCATCCTCATATCGTTCGGATTACAGATATTGGTGAGGAAGACGGTCAACAGTACTTAGCTATGGAGTACGTAGCAGGACTTGACCTCAAACGCTATATCAAGGAACACCATCCTCTTTCAAATGAAGAAGCGGTCCGAATCATGGGACAAATCCTCTTGGCTATGCGCTTAGCCCATACTAGAGGCATTGTTCACCGCGATTTGAAACCTCAAAATATCCTCTTGACACCAGATGGGACTGCCAAAGTCACAGATTTTGGGATTGCGGTAGCCTTTGCTGAGACGAGTCTGACTCAGACCAACTCTATGCTGGGCTCGGTTCATTACTTGTCACCAGAGCAGGCGCGTGGTTCTAAAGCGACTGTACAGAGTGATATCTATGCCATGGGGATCATCTTTTATGAGATGTTGACAGGACATATCCCTTACGATGGGGATAGTGCAGTGACCATCGCCCTCCAGCATTTCCAGAAACCATTGCCATCGGTTATAGCTGAGAATCCATCTGTGCCTCAGGCTTTAGAGAATGTTGTCATCAAGGCAACTGCCAAGAAATTGACAGATCGTTATCAGTCAGTTGCAGAGATGTATGTGGACTTGTCTAGTAGTTTGTCTTATAATCGTCGCAATGAGCCTAAATTGGTGTTTAATGATACCACTAAGGCTGACACCAAGACTCTTCCTAAAGTTCCACAAAGTACCTTGACTTCGATTCCTAAGGTGCAAACACAAAGTCCAAAGCCACAGACTGCGAAGCCGAGTCAGCAGGCTTCAGAGGACAATTACGCAACCAAGCCTGTTAAGAAACGGAAATTTAGAGTTCGCTATATGATTTTGTTGGCCAGCATTGTATTGGTGGCAGCTTCTCTTATTTGGATACTATCCAGAACTCCTGCAACAATTGCCATTCCAAATGTGGCAGGTCAGACAGTGGCGGAAGCCAAGGAAACCCTCAAGAAAGCCAATTTTGAGATTGGCGAGGAGAAATCAGAGGCTAGTGAAAAGGTGGAAGAAGGGCGGATTATCCGTACAGATCCTGACGCTGGAACTGGTCGAAAAGAAGGAACGAAAATCAATTTGGTTGTCTCATCAGGCAAGCAATCTTTCCAATTGAGCAATTATATCGGCCGTAAATCGACCGATGTTATCGCAGAGCTCAAGCAGAAGAAGGTACCTGAAAATCTCATCAAGATAGAGGAAGAAGAATCAAGCGAGAGTGAAGAAGGAACAGTTCTTAGACAGAGCCCGTCTGCTGGAACAACTTATGATTTGAGTAAGGCCTCAACAATTACTTTAACTATTGCTAAGAAAGTAACAAGTGTTGCTATGCCAAGTTATATAGGATCTAGTCTTGAATTTACTAAAAATAATCTCGTTCAAATTGTCGGTATTAAAGAAGCCAACATTGAAGTTGTAGAAGTTACCACAGCTCCTTCCGGAACTGCTGAAGGTACCGTTGTTGAACAGAGTCCAAGAGCAGGTGAAAAGGTAGATTTGAATAAGACACGCATCAAGATTTCAATTTACAAACCGAAAACACCGCCGTCAACATCATCATCAGCACCAGCCCAACGTGGAAACCAAGGTTCTACTACAACACCAAGTCAGGGGAACCAGCAAGGAAATCAACGAGGAGATACTCATTCTACTAATCAATCAAGTAGTGAGGGAAGCCACGAAAATTCACGTAATTAAATGAATCTTTGTCATGATTTCATGGCAAAGATTTTTTTTGAGTCCGGATTTGTGATAGAATAGAAGGAGTTGATAAAAGGAGGAAAGCATGGAAGAATCAAGAGAATTAAATGCCGTCATCGATGTGATTATGTTAGCTGGAACCATTCTTCTCAAAAGTGGCTCAGAGATTCATCGTGTAGAAGATACCATGATTCGGATTGCGCATTCGCAGGGGATTGTGGATTGCAATGTTCTTGCCATGCCTGCTGCCATCTTTTTCTCCATTGAAAATACCAATATTTCGCGAATGAAACGCGTGACCTCATCTTCTTATAACATCGAAAAAGTCTGCGATGTCAACCAGATTTCTCGTCAGCTGGTTGGGGGGCAAATTGATTTAGAAACAGCCTTCAAGCAATTGACGGCTTTGCAAGCCCAACCTCTTCCTTATACCAAGTTGCAGGTGACTCTGGCTGCGACCTTTAGTGCTCCTTTCTTTTCAATTATGTTTAGTGGAAATATCTACGACGCACTCGGGGCAGGAGTGGCTACCTTATTTGGTTTTGCCTTTTCCCTCTATGTGGAAAAGTTTATCCGAATTCCCTTTGTAACAGCCTTTGCTGGAGCTTTTGTCTTTGGGATGATAGCTCAGTTTTGGGCGCGCTACACAGGCTTTCCCTCAACGGCAGATTTGATTATAGCTGGTGCGGTCATGCCTTTTGTACCAGGAATTGCCTTGACCAATGCGGTCCGTGATATTATGACTAACCACATAAACTCTGGTATGAGCAAGATGTTTGAATCCCTGCTCATCACCCTTGCTTTAGGGGCAGGAACTTCTGTCGCCTTGGTATTGATGAATTGATATGACACTAACAACCTTTTTATTACAAGCAGTAGCAAGTCTTCTTGCTATAATCACTTTTTTAATCGTACTCAATGTTCAACGTTCTATGCTCTTACCAGGAGGAATTTTGGGCATGGCTGTCTGGCTGATTTATCTCTTGCTTAAAGAACCGACCAATGTCATCGTAGCCACCTTCATTGCGGCTATTATCGGTTCTTGTATCAGCCAGATTTTAAGTATTCTTTATAAGACTCCTGCTGTGGTCTTTATCTTGGCCATCTTGGCACCTCTGGTTCCGGGTTATCTTTCCTATCGGACAACTGCCTTTTTTGTGACAGGGGATTACAATCATGCCATTGCGAGTGCTACCTTGGTTGTCATGTTGGCTCTGGTAATCTCTATTGGAATGGCTAGTGGAACAGTAATTCTCAGATTTTATTCCTACTTAAGAAAACAGCATAAAAGTTAGAATAATAAGCGACTTGATTTGGTGAATCAAGTCTTTTTTCTCTCTTTTACTGCCATTTGTGATAAAATAGTATAGAACGATTTTTTACAATGAATGATAAAACAGAGGTAAATATGACAATCGGTATTGATAAGATTGGTTTTGCGACCAGTCAATATGTCTTGAAATTACAAGACTTAGCAGAAGCGAGGGGAATTGACCCTGAAAAATTAAGCAAAGGACTCTTACTCAAGGAGTTGAGTATTGCGCCCCTAACTGAGGATATCGTGACCTTGGCAGCCAGTGCAAGTGATTCTATTTTAACTGAGCAAGAAAGATCAGAAATTGATATGGTCATTGTGGCTACTGAGTCAGGAATTGACCAAAGTAAAGCTGCGGCCGTCTTTGTGCATGGTTTGCTGGGCATCCAGCCCTTTGCTCGTAGTTTCGAGATTAAAGAAGCTTGCTATGGAGCGACAGCTGCCCTTCATTATGCCAAATTGCATGTGGAAAATTCTCCAGAGTCCAAGGTCTTGGTCATTGCCAGTGATATTGCCAAATATGGAATTGAAACTCCAGGAGAACCAACTCAGGGTGCTGGAAGTGTGGCTATGTTGATTACACAAAATCCACGCATTATGGCCTTTAATAATGACAATGTGGCTCAGACCCGTGATATCATGGATTTCTGGCGTCCAAATTACTCGACAACACCTTATGTAAATGGTGTCTATTCTACCCAACAATATTTGGATAGTTTGAAAACGACTTGGCTTGAATACCAAAAACGCTACCAGCTTACTTTGGATGATTTTGCAGCTGTTTGCTTCCACTTGCCTTATCCTAAATTAGCGCTAAAAGGCTTGAAAAAAATCATGGATAAGAGCCTGCCTCAAGAGAAAAAAGACCTCTTGCAAAACCACTTTGACCAGTCTATTCTCTACAGTCAAAAGGTGGGGAATATCTACACTGGTTCCCTCTTCCTTGGACTTTTGTCTCTCTTGGAAAATACAGATAGCTTGAAGGCTGGGGATAAAATTGCCCTTTATAGTTACGGAAGTGGTGCTGTGGCTGAGTTCTTCAGTGGTGAATTGGTTGAAGGATATGAAGCTTATCTGGATAAAGGCCGTTTGAACAAGCTCAACCAACGAACTGCCTTGTCTGTTGCTGACTATGAAAAAGTCTTCTTTGAGGAAGTAGACTTAGATGAAACAAATTCTGCCCAGTTTGCTGGCTATGAAAATCAAGATTTTGCCTTGGTTGAAATTGTTGACCACCAACGCCGTTATAGCAAGGTTGAAAAATAATGAAGATAAGTTGGAATGGATTTTCTAAAAAATCATACCAAGAGCGCCTTGAGCTGTTAAAAGCTCAGGCGCTCCTTAGTCCTGAAAAACAAACCAGTCTGGAGCAGGATGAACAAATTAGCGTGACTGTCGCAGACCAGCTGAGTGAGAATGTGGTGGGAACTTTTTCTTTACCTTATTCGCTGGTCCCAGAGGTCCTCGTCAACGGTCAGGAATACACAGTTCCCTATGTGACAGAAGAACCGTCCGTGGTTGCTGCGGCCAGCTATGCAAGTAAAATCATCAAGCGAGCAGGCGGTTTTACTGCTCAAGTTCATGAGCGCCAGATGATTGGGCAGGTAGCCCTTTATCAAGTTGCTAATCCTGAACAAGCGCAAGAGAAAATTGCCAGCAAGAAAGCCGAACTCTTGGAACTTGCCAATCAAGCCTATCCTTCTATCGTTAAACGTGGAGGTGGGGCGCGTGATTTGCATGTAGAACAGATAAAAGGCGAAACAGACTTCCTTGTTGTTTATCTCCATGTTGATACCCAAGAAGCCATGGGAGCCAATATGCTCAACACCATGCTGGAAGCCTTGAAACCAGTCTTAGAAGAACTCAGTCAGGGACAGAGTCTTATGGGAATCCTGTCTAATTACGCGACCGATTCTCTGGTGACTGCAAGCTGTCGTATCGCCTTTCGATACTTGAGCCGCCAAAAGGATCAAGGACGAGAAATTGCGGAGAAGATAGCCTTGGCTAGTCAGTTTGCGCAGGCTGATCCTTACCGAGCTGCTACTCATAATAAAGGGATTTTTAATGGTATAGATGCCATTTTAATAGCCACTGGTAATGACTGGCGTGCCATTGAGGCAGGGGCCCATGCTTTTGCCAGTCGAGATGGACGCTACCAAGGTCTTAGTCGCTGGACACTGGACCTTGAAAGAGAAGAATTGGTCGGTGAGATGACCCTGCCCATGCCTGTAGCGACCAAGGGTGGCTCTATCGGTCTCAACCCTCGTGTAGCCATCAGTCATGAATTACTGGGAAATCCTTCTGCCAAAGAATTAGCCCAGATTATCGTGTCTATCGGGCTTGCCCAAAACTTTGCGGCCCTCAAAGCCTTGGTGAGTACGGGTATTCAGCAGGGACATATGAAATTGCAGGCCAAATCCTTGGCACTTCTCGCAGGTGCTAGTGAATCCGAGGTAGCTCCCCTAGTCGAGCGCCTCATCGCAGATAAAACCTTTAACTTAGAGACTGCCCAGCGTTATCTAGAAAACTTAAGATCATAAAAAAACTCAGACGAATTGGTCTGAGTTTTCTTGTGTTTAAATACTTTTTCCTGGTAATAGAGTAACTGGTAAGAAGTAACCAGTTGTTGCGACTTCTTTGCCTTCGATTTTTTGCAAGAGGAGGTCAACGGTAAGGCAGGCAATCTCTTCCAAAGGTTGCTTAATAGTAGCCAGTTGAGGGTAGTAATTCTCGATAAAGTAGGTCCCATCATAGCCGATGATTTTAAGCTCTTCTGGTACAGAAATTCCCAGTTCCTGAGCAATTTTAATGACTAGAATAGCGGTCAAATCATCCGAAGCAAAGATGGCATCTGGTTTTTGATGAGTCAAGATATTCTTGATTTCCATTTCTTTTCTGACGGGAGAAAAGTCACTGGAAACATTGATAATAGGAGCTTTGGGGAGTACAGAAGCAAAACCAGCGTGGCGCAGTCCAGTTGGCGAATTGGAATTGTCATTCCCTGTAATCATGATGATAGATTGGGCGCCTGTCTTAACCAAGGTCTGGGCAGCAAGAACCCCACCAGCATAGTTGTCAGAGGAGACGACTGGGATGTCTGGCGATAGGTTTCGGTCAAAGGAAATAATCGGCGCCGTCACGCGATTGTAGTCTTCGATTCCCAAGTTGTGACTACCAGAAATGATGCCGTCTACCTGATTGGCTTCCAACATTTCTATGTATTCGCGTTCCTTCTCAGAGTCGTGTTCGCTGTTGCAGATGATGGTCTTGTAACCATTTTTAAAGAGTTGGTGTTCCAGCTTATCAATCAATTCTGCATAGAAAACATTGGAAATATTTGGGAAAATCAAACCGATTAACTTAGCTGATTTTCCTTGTAGACTGCGAGCTAGGTTGTTGGGTTTATAGCCCAGTTCTCGCATGGCTTCATTTACCTTTTGAATGGTTTTTTCAGATAGATACCCTTTTTTATTGATAACCCGAGAAACGGTAGTAGGGCTGACGCCTGCAAGTTTGGCGACATCAGTTAGTTTTGCGACCATAATCTAATTCATAGTAAGTTCCAGTTGGGTTTCCAGATTTAATCAGGATACCATTTTGGTCCTCATGTGGGAAGACACGACCAGAAAATACTTTTTCTCCTTTATTGATGAAAATTTCAAAGACAGAGTTATCGATGAAAATCGTAGCAGTAGTAGCCTGATTCTCGATAGGGCAAGAACGAGTAGTTCCAAATTCTTGGGCATACTGTTCTCCAGCCTGGCTACGATCCACTGTCACTTGACCATTTACAAGGTCAAAGTTGATGGAAAGTCCTTTGCCTTCTTTATCAGCTAGTAAGACAATCTCGCTCTGGCTATTAGCTTCCAAGCTGAGTTCAAGTTCGTAAGTGTTCTTAGTTTGGACACGATTTGAGAAGGCTTCTTCAGAGGCACGAAGGTCCTTGACAGCTGCGACTGGGAATTGGTAGAGTTTGCCGTCTTTGATAATCAGTTCCTTGACCAAAGAGAAGGTTCCTTGGTGGTCAAAACGATCAGATGGATATGAAACATCAGGCAAGCCAAGCCAGCTAACAGCTAGAGCACGTCCATCAGGAGCGTTGAAGGCTTGAGTTGCATAGGCTTCGAAACCATAGTCCATGTTTTGAAGTTGAGATACATCTACCATTTTAGCATTTTCAGGGTTAAAGGAAGCCCCAATTTTATACATATTTGGATAGATATTATCGTAGTCTAGAACATCTTTATCCAATCCTTGTGGGCAGTAGAGAAGGACAGGTTGCTCGCCTACAAAGACCAGGTTTGGACATTCCATCATGTAGGCAGTGCGGTCGTTAGCAAAGTCAAGGTCGCCAACAGCTTGCCAGTTTGTGTAGTCATTGTCAATAGCTTTGTAGAGACGGACGAAGCCTTTTTTCTCCAAGTCCTGTCCACCGACGATGGCATAATATTGCCCCTTGAAGTTAAAAATTTGCGGATCGCGGAAGTGGTCTGTAGAGTCTGCTGGCTGGTCAATCAAGATCTTGTCAATCTTCGTAATATTGCCATCCTTATCCATCAAAGCCCCAATCTGGTATGGGTGACGGATCCAGTTTTCGTCGCGAACATTTCCTGTATAGAATAGGAACAAGTTATCACCAAACTGCATGGCAGAACCAGAGTAGGCACCGTGGCTATCTAATGGAGTATCAGGCAAAACTTTGGCACCAGTTTCTGTGAAGTGAACCAAGTCCTCGCTTTCCAATTGAACCCAAGATTTCAAACCGTGGGCTGCACCAAAAGGAAAGTTTTGATAAAAAACAATCCACTTCCCATCAAAGTAAGAAAAGCCATTTGGGTCGTTTAGAAGTCCTGTTTTTGGCTCAACATGGTAATGAGTATGCCATGGAGATTGTGCCATATTTTCCTTTATATGTTGAATTTCTTCTTGCGTCCAATCTTGATAAAGTCTGTAACGATGCTCAGTTGTCCATTCCATTCATTCATTCCTCCAAAAATCTTATCACTTTTAATAGTAACCGTTTTCGGTTAAAAAAGCAAGTCTTTTATGTTAAAAAAGAGAAAAAACTGTCAAACGTTTATCACAAAACAAAACCAGAAAATCAATCAACTTTTCAAGAAAATATGAAAGATAATGAAATAAAAGCCTTTTTAACCAAGGGTTCAAACTTATTTTTTCAAGAGATGTCTGTTAAAACAGTCAAAAACAATCAATCTGAAACGTGTCTACTAAGTGGATAGAATATTTTTTCTGCAAAACGCTTGACATATTTCTAAAACATGATAAAATAATAGTCGTAAGGGCGAATAAAATCGCTTTCAAACAATAACGAAATTTTATATAAGGAGATTTTTGCAAATGAACAATCAGGAAATTGCAAAAAAAGTCATCGATGCCTTGGGCGGACGTGAAAATGTCAACAGTGTTGCCCACTGTGCGACTCGTCTTCGTGTCATGGTCAAAGATGAAGGAAAAATCAATAAAGAAGTGATTGAGAACTTGGAAAAAGTTCAAGGTGCGTTCTTTAACTCAGGTCAATACCAAATCATCTTTGGTACAGGTACAGTTAACAAAATGTACGATGAAGTTGTTGCACTTGGTTTGCCAACATCATCTAAAGATGACATGAAAGCAGAAGCTGCTAAACAAGGGAACTGGTTCCAACGTGCTATCCGTACTTTCGGTGACGTTTTCGTTCCAATCATCCCAGTTATCGTAGCGACAGGTCTCTTCATGGGTGTGCGTGGTCTCTTGACTGCTCTTGGAATGACACTTCCAGCTGATGTGACAACTTACACTCAAATCTTGACAGATACAGCCTTTATCATCTTGCCAGGTTTGGTTGTGTGGTCAACCTTCCGTGTATTCGGTGGAAATCCAGCCGTTGGTATTGTTCTTGGTATGATGCTTGTTTCTGGCTCACTTCCAAACGCTTGGGCAGTCGCTTCAGGTGGTGAAGTAACAGCTATGAACTTCTTTGGTTTCATCCCTGTTGTTGGTTTGCAAGGTTCAGTTCTTCCAGCCTTCATCATCGGGGTTGTCGGAGCTAAATTTGAAAAAGCTGTCCGCAAGGTTGTTCCAGATGTGATTGACCTCTTAGTAACGCCATTCGTGACACTTTTGGTTATGTCTATCCTTGGACTCTTTGTCATCGGACCAGTCTTCCACGTCGTTGAAAACTACATCCTTATCGCTACAAAAGCGATCCTCAGCTTGCCATTTGGTCTTGGTGGTTTCTTGATCGGTGGGGTTCACCAATTGATCGTCGTGTCAGGTGTGCACCACATCTTCAACTTGCTTGAAGTTCAATTGCTTGCTGCTGACCATGCTAACCCATTTAACGCGATCATCACAGCTGCTATGACAGCTCAAGGTGCTGCGACTGTTGCGGTTGGTGTTAAAACTAAAAATCCAAAACTGAAAACACTTGCTTTCCCAGCTGCTCTTTCTGCCTTCCTAGGTATTACAGAGCCTGCTATCTTCGGGGTGAACTTGCGCTTCCGTAAACCATTCTTCCTTTCATTGATTGCTGGTGCAATCGGTGGTGGATTGGCTTCAATCCTTGGACTTGCTGCTACTGGTAGTGGTATCACTATCATCCCTGGTACAATGCTTTATGCAGGTAATGGACAACTTCCACTATATCTTCTTATGGTAGCTGTATCATTTGTCCTTGGTTTTGCCCTTACTTACATGTTTGGTTACGAAGATGAAGTAGAGGCAACTGCATCTGCAAAACAAGCTGAAGTTGCTGAAGCAAAAGAAGAAGTTGCGCCAGCATCTCTTCAAAATGAAACACTTGTAACTCCTATCGTTGGTGATGTTGTCGCTCTTGCTGATGTCAATGACCCAGTCTTCTCAAGTGGAGCTATGGGGCAAGGTATCGCTGTGAAACCAAGCCAAGGTGTGGTATATGCACCAGCTGATGCTGAAGTTTCAATTGCCTTTCCAACAGGACACGCTTTTGGTTTGAAAACAACTGATGGTGCTGAAGTCTTGATCCACGTTGGTATCGACACTGTAACAATGAACGGTGAAGGTTTTGAAGCAAAAGTTGCTCAAGGTGACAAGGTTAAAGCTGGCGATGTTCTTGGAACATTTGACTCAAATAAAATCGCTGCAGCTGGACTTGATGATACAACAATGGTTATCGTTACAAATACAGCTGACTACGCTTCAGTAGCTCCAGTCGCAACAGGTTCAGTTGCGAAGGGGGATGCTGTGATCGAAGTGAAAATCTAATCAATCCTCTCTAATGTGAAAACGAACAAATGACATGTTTGTTCGTTTTTGCTTGAATGGTAAGATTTACAGAGGAAAATCTAAAAAATAGAGAAATTTAGACTTTCGAAATATGCTATAATAAAGAAAATAAAAACAAGAGGTTTATCATGACAAAATTATATGGAAGCTTGGAAGCGGGCGGTACAAAGTTTGTCTGTGCTGTCGGTGATGAAAACTTTAACGTTGTAGAAAAAACACAATTTCCAACAACAACTCCAATCGAAACAATCGATAAAACCATCAAGTTCTTCTCAAAATTCGATAATCTTGCTGGTCTTGCAGTTGGTTCATTTGGTCCAATTGATATTGACAAAAATTCAAAAACCTATGGCTTTATCACAACGACTCCAAAACCAAACTGGGCAAATGTGGACTTGCTTGGTGCCCTTCGTCGCGCTTTAAACGTACCAATGTACTTCACTACAGACGTAAACAGCTCTGCCTATGGTGAAGTGGTTGCCCGTAACAATGCTGGCGGTCGTATCGAAAACTTGGTTTACTACACAATCGGTACAGGTATCGGTGCAGGTGTCATCCAACGTGGTGAGTTTATCGGTGGTGCGGGTCACCCTGAAATGGGCCACTACTATGTGGCGAAACACCCAATGGATATTGAAAAAGAATTCAACGGTGTTTGTCCATTCCACAAAGGCTGCTTGGAAGGCTTTGCGGCTGGACCAAGTTTGGAAGCTCGTACAGGTATTCGTGGTGAAAACATTGAACTTAACAGCTCTGTCTGGGATGTTCAAGCCTACTACATCGCTCAAGCTGCAGTCAATGCGACAGTGACTTTCCGCCCAGATGTGATCGTCTTTGGTGGTGGGGTCATGGCTCAACAACACATGCTGGACCGTGTCCGTGAGAAATTTACAGCTCTTCTCAATGGCTACCTTCCAGTACCAGATGTGCGTGACTATATCGTGACTCCAGCAGTCGCAGGGAATGGTTCTGCCACACTTGGGAACTTTGTCCTTGCAAAAGAAGTTTCAAAATAAACCACAAAATCCGCTTGGGAAACCAAACGGATTTTTTATGTGTCAAAGCATTTGCCAGAAAAAGTCAATAATATAGGTCAGACCGTAGGTATAAACCACGAGGGTAAAGGGTTTGGTCAGAATGATGATGGTCATATAGCGCTTGAAGCTCATCTTGGTCAAGGCAGCCAGCATACAGAGAAAGTCAGCAGGGCTAACAGGCCAAATCATCATAAAGATAAAGAAACGGTCAAAACGATTGCCCTTATCTAGCCAGCCGATATACTTGTCATAGGTGCGCTTGCTGACGACAGACTGGACAAATGCGGCCCCATAGAGGCGCACCAGATAAAAGATAATGGCACAGCCAATCACGATGCCGATATAGTTGTAGATAGTCCCGATGATGTGCCCGTAAATAAAGACCCCAGCCACCGAGGTCAAGGCCCCAGGAATGATAGGTACGACCGTCTGTAAAATCTGTAAAAAGATAAAGAGAGGTGGCCCCCAGATACCTGCCTGCTGGATAAAGGCAGAGAGGGTTTCCTTAGACTGTAAAACCCCAGCTTGATAAGCCCAAATACAGAAAATCAAACTCCCAACCCCACCAACAATCGATGAGATATTGATAACTTGCTGCAGAAGGGGAGATACAGCTTTCATTTGTTTATCCTGTGACATGTAAACTCCTCATAGATAGTATAATTCTACTATACCATATTTTGGAGGAGAAAGGGGGAAGATTGCTTTTGCTATGGGAAGAGTGATGGACTTTGAGTCTAAACATGCTATAATAAAAGGAGCAGACATGTAGCAAAGGAGAGAGTATGATGCAGGTAAAACCAGAACTGGAAATAGAAAAACAACTGATCAGCCAACTGGTGACTGGGGAAAGTCAATGGACTTACAGAGATGACCTTAAAACTGAAGAGCAATTATGGGAAAACTTCTTTGAAAAGCTAGCCCAGAACAATGTGGCTCTATTGGCAGATCATCCCCTGACAGAACAGGAAAAACGCCAGATAAAGAATCAACTGAACTTTGTTAGCTACTATGATGCAGCCAAGTGGTTGGTCGGCGAAAATGGCATTGCCAAGGTTGAGGTTCAGAGAGAAGATGCTAGTTTGGGGACTATCCGTTTATCTGTCATTTGGCGAGACAGTATCGCAGCTGGCAAGTCCAGTTATGAGGTTGTCAACCAAGTCGAGAGAGATAAGATAAATCCTCAGGATCAAGACCGCAGGCTAGATGTGACCCTCTTGATCAATGGTCTTCCCATGATTCAAATCGAGCTTAAAAGTCCCAGAGTTGCTTTTCTAGATGCCTTTCATCAAATCAAAAAGTATGATAGGGAAGGCAAGTTCCGTGGCATCTACTCTAGCTTACAGATGTTTGTTGTGACCAATAAAGTATACACACGCTATATCGCGGCAGCTAGAGAAAATAAACTCAACAAGCAATTTCTAACCAAGTGGGTGGATAAGGACAATTATCCTGTGACAAACTTGACTAGCTTTGCCCACGAAGTCCTTTCTATCCCTCGTGCTCATCAGATGGTCATGCAATACTCGGTCCTTGATGATAGTAAGAAGGCTCTCATCCTTCTGCGTCCCTACCAAATCCATGCTATTGAGGCTGTTCAGGAAGCTTCTCGCCGTCAGGAGTCTGGCTATATCTGGCATACGACAGGTTCAGGGAAGACCTTGACCTCCTATAAGGTAGCACGGAATCTCCTACAAATCCCTTCTATTCAAAAGACAATCTTTGTCGTTGACCGCAGGGACTTGGATCAACAGACCACTTCATCTTTTCTCTCTTATGCGACCAATGATGTCATTGATATTGATGAGACGGATAATACTCATGATTTGGTCAAGCGCTTAGGAAGTAATGATAAGCGTGTGGTGGTAACTACTATCCAGAAAATCATCACCATGATGCGTAAGTTTGAGCAAGGACTTTACCAGCGTGATGCTGACAAAATCAAGGGCCTTAGAGTGGCCTTTGTAGTGGATGAATGCCACCGTGCTGTGACGCCACAAACACAAAAAGATATTAAAGTCTTTTTCCCACAGTCGCTCTGGTATGGTTTTACAGGAACGCCCATCTTTAAGGAAAATAAACGCCAGCAGGTAGGTGACCTAGCTCAGACCACCCAGCAACAGTACGGAGACCGTCTCCATGAGTATACAGTTAAGGAAGCTATCCATGACGGCGCAGTTTTAGGCTTTAAGGTAGATTATCGCAATACCCTCATCACGGATAAATCCGAAAATGACCTACCAGATAACGTTTACGAGGATGAGGAACATATGCTGGAAGTCTTGGATGCCATTATCAATAAATCCCGTCAACAGCTAGGCTTCCAAAAGGGAGTTGGTAAGACCTACAATGCCATCATAACCGTTAAGTCTATCCCACAAGCCCAAGCCTACTATGACCTGCTCAAACGAGTCAAGGCTGGGGAGACGAGGGTCAAGGTATCGGAAAGGGTCAAGCAGGTCCTTCCTGACTTTCCAAAGGCGACTATCACCTACTCGGTCACAGAAAATGAAGAAGACTCAAGAGCCAACCAAGACCACATGAAGCAGGTCTTAGAGGACTATAACAAAGAGTTTGATACCCACTTTACCATGGCGGATCTTCGTGGCTTTAATACGGATGTCAATAACCGTCTAGCTCGAAAACAGGACAAATACCTCTATCGCAATGAACAGTTGGACTTGGTTATAGTGGTCAATCGTCTCTTAACAGGATTTGATGCCCCTTGTCTATCGACTCTCTTTATTGACCGCAAGCCCATGCAACCGCAGGACCTGATTCAAGCCTTTAGCCGAACCAACCGTATTTTTGACTCTAGTAAGACCTACGGTCATATCATCACCTTCCAAAAGCCTCTAGCCTTTAAGGAAGCAGTGGATAATGCCCTCAAGCTCTACTCAAATGGTGGTGAAAACGAGGTCCTAGCCCCAAGCTGGGAAGAGGAAAAGAGGAACTTTTTACGGAGTTGCAGTGATTTCCAAAATCTCATTACCGATGATCCTGAGCAAGGAATCCAAATCGAGCAAATCTCTACACCTGAGTTGAGAAAGCTCGCCAAGGCCTATCAAGTTTTTGATAAATATCTAGCCTCTATCCGCGTATATAAAGAGTATGATGAAGAAGAAATCTACGCCCAGACAGGACTAAGCGCAGAAGAATTGGAAACCTATCTTGGCTTCTATCAAAACATCCTAGCTGAATTAAAAAGCCGAAGAGATGATGGTGGTGAGGATGGGGAACCCCTTGATATTCACTATGAACTAGAGTCTATCCAAGTGGATGAGATCAACTATGCCTATATTCTAACCTTAATCCAAAACCTGATCGAGCAAGGTCAGAGTCAAGAAAAGAACCTAAGCGCTCAAGATAGAGAGGCAGTGGATAGCTATATTGAGAGCCTTGAGAAGACCAATCCAAATCTTGCCCAGATCATCACTGAACTATGGAAGGAAGTACAGGACAAGCCAGAAAGCTATCGCGGTCAGTCCATTGCCAATATCTTGGATCAGATGATCGAGGCGGTTATCCAGCAACATATCCATGTCTTTAGCAAACGTTGGTATGTCGGAGAGGATGAACTCCGTTACTATGTCGAGCACTACCGCAAGGGAGCCAAGAAACAACTGGGAGAGAGCCAGCTGACCAAGAGCCAGCGCTATCAGGACTATAAGATAGAAGTGGCAGATGCCCTCAATCCCCTCCTCTATAAAAAACAAATCAAGGAAGCTTGTAAGCAACTTGTCGAAGAAGTCATTGAGCCACTCAGAGTGGGGAGATAGTCCTTCGAAGTTACGAAGACATAAATTTCCTAAAGTTTAGATGTATTCTAAGCTGAGAATAATAAGAAATACATAAATTTATAAGTATTCTAAGCTTCGAAAAGTCTATCTGAGAAAGTTTTGAGGTCTTCTAGCTTTCGAATAGCCATTTTTCCTAAAGTTTAGATGTATTCTAAAGTTAGAAAAGTTAAAATCTAAAAATAGTAAGAGTCTCTATCTGACAGACGGGTATGTTTCCAGTCAGATAGAGATTTTCTATTTCTGAAATGACTGATTTATCCTGTAAAAGTAAGAAATAGACTAAAAAAGTGCTGTTGGGATGATAAAGTAGACAGTTGAGCGGATGAGTGTCCTAAGTTCTTTGCTATTTGTTAGAATTGTCTTATCAACTTAAAGGAGAAATCTGATGAAGAAAGATAAAGAAAATGAGGAGAGTTTCCTATCGGAACTTCCTCTATGGGGGCTCATATTTTTGGTCTGTGTTTTGTTTCAAGTCCTTGTATTTAAGGACAGACCTTTGATTCAACCTCCTAGACAAGGAAGCATTGTAAAAACAGATCAAAAACAGGTCTATCTTCCAGAACTAATCCAGTCTTTATTTGATAAAGAAAAAACTAAATGATTCGTTAAATAGAAAGGTTATCATCATGACAAAAACATTCACTATCCGCCCTCTAAGCTACACCAACTTTACCAACTGCGAGTTTGAAAGTCTCATGGTAGATACGGGTCAACTACTAGAAGTTTTTGCCAAGGCACATAAGGACGAGCCTATGTATAGCAAACATCTCGATTCCTTCAAGAGCAAGCTAGCAGACTTCCAAGGCCAACTCGCTATCGTAGAAAAGAAAGAGGCGACGAACCTGACTGAAGTCGATCGAAATCGTGATAGTGCCCTAGTCGGTCTCTTTACCCTTCATAGGGGCTTTGCTAAGATCAAGGAGACCAAACTCAAAGAAGCTCATGAGACCTTGAAGCCAGTCTTTGCCAAGTACAAGGATATCACCAAGCATAGCAATGATGTGGAAACGGCAGAAATCAAGAGTCTGCTCAAAACGCTGAGCGAAGAGCCCTACCAGACAGCAGTTACCAGTTTAGGACTGACACCTATGTTGACGGCGGTGATTAGTGCACAGGAAGACTATGATAAGGTCGAAAGTCAGGCGCGTGCGCATAAATCTGCCAAGGAAGTCGGCAAGACCAGACAAGTCCGTACCGAACTAACCAGCATCTACGACCTCTTTATGCGTTACACCGCAGCCAGTGCAGAAGCCTATCCAGAAAAAGAGCACCTGACCAAACTCCTGAAAGACCTCAATACAATCCGAGATAGTAAACGTCGATTGAGTGGTTCGAGTAAGAAGGATAAGAAAGCGAAATCAGAAGAAACTACACAAGTAGCAGGATAAATACAACCCCTTAGGAATTAATTTCTAAGGGGTATTTTGTATATAAAAGCTTTATATACTCAGTAAGAATTGATATAATGGTATAGACAAGTTTTTTTAAAAATATTTACAATAAAATTAGAGAGGTGTTTATATAGATGTCTGAGGGGATTAGTCGAAGTGGAATAGTTACTAATAACGCAATTAATGCTGAGTCTAGTTATTCAAAAATGATAATAGTAGGCAATGGTTTTGATATTAGTGCGGGTATAAAAAGCTCATATAATAATTTTGTAGAACATATAAGGGTAGAGGAAAGACTTGAAACCAATGAAGATATTTATAATTTTAATAAATTGTTTTTGCAAAAATTTGATGGTAAATCATTGAACTGGAATGATTTAGAGTCTATTTTTGAAAATCATATCAAGGAGATTAATGAAATTACTTACAATAATGATGATGGAATTAGAAGTCTATACAGTGTTACCGAAATAAATACATACCTTAAAGAGTTGGAAGAATTGTTTTCTTCCTATTTATCTGATTCTTATGAGAAGTGGAATAATTCATATAGAATTCGAAAAAATAATAATAAAGGTTTGATAGTCAATGAAGTTTATAAAAACATATTCAAAGATGCGGATGTAATTAACTTTAATTATACAAGTACCTTATCTGATATAGAACTAGTTCAAATAGAAAATAATCAAAATTCAAGATATTTTCAAGTACATGGCTCCTTAGCTGAAAAGAATATTATTTTTGGAGGAGGATTCACTGGTAATGAAGAGTTTAACGTTTTTAATATTCCGGGATCTATGGATAATGATAAACTTATCCGAATTAAAAAAGATACTTATTTATTTGAAAAACGCAGACAATTATTAGAGAAAATTAAAGAGTATCAGGAAAATTCAGTTGATACATACATTATTGGACATTCTATATATGGAAGTGATTTACCATTTTTATATAAAATATTTGAAAAATCAAAAAGAATTTATTTGTTTTATTATGGAAATGACTATTTAATCAAATTACAGAAGATTAGTAAGGTATTGAATTCAGATATTTTAGAAAAAATAGTTTTAGTACCATTTTATGATATTCTTGTTGATGTAAAAAAGACGAATCTAGAATTTGGAGGTAATAATTCTAGCTCAATTCAGCTGAACGATACTGATGTTGAACTATTGAAAAGAATATTTGATGTATCCTTACCTGTTGTCAAGCCTTTTGATAATTTCATTTTAACGAATAAACTTTTTATATTCAATCAGTTTCATTATTTAAAAATTTCGAATATTTTGGAGTGTGAATCATTAAAAAAAATTTTAAGCTTTTTAGATATAAATGAGACATATATTGAAAATCTCCGTATAATAATTGATGGGGTTGAAGGGAATATTAATGATAGTTTAGTTTTGGATGAGTTGTTTAATATGGATGAATTTACTAAATGTATAAATAATAGCAAATCTATTGAAATAACAAATTCCTCGTTAAGTGTTGAGAAGTTATTAGGTATCTTTTTAAATGCTGAAAAATGTGAAAAATTAAAAATCAGCAATTGCACTTTTTATTATGGTAACGAGGAAAACATTGTTATTGATGTTAGTTATCTTCAGAATATTGAATACTTA
Organism: Streptococcus mitis; assembly: GCF_001281025.1. NCBI lineage: Bacteria > Bacillati > Bacillota > Bacilli > Lactobacillales > Streptococcaceae > Streptococcus > Streptococcus mitis. The sequence goes on from NZ_CP012646.1 coordinate 807,211, forward strand.
GAAATTAGTAAAAATAATATCAGCGAGGGACAAATAGTCAATATAATTGCTTCTAATAATAGAGCTAGCAATTCTCTAAAAAAAATAATTGTTCGAGAAAATTCATATCTTAAAACAGATCATTCTTTGATGATTTTTTCTCAGGATAGCCGTTATTTTGAGATGGATTATCCGAATAATGTTGAGTTTGGCTACGAGATACACTTTTCGAATGTCTCAACCTTTATTCTTGATGCGCAGGAAGTAGATATAAATCCAGTCATACCAGGAATCACTCTTACTCCTAATATTAGAACTCTAAAATTACTAGAAATATCTTTGTCTGATAAAAAAATAGATTTAAAAGAAGAAACAAGTTTTTATAGATTATCTTCTTTATTTAAGTTTGAAAAGAACAATAAAAATAAGAATACGAGATTTTTACCAAATCTAGAAGAAATAGAATTATCAGTTCTGGATAATAGTCGAGAATTAATATTTGATATTATTCCGAGTACGCAACAAATTACATATAATGGTGAGCAAATTGAACTCATAAAATTATGGGTTAACGAACAAAGTTTTCAAAAAGTACAGCAGGAAGTTTCTGAGACGCAATCTAACGAGGAATTATCTACAGATAAGGTATCGTCTGGTGAATTAGATTCAGAGATTATAATTGATCGGAAGAAAATTGTTGATATAACAGATTGTTATGTTTCTTCTCCTCAATCAATAGAAGGTAAAGTTATGGATGATGATACAGAGAATAAGAATTATAAAGTACTTTTAGATCACTTGTCCGAAAACACTTTACTACATTCTGATGATGGAGAAAAACAAAAGGAGAGAGTTGCGCAAAAGATTGAAAATGAAATTAGTGATTTTGCTAAAGAGTGGGCAATTGATAAACAAGCTTTGACTTTTTATGTTTTAAATTTTGATATTAGAAGAAAAGAAGAGAAACAGCTCGGAGAAACAGCCTTAAGAGAAACAGCAAATTATGAGGAATATTTTCATAAGTCGAATAAAAATAAGTTACAATATAGACAAGGCCTTAATAATGCAATTAAGGAATTTGCGACTAGACTACATGAAGAATATAGTTTATGAATGGAGAATAGATGGAAGAAGAACTCAAACCTAAGTTAAGATTTAATAATTTTGAAAATCCTTGGCAGCAATCTTTGCTAATGGACCAAGTAGAAATCCGAAGGGGGCTAACATATAAACCTAGTGATGTGAGGAGTAGTGGTGTTAGAGTTTTGAGGAGTTCAAATATTGTAGATGATACTTTTATATTATCCGATGATGATGTTTTTGTTGATAAGGCTGTAGTAAACATTCCTAGAATAAGTAATGGTGATATTTTAGTAACTGCAGCTAATGGCTCCACAAAACTAGTAGGAAAACATGCAATAGTAGAAAATTTAGTAGATAACGAGATAGTTGTTCATGGCGGGTTCATGCTACTTTTTAAAACTGAGCAGAATTACTTTGTAAATGCCTGGATGAGTTCAAATGAGTATAAACGAGTGTTACAATTTGTACAAGGTGGAAATGGTGCGATTGGAAATTTATCTAGCACAGTATTGAAAAGTATGAAAATGAGCTTTCCTTCACTCCAAGAACAAACCGCCATCGGCTCTCTTTTACGCACTCTCGACGAACTTATAGCAAGCCACAAAGAGAATCTGACCAACTACCAATGTCTCAAGGCGACTATGCTCTCCAAGATGTTTCCGAAAGTTGGTCAGACTGTTCCTGAGATTCGATTCGATGGATTTGAAGGCGATTGGAAAGAAAAGACATTAGGTAGTTTGGGTTCGGTTGCTATGAATAAACGTATTTTTAAAGATGAAACTAGTGAAAATGGCGATATTCCTTTCTATAAGGTTGGAACATTTGGAGGGACTGCTGATGCTTTTATATCCAAAGAAAAATTCGAAGAGTATAAAGAAAAATATCCTTATCCTGAAATAGGCGATATCCTTATATCTGCATCTGGTAGTATTGGAAGAACTGTTGTATACAACGGTGAAGATGCTTATTATCAAGATTCAAATATAGTATGGTTAAAGCATGATCAGCAATTAGATAATTTATATTTGAAACAATATTATGGAATAATAAAATGGTCTGGAATTGAGGGAACAACAATAAAACGACTATACAATAAGAATATATTAGAAACGAATATCTTTTTACCTCCGAGTGTAACCGAACAACAAGCCATCGGTGCCTATTTCTTCACACTCGATAACCTCATTAATTCTCACCAAGAAAAAATTTCTCAGCTTGAGACTCTGAAAAAGAAACTCTTGCAGGATATGTTTATATAGAATTTTATTATGAAAGACTTTAAAAGATTATGTTTGTCGTTTTGCTTATCAATTTGTTCTTTTTCGCCAGGTTTAGTCTTGTATCTGTTTACTATAGACATTTTTCCCTCACATGATTCCTATGTATGTAGTATACTAAAAATCGTAGTGTTAATTTTTCTAATGTTTTCTTTTTCTTTTGGAGTTTTACAGTATTTGATAAGATTTAAAGAAGCAAATGATACTGCTCAAGTTGAAAGTATACAACCAGTAGAAAATGAAATCATTCCAACTTACTTAGGCCTTTTTGTAATTATGTTGGGTTTAGGTGAATTAACATTCTTATATCAGATTATAGTAATAGCTTTCATTTTTCTAATATGGTGGATTCTTATGGAGAGATCGTATTATTTTAATTTGATATGGTTATTCTCATATCGTTATTACAGAGTCACTGATAAAAACGGCAATGTCTTTATTATTTATAGCAAGAAAAAAGATGTTAAAGAAACTGGGACTATAAAAGGACTTGTTAGAATAAATAATTTTACTTTTTTGGAGAAGGAATAGTATGTTTTTAGTAAAAGTAGGTCAAATATATAGAAAATTGGAGAACTCGGAGGATATTTCAGAATTAGTTGCTCCGGAGATTGATCCTGAAAATAGTAGAGAATTTGATCCAGAAATAAAATTAGAACATGATGAATGGTTCTATGTAGAAATTGATGATTCGCATATGTCTATGGTCAAAGAATATGAAGATAAATTTTTAAATACTGTGGGTTTAAATGATGTGAATGAAGCAGAGTTCTCAAAAATTGACTTGATTTTTCGTAAAGTTAAAAATGATGGGTTAGTTTTTCAAAAAATTACACAATCAAAGAGACTGGTTGATAAGTCAATATTGAAATTGAGACATAGAAGAGCTGAAAGAACAATTATTGAAAATGGTATAGAACTAAAATCTGAGAACGATGCCTATTTTGATGGAAATGATAAATTGTATTTCAAAAATTTTAGAACGATTAGTAGCTTATTTAAGGGGCTTGATGATTACTATCGTATAGCAAGTCAGGCAGAAGTTGATGAGTTTAAAGAATTTAATCTAGTACGTTTTGTTAAAGAATTTAAGATAAAAACCAATAATTTAAAGATGTTAGCTGTTTTAAAAGATTATGGAATAGATTTGAATGATATAGCCGTTAAAAGTACTTTGTTGAGAACGTACAGTCAGTATCCTAATCAAGAGTTTGAGTTAGACGATAATCAAAATTTTATAATTGATAGTAATAGAAAATTAACATGTTTATTAAAGTTAGCACTTGGACGGTTATATACAAATCCAATAACTCACCATAAAATGGAAGCTAACCATGCAAAAAAATTAAATTAAAGTAAGAAAATGATTTAGAAAGAAACATTATGGAAACAACACAAACTTCCAAGTCACTCTCCCAAGCCCTGTGGGATTCAGCGGATGTTCTCCGCTCTAAGATGGATGCTAATGAATATAAGTCCTATCTTTTGGGCATGGTCTTTTATAAGTATCTGTCAGACAAGTTGCTCTTTTTCGTGGCTGAGACCATGGAAGAGGGGATAGATAGTCTTGAGGATGCCCTTGAGGTCTATCGCAATTACTACGAGGATGCGGAGACTCATGAAGATCTGGTATCTGTTATAAAAGATGAGCTTAACTATATCATCAAGCCTAACCTGACATTTACGGCTCTGCTAGCACGTGTCAATGAAAATTCTTTTCAGTTAGAATTTTTGGCTCAGGGTTTTCGAGATATCGAGCAGAGTGATGAACTCTATGAAAACCTCTTTGAAGATATTGACCTCTATTCCAAAAAGCTAGGGGCGACTCCGCAAAAGCAAAACCAAACGGTGGCGGCGATTATGAAAGAGTTGGCTGAGCTAGATGTGGCTAGTCATGCGGGTGATATGCTGGGGGATGCTTATGAGTATCTGATTGGTCAGTTTGCGACCGACTCGGGTAAGAAAGCTGGTGAGTTTTATACACCTCAGCCAGTTGCTAAGCTCATGACTCAGATTGCCTTTTTGGGTCGTGAGGACCAGTTAGGTTTTACCATCTATGATCCGACCATGGGGTCCGGCTCTCTCTTGCTCAATGCCAAGAAATACTCTCATAAACCGCAGACAGTGGTCTACTTTGGTCAGGAACTCAATACCTCGACCTATAACTTGGCCCGGATGAACATGATCTTACACGGTGTTCCTGTTGAAAATCAATTTCTCCACAATGCCGACACCTTGGATGAAGATTGGCCTACTCAAGAACCGACAAACTTTGACGGGGTTCTCATGAACCCTCCATACTCTGCCAAGTGGTCTGCTAGATCTGAATTTTTGGGTGATTCTCGTTTCTCTCCTTTTGGGAAACTAGCGCCCCAATCCAAGGCTGATTTTGCCTTTCTTTTGCATGGTTACTACCATCTCAAGCAGGATAATGGTGTTATGGCTATCGTTCTTCCCCACGGTGTTCTTTTCCGTGGAAATGCGGAGGGAACCATTCGCAAGGCTTTGCTAGAAGAAGGGGCTATTGACACAGTTATCGGTCTTCCTGCCAATATCTTCTTTAATACCAGCATTCCGACCACGGTTATCATTCTCAAAAAGAACCGTACCAATCGTGATGTCTACTTTATCGATGCCTCTAAGGAGTTTGATAAGGGGAAAAACCAGAATATCATGACGGATGCTCATATCGAGAAGATTCTGGAAGCCTACAAGTCACGTGAGGAGATTGACAAGTTTGCCCATCTAGCAAGCTATGAAGAAATCGTCGAAAATGACTATAACCTCAATATCCCTCGCTATGTAGATACCTTTGAGGAAGAAGAAGTCGAACCCCTGACAGACATCGTTAGCAAGATTAACGAGACAAATGAATCAATCCAAAACCAAACCGCTTCCCTACTCGAAATGCTCGGTCAACTACACGGAACCACACCAGAAGCCGATGCTGAACTCAAAAAGTTTTTGAAAGAGTTTGAAGGGTGATGAGAGTAATTGATTCGCTCATTTTTAAGATATAACTTTGTTTCCATATTTCCGGGGAACTAGTAGAAAGTAAGGAGAAAGATGGAACAAACTAACCAAAAATCCCAGTGCCAGCAACTCTGGGCTAGAAACAAATACCTCGTTTTGAGTCATTCTAGCAATATTTACAATGAGATTCGTCAATATCTCAAGCAAGAAGTGGTGGAAGTGAGTCAGGTTCAAGAGATGATTGACCATGCCTGTCAAATCCCAGAACACAGGGGTCAGGTTTGCAATGCCTTTCAGCATATTTGGGGATATTTCAAGAAGAAAGCAACGGAGAATGAACGCAAGGATTATATGTTTTTACTGGAGCGTTATCACTCTGGTCATGCCACCAAAGAAGACTTAATTGCTAAGACGAGAGATTTACTTGAACGTTACCCAAATACATACTTGCAACATTCGACTTTACTGAAAGGAGACTCCCATGAGACTTTGGCATGAGGCTTTGATTTCACAACTTCCCCGTCCTCAACTCTTGGGGCAGCATCGAGAGTGTTGCGCTCTACGTGGCAATGGCTGGGGTAGAAAGCATGCGACGGTGGACTATGTCTTTACTCACTCGCCTTACCAGCTATTTGCCTACCATGATTTGATCATGAAGGAGATGGCTCGTCGTGGCTACAAGGTTAGTCCAGAGTGGCTGGACAAGAACTACCGCGGTAAGACCTGCCCTCCTTATGAAGATTTAGCAGAGGAAAAATTGACTAGTCCTATATACAGCGAACATGACGATGCCTACTATGAGGAGTGTCTGGCTAATCTTCGAGAGAAGGGAATTGAGCTGGAGTAAACGTAAGGATTACCAGCACTTTATACCTCTTCTCGTAATTTTTTCGAATAATAAAGATGAGACCTTTAGAGTTTTTCTAAGGTCGTCTTTTTATGAGTGTTCAGATTTACTTTTAATAACTTTTGAGTTATAATTTTAAAAAAACCAAGCGTGAACTAAAGGACTTAAAAGAAAGAGGGTTAAGTGATGAAGAATAGTGCTATTGGGAGTAACTGGAAGGATGTCCGGTCAGAACTCTTTACCAAGGAGGAAATACTTGAAAGTGATATGCGAGTAGCTATCATGAGTGAGTTGATTGAGGCTAGACATGAGCAAGGAATCAGTCAGAAAAAGCTAGAAGAACTCAGTGGAGTAAGCCAGCCGGTTATAGCTAGGATGGAAACAGGTAAGACTAGCCCTCAGTTGGACACAGTCTTAAAAGTCCTAGCCAGTTTAGGAAAGACACTAGCAGTCGTCCCACTTGAACAGGGGAAAAGTTGATAGGAAGGGGTTGGAAAACTTTAACAAATTTAACAGTTATAGTGCCTCAAGTGTATAATATAGAAAAATTATGCTTTATTTATATCAAGTGCGAACGAAGTGAGCTTTTAGCAGATATTTCCCGCTATAGTGGTATTCTAGATAATAATTTATTATTATCTAGAACGGAATTTTTGAGACATTCTGGCTCAAAAATTAGGGATGAAATTACGAAGTAAGTTGCTCCCGTCCGCACTTTTCAGGGAAATATCAGAATTACAAAAGAAAAATCAACCTATAGTCTTTTCTAATAACAAGCCATAGTCGCTTATAAGAATTACTAATAACGCGTTTGAGTATTCTAACTGGAATACGGCTTTGAAACAAGCTACACAAAGGATTTGAGGCATTTGTTTCAAGTCTTTTTCTTTTGTCTAAAACGGAGGTATAGTTTCAAACTATATCAAAGCCTAATTTTTTACAATTATACAGATGATTCCTTTTCTGTTAAGATAGTTTCAACAACAAATTTTGGAGGACACATCATGTCAACTACAATCATCGGTTTCCCTCGTTTGGGCGAATTCCGCGAATTAAAATTTACAACTGAAAAATACTTTAGAAAAGAAATCTCAGAAGAAGAACTCCTTGCAGCCGCAAAAGACTTGCGTGCTAAACACTGGAACATTGTCAAAGAAAAAGGTATCACTGAAATCCCATCAAATGACTTTTCTCACTATGACAACTTCCTAGATGCAGCCTTCCTCTTCAACGTGGTACCTGCTTCAGTTCAAAACTTGGACTTGTCTGACCTTGAGCGCTACTTCGCTTTGGGTCGTGGTTACCAAGGAGAAAAAGGGGACGTTCGCGCCCTTCCAATGAAGAAATGGTTCAACACCAACTACCACTACATCGTTCCTAAGTTTGAAAAAGAAACTCAAGTCAAACTTGCAGGTCACAAGATTTTTGATGAGTTTCAAGAAGCCAAAGAACTTGGATTGAACACTCGTCCAGTTCTTGTAGGTCCATTCACTTTCCTTCAATTGTCAGACTTTGAAGAAGGCGTGAAAGCAGAAGACTTCGTAGACAGCTTTGTAGCTGCTTACCAAGAAGTTTTTGCTAAATTGGCTGAACTTGGTGCAACTCGCATCCAATTGGATGAAGCGGCTCTTGTAAAAGATTTGACAGCTGAAGAAAAAGCTCTCTTCTTGAACCTATACAACAAACTCTTGGCTGACAAAAAAGGTCTTGAAGTCTTGCTTCAAACTTACTTCGGAGACGTTCGTGACGTTTACGCTGACCTTGTAAACTTGCCAGTAGATGCTATCGGTCTTGATTTCGTTGAAGGTAAGAAAACTCTTGAATTGGTTAAAGGTGGCTTCCCAGCTGACAAGACTCTTTATGCAGGTATTGTCAATGGTAAAAACATCTGGCGTAACAACTACGAAAAGAGCTTGGCTGTTCTTGAACAAATTCCAGCTGAAAACATCGTCTTGACTAGCTCATGCTCACTTCTTCATGTGCCATTTACAACTGCTAATGAAGAATTTGAACCAGCAATCTTGAACCACTTTGCCTTTGCAGTTGAAAAACTGGATGAGATTCGTGATTTGGATGCTATCCGCAATGGTCAAGGTGAAGAAGCACTTGCAGCTAACAAAGAACTCTTTGCCACTGAGCGTGTGGGAGAAAATGCTGAACTTCGTGCGCGTATCGCTGGATTGACAGACGCAGACTACACTCGTTTGCCAGCCTTTGCAGAACGCGAAGCTATACAAGAAGAAGCTTTCAAACTTCCAGCTCTTCCAACAACAACTATCGGTTCATTCCCTCAAACCAAGGAAGTTCGTGCTAAACGTTTGGCTTACCGTAAAGGTGAATTGTCTCAAGAAGAGTACGACGCTTTCCTTGCTGAAACGATCGATGAATGGATTAAATGGCAAGAAGATATCGACTTTGATGTCCTTGTTCACGGTGAGTTCGAGCGTAATGACATGGTTGAGTACTTCGGTCAAAACTTGTCAGGTTACCTCTTCTCTAAAAATGGTTGGGTACAATCATACGGTATGCGTGGAGTTAAACCACCAATCATCTGGGGTGATGTAACTCGTCTTAACCCTATCACTGTTAAATGGTCTAGCTATGCACAAAGCCGTACAAATAAACCTGTTAAAGGTATGTTAACTGGACCTGTTACCATCCTCAACTGGTCATTCCCACGTGAAGACATCTCTATCAAGGATTCTACTCTTCAAATCGCCCTTGCTATCAAGGATGAAGTGCTTGACCTTGAAGCTGCTGGTGTGAAAATCATCCAAATCGATGAGGCTGCTCTTCGTGAAAAATTGCCGCTCCGTCGTAGCGACTGGTACGAAGACTACCTTGACTGGGCAATTCCTGCCTTCCGCTTGGTACACTCAACAGTAGCGCCAGACACACAAATCCACACTCACATGTGTTACTCAGAATTTACAGATATCATCCCAGCTATCGACAACATGGATGCGGACGTTATCTCATTTGAGGCTAGCCGTTCAAACCTTGAAATCTTAGACGAACTCAAAGCGAAAAACTTCCAAACAGAAGTGGGACCTGGGGTTTACGATATCCACTCACCTCGTGTGCCAAATGAAGGCGAAATCGACCACACAATCGAAGCCATCCTTGCTAAAGTGCCAAGCAAGAAAGTTTGGATCAACCCTGACTGTGGTTTGAAAACACGTGGTATTCCAGAAACAAAAGAAAGCTTGATTCGCCTTGTTGAAGCAGCTAAAGCTGCGCGTGAGAAATTGTAAGATAGGATTTCCCAAGAAGCGCTGTTTGGCAATCTGCCTGTTTCACTTGGGTTCTAAGAGTCCAGCTAAGGAAAAAAATCAACTAGAAAAGGATAAGGACTATGTCACGCCAAACACCGTCACTCTCATTTGAAGTGTTTCCTCCAAACCCAGCAGTAGGCAACGATAAGATTATTGCAGCTCTTCAAAATATGCAGGAGTTGGCCCCTCACTTTATCAGTGTAACTGCCAGCAATAATAAATTTAATATCAAGGAAACAACTGTTCGTTTGGCTGACTTTATCCAAAATGACTTGGCGATTCCGACTATTGCTCACTTGCCAGCCATCTATTTGACCAAGGACAAGGTGGCTGAAACCATTGCTGACTTGGATAAGGTTGGGGTGCAGAAAATTTTGGCTCTTCGTGGGGATATTATTCCAGATGTGGAGCCACAAAAGGATTTCCGATATGCAACGGACTTGATCAAGTTCATCAAGGAACAAGCCCCTCACTTTGATATTGTCGGAGCTTGCTACCCAGAAGGGCATCCAGATTCACCAAATCAGATTTCAGATATCCAAAATCTCAAGAAGAAAGTAGATGCAGGCTGTTCGAGTCTTGTAACTCAGCTTTTCTTTGACAATGAGCGCTTCTATGATTTCCAAGACAAGTGCATCTTGGCTGGGATTGATGTTCCTATTCATGCAGGGATTATGCCAATTCTAAATCGAAATCAAGCTCTCCGCCTCTTGAAGACTTGTGAGAATATCCATCTTCCACGCAAATTTAAAGCCATCTTAGACAAGTATGAGCATGACCCTGAGTCGCTCAGAGCAGCAGGACTTGCCTATGCGGTGGACCAAATCGTGGACTTGGTAACTCAGGATGTTGCCGGTGTGCATCTCTACACTATGAACAATGCTGAAACAGCGAAATACATTCACCAAGCAACCCATGCCTTGTTTAATCATCAGTCTCTAGGATAATAAAAAGCAAACCATTCTTCTCAGGTGAGGGGAATGGTTCCTTTTTAATGGTAAAGACCGCACTTTTTAAGAAAAATATGATAAAATAGACTCTGTACGTACTTGATACAAAGATGAGGGTATTAAAAAAATAATGCATTTAAACTGAAAGGCTTAGCATTAAATCTTTCTAACGACTAACGGTAGGAAAGAGCGACACGAGCGAGTCAAATTGATATTATTTGACGGGAGAGTTAGTAAAGCATTTAGCTAATCGCCTGATAGCGATTAGCGTGAAAGATTTAGATACTTTAGTATCAAACCTTTCTAATGATTTGTATCTTGAGTAATTGAACACGGGCTAAATCCCTAGTGAAAAAGATAGATTTTCTGGTGTACATGTACACTTCGTCAATCGAATGCTATCTTGTGTAATTGAACCCGGCCGAAAAGCTGTGTAAAAAAGATAAACTGTCTTGTCTTCATCGAAGACTTCGTCAGTTTCCTATTTTTACTTTGCTTTTGACGTCCTTGGTATCTTGATCTTTGTAGGCAAGGCGTATAATTTCATCAATCCAAAGGGGATTAAAATGACAAAACAAGTGTTTCAAACGACTTTTGCTGGTCGTGAGTTAATTGTAGAGACTGGTCAGGTTGCTAAGCAAGCAAATGGCTCTGTTGTCGTTCGTTACGGTGAGTCAACAGTCTTGACTGCTGCCGTTATGTCTAAGAAAATGGCAACTGGGGATTTCTTCCCACTCCAAGTCAACTACGAAGAAAAAATGTATGCGGCTGGGAAGTTTCCTGGTGGTTTTATGAAACGTGAAGGACGTCCTTCAACGGATGCAACTTTGACTGCGCGTTTGATTGACCGTCCAATCCGTCCAATGTTTGCGGAAGGTTTCCGTAATGAAGTACAGGTGATTAACACCGTGCTTTCTTATGATGAAAATGCTTCTGCACCAATGGCAGCTATGTTTGGTTCATCCTTGGCACTTTCTATCTCGGATATTCCATTTGATGGACCAATCGCTGGGGTACAAGTTGGCTATGTAGATGGTCAAATCATCATCAACCCAAGCCAAGAACAAGCAGAGCAATCGCTGCTTGAATTGACAGTAGCTGGTACCAAGCACGCCATTAACATGGTAGAATCTGGTGCTAAAGAATTATCAGAAGAAATCATGTTGGAAGCTCTCCTTAAAGGGCATGAAGCAGTCAAAGAATTGATTGCCTTCCAAGAAGAAATCGTTGCAGCTGTTGGTAAAGAAAAAGCAGAAGTGGAATTGCTTCATGTGGACGTTGACTTGCAAGCTGAAATTATCGCAGCCTACAACAGCGACCTACAAAAAGCGGTTCAAGTAGAAGAAAAATTGGCCCGTGAAGCTGCAACTCAAGCAGTGAAAGACCAAGTGACTACTGTTTACGAAGAAAAATATGCAGATCACGAAGAATTTGACCGTATCATGCGTGATGTGGCTGAAATCTTGGAACAAATGGAACACGCTGAAGTGCGCCGCTTGATTACAGAAGACAAGGTTCGTCCTGATGGTCGTAAGGTCGATGAAATCCGTCCTTTGGATGCGGTTGTTGATTTCCTTCCTCGTGTGCACGGTTCAGGTCTCTTTACTCGTGGGCAAACTCAGGCTCTTTCAGTCTTGACCTTGGCTCCGATGGGAGAAACTCAAATCATTGATGGTTTGGATCCAGAGTACAAGAAACGCTTTATGCACCACTATAACTTCCCACAATACTCTGTAGGGGAAACTGGTCGTTACGGTGCGCCAGGTCGTCGTGAAATCGGTCACGGTGCTCTTGGTGAGCGTGCTCTTGCTCAAGTTTTGCCAAGTTTGGAAGAATTCCCATATGCTATCCGATTGGTGGCAGAAGTCTTGGAATCAAATGGTTCTTCTTCTCAAGCTTCTATCTGTGCGGGAACTCTTGCCCTTATGGCTGGTGGGGTGCCAATCAAGGCGCCAGTAGCAGGGATTGCCATGGGTCTCATCTCAGATGGAAACAACTATACAGTCTTGACAGATATCCAAGGTTTGGAAGACCACTTTGGAGATATGGACTTTAAGGTTGCAGGTACTCGTGACGGGATTACAGCCCTTCAAATGGATATCAAGATCCAAGGAATTACTGCAGAAATCTTGACAGAAGCACTTGCTCAAGCCAAGAAAGCGCGTTTTGAAATCCTTGATGTGATTGAAGCAACCATTCCAGAAGTTCGTCCAGAATTGGCTCCAACTGCTCCGAAAATTGATACCATCAAGATTGATGTGGACAAGATCAAGATTGTCATCGGTAAAGGTGGAGAAACCATCGACAAGATTATCGCTGAAACAGGCGTTAAGATCGATATCGATGAAGAAGGAAATGTATCTATCTACTCTAGTGACCAAGATGCTATTAACCGTGCTAAAGAAATTATTGCTGGTTTGGTTCGTGAAGCTAAGGTGGACGAAGTTTACCGTGCTAAAGTTGTTCGTATCGAGAAATTTGGTGCCTTTGTTAACCTCTTTGACAAGACAGATGCCCTTGTTCATATCTCTGAGATGGCTTGGACGCGTACCAATAATGTCGAAGACTTGGTAGCAATCGGGGATGAAGTTGATGTTAAGGTTATCAAGATTGATGAAAAAGGACGTGTGGATGCTTCTATGAAAGCTCTTCTTCCTCGACCTCCAAAACCTGAACGTGATGAAAAAGGCGAAAAGTCTGAGAGACCTCACCGCCCACGTCATCACAAGGACCACAAACCTAAGAAAGAATTTACAGAAACACCAAAAGATTCAGAATAAGAAAAGGAGAAATGTATGGGATGGTGGCGCGAAACCATTGATATCGTAAAAGAGAATGATCCAGCGGCCCGCACCACTTTGGAGGTTTTGCTGACTTATCCAGGTGTCAAGGCCTTGGCGGCCCACCGTCTTTCGCATTTTCTCTGGAAGCATGGCTTCAAACTCCTGGCTCGTATGCACAGTCAGTTTTGGCGTTTTTGGACTCAGATTGAGATTCATCCAGGCGCCCAGATTGATTCAGGTGTCTTTATCGACCACGGTTCGGGTCTGGTGATTGGAGAGACAGCTATCGTTGAGACGGGAGTTCTCCTCTATCATGGGGTGACTCTTGGGGGAACAGGGAAAGACTGTGGCAAACGCCATCCTACCGTTCGCAAAGGAGCGCTTATATCTGCTCATGCCCAAGTCATTGGACCCGTTGAAATCGGTGAAAATGCCAAAGTCGGTGCAGCAGCAGTTGTCGTGGCAGACGTACCTAGTGATGTGACGGTTGTCGGTATTCCTGCTAAGATTGTCCGTGTACATGGTAAAAAGGATGAGCCGGTCATCCACGAAGTCGAAGAAAAACGAGAGTACTACGTCAATAAACTCGAGCATGCTAAAGATGCCAGTCACAGATCGTCTGGGTTGTAGAGGATACCTATATGATTCAAGCAAGAAACAAGTTAAGCCAAGAGGAGTTATCTGAGGCGAAAAAACTAATTAACTATTGCCAAAACTATGACGGTACCTATCGTGATCCCTATCTCTCTAACATGCTTAATTTTGACCTAAACATGCCCGCCTTTTTCCTTTATTATGAAAAAGGCGAACTTGTTGGTTTATTAACTGTCTATGCAGATGACCAAGATGTGGAAGTGACGATACTGGTTCATCCAAATCATCGCCGTCAGGGAATTGCACGTGCATTGTTTACTAGTTTTGAGAAAGAAACGGCTTCTTTCCCTATTCGTTCAGTTACTTTTCAGACAGAACGTATTTTTCTAGAACGTCATCCTGATTTTGTCAGCAACTGGGGACTGGTCGAGGATGAAGAGACAGAAACTTGGTTAGGTAAGGATAGAAGATCTTATCCGTTAGCAAAGGTTTCTAATCTTGAAGTTTTGTTAGCAGATAGTTCGTATCAGGATCAAATTAGTCAGTTAAAATTTCAGGCATTCTCAGAGGAACATGAATCTAGAGAAGTTGTGGATAGATATGTCGCTGAAGCTCTGAAAGATTCAGAAAGTCTCCTATATATTTTGTTAAAAAACGGTGAGGTCATTGGAACTTGCACGGTTGATTTATCGAGCGATACGAATTATTTCTACGGTTTAGCAGTATCGGAACCTGAACGTGGAAAAGGCTATGGAAGCTACTTAGCAAAATCCCTTGTCAACCAACTAATTGAGCAAAATGATAAGGAATTTCAGATTGCAGTAGAAGATAGCAATGTAGGTGCCAAACGCTTGTATGAAAAAATTGGCTTTGCCAAACAGACTCAGGTGGTTTATCTGAATGAGAAAGGAGCAAGGGATTCCGAAGTGTAGAGACATTCGGACTGAAATTCAATTGAACTCTTAGTGATGAAACTAATTGTTCTTGGATTTTGGATTTCCTGACTATGATTTATGATTAAAATCTATGACACTATGTCTCGTGATTTGCGAGAATTTGTCCCGATTGAGGACGGCAAGGTCAAGATGTATGTTTGTGGGCCAACCGTGTATAACTATATCCACGTGGGGAATGCCCGTTCAACGGTGGCTTTTGATACGATTCGACGTTATTTTGAGTACCGTGGTTTTGAGGTTACCTATATTTCCAATTTCACAGATGTGGATGATAAGATTATCAACCGTGCCAAGGAAGAAGGGATCACGCCTCAGGAGGTTGCGGACAAGTACATCGTTGCCTTTCGTGAGGATGTGACGGCCTTGGGCGTCAAACCTGCGACTCGCCATCCGCGTGTGGTGGAGTTTATGGCTGACATCATCCGCTTTGTGGAAGACTTGATTGGAAAAGGCTTTGCCTACGAGAGTCAAGGAGATGTCTATTTCCGTGTGGAAAAATCTCATAACTATGCCCAGTTGGCCAATAAAACCTTGGAAGATTTGGAGCTAGGTGCTTCAGGTCGTACTGATGAAGAAACAGCTCGCAAGGAAAATCCTGTGGACTTTGCCCTTTGGAAAGCTGCTAAATCAGGTGAGATTTCTTGGGATAGCCCTTGGGGACCTGGTCGTCCGGGCTGGCATATTGAGTGTTCGGTCATGTCAACAGAGATTTTGGGCGATACCATTGATATCCACGGTGGTGGAGCTGACCTTGAGTTTCCTCACCATACCAACGAAATTGCCCAGTCGGAAGCCAAGACAGGTAAGACATTTGCCAACTACTGGATGCATAATGGCTTTGTCAACATTGATAATGTCAAGATGTCCAAGTCCTTGGGCAACTTTATTACCGTACATGATGCCCTTAAAACCCTCGATGGGCAAGTGCTTCGTTTCTTCTTTGCGACTCAACACTACCGCAAGCCAATCAACTTTACGGAAAAAGCGGTGCGGGATGCAGAGACTAATCTCAAGTATCTGAAAAACACCTATGAGCAACCATTTACTGGAACTGTAGATGTTCAAGAGTTACAGGACTTTAAAGATAAGTTTGTAGCGACTATGGATGAAGATTTTAACGCTGCAAATGGAATCACAGTTGTCTTTGAAATGGCCAAATGGATCAATTCCGGCAACTATGATGCAAGTGTTAAGAAAGCTCTTGCAGATATGTTGGAAGTCTTTGGAATCGTCTTTGTTGAGGAAGTTTTGGATGCAGAGATTGAAGACTTGATCCAAAAACGCCAAGAAGCGCGTGCCAATCGTGACTTTACGACAGCGGACCATATCCGTGACCAATTGGCTGCTCAAGGGATTAAGCTCCTTGACACCAAGGATGGAGTGAGGTGGACACGTGATTGATGTCAATCTCATTAACGGGATTGCGCTAGCCTTTGAAGGAGATGCGGTGTATTCTATGTATATTCGTCGTCACCTCATCCTCAAAGGCATGACCAAACCCAATAAACTCCACCAAGAAGCGACCAAGTATGTGTCGGCTAAAGCTCAGGCTCGCCTGATTTCTCTTATGTTGGAGGAGCATGTCCTGACGGAAAAAGAAGAAGAAATCTACAAACGTGGTCGCAATACCAATAGCCACACCAAGGCCAAAAATGCTGATGTGGTGACTTACCGTATGTCCACAGGTTTTGAAGCAGTGATGGGATATCTCCATATGACTGAAAATATGGAGCGCCTCGAAACCTTAATTTCTTGGTGCATCCAAAAAGTGGAGGGCTAGGACATGATGGCAAAAGAACTACAAGACTGGTTTCCTGAAGCTCAGATTTCAGACCAACCAGTAAAGAGAGAGGGCTATCTCACTCTCCCTTTAGCTTCTCAGCAGTGGATTTTGCTGGAGGAAGCTAGTCTTAGCGAACGTGAAAAACAACTGGTAGCTCTCTTAACCAAACAGGAGCAAACTATTTCGCTCAATCCTTGGTATCCTTATCTGATTGAGGGGAAGGGACAGGCGCCGAAAACTTTTAAAAAGATTCAGTTGGTTTATTGTCATCTTTCCTATTTTCAGCAGGAAAATCTAGCTTCTTGGCTGGATATGATGCGGACTCTTTTTCCCAACTGTCAGACGGTGATTCAGGTCGGAGCTCAGGATTATGTTTTCGTGCTTCAGCAAGACAAATACACATCTGTACGAGCTATTTTAAGTGATACGATTGAAGCGGTTGAGTATGACTTTGGACTTCGTCTCTCTATCATGTTAGGCCAGGTTTGGTCTCAGACGGGAAATCAGGCCCTATCAGACTTAATCAAATCTGAGCGCGATTTGTTCAAGACTTGGTGGCGTCAGGGTCACCAAGGTGTTCATACTTTTTCTCAGCTCTATCTTTGGAGTATGGGAGAAAGACTCGTGGACTTGAAGGCAATCAAGGAATGTCTACACCAGATGATTTTGGATCAAGACCAGATTCAGGAAATCATTCTCTCTCTTTGGGAAAATAGTGCTGTTTTAACAAAAACAGCCCAGCAACTCTATCTGCACCGCAATTCTCTCCAATACAAGATTGATAAGTGGGAAGAATTGACAGGGCTTCAATTGAAGGAATTGACTGATCTGACCCTGTGTTATCAGTTGATTTTACCAGATATTCTCTAAAGTTTTGTGCAAGTTGCACAGAACTTTTTTGTTTTTTTGGTCATCTTGCCATAGAAATGTAAAGCGTTTTCATCTATAATAAAACTATCAAAAGACAAAAGGAGTTCACCTCATGGTAGAATTGAATCTTAAAAACATTTACAAAAAATATCCAAACAGCGAACACTACTCAGTTGAAGACTTCAACTTGGACATTAAAGACAAAGAGTTTATTGTTTTCGTAGGTCCTTCAGGATGTGGTAAATCAACTACTCTTCGTATGATCGCAGGTCTTGAAGATATTACAGAAGGAACTGCATCTATCGATGGCGTGGTTGTCAACGACGTAGCTCCAAAAGACCGTGACATCGCCATGGTATTCCAAAACTACGCTCTTTATCCACACATGACTGTTTATGACAACATGGCTTTCGGTTTGAAATTGCGTAAATACAGCAAAGAAGACATCGACAAACGTGTGCAAGAAGCAGCTGAAATCCTTGGATTGAAAGAATTCTTGGAACGTAAACCTGCTGACCTTTCAGGTGGTCAACGTCAACGTGTTGCCATGGGGCGTGCGATTGTCCGTGATGCAAAAGTATTCTTGATGGACGAACCTTTGTCAAACTTGGATGCAAAACTTCGTGTATCAATGCGTGCTGAAATCGCTAAAATCCACCGTCGTATCGGAGCTACAACTATCTACGTAACTCACGACCAAACAGAAGCGATGACACTTGCAGACCGTATCGTTATCATGTCAGCAACTAAGAACCCTGCTGGTACAGGTACTATCGGACGTGTTGAACAAATCGGTACTCCTCAAGAAGTTTACAAAAACCCAGTTAACAAATTCGTAGCAGGATTCATCGGAAGCCCAGCAATGAACTTCATCAACGTGAAATTGGTTGGTAGCGAAATTGTTTCAGACGGTTTCCGCTTGAAAGTGCCAGAAGGAGCATTGAAAGTTCTTCGTGAAAAAGGTTACGAAGGTAAAGAATTGATCTTCGGTATCCGTCCAGAAGACGTGAATGCAGAACCTGCTTTCCTTGAAACATTCCCAGAATCAGTTGTCAAAGCTACTATCTCTGTATCAGAATTGCTTGGTTCAGAATCTCACCTATACTGCCAAGTTGGTAAAGACGAATTTGTTGCCAAAGTTGACGCTCGTGACTACTTGCAAACAGGTGCAACAGTGGAACTTGGATTTGACTTGAACAAAGCACACTTCTTCGATGTAGAAACTGAAAGAACAGTTTACTAAGCAAATGGAATGTCAAAACACTGCTAGAAATCTGGCAGTGTTTTTTGAGATTGCGTAGAAAAAACTCCTGGGAAATTCCAGGAGAGTATGAGTGGTTATTTGAACTTGAATCCTTCGTAAATAAGCTCTGCTTTTGGATTTTGTTTCTTAATCTGTTTGGCAAGTGACTTCATCATAGAAAGAGGACCACACATATAGACGCTTGCATGTTCGGGCACTTCTTCTTGCTCAAAATTAAGATAGCCGTCTTTCCTACTATCTACTAGATGGAGTTCAAAATTATGATTTTTCTGAGCATAGTCATGGAGCAAATCTAGATAAACTGCATTTTCCTCTCCACGGAAGCTATAGTAGAAGTGAACCTGTTTATCTAAAATAGGATGTTCACGGATGTAAGAGATGAAGGGGGTAATCCCAATGCCTCCAGCAATCCAAACCTGATTTTTTCGTCCTTCTTCTATGATCATGTGTCCGTAAGCTCTGTCTACGCTTACTTTGCTACCGACTTGAAGATTGTCATAGATATTCTTGGTATGGTCACCTGAATTTTTAACAGTAAAGTAGAGAGTTTGACCATGACCTCCTGAGATAGAAAAGGGATGCGGAGCACTTTCAAAGCCTTCTTGGAAAATCTTTAGGAAGGCAAATTGTCCTGATTGATAGTTGAAAGATCTGCTAAGCTGGATTTGAATTTCTATAGTATCGTGATTTAAGCGTTTGAGATTGGTAATTTTCCCTAGATAGGGGAAGCCAATCTTTTGATATAGAAAAATGATATAAAAACCAGCTAGTAAGCCTAAAAGGGCATAGCTACCAACAAGAAAACTTAGAAGATTAAATGTGAGAAGACGATTGCCCATCATCATGTAGACGTGAAAGAGTCCAAAAATATAAGCTAGATAAACCAGGCGGTGAATCCATCGCCAAGCTTCGTATTGGATGTATTTGCCTAAATAGGCGACAAGGATGATACTGGCAAAGATATAGATGGCAAGGTTGCCAAACTGAGCAGCTAATCGAGAGCCCCACAAACCGCCCATACTAAAGTTATGAAAGATGAGTAGGATGATAGAGAGAAAGGCTGTGAATTTGTGGACAGTATAGACCTTCTCCAAACCGTGAAACCAGCTTTCTAGTAGTGGGAGACGAGTGGCTAAGACAAAAGTTAGAGATAAGCTTGTTAAAGCTAGTCCTGGAATCATGAATTGGGGAGAAGTGTTCATCCAAGTCAAAATAGTCAAGACAAAACTAGCTATGATAAAGAGTATTCCTTTGAGTGATTTCATAGAAAATTCCATTTCATTAAGATTTGATTTGTTGTAAACGAATTTGTTACATTTTATCATAGAAAAAGTATGGTGTCAAATTGAGGTCTATAAATATCTACTCTCATCAAAAAACTCTCCAATTGAACTGGAGAGTGGCTGTTTATACTCAATGAAAATCAAAGAGCAAACTAGGAAGCTAGCCGCAGGCTGTACTGGAGTACGGCAAGGTGAAGCTGACGTGGTTTGAATTTGATTTTCGAAGAGTATTATTCTGCAGCTTGTTGCCAGCGTTTTGCTAGCATATGAGACAGGCTAGAAATGGCTAGGTTAAAGCTGAAGTAGATGAGGGCAATCAGGATGTAAAGACTGAAGACCTGCTCTGGTTCGAAATAACGGCCCATGAGAATTTGGCTTGCTCCAAAGAGTTCTTGTAGGGCGATAACAGAGTAGAGAAGACTGGTATCCTTAATTACGGTTACAAACTGAGAAATGATGGCTGGCAACATTTTGCGAATGGCTTGCGGGAGAATGATGTGGTAGAGGATTTGGGCTGAGGTAAATCCTTGCGACATTCCTGCTTCGTACTGTCCCTTGTCCACGGCATTGAGACCGCCTCGGATAATCTCAGCCAAGGCTGCTGAGGTAAAGAGGGTAAATGCAGTGATTCCTGCTGGTGTGGATTTCATCTTGAAAACCAAAAAGATGGTGAAAATCCAGAGGAGGTTGGGAACGTTACGCACAAACTCGATGTAAATGCTGGAAATGACGCGCAAGATAGGATTTTTCCCATTTCTCATGACTGCTAGAACTGTACCGATAAGTGTAGCGAGGACGATGGCAATCAGAGAAATGTAGAGGGTCAAGCCAAATCCTTTAAAGATAAATACTAGGTTATCTGGGGTCAAAACTTCTAAAATGGATTCCATAGTAACCTCCTAAAGTGAATAGGCTTTTTTGTTGGCTTGCTCCATCTTGCGACCAAACTGGGCAACAGGAAAGCAAAGAGAAAAGTAGAGAAGGGCAGCACCTAAAAATGCTGGAATGTAGTTTCCGTTAAGTGCCGACCAAGACTTGGTCACAAACATCAAGTCCACTCCAGAGATAATAGCGACTGTAGAAGTGTTTTTGATGAGGTTAACAATTTGGTTGGTCAAAGGAGGGAGAATGATACGAAAGGCCTGAGGCAAGATAATCAAACGCATAGCACTGATATAGGTAAAACCTTGCGACAAGGCGGCCTCCATCTGACCGCTAGGAATAGACTGAATACCTGAACGAATCACTTCAGCGATATAGGCGCCGTGATAGAGTCCCACGCAGAGTACAGCTGTCCAATAAATCGGAATCATGATGGTGTGGTCACTGATAAGAGGTAGGCCATAAAAAACGATAACAAACTGCACCAAGAGGGGAGTGTTTTGGTAAAACTCCACAAAGATGCGAGCTAAAATGCGCAAAATTGGACGTTTGCTGGTTGACATGGCTCCAAAGAAGATGCCCAAAACCATGGCGAGGATAAAGGATCCAATCGCTAGGGCAAGGGTGAAGAGGAAACCATTGAAAAATTGTCCAAAATCCTGAAAATAGGCTGTCCAAGATGATAAATCTGTCATGGGGTGTCCTCCTTAATCTGCAGTATGGCTGGATGGTTTCAGCTTGTAACGGTCATAAAGTTTTTGCAAACTGCCATCCTTGCTCCATTTAGTAACCAAGTTATCGAGATAGTCGTTGAGCTCGGTATTTGATTTCTTGGTAACGATACCGTAGTCAGATGGCTTGAAACTATCATCTAGTAGTACTGTGCGTTTGCTGATGTAGCCAGACAGAATCGAGCGGTCAACGGAAAAGGCATCAATACGTTGAGCGTGTAAGGAAGTAATCAATTCTGGGTAGGAACCAAGTTCGACGAATTTAAAGGTCAGACCTTTCTTTTTACCCAGTTCAGTAATCAGGCGTTGGGTAATGGAACCTTGAGCAACCCCGATAGTTTTTCCGTTTAAGTCCTCAATGCTTTTGATTTTGGCAGACTTATTGACCAAAAAGCCAGAAGCGTCCGTGTAGTAAGGGCTGGTAAAGTTGTAGAGTTTTTTGCGTTCGTCTGTGATGGTAAAGGTCGCGATATCCATATCGACCTGTTCGTTGTCTAGAAGGGGGCCACGGGTTTGTGCTGTAACCGGCACATAGCGAATCTTGACCTTGAGTTCATCAGCTACCATCTTGGCCAAGTCCGTTTCGATACCAGAATAGGTCCCTGTCTTGGGATCCTTGTAGCCAAAATTGGGAACGTCTTGTTTGACACCGACAACCAGTTCGCCTCTTTTTTGAATATCTGCGACACTGGTATCAGCCTGCACTGGTTTTGTAGCAGCAAGGCCAAAAAGGCTAATCAATAATGCGGATAAAAAGAATTTCTTTTTCATAGGCGCCTCCTTATTTGACTTTGTCACTTTCGTGGTTGATGATCTTGCTGAGGAATTGTTGGGCACGAGGTTCGCTTGGATTGTCGAAAAAGTCATCGACATCTGTCGTATCCACCAAAACTTCTCCGTCAGCCATAAAGATGATGCGGTCGGCAACTTCACGGGCAAAGCCCATTTCATGAGTAACGACAATCATATTCATACCATCGTGGGCCAATTTTTGCATAACTGCCAGAACATCACCGATGGTTTCAGGGTCAAGGGCAGATGTTGGTTCATCAAAGAGGAGAAGCTCAGGATGCATGGCGAGTCCACGTGCGATGGCAATCCGTTGTTTTTGTCCACCAGATAGCATGGCTGGATAGGAATCTTTTTTGTCCCACATATTTACAAATTCCAGATATTTTTGGGCTGTTTTTTCAGCTTCTTTTTTATCAATTCCTAGAACTTTTATAGGTGCAAGTGTTACGTTTTCTAACACTGTTTTATGCGGATAGAGGTTAAAATGTTGGAAAACCATGCCAACTTCCTTGCGAAGAGGTACCAAATCTTTCTGGCTGGCACCAGCAACTTGGTGCCCATTTACTAGAAGGCTTCCCTTGTCAACAGCCTCCAAACCATTGATGGTGCGGATAAGAGTGGATTTTCCAGAACCAGAAGGGCCTAGGAGGACAACAACTTGCCCTTTTTCAAAACGGAGATTGATGTCGCGGAGTGCGTGGTAGTCTCCGTAATATTTTTCGACGTGTTCAAATTCTACTAAAGCCATAAGGAATCTCCTTTGTGTTAGATTTTATAACATGATTCTACACCAAAAAATTTGTCTTGTCAAATCATATCTGAAAAAATTCACTAAAATTTTATAAAAAAGCAATCTGGATAGAGAAAAAGCCTAAATCATGTTATAATGAAACGATAGAATTCTTAGAAAGAGTGGATGTCTTTTTGATAACACCTACTTATGAATGGCAGTTTGCCCCGCAAGTAGAAGATGCGGATTTTACAAAGATAGCCAAGAAGGCTGGATTGGGTCCTGAGGTGGCTCGGTTACTATTTGAGAGAGGGATTCAGGACCAAGAGAGTCTGAAGAAGTTTTTAGAACCTTCCTTGGAGGACTTGCATGACCCTTATCTACTCCATGATATGGATAAGGCAGTGGGACGGATTCGTCAGGCTATTGAAGAAGGGGAAAATATCCTCATTTATGGAGATTACGATGCGGATGGCATGACTTCAGCTTCGATTGTGAAGGAAAGTTTGGAACAGCTTGGCGCTGAGTGCCGGGTTTATCTGCCCAATCGTTTTACTGATGGCTATGGTCCAAATGCTAGTGTTTATAAATACTTTATCGAGCAAGAAGGGATTTCCTTGATTGTGACGGTGGACAATGGAGTTGCGGGTCACGAAGCCATTGAACTGGCTCAGTCTATGGGAGTAGATGTCATTGTGACAGACCACCATTCCATACCTGAAACCTTACCAGATGCCTATGCTATTGTCCATCCTGAACATCCGGATGCGAACTATCCTTTCAAATATTTGGCTGGTTGCGGAGTGGCTTTCAAGCTGGCTTGTGCCCTGTTAGAAGAAGTACAAGTGGAATTGCTTGATTTGGTCGCTATTGGTACCATTGCTGATATGGTTAGTTTGACAGATGAGAATCGTATTTTGGTTCAATATGGTCTAGAAATGCTGGGGCATACTCAGCGCATTGGTTTACAAGAAATGCTGGATATGGCTGGGATTGCCGCTAATGAAGTAACAGAAGAAACGGTTGGTTTCCAGATTGCTCCTCGTTTGAATGCCTTGGGCCGTTTGGATGATCCCAATCCTGCCATTGATTTGCTGACTGGGTTTGATGATGAAGAAGCGCATGAGATTACTCTCATGATTCATCAGAAAAACGAAGAGCGCAAGGAAATCGTTCAGTCTATCTATGAAGAAGCTAAGACCATGGTGGACCCTGAGAAGAAGGTCCAAGTTTTGGCTAAGGAGGGCTGGAATCCTGGGGTTCTAGGAATCGTGGCTGGTCGTTTGTTGGAAGAACTAGGGCAGACAGTCATCGTTCTCAATATAGAGGACGGTCGTGCCAAGGGTAGTGCTCGTAGCGTGGAAGCGGTCGATATTTTTGAGGCTCTGGATCCTCATAGAGACCTCTTCATAGCCTTTGGTGGTCATGCTGGTGCGGCAGGAATGACGCTGGAAGTTGAGAAACTCTCAGATTTATCTCAGGTTTTGGAAGATTATGTCCGTGAAAAAGGAGCAGATGCTGCTGGCAAGAACAAGTTAAATCTAGATGAAGAGCTAGATTTGGAGACACTTAGCTTGGAAACGGTCAAAAGTTTTGAACGTTTGGCACCTTTTGGCATGGACAATCAGAAACCTATCTTTTATATCAAGGATTTTCAGGTCGAAAGTGCCCGTACTATGGGGGCAGGTAATGCCCATCTCAAGCTGAAAATTTCTAAAGGCGAGGCGAGTTTTGAGGTAGTGGCCTTTGGCCAAGGGAAAAGGGCGACTGAATTCTCACAGACCAAGCAATTGGAATTGGCAGTGACTCTCTCTGTCAACCAATGGAATGGCCAAACTGCCCTGCAGCTGATGATGGTGGATGCGCGTGTGGAGGGTGTTCAACTTTTTAATATCCGTGGGAAGAATGCAGTCTTGCCAGAAGGAGTTCCAGTCTTGGATTTTGCTGGAGAACTGCCAAATCTGGCGGATAGTGAAGCTGTTATCGTAAAAACCGTTCCTGAGGATATTACTCAGCTGAAGACCATTTTTCAGGAACAGAATTTCTCTGCGGTCTATTTCAAAAATGATATTGACAAGGCCTACTATCTAACAGGTTATGGGACTAGAGAGCAGTTTGCCAAATTGTACAAGACCATCTACCAGTTTCCAGAGTTTGATATTCGCTACAAGCTGAAAGACTTGGCTGCTTATCTCAATATTCAACAAATCTTGCTGGTCAAAATGATTCAAATATTTGAAGAATTAGGTTTTGTGGTAATCAAAGATGGGGTTATGACAGTCAATAAAGAAGCGCCAAAGAGAGAGATAGGAGAAAGTCAGATTTACCAAAATCTCAAACAAACCGTCAAAGACCAAGAAATGATGGCGCTGGGTACCGTGCAAGAAATTTATGACTTTTTAATGGAAAAAGAGTAGATGATAGGAAAGAGTTGGGAAACCAGCTCTTTTTTGAAAACAAATCTTCATTTTGAAAATCATCAAAAAAATGGTATAATGGTAGGAAAAGATTCGGCTAAAAGTAATAGTGCTTTTAGAATAAAAGGGTAAGTAACCCTATAATCAAGATAAACTAAGATTTTGGAGGAAAAATGAGTAATATTAGTTTAACAACACTTGGTGGTGTACGTGAAAATGGGAAAAATATGTACATTGCTGAAATTGGAGAGTCCATTTTTGTTTTGAATGTAGGGTTAAAATATCCCGAAAATGAACAATTAGGGGTTGATGTGGTGATTCCAAAGATGGATTACCTTTTTGAGAATAGCAACCGTATTGCTGGGGTTTTCTTGACCCACGGGCATGCGGATGCCATTGGTGCTCTGCCTTATCTCTTGGCAGAGGCTAAAGTTCCTGTATTTGGGTCTGAGTTGACCATTGAGTTGGCCAAACTCTTTGTCAAAGGAAATGATGCCGTTAAGGAATTTAATGATTTCCATGTCATTGATGAGAATACGGAGATTGATTTTGGTGGGACAGTGGTTTCCTTCTTCCCTACGACTTACTCCGTTCCAGAGAGCCTGGGAATTGTCTTGAAGACAGCTGAAGGTAGCATCGTTTATACAGGTGACTTCAAATTTGACCAGACAGCTAGTGAATCCTATGCGACAGACTTCGCTCGTTTGGCAGAAATCGGTCGTGACGGCGTCCTGGCTCTCCTCAGTGATTCGGCCAATGCGGACAGCAATATTCAGGTGGCTAGTGAAAGTGAAGTTAGGGATGAAATTACCCAAACCATTGCTGACTGGGAAGGTCGTATCATCGTTGCAGCTGTTTCCAGTAACCTTTCTCGTATCCAGCAGATTTTTGACGCTGCGGATAAAACAGGTCGACGTATCGTCTTGACAGGATTTGATATTGAAAATATCGTCCGCACAGCGATTCGTCTCAAGAAGTTGTCTTTAGCCAACGAAATTCTCTTGATTAAGCCGAAAGATATGTCTCGCTTTGAAGACCATGAGTTGATTATTCTTGAGACAGGTCGTATGGGTGAACCTATCAATGGACTTCGTAAGATGTCGATTGGTCGCCATCGTTATGTAGAAATCAAGGATGGGGACCTGGTCTATATTGCTACGGCTCCGTCTATTGCTAAAGAAGCCTTCGTTGCGCGTGTGGAAAATATGATTTATCAGGCAGGAGGGGTTGTCAAATTGATTACCCAAAGTTTACATGTATCAGGGCACGGAAATGCGCGTGATTTGCAGTTGATGATCAATCTCTTGCAACCCAAGTATCTCTTCCCAATTCAAGGGGAATACCGCGAGTTGGATGCTCATGCTAAGGCTGCTATGGCAGTTGGAATGTTGCCAGAACGCATTTTCATCCCTAAAAAGGGAACCAGCATGGCTTATGAGAATGGGGACTTTGTCCCAGCTGGCGCGGTTTCGGCAGGGGATGTCTTGATTGATGGGAATGCCATTGGTGATGTTGGAAATGTGGTTCTTCGTGACCGTAAGGTCTTGTCAGAGGATGGTATTTTTATCGTAGCGATCACAGTTAACCGTCGTGAGAAGAAAATTGTAGCCAAGGCTCGTGTTCATACGCGCGGATTTGTTTATCTCAAGAAGAGTCGCGATATTCTCCGTGAAAGTTCAGAATTGATTAACCAAACGGTAGAAGACTATCTGCAAGGAGATGACTTTGACTGGGCAGATCTTAAAGGGAAGGTTCGTGATAATCTGACCAAGTACCTATTTGATCAAACCAAGCGTCGTCCAGCTATTTTACCAGTAGTCATGGAAGCAAAATAATCTTTGAAATAAATAGAGAGAAAGTCGAATTTCGGCTTTTTCTTATCGGAAAATAGAAGGAGAAAATCATGGCAGTAATGAAAATTGAGTATTACTCACAAGTTTTGGATATGGAGTGGGGAGTGAATGTTCTTTACCCCGATGCCAATCGAGTGGAAGAACCAGATTGTAAAGATATTCCCGTCTTGTACCTCTTGCACGGGATGTCTGGTAATCATAATAGTTGGCTCAAGCGGACCAACGTAGAACGCTTACTCCGAGGAACCAATCTCATCGTTGTTATGCCCAATACCAGCAACGGTTGGTATACCGATACCCAGTATGGTTTTGACTATTACACAGCTCTAGCAGAGGAATTGCCACAGGTTCTGAAACGCTTCTTCCCTAATATGACTAGCAAGCGTGAAAAGACCTTTATCGCTGGCCTCTCTATGGGAGGCTATGGCTGTTTCAAATTGGCTCTTGCTACAAATCGTTTTTCTCATGCAGCTAGCTTTTCAGGTGCGCTTAGTTTTCAAGATTTTTCTCCTGAAAGCCAAGATTTGGGAACACCAGCTTACTGGAGAGGTGTTTTTGGGGAGATTAAAGATTGGACAACTAGTCCTTATTCTCTAGAAAGTCTGGCTAAAAAATCGGATAAAAAGACCAAACTTTGGGCTTGGTGTGGCGAGCAGGATTTCTTGTACGAAGCCAATAATCTCGCAGTGAAAAATCTCAATAAACTGGGATTTGATGTGACCTATAGCCATAGTGCTGGAACTCACGAGTGGTATTATTGGGAAAAACAATTGGAACGGTTCTTAGCAACCCTACCAATCGATTTCAAATTAGAAGAGAGATTAAGCTAGTTTAGTTTGTATTACTCTTTCAATAACCATGTCTTCTATGGAATAGAAACTAAAATATGTTTTTACTAGACTTTCTAAACAAAAATAGTAGAATAGTAGTTAAATTCTATTATTGTTGGAAAGAGAGTAAGAGATGTATCGTTATCAAATTGGCATTCCCACATTAGAATATGATCAGTTTGTTAAAGAACATGAATTAGTCAATGTATTACAAAGTAGTGCTTGGGAAGAGGTTAAGTCTGATTGGCAACATGAAAAGTTTGGCGCCTACCGAGGAGATAAATTACTGGCTACAGCTAGTATTTTGATTAAAACTCTTCCTCTAGGCTATAGAATGTTTTATATCCCAAGAGGTCCTGTATTAGATTATAAGGATGCTGAACTCTTGAACTTTGTTCTTCAATCCATTAAGTCCTATGCTCGAAGCAAGAGAGCGATTTTTGTGATTTTTGACCCAAGTATTTGCCTATCGCAAAGTTCAATCAAGCATGAAAAAATAGAATATCCTGAAAATATGGCTATTATTGAAAATTTGCAAAGAATGGGAGTAAGGTGGTCAGGAAAGACCGATGGAATGGGAGATACCATTCAGCCTCGTATTCAGGCAAAAGTATACAAGGAAAATTTTACAGAAGATAAACTTTGCAAGTCAACAAAACAAGCTATTCGATCCGCTCGAAATAAGGGTGTAGAGATTCAGATTGGTAGAGATGAATTGTTAGAATCTTTCTCGTTTTTGATGAAAAAAACTGAGAAGCGAAAAGATATCCATTTGAGGAATGAAGCCTATTATAAAAAATTGTTAGATAATTTTAAGGACAAGGCCTACATTACGCTGGCTACTCTGGATATCGCTAAGCGTTTACGAGAATTAGAAAAACAGTTAGCGAAAAACTTAGCGTTGGAAGAAGCGTTTACTGAGTCGACTCGAACTTCAAAAGTAGAAGCCCAGAAGAAGGAAAAAGAGCGTTTGGTAGAAGAAAGAGATTTCTTGCAGAGATATCTGAATGAAGAAAAATCAAACATTCCTTTAGCAGCTACTTTGAGTTTGGAATTTGGTAATACCTCTGTTAATCTATATGCTGGTATGGATGATGCTTTTAAACGTTATAATGCACCAATTTTAGCTTGGTATGAAACAGCTCGCTATGCTTTTGAGCGAGGTATGGTGTGGCAAAATTTAGGTGGTGTTGAAAACTCTCTCAATGGTGGACTTTACCATTTTAAGGAAAAATTTAATCCAACGATTGAAGAATACTTGGGTGAGTTTACAATGCCCACCCATCCTCTTTATTCTCTGTTAAGAATCGCTCTTGATTTTCGCAAGGCATTAAGAACAAAACATCATAGAAGGTAAGTACATGGCATTAATTACACTCACAAAAGAAGAATTTCAGGCTTATTCTGATCAGGTCTCTTCTCGTTCTTTTATGCAATCTGTCCAGATGGGGGACTTGTTAGAAAAAAGAGGGGCTCGAATTGTTTATCTTGCATTGAAACAAGAAGGAGAAATTCAAGTTGCAGCTCTGGTTTATAGCTTGCCCATGCTGGGTGGCCTACATATGGAGATCAATTCGGGGCCGATTTATACCCAACAAGATGCTCTCCCAGTTTTTTATGCGGAGTTAAAAGAATATGCCAAGCAAAATGGTGTATTAGAGTTGCTTGTAAAACCTTATGAAACTTATCAAACTTTTGATGGTGAAGGTAATCCAATAGATGCTGAGAAAAAAAGTATTATTCAAGGTTTGACTGATTTAGGTTATCAATTTGATGGTTTAAAAACAGGTTACCCAGGTGGAGAACCGGATTGGTTATATTGTAAAGATTTGAATGAGCTAACTGAAAAGACCTTGCTTAACAGTTTTAGTAAAAAGGGGAAAGCTTTGGTGAAAAAGGCTGATACATTTGGTATTCAGTTGAAAAAATTAAATCGTGAAGAACTTTCAATTTTTAAGAATATAACAAAAGAAACCTCTGAACGTAGAGAATATAGTGATAAAAGTTTAGAATATTATGAGCACTTTTATGATTCATTTGGAGAACAAGCGGAGTTTGTAATTGCTAATCTAAATTTAGGAGAATATATACAAAATTTAATACATAAGCAAAAAGAATTATCTGAAAAAATAGCTACCTCACTACTCTTATTAGAACAATATCCAGATTCTGCACAAAAGAAAAAAGAACACAAAGAATTGGCTAGGCAGTATGAAAGCTTTGAAGTTCGAAAAGCAGAAGCACGAGAGTTGATTGAAAAATATGGAGAGAAAGATCTTGTCTTAGCAGGTAGTTTATTTATTTATATGCCTCAAGAAACGACCTATCTTTTTAGTGGTTCCTATACTGAGTTTAATAAATTTTATGCACCAGCTTTGCTTCAGAAATATGTTATGTTGGAAAGCATAAAACGTGGGATCCCTAAATACAACTTCCTAGGGATTCAAGGGATTTTTGATGGTAGTGATGGTGTTTTGCGTTTTAAACAAAATTTTAATGGCTATATTGTACGCAAAGCGGGTACTTTCCGTTATCATCCATCACCTTTAAAATACAAAGCTATTCAGTTATTCAAAAAAATATTAGGACGTTAAGATGAAAAAGCCAGTATTTAGCTTTCTTTCAGCTTGATTTAGTAAAATAGTCTTTATTTGCTAGAAAGGTGGAGAGACATGCGCTGGATTTTTTGTTTGATAGGGGCTTTCTTTTCTTTTGTGTGGCGTTTGTTTTGGCGCCTGGTTTGGATAGTTGTGCTCTTATGTGCGTTTGCTTTCGGACTTCTCTGCTATCTGAACGGGGATTTTCAAGGAGCGCTAAAGCAGGCAGAACGGTCAGTCAAGATTGGTCAACAAAGTATCGACCGATGGGAAAAAACAGGGCAACTGCCTAAGTTGAACCAGACAGATAGCCACCAGCATTCTGAAGGAAGGTGGCCACAGGCCTCTGCTCGTATTTACTTGGATCCCCAGATGGATTCACGCTTTCAAGAAGCTTATTTAGAAGCGATTCAGAATTGGAATCAAACGGGTGCTTTTAACTTTGAAATTGTCACCGAGTCCAGCAAGGCAGATATCTTGGCTACGGAGATGAATGACGGAGGTACTCCTGTGGCAGGAGAGGCGGAAAGTCAGACCAATCTCTTAACAGGACAATTCTTGTCTGTAACGGTGCGTCTGAATCATTATTATCTGTCCAATCCTGACTATGGCTATTCCTATGAGCGCGTTGTCCATACGGCAGAACATGAGTTGGGTCATGCGATTGGCTTGGACCATACAGATGAGAAGTCTGTCATGCAACCTGCGGGTTCCTTTTATGGTATCCAGGAAGAGGATGTTGCAAACCTTCGAAAAATATATGAGACTAGTGAGTAGGGAACAATCTTTCCCTACTTTTTTGCTATAATGGAATTATGAACAACTTGATTAAATCAAAACTAGAGCTCTTGCCGACCAGCCCTGGTTGTTACATTCACAAGGATAAAAACGGTACCATTATCTATGTAGGAAAGGCTAAAAATCTGCGTAACCGCGTGCGGTCCTATTTTCGTGGAAGTCATGATACCAAGACGGAAGCTCTGGTGTCTGAAATTGTAGATTTTGAATTTATTGTTACGGAGTCTAATATTGAGGCACTTCTCCTAGAAATTAATCTGATCAAGGAAAATAAGCCTAAATACAATATCATGCTCAAGGATGATAAGTCTTATCCTTTCATCAAAATCACTAATGAGCGCTATCCTCGTTTAATTATCACCCGTCAGGTCAAGAAGGACGGCGGTCTCTACTTTGGACCTTATCCAGATGTGGGGGCAGCCAATGAAATCAAGCGGCTGCTGGATCGAATTTTCCCTTTTAGAAAGTGTACCAATCCACCGTATAAGGTCTGTTTTTACTACCATATCGGCCAATGCATGGCCCACACTATCTGTAAGAAGGATGAGTCCTACTTCAAGTCTATGGCTCAGGAGGTTTCTGATTTCCTAAAAGGGCAGGATGACAAAATCATTGATGACCTCAAGGGCAAAATGGCAACGGCAGCCCAGTCTATGGAGTTTGAACGTGCGGCAGAATACCGTGACCTGATTCAGGCTATTGGAACGCTTCGAACCAAGCAACGGGTCATGGCTAAGGATCTCCAGAATCGTGATGTCTTTGGCTACTATGTGGACAAGGGTTGGATGTGTGTGCAGGTTTTCTTTGTCCGTCAGGGAAAACTCATTGAACGTGACGTCAATCTATTCCCCTACTACAATGATCCGGATGAGGATTTTCTAACCTATGTAGGACAATTCTATCAAGAAAAATCTCATCTAGTTCCCAATGAGGTGCTGATTCCGCAGGATATTGACGAAGAAGCTGTCAAGG
This sequence comes from Streptococcus mitis, assembly GCF_001281025.1. Lineage (NCBI taxonomy): Bacteria > Bacillati > Bacillota > Bacilli > Lactobacillales > Streptococcaceae > Streptococcus > Streptococcus mitis. The sequence goes on from NZ_CP012646.1 coordinate 839,730, forward strand.
TCTTGGTGGATACCAAGATTCTCAAACCCCAGCGTGGAGAGAAAAAGCAACTAGTCAATTTGGCTATAAAGAATGCTCGAGTCAGTCTAGAGCAGAAGTTCAATTTGTTAGAAAAATCTGTCGAAAAGACCCAAGGAGCTATTGAAAATCTAGGTCGTTTGCTCCAAATTCCCACCCCAGTTCGCATCGAGTCCTTCGATAACTCCAACATCATGGGAACTAGTCCTGTTTCAGCCATGGTGGTCTTTGTCAACGGAAAACCTAGTAAGAAGGATTACCGTAAGTATAAAATCAAGACTGTCGTCGGGCCAGACGACTATGCTAGTATGCGAGAGGTCATTCGCAGGCGCTATGGTCGAGTACAGCGTGACGGTTTGACTCCTCCAGATTTGATTGTGATTGATGGGGGACAAGGTCAAGTCAATATTGCCAAGCAAGTCATTCAAGAGGAGCTGGGCTTGGATATTCCCATTGCAGGTCTGCAAAAGAATGATAAGCACCAAACCCATGAATTGCTCTTTGGAGATCCGCTGAAGGTGGTGGAGTTATCTCGCAATTCTCAGGAATTTTTCCTCCTCCAACGTATACAAGATGAGGTCCACCGCTTTGCTATAACTTTCCATCGCCAACTGCGCTCGAAAAATTCTTTTTCATCACAACTGGATGGAATTGAAGGGCTGGGACCTAAACGCAAGCAGAATCTCATGAAGCATTTCAAGTCTCTAACAAAAATCAAGGAAGCCAGTGTGGATGAGATTGTCGATGTTGGAGTACCTAGAGCTGTTGCAGAGGCTGTGCAGAGGAAGTTGAACCCGCAGGAAGCAGTGGAATTAGCTCAAGTGGCGGAAGAAAGAGTAGATTACCAAACGGAAGGAAACCACAATGAAACATAAAATCGCAATTTTATCAGATATTCATGGAAATGCGACGGCTTTAGAAGCAGTGATTGCAGATGCTAAAAATCAAGGAGTCAGTGAATACTGGCTTCTGGGAGATATTTTTCTTCCCGGTCCAGGTGCAAGTGACTTGGTAGCCCTGCTAAAGGACCTTCCTATCACAGCCAGTGTTCGAGGCAATTGGGATGATTGTGTCCTTGAGGCCTTGGATGGTGAATATGGTTTGGAACATCCACAAGAAATCCAGTCAATGCGAATGACCCAGTTTTTGATGGAGCGAATGGATCCTGCAACGATTGTCTGGTTACGAAGCTTGCCTTTGCTGGAAAAGAAAGAGGTTGCTGGGTTGCGCTTTTCTATCTCTCATAATTTACCTGACAAAAATTATGGGGGTGACTTGTTGGTTGGGAATGATACAGAAAAATTTGACCAACTGCTAGATGAGGAAACGGACGTGGCAGTCTATGGTCATGTCCACAAGCAGTTGCTTCGTTACGGCAGTCAAGGGCAACAAATCATCAATCCAGGGTCGATTGGCATGCCCTATTTTAATTGGGAGGCGTTAAAAAATCACCGTGCCCAGTATGCCGTGATAGAAGTTGAAGATGGGGAATTGGTAAATATCCTATTTCGTAAAGTCGCTTATGACTATGAAGCGGAGTTGGAGTTGGCCAAATTCAAGGGGCTTCCTTTTATCGAAATGTATGAAGAGCTACGACGAGAAGACAACTATCAGGGGCACAATCTGAAACTCTTAGCCAATTTAATAGAAAAGCATGGGTATGTAGAGGATGTGAAGAATTTCTTGGAGGCTATAAAGTCAGAATATAAGATGGACTAGTTTCTTTAAGCAGCTGAAAATTAATTGGAACTGGATGAGGGGATTCCTGATTTAAATGGTTTTCTTCATTCGGTTGCTTATCCTTGTTCCAGTTTGTTTCTACGAAAAATCTCTGCAAGCTCTTTCAAATTATGGTAGAATGGAAGCAGTAGAATTAGAAAAGGAAATCGATTATGAAATTTCTTGAATTAAATAAAAAACGTCATGCGACTAAGCATTTCACTGATAAGCCAGTTGATCCTAAGGATGTGCGTACGGCTATCGAAATTGCAACCTTGGCACCAAGTGCCCACAACAGCCAGCCTTGGAAATTTGTGGTGGTACGTGAGAAAAATGCCGAACTAGCAAAATTGGCTTACGGTTCAAACTATGAACAGGTATCATCAGCGCCTGTAACTATTGCCTTGTTTACAGACACAGATTTGGCTAAACGTGCTCGTAAGATTGCCCGAGTTGGTGGTGCTAACAATTTCTCAGAAGAGCAACTTCAATATTTTATGAAGAATTTGCCTGCTGAATTTGCCCGCTACAATGAACAACAAGTCAGCGACTACCTAGCTCTCAATGCAGGTTTGGTTGCTATGAACTTGGTTTTGGCTCTTACAGACCAAGGAATCGGATCAAATTTGATCCTTGGATTTGACAAATCAAAAGTCAATGAGGTTTTGGAAATTGAAGACCGTTTCCGCCCAGAACTTTTGATTACAGTGGGTTACACAGACGAAAAATTGGAACCAAGCTACCGCTTGCCAGTAGATGAAATCATCGAGAAAAGATAGGAAGAAGAAAAAAATGACAGCAATTGATTTTACAGCAGAAGTAGAAAAACGCAAAGAAGCCCTCTTGGCTGACTTGTTTAGCCTTTTGGAAATCAACTCAGAACGTGATGATAGCAAGGTTGATGCTGAGCATCCATTTGGACCTGGGCCGGTAAAAGCCTTGGAAAAATTCCTTGAAATCGCAGACCGCGATGGCTACCCAACTAAAAATGTTGATAACTACGCAGGACATTTTGAGTTTGGTGATGGCGAAGAAGTTCTCGGAATCTTTGCCCACATGGACGTGGTGCCAGCTGGTAGCGGTTGGGACACAGACCCTTACACACCGACTATCAAAGACGGTCGCCTTTATGCGCGTGGGGCTTCAGACGACAAGGGTCCTACAACAGCTTGTTACTATGGTTTGAAAATCATCAAAGAATTGGGACTTCCAACTTCTAAGAAAGTCCGCTTCATCGTCGGAACAGACGAAGAATCAGGCTGGGCAGACATGGACTACTACTTCGAGCATGTAGGACTTGCAAAACCAGACTTCGGTTTCTCTCCAGATGCTGAGTTCCCTATCATCAATGGTGAAAAAGGAAATATCACGGAATACCTCCACTTTGCAGGTGAAAATGCAGGTGTTGCCCGTCTTCACAGCTTCACAGGTGGTTTGCGTGAAAACATGGTTCCTGAATCAGCAACAGCAGTTGTTTCAGGTGACTTAGCTGACTTGCAAAGTAAACTAGATACTTTTGTTGCAGAACACAAACTCAGAGGAGAAATTCAAGAAGAAGCTGGTCAATACAAGGTGACGATCATTGGTAAATCAGCCCATGGTGCTATGCCTGCTTCAGGTGTCAATGGTGCGACTTACCTGGCCCTCTTCCTTAGTCAGTTTGACTTTGCTGGTCCAGCCAAAGACTACCTTGACATCGCTGGTAAAATTCTCTTGAACGACCATGAGGGTGAAAATCTCAAAATTGCTCATGTGGATGAAAAGATGGGTGCCCTTTCTATGAATGCCGGTGTCTTCCGCTTTGATGAAACAAGCGCTGATAATACTATTGCCCTCAACATCCGTTATCCAAAAGGAACAAGTCCAGAGCAAATCAAGTCAATCCTTGAAAACTTGCCAGTCGCTTCTGTTAGCCTTTCTGAGCACGGTCATACCCCTCACTATGTGCCAATGGAAGATCCACTTGTGCAAACCTTGTTGAATGTTTATGAAAAACAAACTGGTCTTAAAGGTCACGAGCAAGTTATCGGTGGTGGAACCTTTGGTCGCTTGCTAGAACGAGGTGTTGCCTATGGTGCCATGTTCCCAGACTCAATTGACACCATGCACCAAGCCAATGAATTTATCGCCTTGGACGATCTCTTCCGAGCAGCAGCAATCTATGCCGAAGCTATTTACGAATTGATCAAATAAAACGATAGAAGTCTGAGATTGTATGCTTAGACTTCTTTTTGGAGGGAAAGTAGATGTCTCAAATCGAAGGAATCAAGCAGGCTATTATGGCAGATCCGCAGAATGTCAGCTATACAGAACGCGGAATTGAGCCTCTTTTTGCAGCGCCAAAGACTGCTCGCATCAATATCATCGGTCAAGCGCCTGGTCTTAAAACCCAAGAAGCAGGCCTTTACTGGAAAGATAAGAGTGGTGACCGCTTGCGCGACTGGCTAGGTGTGGATGAAGATACCTTTTACAATTCAGGATATTTTGCTGTTCTGCCTATGGATTTCTACTTTCCAGGGCATGGCAAGTCAGGTGATTTACCACCGAGAACTGGCTTTGCTGAAAAATGGCATCCGCAGCTCTTGCAAGAATTACCAGATATTCAATTGACCCTTTTGATTGGTCAATATGCCCAGGCCTACTATTTAAAGGAGAAAATCAGTGGCAAGGTGACAGAACGGGTAAAACATTACCAGAACTACTTGCCAACCTATTTTCCACTAGTTCACCCCTCGCCGCGAAATCAAATCTGGATGGCTAAAAATACTTGGTTTGAGTCAGAAGTGGTGCCAGATTTGAAAAAAAGAATTAAAACTATTTTATAGTCAATGAAAATCAAAGAGCAAACTAGGAAGCTAGCCGCAGGCTGTACTTGAGTACGGTAAGGCGACGCTGACGTGGTTTGAATTTGATTTTCGAAGAGTATTAGGAGAAAAAGAATGAAAGAAATAACCTTTGACGCATTTTACCAGCTTTACCAAAATGAGCAACTTTCTTTAGTGGACGTGAGAGAAGTGGATGAGTTTGAAGCTCTTCATTTAGAAGGTGCTCAGAATCTTCCTCTGAGTCAATTAGCCGATATCTATGATCAGTTGGACAAGGACCAGTTACATTATGTTATTTGTAAATCTGGAATGAGATCAGCGCGTGCTTGCCAATTCTTATTAGAACAAGGTTATGAGGTTATCAATGTACAAGGTGGCATGATGGCCTTTGAAGAACTTTAAACAGTAGAATTTTCTCCTACTTGGTGTGGACTGGGTAGGAGAATTTTATTTTTAGATAATTCTCATTTTTAAGAATCTTGAAAACATTCAATATTTACTTCGTGAAGCTTTTTTCATACTCCTATTCATGATATACTAGGTCAGTATTTTATAAATATGAAGGAGATTTTCATGGCTAAAAAAGGTGCCCTAACAGGTTTGCTCCTGTTTGGAATATTTTTTGGTGCGGGAAACTTGATTTTTCCGCCTTCTCTAGGTGCTCTATCTGGAGAACATTTTCTTCCTGCCATCGCAGGTTTTGTCTTTTCAGGCGTCGGTATCGCCGTATTGACTCTTATTATTGGAACGCTAAATCCTAAAGGATATATCTATGAGATTTCAACAAAGATAGCGCCTTGGTTTGCGACTCTATACCTCTCAGTTCTTTACTTGTCAATCGGTCCATTTTTTGCTATCCCACGTACAGCTACAACAGCTTACGAAGTAGGGATTAGCCCTCTTTTGTCGGATGCAAATAAAGGTCTTGGTTTGATTGTCTTTACGGTTCTGTATTTTGCAGCGGCTTATTTAATCTCGCTTAATCCATCAAAAATCTTGGACCGTATCGGCCGTATTTTAACGCCAGTCTTTGCGATTTTGATTGTTATCTTGGTTGTTCTGGGAGCTTTCAAATACGGTGGAACAAGTCCTCAAGCTGCTTCAGCTGCTTATCAAGCTTCTGCTTTTGGGACAGGATTCTTAGAAGGTTATAATACTTTGGACGCCCTTGCCTCAGTTGCCTTTAGTGTGATTGCAGTTCAAACCTTGAAACAACTTGGTTTCTCAAGTAAGAAAGAATACATTTCAACTATTTGGGTGGTTGGTATCGTTGTTGCCCTTGCCTTCAGCGCTCTTTATATCGGTTTAGGTTTCCTTGGAAATCATTTCCCGGTACCAGCTGAGGCTATGAAGGGTGGAACACCAGGTGTTTACATCTTGTCACAAGCCACTCAAGAAATTTTTGGCTCAACAGCTCAACTCTTCCTGGCAGCTATGGTTACCGTAACCTGCTTCACAACAACTGTTGGTTTGATTGTGTCAACAGCTGAATTCTTTTTTAATGAACGCTTCCCACAAATCAGCTATAAGGTTTATGCGACAGCCTTTACTTTGATTGGATTTGCTATTGCCAATTTGGGTCTTGATGCGATTATCAAGTACTCAATTCCAGTACTGGTTATCTTGTACCCAATCACGATTGCTATCGTTATGATTGTCATTGTCAACAAATTTGTGGCTCTTTCAAAACCAGGTATGCAGTTGACAATTGCTGTGGTTACAGCTATTGCTATTGCAAGCGTACTAGGAAGCTCGTTTAAGGTTGAGTTTCTTGCAAACCTTGTCAACGCTCTTCCTTTTGCCAAGGCATCACTCCCATGGTTAGTACCAGCTATTGTCGGAATCTTGCTCTCATTGGTTCTGCCAAACAAGCAAGAAAGCGATGTTTTTGAAATGGAATAATCATTAAAATCACTTTTGTAGCCAAGTCTACAGGAGTGATTTTCTTTTTTTATCCGATGATAAATGTGTTATAATAGGTAGCAAAAGAGGTGAAGAAATGAATCAAACAGTAGAATATATCAAAGAACTGACAGCCATTGCGTCGCCAACGGGCTTCACTCGGGAGATTTCGGACTATTTGGTCAAGACTCTAGAAGGTTTTGGTTACCAGCCGGTTCGCACAGCTAAGGGCGGTGTCAATGTGACCATCAAAGGTCAAAATGATGAAGAACATCGCTATGTGACTGCCCATGTAGATACGCTTGGTGCTATTGTCCGTGCTGTCAAACCAGACGGCCGTCTCAAACTGGATCGTATCGGTGGTTTTCCTTGGAACATGATTGAAGGAGAAAACTGTACTGTTCACGTAGCTAGCACAGGTCAAAAAGTATCAGGAACCATCCTCATCCACCAAACTTCTTGCCATGTTTATAAGGATGCAGGAACTGCAGAACGCACGCAGGACAATATGGAAGTGCGTTTGGATGCCAAAGTAACCAATGAAAAAGAAACTCGTGCTCTTGGTATTGAGGTCGGTGATTTTATCAGCTTTGATCCACGAACCGTCGTGACAGAGACAGGTTTCATCAAGTCTCGTCATTTGGACGATAAGGTCAGTGCAGCAATTTTGCTTAACCTACTTCGTATATATAGGAAAGAGAAGATTGAATTGCCAGTAACAACCCATTTTGCTTTTTCAGTCTTTGAAGAAGTGGGCCATGGTGCTAATTCTAATATTCCTGCTCAGGTAGTCGAATATCTGGCTGTGGATATGGGAGCTATGGGAGATGACCAGCAAACAGACGAATATACAGTGTCTATCTGTGTCAAGGATGCTTCTGGGCCTTATCACTATGACTTCCGTCAACACTTGGTTGCTTTGGCTAAAGAACAAGATATTCCATTTAAGCTGGATATCTATCCATTTTATGGTTCGGACGCTTCAGCAGCTATGTCTGCAGGGGCAGAAGTCAAACACGCCCTTCTCGGTGCTGGTATCGAGTCTAGTCATTCTTATGAGCGTACTCATGTTGACTCGGTGGTCGCAACAGAACGTATGGTTGATGCTTATCTTAAGAGCGCATTGGTAGACTAATATGTGTTTGATTTGCCAGAGAATTGAGCTCATCAAGAAGAGAGAAAATCCCTATTTTGTCAAAGAGTTGGAAACAGGCTATCTTGTGATTGGAGACCACCAGTATTTTGCAGGCTATAGTCTCTTTCTAGCCAAGGAACATGTCACCGAATTGCACCATTTGAAAAAGGAGACAAGACTCCATTTTCTAGAAGAAATGAGTGTGGTCCAAGAGGCGGTTGCTAAGGCCTTTGCTGCTGAGAAAATGAATATCGAACTGCTAGGAAATGGCGATGCCCATCTTCATTGGCATCTGTTTCCTAGACGAAGAGGTGATATGAATGGACACGGTCTCAAGGGACGTGGTCCAGTCTGGTGGGTTCCTTTTGAAGAAATGACAGCAGAAACCTGCCAAGCAAAACCGGATGAGATTAAAAGATTAGTCAAACGTTTATCGTTAGAAGTAGATAAACTATTAGAAATAAAGGAGTAGAAATGAAAAAAAGATACCTTATCTTGACAGCTTTGCTAGCCTTGAGTCTAGCAGCTTGTTCACAAGAAAAAGCAAAAAATGAAGATGGCTCAGTTAAGACAGAGCAAACAGCTAAAGCTGATGGAACAGTAGGAAGTAAGGCTCAAGGAGCTGCCCAGAAAAAAGCAGAAGTGGTTAACAAAGGAGACTACTACAGCATCCAAGGGAAATACGATGAAATCATCGTAGCCAATAAACACTACCCATTGTCAAAAGACTACAATCCAGGGGAAAATCCAACAGCCAAGGCAGAGTTGGTCAAACTTATCAAAGCAATGCAAGAGGCAGGTTTCCCGATTAGCGATCATTACAGTGGTTTTAGAAGTTATGAAACTCAGACCAAGCTCTATCAAGATTATGTCAACCAAGATGGGAAGGCGGCTGCCGACCGTTACTCTGCCCGTCCTGGCTATAGCGAACACCAGACAGGTTTGGCCTTTGATGTTATTGGGACTGATGGTGATTTAGTAACAGAAGAAAAAGCAGCCCAATGGCTCTTGGACCATGCAGCTGATTATGGCTTTGTTGTCCGTTATCTCAAAGGTAAAGAAAAAGAAACGGGATATATGGCTGAGGAATGGCACCTTCGTTATGTCGGAAAAGAAGCAAAAGAAATTGCTGAGAGTGGTCTCAGTTTGGAAGAATACTACGGCTTTGAAGGCGGAGATTACGTCGATTAAAAAATAAACTTTTCTCTTGCAATTCTAGATAAATAGTGTATAATAGATGAGTATGTGTAAAGCATACTTGTGGGAGGTAAAAATCTTTAATTACCGCCAAAACCACAAAGGAGGATTTAAAAATGGCTAAAAAAGTCGAAAAACTTGTAAAATTGCAAATCCCTGCTGGTAAAGCTACACCAGCTCCACCGGTTGGACCTGCTCTTGGTCAAGCTGGTATCAACATCATGGGATTCACAAAAGAGTTCAACGCTCGTACAGCTGACCAAGCTGGTATGATTATTCCAGTTGTTATCTCAGTTTACGAAGATAAATCATTTACTTTCGTTACGAAAACACCACCAGCTGCTGTTCTTTTGAAAAAAGCTGCAGGTGTTGAAAAAGGATCAGGTACACCGAACAAAACTAAAGTTGCTACAGTTACTCGTGCACAAGTACAAGAAATTGCAGAAACTAAGATGCCAGATTTGAACGCAGCAAACGTAGAGTCTGCAATGCGTATGATCGAAGGTACTGCTCGTTCTATGGGATTCACTGTTGTTGACTAATCAATAACACAGTAGAAAATCTCACAGCAGTCTATTAGTTGCTTTTCATACTAGGCAAGTGACTGAGGCTTGTACTTGGGTACAGCAAGGGAGCTTAACGAAGTAGGAAAAGAATCTAATAGACTGAAAACCCGCAAGACTTCATCATTTCGAGGAGTGACGTGGGAGATGAAAATCGATTGAACCACTTACAAGGAGAATAGAAAATGGCTAAAAAAAGCAAACAACTTCGTGCTGCTCTTGAGAAAATCGACAGCACAAAAGCATACAGCGTAGAAGAAGCTGTAGCACTTGCAAAAGAAACTAACTTTGCAAAATTTGACGCAACTGTAGAAGTTGCTTACAACTTGAACATCGACGTTAAAAAAGCTGACCAACAAATCCGTGGAGCAATGGTATTGCCAAACGGTACTGGTAAAACTTCACGCGTTCTTGTTTTCGCACGTGGTGCAAAAGCTGAAGAAGCAAAAGCTGCTGGTGCAGACTTTGTTGGTGAAGATGATCTTGTTGCTAAAATCAACGACGGTTGGTTGGACTTCGACGTAGTTATCGCTACACCTGACATGATGGCTCTTGTTGGGCGTCTTGGACGTGTTCTTGGACCACGTAACTTGATGCCAAACCCTAAAACTGGTACTGTAACTATGGATGTTGCTAAAGCAGTTGAAGAGTCTAAAGGTGGTAAAATCACTTACCGTGCAGACCGTGCAGGTAACGTTCAAGCTATCATTGGAAAAGTATCATTTGAAGCTGAAAAATTGGTTGAAAACTTCAAAGCTTTCAACGAAACAATCCAAAAAGCAAAACCAGCTACAGCTAAAGGAACTTACGTAACAAACTTGACTATCACAACTACTCAAGGTGTTGGTATCAAAGTTGACGTAAACTCACTTTAATCAGTAGTTTATATCAGAGAACGAGTGCGAAAGTACTCGTTTTTTTGTCTTTAGTTATTGATTCTAAAGAATCGATGTGGCTTCATTCGTTTTTTCTTTTATGACTTATGAGAAAAATTTAGAGAAAGTGTTGTATTCTATTATTGAAATTGTTGAGGTTAAGGGATAAAATCCGAACGATTTTTTCTAGAGCTATTAATGGTAGATGTATAGATAAGTGTATAGATTATTAAAAATGTTAACACAGGATTATAAAAAGGCTGTAAATATAATATTTAGGTTATAAAAATAATGAAAACATAAAATATTCAATTAAAAGATAAAAGTAAAAAAACGTACATTAAATTCGGATGTTTGTTTAAAAACTCATCAAATAGAAATATTATTTAATGAGATTTAAAAAAATAAAATAAAAAGCGAAAGATTTATAAGAGATTTGACGATTCAAAATAAAAAGTGCTTGCAAAATATTTGAAAATATGGTATTATAATTATGCATGTGAATTGTGGATGATAAAAATTCTTCTTTTAATTTTTGAGAGAGGAATTTTTATTTTTGTCTATATATTAAATTCTAAAATCCCATATTATGTATAAAGTAAGATAAAGTTTATATTTTATCCATAATAGATATAATATAGCTATAAATATTTATATAATGTAAATTCAAATCTTGTCACTAAATGAAATGACATAATAACTCATAAAATATAGAAATAAGATTTCATTTTATACAATATCAGGATAAGGACTTTATTTGTATGAAATAAGATAAAATATCAATAAAAATATTTGTTTTATAAAGATAAAGTTACTATATAAGTAATAATTTAAACAATTATTTATTTGTTATCATATTTATTGCTAAAAAAATTTAAAAATGATAAAATAGCTTTGAATATTGATGGTGTTTGCTGGTACTATCTAAAAGATGGTCCTCTAAGTATTTTAGAAAATATAAAGGGGTCTTTTTATGTATCATCTTGGCTATTAATATCGCTAATAATCAGACTATTTTATGGAGGATATTTGTCAAAAATGAAGGACAAGCAGAAAGATTTTCGAACGGAAAAGTACATTCGTTACGGTATTCGTAAGTATAGTTTCGGTGCAGCATCAGTAGCTATTGCAGCTGGATTGATGTTCCTTGGTAACGGCGCAGTATCTGCGACGGAAGTACAAGGTGCGGAAACTGCAGTAGCAGCAACTTCAGCTAAAAAAGATAATCAGAATACTGCAGAAGTAAAACCAGAAACTGAAAAAACTGCAGAAGCAAAACCTGAAGTGAAAGCAGAAGAGGCTAAAAAAGTCAACAAGGCAATACTGGAAGCAAGTATTGCTACTTTGGAGTCTAAACTTTCAACTGCTAAATTTGCAGATGCTACAGTAATAAGTTCAGCTAAGGAAGTATTGGCAACAGCTAAAGCAGCTCTTGCAAAGGCTGAAACTAACCAAGCAGATGTAGATGCACAAGCAGAAACTGTATCAGCATTGAGCACAGTTGTTACTGAGTCAAATACTGCTGGTTTCGATAACAAACAAGCAGCTGAAAAAGAAGCTACGAAAGCTGAAGCTGAAAAGAAAGCTACTCCAGCTGAGAAAGCTCTTTCAGTAGCAACAACAACTCTTACACAAGTATCATCAGAAGCTGAAGTAACAAACAAATTAGCTGAGACTGAACTTGCTAAGGCTGATGTCAAAGAAGAAAACAAGGCAGCAGTTACAGCAGCAGTAGCTAAGAACCAAGCAGTACTTGCTGAAACTAAGGCTCTTTTGGTTGATAAGAGTGTCACAAAAGAGCAAGTAGATGCTCAATTGGAACGCCTCAACGAATCCATCCTTGCAGTTTACAATGAATTGAAAAATGCAGGAATCGGTCGTGATGGTAAGTTTGCAGTAGCTCTTTCAGCTAACGAAGGATATACAGCAGCTTCCACAGAATTACGAAAAGAAAATGGCGAATTCGATGGAGCTACTGGTAAATCTTACAAAGTATTAGATGGTAACAACAATTACAAAATTTATGTTCATGGTTATCAATCAGAGAATACAGAAGTGCCTGCGGCTAATAGTGGACAAGCAGGGATAAGTGGTCGTACTGATATTCCTTTATCAAAAACAGAAGCTCAGAAACTTGGTCGTGAAGCTGCTCTATGGAAAGGGAAACTTCGTGCTACAGGAAAAACTAATGGGAATACAATATGGGGTGCGGGTGGATCTTATGAATATTTAGCGACAGAAATTTATGGATACACATATGAACAAGGCAATCACTACGTGTATATCACTGATGCTAAAAAACGTTTCACTTTATCACCAGAAGCAGAAGCTGCGGGATATAAAATTAAAGATATCAAACTAAGTAACTTAGTTCCTGGTACTGGATATAATGAAAAAACAGACACAGTAGAAGGATACGTAGCATCTACTCTTCAAAACGGTGTTTATGATATGCGTTATATCGTTACAGTTGAAAAAGATGGTCAATCTCAACAAGTTACTTTCCGTGACTTAACAGCTGGATGGATTGGATGGCAAGACTCAACAGCTCCATTAATTAAAGGTAAATCTACAATGGTCACAATTGGAGATAAAGTGAACCATAATATTAAATATGTTGACAACGATGGAATGAGTCGTGATGAAAGAGCTGGTTATGTATACAGAAGTAATGGAGAAAAAGTTGTTGCCGGTTCAAAAACGGCTCCTGGAGGCACGAATGGAGCAACCTTTACTGCAGTTGATGGATCTAAAGTAAATACCGAGAACGGACCACAAACTGTCACAGCCCACACAGCCTTAAATGGTAATTTTACGGGAAGTAAAACTTCGATAAATGATGTTGTACCAGGATTAAATTATGATCCAAAAACTGGAGATATTACAGGAACAGCGTCAGAAGCTGGAATTTATACAGCAAATGTTTACGCCAAAGACTATAATAATACAACCAATGCGAAAAATCAGGATTGGAATATGTATGGTCAAGAAGCTCATGAAAATATTACGATTGCAGTAGCTCCAAAAATTACTGTATCTAATGTTGAAGCGTATGCAACAAAAGTTCCAGTATCTGTTTCTAACGGTGCTAATAAAGCAGAAATCACAATGCCAGATGGAACAGTTACAAAATTAGTTGTAAAAGACGGTAAATGGACTGTAGCTGCAGGAACTACTAATACAGCTGTAAAAGAAGGAGATCAATTAGGAGATGCTTCAGCAACAGCAGCGTCTAAAATTAATATTCCTGTTACTTCAGACTCTACACAATATGTTGGAGTAGATAGTATTGTAGCGAAAGCAACAACTGATAAAGTTCGTGCAGACTTACAACGTGAAGTTGTGAAAGTGAAAGATGCAAATAATAAAGAATATACAGCTACATTTAATAGTGCAACTGGTAAATATACGCTTCCAAATGAAGACGCATATGTCTTAAAAGACAATGGAGATGGAACTACAACATTAACAGAACGTCGTGTTTATACAGATGCAAAAGCAGATGGTAGTGTTGACTATATTGTATACGAATTCACTCGTACATGGAATGCAACATCTTCAGCAGCTACTTTAACAGAAAAAGTTGCAGAAATTCGTAAAAATGGGGAAGTAACAGCAGTAGGAGATGTAACTCGTACAGTTACTGCATTACCAAAAGCTCAAACAACTGATACAAAAGGAGTCACTGTAACTGTAACTTATGATTCAGCAACAAACACATGGACTGCGTCTGATGGATCTACAGTTACTGCTGAAAAATCAAATGCTGGATGGAAGATTTCTACAGATTCAGGATTTAAAGGATATGTAGCTTTCCGAGAAGCAACAGGAACAGACGTGGCTTCTATTCAAAATGATAAGCCAGCGGGAACATCAACAAGTTATGCAGATACACAAGGAAATTCTGTAGACTTATTGAAATCACCAAAAGCAAATGTAGCATTTGAAGATAAAATTGACGATGAGTCCGATGATGCTCAATCTGAAACAATTAAAACTAAATTAACGGTAACTTCACCAAGTGGAGCTAAAAAAGAATTTAACTTAGCTGAAGCTGAAGAAAAAGCATTTATTCAAGCACAACGTACTGCTGCAGAAAAAACAAAAGCGGCAGCAGAAGCTGTAGCAAATGCTCAAGGTACAGAAAATGAATTAGCTAAACTTCAAGAATTAGTAGACCGTCAAGATAGAATTGTAGAGGATGCACAAAAAGCATTAGATGATTTACATCTACGTACAATTTCACCAACAGCACAAGACTTAGCTGAGAAAAAATTAAAAGCAGCAAAAGAACAACAAGCATCATTAAAAGCTGAATTAGATAAAGCAAAAGCTGGATTACCAGATGTAGAAGCAAAAGTAAAATCAGCTCGTGATGAAGCTCTTGCAGCTGAAAAAGCTGTAGAAACAGCTCGTGAAGCATTAAAAACAGCAGCTGAGAAGAACTTAGCAAACCCAGAAATCGCAGCATATACATTAGGTGAGTATGGAAGTTATAAAGTAACAGTAAGATCTGTTGACTCAAATGGTGTTGTAACAACTCCAACAGTAGGAAAAACAGATTCAGGAGAAGTTACAGAAGATGCAGTTGCAGAAACAACTTACTACATCGTAGTTTCTAAACCTGAAAAATCTTCTGGTGCAGAAGCTCAAAAACAAGCTGATTCAATGGAAAAAGGATTCAAGACTGGTTTACCAAATGATGCAGAAGTATCTGACTACAAACTAGTTGATCCAGAATCAGGTAAAAAAGTAAATTCTGTAACTACTGATGAAGGTACTTATGAAATTGATGAAAACACAGGTAAAGTGAACTTCACACCAGCTCCAGGATTTATTGGTACGGCTAAACCTTTAACAGTTTCAGCTAATGTAACGTTAACAGGAGATGATGGTCAACCAGTAGTAGTAGAATCTTCAACTACTTACACACCAACTGTATATGGTGTTAAACCATCTAATGATGAAACTAAAGGAAAACAAGGACAAACTCAAGAATCTAAATCAGGAAAAGATCGTTTCTCTGAATTAAACACAGGAACTAATACTCCAGATGGAACAAATGTAGACTGGACAACAGCGAAGTACTCATTAGAAGGCGCTGATGAAGAAGGTAAAGTTGTAGTAAAGGGCGAAGGAACATACACAATCGATAAAGATGGTAAAGTAACCTTCACACCAGAACCAAGCTTCAAAGGTAAAGCACAAGGAGTAGAGGTTAAAGTAGCTGTAACAGCAACAGACTCAGAAGGAAATAAAGTTGAAGTTACATCTAGTGGAAACTACACTCCAGAAGTGGAAGAAGTAGAACCAACTGCAGAACCAAAAGAGACAAGTGGAAAACAAGGTAGACCACAAACTCAAGATGCAACTACAATGTTTAAAGAAGGTGACGAATCAGCACCAATCAATAAATCTACAGTGAAACTTGTAGATCCAACAGGTGCAGAAGTCACAACAATGCCAGCTCTTAAAGATGGAAAAGAAGTCGGTACTTATACTTTAGATCCAGAAACTGGAGTGATTACATTCCAACCAAATAAAGACTTTACTGGAACACCAGATCCAGCGAAAGTAACAGCTGCAGATAAAAATGGAACAAAAGTTGAAACAACTTACACTCCAACTGTTACTCCAGTAGTACCAGAAGGACAAGATAAAACTACTACAAATTTACAAGGTAAACCCCAACAAAGTAGAGTAACCTTTACTCCGGGAGATAATGAATTCCCAATCGATGATAAAGTACCAGCAACATTTGAAGATGGTACAACTAAAAAAGTAGTATCAGGAGAAGGAACATATACAGTAGATCCTGACGGAACTGTTCATTTCCAACCTGAAGAACAGTTTACAGGTGTAGCTAAAGGTGTAACTGTAAAACGTGTTGATACAAACGGAACACCAGCTACTGCGAAATACACACCAATTGTTAAACCAGTAGTACCAGAAGGATTCGATAATGTGACTACAGGCGTGCAAGGTCAAGAGCAAAATGGTAAACCTTACTTCAAACCAGGAAATGAAGCAGTGCCAATCGATTACGATAAACCAGCAACACTACTTGATCCAGAAACGAAGCAACCTGTTCCTTCAAATGAACTTCCAGCGAAAGATCCAGAAGGAAATGTAATCGGTAAGTATACTTTAGATCCGACTACAGGAGTAGTGAAATTCACACCAATAGATAAAAGTTATGTAGGGCCAGTACAACCAGTAACAGTTCAACGTGTTGATAAAAACAATACACCGGCAACAGCTGATTATACTCCAGTAATCGTAGGAGTTAAACCAACGGCTAAGCCAGCTGAATCAACGGATGTACAAGGTGCAACTCAAAAACAACCTATTACATTCAAAGGTGGAACTGCAGATTTAGAAGATCCAGTTGGAAACCCAATTAAATCAGATCCAGTTCCGATTAATCCAGGTTCAGTTACATTAGTAGGTGAAAATGGAAAACCAACTGATGAAGTAGTTGTAAAAGATCCAAAAGATCCAAGTAAAGTAATCGGTAAGTATACTCTTGTAAAAGAACCTGGTAAAGATCCAGTTGCAGTATACACACCAGAAGACAAAACATATGTAGGACCAGTTCCACCGGTAACTATTCAAGCAGCAGATATGAATGGAACTCCAGTACAAACTACGTATACACCGAATATCACACCGGTTAAACCAACAGCAACACCAGCTAAAACAACAGATATTCAAGGTAAAGCACAAACAGGATTACCAGAATTCAAAGGTGGAAAAGTAACGGTTAATGGTGAAGAGAAAGTTGTTCCAATTGATGAAACAAAAGCTCCAAAACTAATCGATCCTAAGACAGGTAATCCAGTTGATTCTGTAACAGTTGAAGGTGAAGGAACATACACAATCGAAGATGGTAAAGTGAAATTCCAACCACAACCACAATTTACAGGAACAGCTACAGGTGTAGAAGTTCAACGCGAAGATACAAACGGAACCGCTGTAAAAGCTAAATACACTCCAACGGTAACTCCAGTTAAACCAACAGGAGAAGACGTTACATCAGAAGATATTCAAGGTGCTGAACAAAATGGAACACCAAAATTCACACCAGGAAATCCTGATGTTGCAATTACAATTACTGATGATCAACCAGCGAAATTAATCGATCCAGAAACAGGGAAGCCAACTGATAAAAACAAAGTAGTGACTCCTGGTGAAGGAACATACACGATCGATCCTAAGACTGGAGAAGTAACATTCCAACCAGAACCACAATTTTCAGGTCAAGCAACAGGGGTAACTGTTCAAGTGAAAGATGCGAACGGAACACCTGTAGAAGCAAACTACACACCTAAAGTTAAAGGTGTAACACCAACAGCAACACCAGCTAAATCTAAAGATATTCAAGGTAAACCACAAACAGGATTACCAGAATTCAAAGGTGGAACAGTAACGGTTAATGGTGTACCAAAAACTGTTGAGATTGATGAAACAAAAGCACCTAAACTTCTTGATCCAGAAACAGGAGAACCAACTGATGAAGCAGTAGTAATTCCTGGAGAAGGAACATACACAATCGAAGATGGTAAAGTGAAATTCCAACCAGAACCACAATTTACTGGAAAAGGAGAAGGTGTAGAAGTTCAACGTGTTGATAAGAATGGAACGCCAGTAACAGCTAAGTATACTCCAAAAGTAGTGCCAGTAACGCCAACTGGAGAAGATAAGACATCAGTAGGACCAAAAGGCCAACCACAAACAGGAACTCCAGAGTTTGAAGGTGGTTCAGCGAAAATCAATGGTAAAGAAGAAACTGTTGAAATTGATAAGGCTGTTCCAGCTAAACTAGTTGATCCTAAGACAGGAGATCCAGTTGATTCAGTAACAGTTGAAGGAGAAGGAACATACACAATCGATAAAGATGGTAAAGTAACATTCACACCAGAACCAGAATTCCTAGGGACAGCTACAGGAGTAACTGTACAACGTGTAGATAAGAACGGAACTGAAGTAACGGCTAAATACACTCCAACAGTAACACCAGTAACAGCGACTGTAGACAAAACTACAGAAGGACCTAAGAATACTCCTCAATCTGAAACTCCAGAGTTCACAGGAGACGTAGATTTAGATGTACCACCAACATTCTCTGATGGTTCAACTAAGATGGTTGTTGACGGAGAAGGAACTTATACTATCGATAAAGATGGTAAAGTAACATTTACTCCAGAAGAAGATTACGTAGGAACTGGAGAAGGTGTAACTGTTGTAAGAAAAGATAAAGCAGGAAAAACAATTGCTGCTAAATACACTCCAACAGTTCGTCCAGGTACAGACTATGTAGATGAAAATGGTAAAGAAATTCCAGGATTCCCAAGTAAAGATGGAGAAAAGCCTAAGGTAGATATTCCAGGATATAGATATAAAGAAACAATCACTGATGAGCATGGAAATACTCGTCATATCTATGAACAAGTGAAAACATTCTTCAAGGATAAAGATGGAAATCCAATTCCAAATACTCCAACAGAAGAAGGCGAACAACCTAAGAAAGATATTCCAGGCTACCGCTTTGTGGAAACTAAACCACTTCCAAACGGAGATGTTGAACATGTCTACGAAAAAGTAACGCCACCAGCTCCAACACCTTCACCTGTTCCTCAACCAAATCCAGGTAATCAAAATATTACAATTTGGACAGATGAAAATGGTAATCCAGTGAAACCATCTGAACCAGGTTCTAAAGAGCCAGGAACAATTCCAGGTTACGAATACGTCAAGACCGTGACAGATTCAAATGGAAGTATCAGACATATCTTCAAGAAAGTTGAGATGCCAACTCCAAGACCAGTTGAGCCAGCTACTCCAGCAATGCCTGAACAGCCAGCTAAACCTCAAGTACCAGCTACTCCAGCACAACCAGTACAACCAACAGCAGTGAAAGAAGCTGAAGCTAAGCGTGAATTGCCAAATACTGGTACAGAAGACAATGCAAGCCTTGCAGCACTTGGACTTCTCGGAGTATTGAGCGGATTTGGTCTTGTAGCTCGCAAGAAGAAAGAAGATTAAGCTAACTAATTAGTAATTTGTTAATCTAATCCACATCAAATAGAAAACCGATGATTTATTTCATCGGTTTTTTGGCTCTAAGCTAACTTAAATGAGAATTTTTAAAAGCTAAATCAGAAATTCTAAATGAATTTAGTTGAGGTTGGCATTCAATATAGTTTTAAACATCAAAATACATATGATGAAAGATTTTTTTAAAAAAATCAAACGGGTTAAATTAATAAATATACAAAAATAAAATATCTAGCAATGGAAATTAATGAAAATTATATATATATATATAGCAACTTTAAAAAGGTGTTGAAATGAAAAAATATTGAAAAAGAGCTAAAATTATTGATTATTTTATATAATTCAGATAATTTCGACTATTTTTTAGAGAATGATATAAATAAAAATTTAAATTATTTATGTTATTTTCAAGCAAATAAATTGAATATATCTAGCTAGTGTGATAGAATGAATATACATGTTTCAGAAAAAATATAGTACTTGAGGCAATTCCTTCATTTATAAATGAAATGAAGTGGTTTTGGTTTTTACTATATCATCTATAAACATGATATAAAAAAAAGGAGGTTGTTAGTCTAGATGAAAGGCAAGCAACAACAAGATTTTAGAACAGAAAAGTACATTCGTTACGGTATTCGTAAATATAGCTTTGGAGCAGCATCAGTAGCCATTGCAGCTGGTTTAATGTTCCTTGGAAATGGTGCAGTATCAGCGACGGAAGTGCAATCAGTGGAAACAACTATCTCAACTCCTGCTCCTAGTCAAGATGATAAGGAAAAGGCTGAGGCTAAAGTTGAAACAGTAGAAACTGTAAGACCAGAAACTGAAACAGCTACTGAAGTGAAACCTGAAGTTAAAGTAGCAAATAAAGCTACACTTGAAGCTAAAGTTGCGGCTTTAGAATCTAAACTTTCTAACGCTAAATACGCAGACGCTTCAGTAGTAAGTTCAGCTAAGGACGTACTGGCAACAGCTAAAGCGACTCTTGCAAAAGCAGATGCTAGTCAAGTAGAAGTAGACAAACAAGTTGAAACTGTTGTAGCTTTGAGCACAGTTGTCGCTGAGTCTGATGTAGCTGGCTTAGAAAAGAAAGAAGCAGCTGATAAGGAAGCAGCAAAAGCTGAAGCAGAAAAAACTGCTACTCCCGCTGAAAAAGCTCTTTCAGTAGCAACAACAACACTTACACAAGTTTCATCAGAAGCTGAAGTAACTAACAAATTGGCTGAGACTGAACTAGCTAAGTCTGACGTTAAAGAAGAGAATAAAGCAGCAGTTACAGCAGCGGTAGCTAAAAACCAAGCAGTTCTTGCTGAAACAAAAACTCTTTTGGCCGACAAGAGTGTTACAAAAGAGCAAGTAGATGCTCAACTAGAACGCCTCAATGAATCAATCCTTGCAGTTTACAATGAATTGAAAAATGCTGGAATCAACCGTGATGGTAAGTTCTCATATGTATTAGCTGATATAGCTGAAACTGTAACAGAACCACCTCTTTCAGAAGAAGAGCAAGCAAATCACTGGAAGAAGTATGCAGATAAAAACACAGAGCGTTTGACTAAACAAATCAAATGGTTCGATATTGCTAACAGTAAAGCAACAGTAGAAAATCTTGGTGAAGGTGATAGACTTAAAGTAGGAACAAAATTCACACAAGAAATTTCACCTGGATATGTTGTAACCTTAACAGTTACTAAGTTGGCACCATTTAACTCTACTGATGAGTATAAAAAACGTGGTGGAGCAGGATACGATGCTAATGCACAAAACGTATACAAAGACAATACTCCAGCTGAGTTGAAAGTCGTAAAACAAGGTTCATATTCTGTTGCGAAAACAAACGGAATGGATACACAAGGTAAAACAGTTATTCAATCTGTAGTTGATGGAGCTAACGTAGGGGTGGAATTCTCTGTTAAATCAACTTTAAACGGGAAAGAAGTACCTTCAAACGTTGTATTCTTAACGGGGGAAGAAGCTGGTTCATCTGAAGTTGAAATCTATAAAACAGATGGTGATGGTTTTGAGTTAGTAACTGAGTTATCAAATTCTACTGTAGCAGGTAAAGAAACAGCTCGTTCATACATTGGAGAAATCTATGAACGCAGAACAGTGGCTACTGCAGGTCATGGACAAAATCGTACAGATGGCCAATTAGGTATTTCTTACACGCTTGAAGGCTCTGGTAAACCAGCTTTTGCTCCATTTTTAGCAGATAAAGGTGCAGGATTCTTCAATACAACAGTTACATCAGATACAGTAATTACAGCAACTGCAAAAGATGGAACTATTCATGCGGATGGATTAGGAACACAAGTTTTCGGACCAGTATCAACTCACCGTGATTCAGGTTTCTCCACTCCATTGGTAATGACTCGTAATGCCAAAAATATTGGTATGTATATTATGTCTAATGGTCAACAAGGGTCTATGCTTGGATTTATGGTCCTAGATGAAGGGGATGCTCCTGCATCATACGGACGTGTAGCCCATTCTATTTCTAAATCTAATGGACAAAAACAACCATACCTAGGTTCTGTTCCAGCTGATGTTGACGTTCGTACAACTCCAATTAACAAAACAACTGCATTTGTATACGATGATATCAATGGTATCGGTGATGCGGATGAAGGCGCTCGTCAATTGATGGGTGACGATGTTGCTCCAAATGATAACTATAAGTTGAAAAAAGTTAATGCCGGAACTTATTCAATGACCTTCGATGCTCACCTAGACGGTGAATCAAAAGCATACGTTAATGGTTGGATTGACTTTAACGGAAATGGTAAGTTTGATGAAGGTGAAGCTGCAGGTGTAACAGAAGTAACACAAGATGGTAAAGTAACGCTTACTTGGACAAATGATTACCAAAACGTAGATACATCTGCTACTAAACTAGCAACACGTTTGCGTATTGCATACGACAAAGCTGACGTTAAAGAAGCTACAGGTATTGCCTACTCAGGTGAGGTAGAAGACTTCCAAATCCAACAAACAATTCCACCACGTGGTACAAAACAAGAAACTAAAGATGTTCAAGGTGCTACTCAAACATCTACTGTAGCATTTAATGCATACGGTCAAAAGAACTATGATTTTGATAAAGATAATGCTATTGATACGACAGTTAAATCACAAATCGTTAAACCAGATGGTACATTAGTAACAGATGCTGATCTAGTAGATGGATACTATGTAGTACCAGGGCAAGGTAAATACAAGATTACTGATAATGGTGCAAATGTAGATGTAGAATTTATCCCAGAAGCAAACTTTGTAGGTACAGCAGATGGTATCACCATCCGTCGTACTGATATCAACGGTAATACCACTGGTTGGGGTAATGAAGGACGTCAAATCGTCGGTGGTGAAGGAGATGCTAAAGACCAACTAAACCTAGTAAGTGAACAAGTTCAATTAACTGGATTGGCAGCTAAAGGTTCTATGGATGGTCGTTACATCCCAACAGTAACTCCAAAAGAAATTGTTGGAAAACCTGAAGAATCAACAGATATCCAAGGAAAACCACAAACTAAAACACCTAAATTCTCAATCAATGTAGATAAAGATGGTGACGGAACTGCACCAGATGCAGTAACACCAAGTGTACAATACCCAGCTAAATTGGTAGATCCAGCGACTGGACAACCAACAGATGAAAAAACTGTAACTGTAAAAGGTGAAGGAACTTATACAATTGATCCAACAACTGGAGCGGTAACATTCACTCCAGAACCACAATTTACAGGAACTGCTAAAGGCATTGATGTATCATTAACAGCACCAGTAGGTCAAGACAAAAATGGTCAACCTGCAACAGCTACTGCTACTGCTAAGTACACACCAACTGTAACAGGTGTAACCCCAACAGCAGCACCATCTACTTCAACTGGTGTTCAAGGTGAAATTCAAAAAGGAACACCAACATTTACAGAAGGAAATACAGAAGTACCAATTAAAGAAAACTCTGTAAAACTTCTTAATGCAGATGGAACAGAAGCAAATGGACCAGTAGATGCTTTAGATGAAAAAGGTAATAAGGTTGGTGAATACACTGTTGACCCAGCGACAGGAGAAGTAACCTTCAAACCAACAGACAAATCTTACACTGGTAAAGTACAACCAGCTAAAGTTCAAGCTGAAGATAAGAATGGAACAAAAGTTTCTACAACTTACACACCATCTATCGTAGGTGTAACACCAACAGCAACTCCAGATGAATCAGCAGGAGTACAAGGTGAAACACAAGAAGGAACAGTATCATTCGCACCAGGTGAAACAACAATTGATGGTGAGAAGAAATCAGTTCCAATCAAAGCAAACTCAGCTAAATTGTTGAATGCAGATGGAACAGAAGCAAATGGGCCAGTCGATGCATTAGATGAAAATGGTAAAAAGGTTGGTGAATACACAATTGACCCAGCTACTAACAAAGTAACCTTCACACCAACTGATAAGACTTATGTTGGTAAAGTTCAACCAGCTAAAGTTCAAGCTGAAGACGAAAATGGAACAAAAGTTTCGACAACTTATACCCCAACAATTGTAGGAGTAACTCCAACATCTACGCCAGCTACAACAACAGATGTACAAGGTAAAACTCAAGAAAGCACAGTTTCATTTGAAGCTGGTAAGACAACGATTGACGGTAAAGAGAAATCTGTAAAAATCGATCCAGATACTTACACACTTCTAGATGAAGATGGAAAACCAGCTAAAGAGGTACCGGCTAAAGATCCAGAAGGAAACGTAATTGGTAAATATACTCTTAAAACTGTAGATGGAAAAGCTGTTGCAGTATTCGAGCCAACAGATAAAACATATTCAGGAGATGTACAACCAGTACGCGTTCAAGCTAAAGATAAAAATGGAACAGCTGTAGAAACAACTTACACACCGAAGATTACTCCTGTAACACCAACAGCAGAAGCAGCTAAATCAGAAGCTATCCAAGGTGACACTCAAAAAGGAACACCTTCATTCGTTCCTGGAGACAACATTGCTCCAATTAAAGAGAATTCATACAAACTTCTAGATAAAGAAGGAAATGAAGTTCCAGCAGGACAAACAACTCCAGCTTATGCTGAAGACGGAGTAACGCCAGTAGGTACTTACTCAATCGATCCAGCAACAGGAGAAGTAACCTTCACACCAACAGATAAATCATACACTGGTAAAATAACACCAGCTAATGTTCAAGCAGAAGACACAAATGGAACTAAAGTTTCAACAACTTATACTCCATCAATCATTCCTGCACAACCAGAAGCAGAACCTGCTAAAACTGTTGATGTTCAAGGTGCAACTCAAACTGGTAAACCAGAATTCCAAGGTGGAACAGCTATGGTTAACGGTGAAGAGAAAACTGTAGAAATGGACGATACAGTACCAGCTAAATTGGTAGATCCTAAGACTGGAGATAAAGTAGATTCATTAACTGTTGAAGGCGAAGGAACATATACAGTAGCTCCAGACGGCACAGTAACCTTCAAGCCAGAACCAAAATTCACAGGTGTAGCTAAAGGTGTTGAAGTAGTTCGTCAAGATAAGAACGGAACTCCAGCTAAGGCAACCTACACACCAGAAGTTAAACCAGTAACACCAACAGGAACAGGCGCTGTAACAGAAGATGTTCAAGGTTCAACTCAAACAGGTAAACCTGAATTCAAGGGTGGAACAGTAACAATCGATGGTAAAGAGAAAACTGTTGAAATCAATGAAGATAAACCAGCTAAATTGGTTGATCCAAAAACAGGAAATCCAGTTGATTCAGTAACCATCGAAGGCGAAGGAACATACACAGTAGCTCCAGACGGAACAGTTACCTTTACACCAGCGAAGAACTTCACAGGTAAGGGAACTGGTGTCACAGTTCAACGCGAAGATAAGAACGGCACACCAGTAACAGCTAAGTACACACCAGTTGTAAAACCAGCAACACCAACAAGTTCAGATGTTATCAATACAAATGTTCAAGGTGCAATTCAAGAAGGAACACCAACATTTGAAGGTGGAAAAGTAATTGTAAACGGTAAAGAAAAAACTGTTGAAATCGATGAAACTGTAAAACCTACATTTGACGATGGCACAACTGAGAAGAAAGTACCAGGCGAAGGAACTTACACAATCGACGAGAACGGTAAAGTAACCTTCACACCAGAGAAAACATTCACTGGCCAAGCGAAAGGTGTAACAGTTAAACGTGTGGATAAGAATGGTACACCAATCACAGCTAAGTACACCCCTGTAGTCGTTCCAGTAACACCAACTTCAAAAGATTCTGAATCAGAAGGTCCTAAAGGACAAACTCAATCAGGAACACCAACATTTGAAGGTGGAAAAGTTACAATCAACGGTAAGGAAGTTCCAGTTGAAATCGATGAAACTGTAAAACCAACATTTGACGATGGCACAACTGAGAAGAAAGTACCAGGTGAAGGAACATACACAATCGATGAAAACGGTAATGTAACCTTCACACCAGAACCTGACTTCGTAGGTAAAGCAACCGGAGTAACCGTTAAACGTGTAGATAAGAACGGTACACCAGTAACAGCTAAGTACACTCCAACAGTACATCCAGATACTTCACATGTTGATAAGGACGGTAACCCTCTTTCACCAACAGAAGACGGAACTAAACCATCTAAAGATATCCCAGGATATAAAGTAGTTAAAACTGAAATCGACGAAAAAGGAAATACAAAACACATCTATGAGAAAGTTACAACAACTCATAAAGATAAAGATGGTAATGTAATTCCAGGAACAACTACTGAGGAAGGCACAACTCCTAAGAAAGATATCCCAGGTTACCGCTTCGTAGAAACTAAGACTCTTCCAAATGGAGATACAGAGCACATTTATGAGAAAGTTAAGACAAGTCACAAGGATAAAGACGGCAACGAAATTCCAAACTATCCAACAGAAGACGGCGAACAACCTAAGAAAGATATCCCAGGTTACCGCTTCGTAGAGACTAAGAAACTTCCAAACGGCGATATCGAACACGTTTATGAGAAAGTTAAGACAAGTCATAAGGATAAAGACGGAAATGAAATTCCAAACTATCCAACAGAAGATGGCGAACAACCTAAGAAAGATATCCCAGGTTACCGCTTCGTAGAGACTAAGAAACTTCCAAATGGCGATGTAGAACATGTTTACGAAAAAGTAACACCACCAGCTCCAACACCTTCACCTGTTCCTCAACCAAATCCAGGTAAGCAAAACACAACTACTTGGACTGATGAGAATGGAAATCCATTGAAACCAACTGAGCCAGGTTCTAAAGAACCAGGAACAGTTCCAGGTTACGAATATGTGAAGACAGTGACAGATTCAAATGGAAATATCAGACATATCTTCAGAAAAGTTCAAACACCAACTCCAGTTGATCCAACTCAACCAGTACAACCAGTTGAGCCAGCTACTCCAGCAATGCCTGAACAGCCAGCTAAACCTCAAGTACCGGCTACTCCAGCACAACCAGTACAAGCAACAGCAGTCAAAGAAGCTGAAGCTAAGCGTGAATTGCCAAATACTGGTACAGAAGACCATGCTAGCCTTGCAGCACTTGGACTTCTCGGAGTATTGAGTGGATTTGGTCTTGTATCTCGCAAGAAGAAAGAAGACTAAGCTTTCTAATTGATATGATTTGTTTACAATGAATATATCTGTTTAAACCTGATGAATCATTCGATTCATCAGGTTTTTTCTGGCTCTTTGTCAACTGTAGGGGGTAGAAGGAAAGCTAAACTCGAGAAAGGACACATTTCGTCCTTTCTTTTTTTGAGTATAACAGCCATGTCGTTCATCTAAGATGTAAGTACTCCGTGGTTACCATCTACTAGTGAACCTATATGCGTAAACTACGTGAGCAATTGAATTCGAACTAGAAAGTTAATTAATAGATTTATGCTATAATCATGGCAGACTGTATGCGTTTGATTATAGTTCATCAAAAACTAGATTAGAATTGTCAGATAATATCATTTTATGTTATAATGAAGAAAAAACAGAGGTGTTCAAATGTCAGAAGCAGGTCATAAGTTTTTAGCAAAATTGGGGAAAAAACGCTTACGTCCAGGTGGAAAACGTGCCACAGATTGGTTAATTGCAGAAGGAGGATTTTCAAAAGAAAAGAGAATACTAGAGGTTGCGTGTAATAGGGGAACTACAGCAATTGAGTTGGCACAGCGTTTTGGTTGTAAGATAACTGCTATTGATATGGATGCTCAAGCTTTAGAAGTGGCTAAAAAATCTGCTGAAACGGCAGGTGTTGGTCATTTGATCAAGTTTGAAAGAGCAAATGCAATGAAACTTCCTTATGAAGATGCTAGTTTTGATATTGTTATAAATGAAGCTATGCTGACTATGCAAGCCGATCAAGCTAAGAAAAAATGTGTAATGGAATATCTAAGGGTTTTAAAACCTGAAGGTCTTCTCTTGACACATGATGTGCTTCTTAAGGAAGCTAAAGAGTCTGTCAGACAGGAACTGTCACAAGCAATTCATGTAAATGTAGGTCCTTTAACTCAAGATGGTTGGGAACAGGTGATGATAGAATCAGGTTATTGTGATGTGAAAGTATTGACTGGTGAAATGACATTAATGAAATTATCAGGTATGATTTATGACGAAGGTTGGCTAGGAACTTTGAAAATTTGCGTAAATGCTTGTAAAAAGGAGAATAGAAAGCAGTTTTTAACTATGTATAAAATGTTTGATAAGAATAAAAAGAACTTGGGATTTATTGCGATGGCTAGTTATAAATCGTCAAATCGTTAGATAATCATTGAAGTTAAGTTTTCCTTTTTTCTTTCTTAAAAAATATGCTATAATAGAGAGTAAAAAACTTTGAAAGAAAGAAAAAGATGAATTTAAAAGATTACATTGCAACAATTGAAAATTATCCAAAGGAAGGGATTACCTTCCGTGATATCAGTCCTTTGATGGCTGATGGGAATGCTTATAGCTATGCTGTTCGTGAAATTGTTCAGTATGCTACTGACAAGAAAATTGACATGATTGTAGGTCCTGAGGCTCGTGGTTTTATCGTGGGCTGTCCAGTTGCGTTTGAGTTAGGAATTGGTTTTGCACCTGTTCGTAAACCAGGTAAATTACCGCGCGAAGTCATTTCTGCTGACTACGAAAAAGAATACGGTGTTGATACCTTGACTATGCACGCGGATGCCATCAAGCCAGGTCAACGTGTTCTTATCGTAGATGACCTCTTGGCAACAGGTGGAACTGTTAAGGCAACTATCGAGATGATTGAAAAACTTGGTGGTGTTGTAGCAGGTTGTGCCTTCCTTGTTGAATTGGATGAATTGAACGGCCGTGAAAAAATCGGTGACTACGATTACAAGGTTCTTATGCATTATTAATGAAAAACAGTCCTTAGGACTGTTTTCTCTACATTAGGGTATAAAAATAGACTATAGCTAGTTAGAGAAAAAGTATAATTGAAAACTATATCTTCTTGCAGTATAATAAAAGGACTAGGTGTTTGAGATTTGGCTTCAAACATATGCAATTATTCCTGAAAGAGTACAGTTAGGAGAGGGTTATGCCGATTCGAATTGATAAAAAATTACCAGCTGTTGAGATCTTACGGACAGAGAATATCTTTGTTATGGATGATCAACGTGCGGCCCACCAAGATATACGTCCCTTGAAGATTTTAATTTTAAATCTCATGCCACAGAAAATGGTCACAGAGACCCAGTTGTTGCGCCACTTGGCTAATACGCCCTTGCAACTGGATATTGATTTTCTCTATATGGAGAGTCATCGTTCTAAAACAACTCGTTCAGAGCACATGGAGACCTTTTATAAAACTTTTCCTGAAGTTAAGGACGAGTATTTTGATGGGATGATTATCACGGGTGCTCCAGTTGAGCATTTACCATTTGAGGAAGTGGACTATTGGGAGGAATTTAGTCAAGTAATCGAGTGGTCCAAGACCCATGTCTATTCGACCCTTCATATCTGTTGGGGGGCTCAGGCTGGGCTTTATCTGCGCTATGGTGTAGAAAAATACCAGATGGATAGTAAGCTATCAGGTATTTATCCTCAGGACACCCTAAAAGAGGGTCACCTTCTCTTTAGAGGCTTTGATGATAGCTATGTATCCCCTCATTCACGGCACACGGAGATTTCTAAGGAAGAAGTCTTAAATAAAACTAATCTCGAGATTTTATCAGAGGGTCCTCAGGTTGGAGTTTCGATTTTGGCCAGTCGTGATTTACGAGAAATTTATAGTTTTGGACATTTGGAATATGATCGTGATACCTTGGCAAATGAATATTTCCGAGATCGTGATGCAGGTTTAGATCCACATATTCCAGAAAATTACTTTAAGAATGATGATGTCAACCAGACACCTTGTCTTTGTTGGTCTTCATCAGCAGCCCTCTTTTTCAGTAACTGGGTAAATTATGCAGTCTATCAGGAAACCCCTTTTGACTGGAGAAAAATAGAAGATGATGCATCTGCATTTGGGTATTTATAAGAGGAATTATGACATATTTAGACGCTTTTAAATCAGGGAACTTGGTTTTACCGAGTGCCCTGCTCTTGCATTTTAAGGAACTCTTTCCTTCTAGCGACGATTTTCTGGTCTGGCAATTTTTCTATTTGCAAAATACGACAGGTTTGGATGAAATGTCGCCAAGCCAGATTGCTGAAAGGATTGGTAAGGAAATTTCGGATGTCAATCAGGCTATTTCCAATCTAACGGAGAGGGGACTGCTTCAGTATCGTACTATCGAATTAAATGGCGAAATCGAATTGCTTTTTGATGCTAGTTTGGCATTGGAATGTTTGGATAATTTGCTTGGAGCTGCTCATTCAAGTTCAGACCAGTTGACACCTCAAAATCAGCTTAAGAATTTGGTGGAAACTTTCCAGCAGGAGTTGGGACGCTTGTTGACTCCTTTTGAGATTGAGGATTTGACCAAGACACTAAAGGAAGATGGGACCAGTGCTGACTTGATTAAGGAGGCTCTTCGTGAAGCTGTTTTGAATGGGAAACCAAACTGGAAGTACATTCAGGCGATTTTGAGAAATTGGCGCCATGAAGGCATTAAAAGTGTGGCTCAAATAGAGGCCAAGCGGGCAGAGAGAGAAGCAAGCAATCCTCAGTTGACACAGGTATCTGCAGATTTTAGAAATGCTATGGATCTCTGGAAGGATTAATCCTTGTAAGCAGGCTTGAAATCCGAGTAAGATTTGCAAGCTGTGTATAATTGTGATAAAATAAGTAGAAAATAAATTGAAAAAAGAGGTATGTGAAATGTCACGTAAACCATTTATCGCTGGTAACTGGAAAATGAACAAAAATCCAGAAGAAGCTAAAGCATTCGTTGAAGCAGTTACATCAAAACTTCCTTCATCAGATCTTGTTGAAGCAGGTATCGCAGCTCCAGCTCTTGATTTGACAACGGTTCTTGCAGCTGCAAAAGGTTCAAACCTTAAAGTTGCTGCTCAAAACTGCTACTTTGAAAATGCAGGTGCTTTCACTGGTGAAACAAGCCCACAAGTTTTGAAAGAAATCGGTACTGACTACGTTGTTATCGGTCACTCAGAACGCCGTGACTACTTCCACGAAACTGACGAAGATATCAACAAAAAAGCAAAAGCAATCTTTGCAAACGGTATGCTTCCAATCATCTGTTGTGGTGAGTCACTTGAAACTTACGAAGCTGGTAAAGCTGCTGAATTCGTAGGTGCTCAAGTATCTGCTGCATTGGCTGGATTGACTGCTGAACAAGTTGCTGCATCAGTTATCGCTTATGAGCCAATCTGGGCTATCGGTACTGGTAAATCAGCTTCACAAGATGACGCACAAAAAATGTGTAAAGTTGTTCGTGACGTTGTAGCTGCTGACTTTGGTCAAGAAGTTGCTGATAAAGTACGTGTTCAATACGGTGGTTCAGTTAAACCTGAAAACGTTGCTGAATACATGGCTTGTCCAGACGTTGATGGAGCTCTTGTAGGTGGTGCATCACTTGATCCAGAAAGCTTCTTGGCATTGCTTGACTTTGTAAAATAATCAGTAGCAAAAGCTAGGTGGAACAGCATTCAGATGTCTGTTCCATTTTTTATAGGAGAGGAAAGATTGAAAACAAAGATTGGAAAAATTGGATTAGCAAGTATCTGTTTGCTCGGCTTGGCAGTTAGTCATGTAGCTGCAAATGAAACTGAAGTAGCAAAAACTTCGCAGGATGCAACGACAGTTTCAAGTAGTTCAGAGCAAAATCAGTCTTCTAATAAAACTCAAACGAGCGCAGGAGTAAAGACCAATGCTTCTGCCCACTGGGATGGGGATTATTATGTAAAGGCTGATGGTTCCAAAGCAAAGAGTGAGTGGATTTTTGATAACTACTATAAGGCTTGGTTTTATATTAAGTCAGACGGTCGTTATGCTCAAAATGAGTGGCAGGGCAATTACTACCTAAAATCAGGTGGTTATATGGCTAAGAATGAATGGGTTTATGATAACGCCTATAAGAATTGGTTTTACCTGAAGTCTGATGGTTCTTATGCTAACCAGGAATGGCATTCTGTTGGAGGTAAATGGTACTATTTTAAAAAATGGGGCTATTTAGCTAAAAGTCAATGGCAGGGAAGTTATTTCCTAAATAGTCAAGGTGCTATGATGCAAAATGAATGGCTTTATGATCCAGCATATTCGTCTTATTTCTATCTCAAGTCCGATGGTTCTTATGCAAATCAAGAGTGGCAAAAGATAGACGGCAAGTGGTACTATTTCAAGAAGTGGGGGTACATGGCTCAAGATGAGTGGCATGGGGACTACTATCTTACTGAAAGTGGTGCTATGGCAACAGGTGAGTTAATTATGGATGATGCTCGCTATATTTTTTCTGACTCAGGTGAGTTAAAAGAAAAGAAAGACTTGAATGTTGGTTGGGTTTATCGAAATGGACACCGTTATTTCTTTAACCATCGTGAAGAACAGGTCGGAACTGACCGTGCTAAGAAGGTTATTGATGTCAGTGAGCATAATGGCCGCATTAGTGATTGGAAAAAGGTTATCCAGGAAAATGGAGTTGATGGCGTTATTGTTCGCTTGGGATATAGTGGTGTAGAAGATAAGGAATTGGCTTATAATATTCAAGAATTTAATCGACTAGGCATTCCTTATGGTGTTTATCTTTATACCTATGCCGAAAATGAAACAGATGCTGAGAATGATGCTAAGCAGACTATTGAACTCTTGAAGAAATACAAGATGAACTTGTCTTATCCAATCTACTATGATGTTGAAAATTGGGAGTATTTAAATAAGACCAAGAAAGCTCCGACCGACACAGCTACTTGGGTTAAAATTATCAATAAATATATGGAAACCATGAAGCATGCTGGTTACCAAAACGTGAAAGTTTATAGCTATCGTCAACTTTTGCAAACTCGTTTGAATCATCCTGATATTTTACAACATGTAAACTGGGTTGCAGCTTATACGGATGCGCTTGATTGGAATAATCCTCATTATTCAGGAGAAAAAGGATGGCAATATACTTCATCTGACTCTCTTAAAGGGATTCGAGGACGTGTGGATGTTAGCGTCTGGTATTAAGATGTAAAACTGAGAAAAGAGTGTACATTTGTATGCTCTTTTCTTTATTTTATCGCAGTTAAGGGAGTTTGAAAGGGACTGTGTTTTATTCTAAAAAATTCTTAAATTATCAGTCTATTGCAACTTTTCTCATGTGAGTCATTTGGCTTGCTATTGGTTTTACTTAGTAGTATACTAAGGTAGTAATCATTAAGAAGTGGTTACAAAAAATAATAAACGAGGTAAAATAAAATGGTAGAATTGAAAAAAGAAGCAGTAAAAGACGTAACATCATTGACAAAAGTAGCGCCAGTAGCATTGGCAAAAACAAAGGAAGTATTGAACCAAGCTGTTGCTGATTTGTACGTAGCTCACGTTGCTTTGCACCAAGTACACTGGTATATGCGCGGTCGTGGTTTTCTTGTGTGGCATCCAAAAATGGATGAATACATGGACAGCCTTGATGGCTATCTTGACGAAATCAGCGAACGTTTGATTACACTTGGTGGCAGCCCATTCTCTACTTTGACAGAATTCCTTCAACATAGTGAAATCGAAGAAGAAGCTGGTGAATACCGTAATGTTGAAGAAAGCTTGGAACGTGTCCTAGATGTTTATCGTTATCTCATCACTCTGTTCCAAAAAGCTTTGGATGTTACTGATGAAGAAGGTGATGATGTGACAAACGATATCTTTGTTGGTGCTAAAGCTGAACTTGAGAAAACGGTTTGGATGCTTGCGGCAGAACTTGGACAAGCTCCCGGTTTGTAAGAAATAGAATAATCATATAAAAATCTGTAGGATGCCTCTTACGGATTTTTTTCTATTCTGTAAGCTATTCCAAACCAGTCTTTTTTTGAGTTTTTTGATAAAATAGTACTATCAGTGAAAAGGATGGAAGCATGACTAAGAAAATCGTAGCTATTTGGGCCCAGGATGAAGAGGGTGTGATTGGTAAGGACAATCGTCTGCCTTGGCATTTACCAGCAGAACTGCAACACTTTAAAGAAACAACTCTGAATCATGCTATCTTGATGGGGCGTGTGACCTTTGACGGGATGGGGCGTCGCTTGCTTCCAAAACGGGAGACTTTGATTTTGACTCGTAACCCAGAAGAAAAGATAGATGGGGTTGCTACTTTTCACGATATCCAGTCTGTTCTAGACTGGTATCAGGGTCAAGACAAGAATCTCTATATTATCGGTGGGAAGCAAATTTTTCAGGCTTTTGAGCCCTACCTTGATGAAGTGATTGTGACTCAAATTCATGCTCGGGTGGAAGGAGATACCTATTTTCCTGAGGAGTTTGACTTGTCTCTTTTTGAGACGGTTTCAAGCAAATCTTATACCAAAGATGACAAAAATCCTTATGATTTTACCATCCAATACCGCAAGAGAAAGGAAGTCTAATGGAACGTAGTATATTTGGTTTTTTCACAGCCATGCTGTGTTTGGTCTGCTTACTTGCAGGAGTACAGGCTTTTCGTAAAAAGCGCTATGGACTTTCTGTCCTGCTCTGGTTAAATGCCTTTACCAATTTGGTCAATAGTATCCATGCTTTTTACATGACCTTATTTTAGATAGAATGACAGTATAGAATAGAACGGAAGGAAATCATGCCTACAAATAGGAATAATGATATGATGGTTTATTGCTCATTTTGTGGCAAAAGCCAGGAAGAAGTACAAAAAATAATCGCAGGTAACAACGCCTTTATCTGTAATGAATGTGTGGAGTTGGCCCAGGAAATTATTCGGGAGGAGTTGGCTGAGGAAGTCTTGGCAGACTTGTCTGAAGTTCCAAAACCAATCGAACTTCTCCATATCTTGAACCACTACGTAATCGGTCAAGATCGTGCCAAGCGTGCCTTGGCAGTAGCTGTTTACAACCATTACAAACGCATCAATTTCCACGATACGCGTGAAGAGTCAGAAGATGTGGATTTGCAGAAGTCAAACATCTTGATGATTGGCCCAACTGGTTCGGGGAAAACTTTCCTTGCTCAGACCTTGGCTAAGAGCTTGAATGTACCTTTTGCAATTGCGGATGCGACAGCTCTTACGGAGGCTGGTTATGTAGGTGAGGATGTGGAAAATATCCTCCTCAAACTCTTGCAGGCTGCTGACTTTAACATTGAACGTGCAGAGCGTGGCATTATCTACGTGGATGAAATTGACAAGATTGCTAAGAAGAGCGAGAACGTGTCTATCACACGTGATGTTTCTGGTGAAGGGGTGCAACAAGCCCTTCTCAAGATTATCGAGGGAACAGTTGCAAGCGTGCCGCCTCAAGGTGGACGTAAACATCCACAACAAGAGATGATTCAAGTGGATACTAAAAATATCCTCTTCATCGTGGGTGGTGCCTTTGATGGTATTGAAGAAATCGTCAAACAACGTCTGGGTGAAAAAGTCATCGGATTTGGTCAAAACAATAAGGCGATTGACGAAAACAGCTCTTACATGCAAGAAATTATCGCAGAAGATATTCAAAAATTTGGTATTATCCCTGAGTTGATTGGACGCTTGCCAGTCTTTGCAGCTCTTGAGCAATTGACTGTTGATGACTTGGTTCGTATTTTGAAAGAGCCAAGAAATGCCTTGGTCAAACAGTACCAAACCTTGCTATCTTATGATGACGTTGAGTTGGAATTTGACGACGAAGCTCTTCAAGAGATTGCCAATAAGGCCATTGAACGCAAAACGGGTGCGCGTGGTCTTCGCTCGATTATTGAAGAAACCATGTTAGATGTCATGTTTGAAGTGCCGAGTCAGGAAAATGTGAAATTGGTCCGTATCACAAAAGAAGCTGTCGATGGAACAGATAAACCAATCCTAGAAACAGCCTAGAGGTGACTATGGAACTTAATACACACAATGCTGAAATCTTGCTCAGTGCGGCTAATAAGTCCCACTATCCGCAGGATGAACTTCCAGAGATTGCTCTAGCAGGACGTTCAAATGTTGGTAAATCTAGCTTTATCAACACAATGCTGAACCGCAAGAATCTAGCCCGAACATCAGGTAAACCTGGTAAAACCCAGCTTCTTAATTTCTTTAACATTGACGACAAGATGCGCTTTGTGGATGTTCCTGGTTATGGCTATGCCCGTGTTTCTAAAAAGGAACGTGAAAAGTGGGGGCGAATGATAGAGGAGTACTTAACGACTCGGGAAAATCTCCGTGCAGTGGTCAGTCTAGTTGACCTTCGTCATGATCCGTCAGCAGATGATGTGCAGATGTACGAATTTCTCAAGTATTATGAGATTCCAGTCATCATTGTGGCAACCAAGGCGGACAAGATTCCTCGTGGTAAATGGAACAAGCATGAATCAGCAATCAAAAAGAAATTAAACTTTGACCCAAGTGACGACTTTATCCTCTTTTCATCTGTCAACAAGGCAGGGATGGATGAGGCTTGGGATGCAATCTTAGAAAAATTGTGAGGAAAAGAAAATGGCAAAAACAATTCATACAGATAAGGCCCCAAAGGCTATCGGACCATATGTTCAAGGAAAAATCGTTGGCAACCTTTTGTTTGCTAGCGGTCAAGTGCCCCTATCTCCTGAAACTGGGGAAATCGTTGGAGAAACGATCCAAGAACAGACAGAACAAGTCTTGAAAAACATCGGTGCTATTTTGGCTGAAGCAGGAACAGATTTTGACCATGTTGTCAAAACAACTTGCTTCTTGAGCGATATGAACGACTTTGTTCCTTTTAACGAGGTTTACCAAACGGCCTTTAAAGAGGAATTTCCAGCTCGTTCAGCTGTGGAGGTAGCTCGTCTTCCTCGTGATGTAAAAGTCGAAATCGAAGTCATCGCAGAGATTGGATAAGCTAGTTGAAGTTTGGTGTTGCCAAACTTCTTTTGATATAAGGAGAAAAAGATGACAAAGAAACAACTTCACTTGGTGATTGTGACAGGAATGAGTGGTGCAGGGAAAACAGTTGCTATTCAGTCCTTCGAAGATTTGGGTTATTTTACTATTGATAATATGCCGCCAGCTCTCTTGCCTAAGTTTTTGCAGTTGGTGGAAACAAAGGAAGACGACCATAAGTTGGCCTTGGTAGTAGATATGCGTAGCCGTTCTTTCTTCTCAGAGATTCAAGCTGTTTTGGATGAGTTGGAAAATCAAGATGATTTGGATTTCAAAATCCTCTTTTTGGATGCTGCAGATAAGGAATTGGTCGCGCGCTACAAGGAAACCAGACGAAGTCACCCACTAGCAGCTGACGGTCGGATTTTGGATGGAATTAAGCTGGAACGTGAACTCTTAGCACCACTGAAAAACATGAGCCAAAATGTTGTGGATACGACAGAACTCACTCCACGTGAACTGCGTAAAACCATTGCAGAGCAGTTTGCGGATCAGGAACAAGCCCAGTCTTTCCGTATCGAAGTCATGTCTTTTGGCTTTAAATATGGAATCCCGATTGATGCAGATTTAGTCTTTGATGTCCGATTCTTGCCAAATCCCTACTACCTACCAGAACTGAGAAACCAAACGGGTGTGGATGAACCAGTTTATGACTATGTCATGAATCATCCTGAGTCAGAAGACTTTTATCAACATTTGTTGGCCTTGATTGAGCCGATTTTGCCAAGTTACCAAAAGGAAGGGAAGTCTGTTTTGACTATTGCCATGGGTTGTACGGGTGGACAACACCGTAGTGTGGCCTTTGCTAAACGCTTGGCGCAGGACTTATCCAAGAATTGGCCTGTCAATGAAGGGCATCGAGACAAAGACCGAAGAAAGGAAACGGTAAACCGTTCATGAGAAAACCAAAGATAACGGTGATTGGTGGAGGGACTGGAATCCCCGTCATTTTAAAAAGTCTGCGTGAAAAAGATGTGGAAATCGCTGCTATCGTAACGGTGGCAGATGATGGTGGTTCATCAGGTGAACTCCGAAAAAATATGCAACAATTGACACCGCCAGGTGATCTTCGTAATGTCCTTGTGGCCATGTCGGATATGCCTAAGTTTTATGAGAAGGTCTTTCAGTACCGCTTTTCTGAAGATGCGGGAGCCTTTGCTGGCCATCCATTGGGAAATCTCATTATCGCTGGCCTGTCAGAAATGCAGGGTTCGACCTATAATGCCATGCAGTTACTGAGCAAATTTTTCCATACAACAGGGAAAATTTATCCTTCCAGTGATCATCCTTTGACCCTGCATGCAGTCTTTCAGGATGGGACAGAAGTGGCTGGAGAGAGCCATATTGCAGACCATCCAGGCATGATTGACCATGTTTATGTGACCAATACCCTCAACGATGATACGCCTCTGGCTAGCCGTCGAGTGGTGCAGACCATTCTTGAAAGTGATATGATTGTCCTCGGACCTGGTTCCCTCTTTACCTCTATTTTGCCCAATATCGTGATTAAGGAAATAGGGCAGGCGCTTTTGAAAACCAAGGCAGAAATCGCCTATGTCTGTAATATCATGACCCAACGTGGGGAGACTGAACACTTTACAGATAGTGACCACGTGGAAGTCTTGCATCGTCACCTTGGCCGACCTTTTATCGATACTGTCTTGGTGAATATCGAAAAAGTGCCTCAGGAATACATGAATTCCAATCGCTTTGATGAATACTTGGTGCAAGTGGAACATGATTTTGCTGGTCTTAATAAGCAAGTTCCGCGCGTGATTTCATCCAACTTCCTCCGTCTGGAAAATGGTGGTGCCTTCCACGATGGGGATTTGCTCGTGGATGAGTTGATGCGGATTATACAGGTGAGAAAATGAGTTTCACAGTAGCAGTAAAAGAAGAAATCCTAGGTCAGCACCATCTGAGCCGGCATGAATTATCTGCCATTATCAAAATGTCTGGCAGTATCGGTCTCTCGACTTCGGGCTTGACATTGTCCGTCGTGACAGAAAACGCCAAACTGGCTCGTCACCTCTATGAGTCCTTTCTCCATTTCTACGAAATCAAATCAGAAATTCGCCATCACCAAAGAAGTAATCTTCGTAAGAATCGGGTCTATACCGTTTTTACAGATGAAAAGGTGCAGGACCTTCTGAGTGATTTGCACTTGGCAGACTCCTTTTTTGGCCTAGAAACGGGTATTGATGGGGCGATTTTATCGGATGAGGAAGCCGGTCGTGCCTATCTTTGTGGCGCTTTCTTGGCAAATGGAAGCATTCGTGACCCTGAGTCAGGCAAGTACCAGTTGGAAATCAGTTCTGTTTATTTGGACCACGCGCAAGGGCTTGCCTCTCTTCTCCAGCAATTTTTGCTGGATGCCAAGGTGCTTGAGCGCAAGAAGGGGGCTGTAACCTACCTCCAGCGTGCCGAAGACATTATGGACTTTTTGATAGTAATCGGAGCCATGCAGGCGCGTGATGATTTTGAGCGAGTTAAGATTTTGCGAGAAACTCGTAACGACCTCAATCGGGCCAATAATGCCGAGACAGCCAATATTGCTCGGACAGTTTCTGCCAGCATGAAGACTATCAATAATATCAGTAAAATCAAAGATATCATGGGCTTAGAAAATCTGCCAGTGGATTTGCAGGAAGTAGCGCAGTTGCGGATTCAGCACCCAGACTACTCTATCCAGCAGTTAGCAGATAGCCTCAGCAATCCCCTTACAAAAAGTGGTGTCAACCACAGACTTAGAAAAATAAACAAGATTGCGGATGAATTATAAAACCACGAATCGTAGGACTCGTGGTTCTTTTTTATAAACTAGTTGAGTGTTTTGGTTGTACTTTTTGCTCTGGGTCAATGTAGTTGATGGCATTGTTGACAGCGGTTGGTGCTTCTCCAAGCCCTGTCGCAATCAGATCAATTTTTCCGTCATAGTAGCAGCAGTCACCAATAGCATAGATACCTGCTTGGCTGGATTCCTGTTTGCTGTTGACGATAATCTTGTGGCGGTTGAGGTCTAGACCCCAGTTTTTAAGGTTACCAACAGAAGATTTGAAACCATAGTTGACAAAGAGGTGATCTAAGTCAATCGTTTCTGTCTCATCAGATTTGACTTTTGTGATTTCAAGTTTATCGAGCCTTTTTCCATCTCCAAGGAGTTGGCTCGGGACGAATGGTGTCTTGATGGTCACAGAAGATTCCTGCAAGGCTTGGACACTGTGTTCCAAGGCACGGAAATTATCTCTGCGGTGAACAAGGGTGGTTGGTGAAATTTTTTCAAAAGCCAAAGCCCAATCTACAGCTGAGTCCCCACCACCCAGAATCGTCACTTTCTTACCAGCGTATTGCTGGATGTTGGAAACGTGGTAATGGATATTTTCATAGCCTTCAACGCCTTCTAGTTCCAGCGGACGTGGTTTGAAGGCACCGCCACCCATAGCGATGATAACAGTTTTAGACAGGTGACTTCCTTTAGAAGTTGTGATGACAAATCCTTCTTCTTGTTTTTCAATCTCAAGAACCGTTTCATTGAGATGAATGGGGGTATCAAAGCCGTTTAATTGCTCGATTAGACGGTTGGTCAATTCTTCTCCAGTCAGGTTTGGGAAACCTGGGACGTCTAAAATTTCCTTTTCAGGATAGAGAATAGCAGGTTGTCCACCTAGTTGTGGAAGGGAGTCGATGATTTGGACCTTGGCTTGGCGTAGATGTGCATAGAAGGTTGCAAAAAGCCCGACGGGACCACCACCTACAATGGTAATATCATAGAGTTGAGACATGGTTTCTCCTTTGTTTTTTCTAGTCAGTTTATTTTATCATATTTTTTCTTTAATTTAAAATGAAGTAGGATAGGGAAAAAAATGCCAGAAAAATGGTATAATAGAAAGGAACGTGTTTGGACAGAGAGGAGACAGCAGATGAACTTTCAACAATTATCCAACCTGCAATATTGGACTAGCTTGTTTTCTAGTCCTTGGAGTATTGCCATCAATGTGTTTGATATTTTGATTGTGGCCTATATTTTATATCGTTTTACAAAAGCGATAGCTGGCACCAAGATTATGATTTTGGTGCGTGGGGTCGTGATCTTTGTATTAGCCCAGGTTGTGGCCAATATCCTTGGTTTAACAACGATTTCTTGGTTGATTAATCAAATTATCACCTATGGGGTTATTGCTGCGGTTGTTATCTTCTCTCCAGAGATTCGGACTGGTTTGGAACGCTTGGGAAGGGCGACAGATTTCTTTTCTACTGCTCAAATTAGTGCAGAGGAGCAAATGATTCGTGCCTTTGTCAAGTCGGTTGAATATATGAGTCCTCGTAAGATTGGTGCTCTGGTTGCCATCCAACGAGTTCGGACCTTGCAAGAATACATCGCGACAGGTATTCCCTTGGATGCCAATATTTCAGCTGAACTCCTTATTAATATCTTTATCCCCAACACTCCCCTACACGATGGTGCTGTGATTATCAGAGAAAATCGAATAGCAGTAACCTCTGCCTATCTTCCCTTGACAGAAAGCACAGGGATTTCCAAGGAATTTGGGACCAGACACCGGGCGGCTATCGGTTTGTCAGAAGTATCCGATGCCTTGACCTTCATCGTCTCAGAGGAAACAGGAGGCATTTCTATTACCTATAACGGTGTTTTCAAGCACGACTTGACGATTGAAGAATTTGAAGCAGAGCTACGAGCAATTCTTTTGCCAGCTGTTGAGGAAAAAGTCAGTTTCAAGGACCGTTTGTTAGGAGGTTGGAAATATGAGAAAAAATAGTCTATATATCATTTCATCTCTCTTTTTTGCTTGTGTCTTATTTATCTATGCAACGTCAACCAACTTTCAAAATAGCAATACCGCAAGGCAGGTTAAATCAGAAACTTACACCAATACGATAACGAACGTTCCTATCGTTATTCACTATGATGATGATCAGTATTTCATTAGCGGATTTGCATCAGAAGTTTCAGTGGTATTAACCGGAGCCAATCGTGTGACCTTGGCCAGCGAAATGCAGGAGAGCACTCGTAAGTTTAAGGTAACTGCTGATTTGACGGATGCCAGTGTTGGAACGATTGAAGTTCCCTTGAATATTGAAAATCTTCCAAGTGGATTGACCGCTGTGGCAACGCCTCAAAAGATTACAGTGAAAGTTGGGAAGAAGGTTAAGCGAGATGGGATGATTGTTGTGCCACAAGTTGACCAAAGCCAGATTGATCCCAAGCTACAAATTGATAGTGTAACCGTGTCAAATGAACGGGTCTCTGTCACAACTGACCAAGAAACACTAGCTAAAATTGATCGTATTATTGCGCTTTTACCAACCAGCGAACGCATAACAGGTAATTACAGTGGTTCAGTACCTTTGCAGGCAATCGACCGTAATGGTGTTGTCTTACCAGCGGTGATTACTCCATTTGATACGACAATGAAGGTCACTACAAAACCTGTGGGTACAAGTTCAAACACATCAAATTCAACTACAAGCAGTTCGTCGGAGACATCTTCGTCAACGAAAGCAACTAGTTCAAAAACGAATTAAAAATAGGAAAAGGATTTTATAAAAATGGGTAAATATTTTGGGACTGATGGAGTCCGTGGAGAAGCTAACGTAGAATTAACGCCAGAATTGGCCTTTAAACTAGGACGTTTTGGAGGCTATGTTCTTAGCCAACATGAAACGGAAGCACCGAAAGTTTTTGTAGGACGTGATACACGTATTTCTGGGGAAATGTTAGAATCTGCCTTGGTGGCAGGTCTCCTCTCTGTAGGGATTCACGTCTACAAACTTGGTGTCCTTGCAACACCAGCAGTAGCTTACTTGGTAAAAACTGAGGGAGCCAGTGCAGGTGTCATGATTTCTGCTAGCCATAACCCAGCCCTTGATAATGGAATTAAGTTCTTTGGTGGTGATGGTTTCAAACTAGATGACGAAAAAGAAGCAGAAATTGAAGCCTTGCTAGACGCTGCAGAAGACACTCTGCCACGTCCAAGTGCAGAAGGCTTGGGAACCTTGGTAGATTATCCAGAAGGCTTGCGTAAGTATGAAGGCTACCTTGTTTCAACTGGAACTCCTCTTGATGGAATGAAGGTTGCCTTGGATACAGCCAATGGTGCAGCTTCTACAAGTGCCCGTCAAATCTTTGCAGATCTTGGTGCTCAATTAACTGTTATCGGGGAAACACCAGATGGTCTTAACATCAACCTTAATGTTGGTTCAACCCACCCAGAAACCCTTCAAGAAGTGGTCAAAGAAAGTAGCTCAGCTATTGGTTTGGCCTTTGACGGTGACAGTGACCGCTTGATTGCTGTTGATGAAAATGGTGAGATCGTCGATGGTGATAAGATTATGTACATCATCGGGAAATACCTTTCTGAAAAAGGACAATTGGCCCAAAATACAATCGTGACAACCGTTATGTCTAACCTTGGTTTCCACAAGGCCTTGGACCGTGAAGGCATTAACAAGGCAGTCACTGCAGTTGGCGATCGTTACGTTGTTGAAGAAATGAGAAAATCAGGCTACAACCTTGGTGGTGAACAGTCTGGTCACGTTATCTTGATGGATTACAATACAACAGGTGATGGTCAATTATCAGCTGTCCAATTGACAAAAATCATGAAGGAAACTGGTAAGAGCTTGTCAGAGTTGGCAGCAGAAGTAACCATCTATCCACAAAAATTAGTCAATATCCGAGTGGAAAATGCCATGAAGGAAAAGGCTATGGAAGTGCCAGCTATCAAGGATATCATCGAGAAGATGGAAGAAGAAATGGCAGGGAATGGCCGTATCCTAGTACGCCCAAGTGGAACAGAGCCCCTCTTGCGTGTTATGGCAGAAGCGCCTACAACAGAAGAAGTGGACTACTATGTTGATACCATCGCAGACGTAGTTCGAGCTGAAATCGGGATTGACTAAATCCTAGAAAACTAGATGAAAATAAAAAATTATGGTACAATAGCTTATAATATTGTAGCCAAGGGAGAAAGACATGAATCTTAAACGTGAAC
This sequence comes from Streptococcus mitis, assembly GCF_001281025.1. Lineage (NCBI taxonomy): Bacteria > Bacillati > Bacillota > Bacilli > Lactobacillales > Streptococcaceae > Streptococcus > Streptococcus mitis. The sequence continues at coordinate 883,493 of NZ_CP012646.1, forward strand.
AAGAATTTGTTAGTCAGTATCATTTTGATGCGCGTAATTTTGAATGGGAAAATGAAAATGGAGCTCCTGAAACTAAGGTGGATGTGAACTTCCAATTACTCCAACATGACCAAGAAAATCAAGTGACTTCTTTAGTGGTTGTCTTAAGTTTTATGATTGTCTTTGACAAATTTGTTATCAGTGGAACGATTTCCCAAGTGAACCATATCGATGGCCGTATTGTTAACGAACCAAGTGAATTGAACCAAGAAGAAGTGGAAACCTTGGCTCGTCCATGTTTGAACATGCTCAACCGTTTGACTTATGAAGTAACTGAAATTGCATTAGACTTACCAGGAATCAATTTGGAGTTCTAATATGAAATTAGCTGTTATCACAGATTCCTCTGCCTATCTCAGTGCAGAGGCCTTGCAAAGAGAAGATTTATATGTCTTGGATATTCCTGTCAATATTGATGGTGAGGAGTATGTCGAAGGTATTAATCTGACTGCTGAGGAATTTTACCAAAAAATGGCTCAGGCTTCTGAATTGCCTAAGACCAGTCAACCAAGTATTGCCAAGCTAGATGAGATTCTAACTTCGCTCAAAGAACAAGGCTATACCCATGCTTTGGGGCTTTTCCTATCTTCTGGAATTTCAGGTTTTTACCAAAATATCCAGTATATGATAGAAGAATATGAGGGTTTAACTATTGCTTTCCCAGACACTTTGATTACAAGTGCTCCTCTGGGTATCATGGTTGAAAGTGTCTTTAACTGGCGAGACCAGGGTGATGACTTTGCCATTATTCAGGATAAGCTAGCTATTCAGATTAGTCATACATCTGCTTTCATCATGGTGGATGACTTGGACCATTTGGTTAAAGGTGGACGCCTTTCAAATGGAGCTGCGATTTTGGGCAATCTGCTAAGCATTAAGCCAATTCTTTATTTCAACGACCAAGGTGTGATTGAAGTGTACGAAAAAGTTCGTACTGAAAAGAAAGCAGCCAAGCGTTTAATTGAGATTATCAAGGAAGCCACAGCTTCAGGCAAATACCGTATCATTGTCATTCACGGAAATGCTCCTGAAAAGGCTGAAGAATTGCGTCAGCACTTACTTGAATCTGGAGTGGGTACAGATATTTCACTTGCTACATTTGGTAGTGTCATTGGAACACACCTAGGAGCAGGAAGCATTGCTTTAGGTTATATTCCAGTGATTTAGTTGGCGCTTTTGAGCTAGTTAAGAAATCTTGTATCTTAGAGATTGAACACGGACCACCTGCCTCTTGAAAAAAGATGACTGTTTTTCCTTTCGTGGAAAGTCAGCGCCATTCCCTATTTTTCATGGGCAGCTAAGGTCCTTTGTATCTTGATAATTGAACACGCCTGGAACCCTGTGTGAAAAAGATAGTTCTTCCAAGGAGTATCTACTCCTTGATCAGAACTCCTATTTTCACTTTGTGTTCTTGCAGGCTTTGTATCTTAGAAATTGAACACGGACTACCTGCCTCTTGAAAAAAGATGCCTGTCTTGCCTTTCATGGAAAGTCAGCGTCATTCCCTATTTTTCAAGGGCAGCTAACGTCCTTTGTATCTTAGTCAGGAGTAGATATGAGTATTCGAGTAATTATTGCTGGTTTTAAGGGAAAGATGGGCCAGGCTGCTTGTCAGATGGTCTTGGCTGATCCAGACTTGGACTTGGTAGCAGTTTTGGATCCTTTTGAGTCTGAGTCAGAATGGCAGGGTATTCCTGTTTTCAAGGATAAGGCTGATTTAGCAGGCTTTGAAGCGGATGTCTGGGTAGATTTTACTACTCCAAATGTTGCCTACGAAAATACACATTTTGCTCTTGAAAATGGCTTTGCTCCAGTAGTTGGAACAACAGGTTTCACAAGTGAAGAAATTGCAGAGCTAAAAGCATTTTCTCGTGAACAAAATTTGGGTGGCCTGATCGCTCCTAACTTTGCCTTGGGTGCTGTTTTACTCATGCAATTTGCAAGGCAGGCTGCCAAATATTTCCCAAATGTGGAGATTATCGAGCTCCATCATGACAAGAAAAAGGATGCTCCGAGTGGAACAGCTATTAAAACAGCTGAGTTCATGGCAGAAGTTCGAGAGTCTATTCAGCAAGGTGCAACAGATGAGGAAGAACTCATTGCAGGTGCTCGTGGTGCTGACTTTGATGGCATGCGGATTCACTCAGTTCGTTTACCAGGCTTGGTAGCACATCAGGAAGTCATCTTTGGCAATCAGGGAGAAGGATTGACCCTCCGTCATGACTCCTATGATCGCAGCTCCTTCATGACAGGGGTGAATTTGGGAATTAAAGAAGTTGTCAAGCGTCATGAGCTTGTCTATGGATTAGAACACTTATTATGAGATTAACGCAAATGCCTTCTGAATTTCAGAAGGCTTTACCAGTATTAGAAAAAATTAAAGAAGCAGGTTTTGAGGCCTATTTTGTTGGAGGTTCTGTTCGAGATGCCCTCCTCAATCGTCCCATCCACGATGTGGATATTGCGACGTCTTCTTATCCAGAAGAAACCAAGCAGATTTTTCCGCGAACAGCCGATATCGGAATCGAGCATGGAACCGTCTTGGTTTTAGATGGGGATGAGGAGTATGAGGTAACCACCTTTCGGACAGAAGATGTCTATGTGGACTATCGTAGACCCAGTGCGGTTTCCTTTGTGCGTTCGCTAGAAGAAGATCTCAAACGCCGTGATTTCACAGTCAATGCCTTTGCCCTGGACGAGACAGGAGAAATCATTGACTTGTTCCATGGTTTAGAAGATTTGGAAAAGCAAGTCTTACGAGCAGTTGGAGTGGCTAGTGAGCGTTTCAACGAAGATGCTTTACGGATTATGCGTGGTTTCCGTTTTCAGGCTAGTCTTGGCTTTGAGCTTGAGTCAGAAACATTTAAAGCTATGAAGACTTTGACGCCACTTTTGGAGAAAATTTCTGTGGAGCGTACCTTCGTTGAGTTTGATAAACTCTTGCTGGCTCCATTTTGGAGAAGGGGCTTGGCTTCCATGATTGAGAGTCAAGCTTATGACTATCTCCCTGATATGGCAGCTAGCCAGGACAAGCTCAATAGACTGTTTGATTTGGAGACTGATTTCACCTTTGAATCTTCAGAGCAAGCTTGGGCGGCTTTACTGTGGGCTTTGGAGATTGAAAATGCGCAGCCATTTTTGAAAGCTTGGAAGACCTCACGTCAGTTTGCTAAGCAAGTTCAGGATTTGCTGACTATTTTGGCCTTGCGTGAAAAGGGAGAATTGAGCAAGCGCGATTGTTATCGCTTTGACTTGGCTTTGCTTTTACAAGCTGAAAATCTTCGTCGGGCTCAAGGAAAAGAAGTTAATCCACAAGCCATCACAGAAACCTACCAGAGTCTGACCATTCATGACAAAAAAGAAATTCAGATTAATGGTGGCATTTTAATCAAGGAATATGGCTATCAGCCGGGTCCAGACTTGGGAGAGATTTTAACAGAGATTGAGTATGCCATTGTCGATGGAGAATTGGAAAATGACCGTCAAGCCATCCATGCTTATCTGAGGGAGAATAAATGAGTGATTTTATCGTTGAAAAACTAAGTAAATCCGTTGGTGACAAGACCGTTTTTAAGGATATTTCCTTTATCATCCATGACCTAGACAGAATTGGTTTGATTGGTGTCAATGGAACAGGGAAGACCACCCTTTTAGATGTTCTTTCTGGTGTTTCTGGATTTGATGGGGATGTTAGTCCCTTTTCAGCTAAGAATGATTACCAGATTGGTTACTTGACTCAAGATCCTGATTTTGATGATAGCAAGACGGTTTTGGATACGGTCCTCTCCAGCGACCTCAAGGAAATCCAACTCATTCGTGAGTATGAGTTGATCATGCTCAACTACAGTGAGGACAAGCAGGCTCGTTTGGAACGTGTCATGGCAGAAATGGATTCTCTCCAAGCTTGGGAAATTGAGAGTCAGGTCAAGACGGTTCTTAGTAAGCTGGGTATTCAGAACTTATCTACTCCAGTTGGAGAATTGTCAGGTGGTCTAAGAAGAAGAGTCCAGTTGGCGCAAGTCTTACTTGGCAATCACGACCTCTTGCTTTTGGATGAGCCAACCAACCATCTGGATATTGCGACTATTGAGTGGCTGACCCTCTTTTTGAAAAATTCAAAGAAGACCGTCCTTTTTATTACCCACGATCGTTATTTCCTAGACGCTTTGTCAACTCGAATTTTCGAATTGGATCGCGCAGGCTTGACCGAGTATCAAGGCAATTATCAGGACTATGTTCGCCTAAAGGCGGAACAGGATGAGCGCGATGCGGCTCTTCTTCACAAAAAAGAACAACTCTACAAACAAGAATTGGCCTGGATGCGCAGACAACCGCAGGCGCGTGCGACCAAGCAGCAGGCTCGTATCAATCGTTTCCACGACCTGAAAAAGGAAATTTCAGGTGGAGTTGCTGAGACAGACTTGACCATGAACTTTGAAACCAGTCGTATTGGGAAGAAAGTCATAGAGTTTCAGGATGTTTCCTTTGCCTATGAAAACAAGCCTATTTTGCAAGATTTTAATCTCTTGGTGCAGGCCAAAGACCGTATTGGAATCGTTGGGGACAACGGTGTTGGAAAATCAACCCTGCTTAATCTGATTGCAGGCAGTCTTGAGCCGACAGCAGGACAAGTTGTGATTGGGGAAACTGTTCGTATCGCCTATTTCTCTCAGCAAATTGAGGGTTTGGATGAAAGTAAGCGAGTGATCAATTACTTGCAGGAAGTGGCAGAAGAGGTCAAGACCAGCGGTGGTTCTAGTACTTCGATTGCAGAGTTGCTGGAGCAGTTCCTTTTCCCACGTTCGACGCATGGAACCTTGATTGAGAAATTGTCTGGTGGAGAGAAAAAACGTCTTTATCTCCTCAAACTGCTCTTGGAAAAACCAAATGTTCTTCTCTTGGACGAACCGACAAATGACCTAGATATTGCGACCTTGACAGTTTTGGAGAATTTCTTGCAAGGCTTTGCTGGTCCAGTTTTGACTGTTAGCCATGACCGCTATTTCTTGGATAAGGTAGCGAACAAGATTCTCGCTTTTGAGGATGGCAAGATTCGTCCTTTCTTTGGTCATTACACCGACTACCTTGATGAAAAGGCCTTTGAAACAGATATGGCCAATCAAGTGCAAAAGGCTGAAAAGGAAAAAGTAGTCAAGGTCCGAGAAGACAAGAAACGCATGACCTACCAAGAAAAGCAGGAGTGGGCAAGTATTGAAAGCGATATTGAAGCCTTGGAAAATCGTATCGCTGCGATTGAAGAGGAAATGCAGGCTAACGGCTCTGACTTTGGCAAACTAGCGACTCTCCAAAAAGAACTGGATGAGAAAAACGAGGCACTCCTTGAAAAATACGAACGCTATGAGTATCTAAGTGAATTTGATAGCTAGAAGAATGGAAAAATCCCGTCTCATGGACAGGATTTCTCTATTCTTTTTTGGTTTCTTGATGAAAGATATTTTGCCAAGTTTCGTGGCGTCGCCAGATACTGGTATGGACGATGCCATCCAATTCATAGCAGATGAGTTTGGTCTTTTGACTGATGGAAGTAATTTGAATGTCCTTGATAGCAGAATTCAACTCTTTTACAGCTTTATAGGCCTCTTTATCCATCTGCTCTCCGTCTTGGCGAATATAGACAAAATCGTCAGCCAAGAGTTCTTCCAGTTGATTTCCCTGATCAATCAATTGTTCACGCATGAGCAATTTTTTGTAGACATTGCCTAAAATCTCATCCTCAGGGATAGGTGCTGGCTCGATATGGACATCGGTATCAAAGACTCCAAAACGCTCTTCCAGCATAGACTCGACTTGATCCGCAATCTCGTGACTTTCATAAACCGACAAGTCAGGATTCATTTCTAGCGTAATATCCAGGTAGATGTTACTACCGTAGGTACGACCTCTTTGGGACTTAACCTTACTGATTTTGGGAATTTCCATGATAGCCTTTTGATAATCCTCAAGCAGACGGTCGTCGAAACCATCTGAAAGACTAAAGGAAGACTCAATGAAGATATCATAGGCAGTTTTCAAGATAAAGAAAGTGATGATGATAGCGACCAGTTTATCCACAATGGGATAATTGAAACTACTAGCCAGGATGGCAATGGTCGTACCAAGAGAGGTAACAGCATCAGAAAGATTGTCCTTAGCAGCGGACTTCAGTGCCTTGGAGTTAGATTTCTTACTGAGGCGAGTGTTGTAGAGATAAACCACAAACATAATCGCTGCAGAAATGATTCCTAGAGTTGCACCCAGAGGATCAATGACCGTTTCTTCACGACTGATAATCTTTTGAATGGTATCCCGCAGCACATCAAAGCCAACATAAAACATAATGATGGAAGTGATTAAGCTAGCCAAATCTTCAATCTTCCAGTGACCAAAACGGTGGTCACGGTCCGCAGGCTGGCGTGCCATTCGAATCCCAATCAAGAGGGCCACATTTCCAATGATATCGGATACGTTATTGAAACCATCTGCCACCAAACTGGATGAATCAAGAAGGTGGCCAGTTGCTAATTTGGCTGCAGATAAGAGCAGGTAGGTCGAAATACTGATGATGGCCCCACGCTCAGCTAACTTGAGATTTGAAATAGATTGCTTCATTCAACTTCCTTTCTAGTCATATAGCATTCTACCATTATACTGGTTTTCAAGGGAAAATTCAAATAAGGCAGTTTTTGCTCTTTAAAAACTTTCCAAAATTTGCTATAATAGTACTACTCAAGGGAGTAGCTGGCAGAAACCTGTGATAGTGTCGTCATTCCGAATTTTATACTGAAAAGTATGTTTTCCGGCCCTATCTTAAACAGCGAGACTTGTTATGATTAACAGGGCTCTTTTTGTTTGTCGTGAAAAGATACGATGAGAAAAAGAGAGTCTGTTTTGCACACAATGTCAAGGAGGAGACACATGTCAAAAGAACAAAAACGCCAAGCGTTTTACACTCAAAGTCCTGAAGAGGTTTTGAAGGCTGTGGATGCGACCGAGCAAGGTTTGTCATCAAGTGAGGCGGAAAAGCGCCTTGCCGAATTTGGCCACAATGAACTCGAAGAGGGTGAGAAACGATCAATCCTGGTCAAATTCATCGAACAGTTTAAGGATTTGATGATTATCATCCTAGTTGCGGCAGCTATCTTGTCAGTCGTGACTTCTGGTGGAGAAGATATTGCAGATGCCATCATTATCTTAGCCGTGGTTATCATCAATGCTGCCTTCGGTGTTTACCAAGAAGGAAAAGCAGAAGAAGCCATTGAAGCCCTCAAATCTATGTCCAGTCCAGCTGCTCGCGTTCTTCGTGATGGGCATATGGCGGAGATTGACTCTAAAGAATTGGTACCAGGAGATATCGTTGCCCTCGAAGCAGGTGATGTAGTACCAGCAGACCTACGTTTACTAGAAGCCAACTCTCTTAAAATTGAAGAAGCAGCTCTTACAGGTGAGTCTGTGCCAGTCGAAAAAGACTTGACAGTTGAACTTGCTGCAGATGCTGGTATTGGTGACCGTGTCAATATGGCCTTCCAAAACTCAAATGTGACTTATGGTCGTGGTCTTGGTGTTGTTATCAATACAGGGATGTACACTGAAGTTGGTCACATCGCAGGTATGCTCCAAGATGCGGATGAGACGGATACACCACTTAAACAAAACTTGAATAACCTTTCTAAGGTCTTGACCTATGCTATCTTGGTCATTGCCCTTGTTACTTTTGTAGTGGGTGTCTTCATTCAAGGGAAAAATCCACTTGGTGAGTTGATGACCTCTGTTGCGCTTGCCGTTGCAGCCATCCCAGAAGGACTTCCTGCTATCGTGACCATCGTTCTTGCCCTTGGTACTCAAGTTTTGGCCAAACGAAACTCTATCGTTCGTAAGTTGCCAGCTGTAGAAACGCTTGGTTCAACTGAAATCATCGCTTCTGATAAGACTGGTACGCTTACCATGAACAAGATGACCGTCGAAAAAGTCTTCTATGATGCAGTCCTACATGACTCTGCTGATGACATTGAACTCGGCTTGGACATGCCTCTTCTTCGTTCTGTAGTTTTGGCTAATGATACCAAGATTGATGCAGAAGGAAACCTGATCGGAGATCCAACCGAAACAGCCTTTATCCAATATGCCTTGGACAAGGGCTACGATGTGAAAGGATTTTTAGAGAAATATCCTCGTGTGGCTGAGTTGCCATTTGACTCTGACCGTAAGCTCATGTCAACGGTTCACCCATTGCCAGATGGTAAATTCCTTGTAGCGGTCAAGGGTGCCCCAGACCAACTTTTGAAACGTTGTGTTCTTCGTGATAAAGCTGGGGATATTGCTCCGATTGATGAGAAGGTTACAAACCTCATTCACACAAACAACTCTGAAATGGCTCACCAAGCCTTGCGTGTCCTCGCAGGTGCTTATAAGATTATTGACAGCATTCCAGAAAACCTGACTTCTGAAGAGCTTGAAAATGATTTAATCTTTACTGGTTTGATTGGGATGATTGACCCTGAACGTCCTGAAGCTGCTGAGGCTGTTCGTGTGGCTAAGGAAGCGGGAATTCGTCCAATCATGATTACGGGTGACCATCAAGACACTGCAGAAGCTATTGCCAAACGTTTGGGAATCATCGATGCAAATGATACAGAAGGACACGTTTTAACTGGTGCTGAGCTCAACGAACTGTCAGATGAAGACTTTGAAAAAGTAGTTGGTCAATACTCTGTTTATGCCCGTGTATCTCCAGAACACAAGGTTCGTATCGTCAAGGCTTGGCAAAAACAAGGTAAAGTCGTTGCCATGACAGGTGATGGTGTCAATGATGCGCCAGCTCTGAAAACAGCCGACATCGGTATCGGTATGGGAATCACTGGTACAGAGGTTTCTAAGGGGGCTTCTGACATGATTCTTGCAGATGATAACTTTGCGACTATTATCGTTGCAGTGGAAGAAGGACGTAAGGTCTTCTCAAACATTCAAAAGACTATTCAGTACCTACTTTCTGCCAATACTGCTGAAGTATTAACTATCTTCCTATCAACCTTGTTTGGTTGGGATGTCTTACAGCCAGTTCATCTTTTGTGGATCAACTTGGTAACCGATACTTTCCCAGCTATCGCTCTAGGTGTTGAGCCAGCTGAGCCTGGTGTCATGAACCATAAACCACGTGGACGCAAGGCAAGCTTCTTCTCAGGTGGTGTTTTGAGTTCTATCATCTATCAAGGTGTACTCCAAGCAACTATTGTTATGAGTGTTTATGGTCTTGCGATTGCTTACCCAGTTCATGTGGGTGACAATCATGCCATTCATGCAGATGCCCTAACTATGGCCTTTGCAACCCTTGGTTTAATTCAGCTCTTCCATGCTTATAATGTCAAGTCTGTTTACCAATCCATCTTGACAGTTGGACCATTCAAGTCTAAGACCTTCAACTGGTCTATCTTGGTATCCTTCATCCTTCTTATGGCAACAATTGTCGTAGAACCGCTTGAAGGAATCTTCCACGTAACCAAACTAGACTTGTCACAATGGGGAATCGTTATGGGCGGAAGCTTCTCAATGATTATCATCGTCGAAATCGTTAAGTTTGTTCAACGTAAACTTGGCTTTGATAAGAATGCGATTTAAAAAAAGTCATCTTCGGATGGCTTTTTGCTACAGTTGAAGGAAAGGGCTTGCAGTTATCGGCTTTTGTGCTATAATTGCTATAATATAGTAAAAAGTAAGAGGAGTGTGAGGAAGTGGAAAAGAAAATTGTGAAGGATATTTTGTTTTTATCTCAGGTATCTCAGCCGGCAAGTCAGGATGATCTGTATCTTGCCAGAGATTTACAGGATACGCTTTTAGCCAATCGTGAGACCTGTGTCGGTCTGGCTGCCAATATGATTGGGGTGCAGAAGCGCGTGATTATTTTTAATCTTGGCTTGGTTCCTATGGTCATGTTTAATCCTGTTCTCAAGTCTTTTTCAGGACCTTATGATACAGAAGAAGGCTGTTTGTCCTTGACAGGTGTGAGACCCACTAAGCGTTATGAAACTATAAGGGTTGCCTATCGTGATAGCAAGTGGCAGGAACAGACCATCACCTTGACAGGCTTCCCAGCCCAGATTTGTCAGCATGAACTGGATCACTTGGAAGGACGAATCATTTAGGAGGAAAGCAAATGAAACGAATAGTCTTTGAACTTATTTTTATCGCAACGACCTGGTATATCTTTTTACCGCCTCTTAACCTGACCAGCTGGGAATTTATCTTTTTCCTTTGTGGGCATTTGTTAGTTGTAGCAGTCTTATTTGGCTTTGGCAAGGGGATAAACCTTGTCAAAACGGTTCATGTGCGCCACGGCAAGGCGGAAGCTGCCTTAAATCTAGAGGGTTTCAAAATCAATCGGTTAGGGAAAGCTCTTTTAGTTTCTATTGGAGGAATTCTTCTCTTGGCAGCTTTGGTTTCCTTGGTGACTTCTAGCATTTTTCAGGCTAAAAATTATGCCAATGTAGTCACGGTTACGGAAAAAGACTTTACTGATTTTCCTAAGACTGATACCAGTAAGGTTCCTATCTTAGATAGAAGTACCGCTGAAAAAATTGGTGACCGCTACTTGGGTTCCCTAACAGATAAGGTGTCGCAGTACGTAGCGGCAGATACCTATACCCAATTGACAATTGATGGGAAGCCTTATCGGGTTACACCACTAGAATACGCGGATCCTATCAAGTGGTTTAATAATCAAGCCAAGGGAATCGGCGAGTATATCAAGGTAGACATGGTGACTGGTAATGCGGACTTGGTGGACTTGAAGACACCAATCAAGTATTCGGACTCGGAGTATTTTAACCGTGATGTCAAACGCCACCTGCGCTTGAAGTACCCAACCAAGATCTTTAAAACTCCATCTTTCGAGGTGGACGATGAGGGTAATCCTTTCTATGTAGCAACGGTTTACCAAAAGCAATTTGGGCTTGCGGTTCCTCGTCCTGTTTCAGTCATTATCTTGGACGCCACAAATGGAGAGACCAAGGAATACAGCTTATCAGATGTTCCAGAATGGGTGGACAGGGTTTATCCAGCTGAGGAAACCATTGAGCAAATCAACTACAACGGCAAGTACAAGGACGGTTTCTGGAATGCCATGATTTCCAAGAAAAACGTGACCCAGACTACCAAGGGCTATAATTACTTGTCTATCGGCAATGATATCTATCTCTACACAGGTGTGACGTCGGCTAATGCAGATGAAAGTAATCTTGGTTTTATCCTTGAAAATATGCGGACAGGAGAAATCACTAAGTACAGCTTGGCTTCCGCGACCGAAGAATCAGCCCGTGAATCAGCCGAAGGTGCTGTTCAGGAGAAATCCTACAAGGCAACCTTCCCAATCCTCATCAACCTTAATGACAAGCCTCTCTACATCATGGGCTTGAAGGACAATGCTGGCTTGGTCAAAGAGTATGCTCTGGTAGACGCAGTCGAGTACCAAAATGTTATTGTAGCAACGACAGTGGAAGAACTGCTCAGCAAGTATGCCAATAAAAACGACCTTGAAATTGACAATGCAACGACAGAAAGCATCAAGGGTGTGGTAGCAGACCTCAAATCAGCTGTTATCAAGGGAGACACCGTCTACTTCTTTAAAGTTGATGGCAAGATTTATAAGGTCAAGGCCTCTGTATCAGATGACCTTCCTTACCTTGAAAATGGTAAAACCTTCGAAGGACAAGTAGGAAAAGACAACTATCTCAAGACCTTTAAAGTTCAGTAAGAGGAGAGGCTGGGCAAAACCTCAATTTCAGGAAAAAATGAAGTAAATCTTTCCATCATAAAACGCATAGTATCAAGATTTCTCAATTCCTGATACTATGCATTTTTTAATTTTAATGCCTTTTTCCCCAGTCTCTTTTCAGATGAATTCCTTGGTTGTGGTTAAAAAATATGCTACACTATCAATATGAAAATTTTAATCCCAACAGCAAAAGAAATGAACACAGACTTGCCAAGTATCGAGGCAACTCCTTTAAGACCAGAAAGTCAGGCTGTGCTGGATGCCTTGGCTCTCTATTCTGTTAGTCAATTGGAGAGTTTTTACAAGGTATCAGTTGAGAAGGCAAAGGAAGAATTTCAAAATATCCAAGCTTTGCAAAGGAAAACTGCTCAACACTACCCAGCCTTGAAACTTTTTGATGGGCTCATGTACCGCCATATCAAGAGAGATAAGTTGACCGAGGCAGAACAAGCCTATCTTGAAAATCATGTCTTTATTACCTCGGCTTTGTACGGTGTTGTTCCAGTCTTGTCACCTATGCCCCCTCACCGTTTGGACTTTTTGATGAAATTAAAAGTCACTGGTAAGACTTTAAAGAGCCATTGGAAGGCAGCCTATGATGAGGCTATGAATGGTGAAGACCTAATTTTCTCCCTCTTGTCGTCAGAGTTTGAAACTGTGTTTTCTAAGGAAATCAGAGAAAAAATGGCGACCTTCAAATTCATGGAGGACAAGGGTGGTCAGCTGAAGATTCATTCAACTATTTCCAAGAAAGCGCGTGGTGCCTTCTTGACAGCCCTGATTGAAAATCAAGTTCAAACAGTGGAGGAAGCTCGTCGCTTAAGCTTTGCAGGATTTAACTACCGAGAAGACCTGTCCCAGCAACAGGAATTGGTTTTTGTTAAGGAAGTATAGCAATCAGATAAGAGAAAAAGTCAGCACGATTATGCTGACTTTTTTGATAACTTATAAAGTATTGGATAAATGAATCTCATTTGATAAAGTATTAAGATGATTAACCAAATCCATGATTGACAGATGGTTTCGACAAATAAACTTCTTGGTAATCCCTGGAATATAGAAATTAGACACGATGATATCGTAATCTGTCTGATTTAAAATCTCAGGACTTGTTTTCAATTCATCCCAAGTATCGAAGGTAAAGCGGTTATTACAGTAATAGGAAAGCATATCAACAAAGGTAAGGGATATAGCATGGTCAAAGTTACTGATAATCAAAACCTTGATAGGTGGTCGATTCTCTAACAACTGAGTAGAGAGGTTTTCAGCATGGGTTAAGATGGTGTACATCAGGTGTTCCAACTGTTCAGGATGGTCATGCTGTCCAATTGCTTGACGATATTGAGCCAGTTCTTGACGTGCACTTCCCATAAAGTCTGGGAAGTAAACTTCAAATTTTTTAATCGTCAATGCTTTTTGTTCAAATAAGATTGGGGTAGAAAAGATTTCCTGTCTTTCAAAGAAAGCAGTGTTGTGTAAATGCCAAATCAGCTCATCGTGGTTGGTAAAAGTAATCTTATATTGTTTTGATAGGCGTTCTAATATTTGACTAAGTAATTGGTAAGAGTATCTTGCTTCACTGTTTTCTTCTAAAGAGTTGAAGAATTCTTGAGGATTTAAGAAAAGATTGTTTTGAATAAAGGATATAAAAATTTGGGCGATGATATCTGGAGTGATTTCAAGTCCCAGTTTTTCAGAGAAATGGACAAGTAGCTCCTCAAAGTTTGGAATATTCATCAAAAGAGGATAGTATTCATCGCTAAAATGATTTGGTAAGTCGATGAAATGACCATTTTTGATGCGGTAAATACTGATAGCTATCATCAATTTGTACATTCTATAAATTGAAAATCGCATTGGATAATTCGTAATCTTATAGAAGAAATCAGCAAACTCTGTTAAATCCTCTTCAGGAAGGTCAGGAAAAGGCCAGTCTAGGAAATAATAGCGTTCAGAAAAGTATTGAGCATAAAAATAGCGAATATCAAATTCATTCCCATGTATCTCAGTTGGAGTAAAAGATAATTCAATTTGGAATTGAGAGGATAGATTTTTTGTAATATTTCGACCTAATCGATAGAGATTAGCACTACTTGAGTGAAGATTTTCTATCGTTCGATAAATAGGCAGGCCCTCATTGAAAAACATATATTCTAGTAATTGAAAAGATTGGGAATGGGCTAGAAAATATTGATAAATATCTTCTACACTAGTGTTAACATCTAAATCAATCATAATTCCGTTAACGGAAGATTGGATGTCAATATTTGGGAAAGCTGTTCGTAATTCATTTAAATCATTTTTTAGGATTCGTTCTGTACATCCTAATTTTTCGGCAAGTGCATGTAACCTTATCCAATTACGATACTGAATTAAGGTTTCCATTACACGTAATTGTCTTTGGTCTTTTGTGGATAAAAGGTTGCGCATTTAGGTATTTCCTCCTAAATTATATTGTATCATAATTATGATTCTTTTGTACAAAAAAACAAGAATTAAAAATATGTACATTAAATTCAAAAAAAAAAAAAAAAAAAATATGGCTCCATGGTACAAAAATCAGATATATTAATTTCATAGATAATATTGATTAATGCCTCAAATAGTTGTAAATTGTAAACTATAAAATACTATCTAGGAGTTTAAAATGAAACATACACATAAGAAATCATTTGACTGGTATAGCATGCAACAACGATACTCTATTCGTAAGTATCACTTTGGTGCGGCTAGTGTCTTGCTCGGGACAGCCTTAGTCTTGGGAACTGCTGCCAATGCGCAATCAGTACAAGCGGAGGAACAACATCCTGAAGCAACTAATAGTGTTTCTGTTGATAAGGTAAATGAAGCTACTAAACCAGCAGAAGTTTCTACACCTAAAAAAGAAACAACTTATGCAGCTCCAACTGTTGCGAACCCAGTAGAAACGATTCCAGCTAAATCTGGTGAAGCCAAAGCGCCAGCAGAAAAAGTTGAAGAAGTAAAAGATAAAAAAGAAGAAGTAACGCATCAAGATGCTGTTGACAAGTCAAAATTGTTAACAGCTCTTTCGCGTGCTAAAAAATTAGAAAGCAAGTTATATACAGAAGCAAGTGCTGCTAACTTGCAAGCAAGTATCCAAGCTGGTCAAAGCTTGCTTGGGAAAGCAGATGCGACTGAATCTGAAGTATCAGCAGCAGAGTCATCTATCCAATCAGCTATTATTGGGCTAGAACTTCGTTCTAACTCTGATAAAGGAACAGTATCAGAAACACCTGTAGTGAAGAAAACTGACGTAGCAGAAGCCAAAGAAGAAGCTAAGCCAGCTGCAACAACGACTGACCGTTCAGCTGTTGATAGTAGCGTTTTAGCAACTAATGCACCTGCCAAAGTAGAAACAACTTCAGCTCCAGAATCTACTAATGAAATCTTGAAACCAGGTTTGAGCCTTTCTGATGCTCGCCAAAATCCAGCTATCCGTAAGGAAGACTTGGATAAAGGGCATAGTGGCTTTAGAGCGGCTAGCAATCCAGCCAATCCAATTGTATCAGGTTCTGGAAATACAGTTGCATTTGCAGATATTAGTCAAGGTGGTCGTAGTTATAGTTTCCGTGGTTATGGGAACTCACGTGGTGGTAATTCAATTCATTACGATGTAACAACAGTACGTCAAGGTAATAGATTGAATTTCACAATTAAATACTCTGGTCCAGGTGAATTTGTTAATAATAACTTTATCTTGGATAAAGGGGATGGATTTGGAAATCCTTCAAATGCAACTATCACAACTCCAAGATTAAGAGAGCAATCAAAACCTATTAGCCAGGGTGCCAACTTCGTATCTCACTCAGGATACAGTATGACCTCTGCTACTTCAACAAATATGGAACAAACAATCAGATTTAGTTTGCCAATTGCTAATCCAAATGGTGACTTGTCTGTTCGTTTGAAACCAGTTACTTTTAACGTGGACCAAGGTGGTGGTGGTGCCGCTACTAGCAATGACCCATACAGTAACTCCAACTATTATCATAGAGCAAATCCACTCCTCTTGGATGCAAACCCTTATGGTGGTACTAATAATAAGACTGTTTCAGAAGACATTGACTTCCAAACTGTCTATCTTCCAACTAGTAAGTTACCAGAAGGTCAAACTAGATTAGTTCGTGAAGGTGAAAAAGGACAACGTCAAATTACCTATAAAGTCCATCGATTTGGTAACGAAACACTCCAAGGATTGCCAATTAGTAATAGAGTTACTAAAGAAGCTAAGCCACGTATTATGCAAATTGGTGTGGCTAAAGAGCTAATCGATACAGTAAAACCACGTGTTGATCAAAATAAAGTTGGTGATACAAATAACCTCACTTTCTATCTTGATAACGATGGAAACGGTGTTTATACTGAGGGCGTAGACGAACTTGTTCAAAAAATTGCTATTAAAGATGGAGCCAAGGGTGAAAAAGGGGACCAAGGTGAACGCGGTCTCACCGGAGCCCAAGGTGCTAAAGGTGAAAAAGGAGACCGAGGCGAACGCGGTCTAACTGGAGCACAAGGTGCCAAAGGTGAAAAAGGAGACCGAGGCGAACGTGGTTTAACTGGAGCCCAAGGAGCCAAAGGTGAAAAAGGGGACCAAGGTGAACGCGGTCTCACCGGAGCCAAAGGTGAAAAAGGGGACCGAGGTGAACGCGGTCTCACCGGAGCTAAAGGTGAAAAAGGAGACCGAGGCGAACGTGGTTTAACTGGAGCACAAGGAGCCAAAGGTGAAAAAGGAGATCAAGGTGAACGTGGTCTAACCGGAGCTAAAGGTGAAAAAGGGGACCAAGGTGAACGTGGTCTAACCGGAGCCAAAGGTGAAAAAGGAGATCAAGGTGAACGCGGTCTCACCGGAGCCAAAGGTGAAAAAGGCGACCAAGGTGAACGCGGTCTCACCGGAGCCAAAGGTGAAAAAGGGGACCAGGGTGAACGCGGTCTCACCGGAGCACAAGGTGCCAAAGGTGAAAAAGGAGATCAAGGCGAACGTGGTTTAACTGGAGCACAAGGTCAAGCAGGACGTGACGGTGTTACTCCAACCGTAACCGTTAAAGATAATAAAGCTGACGGTACTCACACAATCACTATTAACGACGGTAGAGGTAATGTTACAAATACTATTGTAAGAGATGGTCTCGATGGAGCAAGCCCATTAGTTGCGACTCAACGAAATGAAGCAGATAAGACAACAACTGTTATCTTCTATTATGATCAAAATGGAAATAATGAATTAGATGCTTCTGATAAGAAATTAAAAGAAGTCGTTATTGCAGATGGAGCCAAAGGTGAAAAAGGGGACCAAGGCGAACGTGGTCTAACCGGAGCGCAAGGTGAAAAAGGAGAACGTGGAGACCGTGGTGAAACAGGAGCAGCGGGACGTGACGGAAAAACTCCAAAAATCACAACTGCTCGTGGAGCAGACGGTCGTAGTACTGATATTACATTTACTATTCCTGGTGAAGAACCTGTAACAGTTAACATTAAAGATGGTAAAGATGGACGTACACCAACCATTGACTTAAATGCCTTAGCTGAAGCAGCAGCAAGATTAAACAATCAAAGAAGCGGAAGAGTAAGAAGAGCTTTAGCAGACGCCCCATCTACAGCACCAGCAGAAAAACCAAGAGAAGGTACTCTTATTACAGCGTACTTTGATAACAATGGTAATGGTCGGTACGATGAAGGTATAGATGAATTAATTGCAAAACAACCAATTTATAATGGTACAGACGGTGCCAATGGTGCAGCAGGTGCAGCCGGACGTAATGGTGCTGAATTATTAAGTGGACCTAAAGCACCAACAGCAGATGATGGTAAAGATGGCGACACTTATATCGATGCAACTACAGGTGATGTTTATAAGAAAGAAAACGGAACTTGGGATAAGATTGGTAACATTCGTGGACCTCAAGGTCTAAAAGGTGAAGCCGGAGTTGCAGGACCACAAGGGCTACAAGGACCTAAGGGTGACCAGGGTGCTCAAGGACTTCAAGGTCGTGATGGTCAAGACGGAGCACAAGGTTTACCAGGACGCGACGGACGTGATGGCGCAGCAGGTCGTGACGGACGTGATGGACGCGACGGTAAAGACGTCTTGAACGGCAAAGTTAACCCAGAAGCAAATCAAGGTAAAGACGCGATAAATACGTTAATACAGAAACAGGCGACGTCTTCGTTAAGAATAACGGCAACTGGGAAAAAGAAGGCAACATCAAAGGCCCTAAAGGGGACAAAGGTGAACAAGGTCTTCAAGGTCGTGATGGTCAAGACGGAGCACAAGGTTTACCGGGACGCGACGGACGTGATGGCGCAGCAGGTCGTGACGGACGTGATGGACGCGACGGTAAAGACGTCTTGAACGGCAAAGTTAACCCAGAAGCAAATCAAGGTAAAGACGCGATAAATACGTTAATACAGAAACAGGCGACGTCTTCGTTAAGAATAACGGCAACTGGGAAAAAGAAGGCAACATCAAAGGCCCTAAAGGAGACAAAGGTGAACAAGGTCTTCAAGGTCGTGATGGTCAAGACGGAGCACAAGGTTTACCAGGACGCGACGGACGTGATGGCGCAGCAGGTCGTAACGGACGTGATGGACGCGACGGTAAAGACGTCTTGAACGGCAAAGTTAACCCAGAAGCAAATCAAGGTAAAGACGCGATAAATACGTTAATACAGAAACAGGCGACGTCTTCGTTAAGAATAACGGCAACTGGGAAAAAGAAGGCAACATCAAAGGCCCTAAAGGAGACAAAGGTGAACAAGGTCTTCAAGGTCGTGATGGTCAAGACGGAGCACAAGGTTTACCAGGACGCGACGGACGTGATGGCGCAGCAGGTCGTGACGGACGTGATGGACGCGACGGTAAAGACGTCTTGAACGGCAAAGTTAACCCAGAAGCAAATCAAGGTAAAGACGGCGATAAATACGTTAATACAGAAACAGGCGACGTCTTCGTTAAGAATAACGGCAACTGGGAAAAAGAAGGCAACATCAAAGGCCCTAAAGGGGACAAAGGTGAACAAGGTCTTCAAGGTCGTGATGGTCAAGACGGAGCACAAGGTTTACCAGGACGCGACGGACGTGATGGCGCAGCAGGTCGTGACGGACGTGATGGACGCGACGGTAAAGACGTCTTGAACGGCAAAGTTAACCCAGAAGCAAATCAAGGTAAAGACGGCGATAAATACGTTAATACAGAAACAGGCGACGTCTTCGTTAAGAATAACGGCAACTGGGAAAAAGAAGGCAACATCAAGGGACCTAAGGGTGACAAAGGTGAACGTGGAGAAGATGGTAAGACTCCAGAAGTAACTGTAACTCCAGGTAAAGATGGCCATAGTACTGACATTACATTCACTGTTCCAGGTAAAGATCCAGTTAAAGTAAATGTTAAGGACGGAGAAAATGGTCTAAACGGTAAAACTCCAAAAGTTGATTTGCTTCGTGTCGAAGGACAAAACGGAAATCCATCTCATACAATTGTGACATTCTATACTGATGAAAACAATGATGGTAAGTACACTCCAGGAACTGATGAACTTCTAGGTTCTGAAATGATTAAAGATGGTGCTAAAGGTGCGGACGGACGTGATGGTAAATCATTGCTTACTGTCAAAGATGGTAAAGAAACTAAAGTTTACCAAGAAGATCCAGCACATCCAGGTCAACCATTGAACCCAGAAAAACCTCTTGCAGTTATTAAAGATGGAGTGGACGGTGTCTCTCCAACAGTAACAGCTGTTCGTAAGGATGAAGAAGGTCATAAAGGTGTAGAAATCACGGTGGATAACCATGATGGTTCACAACCAACTACAGTCTTTGTTCAAGATGGTGCTAAGGGAGAAACTGGTGCAACCGGTCAGGATGGACAAACTCCTACAATCACTACTCAACGTGGACAAGATGGCCAAAGCACTGTTGTAACTATCACAACACCAGGTAAAGATCCAGTAACCTTTACAGTGAAAGATGGTAAGAATGGTAAAGATGGACGTACACCAACTATTGACTTAAATGCATTGGTGGAAGCAGTTAGAAGAGGTGCTGGATCAACTTCTAATTCACAACCTTCTGGAACATCAAGAAGTGCAAGAAGAGCGAGAAGTGTAGGAGATAATCCAGATGAGATTCAACCACCAACTCCCGGTTCAACAGGTTCACAACCAGCAACTGCAGGTTCAACAGGTTCACAACCATCAGCTACAGGCTCAACAGCATCACAACCAACATCAACTCAACCTAAACCATCAGGTGAATATGCGGGAACCGAAATAAAAGCATATTATGATAATAATAATAATGGTGTATTTGATGAAGGTGATGAGTTGATATCAAGTACTGTTATTCCTCCTGCTCCAAAAGGAGAGAATGGTAATGATGGTAAAGATGCTATAAGAGGAGCTGAATTACTAAGTGGAGTTACTGCCCCAACTGCTAAGGATGGTAAAGACGGTGATACTTATATCGACGCAAATACAGGTGATGTTTACAAGAAAGAAAATGGTTCTTGGAACAAGATTGGTAATATCCGTGGACCTCAAGGAGTAGCCGGTGAAAAAGGCGACAAAGGTGAAAAAGGTGAAAAAGGTGAAAACGGAGCTAATGGAGCAGACGGTAAATCACCAGTTGTAAATGTAACGGATAATGGGGATGGAACTCACTCTATTACAGTTCGTAATCCAGATGGTTCAGAATCTACAACGAAAGTTAAAGATGGTAAAGACGGTAAAACTGCCAATATCACTACAACAGAAAATCCAGATGGAAGTCACACAATTACTGTAACAAATCCAGATGGAACAACTAAAGAAACAGTTGTTAAAAACGGTAAAGACGGTAAGACTCCAAAAGTTGAAGTAACGGATAACGGAGACGGAACTCATACTGTTAAAGTTACAGATGGAGACGGCAATGTTACCAACGCTATCATCAAAGATGGTAAAGACGGTAAAGCTGCAACAGCAACAACTACTGAAAACCCAGATGGAAGCCACACTGTAACAATCACTAACCCAGACGGAACTAAGAATGAGTTTGTCGTTAAGAATGGACGTGACGGTGTTGATGGACGTACTCCAACCGCATCTGTTCGTGATAATGGAGACGGAAGTCATACAATCGTTATTACAAATCCAGAAGGTGTGACAACTGAAACCACAGTTCGTGATGGTAAATCACCAAAAGTGACTATAACTGATGAACAAAATGGAACTCATAAGATCTCAGTTCTAAATGGTGATGGAACAACTACTGAAACAATCATTAAAGATGGTAAATCACCAGTAGCAACAGTTAGAGATAACCAAGACGGTACTTACACTATTCGTGTAGAAAACGGTAATGGTACTGTTTCTGAAACCACAGTTCGTGATGGTAAATCACCAACTGCTAAGGTTGTGGATAACGGAGATGGAACTCACACGATCACAGTTGTGAACTCAGACGGTACAACTACAACAACTACAGTTCGTGATGGTAAAGAACCAAAACTTGAAGTGATTGATAACAACAATGGTTCACACACTATTAAAGTGACAGGTGCTGATGGTAAAGAAACTACAACTACAATCTTTGATGGTAAATCACCAAAAGCGAACATCGTTGATAACGGAGACGGAACTCATACATTAACAATCGTAGATTCTGATGGCCGTGAATACAAATCTATTATCAAAGATGGTAAAGACGGCAAAGATGGCGTTTCACCAACTGTAACTGTTAAAAATAATAACGATGGAACTCACGTTGTTACAATTACTAACCCAGATGGAAGCAAAACAGAAATGGTGATTAAAGACGGTAAAGATGGTAAATCACCAAAAGTTTCTGTTGAAGATAATGGTGATGGTAGTCATACAATCACAATCATCAATTCTGACGGCACTGTGACAAAAACAGTTGTTAAAGACGGTAAAGATGGTCGCGATGGACGTGATGGCAAAGATGGTAAGGACGGCAAAGATGGTAAATGTGGATGCCAAGACAGAACGGTAACACCATCAAATGACAAACCAGTTCCTCCAACACGTAATGTGCCAGAAGGACCAACGTTTGCAATGCCAGAACCACCAGTTCATGAATTGCCAGAATTCAACGGTGGTGTTCCAGGAATGCCAGAAGTTCATGAATTGCCAGAATTCAACGGTGGTGTTCCAGGTATGCCTGAAGTTACTGAAGTACCAGAATTAGATATGCCAACAGTACCAGCACAACCAACACCAAGTGTACCGGTTAAACCTGTGCCAGTACAACCAACACCAAATGTACCGGTTAAACCTGTGCCAGCGCAACCAACACCAAATGTACCGACACCAGAAGTGCCAGTACAACCAACTCCAGTTGTTCCAACACCAGAAGTACCGGTTAAACCAGTACCAGCGGTTCCAGAACAACCAGTAGTACCAACACCGGCTCAACCAGCAACTCCAGTAAATGCTAACCCAGTAGTACCAACTACAGTTAAAGAAAACCATGGGGACAAATTACCAGAAACTGGAAGCCAATCTGATTATATCTCTGTTCTTCTAGGTAGCGGTATTCTATTGAGCCTATATGTAGGTCGAAGAAAAGAAGATTAATCAGCCAAAAGCAGTCACTAATTTCTCGAAAGAAGATGATAAGTGATAGATCTCGAATGAAAGAATATTCTTAGAATGATTTTCCTATGATGGAAAAGACTGCTAAAAACCTTGAGTGGTAACGCTCAAGGTTTTTTTGGATGAGTGATGTTTGTCTGAAAATCTTGATTGAGTCTAAAAAAGCCACCCTATTAGGTGGCGATAATTGATTTAGACTTTTAAAAATTCTTTATTTTTTACTGAATTGCTGCGAGCAAGTCTTGAGCTTGTTTCTCAAGTGAGTTTAGGATTGTTTCTTCTAGAACTAATTTTCCGTCTGCCCAGGCAGAGTCGTTGACACGTGCAGCAGTGAAATCACCAACGACTTGTGTACGGATAAATGGCAAGAGGTCTTTATAGATAGCGAAAAGTTGATCGTGACCTGCATTGGCTACAGATGATACGGTGACAAACTTGTCTTGAAGAGCAGAAGCGCCACGTGTATCAGATAAGTCAAGGGCACGAGATAGCCAGTCAAGCAAGTTTTTCACTGTTCCAGGGATAGAGAAGTTGTAGACTGGAGAGAAGATCCAGATGGCATCCGCAGCGAGAACCGCTTCGCGAGCAGCCGCTACAGCTGGATGTGTTGGAACTTCCAAATCTTGGCTGAAGAGAGGAAGGGCTGAATAATCAAGGTAACTAACTTGCGCTTTACCAGCAATTGCTTTCTCAGCTTCGAGAGCCATTTGGTGGTTGAAAGAACCTTGACGTAGTGATCCGACGATAAATAATACTTTTTTAGACATGATGTGTCTCCTTTTTCTTAAATTTCCGAGAAGTCTCTCGTTGTTATAAAATATATTACAACAAAACAAAAGGACTTGCAAG
Organism: Streptococcus mitis; assembly: GCF_001281025.1. Lineage (NCBI taxonomy): Bacteria > Bacillati > Bacillota > Bacilli > Lactobacillales > Streptococcaceae > Streptococcus > Streptococcus mitis. The sequence continues at coordinate 906,754 of NZ_CP012646.1, forward strand.
AAATTTGCTCAAAGATTATTTGAAAACTATAAAATTGCTGAAACTCTAGTCAGTTGCCACTGGAAAAGTAAGAACTGTTTTTTGGATTCTGGTTTGCTTTGAAGGAAGAAATAAAGTGCGATTGTTCCTATATTCACTTGTAATATGATGACATAAGTGCTAAAATAAACAAGAAAACTCGCAATAGAAAGTGCATAACAGCTATTTTCCGGTATCATTTCATAAATTATTAAAGGAACAATAATGGCATTGAAGAATGCTTCTAAAAGGGGTGGAGATCATGTAAGGCAAAGATTAACAAGTGACGGACAAAAGAAATAATAATACACTTGTTAAGGAGAAAAAATGTTAATAAGAAATTATCGGAAAAATATTGGCCTGATGGCCGGAGTTGAGTTTTTTGCTTTTTTAGGGATTACCAGCTTTTGGATTCTATTTCTCAGTCAAAACGGAATGTCTCTTTGGCAGATTGGACTTCTGGAAAGTATCTTTCATGCGACCAGTCTTCTCTGCGAAATTCCATCTGGAATGTTAGCTGACCGCTATTCCTATAAGACCAACCTTTATTTAAGTCGAATAGCAGGGATTGTGTCTTCTATTCTCATGTTGGCTGGGCAGGGAAATTTTTGGATTTATGCACTAGCTATGGCGGTAAGTGCCTTGTCTTATAATTTTGATTCAGGGACAAGCGCAGCAATGGTTTATGATTCAGCCGTGGAAGCTGGACTCAAGAAGCGTTACTTATCTATTTCAAGTTTTATGTCAGGAGTGTCAGAAGGAACTCAGTCTTTGGGGACCGTTTTGGCAGGATTTTTTGTCCATGGTCAATTGCACCTGACTTACTATATCATGATTGCGACTTCTATCATAGTTCTTTTCCTGATTTGGATGCTGAAAGAACCTAGTGTCAAGCTAGAAAAAGCTGATAGTGTGACCATGAAACAGATTATTTGGACTGTTAAGGAAGAGTTGGAGCGAAATCCTATGCTGTTTAACTGGATGATTTTGTCTCAGATTGTCGGAACACTTATGTGCATGTTTTATTTTTACTATCAAAATCAGTTACCGGATTTAAGTAGCTGGCAAATTTCAGCAGTTATGCTACTTGGAAGTCTCCTGAATATCCTTGCAGTCTATCTAGCGAGTAAGATTGGAAAGAAATATGCTGCCTTGAAGATTTTCCCTCTTCTCGTCCTGCTGACTGGAGTTACCTATATGTTGTCCTATTTTGGAACACCTCTAATCTATATTTTGATTTATTTGATTAGTAATGCTCTATATGCTCTTTTTCAGCCGATTTTTGACAATGATTTGCAAGAGCGGCTCCCAAGTGAAGTAAGGGCAACCATGCTAAGTGTCTACTCTATGATGTTTAGCCTAAGTATGATTGTGTTCTTCCCGCTGACAGGGTGGTTGATTGACAATTTAGGCTTTGTGCTAACATTTCTTTATCTAGGATTATTTTTAGTATTGATTAGCCTTCTACTGCCTATCTTTTTAGGAAAAATGGCTAAAAGAATGGATGATAAAGTGATTCCATAGATCAAAAAAATTTATGAAAACTTGAGTGCCAAGCTCAGGTTTTTTAATAGGTTGATTTTGGAGCTGCCTTTACTTTTCTTGCTCGGTTTTAATCAAGAAAAATCTGTTTTGTTTGAAGAGAGAAATAAAATGCGAGTATTCTTATATTCACTTGTAATAAAGCCCAATAGATGGTAAAATAGACGAGTGAAAAAAAGACAAAACAAAGCAAAAAATAATCTACTGTGGCAGTATGGTCTAGGGATGACGATTTTGTTTGTGGTTATCAGTGCTTCCTTTCTGTATCTGGTTTCTCTTAGCATGAAACCTTATCAAACAGCTAAAAGTGAAGGAGAAAAATTAGCTCAGCAGTATGCAGGATTAGAGCAGGCTGATCAGGTTGATTTATACAATGGCTTGGAATCTTATTACAGCGTTCTTGGTCGTAATAAACAGCAAGAAGAACTTGCTGTCCTGATTGGTAAAGATGACCATAAGATTTACGTTTATCAGCTAAATCAGGGTATTTCACAAGAAAAAGCAGAAGCGGTTTCTAAGGAAAAAGGAGCTGGCGAGATTGACAAAATTACCTTTGGTCGTTATCAAGACAAACCAATCTGGGAAGTCAAGTCAGGATCTGATTTTTATCTAGTAGATTTTGAAACAGGAGCATTGGTCAATAAGGAGGGCCTATGAAACTATCCAACCGTGTTTTAGAAATGGAAGAAAGTGTCACTTTAGCTAGTGATGCGAGAGCAAAAAAATTAAAAGCTCAAGGTAAGGATGTCCTTTTCTTGACCTTGGGACAACCAGATTTTCACACTCCTGAAAATATTCAGGATGCAGCAGTTAAAGCTATTCGAGAAGGACAGGCTTCCTTCTATACAGTAGCTTCAGGTCTACCAGAATTAAAAGCTGCAGTGAATACCTACTTCGAGCGCTACTATGGCTATTCTGTCGCAAGTAACGAGGTTACCTTTGCTACAGGTGCCAAGTTCTCCCTCTATACTTTCTTTATGGCTGTAATCAATCCTTTAGATGAGGTTATTATTCCAACTCCATACTGGGTTAGTTATGGAGATCAGGTCAAGATGGCAGAAGGGATTCCAGTCTTTGTTCAAGCTAAAGAAGACAATGATTTTAAAGTCACGGTGGATCAACTAGAACTAGTTAGGACAGATAAGACAAAGGTTTTGGTTCTCAATTCACCATCTAATCCGACTGGTATGATTTATACTCGTGAAGAATTACTAGCTATCGGAAATTGGGCAGTTGAGCATGACATTCTGATCTTAGCAGATGATATATACGGTCGCCTTGTTTATAATGGAAATGAATTTGTTCCAATCTCAAGTCTATCAGAAGCAATTCGTAAGCAAACCATTGTCATTAATGGTGTATCAAAAGCTTATGCCATGACGGGGTGGCGAGTTGGTTATGCGGTAGGTAATCCGGAAATCATTGCAGCTATGAGTAAATTGACAGGACAAACAACTTCAAATTTGACATCTGTTTCTCAATATGCGGCTATTGAAGCCTTAACAGGACCACAGGATTCTGTTGATATCATGCGTAAGGCTTTTGAGGAGCGTCTCAATACCATTTATCCGCTATTATGTGAGGTCCCTGGTTTTGAAGTCGTTAAGCCACAAGGAGCTTTCTATCTCTTCCCAAATGTCAAAAAAGCCATGGAGATGAAAGGCTATACGGATGTGACTGACTTTACAACAGCTATTCTTGAGGAAGTTGGTCTAGCACTCATAACAGGAGCAGGGTTTGGAGCACCTGAAAATGTGCGTCTCAGCTATGCGACAGACTTAGATACGCTCAAAGAAGCGGTTAAACGCTTGAAAGCATTTATGGGTAGTGAGAATGATTGATCATTTTGAAATTAAGGTAAAGAATTTACAAATTTCAGAAGGATTTTATAGGAGTTTTCTCGCTCCTTTGGGCTATAAATTGGCTTTTAAAACTACTTCTCTAATCAGTTTTCTTGCCCCAAATAGCCCTCATCCTGGTGGTGACTTTTGGTTAGCTCAGGGGACGCAAAATCCTATTCACTTTGCTTTCTTAGCAGAAAATAAGGAAGAGGTTCAAGCTTGTTATGAGGCTGGCTTAGAGGCAGGTGGGCTAGACAATGGTGCTCCTGGTTATCGCAGTGAGCATCCGATTTATTATGCTACTTTTATGATTGATCCAGATGGGAACAATATAGAGGTGGTTTGCCATAAAGAATAAAAAAGAAAAGGAAAAATAATGACAAAACGTGTAACGATTATTGATGTAAAAGACTATGTTGGTCAAGAAGTGACGATTGGTGCTTGGGTTGCCAACAAATCAGGAAAAGGGAAAATTGCCTTCTTGCAATTACGTGATGGAACAGCCTTCTTCCAAGGTGTAGCCTTTAAACCAAACTTTTTAGAAAAATTTGGTGAAGAAGTGGGACTTGAGAAGTTTGATGTTATCAAACGCTTGAGCCAAGAAACGTCTGTTTATGTGACAGGTATTGTTAAAGAAGACGAACGTTCTAAATTTGGTTATGAGTTGGACATTACAGACATCGAAGTGATCGGTGAATCTCAAGACTACCCAATTACACCAAAAGAACACGGAACAGACTTCTTGATGGACAACCGTCACTTGTGGCTCCGTTCTCGTAAGCAAGTAGCGGTGATGCAAATTCGTAACGCTATCATCTACGCAACTTATGAGTTCTTCGACAAGAACGGCTTCATGAAGTTTGATAGCCCGATTCTTTCAGGAAATGCAGCTGAAGATTCAACAGAACTCTTTGAAACGGACTACTTTGGGACTCCAGCTTACTTGAGTCAGTCAGGTCAGCTTTACCTAGAAGCAGGTGCTATGGCTCTTGGTCGTGTATTTGACTTTGGTCCAGTATTCCGTGCTGAAAAATCAAAAACACGCCGTCACTTGACTGAGTTCTGGATGATGGACGCAGAGTACTCATACTTGACACACGATGAGTCACTTGACTTGCAAGAAGCTTATGTGAAAGCTCTTCTTCAAGGTGTTCTTGACCGTGCGCCTCAAGCCTTGGAAACTTTGGAACGTGATACAGAGCTCCTGAAACGCTACATTGCAGAGCCATTCAAACGCATCACTTACGATCAAGCTATTGACCTCTTGCAAGAGCATGAAAATGATGAAGACGCTGACTACGAACATCTTGAGCATGGTGATGACTTTGGTTCACCACACGAAACTTGGATTTCAAACCACTTTGGTGTGCCAACATTTGTCATGAACTACCCAGCAGCCATCAAGGCCTTCTACATGAAACCAGTTCCTGGAAATCCAGAGCGCGTGCTTTGTGCAGACTTGCTTGCTCCAGAAGGCTATGGAGAAATCATCGGTGGTTCTATGCGTGAGGAAGACTATGATGCCCTTGTCACTAAGATGGATGAACTTGGTATGGACCGTACAGAGTATGAATTCTACCTTGACCTTCGTAAATATGGTACAGTTCCACATGGAGGATTTGGTATCGGTATCGAGCGTATGGTAACCTTCGCAGCAGGAACAAAACACATCCGTGAAGCCATTCCATTCCCACGTATGTTGCACCGTATTAAACCGTAAAATTAAAATAAAAAAGTTATTATAATAAAAGAAGGTGAAATCCCTTCTTTTTTGTATTTTGGCTACAAAAATAATATATAAAAGTACGAACATAAATCTCTTTTTGATTGACAATATTCTGGGAAATATGATAAAATCGAACTAGTGAATATTGTGTTGAGACTAGTTTAAGACTTCGTTCTTAAGCAAGAAAGGAAGTGAATATTAAACGTTTTAACATTATTCGAGTTTAACATATAAATAAAAAAGGAGAAACCATGTATTCAAGAATGGAAAAAAATCACGGACAAAAAGTGCAGCGCTTTTCAATCCGTAAGTATAGTTTTGGTGCGGCATCAGTAGCTGTAGCAGCTTACATGATGTTTGGTGGAGCAGCAACTGTTCAGGCGGATGCTCAAGTTACACCAAAGACGGCACCTGATTCACAAACAGTCCCAGATGCAAGTAATCAAGCAGATTCAACCATGCCTCTAGCTTCGACTGAAACTGCTACACCAACAGCTGAGCAACCAGCAGCCCCAGCTACAGCAACACCAGCACCTGAGGTAGCACAACCATCAGCACTAGCTGAAACACCAAAACCGGAAGAAGCACCAGCTAAAAAGGCTGACACAAGCAAATTGGAAGCAGCTATTGCTCGTATGGAAGCAGCCCTTGGCAAAGCAGTTCTAACTGAAAAGACTGCCTCAGCCATTGAAGCAGCAAAAGCAGAACTTGCTAAGGCTCAAGCCCTTTTGTCAAACGATAAAGCGACACAAAAAGAAGTTGATTTTTCAACAAGTTCATTGAAAAACAGAGCTTTTGTTCTTGAAAGTATGCCAAAAGCATCTGCAGACAAGAAGGAAGAAAAAGAAAATAAAAATCAAGATTCACGTAATGGAAAAGCTATTCCAGGACATGGTGAAAGTGGATTCAGAGATGCAGCACCAGCGACAGGATATAAAAATGATATTAATACTGTAAATGCTGAATTAAAAGCTGCGATCGATAAAGTAAAAGTAGAAATTACAAAAGAAGAAGCTTTAGGTGAAGGTAAAACAAACAAAGAAAAACTAGATGTTTTACGTGCTATTGTAGCAAAAGCTGAAGAAGAAAAAACAAAAGCGACAACAGCAGCAGCCAAAGCCGATGCTACAGAACAAGAACTTCAAGCAGCACTAACAGAAGCAAAACAAGAAAAAGATAGACTGAATTACTATCTAAATAATGCCGAAAACTGGGGAGCTCCAATTAATAATAACAGAGCTGGTTATGGTAATAACCCAGCAAACGGTGTTTTTGAAAGCATGAGTAACGGATTTGGTGCAGTTGATTTCTCAGGTCCTGCAGTAGAATCAAAAAGTAAAACGATTGAAGATCAAGTAAATAATCTTCAAAGTGAAAAACATTACGGTAAAGTAACTTACAATTGGAAGACTAAAAAAATCACTGCAGCAGAAGCTGAAGCAGGTGCATTAAACGGTTGGAAAATTGGCGGAGCAAAAGACTATGTAAATGCTGTTAAGCCAGAAGCACCAACAGATTATACTGTTGCTGGTGATCGAACAGAAGCGCCAAAACCAGCGAAAGCTTATGATGACAATGGTAAACATGATGCTTCAACTGCTACTCAAAACCAACCAAATGCAGATGGTAAGTTCTTAGGTGGTGCGATTACTCTAGATGGAATGAAAAATGACGATAGAGGAAATGTTAAAGATAGAGATTACTATCTTGAATTAGGAAGTAAAGGTGTTACTTTATCTAAAGAATATGATGTAAACCCTAATTCTGAATTATTCTTCAATATGGTTTACAATGGAGCATATGGTAAAGCTGCACTTTCAAGTCAAGGTGAAGAATTAAGTGTAGAAATTACAGATGCTTACACAGGTAAGAAAATTGCTTCTATTCCAATGAGAGATGGAAGCACTCCAACGGAAGCTACAGGAAGACCAGCAGGATCAAATGAAGGAACACCTTCTGATAGTTGGAATAATATTGCAAGAATTTATCATGTTCCAGAAGGAACAAGTAAAGTTAAAGTTACCATCAAAGCAAAAGATGATGGTGATTTTAAAGGTGTTCAAGATGGATTCATTATCGGTGGTGTAGGAATTGCTACTGGTCCTGGTATGCAATTAACTACAAATGTTACTAGTGAAGGTAAGAGTGGAGAGTACGGATTTACAAAAGATAAATTATATAAACGTTCTCAAGAAGGTAAATTAAACCTTGAATTGAAAAACGTTGGTGGTGTTGAAAATACATTCCCTTACGGTGGTACATTTAACATTAAAGTACAAATTCCAAAAGGTGTTAAATTAGGTACAGTTGATACTACAAATTACAAAAAATTAGATCTATCTAAAGCAAATGGTGAATCTATTTGGACTGATCAAGGATACTTAACAAATGTTCGTTATGATGAAGCGACTAATACATTAAGTATGGATGTGAATGCAGTTCAATATGGTAAGAACAACCTAAAAGCCGCAGGGGAAACATCAAGAAAATTCTCAATTCCATTTACGACTGAAGATGATTATGTAGGAGATGCTACATTTAAAGTTACAGGAACAGGTGGAATGGGTACTCAAGATGCTCAAGGAAATAGAATTTACCCATGGTTATGGACTGGAGATAAAGGACCTTACGCTTATGATGGAAACTACAAAGCTAATGGATTAAGATGGTCAGATGATCCAGATTACTACTATAATAGAACAATCTATATTGATGCTCGTAAACCTAAATCAGCTACAGTTGAAGAAGTCCACACAGATAGTATTGTAGGAGATTCTGATGCGAAAAATCAAGATAAATACTTATTAGTAAATACAGGTGATGCACCAGGTTCATTAACTCCGTCAGATGACGAAATTAAAGCTAATCTTAAAAAAGTAGCTGATAATAATGGAGTTACTTTATCAGATGAAGAAATAGCTAAAAGAATTGCTGAAATTAAAAAAGCATTACAAATTGAAAATGAAATTGGTAAGAAAATCGAAATCACATTACCAAATAATGATGTTTTAGAATTAGAGAAAAAAGATGATGGTTGGTATCAAGGAGATACTAAAGTAGAAACAACGCCTGAAGGTAAATTAAAAGTAAGTCTTAAAGATGTTAGTCTTCATACACATGAAGGTAATGATAAGATTGCTGTAACTTCAGTTTCACCAGTAGGAAATGTTTCTGAGCCAAGTTATGCAAACATTGTCAACGAAGCTCCAACAGTAGCAGTTGAGAAAAAAGATTTATACGTTTATAAAACTAAAGAAGCTGATAAATGGAACAATGAGAAGGTTCTAGAAAAAGCGAAACCATCAGCAACTGACTTAGAAGATGATCGTGACGGAGTTGATTCTACTAAACCATCAATTGCAGTAAGTGATGCAGGTAACCTAGATACAACTAAAGTTGGTGATTACACTGTAAAAGTTCAATCAACGGATAGTGAAGGTAAGAAATCTACAGAAGCAGAAGTAACTGTTCACGTATTAGACTTAATTACAGTAGACCCAACAGTAACAACTGATCCAACAAATCCAAGTACAACAGCTCCAGTATCTCCAAAAACAGCAGATACACCTGTAAAAGATGGAGATGAAAATCTTGGTAAATATCCAGCAGGATTGACACGTAATGACTTAGTTAAAGAAGTAACACGTACAATTAAGTATCTAAAAGAAGAAGATGCTGATAAGGCTGATGCAACTCCTTTATATGCTGAAAAAGTACAAAAAGTAACATACAAACGTACAGCAACTGTAAACCCACAAACAGGAGATGTAACTTACTCTGATTGGCAAGTTTACAATGAAGCTGATAAATTAACAGATGCTACAGCTGATGGAACAAAAGGTAAATTCAATGCTGTTGATTCACCAGTAGTAGCAAACTACTTATTAGTAAATGCTACAGATAAAACAGTAGCTGCAGAAGTTGCACCAGTTCCTGGAGAAAATGGTACAGTAGATCCTGTAGTTAAAAAAGTTCTTTATAAAGAAATTGGTTCATTTACACCTGAGTATCCAGCTGGTAAGAAACCACAAGATGCACCAGATACAATTAAATATCCTAACAATCCAAATGATCCAACAAAACCTGGTGATTTCAGTAAGGTAGTTATTCCTTATGTAGATGGATATGTTCCAACATATAATGGAGTAGAATTAACACCAGTTGATCCTGCAGATCCATCTAAAGGATACAAAGTTCCAGACAACTTTGACCCAACTGATAAATTCGGTAAAACTCCAATTCAATATGCACCTGGAATTCAAAAAGCTACAGTTAAATTTGTTTCTGTAGATAAAGATGGTAAAGAAACACCATTAGATGAGAAATTCAATATTAATGATCTTTCAGGTAAAGCAGGAACAAAAATTCCAGAAGACAAAATTCAAGCTCGTCTTGATGTGTTAAAATCAATGGGTTATGAAGTGAATGATAATCCGTTTGCTAAACCTGACGCTGAAAAACCAACATTTGATACAACTGCAGATACTGATACTGAAATCAGTCAAAACTTTGTTGTTAAATTAACTCCAAAAGTTTCAACACCAACTCCTGTTTATGTCGTAGAAGGTGATAAGCCAACAACAGACAAACTTAAAGATGCGGTTACTACAAAAGGAAATGATAAAACTGTAGATGAATCTAAGATTCCTGAAACAAAAGGAAAAGTTGGAGATGATACATTAACTGTACCAGTAACAGTAACATACGGTTCAGGTGATAATAAACGTGAAGAAACAGTAAATGTACCAGTGAAAGTTGTTAAAGGATATCCACAATTAGTAGCAGTAAGTGAGGATAAGAAACAACCTTCTCCAGAAGATAATATTGATACTTCAGACTATCCAGATGACGCAACATATGAATACAAAGAAGAAGTAGATACAACAGCACCTGGAGATAAGAAAGTAACAGTAGTTGTTAAACAAGGGGATAAAGTACTAGTAGAAGTACCAGCAACAGTACGTGTAGTAGATAGTAAACCACAATTTGTTGTTGCGGATCCTAAGAAACCACAACCAGATGTTAACTCAAGCATTACTCCAGATGAATATCCAAAAGGTACTACTTTTGAGTATAAAGAACCAGTTGACACAACAACAGCAGGTGAAAAAGATGTAGTCGTTGTAGCGAAATTAGATGGAGATACTTTAGTAGAAGTACCAGCTAAAGTAATGGTAGTAGATCCTAAGACACAATATGTGTTTGAAGACCCTGCTAAACCACAACCATCAGCTGATGAAAGTATCGATCCTGACCAATATCCAGAAGGAACTAAATTTACTTATAAAGATGGTGAAGTAGATACAACAACACCAGGAGATAAGAAAGTAACAGTAGTAGCTAAAGATGGCGAAGACAAACTTGTAGAAGTACCTGCAGTCGTTAAAGTATTACCATTAGTGAAACCTGAAGGATTAACAGTTCTTAAAGGAAGCGAAAACTTAGAAGCTGCAGTTAAAGCTAAAGCTGAAGAAGTAGTAGCTGCATTACCAAAAGATAAACTTCCTGAAGGTGTAACTGTAAAAGTTAAAGAAGTGAAAGCAGGAACTACACCAACAACAGCTGAAGTAACTGAAACAGGAAAACCAAAACCTGCGACAGTTGTTGTTGAATATACTGATGATAAAGGAAACGTTATTGGAACAAAAGAAGTAGAAGTTCCTGTAACAGTAATTGGATCAACTCCAAAATCAGTAGTTGTGTTTGAAGGAACAACGCCTGAAAAAGATAAAGTTAAAGAATCTGTAACACCAGGACAAGGTGGAACAGTTGGAGAACCAACAACATTACCAGAAACAGCTGGAAAAGCTGGAGCTACAGATGTAACAGTAGAAGTCCCAGTAACTTATCCAGGAATGAAAGATTCTGAGAAAGTAACAGTACCAGTAACAGTATTACCAGTAGCAAAAGCAGACGTAACAGTAGCCAAAAATACAACTCCAGACAAACTGAAAGAATTAGCAAAAGCTAAAGCTGATGAAGCAATTAAAGCAAAAGACTTTACAGATAAATTACCAAAAGATGCGAAAGTAACTGTAGGTGATGTAACAAAAGCTATTGAAGATAAAGTAACAGCTAACAAAGGAACTGGAGTAACAACTGTAGAAGTCCCAGTAACATACACAGTTGATGGAAAAGACTATACAACTACAATTCCAGTAAAAGTAAATGTGAAAGGTTCAGATGTTAAACCAGTCTACGTTGTAGAAGGTGACAAACCAAAAGCTGAAGATGTAAACAAAGCAATCACTCCAGATACAGATGGAACTAAAACACCTGTCACTGATGAAGATATCAACAAAGCTATCCCAACTACTGAAGGTAAAGTTGGAGTTAATGATATTAAAGTAACAACAAAAGTTACTTATAAAGATGGAGGAGAAGAAACAGTAGAAGTCCCAGTAACAGTATTGCCAAAAGTTTCTCCAGAAGGTGTAGTAGTACCGAAAGATACTGATAAAGGTACACTTGAAAAAGCTGTTGCTGATAAAGTAAAAGAATCAGCTGAAAATACCAAAGGTTTACCAGAAGGTGTAACAGTAACGTTTAAAGAAACTCCATTAACAACTCCAGGAACAGAAACAGCGGGTGAAAAAGACTCTGTAACTGTAACAGTTGAGTATAAAGATAAAGATGGAAACATTATTGCTACTAAAGAAGTTAAAGTACCAGTAATCGTAACACCAAAAGTAACTCCAGTGGTAGTGGAAGTTGGAACTCCAGTCACAGCAGAAGATGTTAAGAAACATGTTGACCTACCAAAAGATTGGGAAATTACAAATGTTGGAGAAATTCCAGCGACAACAACACCAGGTGAAAAACCAACGGTGCCAGTAGAAGTGAAATTACCAAATGGAAAAACAATTACAGTACAAGTCCCAGTAACAGTAACACCAAAAGTGACTCCAGTGGTAGTAAAAGTAGGAACTCCAGTCACAGCAGAAGATGTTAAGAAACGTGTTGATCTACCAAAAGATTGGGAAATTACAAATGTTGGAGAAATTCCAGCAACAACAACACCAGGAGCAAAACCAACTGTACCAGTAGAAGTGAAATTACCAAATGGAAAAACAGTTACAGTAAAAGTACCAGTAATCGTAACACCAAAAGTAACTCCAATCGAAGTAGAAGTAGGAACACCTATTACTAAAGATGATGTTAAGAAACATATCGAACTTCCTAAAGAAGAAGGATGGGAAATCATCGAAGAGAACTGGGTAATTCCAACAACAGAAACAGCTGGGAAAAAACCAGGAGTTAAGGTTAAGGTGAAATTACCAACAGGAGAAATCGTTGAGTTAGAAGTACCAGTAACAGTAACTCCAAAACGTGGTTCTGAGTCACAACCAAACAATGGTGGTGGAAATGGTGGTAACAACTACAGACCAACTCCTACTCCACAAACACCACAGACTCCACAAAATGTTCCGTCAAGACCAACTGCTCCTGATCAACCTGTAACTCCTACGGAACCAGGACAGCCAGCAACACCAAATCAAGCTCAACCAGCGGCACCAGCTCAAGCAGATGCAACAGTAGCAACTGACACAGCTGCTAAACCAGCAACACCTAAATATGTTGATGGTCAAAAAGAATTGCCTAACACAGGTACAGAAGCTAACGCTAGCCTCGCAGCGCTTGGACTTCTTGGAGCCTTAGGTGGATTTGGACTTCTTGCTCGCAAGAAAAAAGAAGACTAAAAACTCATAGTTTTTGAGAAGATGATTCGTCATCTTCTTTTTTATTTCGCTGTTTTTACTTGCGTAAAAAATTGTTTTCTAGTATAATAGTTTATTGTGAGCGAACCTCACTTACCCCTTGCAAAGTCTTGGGGTCATTAGACCAAAAGGAGGAACATATCAATGGCTAAATACGAAATTCTTTATATTATTCGTCCAAACATTGAAGAAGAAGCTAAAAACGCTTTGGTAGCACGTTTTGACTCTATTTTGACTGACAACGGTGCAACTGTTGTTGAATCAAAATCTTGGGAAAAACGCCGTCTTGCATACGAAATCAAAGATTTCCGTGAAGGACTTTACCACATCGTTAACGTTGAAGCAAACGACGACGCAGCTCTTAAAGAGTTTGACCGTCTTTCAAAAATCAACGCTGACATTCTTCGTCACATGATCGTCAAAACTGACGCGTAAGAAGGTAAACTATGATTAACAATGTTGTACTTGTAGGGCGTATGACACGTGACGCTGAGTTGCGTTATACCCCATCAAATGTAGCAGTTGCGACTTTTACTCTTGCAGTAAACCGTACATTTAAGAGTCAAAATGGCGAACGTGAGGCTGATTTTATCAATGTCGTTATGTGGCGCCAACAGGCTGAGAACCTTGCTAATTGGGCTAAAAAAGGCTCACTTATCGGGGTGACAGGTCGTATCCAGACTCGTAGTTACGATAACCAGCAAGGACAACGTGTCTACGTGACAGAGGTCGTGGCTGAGAATTTCCAAATGTTGGAAAGCCGTAGTGTGCGTGAAGGTCACACAGGTGGAGCTTATTCTGCACCAACTGCAAACTATTCAGCGCCTACAAATTCAGTACCAGACTTTTCACGTGATGAAAATCCATTTGGAGCAACAAATCCATTGGATATTTCAGATGATGATTTACCATTCTAATGGACAACTAAAATTATAAAGGAGAAAAAACATGGCTCAACAACGTCGTGGCGGATTCAAACGCCGTAAAAAAGTTGATTACATCGCAGCAAACAAAATTGAATATGTTGATTACAAAGATACTGAGCTTCTTAGCCGTTTCGTTTCAGAACGTGGGAAAATCCTTCCTCGTCGTGTAACAGGAACTTCAGCTAAAAACCAACGTAAAGTAACAACAGCTATCAAACGCGCTCGCGTAATGGCTTTGATGCCTTTCGTAAACGAAGATTAAAGAAAAGACCCCGACGGGTCTTTTTTTCACGAGCCTTGAAATGAGAGAGCGAGTTGGGGTCCAGTGGACCTCTTTTTCATGAGCTTGAAAACAAGAAAGCGAATTAAGACCCCGACGGGTCTTTTTTCACGAGCTTTGAAATGAGAGAGCGAGTTGGGGTCCAGTGGACCTCTTTTTCAGACCCGGTTGGGTCTTTTTTCACGAGATAGTTTTTTTCTGAACTTGGCGTGCTATAATGGTAATAGAAAGAATACAGGTGGGTAAGTCAAAGATGAATTGCACGATTAGAAATATGATTAAGTCTGATATTGAATCCTTATCTCATGGATTTATGAATCAAGGTTGGCCTGGTAGAGAGGAAATTTTGGCTAGATATTTTCTGGAACAGGAAAGTGGGGAGAGAGAAGTCTTAGTTGCAGAGATTGATGGTGCTGTAGCGGGCTACGTTACCATTTTGCCCTCTGCTAAACATGGTCCTTTTGCAGAAGTCTATCCAGAATTATCAGATTTTAATGTGTTTGAGCCTTTTCGAAATCAAGGGATTGGGAATCAACTGCTAGAAGAAGCAGAAAAACGAGTCAAGTTTGTTTCGAGTAAGGTCACTCTTGGTGTAGGTTTGCACTTAGGCTATGGCCCTGCCCAGAGATTGTATATCAGACGGGGCTACATTCCAGATGGGACAGGTGTGTGGTATAGAAATAAACCGCTAGAAATGGGTGCAAGTTGTCAAAATGATAATGATTTAGTTTTATACTTATCCAAGGACTTACAATAAAACGGGAAACTTTTTGAAAATAGGGGATTTAGCTACTTTATGGTATAATGGAAAGAGTTAGATTGAAAGAGGTAGTGAGATGGATGCCAAATTAAGATACAAGGCAAAGAAAATCAAGATTGTCTTTTTTGATATTGATGATACATTGCGAAATTCAAAGACAGGTTTTATTCCAGCTTCAATCCCAACTGTTTTTAAGCAATTACGTGAGAAAGGAATTTTGACAGGTATTGCTTCTGGACGAGGGATTTTTGGTGTCGTTCCGGAGATTCGTGAGCTCAAGCCTGACTTTTTTGTAACCTTAAATGGTGCCTATATTGAAGATAAAAAAGGTCAGGTTATTTATCAACATCAGATTGAGAAGTCAGATGTTGAGGAGTATATCTCTTGGGCTAAGCAAGAGGGAATTGAGTATGGCTTGGTTGGGAGTCATGATGCCAAGTTGTCGACTCGCACCGATATGATTAGTGAAGCTATCAATCCAATTTACCCCGATTTAGATGTAGATCCTGATTTTCATGAAAAAGAAGATATCTATCAAATGTGGACTTTTGAAGATAAGGGAGATGACTTGCACTTGCCTGATAGTCTCTCAGACAAACTTCGAATGGTTCGTTGGCATCAACATTCGTCTGATATTGTGCCGATTTCAGGCTCCAAAGCGACGGGTGTGGAAAAGGTTGTGGAACACCTTGGCTTGAAACCAGAGAACGTTATGGTTTTTGGAGATGGCCTCAACGACTTGGAACTCTTTGATTATGCTGGAATCAGCGTTGCAATGGGAATTTCTCATGATAACATCAAAGAAAAAGCAGATTATATAACAAAAACACTAGAAGAAGATGGCATTTTTGGTGCCTTAGAAGGATTTGGTATGGTAGAAAAAGAATTGTATTTCCCACAAGTAGACATTGAAACAGTAGAAGGTCCTATCGCGACTATTAAGACCAATCACGGAGACTTGCGTATCAAGCTTTTCCCTGAACATGCTCCTAAAACAGTAGCTAACTTTGTAGCTCTTTCAAAAGATGGCTACTATGATGGTGTCATTTTCCACCGTATTATCAAGGACTTTATGATTCAAGGTGGAGATCCAACTGGTACTGGTATGGGTGGCGAGTCAATCTACGGCGAATCATTTGAGGATGAATTCTCAGAAGAACTTTACAATATTCGTGGTGCTCTTTCTATGGCCAATGCTGGTCCAAATACCAACGGCAGCCAGTTCTTTATCGTCCAAAATCAACACCTGCCATATTCTAAGAAAGAAATTGCTCGTGGTGGTTGGCCAGAACCGATTGCGGAAATCTATGCCAACCAAGGTGGAACCCCTCACTTAGACCGCCGTCACACTGTTTTTGGTCAGCTAGCTGATGAAGCTTCTTACGCTGTTTTGGATGCCATAGCTGCTGTTGAGACAGGGGCCATGGACAAGCCAGTTGAAGATGTCGTGATTGAAACAATTGAAATCGAGGACTAAGATGAAAATCGGTGATAAGCTAAAGGGGCGTATTACAGGGATTCAGCCCTACGGTGCCTTTGTTGAGCTAGAGACGGGTGATACGGGGCTGATTCACATTTCAGAGATTCGGACAGGCTTTATTGAAAATATCCAAGAAGCCTTGAAAGTCGATGAAGAGGTTCAAGTTCAAGTAGTGGATTTAGATGAATTTACAGGGAAAGCCAGCCTTTCTATCCGCACTTTGGAGGAAGAAAAACACCAGTTTCCGAGACGGAGACGCTTTTCGAGCGACCGTTTTAACTATGGCTTTGCGCCTCTTAAACGAATGATGCCAATTTGGACTAAGGAAGCTCTTCAACATTTGAAGAATCAGAAGCACTAGTTAGAAATCTCTATCTTTTGTAATGTTAATATAAATTTGCTATAATAAGACCATGGAAGAAGAACAATTATTAAAATCAGGAGAGCGCATTAACCAGCTCTTTTCGACAGATATCAAAATCATTCAAAATAGAGAGGTTTTTAGCTATTCGGTGGATAGTGTTCTCTTGTCACGTTTTCCACGTTTTCCTAAAAAGGGCTTGATAGTGGATTTTTGCGCTGGAAATGGAGCAGTGGGGCTATTTGCTAGCACTCGGACTCAGGCACAGATTTTGGCTGTTGAGATTCAGGAGCGTTTGGCGGATATGGCTGAACGCTCTGTCCGTTTGAATGGTTTAGAAGAGCAGATGGAGGTCATCTGTGATGATTTGAAAAATATGCCTGCTTACATCCAGGGAAGTAAGGTGGATATGATTTTGTGTAATCCACCCTATTTCAAGGTGGATCCTCATTCTAATCTGAACGAGAGTGAACATTATCTCTTGGCTCGCCACGAAATCACGACCAATTTGCAGGAAATCTGTCGTAGTGCCCAGAGTATTCTCAAATCTAATGGACGCTTGGCCATGGTTCATCGTCCTGATCGACTTTTAGATATCTTGGACAGCTTACAACGGCATAATCTAGCTCCTAAGCGCCTGCAGTTTGTTTATCCAAAAAGAGAAAAGGAAGCCAATATGCTTTTGATTGAGGCTATCAAGGATGGTTCAACAAGCGGCTTTAAGGTCTTACCACCTCTAATTGTTCACAATGATGATGGCTCTTATACGCCTGAACTTGAAGAGATTTACTATGGATCATAAGGCTTATATGTACGTGCTGGAGTGTCGTGATGGATCTTACTATACAGGCTATACGACTGATGTGAGAAGACGCCTCGCTGTCCACAATAGTGGGAAGGGAGGCAAATACACACGAGCACGCTTGCCAGTCAAACTCATCTATGCTCAAGGTTTTTCCAGTAAGGAAGAAGCCATGTCGGCAGAAGCCCTTCTCAAGCGTAAGAAGAGGCCACAGAAGGAAACATTTTTATCTGAAAATCAAGATAGAAATTTACTTAGTTATTTTGAAGAATCGTGAGGAGCCCTTTGACTCCTCTTACTTTTGTCAAAAAGCGAAAAAAATGCTACAATAAAGAGAATAAACAAAATGAGGTATTATCATGTCTAAGATTCTAGTATTTGGTCACCAAAATCCAGACTCAGATGCCATCGGTTCATCTGTAGCCTTTGCCTACCTTGCAAAAGAAGCTTACGGTTTGGATACGGAAGCTGTTGCCCTTGGAACTCCAAATGAAGAAACAGCCTTTGTCTTGAACTATTTTGGTGTAGAAGCACCGCGTGTTATCACTTCTGCCAAAGCAGAAGGTGCAGAGCAAGTTATCCTGACTGACCACAATGAATTCCAACAATCTGTATCAGATATCGCTGAAGTAGAAGTTTATGGTGTTGTAGATCACCACCGTGTGGCTAACTTTGAGACTGCAAGCCCACTTTACATGCGTTTGGAGCCAGTTGGTTCAGCGTCTTCAATCGTTTACCGTATGTTCAAAGAACATGGTGTAGCTGTGCCTAAAGAGATTGCTGGTTTGATGCTTTCAGGTTTGATTTCAGATACCCTTCTTTTGAAATCACCAACAACACACCCAACAGATAAAGTCATTGCTCCGGAATTGGCTGAATTGGCTGGTGTGAACTTGGAAGAATATGGTTTAGCTATGTTGAAAGCTGGTACCAACTTGGCTAGCAAATCTGCTGAAGAATTGATTGACATCGATGCTAAAACTTTTGAACTCAACGGAAACAATGTCCGTGTTGCTCAAGTAAACACAGTTGACATCGCTGAAGTATTGGAACGCCAAGCAGAAATTGAAGCTGCAATGCAAGCTGCCAACGAAGCAAACGGCTACTCTGACTTTGTCTTGATGATTACAGATATCGTCAACTCAAACTCAGAAATCCTAGCACTTGGTGCTAACATGGACAAGGTTGAAGTAGCTTTCAACTTTAAACTTGTAGACAACCACGCCTTCCTTGCTGGTGCCGTTTCACGTAAGAAACAAGTGGTACCTCAATTGACTGAAAGCTTTAATGCTTAAGATTTTGAGTGTCAATTCAAATTAGGAAAGGCTAGTTTGTCTTATATCGAAAGGAGTTTCGGCTCCTTTTTTTCTAGGAGTGAAGCATGTTAGAAAATGGCGATTTGATTTTTGTGAGAGATGAGTCAGATATGGGACAGGCCATCCAGACTTCCACAGGCAACTATAACCATGTTGCCATTTATTTGGATGGGATGATTTACCACGCTAGTGGACAGGCTGGTGTTGTCTGTCAAGAACCGGCAGACTTCTTTGAGTCTAATCACTTGTACGACCTCTATGTTTACCCAGAAATGGATATCCAGTCGGTGAAGGAAAGAGCTTGCAAACATCTGGGAGCTCCTTATAATGCTTCTTTCTATCCAGATGGACATGGTTTTTACTGTTCCCAGTACATGGCAGAAATCCTACCGATTTTTGAAACCATTCCCATGAAATTTGGGGATGGTGAGCAGGAGATTAGTGATTTTTGGAGGGAGTATTACAGAGAACTAGATCTGCCTGTTCCTTTGAACCAGCCGGGGACCAATCCTAGTCAGTTGGCATCATCGCCTCTGTTAGAATGTAAAGAAAGGAATCTTCATGATTCAGATTTTTAATCCATCTCGTTTGACGAGACAGCCATTTTTTAGAGAATTGATCCGCTATCTGGACCAGCATGAGGATGTGATTTTACGGGAAATCAAGGCTCAATTTCCAGATGTTGCAGTTGATAAACTCATGGAAGAGTATATAAAGGCAGGTTTGATTCTACGAGAAAATAAGCGTTATTACCTTAATCTTCCCATGCTTGAATCACTCGATAGTCTTGAACTGGATCAAGAGATTTTTGTCAGCGAAGCTAGTCCGGTCTATCAAACCTTGTTAGAGCAGAGGTTTGAGACAGAATTACGCAATCAAACCAATGCTGCTATTTTAGTTGAAAATACGGACTTTGCGAGATCAAAAATGACCCTGTCCAATTATTTCTACAAGGTCAAACATCAGTATCCTTTGACAGAAAAACAACAGGAACTTTATGCTATTTTGGGAGATGTTAATCCTGAGTATGCTCTCAAATATATGACGACTTTTTTGTTGAAATTTCTCAAAAAAGAGCAGCTTATGCAGAAACGCCGTGATATCTTTGTGGACAGTTTAGTTGTCCTAGGTTATATTGTCCAAAATGAAGATGGAAAGTATGAGTTGGCCGTCGATTTTGATAAGGAAAGATTAACTTTCTACTTGGCCTGATTTTTTTCTGAGCACATTGTTTGACTTTCCTTAGTATTCGGTATAAACTATATGTAACCGGTAACACATATCGGAATAAAATTAAAGGAGACAATCATATGTCACTTGAAAACAAATTGGAACAAGCAACAGGCGCTATCAAAGAAGGATTTGGTAAAGTTACTGGGGATGGCAAGACTGAAGCAGAAGGCGCTGTAGAAAAGACAGTTGCTAAGGCAAAAGAAGTAGTTGAAGACGCTAAAGGTGCTGTAGAAGGTGCCGTTGAAGGTTTGAAAAACGCTTTTAAATAAAAATAGAAAAAATCAAGGGTTTATTTCCCTTGATTTTTTTACTATCTTATAAATAATTTTCTGCGACGGCTGCATCTCCTGGGTAGGCTTCTTTCTTGCCTTGGACGATTTGGTAGCAATCGGCACCCTTACCAGCAATAATCACAGCATCTAATTCTTGACTTGTGATAGCCATAGCTGCCTTGATGGCTTCTTGGCGATCCGCAATTTTTTCAACAGGATGATTGATGTAGCTACTAATTTCATCTGCAATGGCCATTGGATCTTCATAGTTGGGGTCATCAGCAGTCAGAAAGACTTGAATATCAGGATGTTGATTGAGGAGAAGTCCAAAGTCCTTACGACGACTTTCTCCCTTATTTCCTGTCGAACCTAAGACCAGAGCAATCTTTCCTGTTTGATGAGTCTCTACAACATTGATGAGTTTTTTGAGACTGTCACCATTGTGGGCATAGTCGATGAAAACCTTGGCTCCATTTTTCTGGGTGAGGACTTCCATACGACCAGGAACTCGGGTTGCAGCGATTCCTTTTTTGATGTCCTCAAGACTAGCTCCGAGACGGAGGCAAGCAAGTCCAGCAGCAACGGCATTTTCTTGGTTGAAGTGGCCGATGAGTTGAATATCATAATCTCCAGCGAGTTTACCCGTAGCTGAAAAGCTAAAGGCTTTGGAATTCTCGATTTGGTTATCAGACTGGCTACCGTAGAAATCATGGTCTTGATCTTCCACCTGTTCTTTTAGTACAGAGAAGTGGTCCATGTCACTGTTAATGATGACTGCTCGGCTATTTTTCATCAAGAGACGCTTGTGGTAGAAGTAGTCCTCAAAGCTAGGGTGTTCAATCGGGCCGATATGGTCGGGGCTGATATTGAGGAAAACTCCCACATCAAAGGTTAGACCATAGACACGTTTGACCAGATAGGCCTGACTGGATACCTCCATGATGAGGTGAGTACGGTCATTTTGCACAGCTTGATTCATCATGTCAAAGAGGTCAATACTCTCAGGGGTTGTCAATGCAGACTTAAAGAAAGTTTCGCCATCTAGAGTTGTGTTCATAGTTGACAACATAGCAGGTCGATGCCCTTGAGATAAGATGTTATAGGCGAAATAGGCTGCTGTTGTCTTACCCTTGGTTCCAGTAAAGGCAAGGAGTTTGAGTTTGTCCTGTGGATTTCCATAAAATTCCATGGCAATCAAACTCATGGCTTTCTTGATATCACTGACGATAATAGCAGGAATACCAACTTCATAGTCTTCTTCAGCCATATACCAACCGAGGCCTTGAGAGATGGCTGAAAGCAGAAATTCCTTCTTAAAGGAAGCCCCCTTGACGAAAAAGAGGCTCTTCTCTTTGGCCTTGCGGCTGTCATAACAGATGGTATCAAATACGACATGGCTGTAGTTGTAGTGATAGTGTCCTTGGTCGATAATCTCGCGGAAGAGACTATCTTTCTTTAAAATATCTAATACGGTTTCAATCTTAATCATACTTTCTATTGTAAACCGAAAGTCGTAAATTTACAAGTGACAAGGAAAAGTTTATAATGGAAGATGAGGAATTTTTCCTAGTGATTAAAATTAAATGAGGAATCTATGTCTAACGAAAACAATCACCAGCAGGCCCAGATGTTACGGGGGACTGCTTGGCTAACGGCTAGTAACTTTATCAGTCGTCTACTCGGTGCCATTTATATCATCCCTTGGTATATCTGGATGGGGTCTTATGCGGCTACAGCAAATGGTCTCTTCACCATGGGCTATAATATCTATGCCTGGTTCTTGCTGATTTCAACAGCAGGGATTCCAGTTGCGGTGGCCAAGCAAGTGGCCAAGTATAATACCATGCGAGAAGAAGAGCATAGCTTTGCCCTGATTCGGAGCTTTTTAGGCTTTATGACAGGACTAGGTCTGGTTTTTGCTTTAGTCTTGTATCTCTTTGCTCCATGGCTAGCAGACTTGTCGGGTGTAGGGAAAGACCTGATCCCAATCATGCAGAGTTTGGCTTGGGCGGTCTTGATTTTCCCATCTATGAGTGTTATCCGAGGCTTCTTCCAAGGGATGAATAACCTGAAACCTTATGCCATGAGCCAAATTGCTGAGCAGGTCATTCGTGTTATCTGGATGCTCTTAGCTACCTTTATGATTATGAAAATGGGCTCAGGAGATTATCTAGTAGCGGTTACCCAATCCACCTTTGCTGCCTTTGTCGGCATGGTAGCTAGTTTTGCAGTTTTGATCTATTTCCTTGCCAAAGAAGGATTACTTAAAAGAGTCCTTGAAACAGGAGATAAGATAAACAGCAAGCGTCTTTTGGTCGATACCATTAAGGAAGCCATTCCTTTTATCCTGACAGGGTCTGCTATCCAGCTTTTCCAGATTTTGGACCAGATGACCTTTATCAATAGTATGAGTTGGTTTACCAACTATAGTAATGAAGACTTGGTTGTCATGTTTTCTTATTTCTCAGCCAATCCTAATAAAATCACTATGATTTTGATTTCTGTTGGGGTTTCGATTGGGAGTGTAGGGTTGCCACTTTTGACTGAAAACTATGTCAAGGGGGACTTGAAGGCGGCTTCTCGTCTAGTTCAGGACAGCATCACTATGCTTTTCCTATTCTTGCTACCAGCAACGGTTGGAGTAGTCATGGTAGGAGAACCTCTCTATACTGTCTTCTATGGCAAGCCAGATAGTTTGGCCATGGGCTTATTTGTCTTTGCAGTTTTGCAGTCTACTATTTTAGGCTTGTACATGGTCTTGTCTCCAATGCTTCAGGCCATGTTCCGCAACCGCAAGGCAGTTCTCTATTTTATCTATGGTTCCATTGCCAAGCTGGTCTTGCAACTTCCAACCATCGCTCTCTTCCACAGTTATGGACCTTTGATTTCAACAACAATCGGTCTCATCATTCCTAATGTTTTGATGTATCGGGATATTTGTAAGGTAACTGGTGTCAAGCGCAAGGTGATTTTGAAACGAACCATTTTAATCAGTTTATTAACTCTTTTCATGTTTCTTGTAGTTGGGACATTGCAGTGGATTTTAGGATTTGTCTTCCAACCAAGTGGACGTTTGTGGAGTTTCCTATATGTAGCTCTTGTCGGTGCCATGGGGGGAGGAGTTTACGGATTCTTGAGTCTTCGTACCCGTTTATTGGATAAGGTGATTGGACAAGCCCAAGCTAATCGCTTACGAGCAAAATTAAGAATTTCTCAATAATTTTTTTATAAATAAAAGGGATAATTTGAACATTTCTATCATGAAATGCTTGAATTATTCTCTTTTTTATTAATTTGTATTATATTTTTTATAATTTGTAGATAGTAATTTAATTTTTCTTAAATTTTACTTAAAAAACTATTGACTAAATAAAACCTGTAATGTATAATAAGACAAATATTTAAATCAGGAGGTTCTGGAGATGAAAAAGTCTAAGGCCAAGTATGCAACACTTGCAGGTATCGTGTTAAGTGCAGGTATTTTGTTAAGTGCGTGTGGAAATTCTAGCACAGGGTCAAAAACATATAATTATGTTTATTCAAGTGATCCATCTAGTTTGAACTATCTAGCAGAAAACCGTGCAACAACTACTGATATTGTGACCAACCTGGTAGATGGTCTCATGGAAAATGACCAATATGGGAACTATGTCCCATCTTTGGCAGAGGATTGGAGTGTTTCTAAGGACGGTTTGACCTATACCTACAAACTGCGGAAAGATGCTAAATGGTATACTTCAGATGGAGATGAATATGCTCCTGTAACTGCCCAAGATTTTGTCACTGGATTGAAATATGCGGCTGATAAAAAATCAGAAGCCTTGTACTTAGTGCAAGAATCCGTTGTTGGTTTAGATGACTATATCACTGGTAAAACAAGCGACTTTTCAACTGTCGGAGTCAAGGCTCTTGATGACCAAACCGTTCAATATACCTTGGCACGACCAGAACCTTACTGGAACTCAAAAACAACTTCAACCATTCTTTTCCCAGTTAATGCGGATTTCTTGAAATCAAAAGGGGATGATTTTGGGAAGGTAGACCCATCTAGCATTTTGTACAATGGACCTTTCTTGATGAAATCCTTTGTTTCAAAATCGGTCATCGAATACAAGAAAAATCCTAACTACTGGGATGCTAAAAATGTCTTTGTAGATGATGTCAAATTGACTTATTTTGATGGTAGTGACCAAGATGCGTTAGCACGTAATTTTACCGAAGGTGTTTATAGCTATGCTCGTCTCTATCCGAACAGTTCAAGTTTTGAAGGGATTAAAGAAAAGAATAAGGACAATATCATCTATAGCATGCAAGATGCTACTTCTTACTTCTTAAACTTCAACTTGGATAGAAAATCTTATAAATTTACTTCAAAAACAAGTGATGCTGAGAAGAAGTCTACACAAGAAGCGGTTCTTAACAAAAACTTCCGTCAAGCCATTAACTTTGCTTATGACCGTACAGCCTACGGGGCTCAATCTCAGGGAGAAGAGGGTGCAACTAAGATTTTGCGTAACCTCGTCGTTCCTCCAACATTTGTAAGTATCAATGGAAAAGACTTTGGTGAAGTAGTAGCCTCTAAGATGGTGAATTACGGTAAGGAATGGCAAGGAATCAACTTTGCAGATGCCCAGGATCCATACTACAATCCAGAAAAAGCTAAAGCTAAATTTGCTGAAGCTAAGAAAGAACTCCAAGCCAAAGGAGTCCAATTCCCTATACACTTAGATAAAACTATAGATTTGGCTAATAAGGCTGAAATTCAAGGAATCAATTCCATGAAGCAATCAATAGAATCTGTCTTAGGTGCAGATAATGTTGTGATTGATGTTCATCAACTTTCTACAGAGGACTATGATAGTTCAGGTTATCTCGCTCAAACTGCAGCTCAGAAGGATTATGATCTTTACAATGGTGGTTGGACTGCAGACTATCAAGATCCTTCAACCTATCTTGATGTCTTTAACGTTAATTCTGGTGGTTTGATGCAAAATCTAGGTATAGAGCCAGGTGAAGCCAATGACAAAGCCAAGGCTGTTGGACTGGATGTCTACACTCAAATGTTGGAAGAAGCTAATAAGGAACAAGATCCAGCTAAACGTTATGAAAAATATGCAGATGCCCAAGCTTGGTTGGTGGATAGCTCTTTAGCAATTCCAAATGTTTCACTTGGTGGAACACCAACATTGAGAAAAATCGTTCCTTTCTCAACACCATATTCATTGGCTGGTAATAAAGGGGTTGAATCATATAAATATCTCAAATTACAAGATAAGACAGTCACAAAAGATGAATATGAAAAAGCTAAAGAAAAATGGTTGAAAGAAAAAGAAGAATCCAATAAAAAAGCCCAAGAAGAATTGGCAAAACATTTCAAATAAGGATTTTTCAAGAAAAACGATGGTTTCGAAGGAAGCTGTCGTTTTTTTAATAGAATGATAGCGAAGTTGGAAGAAAAGTGCTTACATTTTTTCTTAGTTAATTGAATTTATGATATAATGAATATAACAAAAACGTGAGACGCTATTTTTAAATCCTCTTCCAGTGTTAACTGAAGTATGCACATGCTAGGATGATTTTATAGGAGGGATGCTGTCTACTAAAAAAGTAAGATAAAATGCAACTAATGATAAGTTCTTCTTTTATGTGAAGAGTTCTTATCTGCCTATTTACTAATTTTTATGGAGGTAACATCATGGGCGCTATTATGGAGTTTGCAACAGAAAAACAGATTGAATCATTTCTCTCAACTTGCCACATTGAAGGGCAAAAGAATTTTCTGATGGCTTTTAAGAAAAAGACATGGTTGAAATCCTTTATTGATTTTTTCGTTATAGGAGGAAGTTACTATGTTCAGTCGAGTGTGAAGCCTAAGATTCTGGCATTCACACCTAAGGGAATCTACTTGATGGACATCAATGATGTAACAGAAAATCATTCTAATCAAGTCGTAGAGATGCCTTGGAATCAAGTTAAAGATTTTACTTATAAGACAGTCTTGAACACAGTTAGGCTGAACTGGCACTATCAAAATGAAGACTATATTTTTTCCGTGGAAGTTGGTCAGATTAGTCAGCATGTGGGCCAATATCAATTTAACAAAGACCATTATGACTATTTATCCCAACAGGATTTCTTTCAGTCTAAGTAAGCCCCAGCAATCATTTTCACAAAAGAATCTGGAAGCTTTTCTGGATTCTTTTTAGCTTTACTCGATAAGTCTATAGTTTGAAACTATAGCTAGCTCTTGAAAAGAAGAAAATGAGTTGATGAAAATAAGTGGTACAATAGTTACTATAGATTTGGAGGAATTGTATGAGCAAGGAATTACACATTAACACAATTTTGGCCCAGGCGGGTATTAAGTCAGATGAAGCGACAGGTGCATTGGTGACACCGCTTCATTTTTCAACGACTTATCAGCATCCAGAGTTTGGTCAATCTACTGGATTTGACTATACGCGTACAAAAAACCCAACTCGCAGTAAGGCAGAAGAAGTCTTGGCGGCTATTGAGTCCGCAGACTATGCCCTAGCGACTAGCTCAGGGATGTCAGCTATTGTACTGGCCTTTAGTATCTTCCCAGTAGGAAGTAAGGTCTTGGCTGTCCGTGACCTTTACGGTGGTTCTTTCCGCTGGTTCAATCAAGTGGAGCAGGAAGGCCGTTTCCATTTTACCTATGCCAATACAGAAGAAGAGTTGATTGCCGAGTTAGAAAAGGACGTGGATGTTCTCTATATCGAAACACCAACCAATCCCTTGATGTTGGAATTTGATATAGAAAAACTAGCAAAATTAGCTCATGCTAAGGGTGCCAAAGTGGTGGTGGACAATACCTTCTACAGCCCTATCTACCAACGTCCGATTGAAGATGGAGCAGATATCGTTCTCCATTCAGCAACCAAGTATCTAGCAGGCCACAATGATGTCTTGGCTGGAGTGGTTGTGACCAATAGTTTAGAACTATACGAGAAGCTTTTCTACAATCTCAATACGACAGGGGCAGTCTTGTCACCATTTGACAGTTATCAATTGATTCGTGGTCTCAAGACCTTATCTCTTCGTATGGAGCGCTCAACAGCCAATGCCCAAGAAGTGGTTGCCTTTTTGAAGGATTCTCCAGCAGTTAAGGAAGTTCTCTACACTGGGCGTGGAGGGATGATTTCCTTTAAAGTAGCAGATGAAAAACGCATTCCTCATATTTTGAACAGTCTCAAGGTCTTCTCTTTTGCGGAAAGTTTGGGTGGGGTGGAAAGTCTGATTACTTATCCAACGACACAAACACATGCCGATATTCCAGCAGAAGTGCGCCATTCTTATGGTTTGACAGACGACCTCTTGCGTTTGTCAATTGGGATTGAGGATGCTAGAGATTTGATTGCAGATTTGCGCCAAGCCTTGGAAGGATAAGACAAAGATGGGAAAATATGATTTTACAAGCCTGCCCAATCGTTTAGGGCACCATACCTATAAATGGAAAGAAGCAGAAACGGATAGTGAAGTCCTACCAGCTTGGATAGCGGATATGGACTTTGTAGTCTTGCCTGAAATCCGCCAAGCCGTGCAGACTTACGCTGATCAACTGGTTTATGGCTATACCTATGCTAGTGAAGAGTTAATTAAGGAAGTTCAAAAGTGGGAAGCCACACAACACGGTTACCACTTTGACAAAGAGGCTCTTGTCTTTATCGAGGGTGTGGTACCAGCCATCTCAACAGCTATTCAAGCCTTTACAAAAGAAGGCGAGGCTGTTTTGATTAACACACCTGTCTATCCACCCTTTGCACGCAGTGTCAAGTTGAACAACCGTAGATTGATTACCAATTCTTTGGTGGAAAAGGATGGTCTGTTTGAGATTGACTTTGATCAACTGGAGAAGGATTTGGTAGAAGAGGAGGTCAAACTCTATATTCTTTGCAACCCTCACAATCCTGGTGGACGTGTTTGGGAAAAGGAAGTGTTGGAGAAGATTGGCCAACTCTGCCAAAAACACGGTGTTTTCTTGGTTTCGGATGAGATTCACCAAGATTTGGCCCTCTTTGGTCACAAGCACCAGTCTTTTAATACCATTAATCCAGCTTTTAAAGAATTTGCAATCGTCTTGAGCAGTGCCACTAAAACTTTTAACATCGCTGGGACAAAAAATTCCTATGCTGTCATTGAAAATCCTAAGTTGAGACTGGCTTACCAGAAACGCCAGTTGGCCAATAACCAGCATGAAATTTCAGGCTTGGGTTATTTGGCGACAGAAGCTGCTTATCGCTATGGGAAGGATTGGCTAGAGGAACTCAAGCAAGTCTTTGAAGATCATATTAATTATGTGGTAGATTTATTTGGAAAAGAGACTAAAATCAAGGTCATGAAACCGCAAGGGACCTACTTGATTTGGCTTGATTTTTCAGCCTATGACCTGACTGATGAAAAATTACAAGAGCTGTTGAGAAATGAAGCCAAGGTTATCCTCAACCGTGGTTTGGATTTTGGAGAGGAAGGAAGTCTCCATGCCCGTCTCAATGTAGCTATGCCTAAATCTCTGCTGCAAGAAGTGTGTCAGCGAATTGTGACGACTTTTGCCAAACGTTAAAAATCCAGCCTTCTAGGAGAAAAGTATCCCTAGAAGGCTATTTTCATAAGGGAAAATATGGTATAATAAAAAGATAAGGTAAAGGTAAAAAAAATGGCTAAATTGATTCCGGGGAAAGTCCGTATCGAAGGCGTTGCCCTTTATGAAACTGGTAAAGTTGACATCATCAAGGAAAAGAATAATCGGCTCTACGCTCGCGTTGCAGAAGAAGAACTGCGCTATAGTTTAGAGGATGATTTGGTTTTTTGTGCCTGCGATTTTTTCCAAAAGAGGGGCTACTGTGTGCACTTGGCGGCTCTGGAGCATTTTCTGAAAAATGATGAGCGTGGTCAGGAAATCTTGCAGAGTCTGGAAGAAGGTCATGAAGAAAAAGAGGCCGTTGAAACCAAGGTGACCTTGGGCAGCAAATTTTTGGAACGAATCTTGTCTCCAAAATCAGACCGAGCCTATGAGTTGTCAGCTGTGGGTCAGGTGGAAGCAGGAAGCAATCATATCTTGTGGACTCTTAGAATCGGGCAAATCAATAGCCAAAAATACTACGTTATTCGGGATATTCCAATCTTTTTAAAAGTCGTCGAGAAGAGAAAACCTTATATGATTGGTAAAACTTATGAGGAGTCTCTATCTTGGGAAGCCTTTAATGAGGAAAGTCAAGAGCTTCTGACTTTCTTACGCGGACTAATGGAGGAAGGACTTAGTCCAGAGCTTTTTTTCCAAAACCAAGGTCGGCACCTCTTTTTTCCTCTGACCTTTTTTGAGCAGGGTGTGAATTTACTGATGGCCTTGCCCCATTTTCAATTTGACCATCAAGTGGATAGCTACCAAACTCTGCTTTTTCAGGATATGCATGCTGATGCCAATCTATTTGCCTTTACAGCAACAGAATACTCGGACTATTTTGAAATGGAAATCAGTGAGAGTCCAAGGGTCAATGTCTTTTATCAGGGAGCTGTGCTTTTCCATAAAGGACAGGTTTATTTTCTAACAGACCAGCAGATACGTCTTCTCAAGGAAATCAAAGCGTTGCCTTTGGATCAGCATGGAAAGAAATACTTGCAATTTGATAGCAGTGACCGCGATAAGTTAGCTTCTTGTTTAACTTTTTTTAGCCAGATGGGGATCGTTTCAGCTCCAGAACGTCTACAAATCAAAACTTTTGCACCCTCTTTTTACTTTGACAGGGAAGAGGATAATCGGATTCGTTTAGAAATTCAGTTTGATTATGGGGATAGGCAGGTCTCTAACCGACAAGAGTTAGAAGAATTACCATTTTCGAGTGATGCTGACTTAGAAGAAAGAATTTTCCAAGTCTGTTTGGCAGCTGGTTTTGAAGCAGATTTTCAATCTTGGCGTCAAGCCCTAAAAGCGGAGTCTGTCTATCATTTCTTCCATGAAATCATTCCAGTTTTTGAAAAACTCGGAAATGTTGATCTATCAGACAAGCTAGAAGAACTTTATAGTCTGGCAAGCCCTCAAGTGCAGATTGCTTCCAAGGGAGGTCTCTTGGAAATTCAGTTTGATTTTCAAGATATTGCCCAGGAGGAAATCGACCAAGCCATGCAGGCCTTGGTTGCCAATCAAGATTTTTACATTGATTCGTCTAATCAAGTCTACTTTTTCGATGAAGAAACCAAGAAAATTCGCCAAAATCTACAGGAACTAGGACAATTTGAATTAAAAGATGGGACCTTGCAGGCTCGAAAATCCTTGGCTTATAGTTTAGCTCATCTTTTTGAAGGGCGAGATCGTGTTTCTTTTTCACAAGAATTCCAAAATCTAGCTCACGATTTGACGCATCCAGAGGACTTCCCTAGACAAGCAACTCAGGTTCAGGCTGATTTGCGAGATTATCAGGAAAAAGGAATCGGCTGGCTACAAATGCTCCATTATTATGGTTTTGGTGGGATTTTAGCTGATGATATGGGACTTGGTAAAACCCTGCAGACCATTGCTTTTTTGACCAGTCAAGTGACAAAAGAAAGTCGGGTTTTGATTTTAGCTCCGTCAGGTTTGATTTACAACTGGGCAGATGAGTTTCAGAAATTTGCCCCACAGTTAGATGTGGCTGTTGTTCATGGCTTGAAAGCTAGTCGTGAAGAGATTCTTGCTGAAAGCCATCAAATCTATGTGACGAGCTATGCCACCTTCCGTCAGGATAGCGATCTTTATCAGGGGATAGCCTTTGACTTCCTTTTCTTAGATGAGGCTCAGGTCATGAAAAACGCCCAGACCAAGATTGCCCAGACCTTGAGACAATTTGTGGTGCCGTCAGTTTTTGCCTTGTCAGGAACTCCTATTGAAAACCATCTGGGTGAGTTGTGGTCTATTTTCCAAATCGTCATGCCAGGACTCCTGCCAAGCAAGAAAGAATTTATGAAATTGTCAGCAGAGCGAGTGGCTCAGTTTATCAAGCCTTTCGTGATGCGGCGCAAGAAAGAAGAAGTTCTGACTGAATTGCCAGACTTGATTGAAGTGGTTTATAAAAATGAACTGGAAGACCAGCAAAAGGCTATCTACCTAGCCCAGTTGCAACAGATGAGGGACCGTCTAGCTCAAGTTTCAGATCAGGAATTTCAGCGAAGTCGGGTGGAAATTTTATCTGGTTTGATGCGCTTGCGCCAAATCTGTGATACTCCTGCCCTCTTTATGGAGGATTATCAGGGAGCCAGTGGCAAACTGGATAGTCTCCGAGACCTGCTGGTACAGGTGGCAGACGGCGGACACCGTGTCTTGATTTTCTCGCAGTTCAAGGGAATGTTGGAGAAAATTGAACAAGAACTGCCAGACTTGGGCATGACATCCTTTAAAATTACGGGTTCAACCCCAGCCAAGGAAAGACAAGACATGACCAAGGCCTTTAACCAAGGAGAAAGAGATGCCTTTCTGATTTCTCTTAAGGCTGGTGGTGTCGGTCTGAACTTGACAGGTGCTGATACAGTGATTTTGGTTGACCTTTGGTGGAATCCTGCGGTGGAAGCGCAAGCCATTGGCCGTGCCCATCGGATGGGGCAGGAAGAAACGGTTGAGGTCTATCGCTTGGTGACCAGGGGAACCATTGAAGAAAAAATTCAAGAACTCCAAGAACAGAAGAAACATCTGGTGTCACAAGTATTGGACGGCACAGAGTCACGTGGCAGTCTGACCCTAGCAGAAATTAGAGAAATTTTGGGAATTTCTGAAGCCAGCACTTGAAAAATCAAGACAATACGCTATAATGAAGTGTTGAAAGGAAATAGAAAATGAGAGAAGAACGATTTCCATTGGTGTCAGATGACGAGGTCATGCTGACTGAGATGCCGGTTATGGACCTCTATGATGAGTCTGACTTTATCAGTAATATCAAGGGAGAATACCGTGATAAGAATTATCTGGAGTGGGCCCCTATTACTGAAGAAAAACCAGCAAAACCGATTGAAAAACCAGTAGAGAAACCTAAGAAATCTGGTTTAGGAGTTAAAAAAGAAGGAAAGAGCTATGCGGAGGTGGCGCGTGAAGAAGCGCGTGCGGATTTGAAAAAGAAACGCTCAGCAAGTTATCTGACTAAGGATATTACTCCTACAAGACGCCATTCTCATCCAAGTCTAGTTAGGCAGGGCAATCAACCTACCGCGCCTTTCCAAAAGGAAAATCCTGGTGAATTTGTCAAATATAGTCAAAAATTGACCCAGTCTCATTACATCTTGGCGGAAGAAGTGAGCAATATTTCGACTCAATCTGAGCCAAAAGAAACTTCAGGTCCAAAGAAAAATAATTATGATTTTCTGAAGAAGAGCCAAATCTACAATAAAAAGAATCAACAAAAAGAACAAGAACGTCAGGTTGCCCAAGAGTTGAATCTGACAAGAATTACTGAATAGGGGAGAAAACATGTCAAAGACATATCATTTTATCGGAATTAAGGGATCAGGGATGAGTGCCTTGGCCTTGATGTTGCATCAAATGGGGCATAAGGTACAGGGATCAGATGTTGAAAAGTACTACTTTACTCAACGTGGTCTTGAGCAGGCAGGGATTACTATTCTTCCTTTTGATGAAAAGAATCTAGACGGTGATATGGAAATTATCGCTGGAAATGCCTTTCGTCCAGATAACAACGTCGAAATTGCCTATGCGGACCAAAATGGAATCAGCTACAAACGTTACCATGAGTTCCTAGGTAGCTTTATGCGCGACTTTGTCAGCATGGGAGTTGCTGGAGCGCACGGCAAAACTTCAACGACAGGTATGTTGTCTCATGTCTTGTCTCACATTACAGATACTAGCTTTTTGATTGGGGATGGGACAGGTCGAGGATCAGCTAATGCCAAATATTTTGTCTTTGAATCTGACGAATATGAGCGTCACTTCATGCCCTACCACCCAGAATACTCTATTATCACCAATATTGACTTTGACCATCCAGACTATTTCACAAGTCTCGAGGATGTTTTCAATGCCTTTAACGACTATGCAAAACAAATTACCAAGGGTCTCTTTGTCTATGGTGAAGATGCAGAATTGCGTAAAATTACGTCTGATGCACCAATTTATTATTATGGTTTTGAAGCAGAAGGTAATGACTTTGTCGCTAGTGAGCTTCTTCGTTCAACAACTGGTTCAACCTTCACGGTTCACTTCCGTGGACAAGAATTGGGTCAATTCCACATCCCAACCTTTGGTCGTCACAATATCATGAATGCGACAGCCGTTATTGGTCTTCTTTACACAGCAGGATTTGATTTGAACTTGGTGCGTGAGCACTTGAAAACATTTGCCGGTGTTAAGCGTCGTTTTACTGAGAAAATTGTCAATGACACGGTGATTATCGATGACTTTGCCCACCATCCAACAGAAATTATTGCGACCTTGGATGCAGCTCGTCAAAAATATCCAAGCAAAGAAATCGTAGCAGTCTTCCAACCGCATACCTTTACAAGAACCATTGCCTTGTTGGACGAATTTGCCCACGCTTTGAACCAAGCGGATGCTGTTTATCTAGCGCAAATTTATGGATCTGCTCGTGAAGTGGACCATGGTGATGTCAAGGTAGAAGACCTAGCCAATAAAATCAATAAGAAACACCAAGTGATCACTGTTGAAAATGTTTCCCCACTCCTAGACCATGACAATGCTGTTTACGTCTTTATGGGAGCAGGAGATATCCAAACCTATGAATACTCATTTGAGCGACTCTTGTCTAACTTGACAAGCAATGTTCAGTAGGATTTTCCCATGGAAATTCCAATTAAGATCATTCAGGCAAGTAAGTCTGATTTGGCTGAGATAGAGACACTTCAGGCCACATCTTTTCCAGCTGAAAAGCAGCAACCTTCCCATATTTTAGAAGAAAGTATCCGTAAGTCTGCGGATACCTTTCTTCTAGCTAGGGATGAAAATCAGCTTCTAGGCTATGTTCTAGGTGGTCCTTACCCACACAATCCGAAATGTCTAGAAATACATTCTTTAGTCATCGAGGCTGACCATCAGAGACAGGGATTGGGAACGCTTCTTCTTGCGGCTTTGAAAGATGTGGCAGTTGAGCTGGATTACAAAGCTATTCGTTTGAAGAGTCCGGATGAGTTGCTTTCCTATTTTGAAATGAACGGTTTTATTGATGAAGAAGAGACAGATTCGCTTTATGCAGCTAGTCAATGTTTTAGTATGATTTGGTTTAATCTCTTTTTTTAGGAGGCACAATGGAAATTAGGAAAGCAAGATTAGAAGATTTAGATCATATCGTTGAGATTGAACTAGAAAATTTTTCGATCGAAGAAGCCATTCCTCGCTCTGTTTTTGAGGCGCATTTGCGAGAAATTCAGACCTCTTTTCTAGTTGCAGAAAAAGAGGGTAAGATTATTGGTTATATAGAGGGACCAGTTGTCCCCCACCGCCATCTGCAAGATCAGTCTTTTACAGAAGATATACAAGATTATAGTCATGAGCCTGGTGGTTATATCTCTGTGACCTGTCTTTCTATTTCCAAGGAGGCACAGGGAATAGGACTAGGTCAGAAATTGCTAACAGCTTTGAAAGAACTAGCTCTTGAACACGAAAGAGAAGGCATTAACCTAACCTGTCATGACTATCTCATTACTTACTACGAAAAACATGGATTTGTCAATGAAGGCCAGTCCCAGTCAACCTTTGCAGGGGAAACATGGTATGATATGGTCTGGGAAGCTAAAAAATAAGCTAGAAAAGCATGCTAGGTTGCTTTTCTTTCGTTTTTAAGATATAATATTATGGATTGTCAACGAGGAGGATAAACTTTTGAGTGAAAAGCCAAGAGAAGACGAAAAATTAAGCTTTAAAGAGCAGATTTTACGTGATTTAGAAAAAGTAAAACGTTATGAAGGGATTCGCCAAGAGGCCACTGAACTTGCAGAGAAAAAAGAAGCTCTATTTGTTCCTGAAATAAAACTCGCAGATGAAGATGTTATGGTTGCATCCCTATCAGCTGTTGAAAAAATTATGGAGAATGCACCACGTGTTCCAAAACATCCTAGTGAGGATATGCCTGCATCACCGGCAGATGAATCAAGAGTAGAAGCTCCGATTACTCCTCGTCACCCTAGTCAAGATGTTCCAGCTTCACCAGTTGAAGCAAGTCCATCAAGACCGGTTCCAGGGCCAGAGACTAATCGTCCACAAAAGGTCGAAGAAGATTTCAACGTAACTCCAACAAGAGTAGCTGTTTCTTATAAGACTGAAGCTAAAAAAGTGCCTCAGAAAGAAGTAACAAAACCAGAACCAGTTATGGAAACGGAAGCTGTTGAAGTCATTTCTGAAACTCCGAGTCGTAGTCGTCGTGAGACAGTTAAACCAGTCAAGAAGAAAAAATCACATTTGAAGGCTTTCTTCATTTCTCTACTGATTTTCCTTGCCTTGATTTCGGCAGGTGGTTACTTCGGTTACCAGTACGTCCAGTCATCTTTATTACCAGTTGACGCTAATTCTAAGCAGTATGTAACTGTTCAAATCCCAGAAGGATCCAATGTCCAAGAAATTGGCTCAGTACTTGAAAATTCTGGTGTGATTAAACACGGAGTGATTTTTGCTTTTTATGCTAAATATAAAAATTATTCAGATTTGAAGGCTGGATATTACAATTTGCAAAAGAGCATGAGTACAGAGGATATCATTAAGGAACTCCAAAAAGGTGGTACTCCTGAACCTCAAGAACCTTCACTTGCAGATTTAACGATTCCAGAAGGATATACGATTGATCAAATCGCCCAAGCTGTAGGCCAATTACAAGGTGAATTTAAAGAGCCTTTGACAGC
The DNA here is from genome assembly GCF_001281025.1 of Streptococcus mitis. Lineage (NCBI taxonomy): Bacteria > Bacillati > Bacillota > Bacilli > Lactobacillales > Streptococcaceae > Streptococcus > Streptococcus mitis. The sequence goes on from NZ_CP012646.1 coordinate 942,875, forward strand.
GGAAGCTTTTTTGGCTAAAGTTCAAGATGACAACTTTATCAGTCAAGAAGTTGCTAAATATCCAAACCTACTCGAAAGCTTGCCAACGAAAGAAAGTGGAGTTCGTTATCGTTTAGAAGGATTCCTCTTCCCAGCGACATACTCTATCAAGGAAAGCACAACTATTGAAAGTTTGATTGATGAGATGTTGGCAGCTATGGATAAGACCTTGACTCCGCACTATAGTGCAATTAAGTCTAAAAACTTGACAGTCAATGAATTGCTAACAATTGCTTCACTTGTTGAAAAAGAAGGTGCTAAGACTGAAGACCGTAAGTTGATTGCAGGTGTCTTCTACAATCGTTTGAACCTTGGTATGCCACTTCAAAGCAATATTGCAATCTTGTATGCCCAAGGGAAGCTTGGTCAAAATATTAGCCTAGCAGATGATGCTGGAATTGATACATCAATTAATTCACCATACAATGTTTATACAAAACCTGGTTTGATGCCTGGTCCAGTAGATAGTCCAAGTCAGGACGCGATTGAAGCAAGTATCAACCAAACAAAGAGTGAGAACCTATACTTTGTAGCCAATGTTACAGATGGTAAAGTCTATTACGCAGTGACACAGGAAGAGCATGATCGTAATGTAGCTGAACACGTCAATAGCAAGCTTACTCAAAATAGTAGTTCAAACTAAGACTACAACAATGAGAATCTCAGATAGAGATTCAATACTATCGAAAGAAAGTTGAGAAAAATGGCAGAAAAAACATATCCTATGACCCTAGCGGAAAAGGAAAAACTTGAAAAAGAATTAGAAGAATTGAAATTGGTCCGCCGACCAGAAGTGGTAGAACGCATTAAGATTGCCCGTTCATATGGTGACCTTTCAGAAAACAGTGAATACGAAGCAGCTAAGGATGAACAAGCTTTTGTCGAAGGACAAATCTCTAGCTTGGAAACAAAAATCCGTTATGCTGAAATCGTCAATAGCGACTCAGTTGCCGATGATGAAGTGGCGATTGGAAAAACAGTCACTATCCAAGAAATTGGTGAGGACGAGGAAGAAGTTTATATTATCGTAGGTTCAGCCGGTGCAGATGCCTTTGCGGGTAAAGTTTCAAATGAAAGCCCAATTGGACAAGCCTTGATTGGCAAGAAAACAGGTGACACAGCAACCATTGAAACACCTGTTGGTAGCTATGATGTAAAAATCTTGAAGGTTGAAAAAACAGCCTAAAAATAGAAAAAAGGAGTGGGGAGGCAGTGCGCTTCACTCACTCCTTTTTCCATTTTAAATTGAATTGGAGACGTTATGAGTTCAAAGAAGAAAAAAAATAAGATGGAGCGTGGTCTGACCAATCGTCACGTGCAGGTTATGGCCATTGCGGGAACAATCGGAACAGGACTCTTTTTGGGAGCGGGGCGCTCTATCAGCCTAACAGGTCCTTCCATTGTACTGATTTATATGATTACAGGGGCCTTCATGTTCCTCATGATGCGTGCGGTTGGAGAAATGCTCTACCAAGACCCTGAGCAACATACCTTTATCAACTTTATCACGCGCCATTTGGGTAAGGGCTGGGGTTATTTCTCAGTTTGGTCCTACTGGCTATCCGTTGTCTTTATCGGTATGGCGGAAATTACAGCCATCTCTCACTACGTCCAGTTTTGGTTCCCTAGCTGGCCAAGTTGGATGATTGAGATTGGATTTTTGACTATTCTAGCCTTGGTCAATTTGATTGCGGTGAAACTTTTTGGGGAAGTTGAGTTTTGGTTTGCTATGGTCAAGATTGTGGCTATTTTAGCTATGATTGCCACAGGAGTCTTTATGGTCTTGACAGGCTTTAAGACACCACATGGAGTAGCAAGTTTGGCTAATATCGCCGACAATTTCTCACTATTTCCTAATGGTGGAGTTAACTTTGTCATGGCCTTCCAGATGGTTTTCTTTGCCTATCTCATGATTGAGTTTATCGGGGTAACGACTTCAGAAACAAAAAATCCACGTCAGGTCTTGCCAAAAGCCGTTAAGGAAATTCCTTTGCGTATCGCCTTTTTCTATGGAGGTGCTCTCTTAGCCATCATGGCTATCATTCCGTGGCGTGAACTTGCATCGGCTGATTCTCCCTTTGTTACAGTATTTGAATTGGCAGGTGTCAAGTGGGCAGCAGCCTTGATTAACTTTGTCGTCTTGACGTCAGCAGCATCTGCCCTTAACTCAACTCTCTACTCAACAGGTCGTCATTTGTATCAGATTGCCCATGATTCGCCAAATCGCTTCCTAAAAGCAATTAAGGCAGATACTCTCTCTCGCCACAACGTGCCACAAAATGCCATCATTGCCTCAGCAATCTTGATTGCCCTAGCAGCCTTTATCAACATCTTGCCAGGTGTGTCGGATGCCTTTGCCTTGATTACGGCATCATCATCAGGTGTCTATATCGCCATTTATATCTTGATTATGGTGGCTCACCTTAAATACCGCAAGTCACAGGACTTTATGGCGGACGGCTATCTCATGCCCCATTATCGTTTCCTAAATCCCTTAACCATGCTCTTCTTTGCCTTTGTCTTTGTAACTCTCTTTTTACAAGAGTCTACATTTGTCGGAGCAATCGGATCAGCTATCTGGATTATCGGTTTCGGGATTTATAGCCAGTGGAAATTTAGAAAATAGATTTGAAACTCATCAACTTAGCTTGATGGGTTTTTGCTAGTTTGACAGTCTTTGGAAATAAGACTATAATCAAGCTGTAACAGTATTTAAGGAGATTTAGATGTACTTTAGATTGGAAAATGAGAAATCCCAGAAAGCACAAGAAATTGGGAATTTGATTCGTGCTTATAACCGTTCCAAAAGAGAAGAGGCTGAAAGTGAGCCATTGAATCTTTATGTAGAAGATGAAAAGGGTAATCTCCTTGCAGGTTTGATAGCAGAGACTTTTGGAAATTGGCTAGAAATCGAGTATTTGTTTGTAAAAGAGGAATTGCGAGGGCAAGGAATTGGTTCAAAACTATTGCAACAGGCTGAAAGTGAAGCTAAGAATCGAAACTGTCGTTTTGCATTTGTCAATACTTATCAGTTTCAGGCACCTGATTTTTATCAGAAACATGGATACAAGGAAGTTTTTAGGTTACAAGACTATCCTTACACAGGGAAAAGATTTTATTACCAAAAGGATTTGTAAGGAGAATAAAGCAAAGAGGGGAGCTTGACATAAGTCTCGATAAATACCAGTTAAATCCTAGAAATTGTGTCTTTCTAGACGATATTGAAGACAATGCAATCGCACATTGGGAATCAAGGTCTATCAGGTTAAGAAAAAAAGTGATGTCGTCGATATTTTGAAATCCTATATTTAAACTTAACACTCTCTATTTTTTATGGTAGAGAGTTTTTTGTTAATAAAATTTTACAAAATGACATTTATATATTGCATTAAGTTAGATATATGATATAATGTTGTTGAAAAGAGGCGCAACTTTTTAAAATTAATGAGAATCAAAGAGAAAACCAAGAATATTAATGGAGGAATAAAAAATGGAAGTTATAAATGTAAGTAAGCATTATGGTCATTCAACCATTCTCAAAGATATAAATTTCGTACTTAATAAGGGTGAAATTGTTGGTCTAGTAGGGAGAAACGGAGTTGGTAAGAGTACATTGATGAAAATTCTTGTTCAGAATAATCAACCGACTGCAGGGAATATTATAAGTAGTGATAATGTTGGGTATTTAATCGAAGAACCAAAGTTATTTTTATCTAAAACAGGTTTAGAGAATTTAAAATATTTGTCAAATTTATATGGTGTTGACTACAATCAAGAAAGATTTGGGAGTTTGATTCAAGAGTTAGATTTGACTCAGTCTATTAATAAAAAAGTAAAGACCTATTCTTTGGGTACAAAACAAAAATTAGCTTTGCTTCTAACTCTCGTTACGGAACCTGATATATTGATTTTAGATGAACCGACTAATGGTTTAGATATTGAATCATCACAAATAGTTTTAGCGGTTCTAAAAAACTTAGCTTTAAGTAAAAATGTGGGAATTTTAATATCGAGTCATAAATTAGAAGATATTGAAGAAATTTGTGAGAGAGTCCTCTTCTTGGAGAATGAGCTTTTGACATTTCAAAAAGTAGGAAAAGATAGTCATAATTGCTTGTTTGAGATAGCTTTTTCATCAGCTACAGATAGAGATATTTTCATTACCAAACAAGAATTTGGGGATATTGTTCAGGAAGAGGGACTGAGAATTACTATGTCTGGGAATATTCAAAGTAGTGAGCTTTTTAAATTTTTTAACGAAAACTCTATTAAAGTAGTTGATTTTGAAACTAAAAAAGAGACGCTTAAAGATATTTATCTAAATCGTTCAAAATAAAGGAAGGTTATAATCATGAAATTAAATAAATTGAATTTTCTTAAGGAAAATATAAGGGATTTATATTCATCAGGCGTAATATATCTCGGATTGATTATCTCGTTTATACCGCCGATATTGGTTACATTCTTTATTCTAAAGAGTCAAGGGACATCACTTGGTATTAAGCATATTTCAAACTTTTATGCTATGCTCGGTATGTTAATGGCTGTCATACATGCTAACCGAGTCATTAGTAGAGATTTTTCTCATAATACAATCAGTTTGTTTTATAATCAACAGAAGAATCGGATGATTTACGTCTTGTCTAATTTTCTATATGCCATCTCAGTTTCCATTATTTATGCTTTGAATGGTATTGTGTTACTAGTCATCGTAAGTAAATTGGGTGTTCCAGGTGATTTAGGTTTAGATTTTATAGTAGCCATTGTAGTCAATACAATTTTGTTAGTCCTATTTTATTTTCTATTATCTTACATTTTCTATTTATACAAATTGAAAAGTGGCTTGGTATTTGGTATTTTAGTAGCTTTACTACTCTTTGTCCCTAATATATTAAATACGATTATGATGAATACTAGTAATGATTTGTTTATCAAAGCAATTGAACTTCTTCCTTTTTATTCCTTACCTGTGTTTGTTGCTTCAAATACGATGTCTATTAGTCAGTATCTTGTGGCAATCACTACAATCATTTTATTGTATTTTTGCACTCTCAAGAAAAGCAAGGAGTATTCATTTTAGTTTCGTTTAGTATTATTTTGCATACTTAAAACCAGCAAAAAATCAGTCATCTTGGTATGCTCCTTCTCTTGCTGTTCACCACGTTTTTGACTTATACTAGACTCATTTCCAAAAGCATTATATAATAGTAATATGAAACCAACTAAACTAAACAAGAAGTACAAGCAATAAAAACTCGTTTAAAAGATTCTACTAAAGCTAATACTAAACAAAAATAAAAGAGTAAACTAGGAAGTTTATTTCAAACAATCCAACATACTGATTTTAGGTTGAAGATAATATTGGAGTGCTAATTAATGAGGTTATAATAAATAGCTGACAGCTTGTGTTAGTTTTGGATTTTTTAAGAGTAGATGAGTATTAAAACTATAAGGAGGACGCAGGTGGCTAAAAATTTAAAATTAAAATTAGCTCGGGTTGAGCTTGATTTAACTCAAGGTCAACTGGCAGAGGCTGTCGGAGTGACGCGCCAGACTATTGGTTTGATAGAGGCGGGGAAATACAATCCCAGTCTTTCCCTCTGCCAGTCCATTTGCAGATGCTTAGGCAAAACTTTGGATCAATTATTTTGGGAGGAAGAAGATGAAAAATAGATTTTTTTATTATCAATTACTAGACGAAAGAGAAGAACAACTGATCAATAAAGCGGGGGCTGAAAGTTTCTATATCTCTATAGCTTTCTTGCTTTTATCTTATATGATTGCAGTATTTGCACCAAGTCTTTTTAATCCGAGAATGATTCTCATCATCATCATTATTGGAACTTCTTACTTTTTCGGCCGTGCTCGAGATTTGGGTGTGAACTACTATAGTCGTTTTCATTTTACAATTTTAGGGTGTTTGCTGGTAACTCTTGCTATTACGACTCTTTTGATGTTGCAGAATTATCAATTCAACATAGAAATTTATCAGCACAATCCTTTGAATCTTAAATACCTATCTGCTTGGGCAATTACTTATGTCATTTACCTTCCCTGTGTCTTTATTGGCAATCTTGGTCTTAAGAGCTATGGCGAATGGGCTCAGAAAAAGTTTGAACAAGATATGGATGAACTGGAGAGTGGAGAATAGCTTGTTACACTTTTCTCAATACAGCTAAAATGTGTTATAATAGTACTAATTTATTGGAATACATGAAAGTTCTTAAAAATTTTCATGGGTTTCTAGTTAAGGAAGTAGGAAAAGTATGTATCCAGATGATAGTTTGACATTGCACACGGACTTGTACCAGATTAACATGATGCAGGTTTACTTTGACCAAGGGATTCACAATAAAAAGGCGGTCTTTGAGGTTTATTTCCGCCAACAACCTTTTAAGAATGGCTATGCGGTTTTTGCTGGTTTAGAAAGAATTGTGAGTTATCTTGAAGACTTGCGTTTTTCAGATAGTGATATCGCCTATTTGGAGTCGCTTGGTTATCAGGGGGCATTCTTGGACTACCTCCGCAATTTCAAGTTGGAGTTGACTGTTCGTTCTGCCCAAGAAGGGGACTTGGTCTTTGCAAATGAACCGATTGTACAGGTGGAAGGCCCTCTAGCCCAATGTCAGTTGGTTGAAACAGCTCTTTTGAACATCGTCAACTACCAGACCTTGGTGGCGACTAAGGCAGCTCGTATTCGCTCGGTTATTGAAGATGAACCCTTGATGGAGTTTGGGACACGTCGGGCTCAAGAAATGGATGCAGCTATCTGGGGAACACGCGCAGCGGTGATTGGTGGCGCCAATGGAACTAGCAACGTGCGTGCTGGTAAACTCTTTGACATTCCTGTCTTGGGGACCCATGCCCATGCCTTGGTGCAGGTTTATGGCAATGACTATGAAGCCTTCAAGGCTTACGCTGCGACCCACAAAAATTGTGTCTTTCTTGTGGATACCTATGACACCCTTCGCATTGGGGTGCCAGCTGCCATTCAAGTGGCGCGTGAGCTGGGTGACCAGATTAACTTTATGGGTGTGCGGATTGATTCTGGGGATATTGCCTACATTTCCAAGAAAGTCCGTCAGCAACTGGACGAGGCTGGATTTACAGAGGCTAAGATTTATGCTTCAAATGACCTAGATGAAAATACCATCCTCAACCTCAAGATGCAAAAGGCCAAGATTGATGTCTGGGGCGTGGGAACCAAGCTGATTACAGCCTATGACCAGCCAGCTCTTGGGGCAGTTTACAAGATTGTTGCCATCGAAGATGAGAATGGGAACATGCGCAATACAATTAAGCTGTCTAATAATGCGGAAAAAGTGTCTACGCCAGGTAAGAAGCAGGTGTGGCGCATTACCAGTCGTGAAAAAGGCAAGTCAGAAGGTGATTACATTACCTATGATGGTGTGGATGTGAGCGACATGACAGAAATCAAGATGTTCCATCCGACTTATACCTACATCAAGAAGACGGTTCGTAATTTTGATGCTGTTCCTCTCTTAGTGGATATTTTCAAAGACGGAAAATTGATTTACAATCTGCCTAGCTTGACTGAGATTCAGGCTTATGCTCGTAAGGAATTTGACAAGCTTTGGGATGAGTACAAGCGCGTGCTCAATCCGCAGCACTATCCAGTGGATTTGGCGCGTGATGTATGGCAAGACAAGATGGACTTGATTGACAAGATGCGCAAGGAAGCCCTTGGTGAAGGAGAAGAAGAATGAGTTTGCAAGAAACGATTATCCAAGAACTGGGCGTGAAACCAGTGATTGATGCCCAGGAAGAAATCCGTCGATCCATTGATTTCTTAAAAAGATACCTGAAAAAACATCCCTTTCTTAAAACCTTTGTACTAGGGATTTCTGGGGGACAAGACTCAACCTTAGCAGGTCGATTGGCCCAACTAGCTATGGAAGAACTGAGAGCAGAAACGGGAGACGACAGCTACAAATTTATCGCTGTCCGCCTGCCATACGGAGTGCAAGCTGATGAAGCAGATGCTCAAAAAGCCTTAGCATTTATCCAGCCAGATGTCAGCTTGGTAGTTAATATCAAGGAGTCGGCAGATGCCATGACAGCTGCAGTTGATGCGACAGGTAGTCCTGTTTCAGATTTTAACAAGGGCAATATCAAGGCTCGTTGCCGTATGATTGCTCAGTATGCCCTTGCTGGTTCCCATAGCGGAGCGGTCATTGGAACAGACCACGCCGCGGAAAATATCACAGGTTTCTTTACCAAGTTTGGTGATGGTGGTGCGGATATTCTCCCTCTTTACCGTCTTAATAAACGCCAAGGAAAACAACTCTTGAAGGAACTTGGTGCAGACCCAGCCCTTTATGAAAAAATCCCAACGGCAGATCTAGAAGAAGATAAACCAGGTCTAGCTGACGAAGTGGCCCTCGGAGTCACTTATGAAGAGATTGACGACTACCTAGAAGGCAAAACAATCAGCCCAGAAGCCCAAGCGACTATCGAAAACTGGTGGCACAAAGGCCAACACAAACGCCACCTACCAATCACCGTATTCGATGACTTTTGGGAGTGAAAACCTCCAGTGGAGGTTTTCAGCCTCTCGCCTTGAAATAAGAAAGCGAGAGAAGGTCCGGCAACTCACAGAGTTCGATTTCGTCGTCTCACCCCCGCAACGATGACTAGGTTTGAAAAAGCTTGCTAGAGCGCATTTCAAACCAGACAGCGACTGCGTCAAGGAACTAGATGAACAACTTGTTTTTTAGTTGTTACTGAGTTTAGTCTTTTTACCCCGAGCACGGAAACAAGTAAGCGAAGAAGGTCCGGGGGACCTTTTTAGCTTATTACCTTGAAATTCAAAAGCAAAACAAGTTTCAATGGAGATTGGACATAGAATCATCTATCAGAAAGCGAGGTAGCGTCATGAAAGCAATCGGTACGCAAATATTACAGACAGATCGTTTAATCTTGCGAAGATTTTTGGAAAGTGATGCAGAAGCCATGTTTCAGAATTGGGCTTCGTCCGCTGAAAATCTAACCTACGTCACTTGGGATCCTCATCCTGATGTCGAGGTGACTCGAAATTCGATTCGTAACTGGGTTGCCTCCTATACAAATCTCAACTATTACAAATGGGCTATTTGTCTCAAAGAAAATCCTGAGCAGGTGATAGGGGATATCAGCATCGTTGAAATGGATGAGAACGATTCTTCTTGTGAAATTGGCTATGTGCTAGGTAAGAAATACTGGGGTCATGGTATGATGACAGAGGCCTTAAAAACTGTCTTAGATTTTTGTTTTACTCAAGCAGGCTTTCAAAAAGTTAGAGCACGATATGCCAGTCTCAATCCAGCTTCAGGTCGTGTCATGGAGAAGGCTGGAATGTCCTATCTCAAGACTATTACCAATGGTGTAGAGAGAAAAGGCTATCTTGCTGATCTTATTTATTACCAGGTAAGTAGGGAAGACTGTTAAGCTTAAAATTTATTGCTTATCCGCTGTTCTTATTTTTTTCATTTATCCTTTCTTTTCCGAATAAATAGATAGAGTCAGTGAATCTAGTAAAACTAGATTTAATACTCTTCGAAAATCAAATTCAAACAACGTCAACGTCGCCTTGCCGTACTCAAGTACAGCCTGCGGCTAGTTTCCTAGTTTGCTCTTTGATTTTCATTGAATATAAAACTGTGGTATAATAAAAGGAGGAAAAGGATGATTCTCAGACATCCGGGCATCAGCCCAACTAATGATTTGGTAGCTAAAAAAATCTTTAGCAATCCAGAAATCACTTGTCAATTTATTCGCGATATGCTGGACTTACCAGCAAAAAATGTGACTATTTTGGAGGGAAGTAACATTCATGTCTTACCTTCCCTGCCGTACTCGGCGCAGGATTTCTATACCAGTATAGACGTCTTAGCGGAGTTGGATAATGGCACGCAGGTTATTATCGAAATCCAAGTTCATCATCAGAATTTTTTCATTAATCGTTTGTGGGCTTATCTGTGCAGTCAGGTTAATCAAAATCTTGAAAAAATTCGCCAACGTGAAGGTGATACACACCAGAGTTACAAACATATTGCACCTGTTTACGCAATAGCTATTGTAGATAGTAATTATTTCTCAGATGATTTGGCTTTTCATAGCTTCAGTATGCGAGAGGACACGACAGGTGAAGTTTTAACCATTACCAACAATGGTCAGGAAAACCATCTAGTCAAGATGGCATTCTTGGAATTAAAAAAATACAGAGAAACCAGCAAAGACGAGGTTCGCAAGCCGTGGTTGGAGTTTTTCGGTAACAAGCCCTTTACCCAAGAACCCGAGCGAGCCATCAGCCAGGCAGACCAACTGCTGGACTATAAGAGCTGGTCCGAGGAGGACAGGAAAATGTTTAGTGAACAACGCAGACGCGAAGAACAAGCCTTGTTAGCGCAGGACTATGCCTTGGAAACAGCTAGGGCAGAAGGTATTGAACAGGGACTAAAAAAAGGGTTAGTAAATCTTGTTCGTCAGCATCTTTTAACGGCAGAGGTTGCGAGTGCGCAATTAGGCATGACCGTCGCTGAGTTTGAGGCACTATTGTAAGAACTTCACAATAATGGCATTCTTGGAACTAAAAAATACAGAGAAACCAGCAAAGACGAGGTTCGCAAAGCGTGGTTGGAGTTTTTGTAAATCAATAAATCAATGACAGATTTTTCCGCGATAGATGGAAGAATCTGTTTTTTAGTTTACTAGATGTTGGCTCGAAAACGTAAGATAGCTTACCCTTTTACTCATGTTTTTTTGATTTCTTTGAAGTATTACCTGATTAAATTCCTATTTTTCCCTATCATTGTCCCTATTTTTTCTGGAGTTTTGGAGCTATAATAGTTCTATCAAATCAAAGAATGGAGGAAGGCAATGGATAATATAATCTTTTTTATCAGTGTTTTTCTTGCTGGAATTCTTTCCTTCTTTTCTCCTTGTATCTTACCCTTGTTACCGGTTTATGCAGGGGTCTTGTTGGATGACAAAGATGGTGCTCAAGCTTCTAGTGGCAAATTTTCAATCTCAGTTGTCAGTTTATTGCGAACTCTGGCCTTTATAGCGGGTATTTCTTTTATCTTTATCTTACTGGGCTATGGAGCTGGTTTTTTAGGCAATTTGCTGTATGCTTCTTGGTTTCAGTATGTGACGGGTGCTGTTATCATTCTCTTGGGCCTGCACCAGATGGAAGTCTTGCATTTGAAGGGACTTTACAAGGAAAGAAGGCTACAATTACAGAGACAGGGGCAAAAGGGTAAGGGCTATAGTCAGGCATTTTTACTGGGGTTGACCTTTAGTTTTGCTTGGACGCCTTGTGTGGGGCCGGTTCTTGGCTCTGTTTTGGCCTTGGCGGCTTCAGGTGGCTCAGGTGCTTGGCAGGGAGCTGGCCTCATGTTGATTTACACGCTGGGTTTGGCGCTACCATTTTTGGTTCTAGCTCTAGCCTCCAGCTATGTTTTGAAACATTTTCGAAAACTCCATCCTTATCTCGGAACCTTCAAAAAAGTGGGTGGTTTCCTCATTATCGTGATGGGAATCTTGGTGCTTTTGGGAAATGCTTCCATTTTGACTACATTATTTGAATAGAGAGGAAGAAGAAATGAAAAAATGGCAAACATGTCTCCTTGGAGTAGGCTCGATCTGTTGTTTGGCAGCCTGTTCGGCTAAAAACATGTCAGATGAAGCTACTATGAAGGAGCAAACCAAAACAGAACAAGTCAGTGCGCAAACTGCGACTAAAGGTCAGGCAGTTGCTGATTTTGAACTGACAGGAGTAGATGGCAAGACCTACCGCTTATCTGATTATAAGGGTAAGAAAGTCTATCTCAAATTCTGGGCTTCTTGGTGTTCCATCTGTCTAGCTAGTCTTCCTGACACGGATGAAATTGCTAAAGATGCTGGTGATGACTATGTGGTCTTGACAGTGGTGTCTCCTGGACACAAGGGGGAACAAGCTGAAGCAGAATTTAAGAACTGGTACAAGGGCTTGGATTATAAAAATTTCCCAGTCCTAATTGATCCGTCAGGTAAACTCTTGGAAAGTTATGGTGTCCGTTCTTACCCAACTCAAGCCTTTATAGACAAGGAAGGAAAGCTGGTCAAAACGCAACCAGGTTTTATGGATAAGGGTATGGTTTTAAAAACATTGAAAGAAATGGGGTAGAGAAAGGTCATGAATGATAAAGTAAAATTGTTTGTCTTGGCAGGAATCTTTTTCTTAGCCATAAGCGGTTTCTATTTTCTATTGATGCGAAATGCAGGGCAGACAGATAGCTCGCAAATTGAGAAAGCGGCAGTCAGCCAAGGAGGAAAAACAGTGAAAAAAACAGAAGTGAGTAAAGATGCAGACTTGCACGAAATTTATCTAGCTGGGGGATGTTTCTGGGGAGTTGAGGAGTATTTTTCTCGAGTTCCCGGGGTGACGGATGCCGTTTCAGGCTATGCAAATGGTAGAGGGGAAACAACCAAGTACGAATTGATTAACCAAACAGGTCATGCGGAGACTGTTCATGTTACCTATGATGCCAAGCAAATTTCACTCAAGGAAATCCTGCTTCATTATTTCCGCATTATCAATCCAACCAGCAAAAATAAACAAGGAAATGATGTGGGAACCCAGTACCGTACTGGTGTTTATTACACAGATGACAAGGATTTAGAGGTGATTAACCAAGTCTTTGATGAGGTGGCTAAGAAATACGATCAACCTCTAGCAGTTGAAAAGGAAACCTTGAAGAATTTTGTAGTGGCTGAGGACTATCACCAAGACTACCTCAAGAAAAATCCAAATGGCTACTGCCATATCAATGTTAATCAGGCTGCCTACCCTGTCATTGATGCCAGCAAATATCCCAAACCAAGTGATGAAGAATTGAAAAAGACGCTGTCACCTGAGGAGTATGCAGTTACCCAGAAAAATCAAACAGAACGAGCTTTTTCAAATCGCTATTGGGATAAATTTGAATCCGGTATCTATGTAGATGTAGCAACTGGCGAACCCCTCTTTTCATCAAAGGACAAGTTTGAGTCTGGTTGTGGTTGGCCTAGTTTCACCCAGCCCATCAGCCCAGATGTTGCCACCTACAAGGAAGATAAGTCCTACAATATGACGCGCATGGAAGTGCGGAGCCGAGTTGGAGATTCTCATCTGGGCCATGTCTTTACGGATGGACCACAGGACAAGGGGGGCTTACGCTACTGTATCAATAGTCTCTCTATCCGCTTTATTCCCAAAGACCAAATGGAAGAAAAAGGCTATGCTTATTTACTAGATTATGTTGATTAAGAGGGCTTTCCTAAGCAGTTAGAGGAGAATTTTGCTATACTGATACTAGTAAGTGATAAAGGAGCAGAGCATGACCTACACAATCTTAATCGTAGAAGATGAATATCTGGTGAGACAAGGTTTGACCAAGCTGGTCAATGTAGCAGCCTACGATATGGAAATCATCGGTCAGGTTGAAAATGGAAGGCAGGCTTGGGAGCTGATTCAAAAGCAGGTGCCAGACATTGTTTTAACTGATATTAACATGCCCCAGCTAAATGGTATCCAGTTAGCCAGTCTGGTCCGAGAAACCTATCCTCAGGTTCATTTGGTCTTTTTAACAGGCTACGATGATTTTGATTATGCTTTGTCTGCTGTCAAACTCGGTGTGGATGACTACCTGCTCAAGCCTTTTTCTCGTCAGGATATTGAGGAAATGTTGGGAAAAATCAAGCAAAAGTTGGACAAAGAAGAGAAAGAAGAGCAGTTACAAGATTTATTGACCGATAAGTTTGAGGGAAATATGGCCCAGAAAATCCAGTCCCATCTGGCTGATAGCCAGTTTAGTTTAAAGTCTTTAGCCAATGACTTAGGTTTTAGTCCGACCTATCTGAGTTCTTTGATTAAGAAAGAGTTGGGCTTGCCTTTTCAGGATTATTTGGTGCGAGAGCGTGTCAAACAAGCTAAGCTCTTGCTTTTGACCACAGATTTTAAGATTTATGAGATAGCCGAAAAGGTTGGCTTTGAAGATATGAACTACTTTACCCAACGCTTTAAGCATATTGCGGGTGTGACACCTCGTCAGTTTAAGAAGGGGGAAGGTCGATGAAACGTTCGTCTCTTCTAGTTAGAATGGTTATTTCTATCTTTCTGGTCTTTCTCATTCTCCTAGCTCTGGTTGGGACTTTCTACTATCGATCTAGTTCTTCAGCCATTGAGGCTAGCATTGAGGGCAATAGTCAAACGACTATCAGTCAGACTAGCCACTTTATCCAGTCTTATATCAAAAAATTAGAAACCACCTCGACCAGTTTGACCCAGCAGACGGATGTCCTAGCCTATGCTGAGAATCCCAGTCAAGACAAGGTAAAGGGAATTCGAGATCTGTTTTTAACCATCTTGAAGGCAGATCAGGACTTGAAAGCTGTTGTGCTGGTAACCAAGTCTGGTCAGCTCATTTCTACAGATGACAGTGTGCAGATGAAAACATCTTCAGATATGATGACTGAGGATTGGTACCAAAAGGCCATTCATCAGGGAGCTAAGCCAGTTTTGACTCCAGCTCATAAATCAGATAGTCAATGGGTTATTTCTGTCACTCAGGAACTTCTTGATGCAAAGGGAGCCGATCTGGGCGTTCTTCGCTTGGATATTTCCTATGAAACTCTGGAAGCCTATCTCAATCAACTCCAGTTGGGTCAGCAGGGCTTTGCCTTTATCATCAATGAAAACCATGAATTTGTTTACCATCCTCAACACACAGTCTATAGTTCAGCTAGTGAAATGGAAGCCATGAAACCCTACATTGAGACAGGACAGGGCTATACGCTCGACCACCAATCCTACGTCAGTCAGGAAAAGATTGCAGGAACTGATTGGACGGTGCTTGGCGTGTCATCACTGGAAAAGTTAGACCAGGTTCGGAGTCAACTCTTGTGGACCTTGCTTGGGGCTAGTGTCACATCACTTCTTGCCTGTCTCTGCTTGGTGTGGTTCAGTCTCAAGCGCTGGATTGCCCCTTTGAAGGATTTGAGAGAAACCATGCTGGAGATTGCTTCTGGTTCTCAAAATCTTCGTGCCAAGGAAGCGGGTGCTTATGAACTGAGAGAGGTGACTCGCCAGTTTAATGCCATGTTGGATCAGATTGATCAGTTGATGATAGATATTCGTAGGCAGGAAGAAACGACCCGTCAGTACCAACTTC
Organism: Streptococcus mitis; assembly: GCF_001281025.1. Lineage (NCBI taxonomy): Bacteria > Bacillati > Bacillota > Bacilli > Lactobacillales > Streptococcaceae > Streptococcus > Streptococcus mitis. Next base: position 958,105 of record NZ_CP012646.1, read on the forward strand.
AAGCCCTATCAAGCCAGATTAATCCGCATTTCCTCTATAACACCTTGGACACGATCATCTGGATGGCTGAATTTCAGGACAGTCAGCGAGTGGTTCAGGTGACCAAGTCCTTGGCAACCTATTTCCGCTTGGCGCTCAATCAGGGGAAGGATTTGATTTGCTTGTCTGACGAAATCAATCATGTCCGCCAGTATCTCTTTATCCAGAAACAACGTTATGGCGATAAGCTGGAGTATGAAATTAATGAAACTCCTGCCTTTGATAATCTAGTCTTGCCTAAGTTGGTGTTGCAACCCCTTGTAGAAAATGCTCTTTACCATGGTATTAAAGAAAAAGAAGGTCAGGGCCATATTAAAATTACTGTCCAGAAACAGGATTCAGGAATGGTCATCCGTATTGAGGATGATGGAGTTGGCTTCCAAGATACTAGTGATAGTAGTCAAAGTCAACTCAAACGTGGGGGAGTTGGTCTTCAAAATGTTGATCAACGGCTCAAACTTCACTTTGGAGAAGATTACCAAATGAAGATTGATTCTATTCCCTCAAAAGGTACGACAGTAGAAATATACATAAATAGAATAGAAATTAGCTAACTCCCAGTTCATTCTGGGAGTTTTATGCGTAATTGGGCAAGCTTTCTAGGTTGTCTATCTTGCTAAAACGTAGAAAAAACGATATGATAGATAATGACAAAAGAGGTATCAAGTATGAAGGAAAAAGACATTCAAAGAGAAACAAGCCAGATTGTAAAAGATGTATTAGAAAAGGCCAATTTGAAGCAGGGATCTATCTTTGTTTTGGGCCTTTCTTCTAGTGAAGTGATAGGTGGTCAGATTGGCAAGGAATCCAGCCAAGAAATTGGGGAAATCATTGTGAAGACCATCCTAGATATCCTAGAAGAAAATGGAATTCATCTAGCCGTTCAAGGTTGTGAACATGTCAATCGGGCCCTCGTCGTTGAACGTCAGGTGGCAGAGCAGTTTGGTCTGGAAATGGTCAGTGTCCTTCCTACCCTTCATGCAGGAGGTTCAGGTCAGTTGGCAGCCTTCAAGTTTATGCAAGATCCAGTTGAGGTTGAATTTATCAAGGCTCATGCTGGATTGGATATCGGAGACACTGCAATTGGCATGCATGTCAAGCATGTTCAGGTTCCGATTCGCCCTCTTTTGAGAGAAATTGGGCATGCCCATGTAACGGCTCTTGCTAGCCGTCCAAAATTAATTGGAGGTGCGCGTGCGCATTATCCACAAGATTCTATCAGAAAGTCGTGAGAATGAAAAAAACAAAACAACAACTAGAAAAAATCACCAAATATTCGATTCGTAAGCTAACTGTTGGGGTAGGTCCTGTAGCAATCGGGGCCTTCCTTTTTGGTGCTAGTACCCTTTCAGTAGATAAGGTTCAAGCCAATGAAGTCGGCGGTGCTCATAGCGTTCATTACCGTTATTTGGCGGAGCAGGAATTGACCGAGTCTGAAAAAGCCCTGATTCACCATGAGGTTCCTAGAGAATTTCAAGATGATGATATTCTTTATGTAGTTTATCGTAAGAAGGCAACTAACAGACAACAACTTCCTTACACAGGAAGTAAGGAACTAGCTTTGGCAGGTCTTGGCTTGGCAACTGCTTCTCTAGCAGTCTTTTTGGTGTCCAAAAAAGGTCGCAAAGAGGTTCTAGGTGTTCTCTTGATTGGTTCTTTAGGAGCCAGTACCTTTGTACCTTATGGGACATTCGCATTTGAAAATAAAGAATTGCTTTCTTATAACCAAACTATTTCGGCCTCTACACATGAAGGTTTGGCTGAAGGGATTATCCACATTGATGGTTATGAATACATCGGATACTTCAAGGAAGCAGAACTCCATCCATCAAGACCAGCTTCAGCTGAGAAGCCTCAGTTGCCAGTAGAAAAGCAAAGTGCAAATGAAATCGAGAAAACAGAAGTAGTTCAAGAAACACCTGCTGTCACTCCCCAACCTGTTGTTGAAAAACCTTTGGCACAAACTCCGGTTGCTCCTGCGGTTGAAGAAAAACCAGTTTCTGCGAATCCTCAGACAAGACAGGAAGAGAGCTTGGTGGAGATTCCTTTTGAAATAATCACAAGCCCAGATGCGAATCTAGCAGAAGGACAGACTCGTATCGTCGCAGCCGGAGTAAATGGTCAGCGTCGTCTTGTAACTAAAGTATCAATGGTTAATGGTCAAGAAGTTAGAGAAGTCATCGAAGACCAAGTGGTTCAGAATCCTGTGTCACAAGTCATTGCAGTCGGAACTAAGAAAGAGGTACAACCTACCCCAACTCCAGTACCACAAGCTGAACCAAGTCACCAAGTAGCTAAAGGTACGCAAGAAGAAGGGAAGGTAGGACAAGCCTTAACACAACCAGAATTGCCAGAGGCTCCAGTAGAAGCAAAAGGGACTCAAGAAGAAGGGAAGGTAGGACAAGCCTTAACACAACCAGAATTGCCAGAGTATCATGAAGCCAAAGGTGTTCAAGAAGTAAAAGAAGGCGAGAAGCAAGGCCAAGCTTTAGTACAGCCAAAACTTCCTGAATATAAAGAACCAGTTTCAACAAAGGGAACTCAAGAACCTGGTCAAGAAGGTCAAGCACCAGTACAAGAAGTAAACCCAGAATATAAAGTAACAACAGGTACAGTTGAGAAGTCTACCGAAAGTGAATTAGATTTCACAACAGAAGTAGTTCCAGACGATACAAAATATGTGGATGAAGAAGTAGTTGAAACCCCTGGTTCTAAAGGTATCCAAGTTACGAAAACAACTTACGAAACAGTGGAAGGTGTAGAGACAGATAAAGTTCTTTCTACAACTACAGAAGTGAAAGTGCCTGCCGTTTCTAAAGTCGTTAAAAAAGGAACGAAACCACTTGAAGGAACAGTAGATGAAACTGAAGAAGTAGAGATTCCTTTTGAAACAAAAACGCAAGAAGATGACACCTTAAAACGCGGGACAGAAGAAGTTGCTCAACAAGGAAAAAACGGCAAGAAACAAATTACTAAGACGTATAAAACGATTCGTGGTGAAAAAACTACTGAACCACCAACAGTTACTGAAAAAGTAATTGAACAACCTCAAGATAAAATTATTAAAAAAGGTACAAAAGGATTAGAAAAACCAACTTTAGAATGGGCTAAAACAGATAAAGATGTCTTGAAGAAGAGCGCTACAGCTAGTTATACATTGAATAAACCAGCTGGAGTAGAAATTAAATCAATCAAATTAGCGTTAAAAGATAAAGATGGAAAAGTTGTCAAAGAAGTAACAGTTGCTGAAAATAATTTAAACGCTACTGTAGATAAATTGAAATATTATCAAGGCTACACTCTATCCACAACAATGGTTTATGATCGTGGAGAAGGCGAAGAAACTGAGAAATTAGAAGATAAACAAATTCAGTTAGACCTTAAAAAAGTTGAAATCAAAAACATCAAAGAAACAAGCTTGATGAGTGTGGACGCTGATGGTAACGAAACAGATACTAGTTTGCTGACAGAAAAACCAGCTGATCTTGCTCCGCTTTATCTACGAGTGACAACTCATGATAACAAAACAACCAGACTGGCTGTTGATAAGATTGAAGAAGTCACAGTTGATGGCAAGACTTTGTATAAGGTCACTGCCAAAGCACCTGATTTGATTCAACGTAGAGCTGATGATACACTAAGCGAAGAGTATGTACATTACTTTGAAAAACAATTACCGAAGATTGGAAATGTCTATTACAACTTTAAAGAACTCATTGAGGATATGCAAAAAGACCCAACTGGTGAGTTTAAACTTGGTGCAGATTTGAATGCTGCCAATGTTCCAACACCAAGTAAACAGTATGTAACAGGAACGTTTAAAGGTAAGTTGTCTAGTTATGGGGATAACCGCTTTACAATTCATAACCTAGCGCGTCCACTATTCAACCGAGTTGAAAACGCTCATATTCATGACTTCAATCTAGGTAATGTCGATATCAACATGCCTTGGGCTAATAAGACAGCACCGCTTGGTGATATGTTTAAAAAGTCAACGATTGAAAATATTAAAGTGACAGGTAACGTAGTAGGTAACAATGATGTTACTGGTATGGTCAATAAACTGGATGAATCAAACATGCGTAATGTTGCATTTATTGGTAATATTACAAGTGTTGGTAATGCAGGATGGTGGTCTGGTGGACTTGTAAGTGAAAGTTGGAGAAGTAACACCGACAACTCTTACATTGATGCATATATTAAAGGGAATAAAGCTAAGGTCGGTGGCCTGGTTGCTAAATTGAATCACGGTGATAACCCAATGGACGTTAGTGCATGGGGACGTCTGAAGAATTCCGTGGCAAAAGGTACGATTGATGTGAAAGAACCTCTTGAGACAGGTGGTCTGCTTCATTCTAACTGGTCGTGGGGGCTTGCTGAAAATAACGTTACCATGATGAAAGTGAAGAATGGTGGTGAGATTCTTTACGGTTCTCGTGATGCAGAGGATGATGATTACTTTGGTGCAAACTGGGTTCGAAATAATAATGTATTCGTTAATGGTGTAAGTGAAGGTAAACAATCATATTCTCGCTCTAGTCGTTGGAAGGGTATTTCCCAAGAAGAAGCCGATGCCAGAATTGCTAAAATGGGAATTACTGCACATGAATATACAATAACTGAACATTTTGTAGATAAGTTAAACCATAAGGCAACAAAAGCAGATACTTACAAATCTACTCAAGATTATGACGTATCTCGTGAACTTGCTTACCGTAATATTGAAAAACTTCAACCGTTCTACAACAAAGAATGGATTGTAAATCAAGGTAATAAGATTCCTGCAGATTCTAAATTACTAAATACGGAAGTTTTATCTGTTACAGGTATGAAAGATGGACAATTTGTGACCGACTTATCAGATGCTGACCATATTATGATTCATTACGCTGATAAGACGAAAGAAATTAAGGCTATTACACAGAAAGAATCTAAGGTTCAACAAGTTCGTGAATATAGTATTGAAGGATTAGGTGATGTTGTCTATACACCAAACATGGTTGTTAAAGATCGTGCAAATTTGATTAATGATATCAAAGCTAAATTAGCTTCTGTTGAACTTGATTCAGATGAAGTTCGTAAGATTAATAACAATCCTAAGATGTTATACATGGAAGAAAGCTTCAAAGAAGTAAAAGATAATCTTGATGCTTTAGTTAAAGCTTTAGTTGAAAATGAAGACCATCAATTAAATACGGACGAAGCAGCTAAACGTGCATTGATTAAAAAAGTTGAAGATAACAAAGCTAAAATCATGTTAGCTCTGGCTTACTTAAACCAATACTATGGAATTAAATTTGACGGATTAAATATCAAAAATATGATGACCTTTAAACCGGATTTCTACGGTAAGAACGTTAACGTACTTGATAGATTAATCAGCTTCGCATCAAATGGTAACAACCTAAAAGGTGATCAATCACACGATGCATTTAACAGAGCTCTTGCAAGTGCTACTGGTAAAGCTAATTTACACGAATTCCTGAAGTACAACATGGAATTATTCACTAGTGAAACAGATATGAATACTTGGTTCAAGAACAACATTGCAGATAACGCTTATGTTGTTGAGAAACAATCATCAAATCCTGATTTTGCGAATAAGAAACATAAATTGTATGAAGTAATTAATAATGGACATCACGGACGTTATATTCTACCACTTCTGAATCTGAAGAAAGCGCATATGATTTTAATTACAACCTATAATACCATTGCGTTTAGTTCATTTGAGAAATATGGTAAAAATACGGTAGAAGAACGTGAAGCGTTTAAGAAGCAAGTTGATTTACGTGCGCAAGAACAAATCAATTACTTGGACTTCTGGTCAAGACTTGCTGCTGATAATGTACGAAATCAACTTCTTAAGAGTGAGAATATGGTACCATCTGCCATTTGGGATAATCATGATGTACCAGGTCTTGGTTGGGTTGACCGTATGGGACATACTAAGAATGGCGATTTTGCTCCAATTCGTGAATTCTATGGTCCGACTGATAAGTGGCACGGATACAATGGAATGGGTGCATACGCTTATATCTTCCAAAATCCACAACCACAAGAGGCTGTATATTATATCATCTCTAGCATGATTAGTGATTTTGGTACATCTGCATTCACTCACGAAACAACTCACATCAATGACCGTATGGCCTACTTAGGAACTTGGCGTCACCGTGAAGGAACAGACGTTGAAGCCTTTGCTCAAGGTATGTTACAATCACCATCAGTCTCAAATCCAAATGGTGAATATGGTTCCTTAGGATTAAACATGGCGTATGAACGTCAAAATGATGGTAATCAATGGTATAACTATAATCCTAATATGCTAGATAGTCGTCAGAAGATTGACCATTACATGAAGAACTATAATGAATCAATGATGATGCTTGATTACTTAGAAGCTGAAGCGGTCATTAAGAAAAATGAAGGAACCAATGATAAGTGGTTCAAGAAAATGGATCGAGAATGGCGTTCGAATGCTGATCGTAACAGTCTAAAAGGTAAGCCACATCAATGGGATAAACTTCGTGATTTAAATGATGAAGAGAAAAACATGAAGTTAACAACGATTGATCAATTGGTAAACAATAACTTTGTTACCAAGCATGGAATGCCTGGTAATGGACGTTATCGTTCAGAAGGTTTTGACACTGCTTATCAAACCGTTAATATGATGGCAGGTATCTATGGTGGTAACACAAGTAGAAGTACTGTAGGTTCTATTTCATTTAAACATAATACATTCCGTATGTGGGGTTACTTTGGTTATCTCGATGGTTTCTTAGGATACGCTTCTAATAAATATAAAGATGCTGCTAAGAAAGAAAACAATGGTTATGTTGGAGATGATTTCATCATTAAGAAAGTTTCAAATGGAAGATTCCAAAACTTAGAAGAATGGAAATCTGCTTGGTACCATGAAGTACATGAGAAAGCTCAAAAAGGTTTTGTTGAAATTGAAATTAATGGTGAGAAAATTTCAACTTATGCAAGACTTCAAGAATTATTTGATGAAGCAGTTGAGAAAGATCTTAAAGGGAATGGATTTGGAAATACAGTTGGTCTGAAAGAAAAAGTTTATAAACAACTCTTACAAAAATCTAATGGATTTACTGGAGATTTGTTTACTAAATAGTAGATAGGACTAATAGAATAATAAAAAGGTAGATCAGTTTTATCTGAATCTGCCTTTTTTATGTTTTTAAAGTCTTTGGTTGTTAAATTACAAGCATAATTATTGAAAAAATTAATCTAAATTAGTTTTCTAAAAAGTAACTGAAGTGGGAAGTAATTCCTTATTTTATGGATAGTGAGATCGTTCAAACAACTTGCAAAAATAGCTTAAAAATTATAAAATTAATGGTATAGTGTTTTATAAATATATATAAAAATCAATATAATATAATGCTGAGAAAGAAAGAGTTATTATAAATGAAGAACAAGATTACTGTTAAGTCCCTTGAGAATCAGAAAAAAGAAAAGATCATGCGTTTCTCCATTCGTAAATATAGTTTTGGTGCAGCGAGTGTAGCGGTTGCTGCCTTTTTAATGTTTTTAGGAAATGGGGCAGTTTCTGCGGATCAATTGAAAGTAACTGAAGAGACTTCTAGTAAAGTAGAGTTGGCTCAAGAAGGTGGGGATAAGGCTGAAAATCAGAGCGAGTCAAAAATCAGTGAACCGAAAATCAGTAAACCAGAATTAGATAAAAATCAACTTGCAAATTATGTTGGTGAAATTGAAGGTAAGATTTCGAGTGGAGCCTACACCAATAAGACTGAGGAAAGTGTAGTGAGTCTAGCTGCTGAGTTAGCTAGTGCAAAAGCGACATTAGCGAGCGCGAGCACGCAAGAAGAGTTGACGAACGCCTATCAAAAACTAGTAACTGCTGTTAACTCAAAACTAAGAAATAAGCCGGTTGAGAAAAAAGAAATTGTCTCAACAGATACTACTGAGGGTAAAGAAACAGTTGGTATCGAAGCTGAGAATACTGAGAAAGCATCAGAATCAAATGCGATTGAAAATACAGGAGCGAATGATTCCCGTAATGGAAGTAAGATTGAAGCAGATACTACATTCCGTGCAGCTGTCAATCAAGATCCAAAGGTAGATTTCACGTTCTCGATTCCATCTGAGAAGAAAATCTATATCTATAATGAAGAGCATTTCTCATTAGAAATTCCAGTATATTCCGAAACAGGAAAGATTCGCTATGCAACTATTAAGAAAGGATCACGACAAAGATTTCCTAATGTTGCAGGTACGGATAATGACTTGGATGTTGAATTTGGATTCACAGCTAGGGTAATAAACCGAGCGGAAACAGCAGGAGTAACATCGGATGCGAGTCAAGCAAATCCTGCAAAAATCGTTATTACGGGTCGTCCAAATGATGTACTGAAAAAGCATCGAGATTATACAAAACAAGAGACCCAAACACTTAATATTGGGACTCGTTATGTTCAGGTAGTTGATGACCAAGGTAGAGAAAATCTTAAAAAAGGCGATAGTATTGCAGATCCAGGGTATTTCTACTTAGTATTAAAAGCTCAATCTAAAAAATACGCCCTAAGATCTCAACCTACAGATGAAAAAATTTCTGTAACTAGTTTAACAAATCCAACGGCAGAAGACTTGCAAAAAATCAAAGATAGTATTCAACTAGAATATTCAACAACGAACGAAGATGCAAGATTTGCTGATAAACGTGGAACTTTGGTAGAACATCCTGAGGATGTTATCCAATCGGTTAATATAGTAGGGAATAACATTGTTGTTACATTTACAGACGGCTCTACGAAGACGAAACCAGTAGGAGAGATAGTTAGAAAAAATACTCCTCCGACTGTTAATCTTCCATATTCAAACGAAGCGAACAGAAATATTTATATCTATTCTGGAGAAGAGACAGATCTGACATTCACTGCAACGGATGAATCTAAGATTAAAGATCTAAAACTTCGTGGTCCTGGTGACGTTAACTACAATAACGCAACTAGTTATGGTTTAGCAGTTGGGAAAGTGACAGACAGTGCTCTATCAAGTGGAGAAGGTTCTGTTTCTGAAGATAAGAAAACCGCAACGATTAAAATGACTGGAACTACTAACCTTACAGCTGACCAAAAATGGACGAGTGTAATCGTTGCTAAAGATGATAATAATGGAGAAAGTGCACCTTTCAACGGAAGAATTAATGCCACTACTAATCCTGCAGAACGTCAAAAAATTGAAGGTTATGTTGAGTTTGTTGTAAAAAATCAAACTACTAAATATGATATTAAGACTCCAGAAGGAACAGTTAGTGTAGTAGATCCAGCGAATGTTACGGCTGACGAATTTGAAAAAATTAAAGAAAAAGTAAAAATTGAATACTCTCAAACTAACGATGATGCAAATCTTACAAGTAAAAGAGGACAAGCTGTAGAAATTCAAGCGTCAAGAATTTCTACGATTACAAAAGATGCTAATGGAAATCTTGTTGTAATGTATAAAGATGGTTCAACTGATACAAAACCTTTATCAGAGTTCACGAGTTTAAATAAACAACCTGCAATTGATGCAATTAATACAGCTGCAGACAAAAAAATTGCGGAAATTAATTCAAATACAAATGCAACTGCGGAAGAAAAAGCAGCAGCAATCGAAAAAGTTAATGCCGATAAGACAAAAGCTTTAACAGCGATTAATGATAATTCGGTAACGACAAAAGCAGCATTAGATAATGCGAAAACATCAGGAACAACTGTGATTAGCAATGATAACCCGGTAGTAACTAAGAAAGATACGGCAAAAGCAGCTATTGATACAGCTTTAAGAGAGAAAGCAGCAGCCATCGATACGAATAACGACTTAACGACAGAAGAGAAGAATGCAGCAAAAGCAGATGCACAGGCAAAAGCGAATGCAGCAAAAACAGCAATCGATAATGCTACAACAAACGTAGCAGTGGACTCAGCCCAAACGGCAGGAACGACAAGTGTAAGTTCAGTAACGCCAACAGCGGTAGCGAAACCAGTGGCTAAGAAAGCAATAGATGATGCACTTAAAGCGAAAGAAGCACAACTTGATGCAAGAAATGATTTAACAACTGAAGAAAAAGAAGCAGCAAAAGCAGATGCACAAGCAAGAGCAACAGCGGCTAAAAATAATATTGATACTGCAACAACAAACTCAACAGTAGATAATGCGAAAACTACAGGCGTTGCTGATGTAGAAAGCGTTAATCCGCAAGCAAGCCAAAAGAAAACTGACGCAAAAAATGCAGTTGATGAAGCGTTAAAAGCAAAAGAAGCAGAGATTGATGCCAATAACGATTTGACTGCTGAAGAAAAATCCAAAGCTAAGGAAGACGCAAAATCCAAAGCAGATGTAGCAAAGCAAGCCATCGACAACGCGACAACAAACGATGCAGTAACTCAAGCTAAAAACGCTGGGGCAATATCAGTAGATTCGGTGACTCCAACGCCGGTAGCCAAACCAGCAGCGAAGCAAGCCATCGATGACGCATTAAAAGCTAAGAATGACGCGATTGATTCCAATAACGATTTGACTGCTGAAGAAAAAGCCAAAGCTAAAGAAGATGCGAAAGCCAAAGCCGATGCAGCGAAGCAAGCAATCGACAACGCGACAACAAACGATGCGGTAGAACAAGCTAAAAATGACGGAGCGACAAGTATATCTTCAGTAACTCCAACACCAACAGCTAAACCGGCTGCAAAACAAGCCATCGATGACGCATTGAAAGCTAAGAACGACGCGATTGATGCCAACAATGACTTAACAGACGAAGAAAAAACTGCGGCGAAAGCTGATGCAAAAGCCAAATCTGACGCAGCGAAGCAAGCAATCGACAAGGCGACAACAAATGATGCAGTAACGCAAGCTAAAAACGACGGAGCAACATCAGTAGATTCGGTGACTCCAACTCCGGTAGCGAAGCCAGCTGCAAAACAAGCCATCGATGAAGCATTAAAAGCAAAAGAAGCAGCAATAGATGCCAACAATGACTTAACAGCAGAAGAAAAAACAAAAGCTAAAGAAGATGCGAAAGCCAAAGCAGACGCAGCAAAACAAGCAATTGATCAAGCAACAACAAATGCAGCGGTGGAACAAGCTAAGGCTGATGGAGCAACAAGTGTAGACTCAGTGACACCAACAGCGCAAGCGAAGCCAGCGGCAAAACAAGCCATCGATGAAGCATTAAAAGCAAAAGAAGCAGCAATAGATGCCAACAATGACTTAACAGCAGAAGAGAAAGCCAAAGCTAAGGAAGACGCCAAAGCCAAAGCCGATGCAGCTAAACAAGCAATCGATAGCGCAACAACAAACGCAGCGGTAGAACAAGCTAAAAATGACGGAGCGACAAGTATATCATCAGTCACTCCAACACCAACAGCTAAACCGGCTGCAAAACAAGCAATTGATGACGCATTGAAAGCTAAGAATGACGCGATTGATGCCAATAATGACTTAACAGACGAAGAAAAAACTGCGGCGAAAGCTGATGCAAAAGCCAAATCTGACGCAGCGAAGCAAGCAATCGACAAGGCGACAACAAATGATGCAGTAACGCAAGCTAAAAACGACGGAGCAACATCAGTAGATTCGGTGACTCCAACTCCGGTAGCCAAACCAGCAGCTAAGAAAGCCATCGATGAAGCATTAAAAGCAAAAGAAGCAGCAATAGATGCCAACAATGACTTAACAGCAGAAGAAAAAACAAAAGCTAAAGAAGATGCGAAAGCCAAAGCAGACGCAGCAAAACAAGCAATTGATCAAGCGACAACAAATGCAGCGGTGGAACAAGCTAAGGCTGATGGAGCGACAAGTGTATCTTTAGTAACACCAACAGCGCAAGCGAAGCCAGCTGCAAAACAAGCCATCGATGAAGCATTAAAAGCAAAAGAAGCAGCAATAGATGCCAACAATGACTTAACAGCAGAAGAGAAAGCCAAAGCTAAGGAAGACGCCAAAGCCAAAGCCGATGCAGCTAAACAAGCAATCGATAGCGCAACAACAAACGCAGCGGTAGAACAAGCTAAAAATGACGGAGCGACAAGTATATCTTCAGTCACTCCAACACCAACAGCTAAACCGGCTGCAAAACAAGCAATTGATGACGCATTGAAAGCTAAGAATGACGCGATTGATGCCAATAATGACTTAACAGACGAAGAAAAAACTGCAGCTAAAGCAGATGCAAAAGCCAAAGCCGACGCAGCGAAACAAGCAATCGACAACGCAACAACAAACGATGCAGTTGAGAAAGCTAAAAACGATGGAGTGACAAGTGTATCTTCAGTAAGTCCAACAGCGCAAGCTAAGCCAGCGGCTAAACAAGCAATCGACGATGCATTAAAAGCTAAGGAAGCAGCAATTGACGCAAACAACGACTTAACAGACGAAGAGAAAACTGCAGCGAAAGCTGATGCGAAAGCCAAAGCCGACGCAGCGAAGACTGCAATTGACAATGCAACCACAAACGATACCGTAACGCAAGCTAAAAACGACGGAGCGACAAGTGTATCATCAGTCACTCCAACACCAACAGCTAAACCGGCTGCTAAGAAGGCCATCGAAGATGCGCTGAAAGCTAAGGAAGCAGCAATCAACGCAAATAATGACTTAACAGACGAAGAAAAAGCCAAAGCTAAGCAAGAAGCGCAAGACAAGGCAGCTGCAGCGAAACAAGCGATCGATAATGCGACAACAAACGCGGGAGTAGACCAAGCTAAGGCTAATGGAACAACAGAAGTAAATAATGTAAATCCAACAGCAGTGGCAAAACCAGCAGCTAAAAAAGCAATCGACGATGCCCTAAAAGCTAAAAATGACGCGATTGATGCTCGAGATAATCTGACAGCTGAGGAAAAAATAGCAGCTAAGGAAGAAGCTAAAGCCAAAGCCGACGCAGCGAAGACTGCAATCGACAACGCAACCACAAACGATGCAGTAACTCAAGCTAAAAATGATGGGGCAGCAAGTGTATCTTCAGTGACTCCAACTCCAGTAGCCAAACCAGCAGCTAAGAAAGCAATCGACGATGCATTAAAAGCTAAGGAAGCAGCGATTGACGCGAACAACGACTTAACAGACGAAGAGAAAACTGCAGCTAAAGCAGATGCAAAAGCCAAAGCCGACGCAGCGAAAACAGCAATAGACAACGCGACAACAAATGATGAGGTAGAACAAGCTAAAAATGATGGAGCAACATCGGTAGATTCGGTGACTCCAACTCCAGTAGCGAAACCAGAGGCGAAGAAAGCAGTAGAAGATGCACTTAAAGCCAAAGAAGCAGAAATCGATGCTCGAGATGATCTGACAGCTGAGGAAAAAACAGCAGCTAAAGAAGAAGCGAAAGCCAAAGCAGACGCAGCGAAGACTGCAATCGACAATGCGACAACAAATAATGCAGTAACTCAAGCTAAAAACGCTGGAGCAACGAGTGTATCTTCAGTAAATCCAACAGCGCAAGCTAAGCCAGCGGCTAAAAAAGCAATAGACGATGCGCTGAAAGCTAAGGAAGCAGAAATCGATGCGAACAACGACTTAACAGCAATCGACAACGCAACAACAAATGATGCAGTAACTCAAGCTAAAAATGATGGAGCAACAAGTGTAGACTCAGTAAATCCAACAGCTGAGACAAAACCGGCAGCTAAGAAAGCAATCGACGATGCGCTGAAAGCTAAAAATGACGCGATCGATGCGAACAACGACTTAACAGACGAAGAGAAAACTGCAGCCAAAGCAGACGCTAAAGCGAAAGCTGACACAACTAAGGAAGCAATCGACAACGCAAAAACAAACGATGCAGTCGATCAAGCTAAGTCAATTGGTATAGCAGAAGTGACTTCAGTAAACCCAGACGCAGTAGCGAAAACAGAAGCTAAACAAGCAATCGACGAAGCTCTTAAAGCTAAGAATGCCGAGATAGATTCTCGTCCAGACTTAACGGAAGAAGAGAAAACTGTGGCTAAGGAAGATGTGAAAGCGAAAGCAGACGCAGCGAAACAAGCAATCGATAAAGCAACAACAAACGATGCGGTAGAACAAGCTAAGGCTAACGGAGCAACAGAAGTCATCTCAGTCAATCCAGCAGCAGTAGCGAAGGAAGAAGCTAAGCAAGCCATTGATGAAGCTCTTAAAGCTAAGAATGCCGAGATAGATTCTCGTCTAGACTTAACTGACGAAGAGAAAACTGTGGCTAAGGAATATGCAAAAGATAAAGCTGATACAGCTAAGGAAGTAATCGATAAAGCGACAACAAACGAAGAAGTCGCTCAAGCTAAGCCTAACGGAACAACAGAAGTAAACAATGTAAATCCAGACGCAGTAGCGAAGCCAGAAGCTAAGCAAGCAATCGATGATGCATTGAAAGCTAAAAATGACGCGATCGATGCGAACAACGACTTAACAGCCGAAGAAAAAACTGTAGCGAAAACTGACGCGAAAGCAAAAGCAGATGCAGCGAAAGAAGCAATCGATAATGCAACAACAAATGCAGAAGTCAACCAAGCTAAGTCAACTGGTATTGAGGAAGTGAACTCAGTCAATCCAACGCCAGTAGCTAAGACAACAGCTAAGAAAGCAATAGAAGATGCACTAAAAGCTAAGAATGCCGAGATAGATTTTCGTGCAGACTTAACAGATGGGGAGAAGACTGCAGCGAAAGCTGACGCGAAAGCAAAAGCAGATGCAGCGAAAGAAGCAATCGATAATGCAACAACAAACGCAGAAGTCGCTCAAGTTAAGTCAACTGGAACAACAGAAGTCACTTCAGTTAATCCAGTAGCAGTGGCGAAGCCAGCAGCGAAGCAAGCAATAGAAGATGCACTAAAAGCTAAGAACGATGAGATTAATGCTCGCACAGACTTAACAGCCGAAGAGAAAATTGTTGCTAAGGCTGAAGCAAAAGCTAAAGCAGACTCAGCCAAACAAGCCATCGATAGCGCAACAACAAACGAGTCGGTAGAACAAGCTAAGACTAATGGAGCAACAAGTGTAGAATCAGTCAATCCAACGCCAGTAGCTAAGAAAGCAGCTAAGGTAGCAATTGATGATGCACTAAAAGCTAAGAATGCTGAGCTAGACAACCGTCTGGATTTAACAGCGGAAGAAAAAGCTAAAGCTAAAGAAGAAGCTAAGTCTAAAGCAGACGCAGCGAAAGAAGCCATCGACAACGCGACAACAAAAGCAGAAGTCGACCAAGCTAAGTCAACTGGTATTGAGGAAGTGAACTCAGTCAATCCGATCGCACAAATTAGACCGGCAGTTGGAGTAAGTACTGGAGTTCATGTAAACTCAGCTAATCCAACTTCTAAAGAAAAACCACAGGAAAAACAAGCAATAGACCAAGTATTGAAAACTGATGAAGCCAAAGCTAAAGTGAAAGATAGTGTAGCATCTACTATCTCACAACTTGAAAATGAGAATCAGCAAGTAGCTACTAATCAGCGTGTAGTGGCTAGAGAATTGCCAAATACAGGTACAACAGAATCCATAACAGCAATTGTTGCAGCAACAGCTAGTGCGATACTTGGTTTTGGTCTTATTGCTCGTCGTCGAAAAGAAGATGAAGAAGACAAATTAGAAAATCAGTAACGATTTCTAACAGTTGCAACTCCTTTTTTGAGACTAAGTAGATAATATTATTCTTAAAACTCTCCTAGAGCAAAATAGCTACTAGGAGAGTTTTTTCTCTAATCAGAAGATACGTGACGGGACTAAAAACAATCTCATCTGCTTTGCGGATGAGGGTTTTCTTATTTTGTGCTATACTTAAGATATGCATAGAAAAACAGTGATTGATTTTAGGGCTTTGGGCGAGAGATACACCTTTACCCAGCCTATTAAAGAGTTGAAAACGAGAAATGTAGCAGAAGTGGCAGATTTGCTGGTACAAGTGGAAAGCTACCAAGAGCAAGGCTACTATGTGGTGGGCTATGTCAGCTACGAGGCTGCACCTGCTTTTGAGGAGAAATTAGCAGTTCATAAAGCTCCTTTACTGGACGAGTATTTGCTTTACTTTACTGTTCACGATAGGGTGGAGACATCTCCTATTCCCCTGACTTATGATGAGGTTGATTTGCCTTCAAATTGGCAGGAAGTGACGTCTGAAGCAGATTATGAAAAGGCGATTGCTCAGATTCACCATCATTTGCGGCAGGGGGACACCTATCAGGTCAACTACACCGTCCAACTCAAGCAAAAATTAAGTGCCAATCCTTTTGCCATCTACAATCGTATGGTAGTAGAGCAGGAGGCGGGCTACAATGCTTATGTTGAACATGACGAGATGGCAGTGATTTCCATGAGTCCAGAACTCTTTTTTGAGCAAAATGACCGCGAGTTGACAACACGACCAATGAAGGGAACGACTCAGCGTGGGGTAACTGACCAAGAAGATCTTGAACAGGCCAGTTGGTTGGAGCAGGATTCTAAAAATCGCTCTGAAAATATGATGATTGTGGACCTCTTGCGCAATGACATGAACCGTATTTCTGAGGTGGGGAGTGAGCATGTAGAGCGTCTTTGCCAAGTGGAACAGTATTCAACGGTTTGGCAGATGACTTCGACCATCAAGAGTTGGTTGCGAGAGGATGTTGACCTTGTAGAAATATTCCGTTCTCTCTTTCCTTGTGGTTCCATAACGGGAGCTCCGAAAATTGCGACTATGGAAATTATAAAGGACTTGGAACCACAACCGCGTGGAGTCTACTGCGGAACGATTGGTCTCCTGCTTCCAAGTGGACGACGGATTTTTAATGTTGCTATCCGGACTATTCAACTGCATCAAGGGAAAGCCATCTATGGAGTTGGAGGTGGGATTACTTGGGATAGTACATGGGAGTCTGAATATCGTGAAGTTCATCAAAAGGCGGCTGTTCTCTATCGTAAACAAGCTCGTTTCAAACTGATTACTACAGGGAAAATCAGCCAGAAGAACTTGCTGTTTGAAGAACAACATATAGAAAGGCTGAGAAAAGCTAGTCGGTATTTTGCCTTTCCATTTGATTCAGAAAACTTGAAACAAAAGATAGAGGAAGAGTGTCAGGCTTGTGATGCTAATCAAGATTACCGCTTGCGTATTTCTCTCGACAAGTCTGGAGAGATAGAACTCAGTCGTCAAGTATTAACACCCCTTAGTCCAAGTTTTTGTCAGGCCAAACTTTGCCTTCAGGAAGCCAATTTGCAACAAGCCTTTACCTACTTCAAAACGACTCACCGACCGCATTTGAGCCTAGGTGAACAAGAGAAGATTTACCATAATGTAAAAGGAGAACTTCTTGAAATCTCTATCGGAAATTTGGTTCTGAAAATCGATGGGAAACTCTATACACCGCCTATCCGACTTGGAATCTTGCCAGGAATTTATCGTCAGCATTTGCTGGAAACAGGACAGGTAGAAGAGAAAGTCTTGACCTTGGCAGAATTAACCCAAGCAGAAGCCATCTATGGCTGTAACGCGGTGAGGGGCTTGTATGAATTGTCAGTAAAGGAGAGATAAATGAAACTAATATTTTTACATGGATTAGGCCAGTCAGCGGAGAGTTGGAAGGAAGTGCAGGAGTTACTTGCGGATTATCCCTCTGAAGCCCTCGACTTATTCCCTACGGGAATTACTAGCTATCAAGAAGCCAAGGAGCGCATTTATCAGCACTTGTCAGAGGAGACAGAACCTTTTGTCCTAATCGGTTTGTCCTTAGGAGCTGCACTTACATTAGAGCTGTCAAGTTACGATTTGCCAAATCTTCAGGCCTTGGTTTTGTCAGGCTGTCCATTGAAACTAGCTGGTAATATCCCTTTTTACATTCAGTTGCTGATTTTTAAACTACTTCCCAAAAGAGTATTTGAAAAACAGGGAGCAGACAAAGCTCTTATGGTCGGAGTTTCTGAGGAATTGAAGACACTTGATTTAACTGATATATCAAGGACTTGCCCCTATCCAACCTTACTAATTTGTGGTAGCAAAGATAAACCGAATCTTAGTTCTATGAGAAGTCTTCATAAACTAATATCAGAATCTCAATTTCAGATTATACCAGATGGACCTCATGTCTTGAATAAGGCTAAACCAAAGGAGTTTGTAGAAAAGATCAGAAGTTTCCTTGAATTGCTGAAATAAGTTTGATAAAATAATATTGAAATCGATATCATAATTATGGGAGAAAAAGATGAACAAACGTCTATTTTTAAAAATGAGTCTGGCTACCTTGCCAGTTTTAGCCTTGTTTTCACAACCTGTGTTAGCAGAGGAAAACATTCATTTTTCTAGCTGTAAGGAAGCTTGGGAGAATGGATACTCGGATATTCACGAGGGAGAACCTGGTTATTCTGCCAAGTTAGACCGCGATCATGATGGTGTGGCTTGCGAATTGAAAAATGCCCCTAAGGGTGCTTTTAAAGCAAAACAAGCGGCTACAACTCAAACCGACACAAGTTCAGCAACAGCAAGTGGTTGGGTTAAGCAGGACGGCGCTTGGTATTATTTTGACGGAAATGGAAATCCAGTGAAAAATGCTTGGCAGGGAAGCTATTACCTGAAAGCTGATGGTCAAATGGCACAGAGCGAATGGATTTATGACTCTTCTTATCAAACTTGGTATTATTTGAAATCAGATGGTTCTTATGAAAAAAATGCATGGCAAGGAGCTTATTACCTTAAATCAAACGGTAAAATGGCACAAGGTGAGTGGGTTTATGACTCTTCTTATCAAGCCTGGTATTACTTGAAATCAGATGGTTCTTATGCTCGCAATGCATGGCAAGGAAATTACTATTTGAAATCAGATGGTAAAATGGCTAAAAATGAGCGAGTTGATGGAGGTCGCTACTATGTAGATGCTTCAGGTCTATGGAAACCATAAGTAAGGATAAAATCTAGAAAGTTAATGCAAACCTTTGCATAAATGAGTGAATTTTGTTATACTAGTACTGTAAGCATTTTCAATAAATTCATAATAAAAAAGGAGAATATGATGAGTCAAAAGATTATTGGGATTGACCTTGGTGGAACTTCTATCAAATTTGCAATTTTAACAACAGCAGGAGAAATCCAAGAAAAATGGTCTATCAAGACTAACATTTTGGATGAGGGAAGTCATATCGTAGATGATATGATTGAGTCTATTCAACATCGTTTGGACTTGCTTGGATTGGTAGCAGCAGACTTCCAAGGTATCGGAATGGGATCACCAGGTGTGGTTGACCGTGAAAAAGGGACTGTTATCGGTGCCTACAACCTCAACTGGAAAACACTTCAACCAATCAAAGAGAAGATTGAAAAGGCTTTGGGTATTCCATTCTTCATCGATAATGATGCCAACGTAGCTGCTCTTGGTGAACGTTGGATGGGTGCTGGTGATAACCAACCAGACGTTGTCTTTATGACACTAGGTACAGGTGTTGGTGGCGGTATCGTTGCAGAAGGCAAATTGCTTCACGGTGTTGCTGGTGCAGCAGGTGAGCTTGGCCACATCACTGTTGACTTTGACCAACCAATCGCATGTACCTGTGGTAAGAAAGGCTGTCTTGAGACAGTCGCTTCTGCAACAGGGATTGTCAACTTGACTCGTCGCTATGCTGATGAATACGAAGGCGATGCAGCCTTGAAACGCTTGATTGATAACGGAGAAGAAGTAACTGCTAAGACTGTCTTTGATTTGGCAAAAGAAGGAGACGACCTTGCTTTGATCGTTTACCGTAACTTCTCACGTTACTTGGGAATCGCTTGTGCTAACATCGGATCAATCCTAAACCCATCAACAATCGTTATCGGTGGCGGTGTGTCAGCTGCAGGAGAATTCCTTCTACAAGGTGTTCAAAAGGTTTACGACGAAAATACTTTCCCACAAGTACGTACATCTACTAAATTAGCTCTTGCAACTCTAGGAAATGACGCTGGGGTTATCGGAGCAGCATCACTTGTATTGCAATAAAATAGATAAGGAGAAAAACACTACTTTAAAGCGAGTGATTTTCCTCCTTTCTTTTTTTATGCTATACTAGTTAGGACAATAAATGAGGTGAGAGTAAATGACAAAAGCAGATACGATTTTTAAAGAAAATATTGAACGAATCCTCAAAGATGGAGTCTTTTCTGAGCAGGCTCGTCCCAAGTACAAGGATGGGACTGTTGCCAACTCCAAGTACGTAACGGGTGCCTTTGCAGAGTATGACTTATCTAAAGGAGAATTTCCAATCACAACCTTGCGTCCTATTGCCATCAAATCCGCAATCAAGGAAGTGCTCTGGATTTACCAAGACCAGTCTAATAGCCTAGAAGTGCTCAATGACAAGTACAATGTTCACTACTGGAATGACTGGGAGGTGGGAGATACGGGAACTATTGGTGAGCGTTACGGGGCAGTCGTTAAGAAACACGATATTATCAATAAGCTTCTCAAGCAGTTGGAAGCTAATCCTTGGAACCGTCGAAACATTATCTCCCTTTGGGATTACCAAGCTTTTGAGGAGACAGATGGGCTGCTCCCCTGCGCCTTTCAGACCATGTTTGATGTCCGCCGTGTAGATGGAGAAATCTATCTGGATGCGACCTTGACCCAGCGTTCTAACGACATGCTAGTGGCCCACCATATCAACGCTATGCAGTACGTGGCTCTTCAAATGATGATTGCCAAGCATTTTGGCTGGAAGGTTGGGAAGTTCTTCTACTTTATCAACAACCTCCATATCTATGATAATCAATTTGAACAAGCAGAGGAATTGCTTCGTCGGGAGCCGTCAAACTGCCAACCACGTTTGGTCTTGAATGTGCCAGATAAGACCAATTTCTTTGATATCAAAGCAGAAGATTTTGAGTTGGTGGATTATGACCCTGTTAAGCCACAGTTGAAGTTTGACCTAGCTATTTAAAAGAATAGAAAAAAGAAGTTGAGACAATGAATCCCAACTTCTTTTGTTTCTTAACGTGATACGCGGCGACGAGCTGCTTTTTTACGGTTTTCTTCGATGAAAGCTGCTTTTTGCTCTTCTGGTTCGATCACTTTCTTTTTAAATGCGTATACTGCACCTGCGACTGCAGCGACAGTTCCTGCGACACCTGTTACAAGACCTTTAGCGAATCCTTTAGCCATGAGTCTTCCTCCTTTATCTTCTTAATCAGCCAGCCCCTTCAAGAGGTCACATTTTTCTGACCGACCTTTTTGTGTTATAATAATATTAACGAAAAAATGGGAATTTTTCAAGGAAAAAAGATGAAAACAAAAATAATTGTGATTGTTGGACCGACTGCAGTTGGAAAGACGGCTCTAGCCATTGAAGTGGCCAAGCGTTTTAATGGCGAAGTGGTTAGTGGAGATAGCCAGCAAGTCTATCGAGGTCTAGATATTGGGACGGCTAAGGCTAGTCCAGAAGAGCAGGCAGCTGTTCCCCATCATTTAATCGATGTTAGAGAGGTAACCGAGTCTTACTCGGCTTTTGATTTTGTTTCAGAAGCTAAGATGGCTATTGAGGATATTCATGGTCGTGGCAAGCTAGCCATTATTGCTGGTGGGACTGGGCTTTATATCCAGAGTTTGCTTGAAGGTTACCACCTGGGTGGGGGGACACCTCATAAGGAGATTTTGGCCTATCGGGCTAGTTTGGAGCCTTATACAGATGAGGAATTAGCCTATCTGGTGGACCAAGCAGGCCTTGAGATTCCCCAGTTTAATCGTCGTCGTGCAATGCGTGCCTTGGAAATTGCCCATTTTGGTCAGGATTTGGAAAATCAAGAGAGTCTATATGAACCGCTGATTATCTGCTTGGATGATGAGCGCAGTCAATTATATGAACGTATCAATCACCGAGTGGACCTGATGTTTGAAGCTGGACTTCTAGACGAAGCCAAGTGGTTGTTTGACCATTATCCAGATGTGCAGGCTGCTAAAGGGATTGGTTACAAGGAACTCTTTCCTTATTTTCGTGGAGAGCAGACCTTGGAAGAAGCCAGTGAGAGTCTCAAACAGGCGACTCGTCGTTTTGCCAAGCGTCAGTTGACCTGGTTCCGTAATCGCATGCAGGTGACCTTTTATCATATTGGAGAATCTGGTGTGCAAGACCGCATTTTAAGCCAGATAGAGGAGTTTTTAGATGATTGATACGGAGAAAAAAGAGGAGCGAGTCTTGCTCATCGGTGTGGAATTGCAGGGGATGGACAATTTTGACCTCTCCATGGAAGAATTGGCCAGTCTAGCCAAGACAGCTGGAGCAGTCGTAGTCGATAGCTACAGACAAAAACGTGAAAAATATGATTCCAAGACCTTCGTAGGCTCTGGTAAGTTAGAAGAAATTGCGCTCATGGTGGATGCAGAAGAAATTACCACTGTCATCGTCAACAACCGTTTAACTCCACGGCAAAATGTCAATCTAGAGGAAGTTCTGGGTGTTAAGGTCATTGACCGTATGCAGTTGATTTTGGATATCTTTGCCATGCGAGCTCGAAGCCATGAAGGGAAGCTCCAAGTTCACCTAGCCCAGCTCAAATATCTCTTGCCTCGCTTGGTTGGTCAGGGAATTATGCTCAGCCGTCAGGCAGGGGGAATTGGTTCCCGTGGACCTGGTGAAAGCCAGCTGGAGCTGAACCGTCGTAGCGTTCGCAATCAAATCACGGATATCGAGCGCCAGCTCAAGGTGGTTGAGAAAAATCGGGCGACTGTCAGAGAAAAACGTTTGGAGTCAAGCACCTTTAAGATTGGTTTGATTGGTTATACCAATGCTGGGAAGTCAACTATCATGAACACCTTGACCAGTAAGAATCAGTATGGGGCTGACGAGCTATTTGCGACTCTAGATGCGACGACTAAGAGTATCCATCTGGGAGGCAATCTCCAAGTAACTTTGACAGATACAGTTGGCTTTATCCAAGATTTGCCGACAGAGTTGGTGTCCAGTTTCAAGTCAACCTTGGAAGAAAGCAAGCATGTAGACCTTCTGGTTCATGTTATCGATGCCAGCAATCCTTACCATGAGGAGCATGAAAAAACAGTTCTGTCCATCATGAAAGACCTGGACATGGAAGATATTCCTCGTCTGACACTTTATAATAAAGCAGATTTAGTGGAGGATTTTACGCCGACCCAAACGCCCTACGCCCTCATTTCTGCCAAATCTGAGGATAGTCGTGAGAATTTGCAGGCTTTGTTTTTAGAGAAAATCAAGGGTATTTTTGAATCATTTACCCTGCGAGTGCCTTTTTCAAAGTCCTACAAGATTCATGATTTAGAAAGTGTTGCGATTCTGGAAGAACGCGATTATCAGGAGGACGGCGAAGTGATTACAGGCTACATTTCTGAGAAAAACAAATGGAGGTTAGAGGAATTTTATGACTGATATTAAAACGTTGGCTCTAAAATATGGGGGCTATACAAGTCTGGACAAGGTCTATCTGGATCATCTTCTAGCTGGCAAAACAGAGCAGGAGCAGTTGGCACTTATCACACCTCCGCCCAGCGTTGTCAATGCTTACTTTGCAGAACTCTACCAGAAAAAAAGTCCTGAGGCCGCGACGGATTATTTTGTGGAACTCAGTCAGGAACTGAATCTTTACAATACTGAGCCTAGTTTCACCCTAGAAAATAAGCCTTTTATTCGTCTTAATCTGTCTGGTAAATCCTTTGGTTTTTGTTATGAGTGTGAGGGTCTTGGTCGGATTTTCTCTGAAAATGAAGAGAAAATTTCAGAAGACTTGCTCTTTGAAATTGCGCAAATTTTCCCCCATCAACTAGTCTTTGAAGAGTCTGGTAAGATTTACATGAAGGCTATTAGAGATGAGGAAGTTGTTAGCATGGAGAGTCTAACAGCTTTGACTGATTTGGAAAGCTTGGCTGATGGTCGCAAGCGTCTTAAAGGTTACAGCCAAGAGGATTTACTGCAAGAAGCTGCTGCTTTTTCTGGCAAGCGCTATTTCCGATCGGAAAACCGCATAGCCATGTTATATATTGATTAATTAGAAAGTATCGAATGGATATTCAATTTTTAGGAACGGGGGCTGGTCAGCCCTCTAAAGCCCGCAATGTCTCCAGTCTCGCCCTGAAACTCTTGGACGAGATTAACGAAGTCTGGCTCTTTGACTGTGGAGAAGGTACGCAAAATCGCATTCTGGAAACCACAATTCGACCACGTAAGGTCAGCAAAATCTTTATCACCCACCTGCATGGAGACCATATCTTTGGCTTGCCAGGTTTCCTTTCTAGCCGTGCCTTTCAGGCTAATGAAGAGCAGACTGATTTGGAAATCTATGGACCTCAAGGAATCAAGTCCTTTGTCTTAACCAGCCTTCGTGTGTCAGGTTCGCGCCTGCCTTACCGCATTCATTTTCATGAATTTGACCAAGATTCTCTAGGAAAAATCCTTGAGACCGATAAATTCACTGTGTACGCGGAAGAATTGGATCATACTATTTTCTGCGTTGGCTATCGTGTCATTCAAAAGGACTTGGAAGGAACGCTGGATGCTGAAAAACTCAAGGCGGCAGGTGTCCCATTTGGCCCACTTTTTGGAAAAATTAAAAACGGTCAGGACGTTGTTTTAGAAGATGGGACTGAAATCAAGGCAGCAGACTATATCTCAGCCCCACGTCCGGGTAAGATTATCACTATTTTAGGAGACACTCGAAAAACGGATGCCAGTGTGCGTCTGGCTGTCAATGCCGATGTCCTTGTCCATGAATCGACTTATGGTAAGGGTGACGAAAAAATTGCTCGTAACCATGGCCACTCTACTAACATGCAAGCTGCACAAGTAGCGGTAGAAGCAGGTGCTAAACGCCTTTTGCTCAACCATATCAGTGCCCGTTTCCTCTCAAAAGATATCAGCAAGCTCAAGAAAGATGCTGCTAGCATTTTTGAAAATGTCCATGTGGTTAAAGACTTGGAAGAAGTGGAAATCTAAAAGATTGGGAAAGGATAAGTATGCCTACTATTCTCATTACCGGAGCTAGCGGTGGCCTAGCTCAAGAAATGGTCAAACTCTTGCAAAATGACCAACTCATCTTGCTTGGTAGAAATAAGGAAAAATTAGCCCAACTCTACGGAAACCATCCCCATGCAGAATTGATTGAAATAGACATTACCGATGATTCAGCCTTAGAATCTCTGGTAACTGATCTCTATCTCCGCTATGGCAAGATTGATGTCTTAATTAACAACGCTGGTTACGGGATTTTCGAGGAATTTGACCAGATTTCTAACCAAGATATTCACCAGATGTTCGAGGTCAATACCTTTGCTTTGATGAATCTGTCTCGTCTCCTTGCTGCTCGTATGAAGGAAAGCCGAAAAGGCCATATCATCAATATCGTCAGCATGGCAGGTTTGATTGCTACTGGTAAGTCTAGTCTCTACTCAGCGACCAAGTTTGCGGCCATTGGTTTTTCAAATGCTCTGCGCCTAGAACTTATGTCCTACGGTGTTTATGTGACGACGGTCAATCCAGGACCAATACGCACAGGATTTTTTGACCAAGCGGACCCAGATGGAACCTATCTCAAGTCGGTTAACCGCTTCCTGCTAGAACCAGATGCAGTGGCTGAAAAGATTGTCAAGATTATAGGAAAAAACAAACGCGAACTCAATCTCCCAGTCTTGTTGAACCTAGCCCATAAGTTTTATACCCTCTTTCCTAAGCTAGCTGATAAGTTGGCAGGGGAGACTTTTAATTATAAATAAAAAAGTTGTTCCTAAAATGGAGCAACTTTTTTGATGCTTAGAATAAATCAATTCCAGTCTTATTTAATGAGTGGCAGTGATAGGTGAAGGCATTGATAAAATTAGAGTAATATTGCTGATCAATAAATTTTGCGCTTTGAAGATAATTAAATAGATTTTTGGCTAGGGGAATAGCCTCAGGTTTATTCCATCTAAATTGATTGTAAACATGTTCAACTTCTAGGAACATGAGTGGAATAGCTAGATAGCCTCGTTCGAAGGTCTGAAGTGATTTAATTTTTTTAATAATATCATCAGCCTTTTGATAGTAGCCTAATTCAGAGAAGTATTTTGCAGAGAAAGTAAGAGCATTTAAAATACGGATGTAGGTGTCAGTATTAGCACTTTCTTTGTACATAAGTAGTAATTGTTTGGTCATATGGTCAATGAGTTCCATCGGGCAATGATTGACGATAACACGATAAATTTCAAGTTCGATACTATTAAAGACATCCGATTTCATTAAATGCTTGATAATGTTTTGAATTCTGGTAACGGTTTCTGGACTCTTTGATATGGTTGGATAATGTCTTAATTTAATAGATTTAAAAATCATTTCTGCTTGAAGTGGATTGTCTTTTAGATAGACATCAAATAATTTTTCGTATTCTTCAATGTAAGTGAGGATATCTTCTTCATGGACCACATGCTTGCCAAATTCAATAGCAGGTAATTCTAAGCAGTCTCCACCTTTATTTGCATAGGCGAGAACAAAATCATTCCATTCAACTCCGATAACAATTAAAAGTTTGGCAAAGTTTTCAAGTGAAATTCCTTTGTCTCCTTTTTCAAATTGACTTAGGAACTGTGGTGATACGATATCTGAGGCGGCTTCCTTTAGGCTGAGTCCTCGTGCTTCGCGCAGGTACTTAAATGTAGCTCCAAATGGGTATAGATTTTCCATAAATAATCTCCTTACATACTTCTAAGACTATTATACAAAAATTTAGAGAAAAAAATGGAGAAAGAAAACTATAGTTACAAAATACTAGAATTCTATGCTATTTTTTATTTTTATGAACAAGATTGAAACTATAGTTTAAATGACGAAAAATTTAAATATCTATTATGGTATGATAAGGGAAAGAATAGCTAATAAAGCCGCCTTGTTATACTAGTATAACAAGGATTGACTTATCACTCAATCCTATTCTATCAGTCATTCAAGGAGAAAATGATATGGGAAAAACTTAAATGCTCGATACTAGAAAAATATTATATTTACTTTTAAGGTTATAAGACAATTATCATAAATTTTTAGAAAAATAGAAATATATAGGAGTTTTGTTATGAAAAACAGAAAAATGTTGGCCTCTTCTTTACTAGCCGGTGCTTTATTGTCAGTAGGATATGTAGCTTCTAAACCGATAGATGTTCACGCTTTAACAGATATGAGTGTAAAAGATACTCAAAATCCCTTGAAAATCAACTTGATAGATACAGGAGAAATAACTATACTATTGGTTGACCTTCAAAGAAATTCTACAACTAATGATAATACATATCTTGATTTTGATTTAGTTAATGAAGATACTGGAGCACTTGCTTCTTCACACACTTTTGGAAGATTTGGAGGAAGTAATAGAATAAGACAGGGAATTAATATACTCCCAGTAAAAGATGGGAATTACCATCTAGATATCTACAGTTCAGGTGATTTTGGAAAACGTTACTTCGGACGTTCAGAAGTTTTTAAAATCTCTGGATATAAATACTATCCGATTAAGAAGGTAGAGACACCAACCGTTACTGAAACTCCAAAACAATCTACTAACTCTACCTCTAACTCAGGTCAAACTGGCTGGTCAGGTTCTTCTTACTATAAAGCTGGTGTTAAAGTAGTGAATCAATGGATTTTTGATGTTCAGTACAATTCTTACTTCTATCTAAATGCTTCAGGTACCTTTGTTCAAAATGCTTGGTCAGGCAACTACTATCTTAAATCAGGTGGCTACATGGCTAAAAGCGAGTGGATTTATGACAATAACTATAAATCATACTATTACTTGACAGCAGAGGGTAGCTATGCGCGTAATGCTTGGGCTGGAAGTTACTACCTCAAATCAGATGGTAAAATGGCTAAGAGTGAGTGGATCTATGATAGTAGTTATCAATCTTACTATTATCTAACATCAGAAGGAAGCTATGCTCGTGACACATGGGTAGGCGACTATTATCTCAAGTCAAATGGTAAGATGGCAGTCAACGAACGTACCCCAGATGGCTACCAAGTAGATGGCTCAGGTAAGTGGGTGAAATAAGGAAATAATCTATAGTGTAGATAAAACTTATTTTAAACTGGGAGAAAATAATGGAAAAACATGAAAACCAAACGAATGAAGAAGTGACTGTAGAAAAAGTCGAAGAGACTACGGAAAGAATGGAAGAATCAATTAATGAAGTAGTTCAAGAGAAGCCTGATAGAGTAGAAGCAATCAAAAAAGAGGCATCAGCTTTTGTAGATAAAGCTGGACAACAAATCGAAAATCTAGATATGAATGGTCTCATTGAAAAGATTAAAAAATTATTTGAAACAAAGCCTTTACAATCTGTCGGGATAAGCCTAGCTATCTTTCTTGTTCTGTTCTTTGGAGTTCGTAAATTAACAAGTGATCCCTTAGATGGAACTTATGAAATTTTAACAAAACGTGACCATTTAGTCATGGTGATTAAAGGAAATTCTGGGACCGTCATCTCTGAAGATTCAGACGGAGACAAAGAAACAAGATTAGTGAAAATTGATAAAAAAAAGAAAGAATTGACAATCACAGACGATAAAGGAAGAGATTTAGGAAAAACAAAATATATGTTAAAAGATAAGGAACTTTATCTTCAAGAGCCAGATCAAACCTTTAACCGAGTAAAATAGACTACACATTAAAAGCTTACCTCAGTACCCTAAAAGTTACTGGGGTAAGAAATTGTATATTGTATATTGTATATAGGGAGAATATCAAATGAAATTTAAAAAATTAATAACTCTAGCTAGCTTGGTTGGCCTAATTACTTTCTTATTGCCTGTTGTTACATCAGGTAATCAATCACTAGCTCCGGTAAGTGAGTACGTAGTTGATTATCTAAATGCGCCTTCCCAATTTATGGTATTTATTGTTTGGTACGGTGCATTTGTAATCACTTTATTATTATCTTTATTTATAGTAAATAGAAGAGTAATAGCAATTATTCAGTCACTTGTCATTATTTTATTAAGTGCATTTAGTTTGTTTATTCATTTTACATTCTTGAATGAAATAGTTGGTAGAGCACAATTAGGTTACGGAGCTATTCTATATTTTATCTGTGTTTTGATAAATGTTTTTGCGGCGATTATGATTATAAAAGGTGCTAAATCTACTAGTAAACGGATTGATTAAATAACTTTCTTTCAGTAGTAGTTGGGATGGATGTACTGGTAATAGCAGATTTTTTAATAAAATAGAAAAAAGATGGAGAATGAAGTGGAAGAGAAATCAGTATTATTAGAAAGTAATTCATCTAACAAAATAGAGAAAATGATGAGGCAAAGATATGCAGATATCCAATCTTCAGCAAATAATCTATAATCGTGATACTAAACTAATAGAAACATCTAAAAAATGGTGGAAATTTTGGAATTAATAAAAAATCATAACAATATTTGTACAATAACTGTTATACTTTTATGGAAAAATAAATAATATTTAGGAGTCTCTTATGAAAAAAAGAAATACTTTACTTATCTTAGGCGCACTACTTTCTAGTGTCGGTTTAGCAGCTTGTTCATCATCTATGGATACAAAAGGAAAAGGTATTGCTCAGTTAATGAACGACAATCAAGAAAGAGTTTTCTATAGTGTGATCGATTCTAATCATGATTCACTACCTGGAAAAGATGAAAGAGTAAACTACGTCTATATTACAAAAGGCGGAAAACTGAACGGTTACGAAATAGGCGGGGGAACTGTTGGTGCAGCCGTAGAGCTTTATATGGATGATGTTGTAGGCAAAAACATCAATGAAGTTAAAAAATTAGCTGAAGAAAGATCAAAAAAAACTTTTGAAATCGATAAAGTTACAGCCAAGGTAAACACAGATTCATCAGGGAATAACACTACAGAAGAAGAAATAAAATTATTTTTTTACGAAAATAAACCAGATTATCTTACTTACGTATCTCTAACTAATGGACAAATTCGTGATAAATACTATGCCGGATATATTGGATACACTTCCAGCCTCGTTTCTTCTGGAGATTTACTCATTACCGAAGTTTCTAAAGGAAATGTAATAAACTTTGATAAAGCAGATGGTAAAATTGTAGAAGAAAAAAAATAAACAAATAAAGTATCAAATAAAATTCTTTGATGACATTGTAGCTCTTCTTAGATGAACGATAATCACCAGATTTTAATTTACGTTCTATCTTTTCAAAATCAACAACAGCATTATAATCATCCAACGCCAAATCCAAACGAGTTATTTTAGCTTTTAAATCTAATAACAATTAAAAAAACTGTTCCAGTCACTATCAATCTTTTGAGCTAAATCTGTGCATCTCTAACCTGTCCAAACATAATTCCTAGACATCGATGAATTAATCATTTTATAGATTTATTCCATGTTTTCTTGACGACAAGAAACCTAGACTGTTTTTATAAACTTCTATTTTAGGTGAGATTTGGTATCCTAAATGGGTTGACTTTATTAATACGCTAATTGATGATGATAATAAACAACTTATTAAAAATTCAGGTATGAGACAGTCTGATTATGATAGACAGATTAAACGTGAAAAAGAAATTAAGGAAGAGCAACAGCAGTGTGAAATAGAGATGCAAGAGGCTGCAGGAGCTCTAGTGGCTTTTGGTAGTGGATGGTATCCCAAAGATTACTATTTCATAGAAGCTATAGAGTTTTTTATCGGAGCTTTAGAAAATTTCAAAGCTGATAATATGAAGGAACTTGTAAATTTATATGATGAAACAAAGTATAAAGAATTACAGTTGAACTATCAGAAAGAAATGCTACAGTTACAAAGGGAACAATATATTGATACTAAGAAAATGCTTCAAGCATTAAGATATAACAATTATGTTCAAACGTTACAATTACAGCAGTTAGATGGAATCCGTAGAAATACAGAAGAAGCAGTTGATTACTTGAGAAATTTACATGTCCAAGAAAATCATTATCACACGCATAACCATTACCATCAAAATAATATTTATTAATTTATATAGGTGAAATTAAAATTAGAAATAATATGAAGAAAATTATAAAAATAATTACCTGTTTGTATTTATTTTGCGGCCTATTTTCATTTGTGAAGTCAGCCCAAGCTGACAGTACTGACTACAACCAACTATTGCCACAAATTACTGAGAAGTGGGAGAGCAAACATCTATTTGAAAATAATGCTAATAGACTTGGTTACGCTTTGATGGATATTGATAAAAATGGGACGGATGAGTTATTAATCGGTCTGACCAACGGTCAAAAATGGGAACTGTTTGAAGTATACTATATGAATGGTAATACTCCAACTCCATTATTTGATAGATTTTGGGATACAAGCCTTAGAATGGGGACAGTTATTAATACTTACACAGATGGTAGTATTATAGTGTTCGAAAGTTCTCCAGGGATTATGTCATATAGATTGTTCCAACTTTCTAAAGAAAATAAGGAGCCAAGTTTAATTAAAAAAGGTGAATTTAGAGCAGGAGAAGGTGATTTAGATGAGTTAAATCTTGATTCTAAAACAAAAATAGATACCTCAGCTATTGAATATACTTCTCTAAATCTCCCAATCATAGGAGATAATATGGATCCGAATCCTCCTATGCCCAAGTCCCTTGCTGATGCTAAAATTGGTGATGAAATTCCTTTGCCATCTGAATTAGTAGGTACTTGGATTAATAAAGAGCCAAATAATGGTACTAAATCTGGTAAAGCTTCATCACTTATTTTAGGAGAGGACGGAAGCTACACTGGAACCTTTAAAGATGGAGATATTAGAGGGAAGGTATCTCGTCTTAAAAAAGTGAGTGAGAATGGATTTATTGTCTTAACAGAAAATCAAGAGGATGATTTTTTCTCTTTAATTGTTGGTTTAGGTGGAGGTTTGCCTCCTGGTCACCGACTCGAACATGGTATGGTACTAGAAGGGCGAACTTTATATAATGTATTGTGGGTAGTAAAAGAAGGGGAGGAAGACTATTCTAAACCTTCCAAGCTAGTAACTTTTGTAAATCCAAATTATGGTCCTAAGAAAATAGAGAAAAAAACAGATCCAGAAGTAGCGAAACAAGACGATACAGTGGCAGAATCAACTCAAGACAGTAGTGAGGAGACAAAGCCAGAACAAAAACTATTTGAAAACATTCCAGTGTTTGGACTGGTTGTGGGAGCTGGACTTGTCCTTGTCTTAATCCTATCTCTATTTTGGTTTAAAAAATAAGATTTTATAAAATACTCTTGATTTATTATTAGAGAAAAAACCTCAAGAACTAGGGTTGAAAGCTAGTTCTTGAGGTTTTTAGGTTATTCGATTTAGAGTGATTCTCAACTATCAAACTGGACTTCTTCTAGTAGATAGTCGATAAAGCGTTCGCCCATCTTAGATAGGCTGGTTTTTTCATGCTGGATATAGACTAGCTCAATGGAGTCGTCAATATCCAGTGGGATGGAAACGATATTGTCTCCGTTGAGGTTGCTGTTCAAAATCCCTGTTGCTATCGTGTATCCATCCAGACCAATCAAGAGATTAAAGAGGGTGGCACGGTCACTAACCACGATGGATTTCTTGTGATGCTCTTGAGAAAGGATTTCCTCTGAAAAGTAGAAGGAGTTGTGTGTCCCTTGATCATAACTAAGGTAAGGGAAATTTTCCAAGTCAGACAGTTTTACCTTGTCTTTTTTTGCCAGAGGATTGGTCTTGCTGACAAAGATATGCGGTTGCGCTGTGAAGAGATGGTGAGCCAGCAGGTGGTTGTCATCCAGCATTTTCGTTAAAACATCACGGTTGTAGCTGTTAAAAAATAGGACACCGACCTCACTACGGAAGTTCTTGACATCGTCGATAATCTCCCAAGTCCGAGTTTCACGAAGGAAAAGCTCGTATTTCTCCATATCACTTTTCTTGAGCAAAGAGACAAAGGCATTGACCACAAAGGCATAGTGTTGAGAGGAAACGCTAAAAAGTTCGCGGTGGGCGACAGGATTTTTATAGCGTTCTTCCAGAAGCTGGGTTTGCTCGACAACTTGACGGGCATAAGAGAGGAACTCCATCCCATCACGGGTCAAGGTGATGCCCTTAGGATTGCGGATAAAGATTTCAATGCCCATTTCATTTTCCAAATCTCTCACTGCATTGGAAAGACTAGGTTGAGTGATAAAGAGTTGCTTAGCTGCTTCATTCATGGAGCCAGTTTCGACGATTTTGATAATATAGTGTAATTGTTGAATTCTCATGTTTTTATTGTACCACACTTGCGTCAGAATCGCCAAAGAAGATAGGAAAATCAGGTGCATTGTGTGAGTCTATTCTTGAAAAAAACATAAAATTTTGCTAGAATGAGTCTTATGAAAACATTCTATGATGTGCAGCAATTTCTCAAACGATTTGGTATTATTGTTTACATGGGAAAACGCTTATATGATATTGAACTGATGAAGTTGGAACTCTCTCGGATTTATGATGCAGGGTTGATGGACAAATTAGACTATCTAGAAGCAGAAGCGGTTCTTCGCAGAGAGCACAAGGTAGAATTGGATTATATTGAGAAAAATGGAGAAAAGAACTAATGGTTACTTGGATTTTGTGGGCACTCATACTAGCAATGTTGGCGTGGATGGGTTTTAACTATCTTCGTATTCGCCGTGCGGCTAAAATTGTAGACAATGAGGAATTTGAAGCCTTGATTCGTACGGGTCAATTGATTGATTTGCGCGACCCAGCAGAATTCCACAGAAAACATATCCTGGGTGCCCGCAATATTCCTTCAAGTCAGTTGAAGACTAGTCTTGCAGCCCTTCGTAAGGATAAACCTGTCCTTCTCTACGAAAACCAACGTGCGCAACGAGTTACAAATGCAGCTCTTTACTTGAAAAAACAAGGTTTTTCTGAGATTTATATCCTTTCTTATGGCTTGGATTCTTGGAAAGGGAAAGTGAAGACTAGCTAATCTTATTTCCACATTAGTCGAATGATAGGATGAATCTATTGTTTTATAGTATAATTAATTTGTATAAAATTTAAGGAGTTCTTAGAACATGAAAGAAAAGAAGAAAAATCCACTTTTTCTGGGTATCTTGTCTATTATTCTTGGTTTGTTATTTCCGTGGGGAGGTATTGGTTTAAGTATTACCAGTTTATTGTATGCTAACTCACTTCAAAAAGAATCTGGACTAGACTATAAAACAGAAAAAATTATAGCTATTGTAGGAATTGTAGTTTCCGTAATTAATTGGGTTTTAGGATTGATTCTTTTTATGAATTAACTAGTGTAAAACAAAAAAGCTTTATTTGAAAGCTTTTTTGTTTTATCCACTTTTCTCTAAGTGATTTTTAATGATTTTCAATTCCTCTTGGTTTAAGGGACGGTATTGACCTTCTGCTAGTTCTGGGTCTAATGTAAACTCACCGAACTGAACTCGTTTGAGTGAGGTCACTTTGACACCAACCGAGAGAAACATTTTCTTGACTTGATGAAATTTTCCTTCTGAAATGGTGATAGAGGCTTGGCTGTGGGAAAGACTTGCAGATAGAATCTCTAGTCTTGCAGGTTTACAGACAGTACCATCTAAAAAGACAATTCCCTTTTGAAAGGCTTGGATATGGTCAGGTGTTAGAAGTCCATTGACCTCAACCTGATAAGTCTTATCGACATGATATTGGGGGTGGAGGAGCTGAAAGCCTAAGGGACCGTTATCGGTCAAGAGGAGGAGACCCGTCGTATCTCGGTCCAGTCGGCCGACGGCGTAGAGCTTGTCAGACTGGATGTCAGGCGGAAGGAAGTCCATGATGGTTTGGAGTTCCTTGTCTTTGTTGGCTGTAACGACACCAGCAGGTTTATGTAGCATAAGGTAGGTGTGCTCATAGCCTTGAATGATTTGGCCCTGAAAAAGGAGTTCCTGTAGTCCTGTATCGATATTTTGGGCTAGGGAGCGGGCTGGGCAACCATCGACGAGAATGTCCCCTTTGAGTAAGGCTTGTTTCATGGCCTTTCGGCTGATTTTTTCTTGAGCTAATAAATTATCTAAACGCATACTGTGCCTATCTTATCATAAGTCGCTTGCTTTGAAAAGGCTTGACGTGAAAAGAAAAGCAGAGTGAAAACATTTACACTTGCTTGAATTATGTTATTTACCTGAAATTATGGTATAATCGTTCAGTTAGAAAATAAATTTTGAATATTATAGAGGAAATCATGACAAAATTAAGAGAAGATATCCGTAACATTGCGATTATCGCCCACGTTGACCACGGTAAAACAACCCTCGTTGACGAATTATTGAAACAATCAGAAACGCTTGATGCACGTACTGAATTGGCTGAGCGTGCTATGGACTCAAACGATATCGAAAAAGAGCGTGGAATTACCATCCTTGCTAAAAATACAGCCGTTGCCTACAACGGAACTCGTATCAACATCATGGACACACCAGGACACGCGGACTTCGGTGGAGAAGTTGAGCGTATCATGAAAATGGTTGACGGTGTTGTCTTAGTCGTAGATGCCTACGAAGGAACAATGCCACAGACTCGTTTCGTATTGAAAAAAGCCTTGGAACAAGACCTTGTCCCAATCGTGGTTGTTAACAAAATCGATAAACCATCAGCTCGTCCAGCAGAAGTAGTGGACGAAGTCTTGGAACTTTTCATCGAGCTTGGTGCAGATGACGACCAGCTTGACTTCCCAGTGGTCTATGCATCAGCGATTAATGGAACTTCTTCATTGTCAGATGATCCAGCTGATCAAGAAACTACTATGGCACCAATCTTTGACACAATTATCGACCATATCCCAGCTCCAGTAGATAACTCAGATGAGCCTTTGCAGTTCCAAGTGTCACTTTTGGACTACAATGACTTCGTTGGACGTATCGGTATCGGCCGTGTCTTCCGTGGTACAGTTAAGGTTGGGGACCAAGTTACCCTCTCTAAACTTGACGGCACAACTAAAAACTTCCGTGTTACAAAACTCTTCGGTTTCTTTGGTTTGGAACGTCGTGAAATTCAAGAAGCCAAAGCAGGTGACTTGATTGCCGTTTCTGGTATGGAAGACATCTTTGTCGGTGAAACCATTACTCCGACAGATGCAGTAGAGGCTCTTCCAATCCTACACATCGATGAGCCAACTCTTCAAATGACTTTCTTGGTTAACAACTCACCATTTGCTGGTAAAGAAGGTAAATGGGTAACTTCTCGTAAGGTGGAAGAACGCTTGCAGGCAGAATTGCAAACAGACGTTTCCCTTCGTGTTGATCCAACTGATTCACCAGATAAATGGACTGTTTCAGGTCGTGGAGAATTGCACTTGTCAATCCTTATCGAAACAATGCGTCGTGAGGGATATGAACTTCAAGTATCTCGTCCAGAAGTTATCGTAAAAGAAATCGACGGTGTTAAATGTGAGCCATTTGAGCGTGTACAAATCGACACTCCAGAAGAATACCAAGGGTCTGTTATCCAAAGCCTTTCTGAACGTAAGGGTGAAATGTTGGATATGATTTCAACTGGTAATGGTCAAACTCGTTTGGTCTTCCTTGTTCCAGCGCGTGGTTTGATCGGATATTCAACTGAGTTCTTGTCAATGACTCGTGGTTACGGTATCATGAACCATACCTTCGACCAATACTTGCCATTGATTCCAGGTGAAATTGGTGGTCGTCACCGTGGTGCCCTTGTTTCTATCGATGCTGGTAAGGCTACAACTTACTCAATCATGTCTATCGAAGAACGTGGTACGATCTTTGTCAACCCAGGTACTGAAGTTTACGAAGGAATGATCATCGGTGAAAACTCTCGTGAAAACGACTTGACAGTTAACATCACTAAGGCGAAACAAATGACCAACGTCCGTTCAGCTACTAAGGACCAAACAGCTGTTATCAAGACACCTCGTATCTTGACCCTTGAAGAGTCTCTTGAGTTCTTGAACGACGATGAGTACATGGAAGTAACGCCTGAGTCTATCCGTTTGCGTAAACAAATCCTTAACAAGGCAGAGCGTGAGAAAGCTAACAAGAAGAAAAAATCAGCTGAATAAGAGCTAGAAAGAGATAAAGATGGTTTATTTAATCATAGGACTCCTCTTATTACTACTCTATGTATTTGCGACACCAGAAAGCATTAAAGGGACAGTTAATATCGTCCTTGTCGTCTTTGCTTTCGTAGCATTGCTGATTTTGCTCATGTTGTCAGTTCTGCAAATCTTTCAGCTACCGACAGAATTCTTTATCGCAATCGCTATGCTCTTCCTAGCATACTTTAGCTTGCGAGATATTACCCTCATGTCGGTTAATAAAAGTAAAAGAAGATAAAAAGAGAGTTTCGGCTCTCTTTTTTGCTAGGAATTTTACAGTAGTTCGAATTGCTTTTTAGTTAATATCATCTCTTTTGCTTGGATAATATGAATGGGAAAAACTGAACTTAAATTCTTTCCCGACATCTATTTCTAAGGAAACTTTAAAATTCTATTACTAATGATATCTTAGTAAAATATGTTGATAGATTATATAGAAAGTGATATACTTAAGTTATAAGAAACCGATTTCAAACTAAGAAAGGATTAAATTTGTTGTTTTGTTGCTCAGGGTGTGATGGATTAAACTAGGAGAATAATTCTAAGAATTTATAAAATGTAAAATTTCTTTCTATAGAGTTATTCTCTTATACAAGGAGTCTACTATGAAGAAACTATTCATATTATTATCAACTTTTTTTCTCAGCTTCTTCCTTGCTTGGATTATTGTCTTACGTGCGCCACAATATTTATTTGCAAGCTATGATTCCGTTTCCTTACTTCGTGTCAAAAAAGATACTCAGGAACCGACGCGTGAGGTATTTGAAAAGGAATTAGAGAATTTTGTAAACTCAGAACAGAGTTTAATAGCTAGAAGAATCGTAGAGCCGAGTAAGGATGGGACGACTCACTTTACTTATGCAACTTATGGTCAGGGAACTTTACCAAAAGAATTCCAAGAAGCTAGTCAAGAAAGTCGTGAACGTAGTGATCCGCTAAATAGTTATCTCCTTTTGTCAGGCTCCTTGACGAAAGAAAAGCTTGCCGATAAATTAGGAGATTTGGGTTATAAAGCAATTCCTGACCGAAAGACACCGCCCTATTCTCTTGCTTTTAGAATGTTACTAATTCCCCTTATTTTAATTAGTTTAGCAATATTTGGCTTATCATTCTTTGCTCTAGTGATTATCACTCGGATTAAGGAAATGAGAGCTGCAGGTATAAAACTCTTTTCTGGTCAGACTCTCTTATCCATCATGGGGCATTCTTTATCTACTGATATCAAATGGCTCCTTCTATCAGCCCTCCTTTCCTTCCTAGGTGGGGGAGTCGTTCTTTTTAGTCAAGGTTTGTTTTATCCTATCTTGTTAGCCACCTATGGTTTTGGGATTAGTTTCTATCTTTTGTTTTTATTGGGGATTTCAATTTTACTAATGCTCCTTTATCTAATGAGTTTGAGTTATAAAGCATTAGTTCCCGTTATTAAGGGAAGATTACCCCTTAAACGCTTGATGGCTTTAACCCTATTGTGTCAGTTAGTAGCTGTTTTTACAGTAGGCTACGCTGTTAAGACAGGTTTAACGTCTTACCAACGATTGAAAGAACTTGAAATTTCAAAACAAGCATGGCAGGATAGAGCAGACTATTATCAAATTTCTTTTGGCTTAGGTGATAGAGTAAAAGATACAGAAAATCAGAATAAGTGGTATGCCTTTGCCAAGGAAGCAATCGAAGAAGAACAAGCCCTTTATGTAAAGGATACTCTGTTCCATTTTGCCAATCCACAAGGAAAAAATGAACAGGGAGAGACACTGGATACCTATAGTCCAGATGCTAATACGCTCTATGTTAGTCCCAGTTATTTGGACAAGGAAAAGGTCGTGGTAGATGCTGAGACTAAACAGAAGTTAGCCCATCTCCAAAAAGGGGAATTTGGACTCTTATTACCAGAATCTCTTCGTTCACAGGAAGCAGAACTTAAGAAAGTTTTTGAAGAAAGTTTAAACTCTTATGGACAATCAAGTGAGGATAAAGACGCTCCTTTAGAGTATGAAATGAGAGCGATTGTTAGTTATCTTCCAACTGGAGAAAAGCGGTTTGTTTATAACAACGGTGAGAATCCCGTATCCACTCAGTATTTGACTGATCCGATTTTAGTTGTATTTACGCCGACTTCTACAGGTGATAGTATCATTTCCAAATCTAGTTGGTCTATCAATGCTGGAAAACAACTCTTTATCAAAGGATATGAGAGTGGGATAGAACTCTTGAAGAAAGCTGGAATTTATGAGCAAGTATCCTATCTTAAAGAAGGAAGAAGTGTTTATCTAACTCGTTATAATGAAGTTCAAACTGAAACAGCAACTTTAATCTTAGGAGCTATTGTTGGGATAGCTAGTTCCTTGTTACTCTTTTATTCTGTCAATCTTCTATATTTCGAGCAATTCCGCCGAGATATCTTGATTAAACGAATTTCAGGTTTACGATTTTTTGAAACACATGCTCAGTATATGGTTAGTCAGTTTGCCAGTTTTGTATTTGGTGCTAGTCTCTTTATTTTAAGCAGTCGAGACTTGGTGATTGGCTTGCTCACTTTATTAGTCTTTCTAGCTAGTGCAGTTTTGACGCTTTACCGTCAAGCGCAGAAAGAATCTCGTGTTTCTATGACAATTATGAAAGGAAAATAGGATGATTGAACTAAAGAATATATCTAAAAAATTTGGAAGCCGTCAGCTATTTTCAGATATGAATCTTCATTTTGAAGGTGGGAAAATTTATGCCTTAATCGGTACAAGTGGCTGCGGTAAGACAACACTCTTGAATATGATTGGACGATTAGAGCCATATGACAAAGGGCAAATCATCTATGATGGCACTTCTCTTAAGGACATCAAGCCTTCTGTTTTCTTTAGAGATTACTTAGGATACTTATTTCAAGATTTTGGCTTAATTGAAAGTCAAACTGTCAAAGAGAATCTCAATCTGGGTTTAGTTGGTAAAAAGTTGAAAGAAAAAGAGAAAATCTCTTTGATGAAACAAGCTCTAAACCGTGTTAACCTCTCTTATTTAGATTTAAAGCAACCTATCTTTGAATTATCAGGAGGAGAAGCACAACGTGTTGCACTAGCGAAGATAATTTTAAAGGATCCACCTTTGATTCTGGCAGATGAACCAACCGCTTCCTTAGACCCCAAAAACTCTGAGGAATTACTTTCTATCCTAGAATCTTTAAAAAATCCGAATCGAACTATTATTATTGCGACCCATAATCCTCTGATTTGGGAACAAGTGGACCAAGTTATTCGAGTTACCGATTTATCACATAGATGATATGGCGAAATTCAGTTAGAAGAAAGAGTCACAAACACACTTTGTGGCTTTTTTATTTCCATAAAAATGGTAAAATAGTAAGAGTAGAAATGGAGTTCGAGACATGAAAGTAATAGATCAATTTAAAAATAAGAAAGTCCTTGTTTTAGGTTTGGCAAAGTCTGGTGAATCTGCAGCTCGTTTGTTGGACAAGCTGGGTGCCATTGTGACAGTAAATGACGGAAAACCTTTCGAGGACAATCCAGCTGCGCAAAGTTTGCTGGAAGAAGGGATCAAGGTTATCACAGGCGGTCATCCTTTGGAACTCTTGGATGAAGAGTTTGCCCTTATGGTGAAAAATCCAGGTATCCCATACAGTAATCCCATGATTGAAAAGGCTTTGTCCAAGGGAATTCCAGTCTTGACCGAGGTGGAATTGGCTTATTTGATTTCTGAAGCACCGATTGTTGGTATTACTGGTTCGAACGGTAAAACAACCACAACGACTATGATTGGGGAAGTTTTGACTGCTGCTGGGCAACATGGTCTCTTATCAGGAAATATCGGCTATCCAGCTAGTCAAGTGGCACAAACTGCGTCAGACAAGGACACGCTTGTCATGGAACTTTCTTCTTTCCAACTCATGGGCGTTCAAGAATTTCATCCTGAGATTGCGGTTATTACCAACCTCATGCCAACTCATATCGACTACCATGGGTCATTTGAGGAATATGTAGCAGCCAAGTGGAATATCCAGAACAAGATGACAGCAGCTGATTTCCTTGTTTTGAACTTTAATCAAGACTTGGCAAAAGAATTGGCAAGAAAAACACAAGCTACAGTTGTACCATTCTCAACACAGGAAAAGGTTGATGGAGCTTATCTGGAAGATGGTCAACTCTACTTCCGTGGGGAAGTTGTCATGGCAGCGAATGAAATCGGAGTTCCAGGAAGCCACAATGTGGAAAATGCGCTTGCGACTATTGCTGTAGCCAAGCTTCGTGGTGTTGATAACCAAAGCATCAAAGAAACTCTTTCAGCCTTTGGTGGTGTCAAACACCGTCTCCAATTTGTGGATGAAATCAAGGGTGTCAAATTCTATAATGATAGTAAATCAACCAATATCTTGGCAACTCAAAAAGCCTTGTCAGGATTTGACAACAGCAAGGTCATTTTGATTGCAGGTGGTTTGGACCGTGGCAATGAGTTTGACGAATTGGTACCAGACATTACTGGACTTAAGAAGATGGTCATCCTAGGTCAGTCTGCAGAACGTGTCAAACGGGCAGCAGACAAGGCTGGTGTGGCATATGTGGATGCGACTGACATTGCAGATGCGGCCCGCAAAGCCTATGAACTTGCGACTCAAGGAGATGTAGTCCTTCTCAGTCCTGCTAATGCTAGCTGGGATATGTATGCTAACTTTGAAGTACGTGGCGACCTATTTATCGACACAGTAGCGGAGTTAAAGGAATAATATGAAAAAAATTGTCTTTACAGGTGGGGGGACGGTTGGACACGTAACCCTTAACCTTTTGTTAATGCCTAAGTTCATCGAAGATGGCTGGGAAGTCCACTATATCGGGGACAAGCGTGGTATCGAACACCAAGAAATCCTCAAGTCGGGTCTAGATGTAACCTTCCATTCCATTGCGACTGGCAAATTGCGTCGTTACTTCTCTTGGCAAAATATGCTGGACGTCTTTAAAGTTGGTTGGGGAATTGTCCAATCGCTCTTTATCATGTTGCGACTTCGTCCACAAGCTCTTTTTTCAAAGGGAGGCTTTGTCTCTGTGCCACCTGTTATCGCTGCGCGTGTGTCAGGAGTGCCAGTCTTTATTCACGAATCTGACCTATCTATGGGCTTGGCAAATAAAATTGCCTATAAGTTTGCAACTAAGATGTATTCAACCTTTGAGCAAGCTTCAAGTTTGTCTAAGGTTGAGCATGTGGGAGCAGTGACCAAGGTTTCAGATCAAAAAAATCCAGAACCCGATGAATTGGTGGATATTCAAACTCACTTTAATCCTAAATTGCCAACTGTATTGTTTGTCGGTGGTTCTGCAGGTGCTCGTGTCTTTAACCAATTGGTGACAGACCATAAGAAAGAACTAACAGAGCGCTACAATATTATCAATTTAACTGGAGATTCTAGTCTGAACGAGTTGAGCCAAAATCTTTTTCGTGTTGACTATGTGACCAATCTCTATCAACCCTTGATGGAATTGGCTGATATTGTTGTGACACGTGGTGGTGCCAATACGATTTTTGAGCTCTTGGCCATGGCAAAATTGCATGTTATTGTGCCGCTTGGTCGTGAAGCTAGTCGTGGTGACCAGATTGAAAATGCAGCTTACTTTGTAAAAAAAGGCTATGCAGAAGAGCTTCAAGAAAGCGATTTGACCTTGGATAGTTTGGAAGAGAAGCTTTCTCACTTACTAAGTCACAAGGAAGACTATCAAGCCAAGATGAAGGCTTCAAAGGAATTGAAATCTCTAGCAGATTTTTATCAATTGTTGAAAAAAGATTTATCATAAGGAAAGTAAATGTCAAAAGATAAGAAAAATGAGGGCAAAGAAATCCTCGAAGAATTTAAAGAGTTATCAGAATGGCAGAAACGAAACCAAGAATACCTAAAAAAGAAGGCTGAAGAAGAGGCGGCCCTAGCTGAGGAGAAGGAAAAGGAAAGACAAGCTCGAATGGCTTCAAAATCTGAAAAGTCAGATGCAACCGAGGACCAAGAGAGTGAATCTGATCCAAAAGATTCAGAATCAGCCAAGGATGATACTGAAGAAAAAGTAGAAGAGTCAGAAGACGTCAAAAAAGAAGTAGCCAAAGAAGAATCAAAGTCCAAAGAGCCAAAGAAAGAGGATAAAAAGGCAGATAAAAAGCCTGTAAAGGAAAAACCGGTCAAACCGAAAATTCCAGGAGTTCATATCTGGCGGGCTATCTCGATTTTGTTTCTCAGTCTGCTTGTAT
Source organism: Streptococcus mitis (assembly GCF_001281025.1). Taxonomy (NCBI): domain Bacteria; kingdom Bacillati; phylum Bacillota; class Bacilli; order Lactobacillales; family Streptococcaceae; genus Streptococcus; species Streptococcus mitis. The sequence continues at coordinate 1,001,369 of NZ_CP012646.1, forward strand.
TGGTTGTCTCTGCATACTTGCTCAGTCCTTATGCGACCATGAAGGATATTCGTGTTGAGGGAACAGTGCAAACTACAGCTGATGATATTCGACAGGCTTCAGGCATTCAGGATTCGGATTATACGATTAACCTTCTGCTAGATAAGACAAAATATGAAGAGCAGATTAAGTCTAATTATTGGGTTGAATCAGCTCAGCTTGTCTATCAATTTCCAACCAAGTTTACTATCAAGGTCAAGGAATATGATATTGTAGCCTACTATGTTTCTGGAGAAAGTCATTATCCAATCCTTTCAAGTGGTCAGCTTGAGACCAGTTCGGTAAGTTTGGTGAGTCTGCCAGAAACTTATATATCAGTTCTCTTTAATGATAGTGAACAAATCAAGGCTTTTGTCTCAGAACTTGCTCAAATTAGCCCAGAACTTAAGGCGGCTATTGAAAAGGTGGAACTAGCCCCAAGCAAGGTAACATCAGATTTAATTCGATTGACTATGAATGATTCGGACGAAGTCTTGGTTCCCCTTTCTGAAATGAGCAAGAAATTGCCTTATTACAGCAAGATTAAGCCACAATTGTCAGAACCAAGTGTGGTCGACATGGAAGCTGGAATCTACAGCTACACTGTAGCGGATAAATTAATTATGGAAGCAGAGGAAAAAGCCAAAAAAGAGGCTGAAGAAGCTGAGAAAAAGCAGGAAGAAGAACGTAAACGTTTAGAAGAAGAACAGAAAAAACAAGAGGAACAGAGCAATCGAAACCAAACGACCCAGCGCTCATCGCGTCGCTAGGTTTAGCTTTTCTTCTATAGCTCTTTAGTTGCCATGTTTTTACTTGACAAGTGCTAGTAGAAATAATAGAATAGTAAAAAACCTTTAAAGCAGTCCAGAGAGGCAGCTAAGGTTAGACGGTGAAAGGGTGGAGACTACCCATTTTTCGTGGAACCTTGCTGTTGGCAGGTTCCTTTTTTCGTGGCTTCTGTTGCACAGACTCTCTCACTAGCAAAGGTAAAAGGAGAAACCTATGCGAGAACATCGTCCAGTCATTGCTCTTGATTTTCCTAGTTTTGAGGCGGTCAAGGAATTTTTAGCTCTTTTCCCAGCAGAAGAAAGCCTTTATCTCAAGGTAGGGATGGAGCTTTATTACGCAGCGGGGCCTGAGATTGTGTCCTACTTGAAAGGCTTGGGTCATAGTGTCTTTTTGGATCTCAAGCTTCATGACATTCCCAATACAGTCAAGTCAGCCATGAAGGTTTTGTCTCAGCTTGGTGTGGATATGACCAATGTTCATGCAGCTGGTGGTGTAGAGATGATGAAGGCTGCGCGTGAAGGTCTTGGAAGTCAAGCCAAATTGATCGCTGTCACTCAGCTCACATCAACCTCAGAAGCTCAGATGAAGGATTTTCAAAATATCCAAACCAGTCTGCAGGAGTCAGTGATTCATTATGCCAAGAAGACGGCTGAAGCGGGATTAGATGGTGTTGTTTGCTCGGCTCAGGAAGTGCAACTCATCAAGCAGGCCACCAATCCAGATTTTATCTGTCTGACACCGGGCATTCGTCCAGCAGGTGCTGCAGTTGGAGACCAAAAACGCGTGATGACACCTGCTGATGCCTATCAAATCGGTAGTGACTATATCGTAGTGGGACGTCCCATTACCCAAGCTGAGAATCCTGTTGCAGCTTATCATGCCATCAAGGATGAATGGACACAGGACTGGAATTAAAGAACTAGATTAGAAAAACAAAAGGAGAAGACCATGACACTTGCTAAAGATATCGCTAGCCACCTCTTGAAAATTCAAGCAGTTTACCTCAAACCAGAGGAGCCTTTCACTTGGGCATCTGGTATCAAGTCACCGATTTACACTGATAATCGTGTGACACTAGCCTATCCAGAAACTCGTAACTTAATTGAAAATGGCTTTGTGGAAGCTATCAAAGAAGCCTTTCCAGAGGTAGAAGTGATTGCAGGAACTGCAACAGCAGGGATTCCTCACGGAGCCATCATTGCTGACAAGATGAATCTGCCATTTGCCTATATCCGTAGCAAACCAAAAGACCACGGTGCTGGTAATCAAATCGAAGGACGCGTAGCTCAGGGTCAAAAAATGGTAGTGGTTGAAGATCTTATTTCAACAGGTGGTTCTGTTCTTGAAGCAGTAGCAGCTGCTAAACGAGAAGGAGCAGATGTGCTTGGAGTTGTAGCGATTTTCAGCTACCAATTGCCAAAAGCAGACAAAAACTTTGCAGATGCTGGTGTTAAGCTGTTAACACTTTCTAACTACAGTGAACTCATTCACCTAGCTCAAGAAGAAGGTTACATCACACCAGAAGGCTTAGATCTCCTAAAACGATTTAAAGAAGACCAAGAAAATTGGCAAAACGCCTAAAACATAGAAAATCAGGTAGTCACTAGGATTACCTGATTTCTTTTTGTGATTTCATTGAGTATTATACTCAATGAAAATCAAAGAGCAAACTAGGAAGCTAGTCGCAGGTTGCTCAAAGCACTGCTTTGAGGTTGTAGATAAGACTGACGAAGTCAGTCACATATATAATCCAAGGCGACGTTGACGTGGTTTGAAGAGATTTTCGAAGAGTATCAGTCAACTTTTCCGCCCTCAACAACAAGGTCATCTGCTTTAGCAGCGTCACCGTAGGTTGGGTGGAGTGTTTTTTCATAGACCTTGTGGAAGAAGTTTTCTTTGCCTAATTTTTCAATATCTTTATTGATGAAGTCTAGCAATTCTTGGTTGCCTTTTTGAACTGCTGCCGCAATGGTATCTGGATTACCGAGGGAAGTAATTCCTACTTCAAATCCTTTATTTTCAAGCGCCCAAGCTAGAACTTCAGTATTGTCAGTAGAGAAGGCATCTCCACGTCCGTCAAGAAGAGCTTGGTAAGAGTCACTGTATTGGTCATATTTTTGGAGTTTAATTTCTGGATGATTCTTTTCAAAATAAGTCTCAGCAGTCGTTCCTTTTGTGACAATTAAGGTTTTACCTTCAAGTTGTTTGACGTCTGTAATGAGACCAGTCTTAGGTGATACGACTCCAAGAGAAACTTTCATGTATGGAAGGGCAAAATCAACTTGTTTCTTGCGTTCGTCAGTCACTGTAAAGTTGGCAAGAGTAATATCTACCTTGTTTGAAATCAAGTATTCCGCACGGTTGGCAGCGTCGACTGAAACGTATTTAACATTGACACCAAGGTCTTGGGCCAGTTGGTTCCCAAGTTCAATATCGTAACCTTGGTAAGAACCGTCATTGTCAACGTAACCAAACGGTTTTTTATCTCCAAACACGGCGACTCGTAGCTCACCGCTTTTTTTGATTTCATCGATTGTGCGAGCCTTGGCAGTGGTTTTGCCAGAGGATGAACCAGCGTTTCCACCTGAGCTACAAGCAGTGACAAAGATAAGGGCAAAGGCAAGTGCCAAAACAGTTAAGAGTGGTTTGAATAGTTTCATAAGAATCTCCTTTATAGATATGAGCCAAATTGGCTAAAGTCAAAGACGTTTAAAAATTCCTGAGCTCGTTTGGTTTGAGGATTGGTAAAGAAGGCTTGAGCCGTTCCTTCTTCAGCAATTTTCCCTTGGTCGAGGAAGATAATCCGATCGGCAATAGCTTGGGCAAACTGCATTTCATGGGTTACTAAAATCATGGTGCGACCTTCTTGAGCTAAATCATTGATAAGTTCTAGAACCTCACGCACCATTTCTGGATCCAGCGAAGCAGTCACTTCGTCAAAAAGGATGATTTCTGGATGCATGAGGAGGGCACGGACAATTGCAACCCGTTGCTTCTGTCCACCAGATAATTGACGCGCAAAGCTATGTTGTTTGTCTAGCAAACCGACACGTTCCAGTAGTTGCAGAGCTTCTTCCGTTACTTCCTTCTTGTCCCTTCCTTGAGCCTTGATAGGACCTAGGATGAGGTTTTGTAGGACATCCAGATGGGGAAAGAGTTCATAACTTTGAAAGACCATGCCAATCTTTTGGCGAACTAGGTGAAAGTCTTTTTTATTTTCAACGATAGACTGACCGTCCAGAAGAATATCTCCACCTTGAATACTTTCTAAGCCGTTGAGACAACGAAGGAGGGTACTTTTCCCACAACCAGAGGGTCCTAGAATGACGACAACTTCCCCTTTATTGATTTGTAGGGATAGACCTTGGAGGATGGGATTGTCTCCGAAGGATTTTTTGAGTTCCTTGATTTCTAAGATAGTTTCAGACATTTAGTTCCTCCAATGTTTTTCTAAGTGAGTGGATAGTTTGGAAATAGGGAAGCAGACTGCGAAATACAAGACTAGAATGGTTCCATAAATCCAAAAGGAAGCGGTTGCGATAGTCAAGCGATTGCTATCGATGATTTGCTGTCCAACCTTGGTCACTTCAACTACCCCAATCAAGACAACCAAGGAAGTGGTTTTGATCATCCGAGTGACAAGGTTGATGGCTTGTGGTAGCAATCTTCTCAAGACCTGTGGGATGATGATGTGGTAGTAAAGTTGAACATTTGTCAAACCTAGTGCCTGTCCACTTTCAAACTGATGCTTAGGGAGGGAAGTGATGGCTCCACGGACCAAGTCCCCCATTTCAGCTGTTCCCCAGAGGGTAAAAACGATAATAGCTGAAGTCTCTCCTGAGATATTGATATTAAAGTTTCGAGCTAATCCGAAATAAACGATGAAGAGTAGCACCAGTTGGGGCATGATACGAATAAATTCCAGATACAATCGTGTTAAAAATCGTACGATTCTAGAATGGGAGGTCATGACAATTCCCATGACTGTTCCGAAAATCATGGATAAGAGGACAGACAGGATAGAAATGCCAATCGTGACGCCCAATCCCTGTAAAATCCGCAGGAGATTATTTCCCTGAAAGAGTACTTGGATTCCCGAATCCTGCATGGCGGAGCCTCCTTTCTATCCAGCTAAAGACCAGTGATATGGGCAGCAGCATAATCAGGTAAGCAATTACCAACATAGCTAGCGCAATGTCTGTCTCATAATAGAGCCCAATCAAGTCCTTGGCGACGTACATGAGGTCTGCTAAAGCTACTGCTGAGAAAACGGAGGTTTCCTTGATGAGGAAAATGACATTGGCGCTAAAAGATGGTAGGGCCACCGCTGTTGCTTGCGGAAGAACCACATAGCGAAAGACCTGTACAGGTGTCAGACCGATGGCTAATCCAATCTCATGCTGGGTTTGACTGATGGCTTCCAACCCACTTCGGAAAGATTCTGCCATATAGGAGCCTCCTAAAAAGACTAATCCCAGAGTAGCACAGACTTCCGAAGATAGGACAATCCCTATTCGGGGAAGACCGAAGTAGAGAAAGAAGAGTTGAATCAAAAGGGGTGTATTACGTGACAATTCAATGTAGGCTGTCGCTATTTGCGCCAAAAAAGGGATGCGGTAATGCCGGATGATACTAACGATTAAACCGAGCAGAAAGGATCCCAGAATTCCCCAAACTGCAATATGCAAGGTTAGGAGAAAAGCCTTTTGATATAGTGGTAGATATTGTTCAACAATGGACCAATCCAAAAATAGAACCTCCCATCTAGAAATAATACAGTTATTGTAGCACTTAAAATCTCCTTTGGATAATATCTATTTTTTATTGCCGTGATAAGGATTTTTTATCATAGATATAAAATTTCTGAAATTTCCAAACAAAATATTTGAAAAGTTTTGAAAAAAGAGTTAAGATATTTTTGTAATATACAAAGTAAACGCTTACTTATTAAGGAGGGCATTTTATGTCATACAAAACAAGCAATGCAGAAGGTCATGTAGACTTCATCAATACCTATGATTTGGAGCCAATGGCACAACAAGTTATTCCTAAAGCAGCATTTGGCTATATCGCTAGTGGGGCGGAGGATACTTTCACTTTACGTGAGAATATTCGTGCCTTTAACCACAAACTCATCGTTCCTCATACACTCTGCAATGTAGAAAATCCAAGTACAGAGATTGAATTTGCAGGCGAAAAATTGTCTTCACCAATCATTATGGCACCTGTTGCAGCTCATAAATTGGCAAATGAACAGGGTGAAGTGGCGACTGCGCGTGGTGTGCATGAGTTTGGTTCTCTTTACACAACTAGCTCTTACTCTACTGTCGATCTTCCAGAAATTACGGAAGCCCTTCAAGGGACACCTCATTGGTTCCAATTTTACTTTAGTAAGGATGACGGTATCAACCGCCATATCATGGACCGTGTGAAGGCTGAAGGTTATAAAGCGATTGTCTTGACAGCAGATGCGACTGTAGGGGGCAATCGTGAGGTTGATAAGCGTAATGGATTTGTCTTCCCAGTTGGCATGCCGATTGTTGAAGAATATCTGCCAGAAGGTGCTGGAAAATCAATGGACTTTGTTTACAAATCAGCTAAACAACGCTTGTCTCCACGTGATGTAGAATTTATCGCTGAATACTCAGGACTTCCTGTTTATGTCAAGGGACCACAATGCCGTGAGGATGTTGAACGTTCACTTGCTGCAGGTGCATCTGGTATCTGGGTAACAAACCACGGTGGACGCCAAATTGATGGTGGACCAGCAGCCTTTGATTCACTTCAAGAAGTAGCTGAAGCGGTTGACAAACGCGTGCCAATTGTCTTTGACTCAGGTGTTCGTCGTGGTCAACACGTCTTTAAAGCCTTGGCCTCAGGAGCAGACTTGGTAGCTATTGGCCGCCCTGTCATCTATGGTTTGGCCCTCGGTGGTAGTGTCGGTGTGCGTCAAGTCTTTGAACACTTGAATGCGGAATTGAAGACAGTCATGCAGTTGTCTGGAACTCAGACTATTGAAGATGTCAAACACTTCAAACTCCGTCACAACCCATACAACCCAACCTTCCCAGTTGACCCACGCGACTTAAAATTGTATTGATAAAACAGCTTGCCTCCACTAAGTGTGGAGGTTTTTGTTTGTGTTTTAAACGTTTGAATAAAGGAAAATCATATAAAAGTCTATATAAATATATTTTCCAATCAAATATCTTGCTAGGGCTTTCATTTTTTGCTATACTGGTGCAGTAATTAAATAATAAAGACATTTGGGGTGCTTTAGGCTGAGATGATACCCATTGAACCTGATACAGTTAAGACTGGCGAAGGGAAATGTGAAAAGTTTTTTTTCGTATGGCGAAATGAACGATCTAATCTTGTAAGCTAAACTCTGATTCTTGATTGTAATTGGAGTCTTTTTGTTTATATAAGCTGGATGAAGGTGATACAAAGCATTTAGGTAGCTCTTCTTGAACGCCCTTGATTTTTTTAAAAAAGGTCAAGAAAAACTAGGATTTTCTTGGTGTTTTGTTGATTACGAACGAGTAAAGAGAGGAAAAGTAAATATGGAAACACAAGACTATGCATTTGAGCCAGGTTTGACTGTTGGAGAATTATTAAAAAATAGTCAGCAGGATTGGCAAGTTGCAATCAATCATCGTTTTGTTAAGGAACTTTTTGCGGGGACAATTGAGAATAAGGTCTTAAAAGACTACCTGATTCAAGATTATCACTTCTTTGATGCCTTCTTATCCATGCTGGGTGCTTGCGTAGCCCACGCAGACCAGCTTGAATCCAAGCTTCGTTTTGCCAAGCAATTAGGCTTTCTTGAAGCAGATGAAGACGGTTATTTCCAAAAGGCTTTCAAAGAGTTAAAAGTATCTGAGAATGACTATCTGGAAGTGAACTTGCATCCTGTAACAAAAGCCTTTCAGGATTTAATGTATTCTGCTGTTTCATCATCAGACTATGCCCATCTTTTGGTCATGTTGGTCATTGCAGAAGGTCTCTATTTAGACTGGGGTTCTAAAGATTTAGCTCTACCTGAAGCCTATATTCATTCGGAATGGATCAATCTCCACAGAGGTCCTTTCTTTGCAGAGTGGGTTCAATTTCTGGTTGACGAACTTAATCGTGTCGGAAAAGGTCGAGAAGATTTGACAGAACTTCAGCAACGCTGGAATCAAGCGGTCGCTTTAGAATTAGCCTTTTTTGATATTGGTTATGACGCTTAGAGAAGGTTCAGGATATTGACAAATTTGATGAGGTAATTCTCTTCGAAAATCAAATTCAAACCACGTCAGCTTCACCTTAGATTATATATGTGACTGACTTCGTCAGTCTTATCTACAACCTCAAAGCAGTGCTTTGAGCAGCCTGCGGCTAGCTTCCTAGTTTGCTCTTTGATTTTCATTGAGCATAAATCATTCAATGTAAAAAAATTTCTTAACGAAAGATAGAGATAAATCGAAATCAGTAGATCGTATAAAGTGAAAAGGAAGGATTTCAATATGACAAGTTTAAAATTATTAAAAGAAAAAGCACCTTTGGTCATTTGCATAACCAATGATGTAGTAAAAAATTTCACAGCAAATGGATTAGTAGCACTGGGTGCATCACCAGCCATGAGTGAGTTTCCAGCAGATTTAGAGGATTTGTTAAAGTATGCTGGTGGTTTATTAATAAACATAGGAACATTAACAGATGAAAATTGGAAATTATACCAAGCTGCTCTGAAAATTGCAGAGAAATATAATGTCCCAGCAGTTTTAGATCCTGTAGCCTGTGGAGCAGGAGAATATAGAAAAAAAGTAGCAGATGATCTAATCAACAATTATAAACTAGCAGCGATTAGGGGAAATGCTGGCGAGATTGCCTCTTTAGTAGGGATAAATGTGGCGTCTAAAGGAGTAGATAGTGCGGGAGTAGATAATATTGATGAAATTGCTCTAGCAGCAAATAAGAAGTTCAATATTCCTATAATAGTAACAGGTGAAGTGGATGCTATTGCGGTAAATGGAGAAGTGGTAACGATTCATAATGGTAGTTCCATGATGCCAAAAGTTATTGGGACAGGATGCTTATTAGGGGCAGTGGTAGCAAGCTTTATCGGACTTGAAAAAGGTCAAGAATTGAAATCATTAGAAACTGCAATGTTGGTTTACAATATCGCTGGAGAAATGGCAGCAAAACGTCCAAATGGACATCTTCCTGGAACATTTAAAGTTGAATTTATAAATGCCTTATACGAGATTACAGATGAAGATGTAAAGGAATTCAAAAGAGTGAAGTAAAATGTTTCATAAAGAATTACTAAAACTATATTTTATTTGTGGAACGACTACTTGCCAAGGAAAAGATCTATATACAGTCGTTGAGGAAGCCTTAAAAGGTGGTATAACCTTATTTCAATTCCGTGAAAAAGGGGAGGGAGCCTTAGAAGGTAAAGAAAAAGTCGAATTAGCAATTAAACTACAGGATCTTTGTAAAAAATATAATGTTCCATTTATCGTTAATGATGATATAGATTTGGCAATGGAAATTGACGCTGATGGCGTACATGTAGGACAAGATGACCTCGGTGTTGATGAAATTAGAAAATTGATGCCAGATAAAATAATTGGTCTCTCTATAAAAAACGAGGACGAATTTCAACAATCAAAAGTTGAATATGTAGATTATGTGGGTGTTGGTCCTGTATTTGATACCCAGTCAAAGGGCGATGCTGGTGGTGCTATAGGTTATGAAGGTCTTAAATTGATGAGAAAACTATTGCCACAAATGCCCTTAGTTGCAATTGGTGGGATACAGACGCAACATATTAAAGACATTATGAAGACCAATGTTGACGGTGTTTCAATCATTTCAGCAATATCGTATGCAAAAAATATAGAAAAAACTGTTCGGGAAATGAGTGAACAATAGGTATCTATCCTTGGATTCTGAGTAAGTGGAAGTTTTCCTTTTCTAAAAAGATATGTCCAGATTCAGTTCAAATAGCTAATCCATCAAATATGTTATTTATTTTTTGCAAAAGAAAGATCTGCTGTATTTGTGAGTGCAAGGCTGTATTTCCAGTTCAATTTCTTGAACTGGAAAAAATCGTTTGTTATAATATTTATATAATTAAATAATAAAGACATTTGGGGTGCTTTAGGCTGAGATGATACCCATTGAACCTGATACAGTTAAGACTGGCGAAGGGAAATGTGAAATGGTTTTGTATTTATAGAAACTAACCATCTAATCTTGTAAGCTGAACTCTAATTTCTATCTGTAATTAGAGTTTTTTCTTTTACGAAACTGGATACAAAGCATTTAGGTAGCTCACCTTGAATGCCCCACTTTTCTTTAAAAAAGGAGTTTTTTTATGTTGAAAAAATGGCAGTTAAAAGATGTTATTTTACTTGCTTTCTTGTCTATCTTTTTTGGTGGCGTTTTTGTAGGATCTGGCTATCTGTTTGATATCCTCACTCTGATTTTAGCCCCTCTTGGTTTACAGGCCTTTGCCAATGAAATCCTCTTTGGTCTCTGGTGTATGGCTGCGCCCATCGCTGCCATATTTGTTCCAAGAGTCGGAAGTGCAACGATTGGAGAAGTACTAGCTGCGCTTGCTGAAGTCCTTTATGGTAGCCAATTCGGTCTAGGCGCTCTTTTGTCTGGCTTGGTTCAAGGTTTGGGAAGTGAACTTGGTTTTATCGTAACCAAGAATCGCTATGAAAGTTGGCTCTCTCTAACTGCCAATAGTATTGGGATTACGCTTGTTAGCTTTGTCTATGAATACATTAAGTTAGGTTACTACGCCTTCTCCCTTCCTTTTGTCCTTTCCTTGCTTGTGGTGCGCTTTATTTCTGTCTTTTTCTTCTGTACCATCTTGGTTCGTGCCATTGTCAAACTTTATCATCAGTTTGCAGCTGGAGGCAAGGCATAGATGGGGCTGGAACTACGAGCGATTCAGTCCCCAATCTTCTCTGAGCCGCTTGATTTTACTTTTCATGCGCAAGCCTTTACCTTGTTAGTTGGGAGCAGTGGTTCAGGAAAATCCAGCCTCTTTCAAATGATTGCCCAAGTCAGTTCTCTTCCCTATAGCGGTCAAGTCCTGATAAATGGGAGCGAGGTCAGTCAGCTTTCTATCATCGAACGTGTCCAGACGGTTGGTATTCTCTTTCAAAATCCCAATCATCAATTTACCATGGAGAACTTGTTTGAGGAGCTAATTTTTACCTTGGAAAATATTGAGCATCCCGCTCAGGAAATTGATTCTAAAATAGCAGAGGTTGTCCAGCAATGTCGCTGCAAGGCGATTTTGCACCGTCCAATTCATCACTTATCAGGTGGGGAAAAGCAAAAGGCTGCTTTGGCTGTTCTCTTTGCTATGAATCCTAGGGTCTATTTCTTGGATGAGCCCTTCGCTTCCATTGACCGCAAGAGCAGGTTAGAGATATTGGAGATTCTAAAAGAGTTGGTCTCTGATGGGAAGACAGTTATTTTGTGCGACCATGATTTAACGGACTATGAAGCCTATATCGACCATATGGTGGAGCTAAGAGATGGTCAACTAAGGGAAGTATTTCAAATCCCTACCTCTGAGACGACACAGGTTGCTTCAAAGGAAGTTGCTTCTAGTCCAGAACTATTCCATATGGATGGAACGACTTGTGAGCTGGATAAGCGCCCCCTCTTTTCGATTGCGGATTTCACATTCTATAAAGGAATTTCCTGTATTTTGGGTGATAATGGTGTCGGGAAATCAACCCTCTTTCGGTCTATTCTTCAATTTCAAAAGTATAAAGGACGAATTACTTGGAGGGGGACAGTCCTGAAAAAGAAAAAGAGTTTGTATCGTGACCTGACGGGTGTTGTTCAGGAAGCTGAGAAACAGTTTATCCGAGTCAGTCTGCGAGAGGAACTTCAATTAGATGGACCTGATTCTGAAAGAAATCAGCGCATTTTCCAAGCTTTACGATATTTTGATCTGGAGCAGGCTCTTGATAAGAGTCCCTATCAACTAAGTGGTGGTCAGCAAAAGATTCTTCAGCTCTTGACCATCTTGACCAGCAAGGCTTCTGTGATTTTACTAGATGAACCTTTTGCAGGTTTGGATGATAGAGCTTGCCATTATTTTTGCAAGTGGATTGTGGAGGACAGAAATCAGGGAAGAAGTTTTCTGATCATTAGCCATCGTTTAGATCCCTTGATCTCTGTGGTTGATTATTGGATTGAGATGACTAGTCAGGGTCTCAGTCATGTGAAAGCAGTGACAATTACCAAACCACTCACATCTCAGAGTAGCAATACCCAAGGGGAGGTGAAGTAGTATGGTCAAAGTAGCAACCCAGACACCGATTATCAGTCTCTTCTTGCTGATTTTATCCTTAGAAACATCTTTCATTCCTTCGATTGCTCTGAATCTTTCGGTAGTCGCATTTTGCATTCTCTTTATGCTCTATTACCGTCGATTTAAAGTATTGGCTTGGATGATTCTGCTCGCCATTTTGCCATCTTTGGCCAACTACTGGGCAGTTCAGTTACATGGAGATACTTCGCAGGCAGTCATGCTTGGAACGAGGGCCTTTGTGACCGTTTGTATTGATCTTGTTTTTGTTTCCTCTATTTCCCTAAAAGAGCTTCTCTTGTACTTGGCTCAAAAGGGGTTATCACGCTCTTGGGCCTATGCCTTGATTGTGGTATTCAATTCCTTTCCCCTTATTCAGCAAGAAATCAAGTCCCTCAAGGAAGCTTGCTTATTACGCGGTCAAGAACTACATTTTTGGTCGCCCTTGATTTACAGTAAGGTTTTGATGACGGTCTTTAGATGGCGCCATCTTTACCTGAGAGCTCTATCGGCGCATGGATATGACGAACATGCACAGGTGGAGAATCGCTATCGGACTTTTTATATTCCTCAAAGGACAATATTCATCTACCTGCTTTTCTTTTTATTGCTTCAAACCAGTCTATTTTTATAAAGGAGTTATTATGGAATTTACAGATATTGCGATGGAATTATCCAAGGAAGCTTGGCAGGCCTCCTTTCATCATCCCTTTGTATTACAGTTACAAGAGGGAAATTTAGACCTGTCCATCTTTCGCTATTACTTGATTCAGGATGCCTACTATTTGAAGGCCTTCTCAGAAGCCTATCACCTCTTGGCTGATAAGACTTCAAACCAAGAGATGAAAAGACTCTTGAAACAAAATGCTCAGAGTCTAGTGGAAGGTGAGTTATTTATCCGCCAACAATTTTTCAAGGAATTGGAAATCAGCAACCAGGAAATGGAGCAACATCCAATCGCTCCAACCTGCTATCATTATATCTCTCACATTTATCGTCAATTTGCAGAGCCAAACTTGGGCATTGCTTTTGCGAGCTTGCTGCCTTGTCCTTGGCTATATCATGATATAGGCAAATCACTTAATCTTAAACCATCACCAAATCCTCTCTACCAACAATGGATTGAAACTTATATTACGGATGAGTTGGAGCAGCAGATTCGAGAGGAAGAAGCTTTGGTAAATCAGCTCTATCGAGAAAGTGACGAGACGGACAAACAAAAAATGCTAGAGGCCTTCCACAGAAGTGTCCACATGGAAGCCAAGTTTTGGGAGATGGCTTACCAACATCAAACATGGACGAGTGATTTGCAGTCCTTAGAAAAAGAGAAGAAATAGAAAATGAGAAACCACCAACTTCAAGTTCACAAATTAACCATTTTATCCATGATGATTGCCCTTGATGTAGTCCTTACGCCTATCTTTCGGATTGAGGGAATGGCACCGATGTCCAGTGTAGTCAATATTCTAGCAGGAATCATGATGGGACCTGTTTATGCCTTGGTTATGGCTACAGTGACAGCCTTTATCCGTATGACGACTCAAGGGATTCCACCTTTAGCTCTCACAGGAGCGACTTTTGGAGCCCTTCTAGCAGGTCTCTTTTATAAGTATGGTCGAAAATTTTACTTTTCTGCCTTGGGAGAAATTTTGGGAACAGGTATTATTGGTTCTATTGTTTCCTATCCTGTTATGGTACTCTTTACAGGATCAGCTGCTAAGCTTAGCTGGTTTATCTACACTCCTCGATTTTTCGGAGCAACCTTGATTGGTACAGCGATTTCCTTTATTGCCTTTCGATTTTTAATCAAGCAGGAATTCTTTAAAAAAGTGCAGGGATATTTCTTTGGTGAAAGGATAGACTGATGCAGGCATTTACAAATCCTTTTCCTATAGGCTCTAGTTCCCTCATTCACTGTATTACCAATGAGATTTCTTGTGAGATGTTAGCAAATGGGATTTTGGCTCTGGGATGCAAACCTGTCATGGCAGATGACCCTCGTGAGGTTCTTGATTTTACTAAGCAAAGCCAGGCACTCTTCATCAATTTGGGGCATTTGTCAGCTGAGAAGGAAAAAGCAATCCGTATGGCAGCTTCTTATGCAGCTCAAGCTGGTCTCCCAATGGTAGTAGATGCGGTTGGCGTAACAGCTTCATCCATTCGTAAGAGATTAGTTAAAGACCTTTTAGACTATATACCTACGGTCCTTAAAGGAAACATGTCGGAAATTCGAAGTCTTGTTGGCTTAAAACACCACGGCGTTGGGGTCGATGCGAGTGCTAAAGATCAAGAAACTGAGGATTTACTTCAAGTCTTGAAAGACTGGTGTCAGCTTTATCCAGGTATGTCATTCTTAGTCACAGGCCCCAAGGACCTCATCGTTTCGAAGAATCAGGTCACTGTACTGGGAAATGGCTGTGCAGAATTAGACTGGATAACAGGGACAGGAGACTTGGTTGGAGCCTTGACAGCCGTTTTTCTCAGCCAAGGAAAGACTAGCTTTGAAGCTTCTTGCCTAGCGGTTTCTTATCTCAATATCTCTGCTGAGAGAATAGTTGTTCAAGGAATGGGATTGGAAGATTTTCGTTACCAAGTACTCAATCAGCTTTCGCTCCTCAAAAGAGATGAAAACTGGCTAGATGCTATCAAAGGAGATGTTTATGAATAGAGAGGCGCTTAGACTGTATCTGGTAACCAATCGCTACCAAGATTCCTTGGAAAGCTTTCTTGAAAAGATTGAGAGGGCTTGCCGTTCAGGGGTTACCATAGTCCAATTACGAGAAAAAAATCTCACAACCAATCAATATTATCAACTGGCAAAAGAAGTCAAGGAAATAACAGATGCCTATCAGGTACCCCTGATAATCGATGATCGTTTGGATGTTTGTCTTGCGGTTGATGCTGCTGGTCTGCATATCGGAGACGATGAACTACCAGTTTCGGTTGCCCGACAAGTCTTGGGCCCTGACAAAATCCTCGGTGTTACAGCTAAAACTGTAAAAAGAGCTCTCGAGGCAGAAGAAGGAGGGGCGAATTACTTGGGGACAGGAGCCATTTTCCCGACTACGACCAAGGAAAATGCGCCTATCACCCTGATTTCAACCTTGAAGACAATTTGCCAAAGGGTCGCTATTCCAGTAGTTGCTATCGGAGGCTTGACATCAGAGAATATTGACCAACTTATCGGCACTGGCATAGCTGGTGTAGCTGTAGTGCGTGATTTGATGCAGGCAGAAGATATAGAGGCAAAAACTCAAGCCTTTTTGACAAAGTTGGATGACATTATTTTCTAATCAATACTCAATGAAAATCAAAGAGCAAACTAGGAAGCTAGTCGCAGGTTGCTCAAAGCACTGCTTTGAGGTTGCAGATAAAGCTGACATAGTTTGAAGAGATTTTCTAAGAATATAAAAACTCTCTAATTCCCTTAAAGTGGGAACTAGAGAGTTTTTTTTAATCTTTAAAGCTTGTATGGTTGACTGGGCCAGAACCATGACCGAGTTGAGGGGCGTCTTGGATGGCTTTCGTGATAAAGGCCTTGGCTTTATTGACTGCTTGATAGAGGGTTTTCCCCTTGGCTAGTTCAGCAGTAATCACTGCAGCAAAGGTACATCCAGTACCATGTGTATGACAGGTTTGAATTCGTGGACTTTCCCAGATAAATTGGTCATCCTTGGTAAAGAGGAAATCCTTAGCACCGCCTTCGAGATGCCCACCTTTGATTACCACAGACTGAGGACCAAATTCTTTTAAAATCAGGCGACCAGCACGCTGCATGTCTTCAGGATCATGGATTGAAAAACCAACAATCTCTTCTGCCTCAGGAAGATTCGGAGTGATAATGGTTGCAAGGGGAAGCAGATTTGTTTTTAGGTAGTCTCTAGCACTGGAATCAATCAGAGTGTCTCCACTAGTAGCGACCATAACAGGATCAAGGACGTAGGGACAATCCAGATTTTTAAGATAGGGCTGGATGATTTCCATGATTTCAGTAGTTGCCAACATTCCAGTTTTTACAGCCTGAGGTGGAATATCCGAAAAGACACTCTCCAATTGGACTTTCAACATTTGAGGAGAAACGTGCTCGATTAATTGAACACCTCTGGTATTTTGAGCGACAAGACTGGTCACAACGGCCATTCCATAGACATCTCTAGCTTGGAACGACTTTAAATCAGCCATAATGCCAGCACCACCACTAGGGTCAGTCCCTGCAATGGTCAAAGCAACGGGTAAATAAGTCATCTAAAACCTCCCAACCAACTGAAGTTTGTATTCTTAAGAACAAGCTAGTTTGTTTCAGGAAGGCAATAGAAGACTGCTAGTCCCCATTATCATTTCCACTTCCATCAGCTAGCATTACCTAGATTGAGTCAAAGGGTCTAACAGTCGTTAATCTCAGCTTTACGCACCCCTAGTGGTTGTTTTCTTTTTTCTTTAGTATAGCATATTTTTATTGTTTATATAGTAATATTTGACTGGAAATCCTTTATCAAATGATTAAAATTCTATTTTTAAAGAAAAGATTAATTTCATAGTTGACAAATGTAGATTTTTGAAGTATACTAATAACTGTAATTGACAAATGTAGATTTTGGAGGTGTGATTATGCAGATTTCAGATGCAGAATGGCAGGTCATGAAGATTATTTGGATGCAAGGGGAACAGACCAGTACGGATTTAATCAAGGTTCTAGCGGAGCGGTTCGACTGGTCCAGGTCAACCATTCAAACTCTTTTGGCTCGTTTGGTTGAGAAAGAGTGTCTGACAAGGAAAAAAGAAGGCAAGTTCTTTGTCTATTCAGCCCTTTTAACTTTGGACCAAAGTCGGGATTTACTTGTCCAAGATATCAAGGACAAGGTTTGTTCTCGTAGGATTAAGAACTTGTTAGCTGATTTGATTGCTGAATGTGATTTTACTCAGGCTGACTTGGAAGACTTGGAAGCTGTGATTTCTGAGAAGAAATCAAGCGCTGTAACAGAAGTAAAATGTAATTGTATGTAAAGGAGACGTCATGTTAAATAGTATTGTAACCATTGTTTGTATTGCCCTTATCGCGTTTATCTTGTTTTGGTTTTTCAAAAAGCCTGAAAAATCTGGACAAAAGGCCCAGCAAAAAAAGGGCTACCAAGAGATTCGAGTGGAGGTCATGGGGGGCTATACGCCTGAGTTGATTGTCCTCAAGAAATCAGTGCCAGCCCGCATTGTTTTTGACCGTAAGGATCCTTCACCTTGTTTGGATCAGATCGTCTTTCCAGACTTTGGTGTACATGCGGACCTGCCTATGGGGGAAGAGTATATAGTGGAAATCACGCCTGAGCAGGCTGGAGAGTATGGTTTCTCTTGTGGCATGAATATGATGCACGGCAAGATGATTGTAGAGTAGGAGGAGACTATGACTGAAATTGTAAAAGCAAGTCTTGAAAATGGTGTTCAAAAAATCCGTATCACGGCAGACAAAGGCTACCATCCAGCCCATATCCAGCTTCAAAAAGGAATTCCAGCTGAGATTACCTTTCATCGTGCAACTCCTTCAAACTGTTATAAGGAAATTCTGTTTGAAGAAGAAGGCATCTTAGAACCAATCGGAGTAGATGAGGAGAAAGTCATTCGTTTTACACCTCAAGAATTGGGTCAACATGAATTTTCTTGTGGCATGAAGATGCAAAAGGGGAGTTATACCGTAGTTGAGAAGACCCGAAAATCTCTATCACTTTTACAGCGTTTTTGGATTACTAGTATCTTTACTGTGCCTCTTGTGATTCTCATGATTGGAATGTCGACAGGAGGAATTAGTCACCAAGTCATGCGTTGGGGCACCTTTTTAGCCACAACACCGATTATGCTAGTAGCAGGTGGTCCTTATATCCAAAGTGCTTGGGCTAGTTTTAAAAAGCACAATGCCAACATGGATACCTTGGTTGCTCTGGGAACCCTAGTGGCCTATTTCTATAGCTTAGTTGCCCTCTTCGCTGGCCTCCCCGTTTACTTTGAAAGTGCTGCATTTATCTTCTTCTTCGTTCTTATGGGAGCCGTTTTTGAGGAGAAAATGCGGAAAAATACTTCCCAAGCTGTGGAGAAATTACTTGACTTGCAGGCTAAAACTGCAGAAGTCTTGCGTGAGGATAACTATGTTCAAGTCCCTTTGGAGCAAGTCAAGGTAGGTGACCTGATTCGAGTGCGTCCCGGTGAAAAGATTGCGGTTGATGGTGTCGTAGTAGAAGGTATCTCTAGTATTGATGAGTCTATGGTGACAGGTGAGAGTCTGCCTGTGGACAAGACAGTTGGAGATACCGTCATTGGTTCAACCATCAATAATAGTGGAACACTTGTTTTTAGAGCAGAAAAAGTTGGTTCAGAGACTGTTTTGGCTCAGATTGTGGATTTTGTGAAGAAAGCTCAAACCAGTCGTGCGCCGATTCAGGACTTGACGGATAAAATTTCAGGGATTTTTGTACCAGCAGTTGTCATTTTAGGGATTGTGACCTTTTGGGTTTGGTTCGTCTTGCTCAGGGATAGTGTAGTTGTGCTTGGAGCGAGCTTTGTGTCTTCGCTTCTCTATGGAGTAGCAGTTCTGATTATTGCCTGCCCTTGTGCCTTGGGACTTGCAACACCGACAGCCCTTATGGTGGGGACAGGTCGCAGTGCCAAGATGGGAGTTCTCCTCAAAAATGGAACGGTTCTACAGGAAATCCAGAAAGTCCAAACTATCGTCTTTGATAAGACCGGGACTTTGACGGAAGGGAAACCTGTGGTCACAGATATCATCGGCAACGAAGTAGAAGTGCTTGGATTGGCAGCTTCCTTGGAAGAAGCTTCTCAACACCCACTGGCTGAAGCCGTTGTGAAACGAGCGAGTGAAGCTGGACTTGAGTTTCACACTGTTGAAAATTTCCAAGCCTTGCACGGAAAAGGTGTCTCAGGGCAAATCAATGGGAAACAAGTTTTGCTTGGAAATGCTAAAATGCTGGATGGCATGAACATTTCTAGCACTTATCAAGAAAAACTAGAAGAACTGGAAAAAGAAGCGAAGACAGTTGTGTTCTTGGCTGTTGAGAATGAAATCAAAGGCTTGCTTGCTCTGCAAGATATTCCTAAGGAAAATGCTAAGCTTGCCATCAGTCAGTTGAAAAAACGAGGTCTTAAAACAGTCATGCTGACAGGAGACAATGCTGGTGTGGCGCGTGCCATTGCCGATCAAATCGGAATCGAAGAGGTCATTGCAGGTGTCTTGCCAGAAGAAAAAGCTCATGAAATCCATAAACTACAAGCGGCTGGCAAAGTAGCCTTTGTTGGGGACGGTATCAATGACGCTCCTGCCCTTAGTGTAGCAGATGTGGGGATTGCTATGGGAGCTGGAACGGATATTGCCATCGAGTCAGCAGATTTGGTGTTGACAACTAATAACCTCCTAGGAGTGGTTCGTGCATTTGACATGAGTAAGAAAACCTTTCATCGAATTCTGCTCAATCTTTTCTGGGCCTTTATCTACAATGTCGCCGGAATTCCGATTGCAGCAGGAGTCTTTTCAGGTGTTGGACTGGCCCTCAATCCAGAACTAGCTGGTCTAGCCATGGCCTTTAGTTCTGTATCTGTTCTGACTAGTTCACTCTTACTAAACTTTAGTAAAATAGATTAAAAGCGGGCTTGCTCGCTTTTTTATTATAAAACAGAAACTAAAAACGTTTTTAAACTGTACTGTAATAGAGAATAAAAACTTCTGAGCAGATTCTTAGTAAAGTCAAAATAAATGTGATAAATTAGTAGTGTAAAAATTTACTGAAACGTTTTCAAAAACTATATGAAACCTTTTTTAGTAGATTTAAAAATATTTGAAGGAGAGTTATCATTATGACTCAAGGGAAAATTACTGCATCTGCAGCAATGCTTAATGTATTGAAAACATGGGGCGTAGACACAATCTACGGTATCCCATCAGGAACACTCAGCTCATTGATGGATGCTTTGGCTGAAGACAAAGATATCCGCTTCTTGCAAGTTCGTCACGAAGAAACAGGTGCTCTTGCAGCGGTTATGCAAGCTAAATTCGGCGGCTCAATCGGGGTTGCAGTTGGTTCAGGTGGTCCAGGTGCGACTCACTTGATTAACGGTGTTTACGATGCAGCTATGGATAACACTCCATTCCTAGCAATCCTTGGATCACGTCCAGTTAACGAACTCAACATGGATGCTTTCCAAGAATTGAACCAAAACCCAATGTACAACGGTATCGCTGTATACAACAAACGTGTAGCTTACGCTGAGCAATTGCCAAAAGTAATCGACGAAGCTTGCCGTGCTGCAGTTTCTAAAAAAGGTCCAGCTGTTGTTGAAATCCCAGTAAACTTCGGTTTCCAAGAAATCGACGAAAATTCATACTACGGTTCAGGTTCATACGAACGTTCATTCATCGCTCCTGCTTTGAACGAAGTTGAAATCGACAAAGCTGTTGAAATCTTGAACAATGCTGAACGTCCAGTTATCTATGCTGGTTACGGTGGTGTTAAAGCTGGTGAAGTGATTACTGAATTGTCACGTAAAATCAAAGCACCAATCATCACAACTGGTAAAAACTTTGAAGCTTTCGAATGGAACTATGAAGGTTTGACAGGTTCTGCTTACCGTGTTGGTTGGAAACCAGCCAACGAAGTGGTCTTTGAAGCAGACACAGTTCTTTTCCTTGGTTCAAACTTCCCATTTGCTGAAGTTTACGAAGCATTCAAGAATACTGAAAAATTCATCCAAGTGGATATTGACCCTTACAAACTTGGTAAACGTCATGCCCTAGACGCTTCAATCCTTGGTGATGCAGGTCAAGCAGCGAAAGCAATCCTTGACAAAGTGAATCCAGTTGAATCTACTCCATGGTGGCGTGCAAACGTTAAGAACAACCAAAACTGGCGTGATTACATGAACAAACTCGAAGGTAAAACTGAGGGTGAATTGCAATTGTATCAAGTTTACAATGCAATCAACAAACATGCTGATCAAGACGCTATCTATTCAATCGACGTAGGTGACACTACTCAAACATCTACTCGTCACCTTCACATGACACCTAAGAACATGTGGCGTACATCTCCACTCTTTGCGACAATGGGTATTGCCCTTCCTGGTGGTATCGCTGCTAAGAAAGACAATCCAGATCGCCAAGTATGGAACATCATGGGTGACGGTGCATTCAACATGTGCTACCCAGACGTTATCACAAACGTTCAATACGACCTTCCAGTTATCAACGTTGTCTTCTCAAATGGTAAATATGCCTTCATCAAGGACAAATACGAAGACACAAACAAACACTTGTTTGGTTGTGACTTCCCTAATGCTGACTATGCGAAAATCGCTGAAGCTCAAGGTGCTGTAGGATTTACAGTTGACCGTATCGAAGACATCGATGCAGTTGTTGCAGAAGCTGTTAAACTCAACAAAGAAGGTAAAACTGTTGTGATCGATGCTCGCATCACTCCACACCGTCCACTTCCAGTAGAAGTACTTGAATTGGATCCAAAACTTCACTCAGAAGAAGCAATCAAAGACTTCAAGGAAAAATACGAAGCAGAAGAACTCGTACCATTCCGCCTCTTCTTGGAAGAAGAAGGGTTGCAATCACGCGCAATTAAATAATTTCTCTCGTCGAAAATCAAATGTAAACTGCGTTATCTTCACCTTGCCGTACTCCAGTACTGCCTGCGGTTTGATGCCTTGTTTATTCTTTGATTTTCATAGAGAGAAACTTGAAAAGATCGGAGCAATCCGGTCTTTTTATGGAGGATAGTAAATGAATTTAAATCAATTAGATATTATCGTTTCAGATGTTCCTCAAGTCTGTGCTGACTTGGAGCATATTTTGGATAAAAAGCCCGATTATGTTGATGACAGTTTTGCTCAGTTTACGATTGGCAGTCACTGTCTGATGTTGTCCCAAAATCATTTGATTCCTTTGGAAGATTTTCAGTCAGGAATCATTCTTCATATCGAGGTTGAGGATGTAGACCAGAATTACCAACGGTTGAAAGAACTTGGTATCCAGGTTTTAAACGGACCAACTGTAACCGATTGGGGAACAGAGTCCTTATTAGTTAAAGGGCCTGCTGGTCTAGTGATTGATTTTTATCGTATGAAGTAGGTAATTCTATTATCAAATTTTTTATCTAAACATTCTTGGAGTGAAACTTAAAAAGATCGGAGCAATTCGATCTTTTTTGTATTTATGCGACTTTCAGTCCGTCTCGCTCCGTTAGGTGCGAGACAAAAAACCACCCGTTTTCACGGGTGGTTATGATTTCTACACTTATTGTTTGGCTTCCTGTTTTAATTGTTGCACCTGTTCCTCGTACTGGACAAGCTCCCTGTCTTTTATATTGATAGTCGCTTCTGCTTCAGCAATGCGGCTTCTCAGATCTTGAGTCTTGTTATGGTGATAGCTAATACCAATAGCACTACCAGCAATGATCCCGATTACTAGACAAGTAAAAATCACCAAAATCAAGGGAGCAGATAGTTGTGTAAAGACAAGACTGACAGTTACTGTTTGACGATTGAGTAGACCAAATGAGATCACAATGACTAATAAGCTCAAACCGCCAATTAGATAAGCCTTATCTTTCAGTGACAATTCATTAAATTTTTTTAGCATAAGTTCCTTTTCTCCTGACTATGTTGATAGAAAACTACACACCATTTAGGTATTAACAAAATTCATTTTACTAGAAAATTTCGATACTGTCAATAATTTCTAACGGCTTATTTACCATCAATCAATCGATTCATTGAAAAGGAGTATTCATTTTCTAATATTTGATTGAGTAAACAGAACGGAGCAATTCGGTCTTTTTTCTGTTCCCTCTTTCTTATAACAAGATTGTGATAGTTTATATCTTTATAACAAAAGTTTTAAAGACTTGATTGTTTTGAAAGAATATTTTAAAATAAGATTCAGTAAAAATGAAAGAGGTTTTGAAAATGTCTGAAAAACAAATGAAAATTTTAGGTTGGGTAGCGACCTTTATGTCTGTTATGATGTATGTGTCTTACTTCCCACAAATCATGAACAATCTGGCTGGTCAAAAAGGAAATTTCATCCAGCCCTTGGTTGCTGCCATCAACTGTAGTCTCTGGGTTTACTACGGTCTTTTCAAAAAAGAAAGAGATATCCCCCTTGCAGCAGCTAATGCACCAGGTATTATTTTTGGCCTAGTGACGGTTATTACAGCTTTGATTTAAAAGGAACAGAGGAGACTAGTTTTCAGTCTTCTTTTTTGTTTCAGGGGAGGCTATTTACTTTTTCTAGAGGATAATTTTTTAAAAAACAATCTGATAAACTTAAATAGTAGAATAGTATCAGTATGTCACAGTATTTTATAAGAAAAGGTTTACAGAATAAGTTATAATATAAGTAAATGAACAAGCAAATAAGAAAGTGAGTAGAGTTATGACCGAAAAACTGACTTTTCCGGATGGTTTCTTGTGGGGCGGAGCGACAGCTGCCAACCAGTGTGAGGGTGCTTATAATTTAGAAGGTCGTGGATTGGCGAATGTGGATGTCGTCCCCATCGGTCCAGATCGTGAAGCCATTATCACAGGTCAGAAAAAGATGTTTTCGTTTGAGGAGGGCTATTTTTACCCAGCCAAGCAAGCTATTGATATGTACCATCATTACAAGGAAGATATTGCCCTTTTTGCGGAAATGGGCTTTAAGACTTATCGTCTATCCATTGCTTGGACTCGGATTTTTCCTAAGGGCGACGAAACAGTGCCAAATGAAGCTGGTCTAGCCTTTTATGAGGATTTATTTAAGGAGTGCCACAAGTATGGTATCCAACCTCTGGTGACTATCACTCATTTCGACTGTCCTATGCACTTGATTACAGAGTACGGTGGTTGGCGCAATCGTCGGATGTTAGACTTCTATGAAAAACTTTGTCGCACACTCTTTACCCGCTATAAGGGTTTGGTCAAATATTGGCTTACCTTCAACGAAATCAACATGATTCTCCATGCCCCCTTTATGGGAGCTGGGCTCTGTTTTGAAGAAGGAGAAAATCAAGAACTGGTTAAATATCAGGCTGCACACTATGAGTTGGTAGCTTCAGCTCTTGCGACAAAGATTGCCCACGAAATTGACCCAGAAAATAAGGTGGGATGTATGTTGGCTGCAGGGCAATACTATCCTAACACAGCCCATCCAAGAGACTACTGGGCAGCCATGGAGGAAGACCGCAAGAGTTACTTCTTCATTGATGTTCAAGCGCGTGGGGAATACCCAAACTACGCCAAGAAGCAGTGGGAGCGTGAGCGAATCGAGATTCAAATGACTGCAGAAGATTTAGAGTTGTTGAAGGACAATACTGTTGACTTTGTTTCCTTCTCTTACTATGCAAGTCTAGTAGCCTCAGGTGATCCAGAAGTTAAAGAATTAACTGCTGGAAATATCTTTGCCTCTCTCAAAAATCCTTATCTTGAATCCTCAGAATGGGGATGGCAGATTGACCCACTTGGTCTTCGTATCACCCTCAATGCTATCTGGGATCGTTACCAAAAGCCAATGTTCATCGTGGAAAACGGTCTAGGTGCTATGGATACACCGGATGAGAATGGTCATGTAGCAGATGACTATCGGATTGCTTACTTAGAGGCTCATATCAAGGCCATGCGAGATGCCATTTACCAAGATGGCGTTGACTTGCTTGGTTATACGACTTGGGGCTGTATCGATCTGGTTTCAGCTGGAACAGGCGAAATGAACAAGCGCTATGGCTTTATCTATGTAGATCGAGATAATGCTGGTCATGGAAGCCTCAAACGTAGCAAGAAGAAATCCTTCTACTGGTACAAGGATGTCATTGCCAGCAATGGTGCAAGCATTGAGTAGAGCACATTTGTTCACTATTTTTATAAAATCTTCTCTCTACTTTATATAATAGGAAAAAGAGTTCAATTAGACCTGGCTTTTTGCTATAATGAGGGGAGAAAAATCAGACAGGAGAATAAGATGTCAGAACCATTATTTTTACAATCAGTTATGCAAGAAAAAATCTGGGGTGGAACCAAGCTACGTGATGAGTTTGGCTACGACATCCCAAGTGAAAAAATCGGAGAATACTGGGCCATCTCAGCTCATCCAAATGGAGTCTCTAAAGTTTCCAATGGTCGTTACGAGGGAACAGACCTAGCTACTTTGTATGCAGAACACCGTGAATTGTTTGGCAATCGTCCAGAACCTGTATTTCCGCTTTTGACTAAGATTCTGGATGCCAACGACTGGCTCAGCGTCCAAGTTCACCCAGATGATGCTTATGGACTGGAGCATGAAGGCGAACTTGGAAAAACAGAATGCTGGTACATTATCGCAGCGGATGAAGGTTCAGAGATTATCTACGGTCACAATGCTAAGTCAAAAGAAGAACTCCGCCAGCAAATCGAGGATAAAAACTGGGAGGACTTGCTGACAAAAGTTCCTGTTAAGGCTGGAGATTTCTTCTATGTGCCAAGTGGCACCATGCATGCTATCGGGGCAGGCATCTTGATTCTTGAAACCCAACAGTCTAGTGATACAACTTACCGCGTCTATGACTTTGACCGTAAGGATGATAATGGCAACTTGCGTGAACTTCACCTTGAAAAATCTATCGATGTTTTGAACATTGGAGAGCCTGCCAATAGCCGTCCTGTAACTGTTAAAGCAGATGATTTGCGTTCCACTCTCCTTGTATCTAATGATTTCTTTGTAGTTTACAAGTGGGAAATCACTGGAAAAGTTGATTTTGAGAAGACAGCTGATTACACCTTATTCAGTGTCTTAGCTGGTCAAGGTCAGCTAACTGTTGACGGAAAAAACTATCCAATCCAAAAAGGCAGCCACTTTATCCTACCAAGTGATGTTGAAGCTTGGATTCTGGAAGGGCAAGGTTTGGAATTGATTGTTAGTCATCCATAAAAAAGAAAGGGCCTGAGTTCATTACTCAAGTCCTTTTTGATTACATAAATTGGGCGATAAAGACCACGATGATGATGATAGGAATGATAAAACGAAGAAGGAAGAGCCAGACCTGGAAAAGTCCCTGTTTACATGCTCGTTCATCAAGGTGTAGTTCCTCCATGGCAAGAGCCTTTTTAAAGATATAGCCTGTAAAGAGTGAAAGGCAGAGAGCACCAAATGGCATGAGGAGATTAGAAACCAAGAAGTCCATAGCATCAAAGAAGGTCTTCCCAAAGATATGAACATCCGCCATAACACCGTAAGATAGGGCTGAAGGAATTCCAAAGACAAAGGTCAAGATTCCTAAAATAGCACTCCATTTAGCACGCTTACTGTTGTCCTGATTGGTGATATTACCCACATTGATTTCCAGCATAACGACGGAAGAAGTGACCGTCGCAAAGAGGAAGAGCAGGAGGAAGAGGATGTAGAAAATGGTTCCAAAAGGCATCTTGTCAAAGAGCTGAGGCAAGACGATAAATAGCAAGCTTGGTCCCCCTTCAGACTGGATATTGAAGGCTGACATGGCTGGGAAAATGGCTAGACCTGCCATGATGGATACCGAGATATTCATGGCTACGATGGAAATCCCTGACTGAACCAGATTGGTTTTCTTATCCAAGTAAGAAGCATAGGTCAGCATGGCTGTAACCCCTAGTGAGAGGGCAAAGAAAGATTGTCCCAGAGCATATAGGAGACCAGCACTGGTCAGCTTAGAGAAGTCTGGTTTTAGGAAGTAAAGAACCCCTTCCATGGCATTTGGCAAACTGAGAGAACGACCGATGATGACGACAAAGATGATAAAGAGCAGGGGCATCATGACTTTCGAAGCTCTTTCAATCCCTTTTTGAACCCCACGTGATACAATGAAGATATTCAATAGGATAAAGGCTGCTTGAGCTCCTAGGGCAATGGCTGGATTTGAAATGATTGAAGTAAATAACTGAGCATAATCCCCCGTTCCACCAATTTGGAACAATTTTCCAAACTCAATGCCTAGATAAACCAGAATCCATCCCCCAATAACACTGTAGAAAGATAAGAGGATAAAGAGGGCAAAGGCACCAATCCAACCGATAAAGTTGTACTTACTATTCTTGCCTAGTTTTCCAAAGGTTTTGATTGCTGAGACACCAGCACTTCGGCCGAGGGCAAATTCTGCAAGCAAAAGAGGGAAACCAATTAAAATAGTGGAAACGAGAAAGACCAGTAAAAAGCCTCCTCCACCGTTAGCAGCAGTCATATAGGGGAATTTCCAAACGGCACCAAGTCCGATGGCTGAACCAGCAGATGCTAGGATGAAGCCTAGTTTAGAACCCCATTGAGATTTTTCAGACATAGTTAAACTCCTAAAATTAGTGTTACAAAAGAAAAAGCTACTGCCCTTGGCAAATAGCCTCATAAGTACTCAAAATGAGCCTTTCTTTTGATTGATAGACTTGACTATCCTATCATGTTTTCTAAGGTCTGTCAAGAAAACCATTTTCATGTTATGATAAAGTAAAAAAATTTCGCAAAAATGCTTGACTCTGACCTAGGGGGAGGGGTTATACTATCAATGTAAGGAGGAAACATGTACCATATAAAAGAAGCTGCGCAGCTTTCGGGCGTCTCTGTCAAGACCCTACACCACTACGATAAGATAGGACTCTTAGTTCCTTTAAAGTCGGAAAACGGCTATCGAACCTATAATCAGGAGGATTTGGAACGCCTTCAGGTTATTCTTTACTATAAATATCTAGGTTTTTCTTTAGAAAAAATAGCAGAGCTGTTAAAGGAAGATAGATCAGATTTGTTGCCTCACTTGATCAGACAGTTGGACTATTTGACCAGAGAAAGGCAACATCTGGATACCTTGATTTCAACCTTGCAAAAAACCATTCAAGAACAAAAAGGAGAAAGAGAAATGAGCATTGAGGAAAAATTCGCTGGATTTAACTACCAAGACCATCAAAAATACCACCAAGAGGCGGTAGAGAAATATGGACAAGAAGTCATGGACCAAGCGCTGGAGCGCCAGAAAGGTCACGAAAACGAGGCTACAGCTGCCTTCAACCAAGTTTTTCAAGCTTTGGCACAAAATCTTCAAGCTGGTCTACCTGTAACAGCAACAGAAAACCAAGAAGAAGCTGCCAAACTCTTGCAAGCCATCCGTACTTATGGATTTGACTGCTCTATTGAGGTATTCGGTCACATCGGTAAAGGCTACGTCTACAACCCAGAATTTAAGGAAAACATTGACAAATTTGGACCTGGAACAGCCCAGTACACATCAGATGTGATTGCCCACTATGTCCAAACTCAGACAAAATAAAATCGGAGGAGTATTCTTCCGATTTTTCTACTATAAGAGTTTTTAATCATAATGCAGGCTTCCCGCCACCCAGCCGGTACAGAGGGCAGAAGTGATGTTAAAGCCCCCCGTATGAGCATTGATATCCAGTACCTCGCCCGCAAAGTGGAGGCCAGGGACCAGCTTACTTTCTAGAGTTTTAGGATTGATTTCCTTGAGACTGACGCCACCCTTGGTAACAAATGACTTGGCAAGAGACATTTTACCAGTTACAGGGATTTTGAGATTTTTGATAGACTGGAGCAGTTGTTCGCGTTCCTTTTCAGTCAGTTGTTTGACTTTGTCAGGATAGCCTTGCACAAAAAATTCTGCCAAGCGTTCTGGAAACAAGTTTTTTGAAGCATTTTTCAAGGATTTTTCCCGATTCTCTTCTAGAAATGCAGCCAAGTCCTTCTCAGAAAGTTGAGGCAAAACATCTAGTGAGAGAACCTCCCCACCCTTGACAAAACTAGACATACGCAGGGCAGCAGGGCCTGACAAACCAAAGTGGGTAAAGAGCAAATCATGAGTGATGACATGCTTACCATAGCTTAGGGTCACATCGTCCAGTGAAATACCCTGCAAGACCTTGTGTGGAAAATCTGTCAACAAAGGACTTTCAGCAGCCTCAAGCTCGGTAATGGTGTGTTTAAAATGACGGGCAATCTCGTGACCAAAACCAGTCGAACCAGTAGAAGGATAGGATTTCCCACCAGTTGTGACAATGAGTTTCTCACAAGTGAATGTTTGGTCTGTGGATTTAAGGATAAACTGATTTTCTACCTTTTTAACCGAAACAATTTCTGTTTGAGTGAGAACTTGTCCGCCTAGCTCAGCGATTTTCTTTTCCAAGGCTTCAATAATGGTACGAGACTTGTCACTAGCCGGAAAGACGCGGCCGTGGTCTTCGACCTTAAGTTTAACACCATTTTCAGTAAAAAAGTTGATGATATCATGGTTATCAAATTGGGAGAAGACACTGTAGAGAAAGCGCCCATTTCCAGGGATGCCAGCTAGTAGGTCGTCCAAGCTACCATTGTTGGTCACATTGCAGCGTCCCCCACCAGTCCCAGCTAATTTTTTTCCAAGTTTCCGATTTTTTTCGATGAGGAGGGTTTTCTGTCCATAAAAGCTACTGGAAATCGTAGCCATCATACCAGCAGGACCTCCACCAATGACAATAGTATCAAAATGTTTCATAGCTCTATTGTACCACAAAAAACAAGAGATGATGGTCACCTCTTGTCAAGAATGCAATTAATCAATTTCATATCCCATCAGCAAACCGCCATCTTCCGCATAAAAACTGCAGAGACCAGATGTTGGGAGAATTTTAATATCCGCCTGTGGGAAGGTTTCATGGATTCGCTCTGAAAGCTGTTGGCAACATTTCTCGTTATTGCGTTGAGCCATGACAATACGGCCACCAGCATATCCAGCCTTGACTAATTCTTCATAGGCAGCTTGAACTGATTTCTTTGGTCCTCGTGCTTTTTGTAGCAATTCGAGAGTTCCAGTTTCACTAGCTTCTCCGACCATACGGATATTTAGAAGGCCAACGACCGTACCGATAAGCTTGCTCAAACGGCCGTTCTTCACCAAGTTATCGACTTTGGCTAGGACAAAAAGTAACTTGGTTTTTTCTTGATAGGCAGTGATAGCTTCAACCACTTCTTCAAAAGATAAGCCCTGGTCGATCAAGTCATTCAATTTTTCTACGAGCAAGTCAACTTCCCCACCAGCAGACAAACTATCAATCACATGAATCTTAGTGTCAGGATGTTCTTCCAGATAAATATTTTTTGCTAGTTGAGCACTATTGTGGCTGCCAGAAAGAGTACCAGTGATGGTTACTAGGAAAATGTTTTTGGCTCCTTCAAATGCTCGCAAATAATCATCTGGGCTTGGACAAGCTGATTTTGAAGCTTCTGCAGTTGCATACATGGTTTCCATCATTTGGTCAATGTCAAGATTGGCATCATCAACAAAGACCTGATCAGCTACTTGAATGGTTAAGGGGACACTTACAAAGGTCGTGTCAATAGCTGGTGTTGCCAGCTGACGATAATCACAACCAGAGTCAGCAATAATCTTCCAAGTCATAGAAATTCTCCATCTTTGTCAGTTATACATTGACAAAGGTTCTGTCTTTTTTTACAATTATATCATGAAAGCCCTTGAAACAAAAGCCTCATCCGTCTGTTGTGACAAGTAGAAAGAAAATGTTATGTCTGAACGTAGAATCTCTGAAAAATCTCTTGAAAATCTCAGAAAATCAAACCAAGAATCCAATTTATTAACTAGAGAAGCCATCGAAACAGCCCTCTTGCAACTCTTGGAAAAAAAGGACTTGACCAAGATTAGTATTTCTGAATTGGTCAAACGTGCAGGCGTTTCTCGTGCAGCCTTTTACCGTAATTATGATTCCAAAGAGGAGATTTTAGAAAGCGTCTTTAAACGAACTGTCCACAATATTATGGAACAGTTGCATCATTATGATTTAAAGACAGACCTTTATCTGGTCTGGGTTCACCTTTTCCGAGAAGCAAGAAAGGAAGCCAGAGTGATTCAATTGGCCTTAGATTACCATCTGGAAAAAATCTTTGTCCAAGCCATGCAGGAATTTCTAGAAAAGTATCATGGAAAATCAAAAGGTGTCAGCTCTTATCTTCATTCCTTCTGGAGCTCGGCCATCGTCTCTGTCCTTCTAAAATGGATCAAGGATGGCATGAAGGTACCTGCTGAAAAGATAGCGGATTTACGGTTACCATTTTTTAAAAAATAGAGAAAAAGGAGAAAAGAGATG
The DNA here is from genome assembly GCF_001281025.1 of Streptococcus mitis. Classification (NCBI taxonomy): domain Bacteria; kingdom Bacillati; phylum Bacillota; class Bacilli; order Lactobacillales; family Streptococcaceae; genus Streptococcus; species Streptococcus mitis. Next base: position 1,032,627 of record NZ_CP012646.1, read on the forward strand.
ACTGAAAAAAGACTGGCCTGGGATGAGTATTTTGCAGCCCAAGCCTTACTAATTGCCAATCGTTCCACTTGTAAACGTGCCAAAGTGGGCGCGATTTTGGTAAAAGATAATAAGGTAATTTCCACTGGTTACAATGGTTCAGTATCAGGAACCGAGCATTGTATTGACCACGAATGTCTAGTCATTGAAGGCCACTGTGTTCGCACCCTTCACGCTGAGGTCAATGCTATCCTTCAAGGTGCAGAACGTGGTGTTCCTAAAGGTTTTACAGCCTATGTAACCCATTTTCCTTGTCTGAATTGTACCAAACAATTATTGCAGGTCGGCTGCAAGCGCGTGGTATATATCAACCAGTACAGAATGGACGACTACGCCCAATACCTTTATCAAGAAAAAGGGACAGAATTGACTCATTTACCACTTGAGACAGTACAGACAGCTCTTAAAGAGGCTGATCTAATGTAAAAAATATCAAAAATAAATGGTTTAGAAAGATTTTTAAACCGTTTTTTGGTATAATAAGAAGAATAAATTGAAAGAAGGAATTCCAAAAATGGGAAAAATTGAAGTTATTAATCATCCATTAATTCAACACAAATTGTCAATCTTGCGTCGTACAGATACTTCTACAAAAGCTTTTCGTGAGCTAGTAGATGAGATTGCAATGTTGATGGGGTATGAAGTACTTCGTGATCTTCCACTAGAAGATGTGGAAATCGAAACACCAATCACAAAAACAGTTCAAAAACAATTGGCAGGTAAGAAATTGGCCATCGTTCCAATCTTGCGTGCAGGTATCGGAATGGTTGATGGACTCTTGAGCTTGGTTCCAGCTGCTAAGGTTGGTCACATCGGTATGTACCGTGATGAAGAAACGCTTCAACCAGTTGAGTACTTGGTGAAATTGCCTGAAGATATTGACCAACGTCAAATTTTTGTCGTAGACCCAATGTTGGCAACAGGTGGCTCAGCAATCTTGGCTGTTGATTCTCTTAAAAAACGTGGCGCATCAAATATCAAATTTGTCTGCCTTGTATCTGCTCCAGAAGGTGTAAAAGCCCTTCAAGAAGCTCATCCAGATGTAGAAATCTTTACAGCAGCCTTGGATGAACGCTTGAACGAACACGGTTATATCGTTCCAGGTCTTGGGGATGCTGGGGACCGCTTGTTCGGTACGAAATAAAATCGAAAAGAAGAATGAATTGGAAAAGAATTTCCAGTCGTGAAAGGAGGTTGAATTTTTGTTTCTGTCTGATGAAAACAGAGCAAAAATTTGACCTTTTTTGACCAAGATATTATAATAGTCTTATCTTCAGTCATTTGACCAACAAAATTAAAACTCAAAAGGAGAAATGAATGATTCCTGTAGTTATTGAACAAACAAGTCGTGGAGAACGTTCCTACGATATTTACTCACGTCTTCTCAAAGACCGCATCATCATGCTGACAGGTCCAGTTGAAGACAATATGGCTAACTCTGTTATTGCCCAATTGCTTTTCTTGGATGCCCAAGACAGTACAAAAGATATTTACCTTTATGTCAATACACCTGGTGGTTCAGTTTCAGCTGGTTTGGCAATCGTTGATACCATGAACTTTATCAAGGCAGATGTCCAAACTATCGTTATGGGGATGGCTGCATCTATGGGGACTGTCATCGCGTCAAGTGGAGCAAAAGGCAAACGTTTCATGCTTCCAAATGCAGAGTATATGATCCACCAACCAATGGGTGGTACAGGTGGTGGTACTCAACAAACCGATATGGCGATTGCTGCAGAACACTTGCTCAAAACTCGTAACATCTTGGAAAAAATCTTGGCTGAAAATTCAGGTCAGTCAATCGAAAAAGTCCATGCAGATGCAGAACGCGATAATTGGATGAGCGCCCAAGAAACACTTGAATATGGCTTTATTGATGAAATCATGGCCAACAATTCATTGAACTAATGATTAAAGAAGGCAAACTCGACTGAGTTTGCTTTTTTTGGTATAATAGGGGGAGATTTCTTAGAAAGAGGATTTATCATGTTTGAAAAAGTCAATCGATCTGGCTTGATTATCTATCTTTACTATAATCGTGATGCAAAAAAACTGCAGGATTATGGAGATATTACCTATCATTCCAAGAAACATCGATACTTACAGCTTTATGTTCCAACTCAAGAAGTGGAGCAATTGGTCGGGCGTTTGAGCAAGGAAAAATTTATAAAAAAAGTCAGAGTTTGTCATATCCAAGAGCTTGAAACACCCTTTGTGGGCAATCTTTATCGAGAGGAAAACGTTATCATTGAAAAAGTTCAAGAAAAGTGTTGACAATTTTCTGATAATTCGGTATATTCTTAACATGCTATTTATTTAAGAAATAAGGAGACAAAAAAGATGAAGAAAAAATTTGCCCTATCGTTTGTGGCGCTTGCAAGTGTAGCACTTCTTGCAGCCTGTGGAGAAGTGAAGTCTGGAGCGTCAAACGCTGCTGGTAACTCAGTAGATGAAAAGACAATCAAAATCGGATTTAACTTCGAAGAAACTGGTGCCGTAGCAGCCTACGGAACATCTGAACAAAAAGGTGCCCAACTTGCCGTTGATGAAATCAATGCAGCAGGTGGTATCGATGGAAAACAAATCGAAGTAGTCGATAAAGATAATAAGTCTGAAACAGCTGAGGCGGCTTCAGTAACAACTAACCTTGTAACCCAATCTAAAGTATCAGCAATCGTAGGACCTGCGACATCTGGTGCAACTGCAGCTGCGGTAGCGAACGCTACAAAAGCTGGTGTTCCATTGATCTCACCAAGTGCGACTCAAGATGGATTGACTAAAGGTCAAGATTACCTCTTTATCGGAACTTTCCAAGATAGCTTCCAAGGAAAAATTATCTCAAACTATGTTTCTGATAAATTGCAAGCTAAGAAAGTTGTTCTTTACACTGACAATGCCAGCGACTATGCTAAAGGTATTGCCAAAGCCTTCCGTGAAGCTTACAAAGGTGAAATCGTTGCAGATGAAACTTTCGTAGCAGGTGACACAGACTTCCAAGCAGCCCTTACAAAAATGAAAGGGAAAGACTTTGATGCTATCATCGTTCCTGGTTACTACACTGAAGCTGGTAAAATTGTAAACCAAGCGCGTGGTATGGGAATTGACAAACCAATCGTTGGTGGTGATGGATTCAACGGTGAAGAGTTTGTACAACAAGCAACTGCTGAAAAAGCATCAAACATTTACTTTATCTCAGGCTTCTCAACTACTGTAGAAGTTTCAGCTAAAGCAAAAGCTTTCCTTGATGCATACCGTGCTAAGTACAACGAAGAGCCTTCAACATTTGCAGCCTTGGCTTATGATTCAGTTCACCTTGTAGCAAACGCAGCAAAAGGTGCTAAAAATTCAGGTGAGATTAAGGATAATCTTGCTAAAACAAAAGACTTTGAAGGTGTAACTGGTCAAACAAGCTTCGATGCAGACCACAATACAGTTAAAACTGCTTACATGATGACCATGAACAATGGTAAGGTTGAAGCAGCAGAAGTTGTAAAACCATAATAGAAAAATGTTGAAATAGGGAATGAGACTCGGACTCACTCCCTGTTTCGATGTTTAAGAACCTATCAAAAAGTGAGGGAAAACCCTCGAAATTATATAGAAAGAGTGAATCTTATGCTCCAACAACTTGTAAATGGTTTGATTCTAGGTAGTGTATATGCACTGTTAGCCCTAGGGTATACCATGGTTTACGGAATTATCAAGCTCATCAACTTCGCCCACGGTGATATTTATATGATGGGAGCCTTTATCGGTTATTTCTTGATTAATTCTTTCCAAATGAATTTCTTTGTAGCGCTTATTGTAGCGATGTTAGCGACAGCCATTCTTGGTGTCGTGATTGAGTTCCTTGCTTACCGACCTTTGCGTCACTCTACGCGTATTGCTGTTTTGATTACAGCTATTGGGGTTTCTTTCCTATTGGAGTATGGGATGGTCTATCTGGTTGGTGCCAATACCCGTGCCTTCCCTCAAGCGATTCAAACAGTTCGCTATGATTTGGGACCAATCAGCTTAACAAATGTGCAGTTAATGATCTTGGCCATTTCCTTGATTTTGATGATTTTGTTACAAGTCATTGTCCAAAAAACAAAGATGGGGAAAGCCATGCGTGCTGTATCTGTAGATAGCGATGCGGCACAATTGATGGGGATCAATGTAAACCGTACTATCAGCTTTACCTTTGCTTTGGGTTCAGCTCTTGCTGGTGCAGCTGGTGTTCTGATTGCCCTCTATTATAACTCTCTTGATCCTTTGATGGGGGTTACTCCAGGTCTTAAGTCTTTCGTTGCCGCAGTACTTGGTGGTATCGGGATTATTCCTGGTGCGGCTCTTGGTGGTTTTGTGATTGGTTTATTGGAAACTTTTGCGACAGCCTTTGGAATGTCAGACTTCCGTGATGCCATTGTTTATGGAATCCTGTTGTTGATCTTGATTGTCCGCCCAGCAGGTATTCTTGGTAAAAATGTGAAAGAGAAGGTGTAAACGATGAAGGAAAATTTAAAAGTTAATATTCTATGGTTACTCCTTTTATTAGCTGGCTATGGCTTGATTAGTGTACTGGTTTCAGTCGGAGTACTCAACCTATTCTATGTACAGATTTTACAACAAATTGGAATTAATATTATTTTGGCTGTTGGTCTCAACTTAATCGTTGGTTTTTCAGGACAATTTTCACTTGGGCATGCTGGTTTCATGGCGATTGGTGCCTATGCCGCTGCTATTATTGGATCTAAATCACCAACCTACGGTGCCTTCTTTGGAGCTATGCTGATAGGGGCTTTGCTTTCAGGAGCAGTTGCCTTGCTTGTCGGAATTCCAACCTTGCGCTTGAAGGGGGATTACCTTGCGGTGGCGACTCTAGGTGTTTCTGAAATTATCCGTATCTTTATCATCAATGGTGGAAGCCTTACAAATGGTGCGGCAGGTATCTTGGGAATTCCTAACTTTACAACTTGGCAAATGGTATACTTCTTTGTCGTGATTACAACCATTGCAACCTTGAACTTCTTGCGTAGTCCAATTGGTCGTTCAACCCTCTCCGTTCGTGAAGATGAAATCGCTGCAGAGTCAGTCGGTGTTAATACAACTAAAATTAAAATCATCGCTTTTGTCTTTGGTGCCATTACTGCAAGTATTGCAGGGTCACTTCAGGCAGGATTTATCGGGTCTGTTGTACCGAAAGATTACACATTCATTAACTCAATCAACGTATTGATTATTGTTGTATTTGGTGGACTTGGTTCCATTACAGGTGCGATTGTTTCAGCTATTGTCCTTGGAATTTTGAATATGCTTCTCCAAGATGTTGCTAGCGTGCGTATGATTATCTACGCTTTGGCCTTGGTATTGGTAATGATTTTCAGACCAGGTGGACTCCTTGGAACATGGGAATTGAGCCTATCACGTTTCTTTAAAAAATCTAAGAAGGAGGAACAAAACTAATGGCATTACTTGAAGTAAAACAGTTAACCAAACATTTTGGCGGTCTAACAGCTGTTGGAGATGTGACTCTTGAATTGAACGAAGGGGAACTGGTTGGATTAATCGGTCCAAATGGAGCTGGGAAAACCACCCTTTTCAACCTCTTGACGGGTGTTTATGAACCAAGCGAGGGAACAGTAACCCTTGATGGTCACCTTTTGAATGGAAAGGCACCTTATAAGATTGCCTCTTTGGGACTTGGACGTACTTTCCAAAATATTCGACTCTTTAAAGATTTAACAGTTTTGGACAATGTTTTGATTGCTTTTGGCAACCATCACAAACAACATGTTTTTGCTAGTTTTTTGCGCTTACCAGCTTTTTACAAGAGTGAAAAAGAATTAAAGGCTAAAGCCTTGGAATTGTTGAAAATCTTTGATTTAGATGGTGATGCAGAAACGCTTGCTAAAAATCTTGCCTACGGACAACAACGTCGTTTGGAAATTGTTCGTGCCCTCGCTACGGAACCTAAAATTCTCTTTTTAGATGAACCAGCTGCAGGTATGAATCCTCAGGAAACAGCAGAATTGACTGAGTTAATTCGTCGTATCAAAGATGAATTTAAGATTACGATCATGCTGATTGAACACGATATGAATCTGGTCATGGAAGTGACAGAACGTATCTACGTACTTGAATATGGTCGTTTGATTGCTCAGGGAACTCCAGACGAAATTAAGACCAATAAACGCGTTATCGAAGCTTATCTAGGAGGTGAAGCCTAATGTCTATGTTAAAAGTTGATAATCTTTCTGTGCATTACGGTATGATCCAAGCAGTCCGTGATGTAAGCTTTGAAGTAAATGAAGGAGAGGTTGTTTCCCTTATCGGTGCCAATGGTGCAGGTAAGACAACCATTCTCCGTACCTTGTCTGGTTTGGTTAGACCGAGTTCAGGAAAGATTGAATTTTTAGGTCAAGAAATCCAAAAAATGCCAGCTCAAAAAATCGTGGCAGGTGGTCTTTCACAAGTACCAGAAGGACGCCACGTATTCCCTGGCTTGACTGTTATGGAAAATCTAGAAATGGGTGCTTTCTTAAAGAAAAATCGTGAAGAAAATCAAGCTAACTTAAAGAAAGTTTTCTCACGTTTCCCACGTCTTGAAGAACGCAAGAACCAAGATGCAGCCACTCTTTCAGGAGGGGAACAACAAATGCTTGCCATGGGACGAGCTCTTATGTCGACACCGAAACTTCTACTTTTAGATGAACCATCAATGGGACTTGCCCCAATCTTTATCCAAGAGATTTTTGATATCATTCAAGATATCCAGAAACAAGGAACAACCGTCCTTTTGATTGAACAAAATGCCAATAAGGCACTCGCAATCTCTGACCGAGGATATGTACTGGAAACAGGAAAAATCGTTCTATCAGGAACAGGAAAAGAACTCGCTTCATCAGAAGAAGTCAGAAAAGCATATCTAGGTGGCTAAAAAGGTCCGGGGGACCTTTTTAGTCGGCGGATGAAGATTGCGAAGCAATTATCAAATCCAGTGGATTGTTTTAGTCGGCAGATAGAGATTGCAGAGCAATCATCGCATAGTCCGGGGGACCTTTTTAGTCGGCAGATAGAGATTGCGAAGCAATTCTCATCTGCACTGGAAGGTTAGCTTCTAATCATTGAAACAAAACAGAATGAAGCTGTCTATCCTTCATTCACGGAGCTCGATTTTAGAGCTCTTTTTGCTAGCTTATTCATACTTTTCTGAATTTTGAAAAAGAAATGTAAGCGTTTGATAGATTTACAAAAAGATTGTATAATAGGGATAAGAATAGAAAAGGAGAAGTCTCATGGCAGTTAAAGATTTTATGACCCGCAAGGTAGTTTATATTAGTCCAGATACAACAGTATCTCATGCAGCAGATTTAATGAGAGAGCAAGGATTACACCGCTTGCCTGTTATCGAAAATGATCAATTGGTTGGTTTGGTGACTGAGGGCACCATTGCCCAAGCTAGTCCATCCAAGGCAACAAGTCTTTCTATCTATGAGATGAACTATCTTCTAAATAAGACAAAAGTAAAAGATGTGATGATTCGTGATGTTGTCACTGTTTCAGGCTATGCGAGTCTAGAGGATGCAACTTATCTGATGTTGAAAAACAAGATTGGTATTCTTCCTGTCGTAGATAACCATCAAGTCTATGGGGTTATTACGGACCGTGACGTTTTCCAAGCCTTTCTTGAAATCGCAGGTTATGGCGAAGAAGGGATTCGTGTACGCTTTGTTACGGAAAATGAAGTTGGTGTACTCGGAAAGATTGTTTCTTTGATTGTAGAAGAAAATTTGAATATCTCGCATACAGTCAATATTCCGCGTAAGGATGGTAAGGTGATTATCGAAGTTCAAATCGATGGATCAATTGATTTACCAGCCTTGAAAGAAAAATTTGAATCAGAGAATATTCAAGTAGAAGAGATTACTCGTACCTCAGCAAAAGTCTTGTAAGAAGGGAAGCCGAAAGGCTTCTTTTTTCATGAAAAGGGGATTAGAGCAAAAGATGGAAAGAAATGATAAAATATGCTATAATGAAATGATGTAAAAAAGGAGTATTTATGGACATTTCAGTAATTCGTCAGAAAATTGACGCAAATCGTGAAAAATTAGCTTCTTTCAGGGGGTCTCTTTGACCTCGAGGGTCTAGAGGAAGAGATTGCCATCTTGGAAAACAAGATGACAGAACCTGATTTTTGGAACGATAATATTGCGGCCCAAAAAACGTCGCAAGAATTAAATGAATTAAAAAACACTTACAACACCTTCCACAAAATGGAAGAGTTGCAGGATGAAGTTGAAATTTTATTAGACTTTTTAGCTGAAGATGAGTCGGTGCATGAAGAATTGGTTGAACAGTTATCAGAACTTGATAAGATGATGACCAGCTACGAGATGACTCTACTCTTGTCAGAACCTTATGACCACAACAATGCCATCTTGGAAATCCATCCAGGATCCGGTGGTACTGAGGCTCAGGACTGGGGTGATATGTTGCTTCGTATGTACACTCGCTATGGAAATGCTAAGGGCTTTAAAGTGGAAGTATTGGATTACCAAGCAGGAGATGAAGCTGGTATCAAGTCAGTAACCTTATCATTTGAAGGACCTAATGCCTATGGCCTTCTCAAGTCAGAAATGGGGGTACACCGTTTGGTGCGAATTTCACCATTTGACTCTGCTAAACGTCGCCATACCTCTTTCACATCGGTGGAAGTAATGCCAGAATTGGATGATACCATTGAAGTGGAAATCCGTGAAGATGATATCAAGATGGACACCTTCCGTTCAGGTGGTGCTGGTGGACAAAACGTCAATAAGGTTTCAACTGGAGTGCGTTTGACACACATTCCTACGGGAACTGTCGTCCAATCAACGGTAGATCGTACCCAGTATGGAAATAGAGATCGTGCCATGAAGATGTTGCAGGCTAAGCTCTATCAAATGGAGCAAGAAAAGAAAGCTGCGGAAGTTGATTCCCTCAAGGGTGAGAAAAAGGAAATCACATGGGGAAGCCAAATCCGTTCATATGTTTTCACGCCTTATACTATGGTAAAAGATCATCGAACTAGCTTTGAAGTTGCACAAGTAGATAAGGTTATGGATGGGGACCTAGATGGTTTTATCGATGCCTACCTCAAGTGGCGAATCAGCTAAGATAGAAAGGAACTCACATGTCAATCATTGAAATGAGAGATGTCGTCAAAAAATACGACAACGGAACGACTGCCCTACGTGGTGTTTCGGTCAGCATTCAACCAGGAGAATTTGCCTATATCGTAGGTCCGTCAGGAGCTGGAAAATCAACCTTTATTCGTTCTTTGTACCGCGAAGTAAAAATCGAAAAAGGAAGCTTATCTGTTGCTGGTTTTAATCTGGTTAAAATTAAAAAGAAAGATGTCCCTCTCCTACGTCGTAGTGTTGGGGTTGTCTTCCAAGATTATAAGCTCTTACCAAAGAAAACCGTTTATGAAAATATTGCTTATGCAATGGAAGTTATTGGTGAGAGCCGCCGTAATATCAAAAAACGTGTTATGGAAGTTTTAGACTTGGTTGGATTAAAGCATAAGGTTCGTTCTTTCCCAAATGAACTTTCAGGGGGAGAACAGCAACGGATTGCAATTGCACGTGCCATTGTAAACAATCCAAAAGTATTGATTGCGGACGAACCAACAGGAAACTTGGACCCAGATAATTCATGGGAAATCATGAATTTGTTGGAACGCATCAATCTCCAAGGTACAACTGTCTTGATGGCTACCCACAACAGTCAGATTGTAAATACCTTGCGCCACCGTGTCATTGCCATTGAAAATGGCCGTGTCGTTCGTGACGAAGCTAAAGGAGAATATGGATACGATGATTAGTAGATTTTTTCGCCATTTATTTGAATCATTAAAAAGTTTGAAACGAAATGGCTGGATGACAGTAGCTGCTGTCAGTTCAGTTATGATTACTTTGACCTTGGTTGCAATATTTGCATCTGTTATCTTTAATACGGCTAAACTAGCTACAGATATCGAAAATAATGTCCGAGTAATGGTATACATTCGTAAGGACGTAGCTGATAATAGTGAGACCATTGAAAAAGAAGGTCAAACTGTTACAAATAACGACTACCATAAGGTATATGATGCTTTGAAAGGTATGTCAACCGTTAAAAGTGTTACGTTTTCAAGTAAAGAAGAACAATATGAAAAGTTGACAGAAACAATGGGGGACAACTGGAAAATCTTTGAAGGTGATGCAAACCCTCTCTATGATGCCTATATAGTAGATACCAATACACCCAGTGATGTAAAGACAGTAGCAGAAGAAGCTAAGAAAATTGAAGGTGTATCAGAAGTTCAAGATGGTGGTGCCAATACAGAACGCTTGTTTAAGTTAGCCTCATTTATTCGTGTCTGGGGACTAGTTATCGCGGGATTATTGATTTTCATTGCGGTGTTCTTGATTTCTAATACTATACGTATCACCATCATTTCACGAAGCCGTGAAATTCAAATCATGCGTTTAGTAGGTGCTAAGAATGGCTATATCCGCGGACCTTTCTTGCTTGAAGGTGCCTTCATTGGTTTGCTTGGAGCAACCCTTCCATCAGTTTTGGTATTTGTTGTTTATAAAATGGTTTACCAATCGGTTAATAAGTCATTGGTAGGTCAAAATCTTTCTATGATTGCGCCAGAGGTATTTACTCCTCTGATGATTGCCCTATTATTTGTGATTGGAATTTTTATAGGTTCAATCGGATCAGGAATTTCTATGCGCCGATTCTTAAAAGTCTAAATTTTAATAGATGTATATTTGAGGAGATTTTACTATCTCCTTTTTTACTACAAAAATTTTAGAAAAAAGTCTACTTTTTTTAATAAAAGCCTTTACAAAAAAAAAAAAAGTGGTATAATTGAATTGTAGAAAGTGCAAACGTTTTCGTAAAACGTTTGCCTAAATAAAAATAAAGGAGATTTGAATGATGAAAGATACATTCAAAAATGTCTTGTCTTTCGAGTTTTGGCAAAAATTCGGTAAGGCTTTGATGGTGGTTATCGCCGTTATGCCGGCTGCTGGTTTGATGATTTCAATCGGTAAGTCGCTTGTGATGATCAACCCTAACTTTGCTCCACTCGTTATTACTGGTGGTGTACTAGAGCAAATCGGTTGGGGAGTCATCGTTAACCTTCATATCTTGTTTGCCCTCGCTATTGGAGGAAGCTGGGCTAAGGAACGTGCTGGTGGTGCGTTTGCGGCAGGTCTTGCCTTTATCCTAATCAATCGTATCACTGGTACAATCTTTGGTGTATCAGGAGATATGTTGAAAAATCCAGAAGCTATTGTAACAACACTCTTTGGTGGATCAATCAAGGTTGCTGATTACTTCATTAGTGTTATGGAAGCCCCAGCACTTAACATGGGTGTCTTCGTAGGGATTATTTCTGGTTTTATTGGAGCAACTGCTTACAATAAATACTACAACTTCCGTAAGCTTCCTGATGCACTTTCATTCTTTAACGGAAAACGTTTTGTACCGTTTGTAGTTATTCTTCGTTCAGTAATTGCTGCAATCGTACTTTCAGCTTTCTGGCCACTTGTGCAAACTGGTATCAATAGCTTTGGTATCTGGATTGCTAACTCACAAGAAACTGCTCCAATCCTTGCACCATTCTTGTATGGTACATTGGAACGCTTGCTCTTGCCATTTGGTCTTCACCACATGTTGACTATCCCAATGAACTACACAGCTCTTGGTGGAACTTATGAAGTCTTAACTGGTGCAGCAAAAGGTAGCCAAGTATTTGGTCAAGACCCACTTTGGCTTGCATGGGTAACAGACCTTGTTAACCTTAAAGGTACAGATGCAAGTCACTACCAACAATTGTTAGATACTGTTCACCCAGCTCGTTTCAAAGTTGGACAAATGATCGGTTCATTCGGTATCTTGATGGGTATGATTGTGGCTATCTACCGTAATGTTGATGCTGACAAGAAACACAAATACAAAGGTATGATGATTGCAACAGCTCTTGCTACATTCTTGACAGGGGTTACTGAACCAATCGAATACATGTTCATGTTTGTAGCAACACCTATGTACCTTGTTTACTCACTTGTTCAAGGTGCGGCCTTCGCTATGGCTGACGTCGTAAACCTACGTATGCACTCATTCGGTTCAATCGAGTTCTTGACTCGTACACCTATTGCAATTAGCGCTGGTATCGGTATGGATATTGTTAACTTTATCTGGGTAACTGTTCTCTTTGCCGTAATCATGTACTTTATCGCAAACTTCATGATTCAAAAATTCAACTACGCAACTCCAGGGCGTAACGGAAACTACGAAACTGCTGAAGGTTCAGAAGAATCTAGCAGCGAAGTGAAAGTTGCAGCAGGTTCTCAAGCTGTAAACATTATCAACCTTCTTGGTGGACGTGCAAACATCGTTGATGTGGATGCATGTATGACTCGTCTTCGTGTAACTGTAAAAGATGCTGACAAAGTCGGTGATGCAGAACAATGGAAAGCAGAAGGAGCTATGGGTCTTGTCATGAAAGGACAAGGAGTTCAAGCTATCTACGGTCCAAAAGCTGACGTATTGAAATCTGATATCCAAGATATCCTTGATTCAGGTGAAATCATTCCTGAAACTCTTCCAAGTCAAATGACAGAAGCGCAACAAAACACTGTTCACTTCAAAGGTCTTACTGAGGAAGTTTACTCAGTAGCAGACGGTCAAGTTGTTGCCTTGGAACAAGTTAAAGATCCAGTATTTGCTCAAAAAATGATGGGCGACGGATTTGCTGTAGAACCTGCAAATGGAAACATTGTATCTCCAGTTTCAGGTACTGTATCAAGCATCTTCCCTACAAAACATGCTCTTGGTCTTGTGACTGAAGCAGGTCTTGAAGTATTGGTTCACATTGGTTTGGACACAGTAAGTCTTGAAGGAAAACCATTTACAGTTCATGTTGCTGAAGGACAAAAAGTTGCAGCAGGAGATCTCCTTGTCACAGCTGATTTGGATGCTATCCGTGCAGCAGGTCGTGAAACTTCAACAGTAGTTGTCTTCACAAATGGTGATGCAATTAAATCAGTTAAATTAGAAAAAACAGGTTCTCTTGCAGCTAAATCAGCAGTTGCTAAAGTAGAATTGTAATATACTTGAGGTTGGAAGCTGTATTCCAACCTCTTATTTTGGGAGAAAAGAATGAAATTTTTAACACTCAATACTCATAGTTGGATGGAAAAAGAAGCTGAGGAAAAATTCCAGTTCTTGCTTGAAGATATTCTTGATAAAGACTATGATTTGATATGTTTCCAAGAGATCAATCAGGAGATTACTTCGCCAGAGGTGGAGGTTAATGACCTTTATCAAGCTTTGCCAGCAGCTGAGCCTATTCACCAAGACCATTATGTTAGACTTTTGGTTGAAAAGTTGTCACAGCAAGGAAAAGATTACTACTGGACTTGGGCCTATAACCATATTGGTTATGACCGCTACCATGAAGGTGTGGCTATCTTGTCTAAAACACCTATTGAAGCAAGAGAAATTTTGGTTTCAGATGTGGATGATCCAACAGACTATCATACTCGCCGTGTCGCCCTGGCTGAAACTGTAGTCGATGACAAGGACCTTGCAGTTGCCAGTGTCCACCTTTCTTGGTGGGATAAAGGTTTCCAAGAAGAATGGGCGCGATTTGAGGCTGTCTTGAAAGAATTGAACAAGCCGCTTTTGCTAGCTGGAGATTTCAACAACCCAGCTGGTCAGGAAGGCTACCAAGCTATTTTAGCTAGTCCATTAGGTTTACAAGACGCTTTTGAAGTTGCTCAAGAGAAAAGCGGTAGCTATACTGTTCCACCAGAAATTGATGGCTGGAAAGGGAACACTGAACCCCTTCGAATCGATTATGTCTTTACTACCAAAGAGTTAGCGGTGGAAAATTTACATGTCGTATTTGATGGTAATAAGAATCCACAAGTGAGTGATCACTATGGCTTGAATGCTATGTTAAACTGGAAATAATAACTGAAAAGAGGTTGGAACTATAACATTCCAGCCTTTTTCTTATTAGAGAAGCTACTGGAAATAGCCTAATACTCTTCGAAAATCAAATTCAAACCGTGTCAGCTTCACCTTGCCGTACTCAAGTACAGCCTGCGGCTAGCTTCCTAGTTTGCTCTTTGATTTTCATTGAGTATAAATAAGTGAGGCTACTGAAATGGAATAAAATATGGTATAATTGGTAAGATAGATAGAATCGAGGATATTATGTCATTTACGAAATTTCAATTTAAAAACTATATTAGAGAAGCCTTGGAGGAGTTGAAATTTACAACTCCAACAGAGGTACAAGATAAGTTGATTCCCATTGTCTTGGCAGGCCGAGATTTGGTTGGAGAATCAAAAACAGGTTCTGGTAAGACTCATACTTTCCTATTGCCGATTTTCCAGCAATTAGATGAAGCCAGCGATAGTGTTCAAGCAGTCATTACTGCACCGAGCCGTGAATTAGCTACTCAAATTTACCAAGCAGCCCGTCAGATTGCAGCCCACTCAGAGGTAGAAATTCGTGTGGTTAATTATGTGGGTGGTACAGATAAGGCTCGCCAGATTGACAAATTGGCAAGTAACCAGCCTCATATTGTTATCGGAACGCCTGGCCGTATTTATGACTTAGTTAAGTCTGGTGACCTAGCTATTCACAAGGCTAAGACCTTTGTGGTCGATGAGGCAGATATGACCTTGGATATGGGATTCTTGGAAACTGTTGATAAGATTGCTGGAAGCCTTCCAAAAGACCTGCAATTCATGGTCTTCTCAGCGACTATTCCACAAAAACTGCAACCATTCTTGAAAAAATACTTATCAAATCCTGTTATGGAGAAAATCAAGACCAAAACGGTCATTTCTGATACCATTGATAATTGGTTGATTTCGACCAAGGGCCGAGATAAGAATGCTCAAATTTACCAGTTGACTCAGTTGATGCAACCGTATTTGGCAATGATTTTTGTTAACACTAAAACGCGTGCTGATGAATTGCATTCATATCTGACTGCTCAAGGCTTGAAGGTTGCAAAAATCCATGGGGATATTGCCCCTCGTGAGCGCAAACGTATCATGAACCAGGTTAAAAATCTGGATTTTGAGTATATTGTCGCAACAGACTTGGCAGCGCGTGGAATTGACATTGAAGGTGTCAGCCATGTCATCAATGATGCCATTCCGCAAGATTTGTCCTTCTTTGTTCACCGTGTTGGTCGTACTGGGCGTAATGGCCTACCAGGTACAGCTATTACCCTTTATCAGCCAAGTGATGACTCGGATATCCGTGAGTTGGAGAAATTGGGAATCAAGTTTACTCCTAAGATGGTCAAAGACGGGGAATTTCAAGATACTTATGACCGTGATCGTCGTGCTAACCGTGAGAAAAAACAAGATAAACTTGATATCGAAATGATTGGTTTGGTTAAAAAGAAAAAGAAAAAAGTCAAACCAGGTTATAAGAAAAAAATTAAATGGGCGGTTGATGAAAAACGTCGCAAGACCAAGCGTGCTGAAAATCGTGCTCGCGGTCGTGCAGAGCGTAAAGCAAAACGCCAAACATTTTAATAGAAAAAGTTGGAGTACTGAGCTCCAACTTTTTTTATTATGTGACTGAAAGTTACATAATAAACTAGCTCATATCAATGAGCTAGTAGAGGTTCAAATCAATCTCAATAACTAAGAAAAAAGAAGACTGACAAAATATGATTACTTTAAAATGAAACTAAAATTTGCAATCAAACTGGAGTATATGGAGTAAGAAATCAAAATTCTATGATGTAATGGAATATAAAGTTATAAGACTGAAATCTTATTTCAGAGACTTAATCACTTCTATCCTTCTTAAATTCATAGATCTCTTCCAAGTAAAAATGAATTTTTTCTTTAATATATTTTAATGATTTATTATTAGTTATGTCTATAACACCAAACACACTATAGTGGTTTCGGTAAAGCTCATCATAATCAATCTGACTGCCTATGATGATAACTTCTGATTTTTTTGAACTAAATTGGATAGATTTTAAATAGAGTTTCATTTTTTTAGATGTTAGAGACCCTGATTTTATGATAAAATAAGTAGAAGATTTATATTTGTAGTTAATCTTATGTCCTTGTAAAATTTTTGTATTTTTGAATGTTTTCTTTAAGAAATAATATTTTAAATACAGAGATAAAATATAGCCAAATAAAGAGTAGTGTAAAATTTGAATTGCCTTCATAGCTTTCCTTTCATTAGAAATTAGTTTATCAAATGAAGAAAGATTAATATTATTGAGATACTAAAAAGTATCTATTTTATCATGAAATGTCTAAATTAAGAAAATTTTTACCATTTGAGACAGTATAGAAACCATTTGAGATTTTTATAATTTAATTTCCATCATTCTGATAAGATTAAACTGATAGAAGGAGGCTAAATATGACAGACTACATTTTATATCAAGATAGAGCTATCGTAAAGGTACCACTCTCTAAAATTTATTATGTTACAACTCACCCAACAAAAGCTCATGCTGTTCTTTTTGTAACAGCCGAAGGGAATTTTGAAGCTTCAACCTCACTATCTAAAATTGAAGCAGAAAGTACAGAAGAACTTATTAGATGCCATAGAAAGTTTCTTGTGAATAAAGATAAAATAGCAGGATTTAATCATGAGACAAGAACGATTATGTTTTTGGATGATAGAGTATCAGACATTGCTTGTTCTAGAAGACACTTTACAATATTAAAAAATCAGTGGAAAAATATATAGGAGTGAAGTAGTGAATATTTTTATACTAGAAGATAATTTTTTACAACAGACTAGAATTGAAAATGTTGTCAAAAAAATTTTGGTGGATAATAAGATTGAGTATAGGCATTTTGAGGTTTATGGAAAACCTCAACAGCTTTTAGAGGACATTTCAGAGAGAGGAAATCATCAATTATTTTTACTTGATATTGAAATAAAAGATGCTGACAAAAGAGGATTAGACGTTGCTAGAGAAATTAGAAAACTTGATTCTCAAGCAGTGATTGCTTTTGTAACATCACATTCTGAGTTTATGCCTGTATCTTTTGAATATTTAGTATCAGCTATTGATTTCATTGATAAAGAATTACCTGAACCATTATTTATCAAACGAATTGAAAATGTTATTTTAAGTGTTAGCGATAATCAAGGAATAACAGTATCTGAGGACTCTTTTATATTTACAGGATCTAAAGCTCAAATTCAAGTCCCTTTTAAAGATTTATTGTATATTGAGACATCGTCAATAGCCCATAAATTGACACTCTATTCAAAACGAGACATAGTTGAATTTTATGGACAATTATCCGAAATCATAGAACAGGAACCACGCTTATTTCAATGTCATAGATCGTTTATCGTAAATCCTTATAATATTTCTTCAATTGATAAAGAAAATCGGGTAGTTCATTTTCAAAACGGGTCCTCTTGTATTGTCTCTAGGTTAAAGATACGTTCACTCATGAAAGCTGTCGAAAGACTTCATGACTAAGGAGATTTAGATGATATTTTTTCTAGATATTATAGGTACTTTTCTAATGTTATGTATCCATGCTAGAGTTTTAGGTGAGAGATTAAATCTGAAAAAAATCGGAATATCCATTATTCTGTTCTATCTTTCAATATTACTATTTGTTTTTGTATTTGGATCAACAGAATTTTATTTTTACGGGTCATTATTGAGTTATCCCACTTTTTTTATACTATATACTTTGTCCATTGGTGAATTAAGAAGTAAGGTTTCTTTACTACTTTTTTACTCACTATTTCCACTTGGATTTTGGGATGTCATCAAAAACTTTTTAGGTTACTTTGTAATTTATAAGATTCCCATATTGCAAACTATATATGAAACAAATCTAGGAATAATGATTTTCTCTTTACTAGCTAAAATTATTGTGTTATTCCTTATTAGTATCTTTCAATATAATTTTAGTCATTTAAAAATAAAGAACTTAGATAGAAAGACAAAATTTATCTTAATTACTGCGGATATTTTAATGATTGCTTATTTTATCTTACCGCCTTATATAAACTACATTGATAAAGTAAGTTGGGATGGAATGTTGGATTATAAAGAATTATTGACAGCAGTTTACTTTTTATTGTTTATTTGTTTTGTTAATCTATTGGATAGAAAGTTACTTCAAGAATTACAGGAGAAAGTCGTTCTACAAAAAGAAATTCAATTGCAAAATCTTAGTAATTATAGTCAACAAGTTGAGGGGCTGTATCAAGAAATTAGAAGCTTTAGACATGATTATGCTAATATTTTATCGAGCTTAAAAATAGGTATCGATCAAAAAGATATTAATTTGGTTTCTCAAGTCTATGATAGCGTTTTGAAAAATTCTGGTGAAAAATTAAAAGGCAAGCGTTTTGATGTAGCACATCTAAGAAATATCAATGATTTGGCGCTAAAGAGTTTACTATTATCTAAGTTATCGGAGGCCCAAAACTTATCTGTTCCAGTCTCCCTGGAGATTAGTGAACAGTTCTCTATAAAAAATATGGAACAAATTGACTTCTTAACAATTACTTCTATCTTGTTAGATAATGCTATAGAGTCCGCAGCAGAAGGAGGAATAGCAGTTTGTTTTCTTGAGGATACAGAATGGAATAAATTAGTCATGATTGTAAAAAATTCTACTTTAGAAAGAGAGATAGAATTGAGAGATATATTCAAGCGTGACAATTCTTCAAAAGGAGTAGGTCGGGGTATAGGCTTGGCCAATGTTCGGAGAATTTTAAAATCTTATCCAAATGTATGTTTGAAAACCACAAGTAAAAATTATGTCTTTACACAGATCTTGGAAATAGAACTTTAAAAGAGTCGCCATTCTTAGGATATTCTATAGAATATTTTAAGGGGGACTCTTTTGTTATGACTTTATATACATTATTT
Organism: Streptococcus mitis; assembly: GCF_001281025.1. Taxonomy (NCBI): domain Bacteria; kingdom Bacillati; phylum Bacillota; class Bacilli; order Lactobacillales; family Streptococcaceae; genus Streptococcus; species Streptococcus mitis. Next base: position 1,051,607 of record NZ_CP012646.1, read on the forward strand.
TTTAGCTAGTTCCTACAAATGAGCTAGGAAATAGTCATAACAATAAAACTGGGCAAAAAAGCTAGAGTGACGACTTTACAATATCTAGCAGCGATTTGTGGAATAAATTTTAAAATGGTTTATTTTTAATCTCGAAAGGTTACAAATCATGAAAAAATACGTTTCGTGATGAAAAAAGTACATTTAAAGACTTTGAGGTAAAAATTTCTTCTTTCCTGCTATACTGAACTTGTCAAGATTATAATCTCATAAAAAACATCTATTATACAGGATGTAATCATCGTGGAATCAAAAACAACAACTTATTTAAAATAGTTTTAAAAAAAGAAGAGGTGCTAATATGTTAAATGAAACTATGATTCAGCTTATACTCATTGCAATTTGTTGTGTGTACATTATTTTTAACACTAAGGCTGATAAAAACCCAAAGAGAGGATATCGTACAGCTTTGTACCTTTTCGTTATGGCTGGTATTATATCCTATATTATGAACTATCTAAATTGGTTAGATTTTTTCTTATTGATAACTCCGATAATGTGTCTATTTAAATTTGAAGATAAGTGGAGTTAGCAACATGTAAATACTTTGTGATAAAAATCGATTTTGTTTTGCTATACTGAACTTGTCAAGGTTATAATCTGACAAAAGATTTCTATTATATACGAGATATTCATCATGGATACAAAAACAATAGAACAAGTTAATGTGCTCAAAGTTGATGCTCTTTCTATTATTGTGTTGAAGGAGGTAAAAATGATTTGGGTTGTATTTCAGGTATGGCAGGGATGACTGAAATAGACTTTTTCTACGCTGGAGCTGCGATTATATGTGGTGCTTCAGCTATGCGAATTTGCTAAAAAGAGAGAGGATGTACAATGAATAGTTCAATGAATCAGTTTTCAATTCTAAAAAACAGTGATTTACAAGAGTACTCTGGTGGATTAAATCCTACTTGTGGAGTATTAGTTGGTATGTCAATTTATATAGGTCTAACTGCATTTACTGGTCCTGTTGGTGTTGCATTGCGATTTCAACAGGTGGGCTAGCGGCAGATAGTTTTTGTAGATAATGAGAAAAGTAATTAGTATATTTTACATTATTTCTCTAGGAGTCTTGTCTTTACTAAAGTCACAAGATATTGTTGATATCATAGCCACTCTACTATTGATTTGTATAGGTTTAAAGGGAATGAACCAAAAGGGAACTTTATAAGGTTTTGTTGACGATACTTTTTCGCGTCATTACATGTTTGGACAATGTTTCATCTGTTAATTTCCAAATTGAGAATGGAGATATTGTAACTAAGTGTGATTTTGAGTCAACTAAAGATGTCATGGTTAATGGTTGGATATCTTCATTGGGTAGGAGCTATTGTCTTTCAGGTTATAGAGGATAATTTATGGATAAGAGAACAGAAGAAATTCTCAATAAGGTTTACAATTTGATTTTAGATACAGAGATTCATAAAAATGAACGAGATATTTTATTACGTTATAAAACTCTATTAGAGAATACAAAAAATGAACAGAGAGTTGTCATGGAGTTGGCAGAAGCTCTTCGTCAGCAGGCTGTTAGTGGGATTCATAGTCAGAAATCATTGAGCCCAAAGGTTGCGACATTTTATAAAGAAATTGCCACATATGGAGAATTGAGTAAAAATATAGCTCAAGGATTAATTTCTTTTGGTATAACGAGATAATGAAAAATGAGCAGAAAAAACTTACCGAGTTTGTAACAAGATAAAAAAATAATATAAATGTAAGGAAGTATTCGTGATGCATACAATGGTGAAACGATATGATGTAATGCATGAAGCAATGCTATCAAGAATTGAAGGTGAACTCTCATGCTTTGAGAAGGTATTGTTTCTTTAAGAGGATATGGTGGAGCTATTATAGGCTTTTGGATAGGAACTGAATTTTTTTTCTACGAAATAGAAAGTTGAGGTACAAATGAAGCAGCGTTTAATAATTGCAATTAGTTTTATAATGACTGGGATAGTCATTAACATTTTATTCGAATCAAATACTATTATTCATAAATTTATTGCTATATTAGGTCTGAGTATGTATTATAGAGGTGTTTTTAGAGAGTATAAAAAATATTAAAAGCAATTCAGATTTTGATTTAATTCTGTATATAACAGGATTAAATCCTTTTTGTTTTATGAGAACGAAATATCTACATTGAAACACTACATTATAGACTGCAAATTGAGCCTAAAAATGGTATAATGGAAGAGTTATATAGTCCCGATAAGATGGTAGGTATTCAGCACTAAGAAATTTCCTATCAGTACTTTGTAACTCTATAACACTATTTTTAAGGGGGGACATTTTTATGTCAGAACGTAAATTATTCACGTCTGAATCTGTATCTGAGGGGCATCCAGATAAGATTGCAGACCAAATTTCAGATGCGATTTTGGATGCTATTTTAGCTAAAGATCCAGAGGCGCACGTTGCTGCTGAGACAGCTGTATATACTGGTTCAGTCCATGTTTTTGGTGAAATATCTACAAATGCCTATGTAGATATTAACCGTGTGGTTCGTGATACCATTGCAGAGATTGGCTACACTAATACAGAATATGGTTTTTCTGCTGAGACTGTAGGAGTACATCCATCTTTAGTGGAACAATCTCCTGACATTGCCCAAGGTGTTAACGAAGCCTTGGAGGTTCGTGGAAATGCAGACCAAGATCCGCTGGACTTAATTGGTGCTGGAGACCAAGGTCTCATGTTTGGCTTTGCAGTGGATGAAACAGAAGAGCTCATGCCATTGCCAATCTCACTCAGTCATAAATTAGTTCGTCGTTTGGCAGAACTTCGTAAGTCTGGGGAAATTAGCTATCTTCGCCCAGATGCTAAATCACAAGTTACAGTTGAGTATGATGAAAATGACCGTCCAGTACGTGTGGACACAGTTGTTATTTCAACTCAGCACGATCCAGAAGTCAGCAACGAACAAATTCACAATGATGTCATTAACAAGGTTATCAAAGAGGTTATTCCAGCTTCTTACTTGGATGAGCAAACAAAATTCCTCATCAATCCTACTGGTCGTTTTGTAATCGGTGGACCTCAAGGGGACTCAGGTTTGACTGGTCGTAAGATTATCGTGGATACTTATGGTGGCTACTCCCGTCACGGTGGTGGTGCTTTCTCTGGTAAAGATGCGACTAAGGTGGACCGTTCTGCGTCATATGCGGCTCGCTATATTGCAAAGAATATCGTTGCAGCAGGTCTTGCTAAGAAAGCAGAAGTGCAATTGGCTTACGCTATCGGTGTTGCGCAGCCTGTCTCTGTTCGTATCGATACCTTTGGTACAGGAACAGTAGCTGAAAGCAAGCTTGAAAAAGCAGCCCGTCAAATCTTTGACCTTCGCCCTGCAGGAATTATCCAAATGCTGGACCTCAAGCGCCCAATTTACCGTCAAACAGCGGCTTATGGACACATGGGACGTACAGATATTGATCTTCCATGGGAACGTTTGGACAAGGTAGATGCTTTGAAAGAAGCAGTAAAATAAGATTTTAAGAGGGAGTTCCCCTCTTTTTAGGCTCTATAATATTTGTAGTGGGTAAATCCCCTATAGATCTTATGGAGCCTATTTTGTTGTAGAAAAAAAGTCCCATAAGATCTATAATGAAAAGTGACCAAACAACTCATTAGAAAGATTCATATGGAACAATTACATTTTATCACAAAACTACTCGATATCAAAGACCCTAATGTCCAAATTATGGATGTTGTTAATAGAGATACCCACAAGGAAATCATCGCCAAACTGGATTATGAGGCCCCATCTTGTCCTGAATGTGGAAGTCAAATGAAGAAATATGATTTTCAAAAACCATCTAAGATTCCTTACCTTGAAACAACTGGTATGGCTACTAGAATTCTCCTTAGAAAGCGTCGTTTTAAGTGCTATCAGTGTTCAAAAATGATAGTCGCTGAGACTTCTCTCGTCAAGAAAAATCACCAAATTCCTCGTATCATCAACCAAAAAATTGCGCAAAAGTTGATTGAGAAGATTTCTATGACCGATATTGCTCATCAGCTGGCCATTTCAACTTCAACTGTCATTCGCAAGCTCAATGACTTCCGTTTTAAGCATGATTTTTCTAGCCTTCCTGAGATTATGTCTTGGGACGAGTATGCCTTCACTAAGGGAAAAATGAGTTTCATTGCTCAGGACTTTGAAAAACTCAATATCATAACTGTTCTTGAGGGTAGAACACAGGCTGTCATCCGAAATCACTTTCTTAAATATGATAGAGTCGTTCGTTGTCAGGTGAAAATCATTACTATGGATATGTTTAGCCCTTACTATGACTTGGCTAAACAGCTTTTTCCGTGTGCTAAAATCGTTCTAGATCGTTTCCATATTGTACAACATTTAAGCCGTGCTATGAGTCGTGTGCGTGTCCAAATCATGAATCAGTTTGAACGAAAATCTCATGAATACAAGGCTATCAAGCGATACTGGAAACTCATCCAACAAGATAGTCGGAAACTCAGCGATAAACGTTTTTATCGCCCTACTTTCCGTATGCACTTGACGAATAAAGAGATTCTAGACAAGCTTTTGAGCTATTCAGAAGACTTGAAACACCACTATAATCTCTATCAGCTCTTACTCTTTCACTTTCAGAACAAGGAGCCAGACAAATTTTTCGGACTCATTGAGGACAATCTAAAGCAGGTTCATCCTCTTTTTCAGACTGTCTTTAAAACCTTCCTCAAGTATAAAGAAAAGATTGTCAATGCTCTTCAACTACCCTACTCCAACGCCAAATTGGAGGCCACCAATAATCTCATTAAACTCATCAAACGCAATGCCTTTGGTTTTCGGAACTTTGAAAACTTCAAAAAACGAATTTTCATCGCTCTCAATATCAAAAAAGAAAGGACGAATTTCGTCCTTTCTCGATCTTAGCTTTTCTTCAACCCACTACAGTTGACAAAGAGCCTCTTTTTAATATACTATTTCCTCTAAAATAATTGAAATTATAGCCTGAATTTGATATGATATCTCTATGGATAAAAGTAGAGCAAAACGTGTTGAGCACGATAAAAAGAGAATCGGTTTAATAGCCCTGGTAGCTATCTTTTCGGTAAGTATTTGTGTCCTTGGTTCAATGATTGGATACAAAGTATATACAAAGCAAAGTTTCGAACAAAAAATTGAGTCTTTAAAAAATGATAAAGATAATCAATTGAGTGAGGGAAATCAGAAAGATCATTTTCGTAAGGGACAAGCCGAAGTAATTGCCTATTATCCTCTCCAAGGGGAGCAAGTGATTTCGTCTATAAAGGGAATCATGACACAGGATATTAAAGACAATCTAGAGGATAAGGAAAATCTGGTTTTTTATTATACGGAGAAACAGGATTCGACTTTAAAAGGGATTGTCAACCGAAGTGTGATGAAACAAGTCTATGATTTAACTTCGTCAAAAGTTGAAGAGACTGAAAAAACTAGTCTGGCAAAAGTACATTTGACAGAAGATGGTAAACCTTTTACACTTGATCAATTATTTTCAGATCCTAGTAAAGCCAAAGAGCAGTTGTTAAAAGAAATCACCACTTTCTTACAGGATAAGAAATTGGAGCAAGAAAAGATTGATCAAGTTGTTAAAGGCTTCTCTGACCAAGACTTGTCTGCATGGAATTTTGATTACAAGGATAGTCAGATTATCCTTTATCCAAGTCAGTCAGTTGAAAATCTAGATGAGATTGCCTTGCCGGTATCAAGTTTCTTTGAGGTTATTCAGTCCTCTTATTTATTAGATAAGGACGCAGAACTATATAAGGCTTATTATGAAAAGAAAAATCGTAAAGTAGTAGCCTTGACTTTTGATGATGGACCAAATCCTGCAACGACAAATCAAGCATTAGATACACTTTCTAAGTATGGTATCAAGGCAACTTTCTTTGTTTTAGGTAAGAATGTTTCTGGAAATGAAGAGATTTTGAAACGTATGAAATCGGATGGCCATGCTATTGGAAACCATAGTTGGAGTCATCCAGTGCTTTCAAAACTTTCCCTTGATGAAGCTAAAAAACAAATTACTGATACTGAGGATGCGCTAACTAAAGTGTTGGGTTCTAGTTCCAAACTCATGCGTCCGCCTTATGGAGCCATTACAGACGACATTCGCAATAGCTTAGATTTGAGCTTTATTATGTGGGATGTAGATAGTCTGGACTGGAAGAGTAAAAATGAAGCATCTATTTTGACAGAAATTCAGCGTGAAGTTAAGAATGGTTCTATTATTCTCATGCATGATATCCATGCTGAAACAGTGAATGCTTTACCAAAGGTCATTGACTATTTGAAAGGTCAGGGTTATGACTTTGTGACCGTACCAGATTTGTTAGATTCTCGTCTTAAAGCTCACCAGCTTTACTACGACCGTGATCAATAATACACAAAATCTAAAGAGATAAGTTTTCCTTGAAAATTTGCCTCTTTGGATTTTCTTCTAATTTAGAAAGGAAAAAAATGAAATCTTATATTTTAAACAATGACGTTACAATTCCAGTTCTAGGATTTGGAACCTGGAAAGCTGAAAATGGAGAGATTGCCTATCAAGCTGTTCTAGATGCTTTAAAGGCAGGCTATCGCCATATCGATACGGCAGCTATTTATAAAAATGAAGAAAGCGTTGGTCGTGCTATTCAAGATAGTGGCGTTCCGCGTGAGGAAATTTTTGTAACCAGTAAACTCTGGAATACAAATCACAACTATGAGCAAGCTCGTCAGGCTTTTGAAGAGTCTTTAGAGAAGCTGGGCTTGGGATATTTGGATTTGTATTTGATTCATTGGCCAAATCCAAAACCGCTCAGAGAAAATAACCACTGGAAAATTCGAAATTCAGAAGTTTGGAGAGCGATGGAGGATCTTTACCTAGAAGGCAAAATCCGTGCTATCGGTGTTAGTAATTTTCTTCCCCATCATTTGGATGCCTTGCTTGAAACAGCAAAAATTCTTCCAGCGGTCAATCAAGTTCGTTTGGCTCCAGGTGTGTATCAAGAGGAAGTCGTAGATTACTGTCGAGAAAAAGAAATTTTATTGGAAGCTTGGGGACCTTTTGGTCAGGGAGAACTGTTTGATAGCAAGGAAGTCCAAGAAATCGCAACAAATCACGGAAAGTCTGTTGCTCAGATAGCCTTGGCATGGAGCTTAGCAGAAGGATTTTTACCACTTCCGAAATCTGTCACAGCGTCTCGTATTCAGGCTAATCTTGATTGTTTCGGAATTGAGCTGAATCATGAGGAACGTGAAACCTTAAAAACAATTGCTGTTCAGTCTGGTGCTCCACGAGTTGATGATATGGATTTCTAGAAAATCATAAAAAAATTGTACATTGTTCTAATTTTTGATATAATAGTCAGCAGGAAAGAAAGTCTTATGGCGTTCTTCAAGCGAGCTTGGGATAGTGGGAGCCAAGTAGGACAAAATAAAGAGCTGGCGCTTTCTGTAGTATTTTCAAAAACAATGAAGTAATAAATTAGGGTGGAACCGCGTTTTTGACGCCCCTAGGTTAAATCAACCTAGGATTGTCGGACGCGGTTCTTTCGCTTATTCAGTCTATTATGTGAAAGAAAGGAGAGACGTGGAAAACCTTTATCTTGTAAAAGACGATAGTCAACTAGCTGCATTTCGTGAGTTTGTAGTAAGAAATACTGAAAAGTTGAAAGATTATCAATCTTTTTTAAAGAATGAACTTGCAGTCTGTGATTTACCGCAAGCCGTTATTTGGTCAAGTTTTAATGCTGCTACACAGATTATTAGGGAAAGTGCTGTTCCAGCCTATACAAATAATAGACGAATAGTTATGACGCCTGATTTAGCTGTTTGGAAAGAGTTGTATTTGTATCAGTTGATGGACTACGAGTGTTCTCAGCAAACTCAAGCAATAGAAAGTCACTATCATTCTTTATCTGAAAATTTCCTCTTACAGATTGTAGGACATGAGTTAGCTCATTGGTCGGAGTATTTTTTAGATGATTTTGATGGTTACGACTCTTATATCTGGTTCGAAGAGGGTATGGTTGAATATATTAGTCGCAAGTATTTCTTGACAGAAGAGGAATTTCAAGCGGAAAAAATTTGTAATCAATCTCTTGTAGAACTTTTTCAGAAGAAGTATGGTTGGCATTCATTGAATGATTTTGGTTCTTCGACTTATGATAAGAACTATGCAAGTATTTTTTACGAATACTGGCGTAGTTTTTTGACAATAGATAAGTTGGTAGAAAATCTAGGTAGTGTACAAGCGGTCTTCGATTCTTATCATTTATGGGCAAATACAGATAAAACTCTTCCCTTGTTAAATTGGTTTGTTCAGCAGAAATTAATTGAAAAAGAAATATAAAAACTAAAGGAGTAAACAATGTCTAAGAAATTAACATTTCAAGAAATTATTTTGACTTTGCAACAATTTTGGAATGATCAAGGTTGTATGCTTATGCAGGCTTATGACAACGAAAAAGGTGCGGGAACAATGAGTCCTTACACTTTCCTTCGTGCTATCGGACCTGAGCCATGGAATGCGGCTTATGTAGAGCCATCACGTCGTCCTGCTGACGGTCGTTACGGGGAAAACCCTAATCGTCTCTACCAACACCACCAATTCCAGGTGGTTATGAAACCTTCTCCATCAAACATCCAAGAACTTTACCTTGAGTCTTTGGAAAAATTGGGAATCAATCCTTTGGAACATGATATTCGTTTCGTTGAGGATAACTGGGAAAATCCATCTACTGGTTCAGCTGGTCTTGGATGGGAAGTTTGGCTTGACGGTATGGAAATCACTCAGTTCACTTACTTCCAACAAGTAGGTGGATTGGCAACTGGCCCTGTGACTGCGGAAGTTACCTATGGTTTGGAGCGTTTGGCTTCTTACATTCAAGAAGTAGACTCTGTCTATGATATCGAGTGGGCTGATGGTGTAAAATACGGAGAAATCTTTATCCAGCCTGAGTATGAGCACTCAAAATATTCATTTGAAATTTCAGATCAAGAAATGTTGCTGGAAAACTTTGATAAGTTTGAAAAAGAAGCTGGTCGTGCCTTGGAAGAAGGATTAGTGCACCCTGCCTATGACTATGTTCTCAAATGTTCACATACCTTTAACCTGCTTGATGCGCGTGGTGCCGTATCTGTAACAGAGCGCGCAGGCTATATCGCTCGTATCCGTAACTTGGCCCGTGTCGTAGCCAAAACCTTTGTCGCAGAACGAAAACGCCTAGGCTACCCACTTTTGGATGAAGAAACAAGAGCTAAACTCCTAGCAGAAGACGCGGAATAAAGAAAGTGACAAATTACGAAAATGGGCGAACAGTGTGAGCCCTGAACCAGTTGCCGCAGTGATGAAGGTATCCTTAGTGAAACTAAGGATACTAGGCAAAATTGGAGACTTTTGGCTCCAATTTTAGCAATGAAACAACGAAGTTGGTTGCTTGCGTGCCAATCACATAAGGCAAACTGGAAAATAAAAAGATATTTTTCGGAGAAAAAACATGACAAAAAACTTATTAGTAGAACTCGGTCTTGAAGAATTACCAGCCTACGTAGTAACACCAAGTGAAAAACAACTAGGCGAAAAAATGGCAGTCTTCCTCAAGGAAAACCGCCTGTCTTTTGAAGCTATTCAGACCTTCTCAACACCACGTCGTTTGGCTGTTCGTGTAACTGGTCTTGCAGACAAACAGTCTGATTTGACAGAAGATTTCAAGGGGCCAGCAAAGAAAATTGCCTTGGATAGTGATGGAAACTTCACCAAAGCAGCTCAAGGATTTGTCCGTGGAAAAGGATTGACTGTTGAAGATATCGAATTCCGTGAAATCAAGGGTGAAGAATATGTCTATGTCACTAAGGAAGAAATTGGTCAAGCAGTTGAAGCCATTGTTCCTGGTGTTGTAGATGTCTTGAAGTCACTGACTTTCCCTGTCAGCATGCACTGGGCTGGAAATAGTTTTGAATACATCCGCCCTGTTCACACCTTAACTGTTCTCTTGGATGAGCAAGAGTTTGATTTGGATTTCCTTGATATCAAGGGAGGTCGTGTGAGCCGTGGTCATCGTTTCTTGGGGAAAGAAACCAAAATTCAGTCAGCATTGAGCTATGAAGAAGATCTTCGTGCACAATTTGTAATAGCAGATCCACGTGAACGAGAGCAAATGATTGTTGACCAAATCAAAGCAATCGAAGCTGAGCATAGTGTACGCATCGAGATTGATGCTGACTTGCTTAATGAAGTCTTGAACTTGGTTGAATACCCAACTGCCTTTATGGGAAGTTTTGATGCCAAATACCTTGAAGTTCCAGAAGAAGTTTTGGTGACTTCAATGAAAGAACACCAACGTTACTTTGTTGTTCGTGATCAAGATGGTAAACTATTGCCAAACTTTATTTCTGTCCGTAACGGAAATGCAGAGCATTTGGAAAATGTCATTAAAGGAAATGAAAAAGTCTTGGTAGCCCGCTTGGAAGACGGTGAATTCTTCTGGCGTGAAGACCAAAAATTGGTCATTTCAGATCTTGTTGAAAAATTAAACAATGTGACTTTCCATGAGAAAATTGGTTCCCTTCGTGAACACATGATTCGTACTGGTCAGATTGCTATTCTCTTGGCAGAAAAAGCAGGATTGTCAGCGGATGAAACGATTGATCTAGCCCGTGCAGCAGCCATTTACAAGTTTGACTTGTTGACAGGTATGGTTGGTGAATTTGACGAGCTCCAAGGAATTATGGGGGAGAAATATGCCCTTCTTGCTGGTGAAACTCCAGCAGTGGCAGTTGCTATTCGTGAACACTACATGCCTACATCAGCTGAAGGAGAACTTCCAGAGAGCAAGGTCGGTGCAGTGCTTGCCATTGCAGATAAATTGGATACGATATTGAGTTTCTTCTCAGTAGGCTTGATTCCATCAGGTTCTAATGACCCTTATGCCCTTCGTCGTGCGACCCAAGGTGTGGTTCGTATCTTGGATGCCTTTGGTTGGCACATTGCTATGGATGAGTTGATTGATAGCCTTTATGCTTTGAAATTTGACAGTTTGACTTATGAAAATAAGACAGAGGTTATGGAATTTATCAAGGCTCGTGTTGATAAGATGATGGGCTCTACTCCAAAAGATATTAAGGAAGCCGTTCTTGCAGGGTCAAACTTTGTTGTGGCGGATATGTTGGAAGCAGCAAGTGCTCTTGTAGAAGCAAGCAAGGGAGAAGACTTTAAACCATCTGTTGAATCACTTTCTCGTGCCTTTAACTTGGCTGAGAAGGCAGAAGGAGTTGCTACAGTTGATTCAGCACTTTTTGAAAATGACCAAGAAAAAGCTTTGGCGGAAGCAGTAGAATCACTTATTTTATCAGGATCCGCAAGTCAGCAATTGAACCAACTCTTTGCTCTTAGCCCAGTCATTGATGCATTCTTTGAGAATACCATGGTTATGGCTGAAAATGAAGCAGTCCGTCAAAATCGTTTGGCAATCTTGTCACAACTAACCAAGAAAGCAGCTAAGCTCGCTCGTTTTAACCAAATCAATACTAAATAAACTCAGTCAAACGGACTGTATCTTATCACAAAGGAGAAGAAATGGATCCGAAAAAAATCGCTCGTATCAACGAGCTTGCCAAAAAGAAAAAAACAGAAGGCTTAACTTCTGCTGAAAAAGTGGAACAAGCTAAACTTCGTGAGGAGTATATCGAAGGCTATCGTCGCTCTGTTCGTCACCACATTGAAGGGATCAAAATTGTGGACGAAGAAGGAAACGATGTTACACCAGAGAAACTACGTCAAGTCCAACGTGAAAAAGGATTACATGGTCGTAGTCTCGACGACCCAAATTCATAATAAATATTCTTTCTTTTAACAAGGATAGATAAAATAATAACCAAAAGACTAGCAGTTTTTGTCTGCTAGTCTTTTTATCACTAAAAAAGGAACCAAGATGGTTCCCAAAGCTATTATTAGTTACTTGCGCCAGATGTAGCGTCTGCGCCACCACCGTGGCCTCCAGCATCACCTGAATCTGAAGCTCCAGATGTGGCATCTGCACTGCCATGTCCTCCAGCAGGAGCTGCAGCATTTCCACCGACTAGACGTTGACCAGTCGTATTGAGGTACCAGTCAAGCCATGGTTGGAAATTAAAGATAATCTCATTGATTCCAGCATATGAACCATCTGGGTAATACATTGCTTGGTAATTATGGGTATTAATAACGCCTTCTGGTGTTCCTGGTACAATTGTACGGACATATTCTTGGTCCCCATTACGCAATACGCCGACAACCCATTCAACGTTTTTCATTCTAGAATCTGGCAATGTACCGTGTACTGTTCCTAATCTGTTTCCTGATTGAGCACGGACACGTTTACCAAACATTGTATCTGGGTCTTGGTGTGCGTTATTAAAGTACAAGAATTGATTATTATCATCTGCAAATGTTAATTCAAATGGCATTGCCTTCAAGAACATGTCAATTTGGTTAACTGTCAAGATACCGTGGTCTAATTTAACGTAAGTATCACCAGAAACAGCTCCAACAAGTTCAGCTGCTTTTTCTACCCATTCAGGATCGTCTGGATCAACACCTTGAATTGTAGTTGCAATTGAATTTGTACAATATAAATCTTCTGGTGCAATTGGTTTTGGTTTTTTCAATTTTGAAACGACTCCCACATATTTTACAAAGTTGTCCAAGCATGTTTCAAGGAAATTAACAGTTCCTTCATTTGTGATATTTCCATTAACATCAAAAGCTTCTTTAGCTTTACCGAGAAGGAATTCATTTCCTGGAAGTGTGTAGGCATTGACACCTGGGGCATCAAGAATCTTACGAAGGTGAACTTGGGCACGAGAAGTACCTTGGTCGTAGTAAGAAGCACCCACAATCATGACTGGCTTGTTTTCAAATGGATGAACTTCGTATGAAAGCCATTCAAGAACTGATTTAAGAGAAGCTGAGATTGTGTGGTTATGCTCAGGAGTAGCAATGATAACACCATCAGCACGAGTAATTCTGTTATACAAGAGACGTAATTGGAAACTTTCATCCCATTTTTCGTCTTGGTTGAACATTGGAACTTCGTCAATTTCGAGAACTTCTAATTCAAATTTGAGTTTGAAGTGACGACGGATGAATTCCAAGAGTTTACGGTTATATGATTGATCGTAGTTTGATCCTACAAGTCCAACAAATTTCATTCTTTTTGGTCTCCTATCTTACAAATTTTCCCAGTCAAAGTCTTCGGCATCTTTGCGAAGTAGTGCTTGTGCGTTACGCAATTTTTCTGTGATTTTTACAAAGATACGGAAGTCGTCAAAAGTAGCATCCAGTTTTTTGATAACATCAAGATCCACTAGGTCTCCACTTGGGTTGAAGGCTTGAAGAGAATGTGAAAGCAAGAATTCATCTGGAAGGACACTTGCTTTAATTTCTGGAGCATTCAAGATTTGGCGAAGTTGTAATTGGGCACGTGATGAACCAAGCGTACCGTAAGAAGCACCAGTAATCATGATTGGTTTGTTCAAAAGTGGGTAAATACCGTATGACAACCAAGCAAGAGCGCTCATCAAAACAGCTGGGATAGAGTGGTCATACTCAGGAGTACCGATAATAACGCCATCTGCCTCTTCAATTTTAGCAGCTATTTCTAGAATTTCAGCAGGTACTTGCTTGTCAGCTGGTTTATTGAAGACAGGAATGTCTTTAATTTCAACAAGTTCAATTTCAGCTTTTTCAGCAAAGTGTTTTTGCATGTATTGAAGCAATTGGCGGTTTGTAGAACGTTTTGAATTTGTTCCAACAATAGCAATAAGTTTTAACATGAGATTTCCTTTCTCTTTTTACATAATACAATTTTAGAACTCCATTGAAACATCTATTTCTATAGAGTAGGAATTCCTGAAGAACAGCTTAGGTGACCTTCCTTATCGATGAGGATAGCTTCGATGCCCTCCAAACTTTCGACTTGCCAGAGGATAGAAGCAGGTCTTTCTCCAAAGAGTCGAGTTGTCCAGATTTCTCCATCAACAGATTTATCAGAGATGATAGTTAGACTTGCTAGTTCCGTTTCAACAGGATATCCTGTTTGGCTGTCAAAAATATGATGGTAATCTTTTCCATCGACAGTCAGGTGACGTTCGTAAATGCCTGAAGTCACGACAGATTTATTGACAATAGGGATGGTCATTAAGTGATTTCCCCTCGGATTGGCTGGGTCTTGAATCCCAATTTGCCAAGGCTGATTTCCTCTTGCCTGATTTTTTCCAATGGTCAGGATATTCCCTCCCAGATTAATCAAGGCAGATGTCACTCCCTCTTCTCTAAGAAATTGGGCAACCTTATCCGCACTATAACCCTTGGCTAAACAACCAAGATCAATCTTCATTCCTTTTTGTTTTAAAAACACAGTGGAAGTGGAAGAATCTAACTCGATATAATGAGGATTGATTAAAGGTAGCACCGACTCAATTTCTTGAGGCTGGGCGACCTTGGCATCTGAAAAACCGATACGCCAGGTTTGAATTAAGGGACCAATGCTGATGTTGAGATGACTAGAGGGCGCTAGGCTATGTTCTAATCCAAGTGAAATCAGCTCAAACAGGTTTGGATGAACTTTGACTGGAGTTATTCCAGCTTGATGATTGATTTCCATCAACTCCGATTCTTGGCTATTGGCATTGAAACGGCATTCAAGTTCTTTGAGCAAACCAAAGGATTTTTGGAGCAAGCTATCGGCTCGCTCATCTACTAATGAAATAGTGATAGTAGTCCCCATTAGGCGTTCGGAATGTGAACTAAGAGGCAAGCTACCAACTCCTTTCTCTTATGAAAAGAAGGCTGCAATATAGTAAATTTATATTAAATTTAACCCCTTACATTTTCTTTCCATGATACTAGCATACCATAAAGTCAGCGTTTTCACAAATAAAATTTGTAAACTTGTCAAGAAATATGCTCAGAAAATAAAGAGTAATTGTAAGAAAGGCTGATAAAATACAGATTATTTACATTTTTTTACAAAAAAATCGGGAAAATTAGCTAAACTCTTGTAAACGCTAACAGTAAATGTTATACTAGAAGGGTAAATTTAAAATTAAAGGTAGGAATTTTTCTATGAGTAAAATCGTTGTAGTTGGTGCTAACCACGCTGGTACAGCATGTATTAATACTATGTTGGATAATTTTGGTAATGAGAACGAAATTGTTGTATTCGACCAAAACTCTAACATCTCTTTCCTAGGATGTGGAATGGCCCTTTGGATTGGTGAACAAATTGACGGTGCTGAAGGCTTGTTCTATTCTGATAAAGAAAAATTGGAAGCTAAAGGTGCTAAGGTTTACATGAACTCACCAGTTCTTTCAATCGACTATGATAACAAAGTAGTTACAGCAGAAGTTGAAGGGAAAGAGCACAAAGAATCATACGAGAAATTGATTTTCGCTACAGGTTCTACACCAATCTTGCCACCAATCGAAGGTGTTGAAATTGTTAAAGGAAACCGCGAATTTAAAGCAACTCTTGAAAACGTACAATTCGTGAAATTGTACCAAAATGCTGAAGAAGTTATCAATAAACTTGCTGACAAGAGCCAACACCTCGACCGTATCGCCGTTGTTGGTGGTGGTTACATCGGTGTTGAACTTGCTGAAGCCTTTGAGCGTCTTGGAAAAGAAGTTGTCCTTGTTGATATCGTTGATACTGTTTTGAACGGTTACTATGACAGAGACTTCACACAAATGATGGCGAAGAACTTGGAAGACCACAACATTCGCTTGGCTCTTGGTCAAACTGTTAAAGCAATCGAGGGTGACGGTAAAGTTGAACGCTTGATTACTGATAAAGAAACTTTCGATGTGGATATGGTTATCCTTGCAGTTGGTTTCCGTCCAAATACTGCTCTTGCTGATGGTAAGATTGAACTCTTCCGTAACGGTGCTTTCCTTGTAAACAAGAAACAAGAAACTTCACTTCCTGGTGTATTTGCTGTTGGAGACTGTGCGACTGTTTATGACAACGCTCGTAAAGATACAAGCTACATCGCACTTGCTTCAAACGCAGTTCGTACTGGTATTGTTGGTGCTTACAATGCTTGTGGACATGAATTGGAAGGAATCGGTGTTCAAGGTTCAAACGGTATCTCAATCTACGGTCTTCACATGGTTTCAACTGGTTTGACTCTTGAAAAAGCTAAAGCTGCTGGTTACAACGCAACTGAAACAGGCTTTAACGATCTTCAAAAACCAGAATTCATGAAACATGATAACCATGAAGTAGCCATCAAGATTGTCTTTGACAAAGATAGTCGTGAAATTCTTGGTGCACAAATGGTTTCACATGACCCTGCGATTAGTATGGGAATTCACATGTTCTCACTTGCTATTCAAGAGCATGTGACAATTGATAAATTGGCATTGACAGACCTATTCTTCTTGCCACACTTCAACAAACCATACAACTACATCACAATGGCTGCACTTACAGCTGAAAAATAAAAATGAATGAGCTATCTGGCCTTAAGTTAAGGCCAGATAGTTTTTTAACCATTCTGTACCCACACAATTATGTTTTTTTTATCTTGTGATTCATTCTAATCTAACATAAAATGAAATGGTAGCTACCAATACAAACAATGAGGATAAAGAAATGACTGAAAATCGTTATGAACTAAATAAAAACTTGGCACAGATGCTCAAAGGTGGGGTTATCATGGACGTTCAGAACCCTGAACAAGCCCGTATCGCTGAAGCTGCTGGTGCGGCAGCTGTTATGGCCTTGGAGAGGATTCCGGCTGATATTCGTGCAGTTGGTGGGGTTTCCCGCATGAGTGATCCAAAGATGATTAAGGAAATCCAAGAAGCAGTCAGCATTCCAGTAATGGCCAAGGTCAGAATCGGGCACTTTGTTGAAGCTCAGATTTTAGAGGCTATTGAAATTGACTATATCGATGAGAGTGAGGTTTTATCTCCAGCTGATGACCGTTTCCATGTGGACAAAAAAGAATTCCAAGTTCCTTTTGTCTGTGGGGCTAAGGACTTGGGTGAAGCCTTGCGTCGTATCGCTGAAGGTGCTTCTATGATTCGTACAAAAGGAGAACCAGGGACAGGAGACATTGTTCAAGCTGTTCGTCATATGCGTATGATGAATCAGGAAATTCGCCGCATTCAAAACCTACGTGAGGACGAACTTTATGTTGCCGCCAAGGACTTACAAGTCCCTGTAGAATTGGTTCAATACGTCCATGAACATGGGAAATTGCCAGTTGTAAATTTCGCTGCTGGAGGTGTTGCAACGCCAGCAGATGCTGCGCTGATGATGCAATTAGGGGCAGAGGGTGTCTTTGTCGGTTCAGGTATTTTCAAGTCAGGAGATCCTGTTAAACGAGCGAGTGCCATTGTCAAAGCGGTAACTAATTTCCGAAATCCTCAGATCCTAGCTCAAATCTCTGAAGATCTAGGAGAAGCCATGGTTGGTATCAATGAAAATGAGATCCAAATCCTCATGGCTGAGCGAGGAAAATAGATGAAAATCGGAATATTGGCCTTGCAAGGGGCCTTTGCAGAACATGCAAAAGTGCTAGATCAATTAGGTGTCGAGAGTGTTGAAATCAGAAATTTAGATGATTTTCAACAATATCAGAGTGACTTGGCGGGTTTGATACTACCTGGTGGGGAATCTACAACCATGGGCAAGCTCTTACGTGAGCAGGACATGCTGATTCCCATTCGAGAAACCATACTTTCTGGACTTCCCGTTTTTGGTACTTGCGCAGGCTTGATTCTCTTAGCTAAGGAAATTACTTCTCAGGAAGAGAGTCATCTAAGAACTATGGATATGGTGGTCGAGCGCAATGCCTATGGGCGCCAATTAGGAAGTTTCTACACGGAAGCAGAATGTAAGGGAGTCGGTCAGATTCCAATGACTTTTATTCGCGGTCCGATTATCAGTAGTGTTGGAGAAGATGTAGAAATTCTAGCAACAGTTGAAGATCAAATCGTTGCAGCCCAAGAAAAAAATATGCTGGTAACTTCTTTTCATCCAGAATTGACTGATGATGTGCGCTTGCACCAGTACTTTATCAATATGTGTAAAGAAAAAAGTTGAGATTGAATTTCTCAACTTTTTTACATGTAATAAACAATAGCGATGTATTGGAGTGCGGACGCAGCTAGGATAAAGAGATGCCAAATCATGTGGAAATAAGGTTTTTTCTTGGCGTAAAATCCAGCCCCAACTGTATAACAGAGTCCGCCAGTTACCATGAGACTCCAGAAAATTGGTGTCGTTTGACTGATGATGGCAGGAATGATAGTTAGAACCAACCAGCCCATAATCAGGTAAAGAGCAAGGCTGAATTTCTCATTGACTTTTTTAGCAAAGATTTTATAGAGAATACCAAAGATGGTCGTTCCCCACTGGATGGCAATAATTAGATAGCCAAACCAGTTATTCATCAAGGTTAAGACGACTGGCGTATAAGAGCCTGCGATAGCCACATAAATCATAGAATGGTCAATAATTCGCAAGACGTATTTGTGGGTCGAACCATAGGCCATAGAGTGGTAAATGGTGGATGAGAGGAACATGAGAAAGAGACTGATGACGAAAATGGAAACGCCGATAGAGGATAAAAATCCGTGTGCTTCGTAACTATAGGTGGATGAAATAGGGAGTAAGATGAGCATTGTGACTGCACCTACGGCATGGGTCACGCTATTAGCAATCTCCTCTCCAAAACTGAGTTGTTTGCTGAGTTTAAGACTAGTGTTCATTGGATTACCTCCTCTTGAGTATGATCGATTAAGTCTAGAGTTTGGTGATAGAGTTTAACGGTTTGGCAGCTGGTTTGGATAATGGGGTTAGCTGGATCAATTCCTTGGTTCATGTAGTTTACAAAAGCATCGTAGAGTTGGTCTGAACTTGCTTGAGTTTGTAGAGTATTCAGTGTCTGTGCTATTTCTTGAATAGAAAATACAGACTTGAGGGTTGTGATAGCAATCAAACGTGCAATCTGTTGGCGTTGGTATTTTTTCTTGTCAGGCTTTGTCAGGTAACCATGTTTGACATAGTTATTGACCATAGATGCTGTCAGGCCCTTGTCTTTATCAGGATTGATAGGGGCGCAGACCTGATTGACATAAAGCAAAACCTGGTCCAGATAGAGGTCAATATTTGGAATTTCTGCCCATTTGGGGTAGGAAAAATCAGTTTTCATTTCCGACTCCTTTTTATCTAGTTTTGATAACTAGATTATAAAATAATAAAAATAGAAAGTCAAGTTTTAACTGCTTGTGAAAAGGCTTAAATTATGCTATGATGGGAGAAACTAGTCAGAAAAGAGGAGAAAAGATGGAAATTCGTTTAGCTTTTCCAAATGAAGTAGATGCCATCATGCAGGTGATGGAGGATGCTAAAAAATGTTTAGCAGATGCTGGTAGTGACCAGTGGCAAAATGGCTATCCAAATGCTGATATTATTATTGAAGATATTATCTCAGGTCAAGCCTATGTAGCCTTGGAAGAGGGTAAACTACTAGCTTATGCAGCTGTTACCAAGAGTCCAGAGGCAGTCTATGAAGCCATTTATGAAGGAAAATGGCAAGCTGGAGAGTCAGAGCACCTAGTCTTTCACCGTATTGCTGTGGCTGCAGATGTGCAGGGACAAGGAGTTGCTCAAACCTTCTTAGAGGGCTTGATTGAAGGTTTTGACTATCTTGATTTTCGTTCAGATACGCATGCTGAAAACAAGGTTATGCAACATATTTTTGAAAAGCTTGGATTTAAACAGGTCGGAAAAGTTCCAGTTGATGGTGAACGCTTGGCCTATCAAAAATTGAAGAAATAATGCAAAAGAAGTACGTAAAAACACTCTATTCTTCGCCAATTGGCTCCCTTTCCCTCGTAGCTGATGACTATCATTTGTATGGAATTTGGGTGCAGGAGCAGAAGCATTTTGAGATGGGACTAGGAGATGAGACGATAGAAGCAGTTGTTAGTCATCCCATTTTAGACCCAGTTATTGCTTGCTTAGATGCTTACTTTAAAGGCAAGTCTCAGGATTTATCCAACTTGCCCTTGGCTCCAATCGGAACAGATTTTGAAAAGAGAGTTTGGGCCTATTTACAGGAAATTCCTTATGGTCAGACAGTGACCTATGGACAAATAGCCCAAGACCTGCAAGTGGCTTCTGCTCAAGCAATTGGCGGAGCGGTAGGACGCAATCCTTGGTCTATCCTAGTACCTTGTCATCGTGTGCTGGGAGCAGGCAAGCGTCTGACGGGTTATGCTGCAGGAGTGGAAAAGAAAGCCTGGCTTTTGGAGCATGAAGGCGCAGATTTTAAAGATATAAACAATAGAAAGTGAAAGACATGTTAGAATTTATCGAATACCCAAAATGTTCAACTTGTAAAAAAGCAAAACAAGAATTAAACCAACTCGGTGTGGACTATAAAGCCGTCCATATCGTCGAAGAAACACCTAGCCAAGAAGTCATTTTAAACTGGATAGAAACCTCAGGTTTTGAGTTGAAGCAATTTTTTAACACCAGTGGAATCAAATACCGTGAATTGGGGCTGAAAGATAAGGTAGGAAGCCTGTCAAACCAAGAAGCAGCCGAGTTGCTAGCAAGCGACGGAATGTTGTTAAAACGACCGATTTTAGTGGAGAATGGAACTGTTAAGCAAATCGGCTATCGAAAAGCTTACGAAGAATTGGGATTGAAATAGTTTTTATCTATCTCTTTGATAGATAAAATATATAGCCTCCCTGTTTCAAAGTATGATAAACTAGTAGGTAGACAAAGTCTGTATCTGACCGTAGCAAATAATTTCATTGACGGCAGAAGTATGGTAGAATGAATCATTATCAGGAGAGGATGTTTTTATGAATGTTACAACGATTTTAGCATCAGATTGGTACCAAAACTTGATGCAATTGATTCCGGATGGCAAGCTTTTTAGCCTGCGTTCGGTCTTTGATGGAATTCCAAGAATTGTCCAACAGCTTCCAACAACGATTATGTTGACCATTGGTGGTGCTCTTTTTGGCTTGGTTTTGGCGCTTCTTTTTGCCATTGTGAAGATCAATCGTGTCAAGATTTTAT
Source organism: Streptococcus mitis (assembly GCF_001281025.1). Lineage (NCBI taxonomy): Bacteria > Bacillati > Bacillota > Bacilli > Lactobacillales > Streptococcaceae > Streptococcus > Streptococcus mitis. The sequence continues at coordinate 1,072,733 of NZ_CP012646.1, forward strand.
ACCCCTTGCAGGCCTTCTTTGTTAGTTTCTTAAAAGGGACACCGATTTTGGTTCAACTCATGTTGACCTACTACGGAATTCCTTTGGCTTTGAAAGCCCTCAATCAGCAATGGGGTACTGGTCTCAATATCAATGCGATTCCAGCTGCAGCTTTTGCGATTGTCGCCTTTGCCTTTAATGAGGCAGCTTATGCCAGTGAAACCATTCGTGCAGCCATTCTCTCAGTCAATCCTGGTGAGATTGAGGCGGCACGAAGTCTGGGGATGACCCGAGCGCAAGTTTATCGTCGCGTGATTATTCCAAATGCAGCAGTTGTGGCGACTCCAACTTTAATCAATTCCCTAATCGGCTTGACCAAAGGGACTTCTCTAGCCTTCAGTGCGGGTGTTGTGGAAGTCTTTGCCCAAGCTCAGATTCTAGGTGGAGCTGATTATCGTTACTTTGAACGATTCATCTCTGTAGCCCTTGTTTATTGGGTAGTCAATATTGGAATTGAAAGCCTCGGTCGTTTCATCGAGAGAAAAATGGCTATTTCTGCACCAGATACCGTGCAAACAGATGTGAAAGGAGACCTTCGTTAATGATTAAGATTTCGAATTTAAGCAAATCCTTTTCAGGACAGACTGTCTTGGATCATCTGAACTTGGATATTCAAAAAGGGGAAGTTGTAGCCTTGATTGGTTCTTCAGGAGCTGGAAAATCAACTTTCCTTCGCAGTCTCAATTATCTTGAAACACCTGACAGTGGCTCTATTCAGATTGATGATTTCTCAGTTGATTTTTCTAAGATTACTCAAGAAGAAATCCTTGCCTTACGCCGTAAGCTGTCCATGGTTTTCCAACAGTTTAATTTGTTTGAACGCCGAACAGCACTTGATAATGTGAAAGAAGGCTTGGTTGTTGTCAAGAAATTATCCGACCAAGAAGCGACTAAGATTGCCAAGGAAGAGTTGGCTAAGGTTGGGCTTTCTGACCGTGAAAACCATTACCCTCGCCATTTATCAGGTGGACAGAAGCAACGGGTTGCCTTGGCGCGTGCTCTCGCTATGAAACCAGATGTCTTGCTCTTAGACGAACCAACTTCAGCTCTTGACCCAGAATTGGTCGGTGAAGTAGAAAAATCTATTGCAGATGCTGCTAAGTCAGGTCAAACCATGATTTTGGTTAGTCATGATATGTCCTTTGTAGCCCAAGTTGCTGATAAGATTCTCTTCTTAGATAAGGGGAAAATCATCGAATCTGGAACACCGGATGAGATTATCCACCATCCTAAAGAAGAGCGGACAAAAGAATTCTTTGCTAGTTACAAACGGACTTATATTTGATATAATAGATAAAGGAAAACTCAGTTAGTTGGACTAGCTGAGTTTACTCTTTAAAAAAGATAGAAATGAGAGAAATCATGCTACTGCAACTATTTTCTTTATATTTCGAGAGTTTGATCTTGACCACCATCCTCGTCCTGATTTTTTTAGGGATTTGGATTGGACTGAGAGCCATGTCGGGAGTTGATAAGACAGCCAAGGCTCGCCAAGCACATCTCTATGATATGATTATGATTGGTGTCTTGGTTGTTCCAGTATTATCCTTTGCGGTTATGAGTTTAATTCTTGTTTTCAAGGCATAATCCTTGCATGATTGACAAGAAAGAGTTAGAATAAAGATAGTTACAACAAGAAAGAAGGAAACTATATGTACGATACTATTATTATCGGTGCTGGTCCTGCAGGAATGACTGCAGCCTTGTATGCTGCTCGAAGCAATCTCAAAGTAGGCTTGATTGAAGGTGGTCTGCCAGGTGGTCAGATGAATAATACCTCTGATATCGAAAATTACCCAGGATACGCTAATATTAGTGGGCCAGAATTGGCAGAAAAAATGTTTGAACCGCTTGAAAATCTTGGTGTTGAGCACATTTATGGTTATGTTGAAAATGTAGAAGACCATGGTGATTTTAAGAAAGTGATGACTGATGTCCAAACATATGAAACACGTACAGTTATCGTAGCAACTGGTTCTAAACACCGTCCTTTGGGAGTACCTGGAGAAGAAGAACTGAACAGTCGTGGTGTTTCTTACTGTGCCGTGTGTGATGGTGCTTTCTTCCGTGACCAAGATTTGTTGGTAGTTGGTGGTGGAGATTCAGCTGTTGAAGAAGCCCTCTTCTTGACTCGTTTTGCTAAGACTGTTACCATTGTTCACCGTCGTGACCAACTTCGTGCACAAAAAGTGTTACAAGATCGCGCCTTTGCGAATGAGAAAATCAGCTTTATCTGGGATTCTGTAGTGAAGGAAATTAAGGGTGAAAACCGAGTAGAATCTGTCGTTTTTGAAAATGTAAAAACAGGTCAAGTGACAGAACAAGCCTTCGGAGGTGTCTTTATCTATGTTGGTTTGGACCCTCTTAGCGATTTTGTTAAAGAATTGAATATCCAAGATCAGGCAGGATGGATTGTGACAGATAACCACATGAAAACTGCAGTTGATGGTATCTTTGCAGTTGGAGATGTTCGCTTGAAGGACCTCCGCCAAGTAACAACAGCAGTTGGAGATGGAGCTATCGCTGGTCAAGAAGCCTATAAATTTATCACAGAACATAGTTAATCATAAAAAAGTTTCCAATCAGATGACTGGAAACTTTTTTATAGTCTATTTCGGAAAACTTCGTACATGAGAATGGCTGCAGCAACACTGGCATTGAGGCTTTGAACATGTCCATTCATAGGAATGGTAATCATTTCATCAACCTGTTTTTTGATGTTGCTAGAAATGCCTTTTCCTTCATTTCCGATGATGAGGGCGATTTTCCCTTTTGTATTCCACTTGTGGCAAGGAGTACCATTCATATCCGTTCCAAAGGTCCAGAATCCTTCATCCTTGAGTTTGTCTAGAGTTTGGCTCAGATTGGTCACTCGAGCGATTGGGACGTGCTCAATAGCACCTGTGGCCGTTTTGGCAACGACAGGAGTAACACCGACAGCACGATGTTTGGGAATGATGACACCTGAAACGTTGGTCGCATCGGCTGTTCTTAAGATGGAGCCTAAGTTGTGAGGGTCGGTTAACCCGTCCAGAATTAATAGCAAAGGATTTTCTTCTTGGCGTGTTTTGGCAAGGATTTGGTCCAGCCCACTATAGGCAAATTCGGACACTCGTAGAACAAAACCTTGGTGGACAGCACCTTCAGTCATCTCAGAGAGGGATTTTTTTGAGGTCCAAGAAATGGAGACCTTCTTTTCTGTAGCTAGTTCCTTGACTTTCTCAACATTCTTACCTCGGAGATCTTCTTGGAGGTAAAGTTTGTTTCCTGTGTTTGCAAGGAGGGCTTCGGTAACGGCGTGGACGCCATAGACAATATCATTTGTTTTCATGCCTCTATTATAACACAAAACCCCGTCTTGCAACGGGATTTTCTTTATTCTAGAATTAGTAAACCATCTTTAACTTCAAATGGGTCTTTTTCATTGATGCGATCGTAAAACATGATGCCGTTGATGTGGTCAATTTCATGCTGAACAACGATGGAGTTGTAGCCTTTGAGTTTGATACGGTGTTTTTCTCCATCCTTGTCAAAGTAGTCAACAGTAACGCGGGCATGGCGAACAACATAGCCAGGTACGTTGCGGTCAACAGAAAGGCACCCTTCTCCTTCGCCAAGAGCAGCGTCTTGAACAGAGTGAGAGACGATTTTTGGATTGTACATAATAGCTTGCAAGTCGTAAGCTTCCTGTGGAGTTTCGCCTTCTTCGACAATGTTTGGCACCAAAACAGCGATAATACGTTTTGAGATATCTAATTGAGGAGCAGCAAGTCCAACCCCACCGCGGAGTCCCATTTTTTCAGCCATTACAGGATCTTGGGAATGTTTAAGGAATTGCATCATCTTTTCTCCAAGGATGATTTCCTGGTCAGACAAGGGGAAAGTAACTTCCTCAGCAACCGCGCGTAGAGTAGGATTCCCTTCGCGGATAATATCGTTCATATCAATTAAGTGAGCAGCTTTTGTAATACGTTCTATAGCAGACATTTTCTCTCCTTTCATTACTTCTACATGATATCACAAAATGACAAGGAATGAAAGCATTATGGCATCGAGCTTTTATAGAAAATGCCTACTAGGTTCGATTCAATTGTGAAAGAATTACTTATCTATGATATAATAAAAAGAAAAGGCTTGCATTAGAAAGTGGGGAGAATAAAGATGCAAAGAAGACAAGATAGACATAAACGTGGACCAGTTTTTCGTTTTATGAGGGGTTTTGTAAACTTTTTTAGGAGTTATCGCAAGTGGAGTAATAAGGGATTTGTGGCTATACTCTTGCTAGCAGTTGCTTTATCAATGGGCTTGGTCTTGTTGTTTGAAAGTTTCCAAGGAATCCCTTTAACCAGTCAAAAAAAGGATGCCATTTCTCAAGAAGCAAATAAGACGAATCAAAATGCTAAAGATCAAGAAGAGGAAAAAACTGCTAGAATTATGGCCAACGGGGACCTCCTCTATCATATTCCCATCTATCGTTCTGCTTTAAAAGAAGATGGAACCTATGATTTTCATGAAAATTTTGATTATGTGAAACCATGGCTCAAACAAGCAGACTTGATTATAGGTGATTTTGAAGGTACTGTGAACAAGGACCACTATTTGGCAGGTTATCCTCTCTTTAATGCACCTGGAGAAGTCATGGATGCTATCAAGGATGCCGGTTATCAAGTGCTAGATTTGGCACATAACCATATCCTAGATTCACAAATAGAAGGTGTGGTTTCAACAGCAGATGCTATTGAGAAGGCAGGAATGACACCTATTGGAGTGTATACGCATGAGTCCCGTGATCAAGCTCCACTGGTTATCAAGGAAGTGAATGGTATCAAGGTTGCACTTTTGGCCTATTCTTATGGTTTTAATGGAATTGAGCAAAGTATTTCTCAAGAAGACTATAACCGCTATCTTTCAGATCTAAATGAAGACAAGATGAAGGCTGAAATTGAGCGTGCAGAGAAGGAAGCGGATATCACCATTATCATGCCTCAGATGGGTGTGGAGTATCGCTTGGAACCAACTGAAGAACAAAAGGCTCTTTATCACAAGATGATCGATTGGGGAGCTGATATTATCTTTGGAGGGCATCCTCACGTAGTTGAACCATCTGAAACGGTTGAAAAAGATGGAGACAAGAAACTCATTATCTATTCAATGGGGAACTTCATTTCCAATCAACGAATTGAAACCATGCAAGATGAAGAGAATGCTAAGTGGACAGAGCGTGGCGTGCTCATGGATGTGACCATTAAGAAAAAGGCTGGTAAGACGACAATCGAAACTGCCAAAGCACATCCTTCTTGGGTAAATCGTACACCGAAAGGAACCTATTCTCCAGAAGGTTATCCACTATTCCTATACCAAACTTATATCTTAGAAGATTTTATTGAGGGTGGTAGTCATCGTGACCAGTTAGATGAAGCGACTAAGGAACGAATTGATACAGCCTATAAAGAAATGAACGAACACGTAGGATTGAAGTGGGATTAGCTTGAATCCAGAGGGAAGTAAATGACGATTAAGGTAATTGCAACAGATATGGATGGGACCTTGCTGGATTCTAGAGGCCAGCTTGATCTCCCACGCTTGGAAAAGATTTTAGATCAGTTGGATCAAAGGGGTATTCGTTTTGTCATCGCGACGGGCAATGAAATTCATCGCATGAGGCAACTACTGGAGCACTTGGTCGATCGAGTGGTTCTGGTTGTTGCAAACGGTGCTCGTATTTTTGAAAACAATGAACTGATTCAGGCTCAGACTTGGGATGATGCCATTGTTGATAAGGCTTTGGCTCGTTTCAAGGATCGAGCGTGTCAGGACCAGTTTGTTGTAACGTCTATGAAGGGTGGTTTCGTCAAAGAAGGTACGATTTTTACAGACCTTGAAAGTTTTATGACTCCAGAAATGATTGAAAAATTCTACCAACGGATGCAATTTGTGGACGAATTAACCTCTGACCTCTTTGGTGGTGTGCTCAAGATGAGTATGGTTGTTGGTGAGGAACGTTTGAGTTCGGTCTTGGAAGAAATCAATGACCTCTTTGATGGCCGTGTTCGTGCTGTATCGAGTGGCTATGGTTGCATTGATATCCTTCAAGCTGGAATTCATAAAGCATGGGGCTTGGAAGAATTACTCAAGCGCTGGGACTTGACCTCCCAACAAATCATGGCTTTTGGTGACAGTGAAAATGATGTTGAAATGCTTGAAATGGCTGGAATTGCCTATGCGATGGAAAATGCTGATGATAAAGCCAAAGCTGTGGCTACTGCTCTAGCGCCAGCCAATAGCCAAGGAGGAGTTTATCAAATCTTGGAAAACTGGTTAGAAAAAGGAGAATGAAGTGGCAGTACAGTTATTAGAAAATTGGTTACTAAAGGAACAAGAAAAAATCCAAACGAAGTATCGTCACTTAAATCAGGTTTCTGTTGTAGAGCCAGACATTCTTTTTATTGGGGATTCCATTGTCGAATATTATCCTCTGCAGGAACTATTTGGGACTTCGAAGACGATTGTCAATCGAGGCATTCGAGGGTATCAGACAGGGCTGTTATTAGAAAATCTAGATGCGCATCTGTACGGTGGAGCAGTAGATAAAATTGTCCTTTTGATTGGGACAAATGATATCGGAAAAGATGTGCCTGTGAATGAGTCTCTCAATAATCTCGAAGCTATCATACAATCCATTACTCGCGATTATCCATTGACTGAGATTAAATTGCTTTCCATTTTGCCAGTCAATGAGGGAGAGGAGTACAAGCAGACAGTCTATATCCGCACGAATGAAAAAATCCAGAAATGGAATCAAGCCTATCGAGAGCTTGCTTCAGCCTATATGCAGGTAGAATTTGTGCCAGTTTTTGATAGTTTGACAGACCAGGCAGGCCAACTCAAAAAAGATTATACAACTGATGGGTTGCACCTTAGTGTTACTGGTTATCAGGTTTTGACCAAAGCTTTGAAAGACTATCTTTTGTAGTTAGTTGATTTCCTTTTTGCATTTTTACCATAGATAAGGTATAATAGTTCTATTATCTTTTGGGGTCGTTACGGATTCGACAGGCATTATGAGGCATATTTTGCGACTCGTGTGGCGACGTAAACGCTCAGTTAAATATAACTGCAAAAAATAACACTTCTTACGCTCTAGCTGCCTAAAAACCAGCAGGCGTGACCCGATTTGGATTGCTCGTGTTCAATGACAGGTCTTATTATTAGCGAGATACGATCAAGTCTTGTCTAGCGGCTTGATAAGAGATTGATAGACTCGCGGTTTCTAGGCTTGAGTTATGTGTCGAGGGACTGTTAAACGAATACATAACCTATGGTTGTAGACAAATATGTTAGCAGATGTTTGGACGTGGGTTCGACTCCCACCGGCTCCATTATTAATTGGTGAAACGTTGTTAAATCAACGTTTTTTATTTTGAAGTTCTTTATAAAAACTAAAAAAATGAACTTAACGTTCAAAAATTAGACATAACAAATTAAAAAATATACCGACTTTTATCTCCCTGAATGATATAATGATTGTATATTGTGGGTTTATTGTAATGTTGTGTTTGATTTTCAAAAAGAACAATTATCTAGAAGAAGAGAATATATAACATAGTTTTGAAATGATTCTTGAATTTGAACATTGGGTATAATTGAGTACGATTTTAAAAATTTTTGAATATAGACTTAGATACTTTATCTTGGTTGATAGAGTATTTACTTTAAAATACAAGGGTAACAGGTAAAAAATTAAATAAACAAAAAATGATGTTTATTCGTGATGTTAGGTTTGATAAATCCAATCGTTCTAGTATTTTTATTTTTGGAGAATTACTCAAGAGGCTGAAGAGGACGGTTTGCTAAATCGTTAGGTCGGGTAACTGGCGCGAGGGTTCGAATCCCTCATTCTCCGTTAGAATAATCTTGAGATTTTCTAAAGAAACACTCTTAGGGACTTTTTCCAAGAGTAAATTTTATAAAGAGGTGTATTATGAAAAAAGTTAAGTTGCTTGGTATTTTAGCGCTCTCAGCAGTTGTCTTAGGTGCTTGTTCTTCACTTCCGAGTCAGTCAGGGTCGAATTCTGACAAAACCGAACAAACTGATAAGAAAGAAGAATCAGTCAAAGAAAAAGTTACAAAAGATGCTGAAACTTTATTAGATGCAGTTTTGACTACTGATATTGCTAAGTTTAAAAAGATTTACGGCGAAACCTATGAAAAATGGACTGAGGCAGTATTTGCGGTTCAAACTAGTGAAAAGGTAAAAGATGATGGTCTTACACCAGCCTCTACCTATTCTGTTCAATGGCATGCTGATTTCCCTATTGAAACACCAGAAGAAACAATTACTGGTTTCTTAAAAGTAAGACGAAAAATGTTCCAGGAGATTGGTTCTTACTCTATTAAGGATGTTAAGTTAGACGAATCAGGGAGTTCAGCTACTGTAACTTTTACATCTAAAAAGTTGCATTCTAAGGGCTTGGCTTCTTCAACAAGAGACGTTTTAACAACTCTAATTGGAGGGATTGACAACTTAGGTAAGTACAATACTGCGGGATCAAATGTTGATATTAAACGATACCAAACATTAATTTCGTACTGGATTTTTGAGCATCTGTTTAGGCATGATTTTACTATCTATAACGATGTTGACCCTAACTTAGCGTATACACCATTTACTACTGGAGATTTTGATACTGAAATTAAATTAACCAAAGATAAGGATGGCAACTGGCTTATCTCTCAAGAGGATTATCGTACTCTAGCGACTGAGTTAATTGATAATACAGAAGGTTATGATACTGTTGTCCGAAGTAATGTTTCAAAATCTAACGACAAAGGCAAATCTAGTGATAAATCGACAGACAACTCCTCAGATAAAAAAGATAAAAGTAGTATCTGATAATTAGTTTAAAAAGTAAAGCAAGTAGTTTATAATAGCTACTTGCTTTATTTCGTTTTATTAGCAAAAAAGATACAACTTTTGTCGTATCCTAGAAATAATTTTTCTTTTCTACGGAAGACATGGGATTCGAACCCACGCACGCTGTTACACGCCTACCGCGTTTCCAACACGGCCTCTTAAGCCTCTTGAGTAATCTTCCAATACTTACTCAAATAGTCTACCATAAAGGTTCTTATCTTGCAATAAAAATTCTGGAAATAAGAAAAATGATAGAATTTGAAAGAAAATGATAAAAAACGCTTGACTTTGAAAGAAAGTGTGATAGAATGAATACTGTAAACGATAACAGGAGGTGATTCGGTGTTAAAAACAGAGCGGAAACAACTGATTTTAGAGGAGTTAAATCAACATCATGTAGTTTCTCTAGAAAAATTAGTTAGTTTGTTAGAAACGTCAGAATCAACGGTTCGAAGAGACTTGGATGAGTTGGAAGCAGAAAACAAGCTTCGTCGCGTGCATGGTGGAGCAGAATTGCCTCACTCCTTGCAGGAAGAAGAAACCATTCAAGAAAAATCTGTCAAAAACCTTCAAGAGAAGAAGTTGTTGGCTCAGAAAGCAGCCTCTCTCATAAAGGAACAAGATGTCATCTTTATCGATGCTGGAACAACAACTGCTTTTTTGATTCATGAATTGGTTAATAAGAATGTTACAGTCGTGACCAACTCGATTCACCATGCCGCACAGTTGGTTGAAAAGCAGATTCCAACTGTCATGGTTGGAGGAAGTGTCAAGATGGCGACAGATGCTAGCATCGGGGGCGTTGCTCTTAACCAGATTAACCAATTGCACTTTGACCGTGCCTTTATCGGGATGAATGGTGTAGATGATGGCTATTATACGACTCCTGATATGGAGGAGGGGGCTGTGAAGCGTGCTATTTTAGAGAATGCCAAACAGACCTATGTCTTGGTGGATTCGTCTAAAATTGGACAAACTTGCTTTGCCAAGGTAGCACCACTCAAACGCGCTATCGTTATCACAAGTCAAGGGCATGAACTCTTGCAGGCTATTAAGGAGAAAACGGAGGTAATAGAAGTATGATTTATACAGTCACGCTCAATCCATCTATTGATTATATCGTTCGTTTGGACCAAGTCCAAGTCGGTAGTGTCAATCGTATGGACAGTGATGATAAGTTTGCTGGTGGGAAAGGAATCAATGTCAGTCGTGTCTTGAAACGCTTGGATATTCCAAATACAGCGACGGGATTTATCGGAGGCTTTACGGGTAAATTTATCACAGATACTCTGGCTGATGAAGAAATCGAGACACGTTTTGTCCAAGTAGCAGAAGATACTCGTATCAATGTCAAGATTAAAGCAGACCAAGAAACAGAAATCAACGGAACGGGTCCAAATGTCGAATCAGCCCAGCTAGAAGAGTTGAAAGCTATTTTATCTAGTTTGACTGCAGAAGATACAGTTGTCTTTGCTGGTTCAAGTGCTAAAAATCTAGGCAATGTTATCTATAAGGATTTGATTGCCTTGACACGTCAGACGGGTGCGCAAGTGGTTTGTGACTTTGAAGGACAGACCTTGATTGATAGTTTGGACTATCAGCCACTTTTGGTTAAACCAAATAATCACGAGCTTGGAGCGATTTTTGGAGTGAAACTCGAAAGTTTAGATGAAATTGAGAAATACGCTCGTGAGTTATTGGCCAAAGGTGCTCAAAACGTCATTATCTCTATGGCTGGCGACGGTGCCCTTCTTGTCACATCTGAGGGAGCATACTTTGCTAAACCAATCAAAGGGACAGTCAAAAATTCAGTTGGTGCTGGTGATTCTATGGTTGCCGGATTCACAGGTGAATTTGTCAAATCAAAAGACGCAGTAGAAGCCTTCAAATGGGGAGTTGCTTGTGGAACAGCAACTACCTTCTCGGATGACTTGGCAACAGCAGAATTTATTAAAGAAACATATGAAAAAGTTGAGGTAGAAAAACGATGAAAATTCAAGACCTATTGAGAAAAGATGTCATGTTGCTGGATTTGCAGGCAACTGAAAAAACAGCTGTCATCGAAGAAATGATTAAAAGTTTGGTAGATCACGGTTATGTGACAGATTTTGAAACATTTAAAGAAGGTATTTTGGCACGTGAAGCTTTGACTTCTACAGGTTTGGGTGACGGAATCGCAATGCCTCACAGCAAAAATGCTGCTGTCAAAGAAGCGACAGTTCTCTTTGCTAAGTCAAATAAGGGTGTTGATTATGAGAGCTTGGATGGACAAGCAACTGACCTCTTCTTCATGATTGCGGCTCCAGAAGGTGCCAATGATACTCACTTGGCAGCCTTGGCAGAATTGTCTCAATACTTGATGAAAGACGGTTTTGCTGACAAACTTCGTCAAGTAACATCAGCTGACCAAGTTATCGAACTTTTTGACAAAGCTTCCGAAAAAACTGAAGAGCCTGTTCAAGCACCTACTAATGACTCTGATGAGTTTATCGTTGCTGTTACAGCTTGTACAACAGGTATTGCTCACACTTACATGGCTCAAGAAGCCCTTCAAAAAGTGGCTGCTGAAATGGGTGTTGGAATCAAGGTTGAAACCAACGGTGCTAGCGGTGTTGGAAACCAACTAACTGCTGAGGACATCCGCAAGGCTAAAGCTGTTATCATCGCTGCAGACAAGGCGGTTGAGATGGATCGTTTCGATGGCAAACCATTGATCAATCGTCCAGTTGCTGACGGTATCCGTAAAACAGAAGAATTGATTAACTTGGCTCTTTCAGGAGATGCTGAAGTCTACCGTGCTGCTAATGGAGCAAAAGCTTCGACAGCAAGCAACGAAAAACAAAGCCTTGGTGGTGCCTTCTACAAACACTTGATGAGTGGTGTATCTCAAATGTTGCCATTCGTTATAGGTGGTGGTATCATGATTGCCCTTGCCTTCTTGATTGACGGTGCTTTGGGTGTTCCAAATGAAAATCTTGGTAATCTTGGTTCCTACCATGAGCTAGCTTCTATGTTTATGAAAATTGGTGGAGCTGCCTTTGGTTTGATGCTCCCAGTCTTTGCAGGTTATGTTGCCTACTCTATCGCTGAAAAACCAGGTTTGGTAGCGGGTTTTGTGGCTGGTGCTATTGCTAAAGAAGGTTTTGCCTTTGGTAAAATCCCCTATGCAGCAGGTGGTGAAGCAACTTCAACTCTTGCAGGTGTATCATCTGGTTTCCTAGGTGCCCTTGTTGGTGGATTTATCGCAGGTGCTTTAGTTCTTGCTATCAAGAAATACGTTAAAGTTCCTCGTTCACTTGAAGGTGCAAAATCAATCCTTCTATTGCCACTTCTTGGAACAATCTTTACTGGATTTGTCATGCTAGCTGTTAACATCCCGATGGCAGCAATCAACACTGCTATGAATGACTTCCTAGGCGGTCTTGGAGGAGGTTCAGCTGTCCTTCTTGGTATCGTTCTTGGAGGAATGATGGCTGTCGATATGGGTGGACCTGTTAATAAAGCGGCCTATGTCTTTGGTACAGGTACGCTTGCAGCAACTGTTTCTTCAGGAGGTTCTGTAGCCATGGCAGCAGTTATGGCTGGAGGAATGGTTCCGCCACTTGCCATCTTTGTCGCAACTCTTCTCTTTAAAGATAAATTTACTAAGGAAGAACGAAACTCTGGTTTGACAAACATCATCATGGGCTTGTCATTTATTACTGAGGGAGCGATTCCATTTGGTGCAGCTGACCCAGCTCGTGCGATCCCAAGCTTCATCCTTGGTTCAGCAGTAGCAGGTGGCCTCGTTGGTCTTACTGGTATCAAACTAATGGCGCCACACGGAGGAATCTTCGTGATCGCCCTTACTTCAAATGCTCTTCTTTATCTCGTTTCTGTCTTAGTAGGAGCAATTGTAAGTGGTGTGGTCTATGGTTACCTACGCAAGCCACAAGCATAAAATCTAGATAGAAAATGAAAAGATTGGACCGTTTGGTGCAGTCTTTTTCTCTTTCCGAAATGCCTGTGAAATATGGTATAATAGAAGAATGGCAAACAAGAATACAAGTAAAACAAGACGGAGACCGTCTAAAGCAGAACTCGAAAGAAAAGAAGCGATTCAACGGATGTTGATTTCGTTAGGAATCGCGCTGTTATTGATTTTCGCAGCCTTTAAATTAGGGGCTGCAGGTATAACCATTTACAATATAATTCGCTTGCTGGTGGGTAGTCTAGCTTATTTGGCAATATTTGGTATCCTGCTCTACCTCTTCTTTTTCAAGTGGATACGAAAACAGGAAGGGCTTCTATCTGGCTTTTTCACTATATTTGCGGGCTTGCTCCTGATTTTTGAAGCCTACTTAGTTTGGAAATATGGTTTGGACAAGTCCGTTCTAAAAGGAACCATGGCTCAGGTTGTGACGGATTTAACTGGTTTTCGAACGACCAGTTTTGCTGGGGGGGGCTTGATTGGGGTTGCTCTTTATATTCCAACCGCCTTTCTCTTTTCAAATATCGGCACTTACTTTATTGGTTCTATCTTGATTTTAGCTGGAGCCCTGCTAATCAGTCCTTGGTCTGTTTACGATATTGCTGAATTTTTCAGTAGAGGCTTTGCCAAATGGCGGGAAGGGCATGAGCTTCGAAAAGAGGAACGCTTTGTCAAACAGGAAGAAAAAGCTCGTCAAAAGGCTGAGGAAGAGGCTAGATTAGAACGAGAAGAGGTCGAAAAAGCCTTACTCGATTTGCCTCCTGTCGATGTGGAAACGGGTGAAATACTGACAGAAGATGTTGTGCTTGACGCTCCACCTGTTCCAGAAGAAGAGTGGGTGGAACCAGAAATCATCCTGCCTCAAGCTGAACTTGAATTCGCTGAACAGGAAGATGGCTCAGATGATGAAGACGTACGGGTTGATTTTTCAGCTAAGGAAGCCCTTGAATACAAACTTCCAAGCTTACAACTCTTTGCCCCTGATAGACCCAAAGACCAGTCTAAAGAGAAGAAAATCGTCCGGGAAAACATCAAAATCCTAGAAGAAACCTTTGCTAGCTTTGGTATCAAGGTAACAGTTGAACGGGCTGAAATTGGACCATCAGTAACCAAGTATGAAGTCAAGCCAGCAGTGGGTGTAAGGGTCAACCGCATTTCCAATCTCGCAGACGACCTTGCTCTAGCCTTGGCAGCCAAGGATGTTCGAATCGAAGCACCTATCCCAGGGAAATCCCTGGTCGGAATCGAAGTACCCAACTCTGAGATTGCTACTGTGTCCTTCCGCGAACTATGGGAACAATCTCAAACGAAAGCTGAAAATCTCTTGGAAATTCCTTTAGGGAAGGCTGTTAATGGCACTGCAAGAGCATTTGATCTTTCTAAAATGCCCCACTTGCTAGTCGCAGGTTCAACGGGTTCAGGTAAGTCGGTCGCCGTTAACGGCATTATCGCTAGCATCCTCATGAAGGCGAGACCTGACCAAGTTAAATTTATGATGGTCGATCCCAAGATGGTTGAGTTATCTGTTTACAATGATATTCCCCACCTCTTGATTCCAGTTGTGACCAATCCACGCAAGGCCAGCAAGGCTCTGCAAAAGGTTGTGGATGAAATGGAAAATCGTTATGAACTTTTTGCCAAGGTGGGAGTTCGTAACATTGCAGGCTTTAATGCCAAGGTAGAAGAGTTCAATGCCCAGTCTGAGTACAAGCAGATTCCGCTACCGCTCATTGTCGTGATTGTGGATGAGTTGGCTGACCTCATGATGGTAGCCAGCAAGGAAGTAGAAGATGCCATTATCCGTCTCGGACAGAAGGCGCGTGCTGCAGGGATTCACATGATTCTTGCAACCCAGCGTCCATCCGTTGATGTCATCTCTGGTTTGATCAAGGCCAATGTTCCATCACGAGTGGCTTTTGCGGTTTCATCAGGGACAGACTCCCGTACTATCTTGGATGAAAATGGAGCTGAGAAACTGCTTGGACGTGGAGATATGCTCTTTAAACCAATTGATGAAAATCATCCAGTTCGTCTCCAAGGATCCTTTATCTCGGATGATGATGTTGAACGCATCGTAAACTTTATCAAGGCTCAGGCAGATGCGGACTACGATGAGAGTTTTGATCCAGGTGAGGTTTCTGAAAATGAAGGAGAATTTTCAGATGGTGAATCTGGTGGTGACCCGCTCTTTGAAGAAGCCAAGGCTTTGGTAATCGAAACTCAGAAAGCCAGCGCATCTATGATTCAGCGTCGTTTGTCAGTTGGATTTAACCGTGCGACTCGTCTCATGGAAGAGCTTGAGATGGCAGGTGTCATTGGTCCAGCTGAAGGTACCAAACCAAGAAAAGTTTTACAACAATAAAAAAATAGCTTCTTTCCAAGTTTGGAAGGAGGCTATTTTAGTGATTATTGATTAGTTTTATTTTCCGAAGTTGGACTATTGGACTGTTTTTCATTTTCAGTAGTAGGCTTACTTGGAGTAGGAGTAGAAGAATCCTGAGTTGCTGCTTTCTGCTCTTCTTTTTTCTCTTCCTTGACGCTAGCTTTTGGCGTTTCCTCTTGCTGTGTTTTTTCTTGACTAGTATTATTTTCCTTATTAGGACTAGTGTTTTCCTTAGGGGATTCTTTTTGAATTTCTTTGACAATGGTTGTCGTCTGGGTTGTCGTAGGTTCTTTTTTAGTATTTTTGTTATTATCCAAGGCGTTCATGATAGTGATACTTGCGGTAATTAAGCCAAGGATACTAGCGATAGTCGCAACGATTTTTTGAAAGACTGTAAAGCCTTTTTTGATGTGTTCTGTTTTTGGTTTTGAAGTTCTACGATAATTAGACATGCATTCTCTCCTTTGATTAAAACTTATTATACCGCATTTCTTTAAAAAAATCTTAAAAAAAGAGGAATTGCCCTTTCTTGTCGCAGGCTCCGTTTCATGATACAATAGAGGGAGTGATTTTAGAAAGCGTAAGAAAACATGATTTACTTTGATAATTCGGCGACGACCAAGCCTTATCCTGAAGCCCTTGAAACTTATATGCAGGTCGCTTCAAAAATTTTAGGAAATCCATCTAGTCTCCATCGTTTGGGAGACCAGGCAACACGAATCTTAGATGCTTCTCGCCAACAGATTGCAGATTTAATCGGTAAGAAAAGTGATGAAATCTTCTTTACATCTGGTGGAACAGAAGGTGATAACTGGGTTATCAAGGGTGTGGCCTTTGAAAAAGCCCAGTTTGGCAAGCACATCATCGTATCAGCCATTGAACATCCGGCAGTCAAAGAGTCAGCCCTTTGGTTGAAAAATCAAGGGTTTGAGGTAGATTTTGCTCCAGTTGATGAGAAAGGATTTGTGGATGTTGAGGCGCTAGCAGATTTGATACGACCAGATACGACCCTCGTTTCCGTCATGGCTGTGAACAATGAAATCGGCTCGATTCAACCTATTGAGGCTATTTCAGAACTGTTAGCAGACAAGCCGACTATTTCCTTCCACGTTGATGCGGTTCAGGCGCTTGCCAAGATTCCGACTGAAAAATATCTGACAGAACGAGTGGATTTCGCGACTTTCTCTGGTCACAAGTTCCACGGAGTTCGTGGTGTTGGTTTTGTCTATATCAAGTCTGGCAAGAAGATTACGCCTCTTTTAACAGGTGGGGGTCAGGAACGTGATTACCGTTCGACAACTGAAAATGTGGCAGGAATTGCAGCGACTGCCAA
This sequence comes from Streptococcus mitis, assembly GCF_001281025.1. NCBI lineage: Bacteria > Bacillati > Bacillota > Bacilli > Lactobacillales > Streptococcaceae > Streptococcus > Streptococcus mitis. Next base: position 1,089,372 of record NZ_CP012646.1, read on the forward strand.
GGCTCTCCGCTTGTCTATGGAAAAGCTAGATATCTTTAGGAGCAAGACTGGGCAGATGAAGTCAGTAATTCGTCAAGCACTTCTGGACTATCCAGATATTTTTGTCTTTTCAGATGAGGAAGACTTCGCACCTCATATTCTGACTTTTGGAATTAAGGGTGTTCGTGGTGAAGTCATCGTTCACGCTTTTGAAGACTATGATATTTTCATCTCAACGACCTCTGCTTGTTCGTCCAAGGCTGGGAAACCTGCAGGAACCCTGATTGCCATGGGAGTGGATAAAGATAAGGCCCAGTCAGCTGTGCGTCTTAGTCTAGACCTTGAAAATGATATGAGTCAGGTCGAGCAATTTTTGACCAAGTTAAAATTAATTTACAACCAAACTAGAAAAGTAAGATAGGAGCATTCATGCAGTATTCAGAAATTATGATTCGCTACGGAGAGTTGTCAACCAAGGGTAAAAACCGTATGCGTTTCATTAATAAACTTCGCAATAATATTTCAGACGTTTTGTCTATCTATCCCCAAGTTAAGGTAACCGCAGATCGTGACCGTGCCCACGCTTACCTCAATGGAGCTGATTACACAGCAGTAGCAGAATCGCTCAAACAAGTTTTTGGAATTCAAAACTTTTCCCCTGTTTATAAGGTTGAAAAATCTGTAGAAGTTCTGAGGTCTGCTGTCCAAGAGATTATGCAGGACATCTACAAGGAAGGCATGACCTTTAAGATTTCTAGCAAGCGTAGCGACCACAACTTTGAACTCGACAGTCGTGAACTCAACCAAACGCTTGGAGGAGCTGTTTTTGAAGCAATTCCAAATGTGCAAGCTCAGATGAAAAATCCTGATATCAATCTTCAGGTGGAGATTCGTGAGGAAGCTGCTTATATTTCTTATGAAACTATTCGTGGGGCTGGTGGTTTGCCAGTTGGAACTTCAGGTAAAGGGATGCTTATGTTGTCGGGAGGGATTGATTCACCTGTAGCTGGTTATCTAGCGCTTAAGCGTGGGGTAGATATTGAGGCTGTTCATTTTGCCAGCCCACCTTACACGAGTCCTGGAGCTCTTAAAAAAGCGCAGGATTTGACTCGTAAATTGACCAAGTTTGGGGGAAATATCCAGTTTATCGAAGTACCTTTTACAGAGATTCAAGAGGAAATTAAGGCCAAAGCGCCAGAAGCCTATCTCATGACCTTGACTCGTCGTTTTATGATGCGGATTACCGATCGTATTCGTGAGGTACGAAATGGTTTGGTTATTATCAATGGGGAAAGTCTTGGTCAAGTCGCTAGCCAAACTCTTGAAAGCATGCAGGCTATCAATGCAGTTACCAACACTCCCATCATCCGTCCAGTTGTGACAATGGATAAGTTGGAAATCATTGACATCGCCCAGGAAATCGATACCTTTGACATTTCTATCCAGCCTTTTGAGGACTGCTGTACGATTTTTGCGCCAGATCGTCCTAAGACCAATCCTAAGATTAAGAATGCAGAGCAGTATGAAGCACGTATGGATGTTGAAGGCTTAGTTGAGCGAGCAGTGGCTGGAATCATGATTACTGAGATTACACCTCAAGCTGAAAAAGATGAAGTTGATGACTTGATTGACAATCTGCTCTAATCAGAAAATCCAAAAGAATTTAGAAAAATAAATGAAAAAGTTAGTTTTTAATTCCAAAAACGGAAGCAAAACTAACTTTTTTTCTTAAACTGTGATATAATAAAATAAAATTTTGAATATAGAGAGTTTTCTGACAATGAATCAATCCTACTTTTATCTAAAAATGAAAGAACACAAACTCAAGGTTCCTTATACGGGCAAGGAGCGCCGTGTTCGTGTTCTTCTGCCTAAAGATTATGAGAAAGACACGAATCGTTCCTATCCTGTTGTTTACTTTCATGACGGGCAGAATGTTTTTTATAGCAAGGAGTCTTTCATTGGTCATTCATGGAAGATTATCCCAGCTATTAAGCGTAATCCTGATATCAGTCGCATGATTGTCGTAGCCATTGATAATGATGGAATGGGGCGGATGAATGAGTATGCGGCATGGAAGTTCCAAGAATCTCCTATTCCGGGGCAGCAGTTTGGCGGTAAGGGTGTGGAATATGCCGAGTTTGTCATGGAGGTGGTCAAGCCTTTTATCGATGAAACTTATCGTACAAAAGCAGACCGCCAGCATACAGCCATGATTGGTTCCTCATTAGGTGGCAATATTACCCAGTTTATCGGTTTGGAATACCAAGACCAAATTGGATGTCTCGGGGTCTTTTCATCTGCTAACTGGCTCCATCAAGAGGCCTTTAACCGCTATATCGAGCGTCAGCAACTATCGCCTGACCAGCGCATCTTCATCTATGTGGGAACGGAAGAAGCGGATGATACAGACAAGACCTTGATGGCTGGTAATATCAAACAAGCCTATATCGACTCTTCGCTTCGCTATTACCATGATTTGATTGCTGAGGGAGTTCATCTGGATAATCTTGTCTTGAAAGTTCAGTCTGGTGCCATCCATAGTGAAATCCCTTGGTCGGAAAATTTACCAGACTGTCTGAGATTTTTTGCAGAAAAATGGTAAGTTAGGAAAGGAGAAAGCCAATGCATATTGAAAACCTTAGCCACTGGAGTGGCAATCTTAACCGTGAAATGTACCTTAATCGTTATGGACATGCTGGGATTCCAGTTGTGGTCTTTGCTTCATCAGGTGGTAGTCACAACGAATACTATGATTTTGGCATGATTGATGCCTGTGCTTCCTTTATCGAGGAAGGTCGTGTCCAGTTCTTTACCCTATCCAGTGTGGATAGTGAGAGCTGGTTGGCCACTTGGAAAAATAGTCATGACCAGGCGGAGATGCACCGTGCCTACGAACGCTATGTGATTGAGGAGGCTATTCCTTTTATCAAGCATAAGACAGGTTGGTTTGATGGTATGATGACGACAGGTTGCTCCATGGGTGCCTATCATGCTGTCAATTTCTTCCTCCAGCATCCAGATGTCTTTACCAAAGTGATTGCTCTTAGTGGTGTTTACGATGCACGTTTCTTTGTCGGCGATTACTACAATGACGATGCCATTTACCAAAACTCGCCAGTAGATTATATCTGGAACCAGAACGACGGCTGGTTTATTGACCGTTATCGTCAGGCAGAGATTGTGCTGTGTACGGGTCTTGGTGCCTGGGAACAAGACGGTCTACCATCTTTCTATAAGCTCAAAGAAGCCTTTGACCAGAAACAAATTCCAGCCTGGTTTGCTGAATGGGGACACGATGTCGCCCACGACTGGGAATGGTGGCGCAAACAAATGCCTTATTTCCTTGGCCATCTCTATTTATAAAAGGAGTTACCTATGAATTACCTTGTTATTTCTCCCTACTATCCGCAAAACTTTCAACAGTTTACCATCGAACTAGCCAATAAAGGCATCACAGTCTTGGGAATTGGTCAAGAACCATACGAGCAATTGGATGAACCTTTACGCAATAGCCTGACCGAGTATTTCCGTGTTGACAATCTTGAAAATATAGATGAAGTCAAACGTGCAGTTGCTTTTCTCTTTTATAAACATGGCCCGATTGACCGTATTGAATCCCACAATGAATATTGGCTAGAGCTGGACGCAGCACTCAGAGAGCAATTCAATGTCTTTGGTGCCAAACCAGAGGATCTCAAAAAGACGAAATTTAAGTCTGAAATGAAGAAACTCTTCAAAAAAGCAGGTGTCCCCGTGGTACCTGGAGCTGTTATCAAGACGGAAGCAGATGTGGATCAAGCTGTGAATGAAATCGGTCTTCCAATGATTGCCAAACCTGACAATGGAGTGGGAGCAGCTGCGACCTTTAAGCTTGAAACAGAAGACGATATCAACCACTTCAAGGCTGAGTGGGACCATTCAACCGTTTATTTCTTTGAAAAATTTGTCACTTCTAGCGAAATCTGTACCTTTGACGGGCTTGTAGACAAGGATGGAAAGATTGTCTTCTCAACGACCTTCGACTACGCCTATACACCGCTGGATCTCATGATTTACAAGATGGACAATTCCTACTATGTGCTCAAGGAGATGGATCCCAAATTACGTAAATATGGTGAGGCAATTGTCAAGGAATTTGGTATGAAAGAACGGTTCTTCCATATCGAGTTCTTCCGTGAAGGGGATGATTACATCGCCATTGAGTACAATAACCGCCCTGCAGGTGGTTTCACTATTGATGTTTATAACTTTGCTCATTCTTTGGATCTTTATCGTGGCTACGCAGCTATAGTCGCAGGAGAAGAGTTCCCAGCGTCAGAGTTTGAACCTCAGTATTGTTTGGCTACATCACGTCGTGCAAATGCTCACTATGTCTATTCTGAGGAGGACTTGCTTGCCAAATATAGTCAGCAGTTCAAGGTTAAAAAAATCATGCCAGCGGCCTTCGCGGAACTTCAAGGGGATTACCTTTATATGATGACAACTCCGAGTCGACAAGAAATGGAGCAGATGATTGCTGATTTCGGACAACGTCAAGAGTAATGAAAAGAATGAAAGGAGTTTGCTGCCTTTTATCCTTTTTAATAGAATAGAAGACCAAATGTTAGCAAATTTGAACCAATTTAATTAATATGATCTAATAATGTAGAAATGTTAATATCAAAGGTATTTAAAGACGTAATGGAAATTTGTTTATTATTTTGAATATATCTTGTACATCAACTATTAATTTATTTTAAGGAGTCTAAATTTAAAATGAAAAAAGAAGAAATAGAGCGTCTTTTCCTCTCTTCTATTATCGGAATTATTACATTTGCAATAATATTATATAGTGGTTATCAATTAATTTCTTTTTGGGGTAAGACAGATAAAGTTTTATTAGTTTTAGTTTCGGTTTTTTCTATAACAAAATTGTTAGTGACTTACTTTGTTTCAAAAAGAAAAAATAGACTAGAAAAATGGTTCAATTATTCTATAACAATTTTATTAGGTTTAGTAGAGTTTTCTGTTTTATTTTACTTACTAAATGGTAATCAAGATTTGAAATTATTTCTTTTGGCTATAATAACGATATTTTTGGAAAGCCTTATAAAAGAAAAATCAAATTCAAGGACGATAATAACGGGAATAACGGGAACATTTTTAATCTTTTTTGTAATTATTTTTTCAATTTTATTATTTTTTATTAATCCATCTGAATCCGCTCTAGTTTCGGCAATCACAGCAGTAGCTACTTTGTTATTGACAACTGACACTCTAGAGGATGTATTTAATATAAAAGTGACAAAGCAACGACAAAAACAACTTTCGGTTATAAAAATATCAGTATTATTTCTTGTCCCAATAATTTATGCCTCCTCTTTAATTTATCCCCGTCCTGATGTTGATAATGCTTCGATTTATACGATGTTGCTAACTGGACTTTATAGATTTATTGTATTAGAAATAACATATCCTCTTTTTTTATTTTTAATTTATTTTAAGAAACTAAGACAAAAAATTCAAATCATGCTTGGATTACCATCTAGTCAAAAATATTTATATGGAAATTGGAATATGATTACAATAAATAAATTTACGAACAAAGATATTATTGTGAGAAAATTCTTATTAAATATTGATGGCAATAGAATTAAATTTTTGGGTAGTTTTTTCACTTTTGATGAAGATAATGTTATCTATAATGATAAAGAGGAAATACTTGGGAAAATCGAGAAATGTAACGATGATAGAGTAAATTTAGTAATTGATAATAAAACTTTACAGCTTATTAAAATAGGAAGTGATGAATATAAAAAGTTTAGTTCATATAATTATAATCACAAGGAGAAGTTTTACAATATTCAAATCATAGAACCGATTACTAGTAGTGAACTAGAGGTTAGTTTGTTCATATTAAATAATGACGAAAATCAATTTTTAGAAATAAATAGTATGACTAATTACAAATATTATTTAAAAGATGGGGAGTTTATTCGTATTAAGAATAATGAGAAATGTGATATGCATATTTTATTATCATCGGATATATACGAATCAGATCAATTTAAGTAGTGAAAAGAGTTAACTTTTCTTAAAAGAACATATTAAAGAATATGAAATTATAAATTTAAAAGAATTTCGAACTTTTTTGCTAATTAAAAAATTGGAAAATATTTCGGACAACGTCAAGAATAAGAACTCTCGGATTAAGGAAATGGATCCCCTTAATCCTTTTGTTTTAATAAGAGAAATAAAACCGCTTTCTCATACATTCTTTTAGAAAACCTGTTGCTAAAAGATATAAAAATTGATAGAATAAGGATTGTCTAAAAAATTTTAAGGAGAATCTATCAAATGGATTTCACATGGGCAATTAAATATGCCACTGAATTTTTGGCCACTGCTATTTTGATCATTCTTGGAAATGGTGCAGTTGCCAACGTTGAACTTAAAGGTACGAAAGGTCACCAAAGTGGCTGGATCGTTATCGCTGTTGGTTATGGTATGGGGGTTATGATCCCAGCCTTGATGTTTGGTAACGTATCTGGTAACCACATTAACCCAGCCTTCACTCTTGGACTTGCGATCAGCGGTCTCTTCCCTTGGGCACAAGTTGCGCCTTATATCATCGCACAAGTTTTGGGTGCTATCTTTGGTCAAGCCTTGGTTGTGGCGACACACCGCCCATATTACTTGAAAACTGAAAATCCAAACAACATTTTGGGTACTTTCTCAACCATTTCAAGTTTGGATAATGGTACAAAAGAATCACGTTTTGCAGCAACTGTTAACGGTTTTGTAAACGAGTTTGTTGGTTCATTTGTTCTTTTCTTTGCAGCTCTTGGAATGACTAAAAACTTCTTTGGTGCTGAACTAGTATCAAAAGCACAAGCTGCTATCAATGCTCAAGTTGCACAAGCAACTACTCAAGGTCAAACAATTCCTCAAGAACAAGTAACAGCAGCACTTGATCAAGCTAAAGAACAAGTAGCACCATTTATGACATCTGGTCTTGGAATTGCTCACTTGGCACTTGGATTCCTTGTTATGGCCTTGGTAACATCACTTGGTGGACCTACAGGACCTGCCTTGAACCCAGCCCGTGACTTGGGACCACGTCTCCTTCATGCTTTCCTTCCAAAATCAGTTCTTGGTGAGCACAAAGGTGATTCAAAATGGTGGTATTCTTGGGTACCAGTAGTAGCACCGATCGCAGCAGCAATTGCGGCAGTAGCTATCTTCAAATTCCTTTACCTATAAGAAATTGAAACCGAGGAAATCCTCGGTTTTTTAGATGAAATTTTACGAAAAAAAGGTAAATCTGAGCATAATTTCTTGTAAAAAATTCTAAAATCCTTTAAAATAAAAGAGTTGGAGGAATTTATGAATGTAAATCAGATTGTACGGATTATTCCTACTTTAAAAGTTAATAATAGAAAATTAAATGAAACATTTTATATAGAAACCCTTGGCATGAAGGCCTTGTTAGAAGAGTCAGCCTTTCTGTCACTAGGTGATCAAACAGGTCTAGAAAAGCTGGTTTTAGAAGAAGCTCCAAGTATGCGCACTCGTAAGGTAGAGGGAAGAAAAAAACTAGCTAGATTGATTGTCAAAGTGGAAAATCCCTTAGAAATTGAAGGACTCTTATCTAAAACAGATTCGATTCATCAATTATATAAAGGTCAAAACGGCTACGCTTTTGAAATTTACTCTCCAGAAGATGATTTGGTTTTGATTCATGCGGAAGATGACAGAGAAAATCTAGTAGAAGTAGGAGAAAAGCCAGAATTTCAAACAGATCTGGAGTCAATTTCTTTAAGTAAATTTGAAATTTCTATGGAATTACACCTCCCAACGGATGTAGATAGTTTCTTGGAACTATCTGAAATTGGGGCGTCACTTGATTTTATCCCAGCTCAGGGGCAAGATTTGACTGTGGACAATACGATTACTTGGGACTTATCTATGCTCAAGTTCTTGGTCAATGAACTAGATATAGAAAGTCTTCGCCAGAAATTTGAGTCTACTGAATATTTTATTCCCAAGTCTGAAAAATTCTTCCTTGGAAAAGATAGAAATAATGTTGAATTGTGGTTTGAAGAAGTATGAAGTGGACCAAGATTATTAAAAAAATAGAAGAACAAATCGAGGCAGGGATCTATCCCGGAGCCTCTTTTGCGTATTTTAAGGACCATCAATGGAAGGAGTTCTATTTAGGTCAGAGTGACCCAGAGCATGGCTTGCAGACTCAAGCAGGACTAGTTTATGACCTAGCCAGTGTCAGCAAGGTTGTTGGGGTAGGTACTGTTTTTACTTTTTTGTGGGAAAGAGGTCAATTAGATATTGACAGACCAGTAACCGATTTTTTAGCTGAGAGTGATTATCCAGATATTACTATTCGTCAGCTCTTAACTCATGCTACAGACCTTGATCCTTTTATTCCCAATCGTGATCTTTTAACAGCCTCAGAATTAAAGGAAGCGATGTTTCATCTCAACAGACGAAGTCAGCCATCCTTTCTTTATTCGGATGTTCATTTTTTACTGTTGGGCTTTGTTTTGGAAAGAATCTTTAATCAAGACTTGGATGTGATTTTACAGGAGCAAGTTTTTAATCCTTGGAGAATGACGGAAACCCAATTTGGACCTGTTGAGCTTGCTGTTCCAACAGTTAGAGGTGTCGAGGCAGGTCTGGTACATGATCCCAAGGCTCGCCTCCTAGGCAGACATGCAGGTAGTGCTGGTTTGTTTTCGACTGTAAAGGATTTACAAATCTTTTTAGAACACTATTTAGCAGATGATTTTGCAAGAGATTTGAGTCAAAATTTTTCTCCTTTGGATGACAAGGAACGTTCTTTGGCATGGAATTTGGAAGGAGATTGGTTAGACCATACGGGCTATACAGGTACCTTTATCATGTGGAATCGCCAGAAGCAAGAAGCGGCTATTTTCCTATCGAATCGTACCTATAAAAAGGATGAGAGGGCTCAATGGATTTTAGACCGCAATCAAGTGATGGACTTGATTCGCAAAGAAGAGTAAGGAGAGACATGTCAAACGTTTTAAAAGGGACTCTATTAACAGTTGTAGCTGGTACAGCTTGGGGCTTGTCAGGAACGAGTGGCCAATACCTGATGGCACACGGAATTTCGGCTCTGGTTTTAACTAACTTACGACTTTTAATCGCTGGTGGGATTCTCATGCTCTTAGCTTATGTTACTGCAAAGGATAAAATGCTGGCCTTTTTAAAGGATAGAAAGAGTTTGCTGTCTCTTCTTATTTTTGCTCTAATTGGTCTCTTCCTCAACCAATTCGCCTATCTAACTGCTATTCAGGAGACCAATGCAGGAACTGCGACTGTGCTTCAGTATGTTTGTCCTGTCGGGATTTTAATTTATAGCTGTATCAAGGATAAGGTGGCACCGACACTGGGAGAGATAGTTTCTATCATATTAGCCATCGGAGGGACCTTCCTGATTGCAACTCATGGGCAGTTGGACCAGTTATCCATGACACCTGCAGACCTGTTCTGGGGTCTCTTTTCTGCTCTGACTTACGCCCTGTATATCATTTTGCCCATAACCTTGATTAAGAAGTGGGGGAGCAGTTTGATCATTGGTGTGGGAATGGTCATAGCTGGTTTGGTCGTCCTTCCTTTTACAGGGGTTCTACAGGCCAATATACCGACTAGTCTTGATTTTCTCCTTGCTTTTGCAGGTATTATTCTTATCGGGACTGTCTTTGCCTATACAGCCTTTCTAAAAGGAGCCAGTCTGATTGGGCCGGTCAAGTCAAGTTTGTTGGCTTCAATTGAGCCAATCTCGGCGGTTTTCTTTGCTTTCCTAATTATGAATGAACAATTTTATCCCATTGATTTTCTTGGTATGGCAATGATATTGTTTGCTGTAACTCTGATTTCTTTGAAAGATTTACTCTTAGAAAAATAAAAAGACTCTTTGTCCGTGACAGAGAGTTTTTGCATAGTAATCTAATTATTTTCAAGATAAAATTCAAAGCGTTCGCCTACATATTGACTTTTTACATATTCAAAAGCAGTACCATCTTCTAGGTAGGAAACCTGAGTCAAACCAAGAATAGCATGCCCTTTTTCAACTTCCAAATAGTGGGCAATTTTTTCTTTAGCAAGGCGAGCATAAATAGTCTGCTGTGATTTACCGATACGGTAGCCATGTTTTTGTAGAGTCTGGAAGAAATGACTGGTGATTTCTTCTTTTTTAAAGTCCTTAATGAATTTTTCAGGAATAGAAGCAACCTCATAAACCAGAGGGACTTGGTCGGCATAGCGAACACGTTCCATTCGGATAATATTCTCTGTTGTAGAAATTCCTAGCTTGGCAACTTCCTGCTCATTGGGAATGGTTTTTCTGTAGGAAATGAGTTGGCTAGAGGGTACTTTACCTTGGGACTTAACAATTTCAGTAAAACTGGTTGTCCCTCGCATCTTTTCTTGTACTCGAGTACTGGAAACAAAGGTGCCACTTCCTACACGGCGCTCTAAGACGCCTTCTTCGACTAATAGAGATACGGCTTGGCGGAGGGTCATGCGACTAACCGCAAACTGCTCTGCTAAATCTCGTTCACTAGGGAGTCTCTCCCCAATAGCCCAACGGTGCTCGTCAATATCCTTTTTTATCTGATCATGGATTTTCATATAAGCTGGTAGCATATTTTTCACTTCATTTCTATCTTTTCTCTATTGTACCCCAATAAACTAGAAAAAGTCAAACTTCGCCTTGTTTAGTTGGTAATTCGCCCTTATTTGTGATAGAATATTGAAAAAAGATATTTCTTTTGAGAAAGGAAAAAGATGAGCAACATTTCAACTGATTTGCAAGATGTAGAAAAAATCATCGTACTGGACTATGGTAGCCAATACAACCAGCTGATTTCACGCCGTATCCGTGAGATTGGTGTTTTTTCAGAACTAAAAAGCCATAAAATTTCAGCTGCTGAAGTTCGTAAAATCAATCCTGTAGGGATCATCCTGTCAGGTGGTCCAAACTCTGTATATGAAGATGGTTCATTCGATATTGACCCAGAAATCTTCGAACTTGGAATTCCAATTTTGGGAATTTGTTATGGTATGCAGTTATTGACCCATAAACTTGGAGGAAAGGTTGTACCAGCAGGAGATGCGGGGAATCGTGAATACGGTCAATCAACCCTAACACACACACCATCAGCTCTTTTTGAATCAACACCTGATGAACAGACTGTATTGATGAGCCACGGCGATGCAGTTACTGAGATTCCTGCTGACTTTGTTCGTACAGGTACATCAGCTGACTGCCCATACGCAGCCATTGAAAACCCAGATAAACACATTTACGGTATCCAATTCCATCCAGAAGTTCGCCATTCTGTATACGGGAATGACATCCTTCGTAACTTTGCCCTTAACATCTGTAAGGCTAAAGGCGACTGGACAATGGATAACTTCATCGATATGCAGATCCAAAAAATCCGTGAAACCGTCGGTGATAAACGTGTCCTTCTTGGCCTTTCAGGTGGGGTTGACTCATCTGTCGTTGGGGTTCTTCTCCAAAAAGCGATTGGCGATCAATTGATTTGTATCTTCGTAGACCACGGTCTTCTTCGTAAAGGGGAAGCGGACCAAGTTATGGACATGCTTGGTGGTAAGTTTGGTTTAAATATCGTCAAAGCAGACGCTGCTAAACGTTTCCTTGATAAACTTGCTGGCGTTTCTGACCCTGAACAAAAACGTAAAATCATCGGTAATGAGTTTGTATATGTTTTTGATGACGAAGCAAGCAAGCTAAAAGATGTGAAATTCCTTGCTCAAGGTACCTTATATACAGACGTTATCGAGTCTGGTACAGATACAGCTCAAACTATCAAGTCACATCACAACGTGGGTGGTCTTCCAGAAGACATGCAGTTTGAATTGATTGAACCACTCAATACTCTTTATAAAGACGAAGTTCGTGCCCTTGGTACAGAGCTTGGCATGCCAGACCATATCGTATGGCGCCAACCATTCCCAGGACCAGGACTTGCGATCCGTGTCATGGGTGAAATAACTGAAGAAAAACTTGAAACAGTTCGCGAATCAGACGCTATCCTGCGTGAGGAAATTGCCAAAGCTGGCCTTGACCGCGATATCTGGCAATATTTCACTGTTAACACAGGCGTTCGTTCAGTCGGTGTTATGGGTGACGGTCGTACATATGACTACACGATTGCAATCCGTGCTATTACCTCTATCGACGGTATGACTGCTGATTTTGCCAAAATTCCTTGGGAAGTCCTTCAAAAAATCTCAGTACGTATCGTAAATGAAGTGGATCATGTTAACCGTATCGTCTACGATATTACAAGTAAACCACCTGCAACAGTTGAATGGGAATAATAGATAAGAGTAACTTAGGCTAAGAATCCTTGATGTAACAGCATTAAGATAATAAAACTCCATAAAATCTGTAGTGGCTAAGATCCATTTCAGATTTTATGGAGTCTTTTTGTTTGCTATCAAGCGTGAAATGAAGTTGCTACTCAGTAAATGGAAAATAGCAGAACTTTCACCCTACAATAATTGTGAAGTGGACTTTGTCTATCTCTGAGTCTAGAAATTGAAATTTGTACTAAAAATGTTATATTTCACAAAAAACTCCCAATATTTCATGGGGGGGGGGGGTAAATATGCGTATAGCGAGAACAAACACTTAATGAAATGAATAGTTATTAATTTTGCGTATTTTATTTTGTGATAAATTTATTATTAGTGGTTATTTCTACTTTTGCTGTGAAAGAAAACAGTGGATATCTGTTGATTTTTATTTAGAAAGTATTAAAATAGTAAAATAGGCAATAATATACACAATTGCTTATGATTTAGTATATGTTTATTATTGTTTGATAAAAGAACTCAAAAAAATAATAAGGGAGAATAGAAGTGAAATTCGAAAAACGTCAAAAGTTTGCCATTAGAAAATTCAGTGTCGGTGTGGCATCTGTTTTGATTGGGCAATTCTTTATTGGTGCTGTAGCCAATGCGCCAGTCGTACGCGCCAGTGAAGTGATAGGTGTCCATACGGAAAAGCAAAAGGACCCAGATGCTGAAGTAGCTCAACCCAAGGTAGAAGCAGCTACTGTAGACACTGATAAAAATCAAGTTGTTCCTAGACCTGAGTCAGATCAGTCGGCAGAAAAACCAGTTGTAACTCAACCGTCAGTTGAAGCAAGCATTTCAAATTCAGAAAAAGCAGTTTCTACAGAAAAGGATCCAAAAGCCCAGCCAGAAATGCTGTCAAAAGAAGTGGCAGAGACTGTTCAGAAAGAATCCGATAAAAAACCGTTAGTAGAGGCTCCTCTGACGAAACTGGAGGAAAAGGAAGAGGTTACAAATCCTGACAAGGACCAGTTGGGAACAACAATCACTGAAGCAGAGGTAGTAACGAAGGAAGCAGAAAAATACCTGAGCGGTCTAACAGACTCAAATCAAAAAGCTGCCATCGAAGAAGCCTTGCGTCGCTCCAACCAACTTTTAACAGAGGCCAGAACTTCCCTCAAGTCAATAGATGTTTCAAATACAGCCTTTGAAACAGCACGTACCAATCTAGCAGAAGCCATCGAGGCAGTCTGGAACCAACTCAAAAAGATGGGGCATTCAGGCAATCTTAGTTATATGTTGGATGCAGAGACGACGAGTCAACCAGCTGTGCTAATCCCGACAACAGGGTCAAAAACGGTTTACTCCTACGGAGCAGCAACTGCACCTAAAGTCGAATTTGATATTTCTACCGATCTTGCACCATACTATGGTTCTAATTCTAGTCTATACTATGGAGTTAAAAATGGTTCAACTGTAAATGAAGATGCTCAAAAATTAGGTTTAAAGATTATAGAAAAAGAGACTAGGAATCCGTCAGGGGATCGTGACTGGATTCTCGCCCTATCTGGAAATGTTCCAACTACGGTAGAGCCTGGTACTTACAATGTCGGCTTCACATATAACAATCAAACCTATACGACAAGTCTAATCATAAAATCAGTTAGTGAATTACCCTATATTACCGTAGAAAATGAGAGTGGCTATTCTACTGTTACTAAAGATGGACGTGACATAACATTAAGTTATAAAACAGGAACTAGCCGTATAGATCCTAAAACGCAAGTGGAATTGACTCAAGGGGCCAAAGACTTAGGATTAACTTATGATTCTGCCAACCAAAGAATTTCAGGAAAAATAACTTTAGATAAGAGTATTAAGGAGGGTACTTATAATATTGGTTTAGTTTCTAAAGACGGTCAATATGAAAAGAGTATACCTCTAACTATTAGAAATCCTGGTACTTATGTAATAAATACAGCACGAGCTAGTCGGTATTCTTTTAATCCTAGTGCTGCAAGCGGTTCAGATGAAGGTTTGGTTATTCCTACAACAACCTTTGGTTATGCTGTAGGTTATGATAGTGAAACTGTCAGAAATTATAATCCAAATGTCCTATATGGTTCTGATAGTAGAAATTCCAATGATTTAGAAAGTACAGACACTATAAGAACAATTAAAGATGCCAAAAAAGATACGCTTCATTACTATACAGAGTTTGGATTAAGATTTAGCGATTCTTCTGTTTCTCTGGATAAGGTAAGGATTGATAAATTTGAACGTATAGATACCAATGCAGATGTAGCATACGAACTAGTCGATGTTTCTAAATTAGAATCTGGCAATGATTGGCAAGCTGATTCTTATTCTGTCGATAGACTTCCTTATCGAGTACGTTTTACAAAACTGCCTAAACAGCAAGCCAACTTTACAATTAAGTTTAAAACGACAGATAGTTTTGGAACTGAAAAACTATTTACAGTTCCAGTCAGGACGGAGGAACGTTCAGTTGCTAATAACAGTGATTATCGATTAAATAATTACTTAACCCATGCAGATGTTTTGTTTCATGCGGATAAGCTTTATCAAGTAAAAAATCCAACACCAGTTGCAGTTCCTAAATCTACTGCCCTTCAAAAATTAGGTGAGTTAGTACTAAATAAAGAAAATGCAGAGTTGATGGACATAAATGCTCCTGAGGGAGTTAGCATTACAAGAAGTGCAGAAGATCCAACTAAATACGTCATTACCAAAAGAGATGGAGTAATCTTACCTATCGGTGTTCATAAGATTACAGCAAAGGCTAAGGATGGACACTATGGAGAAGATGCTCCGGTACGGGAATTTACTTTTGAAGTAATGGACGGCCTAAATCCTATTTCCAATCAAAGTTGGCAAGAAGGACAAGCTATCCCAACTATTCCTGTTTCGATGACAAATGGTAGTAAGATTACGAGTCTATCAGTTGAGGCTGATGGAGAACATCTCTACCTAAGTCCTAATGCTGACAATACAGGTCTAACAGGTTATGCTTTAAAACATACAGATGCACCACAAACAGCGATTGTAACAGCTACTTATACCAATAATGAAGGTCAAAGTCGTCAGATTAAGACCAGCTTTACTTATACAGTTACACCTCCACCAGTTTCTGATTTAACTTTATCTGTAACGAATGATAAGCAAACAGTTTCAGAAGGAACTAAATTTGCAGATATGGTTGTGACAGCAACTGAAGGGGCTACAGTTTCAGTAGGAACACTGCCAGATGGTGTTATGTATGATAGCAATAGCAAAACATTATCAGGCACTGGATTATATGAAGGACATTATGTGATTCCGGTTACTGCTACAAAAGATGGAGTTTCCATTACTAAAGTAGTCGATTTGACAGTAACGCCAGGAAACTTTAATGTTCCAGCAGTTGATTACACGTTTACAGCAGGTGAATCAATACCACCGATTACTCTTAAAATTCCTAAAAATGCGACAGTAAGTTATACAAGTGGAAGTTTACCAAGTGGTTTAAGTTGGTCTTCAGATAATAAAACTATAACAGGAACTCCAACTCAAGTAGGTAAGTTTCAAACATATGCTTATGTATATAGAACTGACAAATCGGGAAATAACCAATATGCCTATGCGTATGTCAATATCACAGTAAAAAGTGTTCCTTTAGACTTTTCAATTCCAGACAATAAAAAAGAAGTGAAAGTTTTGGATGAACTTCCTTCGATTAAGTTGAAAGCGGATGGAGCCTTGTTAACAATCACTTCTGGAGAACTTCCTCCAGGTGTAAACTATGATGCTGCTACGAAAACTGTTTCAGGAACTCCTACAAAAGTAGGAACCTATACAGCAACATTCACAGCAACAAGTCCGACAATTAGTGGGAATTCAACAGCAAGCGCAACCTTAACGATTAATGTAACATCACGTGATTTAACTGTAACGGTTGATAATAAGGAACAAGAGAAGACAGTTCTAACTGCTATAGACAATGTAGTACTGACTCCTTCTGACAGTAAAGCAAGATTAGAAGTTGATACAAGTCAACTTCCACCAGGAGTTACTTATGATTCAGCAAGTAGAACAATTTCTGGAACACCATCTAAAGTGGGAGAGTACTTAATTCCATATAAAGCTACTTTCCCAGAAATGGCAGAATCTCCAGTTGCAGGTGGGCATATTAAAATTAATGTTCGCCCACTTCCTGTAAGTATTAATGTTACAGAAAAAGAACAAACGATTCGTCTGGGTGAAACTATTAAAAATATGGTGGTTTCTCACAGTGAACATTCAAGTTTAGGTGCTCGTTATCTAAGCGTAGATTTACCGGAAACAGACTTAGACTCATATCTTGAATCAACTGCAGGTTTAAATTATAATGCTGCAACGCATACAATTAGTGGAACTCCAACCAAGCCTGGTGTTTATAAAGTTCGTTTAAAAGCAACATTGGATTCTGAAACATTAGGTAAAGGTAGTGCAGAAGAGATTATCACTGTAACGGTAGTAGATGATCCAGTATCATTAGACATTAAAAATGATCGTCAAATGATTGCGCTAGGAAAAACTGATCTTCGTCCAATTACGTTTACAGTACCAGCAGGTGCTACATTAACGGTTGATAAGACCAAACTTCCAGATGGTGTAACATACGATGAATCTGCTAAGACTATTTCAGGAACACCAACAATAGCTGGAGCATTTGATATACCAGTAACGGTGATAAATGCAGGTAAAACTAAATCAATTACCAAAGATATCACCATAGATGTTGTAGACTTAACACCAGCTACACCAACTGTAACTGTGGCAGAAAACAATGATGGAACGCATACAGTTACGATTTCACAACCAGGTGGACAACCAGTATCAACCGTTATTAAAAATGGTAAAGATGGTGAGACTCCAAAAGTTAAAGTAGACCGTGATGAAACTAAGAAAGAAACGACATTAACGTTCTATAGTGACAAGAATGCCAATAATCAGTTTGACGAAGGAACAGATACAGTTCTAGGCACATCCGTGATTAAAGATGGACAAGACGGAGCAGCTGGACCAAAAGGTGAAAAAGGTGAAACTGGAGTAGCTGGGCCAAAAGGTGACAAGGGTGACCAAGGTATTCAAGGTGAACGTGGGCAAGATGGAGCTCAAGGTTTACCAGGACAAAACGGCAGAGACGGGAAGGATATCTTAAGTGGCGCAAATGCACCAAAAGCCCAAGATGGAAAAGATGGCGACACATTCATCAATACAACAACAGGAGATGTCCTTGTTAAGAAAGATGGAGAGTGGAAACCAGCAGGAAATATCAAGGGAGCAAAAGGTGATAAAGGTGAAGCTGGAGTAGCCGGCCGTGACGGAAAAGACGGCTTTACACCAGAAGTAAGTGTAGTGACAAATCCAGATGGAAGTCATACAATTTCAATTACTCAACCAGATGGTAAAGAACCAATTGCAACAACGGTTAAAAATGGAGAAAACGGAAAAGATGGACGTTCTCCAAGAATTGAACTAAAACCAATTTATCCTGCACAACCTCGAAGCGCTAGAAGAGCAAGAAGTGTGGATGAGGATCTTGCAACTACTCAACCAGCAACGGAGCCAATTGGCGTTCATATTACAGTTTATTACGATAATGATAATACTTTGACCTATACTGCTGGAGATACTTTGATTAGTGAGGAAGATATCTATAACGGAGTAGATGGTCGTGACGGTCGTAATGGTATTGATGGTAAATCAGCGATAATTGAAACAAGAGAAAACTCTGATGGAAGCCATACAATTATTATTACCAACCCAGATGGATCAAAACGTGAGATTGTAGTGAAAAATGGCCAAGACGGTAAATCTCCTACAATTGAAACGAAAGAGAATCTAGATGGAAGTCATACAATTGTCATCACAAATCCAGATGGAACAAAACAAGAAATTGTAGTGAAAAATGGTAAAGACGGAAAAGATGGACGTGATGGTAAGGATGGAACATGTAATTGTGCTGTGAATCCAACCCCTGTACAACCAGGAAATACTGGAACAATACCACCAGAACAACCGAAACCAGAATCGGGAAGAATTACACCACCATCAGAACAACCGGAATCAAAACCGAAGCCGAAGCCAGAAACAAATAAACCAAACACTCCGGGCGTAGGCACTCCAAATACAGGAACACCTGAAAACGGCAAACCGGATATTCCAGGAGAAAGTACTCCAAATACAGGGAAGCCAGGAACGGACAAGTCAGGAACAGGCATCCCAAGTACAAATAATCAAAATGTACTTGAATCACATACCTCTGACACTGTTGAGATTCCAAACACAGTTCCAGTAACATCTGAAACAAATACTCAAATCCCAGATTATGGAACTTCTGGAATGACGAATCATACAAGAGTAGCCTTACCGAATACTGGAAGTCAAACAGATGTCATTTCAATTCTTTTAGGAAGTGGAATCTTACTTACTCTTTATGTAGCCAAAAGAAAAGAAGACTAGAAGCTAAATTTTTCGCTCTTAGTTTATCAAAAGTAGGAATGGAGTATAAAAGGTGTAAATCCTTCAGATGCTTACTTGCTTTTATTGGCTTAAGATAGTTAATTATGGTTACCAGACTGTAGGTGTTCCATAATAAGAATAGTGCTATAAGAGCTAATCCTCCGATATGCTAGATGAAAGTGGTGTATCGGAGGATATTTTTAGCTTCTCCTTGCTGTACGCCTAGCTACCTTGTTTGCTCTTTGATTTTTATTGAGTATAAATTTTTCACGAGATGATGATGTGAGAAGTTTGTTATAAGTAAAAGCTTTTAGAACTCTGTTATCTAAAGTCTAAAAGATTAGAATTGTCAAAACAATCTGTCTAGGCTTGATTTTATGGCTTATTTACTATAAAATGAGAAGGAAAAACGTCAAACTTTTATATTGCAAATAGGAGAAAACATGGCAAAAACATTAAAACGTCCTGAGGTTTTATCACCTGCAGGAACTTTAGAGAAGCTAAAAGTAGCTGTTCAATATGGAGCAGATGCTGTCTTTATCGGTGGTCAGGCCTATGGTCTTCGTAGCCGTGCCGGAAACTTTACTTTCGAACAGATGGAAGAAGGCGTACAGTTTGCGGCCAAGTATGGTGCTAAGGTTTATGTGGCTGCCAATATGGTTATGCACGAAGGAAATGAGGCTGGTGCTGGTGAGTGGTTCCGTAAACTACGTGATATCGGGATTGCAGCAGTTATCGTATCTGACCCAGCTTTGATTATGATTGCGGCGACTGAAGCACCAGGTCTTGAAATCCACCTTTCTACCCAAGCAAGTGCCACCAACTATGAAACTCTTGAGTTCTGGAAAGAACTGGGCTTGACTCGTGTCGTTTTGGCGCGTGAGGTTTCAATGGAAGAATTGGCAGAAATTCGCAAACGTACAGACGTTGAGATTGAAGCCTTTGTTCATGGAGCTATGTGTATTTCCTACTCAGGTCGCTGTACGCTTTCAAATCACATGAG
The DNA here is from genome assembly GCF_001281025.1 of Streptococcus mitis. Lineage (NCBI taxonomy): Bacteria > Bacillati > Bacillota > Bacilli > Lactobacillales > Streptococcaceae > Streptococcus > Streptococcus mitis. The sequence goes on from NZ_CP012646.1 coordinate 1,109,215, forward strand.
TATGCGTGATGCTAACCGTGGTGGTTGCTCTCAGTCTTGCCGTTGGAAGTACGACCTTTACGATATGCCATTTGGGAAGGAACGTAAGAGTCTTAAAGGTGAAATTCCTGAAGAATTTTCAATGTCAGCCGTTGATATGTCTATGATTGACCATATCCCAGATATGATTGAAAACGGTGTGGACAGTCTGAAGATCGAAGGACGCATGAAGTCTATTCACTATGTTTCAACAGTAACTAACTGTTATAAGGCGGCTGTTGATGCTTATCTAGAGAGTCCAGAGAAGTTTGAAGCTATCAAGCAAGACTTGATTGATGAGATGTGGAAGGTTGCCCAACGTGAATTAGCAACAGGTTTCTACTATGGTACACCATCTGAAAATGAGCAGTTGTTTGGTGCTCGTCGTAAAATTCCTGAGTATAAGTTTGTCGCTGAAGTGGTTTCTTACGATGATGCGACACAAACAGCAACCATTCGCCAACGGAACGTCATTAACGAAGGGGACCAAGTTGAGTTTTATGGTCCAGGTTTCCGTCATTTTGAGACTTATATCGAAGATTTGCATGATGCTAAAGGAAATAAGATCGATCGTGCTCCTAATCCAATGGAACTCTTGACTATCAAGGTTCCACAACCTGTTCAAGCTGGAGACATGGTTCGAGCTCTTAAAGAAGGTCTTATCAATCTTTATAAGGAAGATGGAACCAGCGTCACAGTTCGTGCTTAATAAACATGTAGGAGACGAAAGTTTTCTAGTTGCTTTCCCTTTAATCCTATTTACTAAAAGAACATTAGGTTAAAAAAATATATTAATTTCCATCCGAGATTTCATCTCGGATTTTTCATTATTTTTCAGAAAGACCTAGATAATGGACGGATTTATTACAAGTTTTTTCCAAAGTTTTCTATATAATAAGCTAAAAAATAGTAAAATTGTAAATAATTTTCATTAAACGCTTTCAACGTAAGTAAAAAGTTGACAAATCCAATTTTTAGGACTAAACTAAGTAAGTAAATTTTAATTAAAAGGAGAATTCGTCATGAATTTAACATTTTTCGGTCTATGTCTTGCCTGTATGGGTGTATCTCTTGGTGAAGGTATGTTGATGAACGGTTTGTTGAAATCAGTTGCTCGCCAACCAGATATCATCTCAGAACTACGTAGTTTGATGATCCTAGGGGTTGCCTTTATTGAAGGTACTTTCTTCGTTACTCTTGTCTTTTCATTTATCATCAAATAAAAGAAGTATAAATTGAAAAAGGGAGGATTTTAGATGGAAGAAAGTATTAATCCAACCATCAATATTGGTCCTGTTACCTTTAATTTAACCATAGTAGTTTTGACTTTGTTGACTGTAGCACTTATTTTTGGCTTTATTTATTGGGCAACTCGAAATATGACTTTGAGACCCACAGGAAAACAAAATGTATTAGAGTATTTATTTGATTTTGTTGTTGGATTTACAAAATCAAACCTTGGTCCAATGATAAAGGATTATTCTCTCTTTTATTTCTGTTTATTCCTATTTATGGCCATTGCAAATAATATTGGCTTAATGGCTAGAATTCAGACTACAGATGGTGTAAATCTTTGGACCTCACCAACAGCAAATTTGTCATTTGACTTGGTCTTGTCTTTTACAATTATCTTAATGACACACGTAGAAGGAATTCGTCGTCGTGGAATCAAAAAGTATTTAAAAGCATTTGTAACACCAGGTTTTATGACACCAATGAATCTCTTGGAAGAAGTTACCAATCTCCTTTCACTTGCATTGCGGGTATTTGGTAATATCTTTGCAGGGGAAGTGATGGCAAGTATGTTAGTCCTACTTTCTCATCAGGCCTTCTATTGGTACCCTATTGCTTTTGGAACAAATCTAATCTGGACTGCATTTTCTGTTTTTATTTCTTGTGTACAAGCATATGTATTTACATTGTTATCTTCAATGTACCTAGGAAATAAAATTAATGATGAAGAATAGAAAGGAGTAGTTTATGAATGTAACAGTAGGTGAATTACTTGGTGATTTTATACTAATCGCTGGTTCCTTTATTCTCTTGCTAGTCTTGGTTAAGAAATATGCTTGGTCAAATTTGACTAGTATTTTCGAACAAAGAGCAGAAAAAATTGCAGCAGATATTGACGGAGCTGAACAAGCACGTCAAAAAGCAGAAGTATTGGCTCAAAAACGCGAAGATGAATTGGCTGGTAGCCGTAAAGAAGCTAAGACAATCATTGAGAATGCGAAAGAAACAGCTGAGAAAAGCAAAGCTAGTATTTTAGCAGATGCTAAGCTAGAAGCAGGACGCTTGAAAGAAAAAGCGAACCAAGAAATTGCTCAAAATAAAGCTGAAGCTTTACAAAGCGTTAAGGGTGAGGTAGCAGATTTGACAATCAGCCTGGCTGGTAAAATCATCTCACAAAACCTTGACGGTCATGCCCATAAAGAACTCATTGATCAGTATATCGATCAGTTAGGAGAAGCTTAATGGACAAGAAAACAGTAAAGGTAATTGAAAAATACAGCATGCCTTTTGTCCAATTGGTTTTAGAAAAAGGAGAAGAAGACCGTATCTTTTCAGACTTAGCTCAAATCAAGCAAGTTGCTGAAGAAACAGGTTTACCTTCTTTTTTAAAAAAAGTGGCAGTAGACGAGTCTGATAAGGAAAAAACAATTGCTTTCTTCCAAGACTCTGTGTCACCTTTATTGCAAAACTTTATCCAGGTTCTTATCTACAATCACAGAGCAAATCTTTTTTATGATATTCTTGTAGATTGCTTGAACCGACTTGAAAAAGAAACAAATCGATTTGAAGTGACGATTACGTCAGCTCATCCTTTAACTGATGAACAGAAGAGTCGCTTGCTCCCTTTGATTGAGAAAAAAATGTCTCTTAAAGTAAGGAGTGTAAAAGAACAAATCGATGAAAGTCTTATTGGTGGTTTTGTCATTTTTGCCAATCACAAGACAATTGATGTGAGTATTAAACAACAACTTAAAGTTGTTAAAGAAAATTTGAAATAGAAAGTGGTGTTCTTTTGGCAATTAACGCACAAGAAATCAGCGCTTTAATTAAGCAACAAATTGAAAATTTCAAACCCAATTTTGATGTGACTGAAACAGGTGTTGTAACCTATATCGGGGACGGTATCGCGCGTGCTCACGGACTTGAAAATGCCATGAGTGGAGAGTTGTTGATTTTTGAAAACGGCTCTTATGGTATGGCTCAAAACTTGGAGTCAACAGATGTTGGTATTATCATCCTAGGTGACTTTACAGATATCCGTGAAGGCGATACAATCCGCCGTACAGGGAAAATCATGGAAGTCCCAGTAGGTGAAAGTCTGATTGGACGTGTTGTGGATCCGCTTGGTCGTCCAGTTGATGGTCTTGGAGAAATCCACACTGATAAAACTCGTCCAGTAGAAGCGCCAGCTCCTGGTGTTATGCAACGTAAGTCTGTATCAGAACCATTGCAAACTGGTTTGAAAGCTATCGACGCCCTTGTACCGATTGGTCGTGGTCAACGTGAGTTGATTATCGGTGACCGTCAGACAGGGAAAACAACCATTGCAATTGATACAATCTTGAACCAAAAAGGTCAAGATATGATCTGTATCTATGTTGCGATTGGACAAAAAGAATCAACAGTTCGTACGCAAGTAGAAACACTACGTCAGTACGGTGCCTTGGACTACACAATCGTTGTGACTGCCTCTGCTTCACAACCATCTCCATTGCTTTTCCTAGCTCCTTATGCTGGGGTTGCCATGGCGGAAGAATTTATGTACCAAGGGAAACATGTTTTGATCGTTTATGATGATTTATCAAAACAAGCGGTAGCTTATCGTGAACTCTCTCTCTTGCTTCGTCGTCCTCCAGGTCGTGAAGCTTTCCCAGGGGATGTTTTCTACCTTCACAGCCGTTTGCTTGAGCGCTCAGCTAAAGTTTCTGATGAACTTGGTGGTGGATCTATTACAGCCCTACCGTTTATCGAGACACAAGCAGGAGATATCTCTGCCTATATCGCAACCAACGTGATTTCAATCACTGATGGACAAATCTTCCTTGGTGATGGTCTCTTCAATGCAGGTATTCGTCCAGCCATCGATGCGGGTTCTTCTGTATCGCGTGTAGGTGGTTCTGCACAAATCAAAGCCATGAAGAAGGTTGCTGGTACACTTCGTATCGACCTTGCTTCATACCGTGAGTTGGAAGCCTTCACTAAGTTTGGTTCTGACTTAGATGCGGCGACACAGGCTAAGTTGAACCGTGGACGTCGTACAGTTGAAGTCTTGAAACAACCTGTTCACAAACCATTACCTGTTGAGAAACAAGTAACCATTCTCTATGCTTTGACACATGGTTTCTTGGATACTGTTCCAGTAGATGATATTGTTCGTTTCGAGGAAGAGTTCCATGCCTTCTTTGACGCTCAACATCCAGAGATTTTAGAAACCATTCGTGATACAAAAGACTTGCCAGAAGAAGCAGTCTTGGATGCTGCGATTACAGAGTTTCTCAATCAAACCAGCTTCCAATAAGAATAGAGGTGTCAGATGGCAGTATCTCTAAATGATATTAAAACAAAAATCGCCTCAACAAAAAATACGAGTCAAATCACTAATGCCATGCAGATGGTATCAGCTGCTAAGCTAGGTCGTTCTGAAGAAGCTGCTCGCAACTTCCAAGTTTATGCTCAGAAAGTTCGTAAACTTTTGACGGATATTCTTCATGGGAATGGAGCTGGTAGTTCAACCAATCCGATGTTGATTAGCCGTCCAGTTAAGAAGACAGGCTATATCGTCATTACATCAGACCGAGGTTTGGTTGGAGGTTATAATTCCTCTATTCTGAAAGCCGTTATGGAGCTGAAAGAAGAGTACCATCCAGATGGTAAAGGTTTTGAAATGATCTGTATTGGTGGAATGGGAGCTGATTTCTTTAAGGCTCGTGGTATTCAACCACTTTATGAACTACGTGGCTTGGCAGACCAACCTAGCTTTGATGAAGTCCGTAAGATTATTTCAAAAACTGTTGAAATGTACCAAAATGAACTTTTTGATGAACTCTATGTCTGCTATAACCACCATGTCAATACGCTAACCAGTCAAATGCGTGTGGAACAAATGCTTCCAATTGTTGACTTGGATCCAAATGAAGCAGATGACAGTTACAGCTTGACCTTTGAATTGGAAACTAGCCGAGAAGAAATTTTGGAGCAGTTGTTGCCTCAGTTTGCAGAAAGTATGATTTATGGTGCTATTATCGACGCTAAGACAGCCGAAAATGCTGCGGGTATGACAGCCATGCAAACAGCGACAGATAATGCTAAGAAAGTCATTAATGATTTGACAATTCAGTATAACCGTGCCAGACAGGCGGCGATTACACAAGAAATTACAGAAATCGTAGCAGGAGCTAGTGCCTTAGAATAGGCACTAGTCCAGCTCGTATGAAAATGAACTTAGGACCTAGTTAAGCTAGGGACCGACAGTATCTTATATAGAATAGGAGAAGGAGATGAGTTCAGGTAAAATTGCTCAGGTTATCGGTCCCGTTGTAGACGTCTTGTTTGCAGCAGGGGAAAAACTTCCTGAGATTAACAATGCACTTGTCGTCTACAAAAATGACGAAAGAAAAACAAAAATCGTCCTTGAAGTAGCCTTGGAGTTGGGAGATGGTATGGTCCGTACTATCGCCATGGAATCAACAGATGGTTTGACTCGTGGAATGGAAGTATTGGACACAGGTCGTCCAATCTCTGTACCAGTAGGTAAAGAAACTTTGGGACGTGTCTTCAATGTTTTGGGAGATACCATTGACTTGGAAGTTCCTTTTACAGAAGATGCAGAGCGTCAGCCAATTCATAAAAAAGCTCCAACTTTTGATGAGTTGTCTACCTCTTCTGAAATCCTTGAAACAGGGATTAAGGTTATCGATCTTCTTGCCCCTTATCTTAAAGGTGGTAAGGTTGGACTTTTCGGTGGTGCCGGAGTTGGTAAAACTGTCTTGATTCAAGAGTTGATTCATAACATTGCCCAAGAACACGGTGGTATTTCAGTATTTACCGGTGTTGGGGAACGTACTCGTGAAGGGAACGACCTTTACTGGGAAATGAAAGAATCAGGTGTTATCGAGAAAACAGCCATGGTATTTGGTCAGATGAATGAGCCACCAGGAGCACGTATGCGTGTTGCCCTTACTGGTTTGACAATCGCTGAATACTTCCGTGATGTGGAAGGCCAAGACGTGCTTCTCTTTATCGATAATATCTTCCGTTTCACTCAGGCTGGTTCAGAAGTATCTGCCCTTTTGGGTCGTATGCCATCAGCCGTTGGTTACCAACCAACACTTGCTACGGAAATGGGTCAATTGCAAGAGCGTATTACATCAACTAAAAAGGGTTCTGTAACCTCTATCCAGGCTATCTATGTGCCAGCGGATGACTATACTGACCCAGCGCCAGCAACAGCCTTCGCTCATTTGGACTCAACAACTAACTTGGAACGTAAGTTGGTACAATTGGGTATCTACCCAGCCGTTGACCCACTTGCTTCAAGCTCACGTGCCTTGGCACCTGAAATCGTTGGAGAAGAGCACTATGCAGTTGCTGCTGAAGTAAAACGCGTTCTTCAACGTTACCATGAATTGCAAGATATCATTGCTATCCTTGGTATGGATGAGCTTTCTGATGAAGAAAAGACCTTGGTTGCTCGTGCCCGTCGTATCCAGTTCTTCTTGTCACAAAACTTCAACGTTGCGGAACAATTCACTGGTCAGCCAGGTTCTTATGTTCCAGTTGCTGAAACTGTTCGTGGCTTTAAGGAAATCCTTGATGGTAAACACGACCACTTGCCAGAAGATGCCTTCCGTGGGGTTGGTTCTATCGAAGATGTGATTGCAAAAGCTGAAAAAATGGGATTTTAAGAGGTGATCTATGGCTCAGTTAACTGTCCAGATCGTGACACCAGATGGTCTCGTCTATGATCACCATGCCAGCTTTGTATCAGTTCGAACTCTGGATGGTGAGATGGGAATCTTGCCACGACATGAAAATATGATTGCAGTTTTAGCAGTTGATGAGGTTAAGGTTAAACGTGTAGATGATGAAAATCACGTGAACTGGATTGCAGTGAACGGAGGCGTTATCGAAGTTGCCAATGGTGTTATCACAATCGTTGCTGACTCTGCAGAACGGGCTCGTGATATCGACGTTAGTCGTGCAGAACGTGCCAAACTTCGAGCAGAGCGTGAAATTGAAGAAGCACAAGACAAACACTTGATTGACCAAGAACGTCGTGCGAAGATTGCACTGCAACGTGCCATTAACCGTATTAATGTCGGAAATAGACTATAAGAAAAAAATGAACTTGAGTTACCAAGTTCATTTTTTATGTTTTCTTAAGGGGCAAAACTGATGCAGACTGCTTCTGGGACATGAAAGTCATTAGAAAGTTCTGCTAGACGTCCAGTTTCAGAATTGCGTTTAAAGACGGTTGCATTGTCAGAGTCTTGATGGACAGCAATGACAAATTCTTGGTCTGGTGTCAAATCAAAATCACGTGGAGTCTGACCATGTGTCGGAACGATTTCTAACAACTCTAAGCTACCGTCCGCAAGGATTGTATATACTACGATAGAATCATGACCACGGTTAGAGGCGTAGAGGTATTTACCATCTTTAGAGAGACGAATGGCAGCAGTACCATTAAAGCCTTCATAACCGTCTGGTAGAGTTGAAATGACTTGCATGCGTTCAAATTCGCCAACACCATCGTAGATTAGAACCTCGATAGTGCTATTGAGTTCACAAATGAGATAAGCGATTTTATAATGGTTATGGAAAATAATATGGCGTGAGCCTGCTCCTGGCTGGCTATGATAGGTATAGAGCTTAGATAATTTTCCTTCTGAATCAAAATCATAAGTGATAACTTGGTCTGTTCCCAAGTCGCAGGTCACTAGATAGTGGTCAGGTGTTAAATCTGTATAGTGAACATGTGGAGAAGCTTGATTTTCATGTGGACCTTGGCCACTGTGTTGATCAATATCACTAAGTACAAGACGACCATCTTCCTGACGTTTATAAACAAGGACCTGTCCCTTGTGGTAGTTTGCCGCGTAAACCAAATCACGCTCTTCATCAACGGCAACATAACAGTGGGGGGCTCCCTCTTCAACGACGTGATTTAATAAGTTACCATTAGTTTGATAGGCTGCAATTCCACCCTTATCGTCTTGACTACCAACAGTGTATAAATGTTGGTGCTGGTCAAAGGCAAGGTAGGTTGGACTTGGCTCAGTAGCAAAAAGTTCTAGATTTGAAAGCTGACCAGTTTCTGTATCAAAGTCTGCCTTGTAAATCCCTTGGGAAGTCCGACGTGTATAAGTTCCAAAATAAACAGTTTTTTTCATAACTTTACCTCTATACAAAAGATAAGACTATTATATCACAAAAATGGAAGTATAAAGAAATCAAGATTAGCAAGAGCTTTACCTAATTCTTTTGATGATAATATTAGAAATGTTTTCATTGATTTACTTAATAAAAGTGCTATAATAATCTTATACAAATTGCAAAGGAGTTTAACTATGAAAAAACGTGTTTTCTTAGCAGCAGGAGTTGCTGTACTCTCGGCAGCAGTGCTAGTAGCGTGTTCATCTGGTAATGGTAATAAAGAAGCAACTAAACAAGCAACTAAACCAGTTACTTATGCCTATGTATTCTCATTAGATCCTGTTACTTTGGATTATACAGTTTCTGGTAATGTCAGCACTAAACAGATTACAGGTAATGTTATTGATGGATTATTAGAAAATGACCAATATGGGAATCTGGTCCCATCAGTTGCAGAAGATTGGACTGTTTCCAAAGATGGTTTGACCTATACCTATAAAATCCGTCAGGGTGTCAAGTGGTATACCAATGAGGGAGAGGAGTATGGTGAAGTTAAGGCTCAGGATTTTGTAACTGGTCTGAAGCATGCAGCTGATAAGAAATCACAGGCTCTCTATTTGGTACAGGATTCTATCAAAGGATTGGATGACTATGTAAATGGGAAAACAACAGATTTCTCAACCGTAGGTGTGAAAGCAACAGATGATTATACTGTTGTTTATACTTTGAACCATCCAGAATCTTTCTGGAATTCAAAAACAACAATGGGAGTCCTTGCTCCCGTGAGTGGAGACTTTTTAGCTTCTAAAGGAGATGATTTTGGTAAGACCACTGATGTTACGAGCATTCTCTACAACGGTCCTTATCTCCTCAAGGGTCTTACATCTAAGTCTTCTATCGAAATGACTAAAAACCAAAATTATTGGGATAAGCAAAATGTCTTTATTGATGATATCAAGTTATCATTCTTTGATGGTCAAGATGCAGACTCTCTAGGACGCGGTTTTGATGAGGGACATTATCCAGCTGCTCCACTCTTTAAAAACTCTGCCAACTATGAACGTCTAAAAGAAAAATACAAGGATAATATTGTATATGGTCAACAAAGAGGTGGCGTCTTCTATATGTCTACTAATATTGATCGTGTGTCATACAATCATACTGCTAAAACAAGTGATGCAGAAAAATCATCTACAAAAAAAGCTTTGTTAAATAAAGAATTCCGTCAAGCTTTGGCATTTGCTGCAGATCGTAAAGCAGCTGTTTCTCAGGTGTTTGGAGATGAAGTGGCACCTCGTAAACTACGTACAAGTTTCACTCCTCCAACATTTGTACAAGTTGGAGACCAATCGTTTGGTCAAGTAACTAAGACAGAATTGGATAAATTGGATAATGTCTGGAAAGATGTCAGTCTTGATGATGCCCAAGATTCACTTCATAACGTAGACAAGGCTAAAGCTAAGTTTGAATCTGCTAAGAAAACTCTTCAAGCTGATGGAGTGCAGTATCCGATTCATTTAGATCTTCCAGTTTCATCGACTCAGACAGATTTTATCCATCAAGCTCAGTCTTATAAACAATCCATTGAAGAAGCCTTGGGCTCTGAAAATGTAGTTGTTGATATTCAACAGGTTTCTGATGATGAATTGGGAAACATGACTGTTCTAGCAACATCAAATAATAATGTTGATTGGGACATTAATGTTAATAGTGGTTGGAGTCCGGATTATGCAGACCCATCAACTTATCTAGATGTATTTGATCCAACTTCAGGTCCAAGTCTCCTCGGCTCTCTTGGTGTAGCACCAGGAACAGACAATCAAGCCATTAAAACAGTTGGATTGGATAAATACAAAGGATTGATTGATGATGCAAATAGTGAAAAAACAGATCTGCAAAAACGTTATTCTAAATATGCTAAGGCGCAAGCTTGGTTAACAGATAGTGCTCTAGTTATTCCTGTACACTCAGACGGTGCCCAAATGTTAGTAACGAAGAAAGTATTAGGTAGTGGTGCTGATGGTTGGATTGGTGACAAAACAGGAGATAACAGTTATAAATATCTTAAACTCCAAGATAAGATTGTCACTTCCAAAGAAATGGATGAGTTCCGCAAGAAATTTGCTGATGAAAAAGGCAAATCCAATGCTGATTATCAGAAGAACTTAGACCGTCATATTCAAGACTAATCGAATCTCCTCTTTTGAGGGGATTTTTTATGTCGCTGTCTCCATGTAAGCACTTTAAAAAAGAGTTATTTTGATTTAAAAATGGTATAATGAGAGAACAATAGAAAGGAAGTATTTATGGAGCAAAAAGAGAAACATTTTAGCCTATCTTGGTTTTTCAAGTGGTTTTTGGATAACAAGGCCATTACGGTATTTTTGGTAACTTTATTATTGGGACTGAATCTGTTTATTTTAAGTAAGATTAGTTTTCTATTTTCACCTGTTTTAGACTTTTTGGCAGTCGTGATGTTGCCAGTCATTCTATCTGGTTTACTATACTATTTGTTAAATCCTATTGTTGATTGGATGGAGAAACACAAAATCAATCGTGTTATAGCGATTAGTATTGTCTTTGTCATCATCGCTCTCTTTATCATTTGGGGCTTGGCAGTAGCTATTCCAAATCTACAACGTCAGGTTTTAAGTTTTGCAAGGAATGTTCCAGTCTACCTTGAAGATGCTGACAGGGTTATTGATGATCTGGTAACTAAGCGTTTACCAGATGATTTCAGACCTCAGTTAGAACAAGTTTTGACAAACTTCTCAAGTCAGGCTACAGTTTGGGCAAGTAAGGTTTCATCTCAAGCAGTCAACTGGGTGAGCGCCTTTATTAGCGGGGCTTCTCAAGTGATTGTTGCCTTGATTATCGTTCCTTTCATGCTCTTTTATCTCTTACGTGATGGAAAAGGACTACGTCACTATTTGACCCAATTCATGCCAACGAAATTGAAAGAACCTGTTGGACAAGTTCTATCAGATGTGAATCAGCAGTTGTCTAACTATGTTAGAGGGCAAGTAACAGTGGCTATTATTGTAGCGGTAATGTTTATGATTTTCTTCAAGATTATTGGTCTACGCTATGCAGTTACGTTGGGGGTTACTGCTGGTATTTTAAATCTGGTTCCTTATCTTGGTAGCTTTTTAGCCATGTTTCCTGCCCTAGTATTGGGCTTGATTGCTGGGCCAGTTATGCTTTTAAAAGTAGTGATTGTCTTTATCGTAGAACAAACTATTGAAGGCCGTTTTGTCTCTCCACTGATTTTGGGAAGTCAATTAAACATCCATCCCATTAATGTTCTCTTTGTTTTGTTAACTTCAGGATCCATGTTTGGTATCTGGGGAGTTTTACTCGGTATTCCGGTTTATGCTTCTGCTAAAGTTGTCATTTCAGCGATTTTTGAATGGTATAAGGTAGTCAGTGGACTATATGAACTAGAGGGAGAGGAAATAAAGAGTGAACAATAGTCAACAGATGTTACAGGCTTTGGAGGAGCAAGATTTAACCAAGGCAGAACATTATTTCGTCAAAGCTTTAGAAAATGATCCAAGTGACCTTCTGTATGAGTTAGCTACTTATCTTGAAGGAATTGGTTTTTATCCTCAGGCCAAGGAAATTTACCTGAAAATCGTAGAGGATTTTCCAGAGGTTCATCTTAATCTAGCAGCTATTGCTAGCGAGGATGGTCAAATCGAAGAAGCCTTTGCCTATCTAGAGGAAATCCAAACTGACAGTGACTGGTATGTTTCGGCTTTGGCACTTAAGGCAGACCTTTACCAGATGGAAGGTTTGACAGATGTGGCGCGTGAGAAACTTCTGGAGGCCTTGACTTACTCAGAAGATCCTCTCTTGATATTGGGCTTAGCAGAATTGGATAGTGAGTTGGAAAATTATCAAGAGGCCATTCAAGGCTATGCCCAGTTAGATAATCGTACTATTTATGAGCAAACAGGCATTTCCACCTATCAACGGATTGGCTTTGCCTATGCCCAGTTAGGGAAATTTGAAACGGCTACAGAGTTTTTAGAAAAATCCCTGGAGTTAGAATACGATGACCTAACAGCTTTTGAGTTGGCCAGTCTTTACTTTGATCAAGAAGAATACCAAAAAGCTGTCCTCTACTTTAAGCAACTTGATACCATTTCACCTGATTTTGAAGGATATGAGTATGGTTACAGTCAGGCCTTACATAAGGAACATCAAGTTCAAGAAGCCCTGCGTATCGCTAAGCAAGGGTTGGAGAAAAATCCATTTGAAACTCGTCTCTTACTGGCTGCTTCACAATTTTCTTATGAATTGCATGATGCTAGTGGGGCAGAGAACTACCTCCTTACTGCAAAAGAAGACGCTGAGGATACAGAAGAAATCTTGCTTCGTTTGGCTACTATTTATCTAGAGCAGGAGCGTTATGAGGATATTCTAGATTTGCAGAGCGACGAGCCAGAAAATCTCTTGACCAAATGGATGATTGCTCGTTCTTATCAAGAAATGGACGATTTGGATACTGCCTATGAGCTTTACCAAGAGTTGGCAGGAGATTTAAAGGATAATCCAGAGTTTCTGGAACACTATATCTACCTCTTGCGTGAATTGGGCTACTTTGAGGAAGCAAAAGTCAATGCTCAAGCTTACTTAAAACTGGTTCCAGATGATGTGCAAATGCAAGAACTATTTGAGACATTGTAAGGATATATTTTTAAAACTGTATCTTATCATTTTTGATAGATATAGTTTTTCTTTTTAAAGAGAATTTTTTTACAAAAATTCTTGGTTATTTTGTTTATTTATGCTATAATAGGAACAATTATTTTTAGGAGGTGCAGTATGTCTTATTTGTTTGAGATATTACCGAGTTTATTGAGCGGTGCAAGCATGACTTTGCAGGTTTTTGCACTGGTCTTGATTTTTTCTATTCCTTTGGGCGTTTTGATTGCCTTTGCCTTGCAAGTCCATTGGAAGCCCCTCCATCATCTGATTAATATTTATATTTGGATTATGCGGGGAACACCCTTGCTCTTGCAATTGATTTTTATTTATTATGTGCTTCCAAGTATTGGGATTCGTTTGGACCGTCTTCCTGCGGCTATCATTGCTTTTGTTCTCAATTATGCGGCTTACTTTGCTGAAATCTTCCGTGGAGGGATTGATACCATTCCTAAAGGTCAATATGAGGTTGCAAAGGTCTTGAAGTTCAGTCCTTTTGACACAGTGCGTTATATCATCTTGCCCCAAGTGACCAAGATTGTTCTTCCCAGTGTCTTTAACGAAGTTATGAGTTTGGTCAAGGATACCTCTCTGGTCTATGCTCTAGGCATTTCAGACCTTATCTTGGCGAGTCGAACAGCTGCCAACCGTGACGCTAGCCTGGTTCCCATGTTCTTGGCAGGAGCCATTTACTTGATTTTGATTGGGATTGTGACCATTCTTGCCAAAAAAGTTGAGAAGAAGTACAGTTACTATAGATAGGAGGCTGCCATGTTAGAATTACGAAATATCAATAAAGACTTTGGTGAAAAGCAAATTTTGTCCAATTTCAGTCTAAAAATTCCTGAAAAGCAAATCCTGGCTATCGTTGGACCTTCTGGTGGAGGTAAGACAACCCTCTTACGCATGCTTGCAGGTCTTGAAACCATTGATTCAGGACAAATCTTTTATAATGGAGAATCTTTAGAATTGGATGAACTGGAGAAGCGGAATCTACTGGGATTTGTATTTCAAGATTTTCAACTTTTCCCTCATTTATCAGTTTTAGATAATTTGACCTTATCGCCCGTAAAAACCATGGGAATGAAGCAGCAAGAGGCTGAGAAGAAGGCGTGTGGGCTCCTGGAACAGTTGGGACTGGCAGGGCACGCAGATGCCTATCCTTTCTCACTATCTGGTGGGCAAAAGCAAAGGGTAGCCTTGGCGCGTGCTATGATGATTGACCCAGAAATCATTGGTTACGATGAACCAACTTCTGCACTTGATCCAGAATTGCGCTTGGAAGTGGAAAAACTGATCTTGCAAAATAGGGAACTTGGCATGACGCAGATTGTGGTTACCCACGATTTACAGTTCGCTGAAAATATCGCAGATCAGATTCTCAAGGTTGAGCCCAAGTAGGAGGTGCCGATGACTAATAAGAAAATTGCTTTAGTATTGGTTTCTATCCTGACTTTCTTTTTAACGGCTTGCACTCAGAAGGCTAGTGATCCAAAGCAGGATAACTGGGATAAGTATCAAGAGCAGGGGAGTATAACCATTGGTTTTGATAATACCTTCGTACCTATGGGATTTGAAGAAAAGGATGGCCAATATACAGGCTTTGATATTGACTTAGCACAAGCTGTCTCTGAAAAATTAGGTTTTAAGGTTCAATTTCAACCAATCGACTGGGATATGAAGGAGACAGAACTGCAAAATGGGACCATTGATGCCATCTGGAATGGCTATTCTGCCACTGATGAACGCCGAGAAAAGGTTGCCTTTAGCATTCCATATATGGAAAATCAGCAAGTTCTGGTTGCGAAGAAAAGCCAGCAAATTCATTCAGTAGAGGATATGAAGGATAAGACCTTGGGAGCCCAAGCCGGTTCCTCTGGTTATTTAGACTTTGAAGCCCAGCCAGATTTATTGAAAAATCGTGTCAAAGACCAGAAGGCTAATCAGTACCAGAGTTTCAATGAGGCCTTGATTGATTTGAAAAATGACCGGGTTGATGCCTTGTTGATTGACCGAGTGTATGCTAATTACTATCTCCAGTCTGAAGGAATATTAAATGATTACAATGTCTTTTCAGCAGGATTTGAAAGTGAATCCTTTGCAGTCGGAGTAAGACCAGCAGACAAAAGATTACTACAAGCTTTAAACCAAGCCTTTATCGAACTATACCAAGAAGGAAAGTTCCAGGAAATCAGCCAAAAATGGTTTGGAGAAGATGTGGCAACAAAAGAAGTGAAAAGTAGAGATTGAGTTTTTGCTCAGTCTCTTTTTGCATCAAAAAATCCCCTGGCAAGAACCAGAGGATAAGAGTTTATTTCATTGTTGGGAAGAGCAATACGTCACGGATAGTAGTTGTATCAGTGAGAAGCATGCAGAGACGGTCGATACCAATTCCCAAACCACCTGTTGGTGGCATACCGTATTCAAGAGCTTCAATGTAGTCATAGTCGATTCCTGTCGCTTCATCATCACCAAGTTCTTTGGCTTTAGCTTGGGCTTCGAAACGGCTAAGCTGATCGATTGGGTCGTTGAGCTCAGTAAAGGCATTACCGTACTCCTTAGTCATGATGAAGAGCTCGAAACGGTCAGTAAAGCGTTCGTCTTCAGGATTCTTCTTAGCAAGTGGAGATACAGCTACTGGATGTCCATAGACAAAGGTAGGTTGGATTAAAGTTTCTTCAACAAACTCTTCAAAGAAGACATTGATAATGTGGCCAACTTCAGTATAGTGTTTCTCAACTGGAACTTTCTTCTCAGCAGCGATAGCTTTAGCCTCTTCCAAAGTCATGTCTTGCCAGAAATCGACACCAGTAATTTCTTTGATAGCATCCACCATGTGAACACGTTTAAATGGTTCGTTGATCTTAATTTCAGTTCCTTGATAGTTGACCGGACCATCGCCTTTAACTGACTTAGCAGCATGTTGGATAATGCCTTCCGTCAAGTCCATGATGTCTTGGAAGTCAGCATAAGCTTGGTAGACTTCGATAGAAGTAAATTCAGGGTTATGAGTGGCATCCATTCCCTCGTTACGGAAGATACGTCCGATTTCATAGACGCGTTCCATACCACCGACGATAAGGCGTTTCAAGTGAAGCTCAGTCGCGATACGAAGCACCATGTCAATGTTTTGGGCATTGTGGTGGGTGATAAATGGACGGGCAGCAGCACCACCAGCTTCGTTGTGAAGAACAGGTGTTTCCACTTCAAGGAAACCTTTTTGATCAAGGTAACGACGGATTTCAGAAATGATTTTTGAACGAGTGACAAAGCGTTCAAAGCTTTCACGGTTAGAAATCAAGTCAAGGTAACGTTTACGGTAAATTGTTTCAACGTCTGTCAAACCGTGGAATTTCTCTGGAAGAGGACGGAGAGCCTTAGACAAGTGTGTAATGTGGGTTGCCTTGATAGAGAGTTCTCCCATATCTGTACGCATCACTTCGCCTTCGACACCAAGGAAGTCACCAAGGTCTGCTTTTTTGAAGATTTCATAGTTTTCTTCACCGACAGCATCCTTACGAACGTAAATCTGGATTTGACCTTCGCGGTCTTGAAGGTGGGCAAAACCTACTTTACCTTTACCACGTTTGGTTACCAAGCGTCCTGCGATAGTAGCTGTTTCGTTTTTATCGTGTAATTGTTCTTTATCGAGGTTAGCAAATTTATCTTTTAATTCTTGTGAATTTGCAGTGCGTTCAAAGCGTTTTCCGAAAGGATCGATTCCTTGTTCACGGAGCGCAGCCATTTTTTCACGGCGAACGATCTGCTGGTCATTTAGTTCTTCCATATGTTCTGTTGACATGGGATCCTCCTAGTTTTACTCAAAATTGAATACGATGAGTCATTTTTTGCGATACTCCCATTTTATCATAAATAAGCAAGAAATTCACGGATAATCTTTCAAAACTAAAAAGAACTTGACGATAAAATCAAGTTCTGTTATTGATAGGAAGTATCATTCCAAGTATCGAGCGTAAATGTTTCAAAATCATGGGTTTCTAGAATTGTCAGGCTGGCATTTGCTAGACCTCCATCTTTACGAAGAAGAGGTTCTTTATAACTTAGAAGAGTACGAATACTGGCAGTAAGATTAGCACCATGACCGACAATTAGAATACGCTCAGCTGGACTATCTTTTAATGATTTGATAAATTGGATGGTCCGTTGCGTGGTGCTATAGAGGGATTCGGCTCCAAACATTTGAGTGTCAAATTGAGCAAGATTAGATCGGAAAGCTTTGATTTGTTGTGGGTAAATTGCTTCCAAGGTTGCGATTTTTAAACCTTCTAACTTACCCAGCTGCCATTCACGGAGATTTGGAACGCTTTCTAAAGGACAGGGGGTCTGGAGTTGACTTTGGATAATCTCGGCAGATCTGACCGCTCGAGGTAAATCACTTGAATAAATCTGATCGAAAGGAACATCCTTGAGATACTGGCCAAGTAGTTTTAGGGTGTCAATGGATTCAGGAAGAAGGGGAGAATCACCACTAGCACCTTGAAAGCGTCCTTCTTGGTTCCAGACTGTGCGGCCATGGCGGACAAAGTAGAGTTTCATTACTTGCTGTCCTCCAAGATATCTGCAAAGTCAGCCTTTACAAAGCTAGCTAAGTCTTGGGGAGCAACGATAATGCTGTGACCAACTTCCCCTGCAGAGACAATCATTTGATCCAAGTCTAGAGCGATCTTATCGATAAAAATGGGATAATTGTGTTTCTGACGAATTCCGACAGGATTATTTGCTCCATGAATGTAACCAGTTGTTTTTTCCAAGTCCTTTTGTGGAATCATGCTCACTTTTTTATTGCCAGAAATTTTGGCTAGTTTCTTTTCAGACAAGTGTTGGGTGATAGGGATAACTCCGATAATCGGTCCTGTCTTATCTCCCAAAAGAGCCAAGGTTTTGAAAATCTGATCTCGTTCATAACCTTGAGGAAGCTCTCCTTCTAGGGCATTGATTTGAATCCCCTGATGAGGGATAGATGCTTTAGACAGGATTTGTTCCACCAATGTTTTTTTGATTTTAACTTTTTTTGCCATTATTTATACTTATCCTCCAATTGACTCATCCAAATACCAAGCCAGATTCCCAGTGCAAAGAAGAAGGCGATGATGACATACCCAACAAGTGAAAGGCCTGTGTATTCGATACTTTCAGCGTTTCCTGCATTTGGAATCAAGATTAAAAGGGTACTCGATAGGACGATACCGATGATGAAATGATAGACGCGTGAGTGGTAGTTGCTTAAGGCATAATCCATCAATTTTGAAAAAATAATGAGAGTTGCACCTGCCCCGATTCCAATCGGGAAGAAGGTTCCCAAGAGGTCGAAGGTTTTAAAACCAGTCAACATAGGAGCATAGAGGCCCAAAATCAAAAGTAGATTTGATGGACTGAGGCCAGGAACTAATACGCCAAGAGCCAGCAGTGCACCAGCTAGGACGAAATTAAGAAAGCTGGCACTTAAGGTTCCAACAACAAAATTTAAGGCATAGAGTCCTAATCCAGAAATGATAAAGGTTATCCAGAACCAAGCTAAATCAATCTTGTCTCGGTCAGATTCTCGAGCTGATTCTTTGAGAAGGCTAGGAACTGTACCAATGATGGCACCCGCAAAGCTCCATAAGACAAAGACCTGATAATTTTCAAGCAGGTATTCAATCGGGTAGGAAAATAAGCCGATTCCCAGAAGCATACCGATGGCAACTGGAATAAAGTACAAAACATTTTCTTTAAAGTCTTTAAAGGGATGGGCCAGAAAACCAATCATTCGTTCATAAATTCCTAAGATTGCTGCTAGAACCCCTCCGGAAATTCCCGGTAAGATAAATCCAAGAGCAATGACAATCCCTTTAATAACACGTGCTAACCATGAGAGCATATTGTTCCTCCAACTATTTCTATTTCAAAAAATCCTTACTATATTGTATCACAATCAAACACAAAAAGAAAAAGCAAATGATAAACAAATGCTTTTAAGGTTTTAAAAAGATTTTTCTAAAGGTTTCTTCTTTGTTTTTTAAGGAAGAAATGACGTTGATATCCAAATCGTGGTCAAAGCCAGCAATTTTTCCTTTAGATGTGTATTGGTGAATGTCGTAATCTAAATCAGTCTTAGGAGTAGCTTCGTAAAATCCTGAGTCAGAACCATAGGAAGGAATCCAAACAGACGTAAACTTGTCTGTATCAATACTGTGTTCTTCCATGAAGTAGACCCCAACGTAGATGCCGATATTTTTAGCACCAAGTGATTCTAGTTTTGCTCGAAAGGCTTCAACACCTTCGTTCATATTGGACATGGTTTTGTCTTCCACATCTAGCCAATAGTAGCTAGGGCTGTATGGCGATGAAGCGTTATAAAAAACTTCAGCGGCCTTTTCCATTTCTTGGACACTTTTTCCAGCTACATAGGCATAGACACCAACTGGGACATTTCGTTTTTGAAACTCAGTGATATGGGTTTTAAAGGCCTTATCAACACCATTAACATAGGAAGCATCGTTCTCTTTGGACGTTTGAGCACCACTATGGACACGAACAATAGCTCCAGAAATGTTTTGGGAGAGAGTATCGTAATTAATTTCCTCAGGACGCTGCCAACCAGAAACATCAATTACCGGTTTATCTATATTGTGTAGCGCCTGTGTCTCTACTTGCGCGATATTTGACTTTGTTTTTACAGGATGGTCCTCAAAACGAGGGCGATTCAGGATTAAAATGAAAATCATAATCCCAAAAAAACCAAATAAAATAAGCGGATTAATTTTCTTTCTCATATCTCATAATTTTACCTTAAAAATGAAAAAAAATCAAAAAAAATACTCAAAAAATGGGTTAAGAAAGGACTTTAGAGTATTTTTTCATTCAAGAGCGCGGAATGATTTGAAATATGGTATAATAAAAGGGAATTTCTAGAGAAAAGAGAAGATTATGTCAAATTATGCCATTATTTTAGCAGCGGGTAAAGGGACTCGCATGAAATCTGATTTGCCAAAAGTTTTGCATAAGGTTGCGGGTATTTCTATGTTGGAACATGTTTTCCGTAGTGTGGGAGCTATCCAACCTGAAAAGACAGTAACAGTTGTAGGACACAAGGCGGAATTGGTGGAAGAGGTCTTGGCTGGACAGACAGAATTTGTGACTCAATCTGAACAGTTAGGGACTGGCCATGCAGTTATGATGACAGAGCCTATCCTAGAAGGTTTGTCAGGTCACACCTTGGTCATTGCAGGGGATACTCCTTTAATCACAGGTGAAAGCTTGAAAAACTTGATTGATTTCCACATCAATCATAAAAATGTGGCCACTATCTTGACTGCTGAAACAGATAATCCTTTTGGCTATGGACGAGTTGTGCGTAATGATAATGCTGAGGTTCTTCGCATTGTTGAACAAAAGGATGCCACAGATTTTGAGAAACAAATCAAGGAAATTAATACCGGAACTTACGTCTTTGACAACGAGCGTTTGTTTGAGGCTTTGAAAAATATCAATACCAATAACGCTCAAGGCGAATACTATATTACAGATGTCATTGGCATTTTCCGTGAAGCTGGTGAAAAAGTTGGCGCTTATACTTTGAAAGATTTTGATGAAAGTCTTGGGGTAAATGACCGTGTGGCTCTTGCGACTGCTGAGTCGGTTATGCGTCGTCGCATCAATCATCAGCACATGGTCAACGGTGTTAGCTTTGTCAACCCAGAAGCAACTTATATTGATATTGATGTTGAGATTGCTCCCGAAGTTCAAATCGAAGCCAACGTTACCTTGAAAGGGCATACGAAAATTGGTGCTGAGACTGTTTTGACAAATGGAACGTATGTAGTGGACAGCACTATCGGAGCAGGAGCTGTCATTACCAATTCTATGATTGAGGAAAGCAGTGTTGCAGACGGTGTAACAGTCGGTCCTTACGCCCACATTCGTCCAGGTTCATCTCTAGGTGCACAAGTTCATATTGGTAACTTTGTTGAGGTGAAAGGTTCTTCTATCGGTGAGAATACCAAGGCTGGTCATTTGACTTATATCGGAAACTGTGAAGTGGGTAGCAAGGTTAATTTTGGTGCAGGAACCATTACAGTCAACTATGACGGCAAAAACAAATACAAGACAGTCATTGGAAACAATGTCTTTGTGGGTTCAAATTCAACCATTATTGCGCCAGTAGAACTTGGTGACAATTCTCTCGTTGGTGCTGGTTCAACTATTACTAAAGACGTGCCGGCGGATGCTATTGCTATTGGTCGCGGTCGTCAGGTTAATAAAGACGAATATGCAACACGCCTTCCTCATCATCCTAAGAATCAGTAGGAGCCTATCATGGAATTTGAAGAAAAAACGCTAAGCCGAAAAGAGATCTATCAAGGACCAATATTTAAACTGGTCCAAGATCAGGTTGAATTACCAGAAGGAAAGGGAACTGCCCAACGGGATTTGATTTTCCACAATGGAGCTGTCTGTGTTTTAGCTGTAACGGATGAGCAAAAACTCATCTTGGTCAAGCAGTACCGCAAAGCCATTGAAGCAGCCTCTTATGAAATTCCAGCCGGAAAATTGGAAGTAGGAGAAAACACAGACCCTGTCGCAGCAGCACTTCGTGAATTAGAGGAAGAAACAGCCTATACAGGGAAATTAGAACTCTTGTACGATTTTTACTCGGCCATTGGCTTTTGTAATGAAAAGTTAAAACTATACCGAGCAAGCGATTTGACTAAAGTGGAAAATCCGCGTCCGCAGGACGAGGATGAGACCTTGGAAGTCCTTGAAGTGAGCCTAGAAGAAGCTAAGGAATTAATCCAATCAGGTCATATCTGTGATGCCAAGACAATTATGGCTGTTCAGTATTGGGAATTGCAGAAAAAATAGAGGAGGTCAGTATGGGTAAACCTTTATTAACGGATGAAATGATTGAAAGAGCTAATAGAGGCGAAAAAATTTCGGGTCCCCCTTTGCTAGATGATGAGGAGACCAAGATTTTACCAACCTCTTCTTCCCGTTTTGGTTATGCCAATCCTAGGGAACATGGTTTTAGCCAGGAAACCTTGAAGATTCAGGTCGAACCGTCTATTCATAAAAGCCGTCGCATTGAAAATACTAAGAGAAATGTCTTCAATTCTAAACTGAATAAAATCTTATTTGCAGTCATCTTTCTCTTAATTTTGCTTGTCTTAGCAATGAAACTTTTGTAATAGAAAAGGAATTGAAATGAAAATAGGAATTATTGCGGCTATGCCAGAAGAACTGGCGTATCTGGTCCAGCATTTAGACAATGCCCAGGAGCAAGTTGTTTTAGGCAATACCTATCACACAGGAACTATTGCCTCTCATGAAGTCGTTCTTGTAGAAAGTGGAATTGGTAAGGTCATGTCTGCCATGAGTGTGGCAATTTTGGCTGATCATTTCCAGGTGAATGCTCTAATTAATACGGGATCAGCTGGGGCAGTGGCAGAAGGTATTGCTGTTGGGGATGTTGTGATTGCTGACAAATTAGCCTATCATGATGTGGATGTCACAGCTTTTGGTTATGCTTATGGACAAATGGCGCAACAACCGCTTTATTTCGAATCAGATAAAACCTTTGTTGCTAAAATCCAAGAGAGTTTATCTCAATTGGAGCAAAAATGGCACCTTGGTTTAATTGCTACAGGAGATAGTTTTGTTGCAGGAAATGACAAGATAGAAGCGATTAAGTCCCATTTCCCAGAAGTTTTAGCTGTTGAGATGGAGGGGGCAGCTATTGCTCAGGCAGCGCATGCCCTTAATCTTCCAGTTTTAGTTATTCGAGCTATGAGTGACAATGCCAACCATGAAGCAAACATCTCTTTTGATGAGTTTATTATCGAAGCTGGACGTCGCTCTGCCCAAGTCTTATTAGCCTTTTTGAAGGCTTTAGATTAAGCGGAAATTTGACAGTTTTTCTAGCTTATGATAAGATTTAAGTAAAGAAAAGCTAGAAAACGTTTCAGAGGATATTATGAGTATTGAAATGACCGTCAGTGAGATTGCAGAGGTCTTAGGATTATCTCGCCAAGCAATCAATAACCGTGTCAAAGAATTACCAGAAGAAGACACAGATAAAAATGACAAAGGGGTAACAGTCGTTACCAGAAGTGGCTTGATTAAGCTAGAAGAAATCTATAAAAAAACGATTTTTGAAGATGAGCCTGTCAGCGAAGATGTCAAGCAACGTGAACTGATGGAGATTTTGGTTGATGAGAAGAATGCAGAAATTCTTCGTCTTTATGAACAATTAAAAGCCAAGGATCGTCAGTTATCAGAAAAAGACGAGCAGATGCGTATCAAAGACCGTCAGATTGCTGAGAAAGACAAACAACTCGATCAGCAGCAACAATTGACCCTTCAAGCCATGAAGGATCAAGAAAATCTTAAGCTAGAGCTGGACCAAGCAAAAGAAGAAGTCCAATCCACTAAGAAAGGCTTTTTTGCTCGTTTATTTGGAGGATAATCAAGGAGCTGTTTAGGTTAAATGCTAACCTGATGGCTTCTTTTGTTTCTAAATAGTATAGTTGCTCAAGTAATACTCAATGAAAATCAAAGAGCAAACTAGGAAGCTAGCCGCAGGCTGCTCAAAGCACTGCTTTGAGGTTGTAGATAAGACTGACGAAGTCAGTTACATATATCTACGGCAAGGCGAAGCTGACGTAGTTTGAATTTGATTTTCGAAAAGTATAAAATAACAGTATAGGAGAGGTATAGAATGGAACGATTAGAAGATTACATTGCTTTTGACTTAGAATTTAATCAGCATGAAGGACAAACACACTTGATTCAAGTATCGGCAGTGCGTTTTAGAGATGGTCAGGAAATCGATGCCTATGATTCCTATGTCCATACTAGTGTGCCTCTAAAGAGTTTTATCAATGGTTTGACTGGAATTACAGCTGAAACCTTAAAAGATGCTCCTCCAGTGGAGAAAGTTATAAAAGATTTCCAAGAGTTTGTGGGTTCTTTACCCATGGTTGGCTACAATGCTGCTAAAAGTGATCTACCTATTTTAACGGATCATGGTTTAGACTACAGTCAGCAGTATAAGGTGGACTTGTATGATGAAGCTTTTGAACGTCGGAGTTCGGATTTACACGGTATTGCCAATCTCAAATTGCAAACCGTTGCCTCGTTTCTTGGATTTCAAGGTCAGTCTCATAATAGCTTAGAGGATGCTCGTATGACAGCGCGTGTTTACGAGTCCTTTCTAGAGTCAGACCAAGCTAGAGAATTGTTAGAGACAGAAAGTAGTCTTTCAAACAATCCTTTTGGAGGCTTGGATTTGTCTCAATTATTTGACTAGGAGTGCCTATGAAACCTGAAAAACCTAAAAATCTAGGTTTTAAGCAGATATACTTTAATCTAGATAAAATACTTTTTCTATTTTTCTTGACTTTTATGATGATTGAGTTTGTCTGGTTACCGTCAAATTCTTGGATTGCTGGACTTTTGCTCCGTCAGACAGGTTATCTCTTTCTATCTTACAACAATATTTTTGCCATTATAAAAGGTTCTCCCTTTGTTAGTCTTGCTTTATTTATTCTGGTAATCGTTAATTTACTGATCGCCTATTACCAGATAGGACTTCTCTTTATCGGAGCCCGGCACCTACTCTATCATGAAAAGAGAACTTTGCTGGAGTACAGTCGTAAGGTCTTTCGCCAAAGTTTCTTGTTTATGAAGCAAGTCACGCTTGCAAAGATAGCCTTTATCTTCTTTTATGTCATGATGCTCTTTCCATTGATTCGAAAGATTTTAAAGATTTACTACCTCAATAAAATTGTCATTCCAGACTTTATTGTTGATTATGTAGAAGACAAGTATTGGCTAGTAGGTATAGTGGTTACTATTCTGGCTTTACTGCTATTTTACATTTCAGTGCGTTTCATGTTTGCTCTACCTCAGCTTTTATTTGAGAAAAAAACAGTCAAAGAAGCGGTCAGATATAGTCTAGAGAAGACAAGAAAGCACTCCTGGTTTTATATTTGGAACTTGCTTTGGATTATCGTCAAAACCTACCTATTTTTCATTCTTTTATTGATTCCAATATTAGCAAGTCAGGTGCTGATGGATGGTTTGACCCATAAGGAATCTCTTGTGCTGGGAATTATCAACTTTGTCTTGATTAAGAATTTCCACTATATGGCCTTGACTTACTTTCTCATTAAATTTGTTTCCTTCTTAACAGGAGAAGAACTAGAAATCACACCAAGGAGAAAGAAAGACCACTGGATGAGATGGGGAGTGATGGGCTGTGCTGGTATCTTTTTCGCTCTTGAGGGTTATGTTTATTTAGAAGCTCCAGTTGCCAATAAACCTTTAATCATTTCTCACAGGGGAGTATCTAATAAGAATGGTGTGCAAAATACAGTCCAATCACTAGAAAAAACCGCTCAGTTATCTCCAGATTTCGTTGAGACAGATGTTCAGGAAACAAAAGATGGCCAGTTTGTCATGATGCATGATGCCAATATCAAGAATCTGACAGGAGTCAATGCCAATCCTCAGGATCTCACTTTGGAAGAATTAACCAAACTTGATATTTCAGAAAATGGCTATCATAGCAAGGTGTCT
Source organism: Streptococcus mitis (assembly GCF_001281025.1). NCBI lineage: Bacteria > Bacillati > Bacillota > Bacilli > Lactobacillales > Streptococcaceae > Streptococcus > Streptococcus mitis. Next base: position 1,134,910 of record NZ_CP012646.1, read on the forward strand.
AGTTTTGATGACTATCTCAATAAAGCCAATGAATTGCATCAAAAACTCCTTATTGAAATTAAAACCAGTCGAAAAGATAGTCCAGATATGATGAAACGCTTTATGGAAAAATATGGAACTGTTCTTAAGCAGAATGGTCACCAAATGCAATCCTTGGACTACCATGTGATTGACCAGGTTTTAGTCTACGATACTCAAATTCCAGTCTTTTTAATCCTACCTTATAATAGTATTTTTCCAAGAACCAAGGCTACAGGTTACACCATGGAGTATTCAACTTTAGATGAAAATTTTGTCAACAAGCTTTGGAATACCGATCAGAAATTGTACGTGTGGACCATCAATAGTTCAGAGTCCTTTGATAAATCTGTTCATTTGGGGGCAGACGGCATGATAACGGATGACTTGGAAATGATTCAAGATCAGGTTACCATTGCCCAAGAAGACCCAGAGTATACGGATTTACTGTTTAAACAGGCAATGGAATTCTTTAATTTTTAGTAAGCAAAAAGAGGAACAGTTGTTCCTCCCATGATAGGCAAGTATTCTATTGAATGCTTGTTTTTCTTATGCTTAGAATGGCAATTTTCCAGCGAAAGCACCAAATTTTTTCTTGGTAGTTTCATCGATTTGTTCAAGAGCAGAGTTGATGGCTTGAACAGTCATATCAGAAAGAGTTTCAAGATCTTCAGGGTCAACGACAGCTGGATTGAAGTCAATGCTGACAACTTTTTTGTCACCAGTTAAGGTCGCTTGAACAAGTTCTTGAGCAGATTTGCCAACAAATTGCATAGCAGCAAGTTCTGCTTGACTTTGTTCCATCTGTTTTTGAAGTTTTTGTGCTTGGCGCATCATGTTTTGCATGTTCATCATGGTGATTTATAGTTTCCTTTTACAATTATTTTCTTTTTTATTTTATCAATTTTGAGACTAAAAGTCTAATCTTTTTTAGAGAGAATTCATCAAGTATCGATAGGGATGTAGATGGAATAAAAATATAGGATAGATATTCTCAGAGCATAAGAATATTTATCCTATATGTGTTTATGAAAAGGTGCTAGATATTTTATGAGCTCGTTTAAGGGTTTACTAACACTATTCTACTTTATAGAAAAATCCCTCAGTACTACCATTGATAAGTTGTTGTCCAAACCATAAGCGGTCTTGTGTGATATCAGATGAGTCGGTATAGCCATTATCTGTAGAAGAGGTGACAGACATAGTTATAGGGATTCCTGCTGGTAAAAAGGCAATAGCTGCACCAGCACCTCCATCTTTAGAAACAGAATTTGCCTTAAGATAGTGGTCAATTTCTTTAGCATGTTCAATTGAAATTTTGGACTGATCACTTACTAAACCATTTTTGTCGAAAGTAAATTCAATACCTGAACGATTCCTCCAAGTTCCTGAGACACTAGAAAAATCCCCATTTTGAATTGCAGAAATATCCATCCCTTTGCTTTCTGACGGAAGGCTAGTTTCTCCATTTATGAGACTTGTGACAGACTTCCAAGAGAAAGATCTTATATCAAGGGAAGGTGGTTTTGTCCCCAGTCCCTCTTCTGTATCTGATTCGCTAATTAACTCTAACCGTGTTCCATCCTGATTTAACTTGTATAGTTTAACTTGGATTTGATTAGTAGATACACGGGTAGATAATTGGAAATAGCCATTTTCTAAAGGATTAAAATGTACTCGCTCTCCAATAAAGTCCAGCTTGTTTTCTGCATTGGTCAGTCGAATAACTTCATCATTTTTTAGAGTTCGAATATCTAACAAATCGTAATAGTTAGAATCCATTTTTAGGGCAATCAAAAGTTCGTCCGTACCATTTTTGTCTAAATCATACAAGCTATACTGTAATCCAGAATATTCTTTAGGATAAGTATTTTTTAAGTTTGCTTTTGAATTGACCTCTGTATGTGAAGCTGGTGAACCATCTAATACTTTGGCATATTCTTTAAGGATAGGATTGTACAGGGTGTAGTCAGTTTTCTTTTCTTCCGATGTGGAAGAAGTGGAACTAGTACTTGAGGCAATCGCTTCAGAACTTGTTGCAGAAGTATTTTCACTCTGATGTTGGCAAGCCGTTAAAATAGAGATAGCTAAAATACTAATACTGAATAGAAATAATTTTTTCATATGTTTAATCTTGCAATTCTAAACCTTGAGCATCTTGGTGCCATTTGCTACCAGTTTTGGACGTTAAAACTTGAATAGTAATTATAATATTCCAAATTGCATTTGCTAGTAAAACAAATGGCAATAAAATAGGAATGATAGCTAGCAGAGTTATGCCGATACGCTTGTATCCTTGTTTGGAATTTCCGATGTAAAAATCGTATCCACCAAGTGCTCCTAAAAATAGGGCAAATAAGGCTGCGGCCAGTTTAGATTTATCACTCACTCCATTTGAATGTTGGCTAGAGCTAGCTGGAGATGTGTTATCTATTTTTGAAACAATATACTCATCACCGTTTTGATAAAATTCTACGTAATCACCTACTTGTGGTTCAAAACCAAAACTTTTTCTTGAAATTGCAGTAAATTGGCCATTATCACCTTTTCCAACATAAACTGTTTCATCTTCAATTTTTATAACTTTGTTCATATAATTGTCTCCTTAATCTATTTCTATTGTATGTTAAACCCACTCACCGTTGTAATTAACACGATAGCCATCAGGGGTCGTTGTATTGATTGCTAGTGCACCAGAGCTATAAGCATAGTACCATTTACCAGATACCTTCATCCAGCCAGTTTTCATAGCGCCTGAGTCTTGAAGATAGTACCAGCTACCGTCTTTTACCCAGCCAGTTTGCATCCAGCCAGAGTTGTCAAAACGATACCAAACACCATTGATTTTTTCCCAGCCATTAGTTGTATAGGAACCGTCGGCGTGTTTGTACCACCAACGAGAACCAGATTGTAGCCAACTACCTGAGATATTAGAATTCGAACCTGATTGAGTTGTTGTGTTAGTATTTGAATTTGTAGAAGGATTTCCGATAGTCACATCTTTTCTAACTTTAAAGACACGTTTTCTTGTATCAGTTAAGTCACCGTAAGGCGAACCAGCTTCTCCAGACATCTCCAAAATATATGTTCCATCTGGAAATTGTTCTGAAACAAAAATATCACCTTTAAATTGATTGCTATAAAATAAAGGTTGTAAAAATTGATCACTGACATCTTTAGTTAAGCCACTAAAAATGACAGCATCGTGACTTTGGTACACAATTTTTCCGGTCGCTTTCTCAATTAGAGTAACATTTCCCTTAGCAGCCTTATCACCTCCGTGTTGTAGTGGCTCTGAAAGTTTTCCTTCGAAGCTAAGTCCAAAATAATCAATTTCAACTTTTGTAATTGTTGCGTCTATTTGTTTTTCAGTACTCGTATTCTCGCTAGCTGATACTTGATTAGCTGTGATGACTCCAGTGCCAAGAAGTGATAGAGCTGAGATAGTTGCAAGTGTAAATTTTTTAGTTTGTTTGTGCATTCATTTAATACCCCCTATTTTTATTTGTTGTAAAGTAATCAGTTTGTCCTAAAATCTAGACTTTTTTGGACAAACTTGATAGAATGGTAGTGTAATAATAATCGGTCAAAATGCTGGATTTTAGAACCTTTTTTCTAACGAAAATGGTTCTAAAATAAAGTGTATTTCCTGTCCAAAAAATCCTAGGTTTTTTGACAGGAACTATGAATTTTTTATCCAATTATGAAAGGTGCTTTTTGATACTCCTAAGATGTCTGCACCTTCTCGTAAGGTTATTTCTTTTTTCGTATATTGAGCTATCACATCAGGGAGATTATTCGGAACAAGTAATTTTGGTCTACCGAATTTTTTCCCTTTTTTCTTTGCTTCTCGTATTCCTTCCATTTGTCTTTGTTTGATTTGTTCTCTTTCAAACTGTGCCACATAAGATAGAACTTGCAAAACGATATCGGATATTAGTTTTCCTGTGATATTGTCATCGCTGTTCTTTGTGTTTAATAAGGGGAAATCTAAAACAGTTATATTTACTTTCTTTTTCTTAGTAATTGATTGCCATTGTTCTAAAATTTCATCATAGTTTCTTCCCAATCTATCAATTGATTTAATAACTAATTCATCATTCTCCTTCAAGGTAGTTAATAATTTTTGATATTCTATTCTGTCAAAATCCTTTCCTGAAACATAATCAATAAAAATATTTTCTTTTGCTAATTTATTTTCTACCAAGGCTGAAAATTGCCTATCAATATTTTGTTCTCTTGTAGATACTCGAACATAACCGTAACGCATAAGGCTACCACCTATCTTTTTATCTCTATTTTAGACAAAAAGAAAACTACCGCCCATAATGAGTGGTAGTTTGGTGTACTCTTTGCTACTGTATTTTTTTGCCAAGATTTTGCCTTGGATGCGTGAATAGTAGTGTTGGATAAAAAATCTTAAGGGCTTAAAATCCTTTTAAACCAACCTTTTTGATGTTTACAAAAATTAAAAACAGTATGTTCAATTTTTGCATGTTCATCATGGTGATTTTCAGTTTCCTTTTATCTTATTTTCTTTCCTATTTTATCAATTTTGGGGTTAAGAATCTAATCTTTTTTTGAGTGAATCTAAGAATTGTACTTAGCAGTGGAAAATAAAAGTAGACTTCCTGCGAAACAAAATATGATACAATAAAACTATTAATTATGAAGTAAGTAAACAATTAACTGATGCATTATTTAAGCGCCTTGTTGGTGTTCAGCGCACTACTTTTGAAGAGATGTTAGCTGTGTTAAAAACAGCTTATCAACTTAAATACGCAAAAGGTGGACGAACCCCTAAGTTAAGCCTAGAAGACCTCCTCATGGCTACTCTTCAATACATGCGAGAATACCGCACTTATGAACAAATTACGGCTGATTTTGGCATTCACGAAAGCAACTTAATCCGTCGGAGTCAATGGGGTGAAGCAACTCTTATTCAAAGTGGCTTTACGATTTCAAAAACTCATCTTAGTGCTGAGGATACGGTGATTGTGGATGCAACAGAGGTAAAAATCAATCGTCCTAAAAAATCAACTAGCCAATTATTCTGGTAAAAAGAAATGTCATGCTATGAAGGCTCAGGCGATTGTCACAAGCCAAGGGAGAATTGTTTCTTTGGATATTGCAGTGAACTATTGCCATGATATGAAGTTGTTCAAAATGAGTCGCAGAAATATCGGACAAGCTGGTAAAATCTTGGCAGACAGTGGTTATCAAGGGATCATGAAGATGTATTCACAAGCGCAAATTCCGAGGAAATCAAGAAAACTTAAGCCACTAACTCTTGAAGATAAATCCTATAATCATGTGCTATCTAAAGAGAGAATCAAGGTTGAGAATATTTTGGCCTAAGTAAAAACGTTTAAAATGTTTTCAACAACTTATCGAAATCGACGTAAACGATTTGGATTACGAATGAATTTGATTTTCGAAGAGTATGAGTTTGGAACATGGAAACAGCAGTTGATTTCAAGAAACAAAAAAGAACAGCCGAAGCTGTCTTTTTATTATTATTTGAGACCGTATTTTTTGTTGAAACGATCCACGCGTCCATCTGCTTGAGTGAACTTTTGACGTCCAGTGTAGAATGGGTGTGAGTCTGATGAAATTTCCACACGGATCAATGGGTAAGTTTCGCCTTCGAACTCAACTGTTTCGTTAGAGCGTTTTGTTGAACCGCTAAGGAATTGGTAACCAGTAGTTGTGTCCATGAAGACAACTGGGCGATATTCTGGATGGATATCTTTTTTCATTTTGCAATATTTCCTTTCTGCCATGGTCTCTTTGCGAGCCATAGATTGTTACCATACTAGTCTATCAGATTATGAAAAGTTTGGCAAGTATTTTATCAGTTTTTAAGCAAGTTTTTTAACTTTTGGTAGATGATTTCGTTTTCTTCTAAACTATAGGAATTAGCACCGCTTGCTAGAGGGTGGCCTCCACCATCATGTTCTTTGGCAATTTCATTGATAGGATGGATTTTACTGCGTAAGCGAACTCGGTAGTGGCCATCAGCCTGCTCCACAAAAATTCCCCAGAGACTAACACTGTCAATGCGTCCAGGTGCGCCTACAATGGCTGCAGTTTCCGCATCGGTGACATTGAATCGTTTTAAGATTTCCTGACTCAGAATCACGCGAGCTGCGCCATTTTCATCCACTTCCAGATGGTCGTAGATGTAGCCCTGAAGTTTAGCAATTTTGTAACTCATAGTGTCCATTTTGCGAGTGAGAGCCGCAAAGTCAAAGTTATGTTCTCTTAGATAAGCAGCCAGGCGAAGAGTCCGTGCAGTGGTAGAAGGGTAGAGGAAGCGACCTGTATCACCAACAATTCCTGCAAAGAGCAATTCAGCAGCTCGATCTGACAAGGCCAGTTGGGTTGTTTGGGCAAATAGGGTAATCATCTCACTAGCGCTGCTTGAACTAGTATCCACCCAAGATAGGTCACCATATACATCATCATTTGGATGGTGGTCAATCTTAATGAGAAAATCACCTTGACTATAGCGCTTATCATCGATACGAGCAGTATTCGCCGTATCACATACGATGACAAGGGCACCTTGGTAGACACTATCTTCAACAAAGTCCATCTCAGCCATCCAAGTAAGAGTTGGTTCATCAAAACCAACTGCTTTGATAGTTTTTTCTGGGAAATGATGTTTGAGAAGAGCTTTCAATCCTACCTGACTGCCCAAGGCATCAGGGTCTGGTTTCATATGACGGTGAATGATAATCGTGTCGTATTCTTTGATTTTTTCTAAAATTTGATGGCAAATTTCCATAAATAACCTCAATTCTTTCTCATTTCATTGTAGCACAAGAATTTTTATTTTTAAAATGAAAAAGATGTGATATAATGGAGAAAGATAAATTGAGGAGGACGATATGGCATTAGCAAAAATTGTATTTGCCAGTATGACCGGTAATACCGAAGAAATTGCAGATATTGTAGCAGACAAATTACGTGACTTGGGCTTGGATGTCGATGTTGATGAATGTACAACTGTTGACGCTTCAGACTTCTTGGAAGCAGACATCGCTATCGTTGCGACCTATACTTATGGTGATGGGGAATTGCCAGATGAGATGATGGACTTCTACGAAGACCTAGCAGATCTCAACTTGAATGGCAAAATCTACGGAGTGGTTGGCTCAGGAGATACCTTCTACGATGAATTCTGTAAGGCTGTCGATGACTTTGACCGCGTTTTTGTAGCGACAGGAGCAGAAAAAGGTTCAGAATGTGTTAAAGTTGATCTTTCTGCTGAGGAAGAAGACATTGAACGCTTGGAACAATTCGCAGAAGAATTGGCTGCTAAAGTAGGATAAGAATAAAACTGCGCTGATGTAATCAATCAGTGCAGTTTTTTATCGTGAGTTGGGATTTTACTAGCCTATTTGGTGGCTTTTTGATACAATAATTCAAATAAAGGAGGAGATTGTATGGATTTAGATATTATTCGTCAAGAAATTGATCAAATTGACGATCAAATTGTCAAGCTCTTAGAAGAACGAATGCATTTAGTTGAAGGGGTTGTCGCTTATAAGAAGGCTTCAGGGAAACCGATTTTAGATACCAAGAGAGAAGCAATTATCTTTGAAAAGGTTAGGAGTCGTGTAGAGGACAAGCGCTATCAGGAGACTATTGTAGCGACTTTTTCGGACATACTCAAACGTTCGCGTGATTATCAGGATCAAAATATCAAATGAAAAAAGAACAATTTTATCCGCTAGGGATTTTTCTAGCTGCCATGGTGGGTGGACTTGTCCGCTATCTAGTTTCCACTTGGTTACCAGCCAGCCAAGATTTCCCCTTGGGCACCCTTCTTGTTAACTATCTAGGCATTTTCTGCTTGGTGTATCTTGTTAAGGGCTATTTAGTCTATAAGGGAACCAGTAAAGGCGTTATTTTAGCACTGGGGACGGGCTTTTGTGGCGGTTTAACAACCTTTTCTAGTCTCATGCTTGATGCTGTGAAACTGCTTGATACAGGGCGTTATCTTAGTTTGATCATGTATTTGCTTTTGAGCATTGGTGGAGGTCTGCTTTTAGCTTACTATTTAGGGAGGAAAAAATGGTAATCGTCTATCTTGCAATTGCTTGTGGTTTCGGAGCTTTAGTGCGCTATTTCTTTTCCCGCTATAATCAAGCATTTAAATTGCCCCTCGGAACGCTCATAGCCAATCTTTTGGGTTGTTTTTTGATTGGATTATTTTACAATCATGTGGAGTCCAAGGAAGTCTATGCTATTCTAGCAACAGGATTTTGCGGAGGTTTGACAACTTTTTCGACCTTGAATGACGAACTTCAAAGACTGTTAAGTGATAAGAAGGTCTTTTATTCTTACCTGGCTTTGACCTACCTAGGTGGTTTGGTTGCGATTTTTTTAGGAATTCTGCTATAAATTTCTTTACTTTTTTGTAGAAATTTGGTAAACTGTATCTTGTGTGTAATGGACGCACAAAAATACAGTTTATCCGCTGAGGAAGGTTCCTCAAGATTGACAAAGATAGGAGAATAAAATGAATCCATTAATCCAAAGCTTGACTGAAGGTCAACTTCGTACAGATATCCCATCATTCCGTCCTGGTGACACTGTTCGTGTACACGCGAAAGTTGTCGAAGGTAACCGTGAACGTATCCAGATTTTTGAAGGTGTTGTTATCGCACGTAAAGGTGCTGGCATCTCAGAAAACTACACAGTTCGTAAAATCTCTAACGGTGTAGGTGTTGAGCGTATCTTCCCAATCCACACTCCACGTGTTGAAAAAATCGAAGTTGTTCGTTACGGTAAAGTACGTCGTGCGAAATTGTACTACTTGCGTGCTCTTCAAGGTAAAGCAGCTCGTATCAAAGAAATCCGTCGTTAATTCGACTAAAAAACTCTGCTTTTTCAGCAGAGTTTTTATCTAGCTCCCTTAGTTCAATGGATATAACAACTCCCTCCTAAGGAGTAGTTGCTGGTTCGATTCCAGCAGGGGGCATTTTTAGAAATGTAAAGAAAGACAAAGAAAATTCAAAATGTTTATTTGAAGGCAATTATCACAAGTTCATTTTTAAAAATAATTTAGTATTTTTTGTTTTTTTTTGACCAAATTTTGAGCAAAAGTTATATTTTGATCAATGAGTACAGATAAAGTGGATCAGCAAAGTAACTTTGACATCTATTAGTTAAAAAATAAGGACTTCCTTTGTTAGAATGTCCTTATTTTTATTATGGAATTGGACAAATGAGGTTAAGGTTCAGCTCTATGAACTTAGAAAGCAAGTACAAAGCTTTAAACAACTTTCAAAAAGATTGGGTGTGGATTTTTCGGGCTAAGGTATGTGATAAAATGAATTGATTGTTATGAAATAGAGAGCCTAAAAAATGGGGAAAATCGTTATTATTCCCCTGAATGTGATATGTTGTAAAAGACTATTTGTGGTCTGTTAAATATATTAATAACAAAATTTAAACATGATAGTCTAATATCTAATCCATTTAAAGTGAATACGTTTATTAATCGTTTAAGTAAGAAAATTTCAAAAGAAGAAGGGATAGATTTTCAAAAATAACCTATCTAGTTATTGTTTATATATAATTTGTATCTTTTGGTTTATTAATTTGTATTTAGAATTTAATCATGTTACAATTGAAATTGAAATCGAATAGAAAAGGAAAATGCAAACGTGGGCACACTATTAGCAACAAGATTAAAAAATAGACGAAAAGAATTAAAAATGTCTCAGCGAGAATTGGCTGAGGGGATATGTAAACAGGGACAGATTAGTCGATTAGAGAATGGAGAATTTACTCCAGGAGCAGACTTTTTATATGCTCTGTCTAAGAAGTTAAAAGTTAGTATGGATTATTTTTTTAATGAGCAAATTGAAGAGGAGATTGACGAGCTATCAGAGTTTAAGAAGTTAGCTCAGACATTTATCACAAATCGAAATTATGAGTCTTTGAAATATATATATGAACTAGAGAGTGTAAAAGTACATCGCTTGTCTCTAGTAGATAAGTTTTATATGGAGTGGATAAAATCTCTTATAGATTTTTATTTCTATGGGCAAAAAGAGGAGGCTGTGGCAAGATTGGAGAAGGTACTGTCTCAGTTAAGTGTAACTGACTTGACCTACCTTCAAGTTGCAAATACTCTATTCAATTTTTATTATGACATTGAAGATTTAGAGAGTTTTAATGAAATTAGAGAAAAGTTAGAGTATCAAGTAAATCAACTCCAGTTAAACACAATCGAAGAATTAAACCTTTCTATTAAATTTAATTATAATATTTGTCGCTATCTATGGTTGCAGAATAATACTGAAGAGGCTATTACTAAAATCACAGATACGATAAAGCAATGTAAGACGTATAGAACAACGTATCTTTTGGCTGATTTGTATTTATTGATGGGAAATGTCAGTAAGAATTTTTCTTCTAAAGTTGCAGTAAAAGAGTACTTTGAAACGGCTTATTTCCTTTATAAGCTTGAGGGAAATATGTCAATGGCTCTTAAAATCGAGCATTATATTGCAGATATAACAGAATAGTAAAGACGATGTTCAATTAAGCATCGCTTTTTTAATCCAAAAAGATACAAATATGTATTTAATAAAAATAAATAAAAAATATTATCAAAATTCTTGACAGTATTATATTGAAGTGCTAAAATGAGTGCAAGAAAATATTAGGCTTTTTGTCCATAAAACATCACCAGAAACTTACTATAGACTGAGTGAATGTAAAGAGACTTCAGCCTTTGAAGAATTGAGAGGTAAAATTAATGAATGAATTGGAAGTTAGATTTGAACTCAACGATGAGAGAGATTATAATAATGCTATTTCATATTTAGAAAAATCTTATAAATTTAAGAGTGAAAATAAGCAAGTTGATGAATATTTTAAAATAAAAGGAAGAGAATTTGAAAATGATGAGGTAGGTAGCTTTATCTACAGAATTCGCCAAGAAGATGATAATAAAGCATGTGTTTTCACAAGAAAAGATACGATAAAACAAGGAATGTGGAGTGAAAGTGAAATAGAGTTGGAATCTGAAAAATTAGAATTTGTAAGAAATATCTTGCAAGATGGATTTTCAAATATTTTCACAATAAGTAAACATAGAAAGACTTATCATGATGCATTAGAAAATAAAACGATTAATCTAGATAAGATTGATAGTCTTGGATTTTATCTTGAGATAGAGATTTTAGGAGATTTTTCAAAAGAAGATTATCATAATTTTTATGATAAAATGTGCGGAGAGTTCTCGTTTTTAAATTCAAAAATAGAAACAAAGGGTTATGTCCAATTAATGAGAGAAAAAAATGGACGTAATTGAAATTATCAAATAGTCTTGTTGGGATTGTTTACTCAATTGCTGGATTTGGAAGTTTGATAACAGTAACCTTTCTTTCTACTTTTTGAATAAGAAGGATGCCTTAATTTTAATGAATATATCAATGGCAACCATCCCACTTGTCATTATGGCGAGTGGAATAGTAGAAAATTGGATATTTTTTGGAATTTGTTATTCAATTTTGAGTGGATTAATTACAATAGCTTCTGTCTCGATTATAACAATACAGCAACAAGAAAGTACTGTGTATAATATCGGAAAGATACTTTAGAGTTCTTTTGTAATAGTTACCATTTTTACTCCTCTTGGAGGGATATTGGCCGCTTATTTTAATTGGCTTTTAAACCCGAGATTAAGTCTAGTTATTTTGGGATTACTAAGTAGTTTATTGGTTATTCTTATAAAGAGTTATGAAAAAAAGCTAACTAAGAAAAGAACTGCAATATTTATAAAGGAAGATTAGTGGATTAATTATCATTAGAAAAAATAATATTAATTCGTAGTAAAATAAAAAATTGAAAAAGGTTTTACATAATGTACTACCTTTTTCAGATTTAATAATTATTAAGGGGATAGAACTAGAGACCAAAAATACTGAATTTTAAACTGCACCCCAAAAGTAAGATTTTTTCTGTCTAACTTTTGGGGGCAGTACATTATCTCTAACTTCTGGGGTGCTTTTTCTATATTCAAATTATTTTACAGTACCCACGTACGAATAGCATGGGCAACGCCAGATTCGTCATTTGTTTTGGTGATGTATTTGGCGATTTTTTTGATTTCTGGATTTCCGTTTTCCATGACTACAGGGTTGCCAACGACTTCCAGCATGGCACGGTCATTTTCTTCGTCACCGATAGCCATGGTTTCATCTTTGGTCAATCCTAGTTTTTCAGCTAAGTGAGTAATAGCTGAACCCTTGTCTACATTCTTTTTAAGGAGTTCAAGGTAGAAAGGAGCAGATTTGTTGATAGAGTAACGCTCGTAAAATTCTGCTGGTATTTTTTCAATTGCAGCATCCAGAATCTCTGGTTCATCGATGAACATACATTTGACAATTTCCTTACCAGCCATTTCTTCAGGAGTGCGGTAGAAGATGGGCATGCTGACAAGGGTTGATTCGTGCACTGTGTATTTTCCGATATTGCGATTTGCAGTGTAGATACCGTCCTTTGTAATAGCGTGCATGTGGACACCGAGCTTGCGACTGAGGAATTCCATATCCAGATAATCCTCATAGGTCAAGGATTCGCTGATAATCTCATGTCCTGTAGCAGTTTCTTGGACCAGGGCACCATTGAAGGTCACAACATAGTCACCCTCGTCTCTCAACTGCAAGTCGTCCAGAAGTTTGGCAACACCTGCGATAGGGCGGCCAGTTGCAATGACGACTTTGACACCAGCTTCTTTGGCATCTTGGATGGCAGAAAAGACTTCAGGAGTGATTTCCTTTTGGCTGTTGACTAGGGTTCCGTCTATATCAACGGCAATTAGTTTAATACTCATAAATTTCCTCTTCTAGTTTTTATTTGGGGTAAAATGATCGTTCTCAATCAAGTGTAAAAATTGCTGGGTAATGCTTGCAAAGATGCTGTTTTGGTCCAACATTTCTTTCGGGAAATAAAAACGATTATCTCCATGGCGACTGCCAGCAAGGGATTGGACGATAGGAGACAGGCTAGAGAGTTCGGCCAGTTCTCCATTTTTTTGTAAAATCTCAATCTGTGTTCGCGGATTTTCAGATTCGGGACGATAGATATCATAAGGGAGGTCAAAGTTCTTATGAATAGCAGTGTAGTAGTCTGGATCAAAGCCGATATCTTCAACCAATTTTCTCAGGCTAGCGAGTTGGTCTTGGTCTTCTTGTGAAAAGGTAATGGATTTAAAGACCTTGCGGTTGACAAAGCGTTGCGACAGGTCTGCAAGAATCTTGTCAGGACTGGTTATCCAGAGCTGGAAGTAGGTATTCATCACACCATCATCCAGAGCCAGATAGTCAGACAAGGTCACATTTTTTTCAAAGAAAGGCAGGAGGTGTGGAGATGTTCGTGCAAAGAAGTCCTTGTCTTCAGGATAGAGTTCCTTAGCGCGCTTTAGAAGATTCTGTAGGAGAACTTCCATGGCACGTGTTGCAGGGTGGAAATAGACCTGCATATACATCTGGTAGCGACTGAGGACATAGTCTTCGATGGCGTGCATGCCATTGCGCTGAAAGGCGATACCATTTTCGACAGGGCGAATGACTCGGAGAATACGTGTCAGGTCAAATTCCCCATAAGAAGCTCCTGTAAAATAGGAGTCGCGCAAGAGATAGTCCATACGGTCTGCATCAATCTGACTAGAAATGAGTTGCACGACCTGCTTGTTAGGATAGGTATGGTCGATGACGCTGGCAACCTTTTCTGGAAAATCTGGCGCCACTTGTAGCAGGACTTGGTGAATCTCTGTCTCAGGGCTTTGGATGATTTCCTGAGTAATGGCTTCGTGATCTGTATCAAAGAGATGTTCAAAAGTATGGGAGTAGGCACCATGACCAAGGTCATGTAGGAGAGCAGCAGTCATGGTCAAGAGAGACTCGGCAGGATTCCATTCCTCAGGATATTTTTCTTCAAAAATCTCCGTGATGCGTCGTGCAATTTCATAGACTCCTAGACAGTGAGAGAAGCGACTATGTTCTCCACCGTGGAAGGTATAACTGGAAGTTCCCAGTTGTTTGATACGACGCAAACGCTGAAATTCTTTTGTATTAATCAAGTCATAGATGATTTGATTATTGACATGGATGTAGTTGTGAACTGGGTCACGGAATACTTTTTCGTTCATATGACCATTATAGCAAAATCCTGCTCTTTTTGGTAAAATAGTAGGACAAGAGACAAGAAAGAGGACTTGATGTGAAGATTCGGATGCGAAATACGATTCAGTTTGATGAGCAGTTGGAAGTGATTGACCAGCTTTATGACGTGGAAGTGCATGAAAAAGGAGATTATAGCTACCTGCTTTTCTATAATGAGGAAAAGGAAAAAGTGGTTATTAAATTTCATGGTCAAGAACTTGTGATGAGCCGATTTTCCAATCCCAAGACCATTATGCGCTTTCTAAAGGATAGCGATAGTTTAGCCTATATTCCGACACCTATGGGTATGCAGGAGTTTGTTATCCAAACGAATCGTTATCAAGTGGATGGACAAAAGATTGAGCTAGATTATCAACTACAAAACCAAGAGGGACATCCCTTTGCCAGCTATCAATTGGAAATTACTTGGGGCTAGTCTCATGTCTTTTTCAAATTTAGCTAGCTATCTTCTTGGATTGGCTTCCTAGTGTGGTAGATTAGGCTATTTTTTGGTATAATAAAAGTTATGGAAATCGAAAAAACCAATCGTATGAATGCGCTCTTTGAATTTTATGCGGCGCTTTTGACAGATAAGCAAATGAATTATATCGAGCTATACTACGCTGATGATTACAGCCTTGCTGAGATTGCCGAGGAGTTTGGTGTCAGTCGTCAGGCTGTCTATGATAATATCAAGCGGACAGAAAAGATTCTGGAAGATTATGAGATGAAATTGCACATGTACTCGGACTACATTGTTCGCAGTCAAATTTTTGATCAGATTTTGGAGCGTTATCCAGAGGATGCTTTTCTGCAAGAGCAAATTGAGATTTTGACCAGTATTGATAATAGGGAGTAATCATGGAAAATCTTGTTGTCTATAAAGGAATACCTTGCAAACTATTAGCTGCAGAGGAACCATTTCCTACAAGACTACAAATTCTCTCACCTGATTCTATTCCTCAAGCCCTTAAAGAAGGATTTAGCTGTTGGGGATATCCAAATGAAATCATTAAAGAAGTCACAACCGAAGAACTAGAGAGTTTGCAACATTTTGGACGATTTCCACTGAATTGAAAAAATAGGAGAAAATAATGGCATTTGAAAATTTAACAGAACGTTTGCAGAACGTCTTTAAAAACCTACGTAAAAAAGGAAAAATCTCTGAATCTGATGTCCAAGAGGCAACCAAAGAAATTCGCTTGGCCTTGCTTGAGGCCGACGTTGCCTTGCCTGTTGTAAAGGACTTTATCAAGAAAGTTCGTGAGCGTGCAGTCGGGCATGAGGTCATTGATACCCTTAATCCTGCGCAACAAATTATTAAAATCGTTGATGAGGAACTGACAACTGTTTTAGGTTCTGATACGGCTGAGATTATCAAGTCACCTAAGATTCCTACAATCATCATGATGGTTGGTTTGCAGGGGGCTGGTAAAACAACTTTTGCTGGTAAATTGGCCAACAAACTCAAGAAAGAAGAAAATGCTCGTCCTTTGATGATTGCGGCGGATATTTATCGTCCTGCGGCTATTGACCAGCTCAAAACTCTAGGGCAACAGATTGATGTGCCTGTCTTTGCACTTGGAACAGAAGTACCAGCTGTTGAGATTGTACGTCAAGGTTTGGAGCAAGCCCAAGCCAACCACAACGACTATGTCTTGATTGATACGGCAGGTCGTTTGCAGATTGATGAGCTTTTGATGAATGAGCTTCGTGACGTGAAAGCATTGGCTCAACCAAACGAAATTCTGCTCGTCGTTGATGCCATGATTGGTCAGGAAGCGGCCAATGTTGCGCGTGAGTTTAATGCTCAGTTGGAAGTGACTGGTGTCATCCTTACCAAGATTGATGGCGATACTCGTGGTGGTGCGGCTCTATCTGTTCGTCATATTACTGGAAAACCAATCAAGTTCACTGGTACAGGTGAAAAGATTACGGACATTGAGACTTTCCACCCAGATCGTATGTCTAGTCGTATCCTTGGCATGGGGGATATGCTCACTCTGATTGAGAAAGCTTCTCAGGAATACGATGAGCAAAAAGCCCTTGAAATGGCTGAGAAGATGCGTGAAAACACCTTTGATTTCAATGATTTCATCGATCAGTTGGATCAGGTGCAAAACATGGGGCCAATGGAAGACTTGCTCAAGATGATTCCAGGTATGGCCAACAATCCAGCCCTTCAAAACATGAAGGTAGATGAGCGCCAGATTGCTCGTAAACGTGCCATCGTGTCTTCCATGACACCTGAAGAACGTGAAAATCCAGATTTGTTAAATCCAAGCCGTCGTCGTCGTATCGCTGCAGGTTCTGGAAATACATTTGTCGAAGTCAATAAATTCATCAAGGACTTTAACCAGGCTAAACAACTCATGCAAGGTGTTATGTCTGGAGATATGAACAAAATGATGAAGCAAATGGGAATCAATCCAAACAACCTTCCTAAAAATATGCCAAATATGGGAGGAATGGATATGTCTACCCTTGAAGGAATGATGGGACAAGGCGGTATGCCTGACCTGTCAGCTCTCGGAGGGGCAGGAATGCCAGATATGAGCCAGATGTTTGGTGGCGGACTAAAAGGTAAAATTGGTGAATTTGCTATGAAACAGTCCATGAAACGCATGGCGAATAAAATGAAGAAAGCTAAGAAGAAACGCAAGTAAGACAAGGGAAGGCCGCAGGGCTTTCCTTTTTTAGAAAGAAGAAAAATGAGCACTTCCATAATTGGAAATGCTCGTTTTTTGATGTATTTAGATTCTTAGTCTTTATTTTCATATGGCAAGATTAAGTTCAAGATGATTCCTGTCATGGCTGATAGGGCAGTACCTGAAAGTGTAACTGGACCAAGTTTAAGGATAGCTCCTCCAAGTCCAAGGACCAACATAGCACTTGCGATGATTAGGTTACGCATTTGAGCGAAATCAACACGTTCTTTAATCAAAACTTTCAAACCGTTGCTGGCGATAACCCCATAGAGAAGGATTGACATACCACCAAGTACAGCATTTGGGATAGTTGAAATTAAGGCAGTGAATTTACCAAGGAAGCTAAGGGCAATCGCGATAAAGGCAGCGTTACGGATAACTGAGACAGAAGCGATACGAGTCATACCGATAACCCCTGTATTTTCTCCATAAGTTGTATTGGCTGGTCCACCAAGGAAGGCAGAAACAGAAGTTGCGATACCGTCACCAAGAAGAGTACGGTGAAGACCTGGTTCTTTCAAGAATTGACGGCCACAGATTTGACCCAAAACAGTATGGTCACCGATATGTTCAGAAATTGTTACGATAGCGATTGGCAAGATAGCGATGGTTTCTGGCCCAAAGTAAAGATTGTATTCTTTAAAGGCACCACCTGTGCTAAATGGCAAGTAGAAACCAGGAATTTCAAACCAGTTAGCTTTAAGAACTGGTGTAAAGTCAACCAAACCAAGAGTTAGTGCGAAGAGGTAACCACCGATAATGGCAAAGAGGAATGGAATGATTCGTAGGAAGCCTTTTCCTTTTGTATTGATAAAGGCAGCAATCAAGAAAGTAACAACTGCTACAAGAGCATTTTTCCAATTCCCGTCAGCTACAAGACCAGCGTTAGTAACTGCTGAGCCTGCAAGTCCAAGACCGATAACGATGATCATAGGTCCGATGATGATTGGTGGCAAGAGTTTATCAATCCATTTTGTACCTGCAAAACGAACACCAGCAGCCACAAGGACATAGACCAAACCGGTCAAGATAACCCCTGTTTGTGCAGCAGATACATCACCACCCATTTCTTTCATAGCAAGTGACATTGCTGTGATAAAGGCAAATGAAGAACCTAGATAAACTGGAACTTTAAAGCCAGTTGAAATCATGTAAATCAGTGTACCAACACCTGAAGCAAAAAGGGCAACAGATACAGGCATTCCCAAAATCAGTGGTACCAAGATGGTCGCACCAAACATGGCGAAAACGTGTTGGAAACTAAGGAGAATTCCTTTTCCAGCAGAAGGACGTTGGTCAACGTCTAGTAATAAATCAACAGTTGATTCTTGTTTCATATAAACCTCACTTTTGGGCATCAAAAAAGAGCCCATTATTTTACAGCAATAGGCCCTCAGAGTAAGACTTCTCTAAAATCTAGACTTTAAAGAGTTTCAAGTATTTCTGCGTCTTCGTCACCTCACGGGATGACATTAAAAACCTTTGCTTGTGATAGTATAGCAAAAATTGTAAACTTTGTAAATCATTTTTTAGTAAAAAATTTAAAGTGGGCGTTTGTTGGGTATGCCAGCCTTACGTGGATATTTATTTGGCGTTTCTTTTTTCTTTTCTACCACTGTGATGTAACGTGGATCTCCATTTGGGAGGTCGTAACTGAGATTATCTTCGACCTTACTAAAGAGGAGATTGAGGGCATTCTTGGCTTCTAACAATTCCTCAGGCGCATTGCTGGCCTTGAGTGCCAATAGTTTTCCGCCAACTTTAAGGTAAGGAATAGTTAATTCAGATAGGACTTGCATACGGGCAACCGCACGAGCTGTTACAAAATCATATTGAGCACGGAAGTTTTTGTCTTGGGCAAAATCTTCGGCACGTCCATGGTAGAAATGAACATCGTCTAAATCCAGTTCTTGAGCCAAAAGTTGGAGGAAGTTGATGCGCTTGTTGAGAGAATCAATGATGGTCACATCTAACTGAGGATAGAGGATTTTCATTGGTAGACTAGGAAATCCTGCCCCGGCCCCGATATCAAGCAGTTTGACAGTTTCATTGGGAATCAAGTCTTGCAGAATGGGTGCAATTGAATCATAAAAATGTTTGAGATAAACTTCTTCCTTATCTGTAATAGCCGTCAAATTAATTTTCTCATTCCACTCGACCAAGAGTTCAAAATAACGTTCAAATTGTTTTTTTTGCTGGTCCGAAAGTGAAAGATTTTGCTCGGCAAGCAAGTTGTAAAATGTTTCTGGTTTCATAGCTTTTTCCTTCTTTAGTATCATCTTATTTTACCACAATCATTAAAAATTTGATATACTGGTACTAATCTAAAAGCAGAAAGGACTTATATAATGACTTGGATTATTCTTGGAGTTTTAGCTCTTATTGTTATTTTTGTGATTGTTAGCTATAACGGTTTGGTTAAAAATCGTATGCAAACAAAGGAGGCTTGGAGTCAGATTGATGTTCAGTTGAAACGTCGAAATGATCTCTTGCCAAACTTGATTGAGACTGTAAAAGGTTATGCCAAATATGAAGGTTCTACCCTTGAAAAGGTGGCAGAACTGCGTAACCAAGTGGCGGCAGCGACTTCACCAGCAGAAGCTATGAAAGCTAGTGATGCCCTTACTCGTCAGGTTTCAGGTATTTTTGCAGTTGCAGAAAGCTATCCAGATTTGAAAGCTAGTGCCAACTTTGTTAAATTGCAAGAGGAGTTAACAAACACAGAAAATAAAATTTCTTACTCTCGTCAACTCTATAACAGTGTTGTCAGCAACTACAATGTAAAATTAGAAACTTTCCCAAGCAATATTATCGCTGGAATATTTGGATTTAAAGCAGCAGATTTCCTTCAAACACCAGAAGAGGAAAAGGCAGTTCCTAAGGTTGATTTTAGCGGTTTAGGTGACTAAGATGTTGTTTGATCAAATTGCAAGCAATAAACGAAAAACGTGGATTTTGTTGCTGGTATTTTTCCTACTCTTAGCTCTTGTTGGCTATGCGGTTGGTTACCTCTTTATGCGGTCTGGGTTTGGTGGTTTGGTTATAGCGCTGATTATCGGCTTTATCTATGCCTTGTCCATGATTTTTCAATCGACAGAGATTATCATGTCCATGAATGGCGCTCGTGAGGTGGATGAGCAAACGGCACCAGACCTCTACCATGTAGTAGAAGATATGGCTATGGTCGCTCAGATTCCTATGCCCCGTGTTTTCATCATTGATGATCCAGCCTTAAATGCCTTTGCGACAGGTTCTAACCCTCAAAATGCGGCGGTTGCTGCGACTTCAAGTCTCCTTGCTATCATGAATCGCGAGGAGCTAGAAGCTGTTATGGGACATGAAGTCAGTCATATCCGTAACTACGATATTCGTATTTCGACTATTGCTGTCGCCCTTGCTAGTGCCATCACCATGCTTTCTAGTATGGCAGGTCGTATGATGTGGTGGGGTGGAGCAGGTCGCAGACGAAGTGATGATGACCGAGAAGGAAATAGCTTAGAAATCATTATGCTAGTGGTTTCTCTACTAGCTATTGTGCTGGCACCTCTCGCTGCAACCTTGGTGCAACTAGCTATTTCTCGTCAGAGGGAATTCCTAGCTGATGCTTCTAGTGTTGAGTTGACTCGCAATCCTCAAGGGATGATTAATGCTCTAGGTAAGTTGGATAATAGTAAACCGATGAGTCGTCCTGTTGATGATGCCAGTAGTGCGCTTTATATTAATGATCCCAAAAAAGGTGGAGGGTTCCAAAAACTCTTTTATACCCACCCACCTATCTCAGAACGGATTGAACGTTTAAAACATATGTAAAATGAAGGCTGGGAAAAAGCCTTTAAAATCTGAAAAACGCATAATATCAGGTGTGCAAAAAACTTGATATTATGCGTTTTATTATGTGACTATTAGTCCGTCTCGCTCCGTTAGGTGCGAGACAAAACAACCACCCGCTATGCGGGTGCGCGTCGAAGGTTATACCAAAAAAACTCCGAACGCGATACAATAAAGGTGTTCAAGCCAATTGTAAAGCGAAAGGAGAAAAATATGGCACAAAAGGCTCATAGTTTATCGCACACAAAGTGGCACTGTAAGTATCACATTGTGTTCACCCCTAAGTATAGACGAAAAGTCATCTATAATCAATATCGAAGTAGTTTAGGCGAAATATTTCATCGCTTGTGTAGTTATAAAGGAGTTGAAATTATCGAGGGTCACTTAATGCCAGACCATGTACACATGTTAGTCAGTATTCCACCAAGGACAAGTGTTTCGAGTTTCATGGGTTATTTAAAAGGAAAAAGTGCACTCATGATGTTTGACAAACACGCCAATCTCAAGTACAAGTTTGGAAATCGGCATTTCTGGGCGGAAGGTTATTATGTGAGTACAGTAGGGCTTAATGAAGCTACAATTAAGAAATATATTCAAGAACAGGAAAAGCATGATATAGCACTAGATAAATTAAGTGTAAAAGAATATGAGGATCCCTTTAGGGATAGTGGTAAGTAATACTAAAGCCTCTTTGAGAGGCAAGTGACGAGTCAAGAGCAATAAGGCTTGAACAAAGTGAAAGCCAGCGTCTTTAGGCGCTGGCTGGTAATTTGGGCTTATAGCCCTGGGACAAACCACCCGTTTGACGGGTGGTCATGATTGTGGGAAGATTTACTTTCTCTTCTCCTAAAATTGTGTTTTTGCCCCACCTATCTGCTATGTTGCAAATTTATAAATTGTCTAAATTAACTACATCCAAACCGTGTTCTGTTAAGCGATAGATGATTGAACAGACCTCTTTTAAGAAACGACGGTCATGCGAAACAGTGATGAGACCGCCTGGATAGGTGGCAAAGAGTTTTCTGATTTGGGGTTGAGAAGTGGGTGAAAAGTTTCGTGTGGGTTCATCCAGAAGGAGAAAGTTTGGTTTGCGCAAGACTAAATCCAAAAGCAGGAGTTTACCCTGTTGCCCGCCAGATAAGGAGCGAATTTGATGCTGCATTTCTGGATAACTGAAATTGAGACTAGCTAGATGAGATTGGATTTTCTGTAGTTCCTCTTTTTCTCCAGTTTTGCTGAGGTAGGCTATTGGTGATAAATCCAATTGCAGTTTTTTGTGGTAATCTTGTGGCATAAAACCAAGCGAAATTTCTCTTTTTGCGCTAAGCAGTTGTTGCAACTTGGCTAGCAGAGTCGATTTTCCAACACCATTTGGGCCGATGATACCGATTTTTTCTTGGCCATGGACAGTTAGTTGCAGTCCCTGAACCAAAACTCGGTCGCCAATGGACAAATTTTCTTTTTCCAATTGGATTAAGACTTTAGAAGCCGGTAATGGTTGGACATCTGAAAAGAAAAGTTTGATTTCTTCCTCTTCAAGTGGCTTTTGGGTCATGGCCTGAGCTACCCTTTCGTAGCGTTTTTCTTGAGAGAGGACAGTTTTCATCTTTTTAGCCAATAGGCGACCGGCAGTACTGTCTTTAGTAGCTCTAAGCGCAGTTTCTACATTTTGCTTGACTCGTCGATGTTTTTCCATGGTTTTATCGTAGGCTCTTTGATCGTTAGCAGCTTGCTTGCTTTGTTTGGCAAAATTAGCCTTTCTCTGCTCACTATAGCGATCATAGTCTAAATGCTCTACTAGTGTTTCCGCTTCTTTACGGTGCTTGACCAGTCGCAAGTGAACAATAGTGTCTGCCGTTTCAGAAAGAAAGTCTTCATCATGGGAAATGAAAATAACGGTTTGCCTCATCTTCTGTATCTGTCTTTTTAGCCAATCAACCGTCTCAAGGTCTAGGTCATTTGAAGGTTCATCTAGAAATAGAATCTCAAAGGGTTTGGCTAACTCATGGATGAGCTGAATTTTCAAAGCTTCGCCTCCTGATAGACTGCCAATCTCTTGGTTGCTAGCGAAGCGATCGCCATCAAAATGCAATTCCTCAGCCAAACGATAGAGGATACTGTAGTCTAAATCAAGAGAATCTAAAAAGAAGTAGTCGTGTAGACTTTTCTTTTTCAGCTCCTCGGGAAGTTTTTGAGGAATATAGGCCAGTGACTGATAGTCAGACTGGATGTCTCCCTTGATAGTGAAATCAGACAAAGCTTCCCCCATTAAAATTTTAAGTAAAGTTGATTTGCCATTTCCTTCTTCACCAATAATAGCTACCTTTTCCCCGTCTTGGATAGTCATGCTTAAGTCAGATACAAGGTCTCGTAAATCTTTGTTTTGTGTGATGGTTAGATGATTGATGTTTATCATATTATTGCCCTTTCTAGAATGTCGATAGTGCATAACAAAAAGCTCTACTTTACCTAGTAGAGCCCAAAGTCTATGTCAAAAACCCCTATTAACATGCCAGAAAAAGAGCATAAAAGAGCACACAAAAAGAGACAAAAACAAGATCTACTAAATAAAGGTTCTTTATTTGATAGACTTAGTTGTTCATGTCTCCCTTACCTCCGAGTATTGGTACCTTTATCCTATACCTTTTAGGAAATTTTGTCAACAGAAAACTGGCAATTCCAAGCTCTAAAATCCGTGTGGTAAGCATTAGTAATGAGTTCTTTGTCTTCCATGTGAGCATCCTCCTTGCTCTGATGTATTATTGCCTATAGTATAGCACTAAAAAACAAAATGTCATAGTAAATATGTTGAAAATCGAATTTTAATTATAAAGTTTGCTGTGCTGATTTGTAGCCTTTTCATGGTATAATCAAGAGAGTAAATCTTTATGGAGGAAGTATGAAATTAAATATTCAAGAAATTCGTAAGCAGTCTGAAGGCTTGCATTTTGAACAAACGTTAGACCTAGCCGCAGACCTGCGTGCACGCAATCAAGAAATTTTAGATGTAAAAGATATCCTTGCAGTTGGGAAAGTACAGTACGAAGACCGTATGTATTTCTTAGATTATCAACTATCTTATACCATTGTTCTTGCTTCAAGTCGCAGTATGGAGCCAGTTGAGTTAGTTGAATCTTATCCAGTAACGGAAGTTTTTATGGAAGGCGCAACCAACCAGCTGGACCAAGAAGTTCTAGATGATGATTTGGTCTTGCCTATCGAAAATGGAGAACTTGATCTTGCTGAGAGCGTGTCAGATAATATCCTTCTCAACATTCCTATCAAGGTCTTGACGGCTGAAGAAGAGGCTGGTCAAGGATTTGTTTCAGGAAATGACTGGCAAATCATGACTGAGGAAGAATACCAAGCTCAACAAGCAGTTAAGAAAGAAGAAAACAGTCCTTTTGCTGGCTTAAAAGGACTATTTGATGGAGACGAATAATGGTCTTGTCAAAAAAAAGAGCACGAAAAGTGCTAGAAGAAATCATTGCTCTGTTTCCAGATGCCAAGCCAAGTCTTGATTTTACCAATCATTTTGAACTCTTGGTTGCGGTCATGTTGTCAGCCCAGACAACGGATGCAGCGGTAAATAAGGCCACACCAGGTCTCTTTGCTGCCTTTCCAACGCCACAAGCCATGTCTGTGGCGACTGAGAGTGAGATTGCTTCACATATTTCTCGCCTGGGACTGTATCGGAATAAGGCTAAATTCCTTAAAAAATGTGCCCAACAGTTACTAGATGATTTTGATGGTCAAGTCCCTCAAACACGTGAGAAATTGGAAAGTCTTGCAGGTGTTGGTCGCAAGACAGCCAATGTTGTC
The DNA here is from genome assembly GCF_001281025.1 of Streptococcus mitis. NCBI lineage: Bacteria > Bacillati > Bacillota > Bacilli > Lactobacillales > Streptococcaceae > Streptococcus > Streptococcus mitis. The sequence goes on from NZ_CP012646.1 coordinate 1,159,478, forward strand.
ATGAGTGTGGGCTTTGGGATTCCAGCCTTTGCAGTGGATACTCATGTGGAGCGTATTTGCAAACACCACAATATCGTCAAAAAATCAGCGACACCGCTTGAGGTGGAAAAGCGGGTCATGGATATCTTGCCACCGGAGCAGTGGTTAGCTGCCCATCAGGCCATGATTTATTTTGGAAGAGCTATTTGTCATCCTAAAAATCCAGAGTGTGACCAGTACCCACAGTTATATGACTTTAGCAATTTATAAGATGGGGACTCAAAAGTTTTTGCTTGATTTTAAGCATGCTTTGTGCTATAGTAATTGATAACTAAATATTCCTTTAAACCTGTCCTGTGAGGCAGGCAAGGAGAGCGATAAAGTAGAAGGGTGAAGTCTATACTGTTTGCAGTAGGGCTTGCTTAGCTATACATTTCAAGTCTCCTTGTTTAAGGAGACTTTTCTTTTTGGAGGTTTGTCATGAAGGCAAAAGAAGTTGTAGACGAATTGACCGTCAAACGAGCGATTACGCGTATTACTTATGAGATTATCGAACGTAACAAAGATTTGAATAAAATCGTCTTGGCTGGTATTAAAACTCGTGGTGTCTTTATCGCCCACCGAATCCAAGAACGTTTGGAGCAGCTAGAAAATCTTTCAGTTCCGGTTGTGGAATTGGATACGAAACCTTTCCGTGATGATGTTAAAAGTGGAGAAGATACTTCTTTGGTTTCTGTTGATGTGACAGACCGTGAAGTTATCTTGGTGGACGATGTGCTTTATACAGGCCGTACTATCCGTGCTGCTATTGATAATATTGTCGGTCATGGTCGTCCTGCGCGCGTAAGTTTAGCTGTTCTGGTCGATCGTGGACATAGAGAATTGCCAATCCGTCCAGATTACGTTGGAAAAAATATCCCAACTAGTCGTTCTGAAGAAATCATCGTAGAGATGGCAGAACTTGATGGCCAAGACAGAGTTCTGATTACTGAAGAAGCATAGAAAGCTAAAGGAGTAGCCATGTCAGAAAATCAACAAGCATTGAACCATGTGGTGTCCATGGAAGACCTCACTGTCGATCAAGTCATGAAATTGATTAAGCGAGGAATTGAGTTTAAAAACGGAGCTCAGCTTCCCTATGAGGATCATCCGATTGTTTCCAATCTTTTCTTTGAGGATTCTACACGGACGCATAAGTCCTTTGAAGTGGCAGAGATTAAACTAGGATTGGAGCGACTTGACTTTGATGTGAAGACTAGTTCAGTTAATAAAGGGGAGACACTTTATGATACCATCCTGACTCTGTCTGCTTTAGGAGTGGATGTCTGTGTGATTCGTCACCCAGAGGTTGATTATTACAGAGAGTTAGTTGCTAGTCCCACGATTACGACTTCCATCATCAATGGTGGAGATGGTTCGGGACAACATCCTAGCCAGAGCTTGCTTGATTTAATGACTATTTATGAGGAATTTGGTCACTTTGAGGGTCTCAAGGTTGCGATTGCAGGTGATTTGGACCACTCACGCGTTGCCAAATCTAATATGCAGATTTTGAAACGCTTGGGAGCTGAACTTTACTTTGCTGGACCTGAGGAATGGAGAAGTCAAGAGTTTGCAGACTATGGGCAGTTTGTAACTATTGATGAAATCATTGATCAGGTGGATGTCATGATGTTTCTCCGTGTGCAACATGAACGTCATGATAGTGGAGCTATCTTTTCAAAAGAGGACTACCATGCCCAACATGGCTTGACTCAAGAACGTTATGATCGTTTGAAAGAAACAGCAATCCTTATGCATCCAGCTCCAGTCAACCGTGATGTAGAAATCGCAGACCACTTGGTTGAAGCACCAAAATCACGGATTGTCCAACAAATGACCAATGGTGTCTTTGTTCGAATGGCAATCTTAGAATCCGTACTGGCGAGTAGAAACGCCAACTAAAACACAAGACGTTAAAAGACGCCAGTGAGCGTCCACGAGAGGTGAAAATATGACAAAAAGACTTCTAGTATTAGAAGATGGCACAGTTTTTGAAGGCAAAGCCTTCGGAGCAGATATTGATGTAACTGGTGAAATTGTCTTTAATACAGGCATGACCGGCTACCAAGAATCCATTACAGACCAGTCTTATAATGGACAAATCTTGACCTTTACTTATCCTTTGGTAGGAAATTATGGAATTAACCGTGATGATTACGAATCCATTATTCCAACTTGTAAGGGAGTTGTCGTTTTCGAAGAAGCACGTAGAGCTAGTAACTGGCGCAATCAAATGACCTTGGATGAATTTTTGAAAGCTAAAAAAATTCCTGGTATTTCAGGAATTGATACCCGTGCTCTGACAAAAATTATCCGTAAGCATGGTACCATGCGTGCAACCTTGACCCATGTTGGGGACAGTATGGATCATGTAACTGACCAGCTCCAAGCAACAGTCTTGCCGACAGATAATATCAAGCAGGTTTCTACTAAAACTTCATATCCAGCTCCAGGAGTTGGTTTGAGTGTGGTGCTAGTGGACTTTGGTCTCAAGCACTCAATCTTACGTGAACTTTCTAAGCGTAACTGTAACGTTACGGTTGTTCCTTATTCAACAACAGCGGAAGAAATTCTCCATCTCAATCCTGACGGAGTGATGTTGTCAAATGGACCGGGAAATCCAGAAGATGTTCCCCAAGCACTGGACATGATTCGTGGTGTGCAAGGAAAAATTCCAATCTTTGGTATCTGTATGGGGCATCAACTCTTTGCAATGGCAAATGGTGCTAAGACCTACAAGATGAAATTTGGACACCGTGGATTCAACCATGCAGTACGTGAAATTGCTACAGGACGTGTGGATTTTACAAGTCAGAACCATGGTTATGCAGTCAGTCGTGAGGATTTGCCAGAGCACTTGATCATTACCCACGAAGAAATCAATGACAAGTCAGTTGAAGGTGTGCGTCACAGATACCAACCTGCTTTCTCTGTTCAATACCATCCAGATGCAGCCCCTGGTCCACACGACGCTAGCTACCTATTTGACGAGTTTATCGAGATGATGGAAGCTTTTAAACAATCAAACTAAGAACGAGTAAAAGCTCGTCGGAGAATTTATTTAATGTCGCCCTGAGAGGCGACGAATAGAAAGGCAGGTCGTTTCTTTTAGTCGCTATTAGGCGAACTAAAAACTCCCTGCACTAGATTTTTTACCGAAAAGTATCGTTTCGCTAAAAAATCGTCGGAGAATTTATTTAATGGCAACCCGAGAGTTGCCGAATAGAAAGGAGAAGATACATTGTTCGCTTAAGTGAACACGCCCTAAGAACTGTGTGAAAAAGATAAACATCGTCTTGATGCTGAAGGCGTCTGCACCGAGTTTCCTATTTTCGCTGTGTTCTTTACGGGCTTTGTATCATAAACTATGCCTAAACGTACTGATATTCAAAAAATTATGGTGATTGGTTCTGGTCCGATTATTATTGGTCAGGCTGCTGAGTTTGACTACGCTGGGACCCAGGCTTGCTTGTCGTTGAAAGAGGAAGGTTATGAGGTTGTCTTGGTTAACTCAAACCCTGCAACCATCATGACGGACAAGGAAATTGCGGATAAGGTTTATATTGAACCAATTACACTTGAGTTTGTGACACGTATTCTTCGTAAGGAGCGTCCAGATGCCTTGCTACCAACACTCGGTGGGCAAACTGGTCTTAATATGGCCATGGAATTGTCTAAAAATGGTATCCTTGATGAGCTTGGTGTTGAGCTTCTGGGAACTAAATTATCTGCCATTGACCAAGCTGAAGATCGTGACCTCTTTAAACAATTGATGGAAGAATTGGAACAACCCATTCCAGAATCTGAAATTGTAAACACTGTTGAAGAAGCTGTTGCCTTTGCAGCAACAATTGGATACCCAGTCATCGTTCGTCCAGCCTTTACACTTGGTGGTACTGGTGGTGGTATGTGTGCTAATGAGGAAGAATTGCGTGAAATCGCTGAAAATGGATTGAAATTGTCACCCGTGACCCAATGTTTGATTGAGCGTTCAATCGCAGGTTTCAAGGAAATCGAATACGAAGTTATGCGTGACTCAGCTGATAATGCTTTGGTTGTTTGTAACATGGAAAACTTTGACCCAGTTGGGATTCACACAGGGGATTCCATCGTATTTGCCCCTGCCCAAACCATGTCAGACTATGAAAACCAAATGCTACGTGACGCGAGCTTGAGCATTATTCGTGCCCTTAAGATTGAAGGTGGATGTAATGTTCAGCTAGCTCTTGACCCACACAGTTTCAAGTATTATGTCATCGAAGTAAACCCTCGTGTGTCGCGTTCTTCAGCCCTGGCATCTAAGGCGACAGGTTACCCAATTGCCAAATTGGCTGCTAAGATTGCCGTCGGTTTGACCTTGGATGAGGTCATCAACCCAGTCACGGGTTCAACCTATGCCATGTTTGAACCAGCCCTTGACTACGTGGTTGCCAAGATTCCTCGTTTCCCATTTGACAAGTTTGAAAAGGGTGAGCGCCGTCTTGGTACCCAGATGAAGGCGACTGGGGAAGTAATGGCGATTGGTCGTAACATCGAAGAATCTCTCCTTAAGGCTTGCCGCTCCCTTGAAATTGGGGTACACCACAATGAAATGCCTGAACTTGCATCAGTTTCTGATGATTCTTTGATTGAAAAGGTTGTGAAAGCCCAAGATGATCGTCTCTTCTATGTATCAGAAGCCATTCGTCGTGGCTACACACCAGAAGAAATTGCAGAGCTTACAAAAATTGATATCTTTTATCTCGATAAACTCCTACATATCTTTGAAATTGAGCAGGAGTTGGGTGCCCATCCACAAGATCTTGAAGTTTTGAAAACTGCAAAATTGAATGGATTTTCAGACCGTAAGATTGCTGAACTCTGGAAAACGACTGCTGACCAAGTTCGCCAACTTCGTTTGGAAAACAAGATTGTTCCTGTTTATAAGATGGTCGATACTTGTGCGGCAGAGTTCGACTCTGAAACGCCATATTTCTATTCAACCTATGGATGGGAAAATGAGTCTATCAAGTCTGATAAGGAATCCGTTCTAGTTCTAGGTTCTGGTCCAATCCGTATTGGTCAAGGGGTTGAGTTTGACTACGCAACTGTTCATTCAGTTAAGGCTATTCAGGCGGCTGGCTATGAAGCCATCATCATGAACTCAAACCCAGAGACCGTGTCTACAGACTTCTCTGTATCAGATAAGCTTTACTTTGAGCCATTGACATTCGAAGATGTTATGAATGTCATCGACTTGGAGCAACCAAAAGGGGTTATCGTTCAGTTCGGTGGTCAAACAGCCATCAACCTTGCGGAGCCATTGGCAAAAGCAGGTGTGATCATCCTTGGTACACAGGTTGCTGACCTAGACCGAGCTGAAGACCGTGACCTCTTCGAGCAAGCTCTTAAAGATTTGGATATTCCACAGCCACCAGGACAAACTGCTACCAATGAAGAAGAAGCAGTACTTGCAGCTCGCAAGATTGGTTTCCCAGTTCTTGTCCGCCCATCTTATGTACTTGGTGGACGTGCCATGGAAATCGTTGAAAACGAAGAAGACCTTCGTTCTTACATGCGAACTGCTGTTAAGGCTAGTCCAGACCACCCAGTTCTTGTCGACTCTTATATCGTTGGGCAAGAGTGCGAAGTTGATGCCATTTCAGATGGAGAAAATGTCCTTATCCCTGGTATCATGGAACATATCGAACGTGCTGGTGTCCACTCGGGTGACTCAATGGCCGTTTACCCACCACAAACCTTGTCGCAAAAGGTGCAAGAAACAATCGCAGACTACACAAAACGTCTAGCAATTGGTCTTAACTGTCTTGGAATGATGAATATCCAGTTTGTTATCAAGGATGAAAAAGTCTACGTTATTGAGGTCAATCCACGTGCTAGCCGTACGGTTCCATTTCTTTCTAAAGTGACCAATATCCCTATGGCTCAAGTAGCAACCAAGCTCATTCTTGGTCAAAAACTTGAAGAACTTGGCTACCAAGATGGACTTTACCCTGAAAGCACCCGCGTTCATATCAAGGCACCTGTCTTCTCCTTTACCAAACTAGCTAAGGTAGACAGCTTACTTGGTCCTGAAATGAAATCAACAGGTGAAGTTATGGGTTCTGATACGACTTTGGAAAAAGCTCTCTATAAAGCCTTTGAAGCTTCTTACCTGCATTTGCCAACTTTTGGTAACGTTGTATTTACCATCGCTGATGATGCCAAAGAAGAAGCCTTGGACTTGGCTCGTCGTTTCCAAAATATTGGCTATGGAATCCTCGCGACAGAAGGGACAGCAGCCTTCTTTGCCAGTCATGGATTGCAAGCCCAACCTGTTGGTAAGATTGGTGATGACGATAAGGATATTCCAAGTTTTGTTCGTAAAGGAAGAATTCAAGCTATCATTAACACAGTTGGAACAAAACGAACTGCAGACGAAGATGGTGAGCAGATTCGCCGTTCAGCTATTGAACACGGAGTGCCCCTCTTTACAGCCCTAGATACAGCTAATGCCATGCTTAAAGTACTTGAAAGCCGTAGTTTTGTCACAGAAGCAATTTAAATAGAAAAAAGAGAAGGTATAACGATCTTCTCTTTTTTGTTATATTTTTTCTTGTAAACTACTGCTTAATCAGCTTTTGCGATAAGCTTTAATACTATGACTATACCATTCTTGCATTTCCTTTGATGGTGGTGTCATATAATCCCCATACATCTGGGTTAAAAATTGATCATATTTTTTAGGGACGGGCAACATACGGCCTTCAAACTCAGTTAAGATGAGTTCTTTAAAGGTATCAACTGGGAAGACTTCTTTCATTCCTTCTTTACCAATACCAATTCCTCCCTCATATTGAGGAGTGTTGGTTACAGCATTTTTGACTAGCTGATCAATTTTCTTGTAAAAGTAACGAGGATTGACAAATCGGAGGGCGTACCAGCTACATAATCTTAGAAAATCTTTTAACTTGCTATCACCGTGAACTGCGCGTGATTTTTTGATATAAGCCAGTTGACGAAGGGCCACATACTTATAGCTCTTGTCGACAATGCTCAAATCTGTAAAGCGATCAATTGGAAATACGTCGATAAAGAGACTGGTGTCATGACGCTTGTACTTGACATGGTCTTCGATGACAGTAGAAGTGTCCAAAATCGATGCGAAATTATGGAAGTACCAAGAAGAGGTATCGTAGGAAAGAACCTTGTAGCGAGGGTGATTTTCCTCCTCAATAATCTTCAATAAACGTTCATAATCTTCACGATAGAGAGAAATATCAATATCATCATCCCAAGGAATCATACCTTTGTGGCGGATAGCTCCAAGCATGGTTCCATAACTGAGAAAATAAGGAATATTATGTTTCTTACAAGTCTCATCAATATAATCTAGCAGAGCTAGTTGGATTTCTTTAATTTCTTCTTTTTCTAAATATTGCATCCTAATCCTCCAATTTGTAGGCATGAAATTCATGACTGTAGAAGCGTTTTTCTTCAGGTGGCAAGGTCATATAATCCCCGTAAAATTGAGTCAAAATAGTATCAAATTTTTCAGGTGCAGGAAGGTTCAAATTCTCAAAGGGTAAATCAATTGTGTTATCAAAGGTACCACTTGGGAAGACTTCCTTTTCCTTAAATTTAGAAGGGATAAAGGCCATATACTGACCATTCTCACGATTATATTTTTGAATTTCTTTCTCGATTCTATTTGCGAAATAACGAGGAGAAACAGGTCGCAGGAGCAACCAAAAGGCTGTTCGTATCCAATCTTTTAAAAGGCTATCCTTATAGACAATATTTTTGTGTTTACTGAAAGACAGAAGTTTGAAGCTTTCCAGCTTATAACAAATATCAATGACCTTAGGATCATCAAAGCGATCCATAGGGAAAATATCGATAAAAACACCAGACTCATAGGTTTTTGTATTTCGAGTATCAATAATTTTAGTTGTACTGTCTGTTATTTTGATAAAGTTGTTAAAGTAGTTCTTATCAGTTTCTAAGGATAGGAGCTTATATTTGCTTTTTTCCTTTTGAAAAATGTTTATAAATCGTTGGTAGTCTTCTCGAGGCATGGACAGATCAATATCATCGTCCCAAGGGATAAAGCCCTGATGTCGAACCGCCCCAATCAGAGTACCGTAGTTAATAATATAGTTGATATTGTGCTTTTTACAGAGAGTATCAATATAATCCAAAATTTCTAATTCAATTTGTTTGGCATCTTCAATGGATAGTTGTTTCATTTTAAACTCCTATGATCTTTTGAATTTATTTTTTAAGGCTAGGACATGGTTTAAAAATTCATAGAAAATGCTATCTTTGGTGAAGGCAAGTAGACCAATATAAGAGATGGCTGATAGCAAGACAATCAAACCAGTATTAATCAAAAATGGCAAATTAATGACCATATCCACGGGATACAAGAAATTAATCAGGAAATAGATTCCTACAAAGGAAAGTGAAAAGAGCGAGTATCGAATAGTATAGCTGAAGATATGTCCTAAGTGGATGAGTTGTTTTCTATGGATGAAAACGATATAGAAAACAAGTAGAGAGGCCTCTGATAGCATAGTTGTGAGTAGGTAGTATTCAGGAGCCACGATATGGTTGAAAAAGAGGAGACTATTTAAGCCTAAATTGAGTAGCCCAGCAAAGACTGTGTAAACTGTGATACGTTTTTCATAGCCATTTGTAAAGAGAATTTGGGAACCAAGAATGGTATCTAGTGCCAGGATAATCGTACGAAAAGCGAAGAGAGAGGTTAAGATACCACCTCCGATATATTTTTCACTACCATAAAGTAGGATAGCATTTGGTCCTAAAACCATGAGTCCGAAACTGAGTGGAATGATAAAGAAGTTAAAGATTCGACTTCCTCTGTTAACCAGAGAAACATAGGCTTCTTTGTCGCCTTTTCCTAGATAGTAACTGAGACGAGGCACACTCACTCCGATAGCTCCTGTTACAACACCAGCTATAACGGTCACAATTCGTTGAGCCATGGTGTAGTAACTAACGTTGACATCAATCCCTGTTTTAACGAGGAAGAGACGATCCAAAAAAGTGAAGAGCATATTGGCATTGGCAAAGACCAACATGGCTGTTAAAGGGAGAAAGAGCGGTTTAAAATCACTTATGTGAATCTTAACAAGCTTAATGTCTCTTTTAATCCAAAAATAACTAATCAGATAGTTAATCAGTGTCGATAAACTCATCACAAGTGTATAGACAACAATATCGTGTTCATTTTTGACAAACAGGAATATAGAGATCAGCATCAGGATACGGATGAAGGCAGTCTTGTAAAAGAGAAAACTGTAATTTTCCAGAGCTTCATTGACCCACTCGATTGAAAAAATCTGGGCAATGAGTTGAATCCCCATAACAAGGTAGACCTTTTTGATGATTGGATTATCTGTAAAGAAGAGAGGATAGGCAAGGATATAGACAGCAGTGGTCAAAATCGTACAAGCTATGCACAAATAAAAAAGACTAGAGAAGGTTCTATTCAGATCTTTTTTGTTATCCTTGACATTACTGATGGCCCGTAAACCGTAGTTATAGACCCCATAAGTCGCAAAGGGCAAGAAAAATGACAAAATAGTGTCAACTGAGTTGAAGTAACCATAGTCAGTTCGGTCCAAGACACGCGCGACGTAGGTTCCAGTTAGGATGGGAAAAATAATATTCAAGACACGAATTCCCATATAAGATAGAGCATTTAATTTTATACTTTTCATTCAATTTACCTCGTTTTTCATTATATCATAAAGTTAGCTAATAAGAAATGAAGGGCAGTAAGTCAAGCAATCACTTTGAAGTTTCAAATCTTAATTTTAAGATTTTTTTAAGGAAAGTATATTATTCTGAAGAACTCTAAAATTTCACAGCTATTTATTAGTAATGACTACAGAATTCCTAGCCACTACTAGAAATGGACTAGTTTCTTTGAATAATAGAACTCCTTAATCCTTCTATTCTAGAAAGGGAGGTCCGGTATTTCTTTCATGATAGGACTAGATTGTGGTATAATAGAGAGAATAAGTTTTTTTAGTAAGACAAAGGAGAAAATAGATGATTTATGCAGGAATTCTTGCCGGTGGAACTGGTACTCGCATGGGAATTAGTAATTTGCCAAAACAATTTTTAGAGCTAGGCGATCGACCTATTTTGATTCATACAATTGAAAAATTTGTCTTGGAACCAAGTATTGAAAAAATTATGGTTGGGGTTCATGGAGACTGGGTTTCACATGCAGAGGATCTTGTAGATAAATATCTACCTCTTCATAAGGATCGTATCATCATTACAAAGGGTGGTGCTGACCGCAATACAAGTATTGAGAAAATCATTGAAGCCATTGATGCTTATCGTCCGCTTACTCCAGAGGATATCGTTGTTACCCACGATTCTGTTCGTCCATTTATTACACTTCGCATGATTCAGGACAATATCAAACTTGCGCAAAATCATGACGCAGTGGACACAGTAGTTGAAGCGGTAGATACTATCGTTGAAAGTACCAATGGTCAATTCATTACAGATATTCCAAATCGTGCTCACCTCTATCAAGGACAAACACCTCAAACATTCCGTTGCAAGGACTTCATGGACCTTTATGGCTCTCTTTCTGCTGAAGAGAAGGAAATTTTGACAGATGCATGTAAAATCTTTGTGATCAAAGGAAAAGATGTGGCCTTAGCCAAAGGTGAATACTCAAATCTGAAGATTACAACCGTAACAGATTTGAAGATTGCAAAAAGTATGATTGAGAAAGACTAGTAAAATGATTAATCAAATTTATCAACTAACTAAGCCTAAGTTTATCAATGTCAAATATCAGGAAGAGGCTATTGACCAAGAGAATCATATCCTCATCCGTCCTAATTATATGGCGGTCTGTCATGCGGATCAGCGTTACTACCAAGGAAAACGTGATCCGAAGATTTTGAATAAAAAGTTTCCAATGGCAATGATTCACGAGTCATGTGGAACCGTTATTTCTGACCCTACAGGAACCTACGAGGTTGGGCAAAAAGTTGTCATGATTCCTAATCAGCCTCCTATGCAGAGTGATGAAGAATTCTATGAAAACTACATGACAGGGACCCATTTCTTGTCTAGTGGATTTGATGGCTTTATGAGAGAGTTTGTTTCTCTCCCTAAAGATCGTGTGGTAGCTTATGATGCTATTGAAGACACGGTTGCAGCGATTACAGAGTTTGTCAGTGTCGGCATGCACGCTATGAATCGCTTATTGACTCTTGCTCATAGCAAGCGAGACCGAATTGCTGTTATCGGAGATGGAAGTTTAGCTTTTGTGGTTGCCAATATTATCAACTATACTTTGCCAGAAGCAGAGATTGTGGTTATTGGTCGTCATTGGGAAAAGTTGGAACTTTTCTCATTTGCCAAAGAATGCTATATTACTGATAATATTCCTGAAGATTTGGCCTTTGACCATGCTTTTGAGTGTTGTGGTGGTGATGGTACTGGACCAGCTATTAATGACTTGATTCGTTACATTCGTCCTCAGGGAACGATTCTTATGATGGGAGTTAGTGAGTATAAAGTCAATCTCAATACACGTGATGCCTTAGAAAAAGGCTTGCTCTTGGTTGGGTCCTCTCGTTCTGGTCGCATTGATTTTGAAAATGCCATCCAAATGATGGAAGTCAAGAAATTTGCCAATCGTCTTAAAAATATCCTTTATCTAGAAGAACCTGTAAGAGAAATTAAAGATATTCACCGTGTCTTTGCGACCGATTTAAATACAGCATTTAAAACTGTGTTTAAGTGGGAAGTATAGGTGCTGGAGGTTAATTGTGGAGAAAATCATTAAAGAAAAAATTTCTTCCTTACTTAGTCAAGAAGAGGAAGTCCTCAGTGTTGAACAACTGGGGGGAATGACCAATCAAAACTATTTGGCCAAAACAACAAATAAGCAATACATTGTTAAATTCTTTGGTAAAGGGACAGAAAAACTGATCAATCGTCAAGATGAAAAGTACAATCTTGAACTACTTAAAGATTTAGACCTAGATGTAAAAAATTACCTTTTTGATATTGAAGCTGGTATCAAAGTTAATGAGTATATCGAATCTGCGATTACGCTTGATTCAACGTCAATCAAGACCAAATTTGACAAAATTGCTCCAATATTACAAACTATTCATGCTTCTGGCAAGGAATTAAGAGGAGAATTTGCTCCTTTTGAAGAAATCAAAAAATACGAATCCTTAATTGAAGAAAAAATCCCGTATGCTAACTATGAAGCAGTTAGAGAAGAAGTCTTCTCCTTAGAGAAAAGACTGACTGACTTAGGTGTTGACAGAAAATCTTGTCATATCGATTTGGTGCCTGAAAACTTTATCGAATCACCTCAAGGACGTCTATATCTGATTGACTGGGAATATTCATCAATGAATGATCCAATGTGGGATTTGGCTGCTCTCTTTTTAGAGTCTGAATTCACTCCTCAAGAGGAAGAAGATTTCTTATCTCACTATGAGAGTGAGCAAACACCTGTCTCTCGTGAAAAGATTGCCATTTATAAAATTTTACAAGATGCTATTTGGAGTCTATGGACTGTCTATAAGGAAGAGCAAGGCACAGATTTTGGTGACTATGGTGTGAATCGTTACCAAAGAGCTGTTAAAGGTTTGTCATATTATGGAGGTTCAGATGAAAAATAAAAATGGAGTTTCCTTCGGTCTACTCTCAGGTATTTTCTGGGGTTTAGGTCTAACAATTAGTGCTTATATCTTTTCGATTTTTACAGATTTGTCGCCCTTTGTGGTAGCTGCTGCTCACGATTTCTTGAGTATCTTTATCTTACTAGCTTTTCTCTTGGTAAAAGAAGGAAAAGTTCGTCTCTCAATTTTCTTAAATATTCGCAATGTTAGTGTTATCATCGGAGCCTTGCTAGCAGGCCCTATTGGTATGCAGGCCAATCTTTATGCGGTTAAGTATATCGGAAGTTCCTTAGCTTCATCTGTATCGGCTATTTACCCTGCGATTTCGGTTTTATTGGCTTTCTTCTTTTTGAAGCACAAGATTTCAAAAAATACTGTATTTGGTATTGTCTTGATTATTGCAGGGATTATTGCTCAGACCTATAAGGTTGAACAGGTCAATTCCTTCTACATTGGGATTCTCTGTGCTTTGGTTTGTGCAATTGCATGGGGGAGTGAAAGTGTCCTTAGCTCCTTTGCCATGGAAAGTGAACTGAGTGAAATCGAAGCCCTCTTAATTCGTCAAGTGACTTCATTCTTGTCCTATCTTGTGATTGTGCTCTTCTCTCATCAGTCATTTGCAGAAGTGGCCAATGGACAATTGCTAGGTCTCATGATTGTCTTTGCTGCCTTTGATATGATTTCCTACTTGGCTTATTATATCGCTATCAATCGCTTGCAACCAGCCAAGGCTACAGGCTTGAACGTGAGTTATGTAGTTTGGACTGTCTTGTTTGCAGTTGTTTTCTTGGGTGCACCGCTAGATATGCTGACAATTATTACGTCACTTGTCGTTATTGCTGGAGTTTATATTATTATTAAAGAATAAAGGAGATTCGTGTGAAAGCCATCATCTTAGCAGCGGGATTGGGAACTCGCTTGCGTCCTATGACTGAAAATACCCCTAAAGCCTTGGTTCAGGTTAATCAAAAACCCTTGATTGAATACCAAATTGAGTTTCTCAAAGAAAAAGGTATCCATGACATCATCATCATTGTTGGTTACCTTAAAGAACAATTCGATTACTTGAAAGAAAAATATGGGGTTCGCCTCGTTTTCAATGATAAATACGCTGACTACAATAACTTTTACTCTCTCTATCTTGTAAAAGAAGAATTAGCTAACAGTTATGTTATCGATGCCGATAATTATCTCTTTAAAAATATGTTCCGCAATGATTTGACACGTTCGACTTATTTTAGTGTTTATCGTGAAGATTGTACCAACGAATGGTTCTTGGTCTATGGAGATGACTACAAGGTTCAAGACATTATTGTTGATAGCAAGGCAGGTCGCATTCTTAGTGGTGTATCCTTCTGGGATGCTCCAACTGCAGAAAAGATTGTTAGCTTTATCGATAAGGCTTATGCAAGTGGTGAATTTGTTGATCTCTACTGGGACAATATGGTTAAGGATAACATCAAAGAGCTAGATGTCTATGTTGAAGAATTAGAAGGCAATAGCATCTATGAAATTGATAGTGTCCAAGACTATCATAAATTAGAAGAAATTCTTAAAAACGAAAATTAAAGATTCCAACATCTGGCTGAAATAGTCGGATGTTTTTTTGATTTTTTACGAATAAATAGATGAGTAGAAAAAGAAATGGAGATATTTATGAAAATCACAAACTATGAAATCTATAAGTTAAAAAAATCAGGTTTGACCAATCAACAGATTTTGAATGTCCTAGAATACGGTGAAAATGTTGATCAAGAACTGTTGTTAGGTGATATTGCAGATATATCAGGTTGCCGAAATCCAGCTGTTTTTATGGAACGTTATTTTCAGATAGACGATGCGCATTTGGAGAAGGAGTTTAAAAAATTTCCATCTTTCTCTATTTTAGATGACTGTTACCCTTGGGATTTGAGTGAAATATACGATGCGCCTGTACTTTTATTTTACAAGGGAAATCTTGACCTCTTGAAATTTCCTAAGGTAGCGGTCGTGGGAAGTCGTGCTTGTAGCAAACAGGGAGCTAAGTCAGTTGAAAAAGTCATTCAAGGATTGGAAAATGAACTGGTTATCGTCAGTGGATTAGCCAAGGGCATTGACACAGCAGCTCATATGGCAGCTCTTCAGAATGGCGGAAAAAGCATTGCAGTGATTGGAACAGGTCTGGATGTGTTTTATCCTAAAGCCAATAAACGCTTGCAAGACTACATCGGCAATGACCATCTGGTTCTCAGTGAGTATGGACCAGGCGAACAACCTCTAAAATTTCATTTTCCTGCCCGTAATCGCATCATTGCTGGACTTTGCCGTGGTGTGATTGTAGCAGAGGCTAAGATGCGCTCAGGTAGTCTCATTACCTGTGAGCGAGCAATGGAAGAAGGACGCGATGTCTTTGCTATTCCTGGTAGCATTTTAGATGGACTATCAGACGGTTGCCATCATTTGATTCAAGAAGGGGCAAAATTGGTCACCAGTGGGCAGGATGTTCTTGCGGAATTTGAATTTTAAGACGAAAGTTCGCTTACTAGACAAACTTTTCTTCTATATATAGGAGCTAAGTCTTGACAGTTATGGCAAAATGGTTTACACTTTATAAAGTTTATTACTTTGAAAAGGTGTGATACTGTGGCTACGGCAACAAAAAAGAAAAAATCAACAGTTAAAAAAAATTTAGTCATCGTGGAGTCGCCTGCTAAGGCTAAGACGATTGAAAAATATCTTGGCAGAAACTACAAGGTTTTAGCCAGTGTCGGCCATATCCGTGATTTGAAGAAATCCAGTATGTCAGTCGATATTGAAAATAATTATGAACCGCAATATATCAATATCCGAGGAAAAGGTCCTCTTATCAATGACTTGAAAAAAGAAGCCAAAAAAGCTAATAAAGTCTTTCTGGCGAGTGACCCGGACCGTGAAGGAGAAGCGATTTCTTGGCATTTGGCTCACATTCTCAACTTAGATGAAAATGATGCCAACCGTGTGGTCTTCAATGAAATCACCAAGGATGCGGTCAAAAATGCTTTTAAAGAACCTCGTAAGATTGATATGGACTTGGTCGATGCTCAACAGGCTCGTCGTGTCCTAGACCGCTTGGTGGGGTACTCGATTTCGCCTATTTTGTGGAAGAAGGTCAAGAAGGGCTTGTCAGCAGGTCGCGTTCAGTCTATTGCGCTCAAGTTAATCATTGATCGTGAGAATGAAATTAATGCCTTCCAACCAGAAGAATACTGGACAATTGATGCTGTCTTTAAAAAGGGAACCAAGCAATTTCAAGCTTCCTTCTATGGAGTGGATGGTAAAAAGATGAAACTGACTAGCAATGATGAGGTCAAGGAAGTCTTGTCTCGTCTGACTAGCAAAGATTTTTCAGTGGATCAGGTAGATAAGAAAGAGCGCAAACGCAATGCTCCATTACCCTATACCACTTCATCTATGCAGATGGATGCTGCCAATAAAATTAATTTCCGTACTCGAAAGACCATGATGGTTGCCCAACAGCTCTATGAAGGAATTAATATCGGTTCTGGTGTTCAAGGTTTGATTACCTATATGCGTACCGATTCGACTCGTATCAGTCCTGTAGCGCAAAATGAAGCAGCAAGTTTCATTACGGACCGTTTTGGTAGCAAGTATTCTAAGCATGGTAGCAAGGTCAAAAATGCTTCTGGAGCTCAGGATGCCCACGAGGCTATTCGTCCGTCTAGTGTCTTTAATACACCTGAAAGCATCGCTAAGTATCTGGATAAGGATCAGCTCAAGCTTTATACTCTTATCTGGAATCGTTTTGTGGCTAGCCAGATGACAGCTGCTGTCTTTGATACAATGGCTGTTAAATTGTCTCAAAATGGGGTTCAATTTGCTGCCAATGGTAGTCAGGTTAAGTTTGATGGTTATCTTGCCATTTATAATGATTCTGACAAAAATAAGATGTTACCGGACATGGCTGTTGGAGATGTGGTTAAGCAGGTTAATAGCAAACCAGAGCAACATTTCACTCAACCGCCTGCTCGTTATTCTGAAGCGACACTGATCAAGACCTTGGAGGAAAATGGGGTTGGCCGTCCGTCAACCTACGCACCAACCATTGAAACCATTCAGAAACGTTATTATGTTCGCCTTGCAGCCAAACGTTTTGAACCGACAGAGTTGGGAGAAATTGTTAACAAGCTCATCGTTGAATATTTCCCAGATATCGTAAACGCGACCTTCACAGCTGAAATGGAAGGCAAGCTAGATGATGTCGAAGTCGGAAAAGAGCAGTGGCAACGTGTCATTGATACCTTTTACAAACCATTTTCTAAAGAAGTGGCCAAGGCTGAAGAAGAAATGGAGAAAATCCAGATTAAGGATGAACCTGCTGGATTTGATTGTGAAGTGTGTGGCAGTCCAATGGTCATTAAACTTGGTCGTTTTGGTAAGTTCTACGCTTGTAGCAATTTCCCAGATTGCCGTCATACCCAAGCAATCGTGAAAGAAATCGGCGTTGAGTGTCCAAGTTGTCATCAGGGACAAATCATTGAGCGAAAAACCAAACGCAATCGCCTCTTCTATGGTTGCAATCGCTATCCAGAATGTGAATTTACCTCTTGGGATAAGCCTGTTGGTCGTGACTGTCCAAAATGTGGCAATTTCCTCATGGAGAAAAAAGTCCGTGGTGGTGGTAAGCAGGTTGTTTGTAGCAAAGGCGACTACGAGGAAGAAAAGATTAAATAAGAGGAGAGTCCTGAAAGTGAATTTCAGGCTCTTTTGGTTAGAACTTGACAAAATTCATCATTTTATGCGAAACTAGAAGAAGATTATTTTATACTCAATGAAAATCAAAGAGCAAACTAGGAAACTAACCGCAGGTTGCTCAAAGCACTGCTTTGAGGTTGCAGATGAGACTGACGAAGTCAGGAACCATACCTACGTCAAGGCGACGCTGACGTGGTTTGAAGAGATTTTCGAAGAGTATTAACTAGGAGAAGTTATGCGTCTTATCTATCTAATTATTGGTTTTTTATCACTGGCCTTGGCTATTATTGGGGTTGTTTTACCCTTGTTGCCCACAACGCCTTTTCTTTTGTTGTCTATTGCTTGTTTTTCAAGAAGTTCCAAGCGCTTCGAAGATTGGCTTTATCATACAAAGCTCTATCAGAGTTATGTAGCTGATTTTCGCGAGACTAAGTCTATTGCGCGTGAACGAAAGAAAAAAATCATCGTATCTATCTACATCTTGATGGGAATTTCCATTTATTTTGCCCCTCTCTTACCAGTCAAAATCGGTCTGGGAGCCTTGACCATCTTTATCACTTATTATCTCTTCAAGGTCATTCCAGACAAAGAATAGTTAAAATAGTAGTTATTTGCCTTGATAAAATTGAAAGCATATTCACAACAATATGATATAATAAATTTAAAGTAATCTTCAAGGAGAATCAAATGATTTACGAATTTTGTGCTGAAAATGTGACCTTGCTTGAAAAAGCGATGCAGGCTGGAGCTCGTCGAATCGAACTCTGTGATAATCTTGCAGTTGGTGGGACAACACCCAGCTATGGAGTGACTAAGGCAGCGGTTGAACTGGCAGTTAACTACGATACAACCATTATGACCATGATTCGTCCACGTGGTGGTGACTTTGTCTATAATGAACTAGAAATTGCTATTATGCTAGAAGACATTCGGTTGGCTGCTCAGGCTGGAAGTCAAGGAGTTGTATTTGGGGTTTTAACTGCTGATAAAAAGTTGGATAAGCCTAATCTGGAGAAGTTAATTGCGGCATCAAAAGGAATGGAAATTGTCTTCCACATGGCCTTTGATGAATTGAGCGAAGAAGACCAGTTAGAAGCTATTGACTGGCTCAGCCAAGCCGGTGTCACTCGTATCCTAACTCGCGCTGGTGTGTCTGGTGACTCCTTAGAAAAACGTTTTGCTCACTATCACAGAATTTTGGAGCATGCTAAAGGTAAGATTGAAATTCTACCAGGTGGGGGGATTGACCTTGACAACCGTCAAATCTTTATTGACCAACTGGGCGTGACACAACTACATGGTACTAAGGTTGTCTTTTAAAAAATAGAAAGGAACTGCTGCTTAGGGTAGCAGTTTTAACTTATGTTTGAAATTTTTAAATCCTATCAGTTGAATCAAGAAAAGGCTCGTGCTTATGGTTTAGTAGAAAATAGTGGAGTCTGGATCTATAGTTGCCAGATTTTGCAAGGTGACTTTGTCATGACTGTGTCCATCACTGCTGATAATGTGAGTTTTCAAGTCTTTGACCAGGAGACTGGTGACCTCTATCCTCAAGTCCATATGGAAAGTTTTAAAGGAAGTTTTGTTGCAAGTGTCCGTGAGGCTTGTTTGGAGATTCTTTACCAGATTCGGAAGGCTTGTTTTGAGGTACAAGATTTTATCTGTCCTCAGACTAAGCGTATCATGGTTCAGGTTCAGGAAAAGTATGGAAATCAGTTGGAGTATTTGTGGGAGAAATCGCCTGATACAGCAGTATTACGTCATGAAGGCAATCAAAAGTGGTATGCCGTTTTGATGAAAATCTCTTGGGAGAAGCTGGAAAAGGGCAGAGAAGGACAGGTGGAAGCAGTCAACCTCAAACATGACCAAGTAGCTGATTTACTTTTAAATAAAGGTATTTATCCAGCCTTTCATATGAACAAACGCTACTGGATTAGTGTGGCGCTTGATGATACTTTATCAGATGAAGAAGTACTAGAATTGATAGAAAAAAGTTGGAACTTAACCTCTAAAAAATGAAACATTTCAATATTTTTCAAGAACTTTCAATTAGCAAAATATTCTCTACTGAAGAAATTTTCAGAAAATATTGGATTTTTTCTTGACAAGTACTTTTGCCTATGCTAAAATACTAAACAAGATATCAAACGAAGGAGAAAGTCAAACATGAAAACAGCTAAGTTTAATCAATTTGCTTTGTTGTTGAGGTACTCGGGCTAGTGCAAAAAGCATTAGTCCTGTTTGGCTTACCAAGCGGGAGTGAATCAACATCTCGCTTGGACTTCTGAGCGAGATGTTTTTTTAAAACCACATTTGGAAAAGGGGAAATCTTTATGAGAACAGTTGAATTTCTAGATACCAGCCTTCGGGATGGAGAACAGACACCTGGTGTTAATTTTTCAATAAAGGAAAAAATTGCTATCGCAAGGCAGCTGGAGAAATGGGGTATTTCAGCCATTGAAGCTGGTTTTCCGGCGGCGAGTCCTGATTCATTCACAGCAGTTCAGGAGATTGCCAAGGTCTTGAAGAAAACAGCTGTGACTGGATTAGCACGTTCTGTCAAGTCTGATATTGATGCTTGTTACGAAGCCCTCAAGGATGCCAAATATCCACAGGTTCACGTCTTTATCGCTACCAGTCCGATACACCGAAAGTATAAGCTCAATAAGAGTAAGGAAGAGATTTTAGAAGCTATTAAAGAGCATGTTTCCTATGCCCGTTCTAAGTTTGAGATTGTCGAATTCTCTCCAGAGGATGCGACTAGAACAGAGTTGGATTTCCTCTTACAAGTCGTTCAAACAGCGGTTGATGCAGGTGCGACTTATATCAATATCCCTGATACGGTAGGATTTACCACACCAGAGGAATACGGTGCTATCTTCAAACATCTGATTGAGAATGTTAAGACAGATCGTCAGATTATCTATTCACCACACTGTCATGATGACCTCGGAATGGCAGTAGCTAATAGCCTTGCTGCTGTCAAGAACGGGGCAGGACGTGTCGAAGGAACTATCAACGGTATTGGTGAGCGAGCTGGAAATGCTGCTTTGGAAGAAATAGCAGTGGCTCTCAATATTCGCCAAGATTACTATCAAGCAGAAACTAGTATTGTTTTAAATGAAACCATCAATACGTCAGAAATGGTTTCTCGCTTCTCAGGTATTCCAGTTCCTAAAAACAAGGCTGTGGTTGGTGGCAATGCCTTCTCTCACGAATCTGGTATTCACCAAGACGGAGTCCTTAAAAATCCTCTTACTTATGAGATCATCACTCCTGAATTGGTCGGTGTCAAGAGTAATAGCCTCCCACTTGGAAAATTGTCTGGTCGCCATGCCTTTGTCGAGAAACTAAGAGAATTAGCCCTAGATTTTACAGAAGAGGATATCAAACCACTCTTCGCTAAGTTCAAGGCACTGGCCGACAAGAAACAAGAAATCACAGATGCAGATATTCGTGCTCTGGTAGCTGGAACCATGGTTGAAAACCCAGAAGGCTTCCACTTTGATGATTTACAACTTCAAACTCATGCAGATAATGACATTGAAGCACTCGTTAGCCTAGCCAATATGGATGGTGAAAAAATCGAATTTAATGCGACAGGGCAAGGTTCCGTTGAAGCAATCTTCAACGCTATTGACAAATTCTTCAATCAATCTGTTCGCTTGGTGTCTTACACTATTGACGCGGTGACAGATGGAATTGATGCCCAAGCTCGGGTCTTGGTAACTGTTGAAAATAGAGATACAGAAACCATCTTTAACGCAGCAGGTCTGGACTTTGATGTGTTGAAAGCTTCTGCTATTGCCTACATTAATGCTAATACCTTTGTTCAAAAAGAGAATGCTGGTGAGATGGGACGCAGTGTTTCCTATCGTGACATGCCTAGTGTGTAAAGGAGAATGCTATGACAAAGAAAATAGTGGCCCTAGCAGGGGACGGAATCGGTCCAGAAATCATGGAGGCCGGTTTAGAAGTTCTGGAGGCTCTAGCTGAAAAAACAGGTTTTGACTATGAGATTGATAGACGACCTTTTGGAGGTGCAGGTATCGATGCTGCAGGGCATCCCTTACCTGATGAAACTCTCAAGGTATGTCGTGAAGCAGATGCTATTCTCCTAGCGGCTATCGGTAGTCCTCAGTATGATGGAGCAGCGGTTCGGCCTGAACAAGGCTTGCTGGCTCTCCGTAAGGAACTCAATCTTTACTCTAATATTCGCCCTGTAAAAATCTTTGACAGTCTCAAGCATTTGTCACCACTCAAACCGGAACGAATTGCTGGTGTAGACTTTGTCGTGGTGCGTGAGTTGACAGGCGGGATTTACTTTGGGGATCATATTCTTGAAGAAAGAAAAGCGCGTGATATCAACGATTATAGCTATGAGGAAGTGGAGCGGATTATTCGTAAGGCCTTTGAAATCGCAAGAAATCGGAGAAAAATCCTTACCAGCATCGATAAGCAAAATGTGTTGGCAACATCAAAACTCTGGCGGAAAGTAGCTGAGGAGGTCGCACAGGATTTTCCAAATGTGACCTTGGAACACCAGTTAGTGGACTCAGCTGCCATGCTCATGATTACCAATCCTGCTAAGTTTGATGTCATCGTGACAGAAAATCTTTTCGGAGATATTATCTCGGATGAATCAAGCGTTCTATCTGGCACACTTGGAGTTATGCCATCAGCCAGTCATTCTGAAAATGGACCAAGTCTCTATGAACCTATTCACGGTTCAGCACCTGATATTGCTGGTCAAGGAATTGCCAATCCAATTTCCATGATTTTATCAGTTGCCATGATGTTGAGAGATAGTTTTGGACGTCATGAGGATGCGGAGCGCATTGAACGTGCTGTTGAGGCAAGTTTGGCAGCTGGTATATTAACGAGAGATCTAGGAGGACAGGCTTCGACCAAGGAAATGACGGAAGCTATTATTGCAAGGTTATGAAGTTAGACGAAAAAATTACTCTAGTCCTTTTGATTTGGAATGTCATGATTTTCTTGATTTATGGTATTGACAAATCCAAGGCAAGGAGAAGAGCTTGGCGCATCCCTGAGAAAATCTTACTCATTTTAGCCTTTGCTTGTGGTGGTTTTGGTGCCTGGCTAGCAGGAATCATTTTTCACCACAAGACTCGAAAATGGTATTTTAAAACAGTTTGGTTTCTCGGGATGGTGTCCACACTAGTAGCCTTATATTTTATTTGGAGGTAATGGATGGCAGGAAAATCGATTTTTGATAAATTATGGGACCGCCATGTCATCACAGGAGAAGAGGGGCAGCCCCAACTCATGTATGTGGACCAGCACTATATCCACGAGGTGACCAGTCCTCAGGCTTTTCAAGGATTACGAGACGCAGGTCGTAGATTGAGACGACCAGACTTGACATTTGGAACCTTTGACCACAATGTCCCGACGGTTAATATCTACGATATTCGAGATGTCATTTCCAAGGCGCAAATTGATAAGCTAGCTGAAAATGTTGCGGAATTTGGGATTGAACATGCGGCCCACGGTTCTGAAAAACAGGGAATTGTGCACATGGTGGGTCCAGAGACAGGACGAACCCAACCAGGAAAATTCATTGTCTGTGGAGACAGCCATACGGCAACCCATGGAGCTTTTGGAGCCATCGCCTTTGGGATTGGGACTAGTGAGGTCGAGCATGTCTTCGCTACCCAGACCCTCTGGCAGGTTAAACCTAAGAAAATGTTGGTTGAATTCACTGGAGTTCCTCAAAAAGGAGTTTATTCCAAGGATTTCATTTTATCCTTGATTGCTAAGTACGGTGTTGCCTGTGGTGTTGGCTATGTGGTGGAATATCGTGGACAGGCAATTGATGCACTGAGCATGGAAGAGCGCATGACCATTTGCAATATGTCCATCGAGTTTGGATCCAAGATGGGAATCATGAACCCAGATCAGACGACTTATGACTATCTCAAGGGACGAGAATGTGTTCCAGAGGACTTTGAAGAGGCTGTGGCTGATTGGAAAACAATTGTCAGTGATGAGGATGCCGTTTATGATAAGGTTATCCAGATGGATGTCTCAGGATTGGCTCCCATGGTGACCTGGGGAACCAACCCTGCTATGGGGGTTGACTTTGACAGTAGATTCCCAGAAATTAAGGATATGAATGATGAACGAGCCTACAATTATATGGATTTGGAACCAGGTCAAAAGCCAGCGGATATTGAACTAGGATATATCTTTATCGGCTCTTGTACAAATGCTCGTCTCAGCGACTTGCAACTGGCTGCGCGATTTGTCAAAGGAAAGAAAATAGCCCCTAATCTAACAGCAATCGTGGTTCCAGGCTCTCGTCCTGTCAAACGAGCTGCGGAGAAATTAGGCTTGGATAAAGTTTTCTTAGATGCTGGCTTTGAATGGAGAGACCCAGGTTGCTCTATGTGCCTAGGAATGAATCCGGACAAGGTTCCTGATGGTGTCCACTGCGCCTCAACAAGCAACCGCAACTTTGAAGACAGACAGGGATTTGGTGCTAAGACCCACCTCTGCAGTCCAGCCATGGCAGCAGCAGCAGCTATTGCAGGACGCTTTGTAGATGTTCGACAAATGCCAGAAGCCCAGTAAGGAGAGGATATGGAGAAATTTACAGTTTATACGGGAACGACCGTTCCTCTCATGAATGATAACATCGACACCGACCAAATCCTACCCAAGCAGTTTCTCAAGTTAATTGATAAAAAAGGCTTTGGTAAGTACCTCATGTATGCTTGGCGTTATTTGGATGACAAGTACACTGAGGATCCAGACTTTGTCTTTAACAGACCTGAATACCGTAAAGCAACTATCCTCATCTCAGGGGATAACTTTGGGGCAGGGTCTTCGAGGGAACACGCAGCTTGGGCTCTAGCGGACTATGGTTTTAAGGTTGTGATTGCAGGATCTTTCGGTGATATTCATTACAATAATGAACTCAATAATGGCATGTTGCCTATTGTACAGCCTAGAGAGGTTCGAGAGAAACTAGCTCAGCTACAACCAAGTGACCAGGTAACTGTGGACTTGGAACAACAAAAAATCATCTCACCAATTGGAGAATTCACTTTTGAAATCGATAGCGAATGGAAACACAAACTCTTAAATGGTTTGGATAATATCGGTATTACTTTGCAGTATGAAGATTTGATTGCTGCTTATGAAAAACAACGACCAGCCTACTGGCAGGATTAGAAGAAAAATAGAAAAGGAAATAGAACTATGACAAAACACATTCAATGGAACGGAACACTTTCACAAGAAGGATATGACATTTTAAAAGGTGAGGGCGGTTGTATCGTTTGTCCTACAAAAGTTGGCTACATTATTATGACTAGCGACAAGGCAGGACTTGAGCGCAAGTTCGCAGCTAAAGAACGTAACCGTAACAAACCAGGTGTGGTTCTCTGTGGTAGCATGGATGAGCTTCGCGCTTTAGCACAACTCAACCCAGAAATTGAAGCCTTTTACCAAAAACATTGGGATGAAGATATTCTTCTTGGTTGTATCCTTCCTTGGAAACCAGAATCCTTTGAAAAACTCAAAGCATACGGTGATGGCCGTGAAGAACTTATGACTGATGTGCGTGGTACGAGCTGTTTCGTTATCAAATTTGGGAAAGCTGGTGAACAATTGGCTGCCAAACTTTGGGAAGAAGGCAAGATGGTTTATGCCTCATCAGCTAACCCATCTGGAAAAGGAAATCGCGGCAAGGTAGAAGGAATTGGAGAACGCATCGAAGGAGCAGTGGACCTTGTTATCGAGGCAGACGACTACGTGGCATCTATCCAGCCTGACAAAACGATTGAAACACGCTACGAGCAAGGCGTGATGGTGTCTATGGTCGATAAGGACGGCAAACTCATCCCAGAACAAGGAGGAGCACGTTCAACTTCACCAGCTCCAGTTGTAATCCGCAAAGGGCTTGACATTGATAAGATTATGATGCATCTGTCAGACAGCTTTAACTCATGGGACTACCGTCAGGGCGAGTATTATTAGAATGTAGAAGAAGTCTAGCGTTAAGAGACATTAAAGCTCCTAACACTGGACTTTTCTTTAGAATTTCTTTTCTTTTTTATATAGATGTGATATTCTATATGTGAAATAGAGCTTTGAAATATTAAATACTAACTAGCCTATAATATGAAAATGGAGCTACAAAATGGAAGAAAAATTAAATTATTGGATGATAGTTGCAGGAGGAGGTGGAAAAGTTTGGTCTTTATTTAAAGAAGAAAATATAGCTTGTATAGATTTTGATTCTAATTTATCTAATATTTTAGATTACAATAATCCTGAAGAATTGAAGCAAGGAAAGCAGAGAAATTTATTTATTTGGAAGTTTGCACATGACATAAAAATAAATGATTATATAATAGCTACCTCAGGATTTAACAAAATTTTGGGTATTGGACAATGTGTGAAAACATATTACTTTGATGAAACAAAAACAGAGTTTAAACATTGTATTGGTGTTAATTGGTTGAAAGTAGATGGTGGATGGGAATACCAAGGTAAAAAAGGTGCAAGACAAACCATCAACTGGGATAGAAATTCAGAACGTATCAATTTGTATAAATCTATTCTAAATGGTACATACAGAAAAAATATAGAGAAGGTTGTTATGAATAAAAATATTAACGATTATTTAGATAAATTAAGAAAATCCAAAAACCTCATCCTCCGCGGTGCTCCTGGCACGGGAAAAACTTATCTTGCTAAAGAAATTGCTAAAGAATTAACGGATGGCAACGAAGATCAAATCGGCTTTGTTCAGTTTCATCCTTCGTATGACTACACGGATTTTGTCGAGGGTTTGCGCCCAGTATCCAATGGGGATGGAGCTATCGAGTTTAAATTACAAGATGGTATTTTTAAGAAGTTTTGTCAGAATGCTATAGATTCTAAGAAGATTGGAGGTCAAGATAATTTTGATGAAGCTTGGGATCTTTATCTTGAGTATGTAAATAACAGAGATGAAAAAGAATATTTGACAGAATTTTCCTATCTAACAGTAAATAGTCGAAATAATTTTAATATCAATTATGAAACTAAATCCCAAGGAACTGTCTTAACAAAATCTTATGTTTATGAACTATATAAAGATGAAAACTATCTGAAACAGCCCTATTATCATAACCAAGGAAAAAAAGTCCTTGAAACTTTAAAGAAAAGATTTGCTTTGAAAGACTATATTTCTCCAGAAGAGGTTGAAACAGACAAGAAATTCGTTTTCATTATCGATGAGATTAATCGTGGTGAGATTTCTAAGATTTTTGGTGAACTCTTTTTCTCTATTGACCCTGGCTATCGTGGTGAAAAGGGATGTGTTTCTACTCAGTATGCTAATTTACATGAGACTAATGAGAAATTTTATATCCCTGAAAATGTCTATATTATCGGAACTATGAATGATATTGACCGTTCAGTGGACACCTTTGATTTTGCTATGCGCCGTCGTTTCCGTTTTGTTGAAGTTACTGCTGAAAGCCAGTTATACATTCTAGATAACGAACTAGATGGACATGAGGAAGAAGCGAAAAAACGTTTAAGAAACTTGAACGCTGCTATTGAAAACGTTCAGGAGTTAAACAGTCATTATCATATCGGACCAAGTTATTTCCGTAATTTAAAAGAGTTGGATTATGATTATGAATTACTTTGGTCTGATTACCTCAAACCGCTTTTGGAAGATTACTTACGAGGTTCTTATGAAGAGGCTGAAACTCTGGGTACATTGAAAAAAGCATTTGATCTGACAAAGAATGAGCAAAAAGATCAGGCAGTAGCTGATGACCATGAAGGCGATGAAGACGATGATGCGGATAACTGATAATCAGCATAGAATTGCTAAGGAAGGCTTTGTCGCAGAATATCCCAAACTAAGTCAAGCACTTCTTGATAGAACACTAGATAACCTTTCTAAAGAGGACAATATCTTTATTTTTCCAAATGATTTGAAAAATTCTCCTGACTTAGAGAAGGACCAAAAAATCTTTGAAACAGTTAATCAGAAAATCAAGACTGGAAATGTGGTTGGTTTTCTGGGGTGTGGTCAGGAAAGATTAACAATTGCCTCTCGCTTTTCTGATGAGAGTAATGACCATTTTTTGCATTATCTCTTACACAAGGTTCTTCATATCAATCTCACTAGTTTAGATGTTGCTTTGTCTCTTGAAGAGAGGCTTTATCAACTTTTGATGTATCTCTTCCCTAAGTATCTACAAGCTGCAATTCGAAAAGGTCTTTATAAGGAATACCAGAGATTTTCTCATAATGACACTCATGTTAAGGGAGTGATTGATGTAAGAAACCATCTCAAGAAAAACCTTCCTTTCACGGGAAATATTGCCTACACAACGAGAGAGTTCACCTATGATAATCCCCTCATGCAGTTGGTCCGTCACACTATTGAATACATTAAGAACCAGAAAAGCATTGGTCAAGGGGTTCTTGATAATCTCTTGGCTAGTCGTGAAAATGTAGCAGAAATCGTGCGGGTAACTCCTTCTTATAAACTAGCTGATCGTGTTAAGATTATTCGGGGAAATCAATCTAAACCTATACGTCATGCATACTTTCACGAGTACAGAAAGTTACAAGAACTTTGTCTGATGATATTAAACAGAGAAAAGCACGGTTTTGGATATCAAGAGCAAAAAATTCATGGCATTCTCTTTGATGTTGCTTGGCTTTGGGAAGAATATGTTCATACCTTGTTGCCAAAAGATTTCATACATCCTAGAAATAAGGATAAGACGGACGGTATTTCAGTATTTTCTAATCGTGAAAGAAAAGTATATCCAGATTTTTATCAAGAAGAGCTTAAAATAGTATTAGATGCTAAGTATAAAAAACTGGAATTGACTGAAAAAGGAATCAACCGTGAGGACTTATTCCAGCTGATTTCCTATTCTTATATTTTGAAAGCTGAGAAGGCTGGTCTTGTTTTTCCGAGTAGGGACAAGGTTGTTGATAATGAGATAGGAAAGCTAGCAGGTTATGGAGCTTTGTTGAAGAAATGGTCTATCCAAATTCCTCAGGAGTCTTCATCCTATAGTGAATTTTGTGAAATGATGGAAAACTCCGAAGAAATATTTAAAAGTAATATTACTAAAGAAGTGGGGAGAAAATAATCTCTCCTTTCTTTTGTTATTTACACAATAAAAGCCGAACGATATATTTTAATTCATAAAATAATTTGACAAAAACCTTACTTTGTTTTATAATTGATTAAGGAAACGTCGGAAAAGGCGTAGTGATGCGAGAGCATAGGTAGGTCATTACAAAAGAAACGAGACATCGATATGTTAAATGAATTTCCAATTTTTGATTACGAAGATATTCAATTGATTCCAAATAAATGTGTGATTAAAAGCCGTGCAGAAGCAGATACAAGTGTCACTCTAGGAAATCACACCTTTAAACTACCTGTTGTGCCAGCTAATATGCAGACGATTTTGGATGAAAATGTAGCAGAGCAACTGGCTAAAGGTGGTTACTTCTACATTATGCATCGTTTTGATGAGGCAGGACGCATTCCTTTTATTAAACGCATGCACGAGCAAGGGCTCATTGCTTCTATATCTGTTGGTGTTAAGGACTACGAGTATGATTTCGTTAGCCAGCTCAAGGCTGATGCTCCTGAGTACATCACTATTGATATTGCCCATGGTCATGCGGATAGCGTGATTTCTATGATAAAACACATCAAGAAAGTATTGCCAGATACTTTTGTTATTGCTGGAAATGTGGGAACACCAGAAGCTGTGCGTGAATTGGAAAATGCTGGTGCGGATGCTACTAAGGTTGGTATCGGTCCTGGTAAGGTTTGTATCACCAAGGTCAAGACTGGTTTTGGTACAGGTGGTTGGCAGTTGGCTGCTCTACGCTGGTGTGCTAAGGCTGCGCGTAAACCGATTATCGCTGATGGAGGAATTCGTACTCACGGTGATATTGCCAAGTCTATCCGTTTCGGTGCTAGCATGGTCATGATTGGTTCCCTCTTTGCAGGACATATCGAAAGTCCAGGGAAAACGATTGAAGTCGATGGTGAACAGTTCAAAGAATATTACGGTTCAGCCTCACAATATCAAAAAGGTGCTTACAAAAATGTGGAAGGCAAACGTATCTTGCTTCCTGCAAAAGGCCATCTACAAGACACTTTAACTGAGATGGAACAAGACCTTCAAAGTGCTATTTCATACGCAGGTGGACGTCAAGTTGCTGACCTTAAACACGTTGATTATGTTATCGTGAAAAACTCTATTTGGAATGGGGATGCTTCCCGCTAAGACGGGCTATCCGTCTAGAAAAAAACTTGTTATTAGAGCAAATTTTTGTTATAATAAAACAAGTTTCCACCCTTAGTGTAATGGATATCACGTAAGATTCCGGTTCTTGAGATGGGGGTTCGATTCCCTCAGGGTGGATGTAAACATCCTAAAAAAGCCTTTAATAGGGCTTTTTTCTTTATCTTTCCCCAAATTTGCCTCTAAAACTGAAAACATTATTCTAAAGAATACCCAAATCTCTTCCAGTCCCGTTTTAGAGTGACTCAGGGGGCTTTTTTTGATATAATAAAAAGGACTGTTATCAGTTAGAAAGAGGTTGGTATGAAAGAATTACAAACTGTACTAAAGAACCATTTTGCAATCGAATTTGCAGACAAAAATTTACTGGAGACTGCCTTTACTCATACGAGTTATGCCAATGAGCACCGCCTCTTAAAAATTTCACACAATGAACGCTTGGAATTTTTAGGAGACGCTGTTCTACAGTTATTGATTTCAGAATATCTGTATAAAAAATATCCTAAAAAGCCTGAGGGTGACTTGTCTAAACTCCGTGCCATGATTGTCCGCGAGGAAAGTTTGGCTGGTTTTGCGCGTGATTGCCAGTTTGATCAGTTTATCAAGCTGGGTAAGGGGGAAGAAAAATCTGGTGGTCGCAATCGTGATACCATTCTTGGTGATGCCTTTGAGGCCTTTCTTGGTGCCCTCCTTTTGGACAAGGATGTGGCCAAAGTCAAGGAATTTATCTATCAAGTCATGATTCCTAAGGTTGAAGCAGGCGAATTTGAGATGATTACAGACTACAAAACCCATCTCCAAGAGTTGCTTCAGGTCAATGGGGATGTGGCTATCCGTTATCAGGTAATTTCTGAAACGGGTCCTGCCCATGATAAGGTTTTTGATGTAGAAGTTCTTGTTGAAGGTAAGAGCATTGGTCAAGGTCAAGGTCGTTCTAAGAAACTAGCAGAGCAGGAAGCTGCCAAAAATGCCGTTGAGAAAGGGCTGGATTCATGTATTTAAAGGAAATCGAAATTCAGGGATTCAAGTCTTTTGCTGATAAGACTAAGGTAGTCTTTGACCAAGGTGTGACGGCAGTTGTTGGGCCCAATGGATCTGGAAAGTCGAATATTACAGAAAGTCTGCGTTGGGCTTTGGGGGAGTCTAGTGTCAAGAGTCTCCGTGGTGGCAAGATGCCAGATGTTATCTTTGCTGGAACAGAAAGTCGCAAACCGCTCAATTATGCTTCTGTAGTTGTGACTTTGGATAATAATGACGGATTTATCAAGGATGCAGGTCAAGAAATCAGGGTAGAACGTCATATCTATCGCAGTGGAGATAGCGAATACAAGATTGACGGCAAGAAAGTCCGTCTGCGTGATATTCATGACCTTTTCTTGGATACTGGATTGGGACGAGATTCCTTCTCTATCATTTCCCAAGGGAAGGTTGAGGAGATTTTCAACTCTAAGCCTGAGGAACGCCGAGCTATTTTTGAAGAAGCTGCTGGAGTTTTAAAATACAAGACTCGCAGAAAAGAAACTGAGAGTAAACTGCAGCAAACCCAGGATAATCTGGATCGTCTAGAAGACATTATCTATGAGTTGGACAATCAAATCAAGCCTCTTGAGAAGCAAGCTGAAAATGCTCGTAAGTTTCTAGATTTGGAAGGCCAACGTAAAGCTATTTACTTGGATGTTTTAGCTGCTCAAATCAAGGAAAATAAGGCTGAACTAGATTTGACAGAAGAAGAGTTGGCACAGGTTCAGGAACTATTGACTAGTTATTACCAAAAGCGTGAAAAATTAGAGGAAGAAAATCATACTCTTAAAAAGCAACGCCAAGATTTACAGGCTGAAATGGCCAAAGACCAAGGCAGTTTGATGGATTTGACCAGTCTGATTAGTGATTTAGAGAGAAAATTAGCCTTATCGAAATTAGAATCTGAGCAAGTAGCCCTGAATCAACAGGAAGCACAAGTCCGTTTGGCTACTTTGGAGGATAAGAGAAAGACTCTAAGTCAGGAAAAGGCTGAAAAAGAAAGCTCTTTAGCTCTCTTAGAAGAAAATCTAGTCCAAAATAATCAAAAACTCAATCGTTTAGAGGCTGAATTGCTGGCTTTTTCAGATGATCCTGATCAAATGATTGAGCTCTTACGCGAACGCTTTGTAGCTCTTTTACAAGAAGAAGCAGATGTCTCAAACCAGCTGACCCGTATCGAAAACGAGTTGGAAAATAGTCGTCAGCTTTCTCAAAAACAAGCAGATCAACTACAAAAACTCAAAGAACAACTGGCTACAGCTAAAGAGAAGGCTAGTCAGCAAAAAGACGAGCTTGAAACTGCTAAGGAGCAGGTTCAGAAATTATTGGCCGACTATCAAGCTATTGACAAGGAGCAAGAGGAGCAGAAAGCTTCCTATCAAACTCAACAAAGTCAACTATTTGACCGTCTGGACAGTCTTAAAAACAAGCAGGCCAGAGCTAAAAGTTTGGAAAATATCCTGAGGAATCATAGTAACTTTTATGCAGGTGTTAAGAGTGTTCTCCAAGAAAAGGCCCGTCTTGGTGGAATAATTGGGGCTGTTAGTGAGCACCTGACCTTTGATGTGCATTATCAAACTGCTCTAGAGATTGCGCTTGGAGCAAGCAGTCAGCACATCATTGTAGAAGATGAGAACGCGGCGACTAAGGCCATTGATTTCCTCAAACGAAACAGAGCCGGTCGTGCAACCTTCCTTCCTTTGACAACAATCAATACTCGTACGATTTCTAGCCAGAATCAAGATGCTATCGCAGCAAGTCCAGGCTTCCTTGGGATGGCAGATGAGTTGGTGACATTCGATACTAGACTGGAAGCTATTTTCAAGAACTTGCTAGCTACAACAGCTATTTTTGATACCGTAGAACATGCGCGTGCAGCAGCGCGCCAGGTTCGTTATCAAGTTCGTATGGTAACCCTTGATGGAACAGAGTTGCGTACAGGTGGTTCCTATGCAGGTGGAGCCAATCGCCAGAATAACAGTATTTTCATCAAGCCAGAACTGGAGCAATTACAAAAAGAAATTGCTGAAGAAGAAGCGAGCTTGCGTAAAGATGAAGAGAGTTTGAAGACCTTGCAAGAGGAGGTGGCTAGACTGACAGAAAGATTAGAAGCCATCAAATCTCAAGGTGAGCAGGCTCGTATTCAGGAGCAGGGCTTATCCCTCGCTTATCAGCAAACCAGTCAGCAAGTTGAAGAGTTAGAAACTCTTTGGAAACTCCAAGAAGAGGAATTAAATCGTCTTACTGAGGGAGATTGGCAAGCAGATAAGGAAAAATGCCAAGAGCGCCTTGCTACCATTGCCAGTGAAAAGCAAAATCTGGAAGCTGAGATTGAAGAGATTAAGTCTAATAAAAATGCCATCCAAGAACGCTATCAAAACTTGCAGGAAGAGGTAGCGCAAGCTCGCCTGCTTAAGACAGAACTGCAAGGACAAAAACGTTATGAAGTTGCGGATATTGAACGTTTAGGCAAGGAATTGGATAATCTGAATATCGAGCAAGAGGAAATCCAGCGCCTTCTTCAAGAAAAGGTTGATAATCTGGAGAAGGTTGATACAGAATTGCTCAGTCAACAGGCGGAAGAGGCCAAAACTCAGAAAATGAACCTCCAACAAGGTTTGATTCGCAAGCAGTTTGAGTTGGATGATATTGAGGGTCAGCTGGATGACATTTCCAGTCATTTGGACCAGGCCCGCCAGCAGAATGAAGAGTGGATTCGCAAGCAAACACGTGCTGAAGCTAAGAAAGAAAAGGTTAGCGAGCGCTTACGCCATTTACAAAGTCAATTAACAGACCAGTACCAGATTAGCTATACTGAAGCTTTAGAAAAGTCTCATGAGTTGGAAAATCTCAATCTGGCAGAGCAAGAAGTTAAGGATTTAGAGAAGGCTATTCGCACACTGGGTCCTGTCAACTTGGAAGCTATTGACCAGTATGAAGAAGTTCACAACCGTCTGGACTTTCTAAATAGTCAGCGAGATGATATTTTGTCAGCGAAAAATCTGCTCCTTGAGACTATCACAGAGATGAATGATGAGGTCAAGGAACGATTTAAATCAACCTTTGAAGCCATTCGTGAGTCCTTTAAAGTGACATTCAAGCAGATGTTTGGTGGAGGTCAGGCGGATCTCATTTTAACTGAGGGAGACCTACTGACAGCTGGGGTTGAGATTTCTGTTCAACCACCAGGCAAGAAAATCCAGTCTCTCAACCTTATGAGTGGTGGTGAAAAAGCCCTGTCGGCTCTTGCTTTGCTCTTCTCCATTATCCGTGTCAAGACTATTCCATTTGTTATCTTGGATGAGGTAGAGGCTGCGCTGGATGAAGCTAATGTTAAGCGTTTTGGGGATTACCTCAATCGATTTGACAAGGACAGCCAGTTTATCGTTGTGACACACCGTAAGGGAACCATGGCAGCGGCTGATTCTATCTATGGAGTGACTATGCAAGAATCAGGTGTCTCAAAAATTGTTTCGGTGAAGTTAAAAGATTTGGAAGAAACAGTAGACTAGTTACCAAACGAGGCTCTTTGTCAACTGTAGTGGGTTGAAGAAAAGCTAAGATCGAGAAAGGACGAAATTCGTCCTTTCTTTTTTGATATTGAGAGCGATGAAAATTCGTTTTTTGAAGTTTTCAAAGTTCCGAAAACCAAAGGCATTGCGTTTGATGAGTTTAATGAGATTATTGGTGGCCTCCAATTTGGCGTTGGAGTAGGGTAGTTGAAGAGCATTGACAATCTTTTCTTTATACTTGAGGAAGGTTTTAAAGACAGTCTGAAAAAGAGGATGAACCTGCTTTAGATTGTCCTCAATGAGTCCGAAAAATTTGTCTGGCTCCTTGTTCTGAAAGTGAAAGAGTAAGAGCTGATAGAGATTATAGTGGTGTTTCAAGTCTTCTGAATAGCTCAAAAGCTTGTCTAGAATCTCTTTATTCGTCAAGTGCATACGGAAAGTAGGGCGATAAAAACGTTTATCGCTGAGTTTCCGACTATCTTGTTGGATGAGTTTCCAGTATCGCTTGATAGCCTTGTATTCATGAGATTTTCGTTCAAACTGATTCATGATTTGGACACGCACACGACTCATAGCACGGCTTAAATGTTGTACAATATGGAAACGATCTAGAACGATTTTAGCACACGGAAAAAGCTGTTTAGCCAAGTCATAGTAAGGGCTAAACATATCCATAGTAATGATTTTCACCTGACAACGAACGACTCTATCATATTTAAGAAAGTGATTTCGGATGACAGCCTGTGTTCTACCCTCAAGAACAGTTATGATATTGAGTTTTTCAAAGTCCTGAGCAATGAAACTCATTTTTCCCTTAGTGAAGGCATACTCGTCCCAAGACATAATCTCAGGAAGGCTAGAAAAATCATGCTTAAAACGGAAGTCATTGAGCTTGCGAATGACAGTTGAAGTTGAAATGGCCAGCTGATGAGCAATATCGGTCATAGAAATCTTCTCAATCAACTTTTGCGCAATTTTTTGGTTGATGATACGAGGAATTTGGTGATTTTTCTTGACGAGAGAAGTCTCAGCGACTATCATTTTTGAACACTGATAGCACTTAAAACGACGCTTTCTAAGGAGAATTCTAGTAGCCATACCAGTTGTTTCAAGGTAAGGAATCTTAGATGGTTTTTGAAAATCATATTTCTTCATTTGACTTCCACATTCAGGACAAGATGGGGCCTCATAATCCAGTTTGGCGATGATTTCCTTGTGGGTATCTCTATTAACAACATCCATAATTTGGACATTAGGGTCTTTGATATCGAGTAGTTTTGTGATAAAATGTAATTGTTCCATATGAATCTTTCTAATGAGTTGTTTGGTCACTTTTCATTATAGATCTTATGGGACTTTTTTTCTACAACAAAATAGGCTCCATAAGATCTATAGGGGATTTACCCACTACAAATATTATAGAGCCCCAAACGATAGCATCTCTTAGGGGATGCTATTTTTTAAAACTAACATCTTGAATAATTTTTTAAGGTCAGTTCAGGGGCAAAAAACGACATTTGGGCTTTCCTTTTAGCGAAAAGGCTTTCTCTATGATATAATAGTTTCATGATTACAACAGTACCTATAAAAAACGCAAAAGACATCGCAGTACCTGATAAGACAGTTCTTGTATTAGGCTATTTTGACGGTATTCATAAGGGACATCAGAAGCTTTTTGAAGTAGCTAGTAAGGCTTCTATGAAAGATTATATACCAGTTGTCGTGATGACCTTTACAGAGTCCCCTAAGCTTGCTTTGCAACCTTACAACCCAGAATTAATGCTTCATATTGTCAGCCATGAAGAACGAGAACATAAGATGAAATGGCATGGAGTAGAGGCTCTTTTCTTACTTGACTTTAGTAGTAAATTTGCTAGTTTAACGGGTCAAGAGTTCTTTGATACCTATGTTAGAGCATTAAAACCAGCGATTATCGTAGCAGGATTTGATTACACCTTTGGTTCTGATAAGAAAACTGCGGATGATTTGAAGGATTATTTTGATGGAGAAATCATCATTGTTCCTCCTGTTGAAGATGAAAAGGGGAAAATTAGTTCTACTCGTATTCGTCAAGCTATTCTTGATGGAGATGTCAGAGAAGCTGGTCATTTACTTGGCACTCCTCTACCGTCACGTGGAATGGTTGTTCATGGCAATGCTCGTGGACGGACTATCGGTTACCCAACAGCAAACTTAGTTTTAAGAGATCGAACCTATATGCCAGCTGATGGTGTTTACGTAGTCGATGTCGAAGTGCAGCGTAAAAGATATCGTGGAATGGCGAGTGTCGGGAAAAATGTTACTTTCGATGGAGAAGAACCACGTTTTGAAGTCAATATTTTTGATTTTTCAGATGACATTTACGGTGAGACAGTCATTGTCTACTGGCTAGACCGTGTCCGTGAAATGGTCAAATTTGACTCTGTTGAAGAACTGGTAGATCAACTCCAGAAAGATGAAGGAATTGCTCGGAATTGGAAGGATGCTGAGTAGGAAATCGGAGTTTTATATAAAATTATCCATACTTTAGATTCTTATTTCTAAATAGAAAAAGTAGCCCTTTCCAGGCTACTTTTTTAAAACACGCGATACACGTAGGGATTTTCTGGTTTATCGACTTTGGTAAAGCTATCGATTTCCAAGGTTGGGAGGTTTTGTTTGAGTTCTTTATGATAGTGATTGACTAGTTTTCCTTTGGCTGTAATCCAGGTATTATTTTCATACTGACGGGTATTTCCCTTGGTCAGCAATCCATACACACCCGAATCTGCGATACAGTGAATAATGCCGAAGCGGAACAAAAATTGGCTATTGGCATGACTGGGGTCGTTATAGACAAAGCCTGTGAACTGGACTGTCTTACCCTCAAACTCATCTGGATAGTCGTAGATAGCTTCCATGACTTCCATATAGTTTTCGTTGGTGACCTGAATGCTATCTTTGGACAAGTATTTATCCGCCGCCATTCTCATTTCCTTTTCATAGGCTGTTTTTGAGAAATAAGAACTGGTATCTGGTTTCAAATATTGGCTTGTCGTCCCTTCGCTGGTCTGAATGGCTTGATCCGTTCCTTCTGATAAGGGGAAATGATAGCCTTTGGCAGATACGGTCTGAGAATCCAAGCTAACAGTTGGGAAAGTTAAACCAACAACAATTGGAATTGCCAGAAGAGCAATACTTATTACCTTCGCTAATCGGCTATTCAGATGACTGTGGGTTTTGACTTGCTTCATCCAGATATACAATTGAACAATAGCCAATATAAAAGAAAGCACCATGGAAATATAGGCCAGATAGGAATAGTGCATGTTGATGTACTGGTTTAATTTGCCCGACAGATGGAGATAAATGGTCAGTTCAAAATAGCCAGCTAAAACTAAAAATCGAATCATAGGATGACTCCAATCAAGAGAGAATAGACTAAAACGACCAGAGTTACAATCGTTATGAAGTGACTGATAAATCGTGCTTTCAAGTAATTTTTCATCATGAGAATATTTTTGATATCTAGCATTGGGCCAATAACGAGAAAGGCCAGAACTGGTGCCAAACCGAAACTCGAGAGAAGAGAAGCACCGATAAAGGCATCTGCCTCACTACAAAGTGAAAGAAGAAAGGCCAAAAGCATCAACAGCAAGATGGCAAAAAGAGGGGTCGCACTGATAGAAGTCAAAATGCGTGTCGGAACGTAGACCTGTATTATAGAGGCAAAGAGACAGCCAAATACCAAATAACGCCCCGTATCAAAAAATTCATCAATGGCCTGCACAAAGACTTGAAAAACTTTCTTTGCAGGGCTCAAGTGAGAAAAATCATGCTCATGACAGGCAAAACGATTTTCTTTTTGAATGGGTTCTTGCCAGAAAAATCCCAGAAAAATTCCTAGTATCACAGCTACAAGAATGGACCCCAGAGCTCGTAACAAGGCAACGTGAAAGGAGTTGCCAAAGGCAGAATAGGTCGCAAATAGAACAATGGGATTGATAACTGGTGCAGTCACAAGAAAGGGAACAGCCGTGTAACTGGGAACTTTCTTTTCCAGAAAACGATTGATAATGGGGACGATTCCACATTCACAAGAAGGAAAAAGCATCCCAACGAAGGTCCCAAAAAAGATTCTCCCCCAACGATTTCGAGGGAGAAGATGATAAACCTTGTCAGGTGTGATATAGACTTCAATCAGCCCTGAGACAATACTTCCTATCAGCACGAAAGGGAGGGCTTCAATGATAATGGAGAGAAAAATGGCTCCAGTCTGAAGCACACTAGATGGGAGTTGTTGGAAAGCAGTCATCTAGTTTTTCTTTTCTGCTTTGGCCTTTTTCTCTTTGTCATCAGTGAAAGTGACCTGCTTCAAATCTGGGAGTTTAGCAAACTCTTCAAACATTTTGTCCAAGTCGTCTCGTTTTGTAAATTTTACAGCCATAGGTGTACCTCGATTCTAAATTCTACCTCTATTATACTATTATTTTGAGGAAAAGGGAAAAGTTAAAATTGAGTATCTAACGAATAATAGAGCTTTATAAATCCTGATTAAGTCTGGTAGATTGAGAAAACTTGACAAAAAAAGTAGATAGTGCTAGAATAACATTAACGAAAGACATTTGAGGGCAGAAAGGTTCCTGCCGCACCTTGAAAAAGGTATCTGAGATGCTGGGTACACCGACCAGCCAAGTGTCCGTTATTTCAAAGGAGGGAGCTTAAATGCTCCTTTTTGTTTAAAAATTTCAAAAAAGATTATCCCCTCCGCAGGCTCAGGCTTGCGATTTTTTTATTTCTCAAAAACACGCATTTTGGACGATTAGAAACAGAAATTACAATCCTATTGTTCAAAAAAGGGTTTTCTTGAAGAATAGAGAGGGAGAATAGTGGCGCATTATTGTCAAAAATAAAAACAGTGAAAATTTAATCACTAATCCTTTTGTAATCTAGTAGAATTCTAAATTGAAACCTTCTCAATGAATAGAATATTGAAATGAAGTAAATTTATTTCCCAACTTATGTTTTAAAATTGTAAGAGGTAATTTGAAACGTTTAGCTTATGGTATAATAGGTTTATGGATAAAAAATATTTAAAAATTTCCCAAGATTTGGGTGTGACCTTAAAACAAATTGATACTGTCTTGTCTTTAACAGCTGAAGGGGCAACTATTCCCTTTATCGCGCGTTATCGCAAGGACATGACTGGTAGTCTGGATGAGGTGGCGATTAAGGCTATTATCGACTTGGATAAAAGTCTGACAAATCTCAACGACCGTAAGGAAGCTGTTTTAGCTAAGATTCAAGAACAAGGCAAGTTGACCAAGGAGTTGGAAGAGGCAATCTTAGCTGCCGAAAAATTAGCAGACGTAG
The DNA here is from genome assembly GCF_001281025.1 of Streptococcus mitis. Classification (NCBI taxonomy): domain Bacteria; kingdom Bacillati; phylum Bacillota; class Bacilli; order Lactobacillales; family Streptococcaceae; genus Streptococcus; species Streptococcus mitis. The sequence goes on from NZ_CP012646.1 coordinate 1,199,114, forward strand.
AAGAACTCTATCTACCTTTTAAAGAAAAACGTCGGACTAAGGCAACCATTGCCCGTGAAGCCGGACTCTTTCCGCTTGCTCGCTTGATTTTGCAGAATGTAACTGACTTAGAGAAGGAAGCTGAAAAATTCGTCTGTGAAGGATTTGCGACTGGGAAGGAAGCCTTGGCTGGTGCAGTTGATATCTTGGTCGAAGCCTTATCTGAAGATGTCAATTTACGCGCTCTAACTTATCAGGAAGTGCTGAGACACTCTAAAATCACCTCGCAGGTCAAAGATGAGAGTCTTGATGAAAAGCAGGTCTTTCAGATTTATTATGACTTTTCAGAGACAGTTGGAAATATGCAGGGTTATCGTACCTTAGCCCTCAATCGTGGGGAGAAGCTAGGTGTCTTGAAGGTCGGTTTTGAACATACGACGGACCGTATTCTAACTTTCTTTGCTTCTCGTTTCAAGGTGAAAAACGCCTATATAGATGAAGTTGTCCAACAGTCAGTTAAGAAAAAAGTTTTGCCTGCTATCGAGCGACGCATTCGGACGGAATTAACTGAGAAAGCAGAAGAAGGGGCTATCCAACTCTTTTCGGACAATCTGCGCAATCTGCTCTTGGTTGCTCCGCTGAAAGGGCGCGTGGTTCTTGGATTTGACCCTGCCTTTCGTACAGGTGCCAAGCTAGCTGTCGTGGATGCAACAGGAAAAATGCTGACAACTCAGGTCATTTATCCTGTCAAACCAGCATCAGCTCGTCAAATCGAAGAAGCAAAGAAAGATTTGGCAGATTTGATTGGTCAATACGGTGTAGAGATTATTGCCATCGGTAATGGAACGGCCAGTCGTGAAAGTGAAGCTTTTGTGGCGGAAGTTCTTAAAAATTTTCCTGAGGTTAGTTATGTCATCGTCAATGAAAGTGGTGCTTCGGTCTATTCTGCCAGTGAACTTGCTCGTCAGGAGTTCCCAGACTTGACCGTTGAAAAACGCTCTGCCATTTCTATCGCCCGTCGTTTGCAAGATCCTCTTGCGGAATTGGTCAAAATCGATCCTAAGTCAATTGGTGTCGGTCAATACCAACATGATGTCAGTCAGAAGAAATTATCTGAGAGTCTGGACTTTGTTGTCGATACAGTGGTAAACCAAGTCGGTGTCAATGTCAATACAGCCAGCCCAGCTCTTCTTTCCCATGTCGCTGGACTCAATAAAACCATTTCTGAAAATATCGTCAAGTATCGTGAAGAAGAAGGAAAAATCACTTCACGAGCTCAAATTAAGAAGGTTCCGCGTCTGGGTGCCAAGGCTTTTGAACAGGCAGCTGGTTTCCTTCGTATCCCTGAAAGTAGCAATATCCTTGATAATACAGGAGTTCACCCAGAAAACTATGCTGCGGTTAAGGACCTCTTCAAACGTTTAGATATTAAAGACCTAAACGAAGAAGCCCAAGGCAAACTCAAGTCGCTATCAATCAAGGAAATGGCGCAAGAACTAGACCTTGGTCCAGAAACTCTTAAAGATATCATTGCCGATCTTCTCAAACCAGGTCGAGATTTCCGTGATTCCTTTGACGCACCTGTACTTCGGCAAGATGTCCTAGATATCAAAGACTTAGTGGTTGGTCAGAAGCTGGAAGGTGTGGTGCGTAATGTCGTTGACTTCGGTGCCTTCGTTGATATCGGAATTCACGAGGACGGCTTGATTCATATTTCCCACATGAGTCGCAAGTTTATCAAACACCCTAGTCAAGTGGTGTCAGTTGGAGATTTGGTAACGGTTTGGGTTAAGAAAATCGATACTGAACGTGAAAAAGTCAATCTGTCGCTTCTAGCTCCAAATGAGACTGACTGATTACGTCAAGCAGGTTTCAATAGAAGACTTCGGCAGACCTTTTATCCATCATGCCCAGTGGAATAGGCGTCTACGTTCGACAGGTGGGCGATTTTTCCCAAAAGATGGGCATTTGGATTTTAATCCCAAGGTTTATCAGGAACTGGGTCTGGATGTTTTTAGGAAAATTGTCCGACATGAACTCTGTCATTATCACCTCTATTTTCAAGGGAAGGGCTATCAACACAAGGATCGGGATTTTAAGGAACTGTTGAAAGCAGTGGATGGATTACGCTTTGTACCAACCTTGCCAAATAGCAACTCCAAACCACTCAAGGTCTATCGTTGTCAATCCTGCCAGCAAAGGTATCAGCGCAAGCGAAGGATTGATACCAAACGCTATCTCTGTGGAGTTTGTAGAGGTAAATTGCTACTAATAAATCAGCCTGAGGACTGATGAAAGCCGAGCCTACCCGTGATATACTATATCTAACCTAGCAGAAAGAGGAAATATCATGAATAGTAAATTTTATAAAATGAGACGAAATCGCATGATTTCAGGAGTTTTGGCAGGTCTGTCAGACAAGTGGAACTTTGATGTTACCCTTGTACGTTTTCTGTTTGCCATTTTTACAGTTGCAAACTTTGGACTTGGCGTGATTATCTATATCATCCTAGCCTCTATCTTACCAACCAAGGAAGACATAGAAGCCGAAATGTACGGAACAGGACCACGCAAACGCAAGGAAGCCCAAGCCATTGAAGAAAATGATGGATGGTTTTGGTGAGGTAGAAACAGTTATTTTACTGTTAGTCTATGAATTCGACTAATCTATTTTAACATTTCTTGAACCCTTGTATCCGCAAGGGTTTTCTTCTTACTTTCTTTTTATGGTAAAATATTTTTAATGAAATGCCTACATTTCCCCCAATCTTACAAAAATGTAAGATTAAAGTCTCTTTTGTAAGGTTAGGTTATGGCAAGCAGTCTTTTTTTGATGTAAACTAGACTCATAAAGAACAAAGGAGTAACATCATGAAACAAATCTTACATAAGAAAACTAGAAAACCAAGTCACAAAGATATCGAGCGCGTTCAGCTGGGATGCGCTATGATGCAAGAGACATTTCATTTGATGGGATATTAAGAAAGGAGATTCTCATGACACTTTTAGATGTAAAACACGTTCAAAAAATTTATAAAACTCGTTTTCAGGGCAACCAAGTAGAGGCCCTTAAGGATATTCACTTTACCGTAGAAAAGGGTGACTACGTTGCCATCATGGGTGAGTCTGGTTCTGGTAAATCAACTCTTCTCAATATCCTAGCTATGCTGGATAAACCAACTCGTGGTCAGGTTTATCTGAATGGAACTGATACAGCAACCATTAAAAATTCACAGGCTTCTAGCTTCCGTCGTGAAAAGCTGGGCTTTGTCTTCCAAGACTTTAACTTGCTAGATACTCTCTCTGTAAAGGATAATATCTTGCTTCCGCTTGTCTTGTCAAGAAGACCCATTACGGAGATGATGAAGAAATTGGTGGTGACAGCTGAGAATCTTGGTATCAACCAATTGCAAGAGAAGTATCCTTACGAGATTTCAGGTGGGCAGAAACAGCGTGTAGCAGTAGCCCGCGCCATCATCACAGAACCTGAAATTCTCCTTGCGGATGAGCCAACAGGAGCCCTTGATTCCAAGTCATCTGCAGCCTTACTTGATGTCTTTGATGAAATCAATGAGCGTGGCCAAACTATTCTCATGGTAACCCACTCAACAGCAGCAGCTAGCAGAGCTAAACGTGTACTCTTTATCAAAGACGGCATTCTTTACAACCAAATCTACCGTGGAGAGAAGACAGAACGTCAGATGTTCCAAGAAATTTCTGATACCTTGACTGTCATGGCAAGCGAGGTGAATTAGTATGTTTCGATTAACCAATAAGTTAGCGGTATCGAACTTGATTAAAAACCGCAAACTCTACTATCCTTTTGCGCTGGCTGTTCTCTTGGCAGTCACCGTCACCTATCTCTTTTACTCTCTAACCTTCAATCCCAAGATTTCGGAAATCCGTGGAGGGACAACCATTCAAGCTACTCTTGGATTTGGTATGTTTGTCGTCACCCTTGCGTCAGCTATTATCGTCCTTTATGCAAATAGTTTTGTTATGAAAAACCGTTCCAAGGAACTAGGGATTTATGGCATGTTGGGCTTGGAGAAGCGCCATCTAATCAGTATGACCTTTAAAGAGTTAGTGCTATTTGGAATTCTAACTGTTGGAGCAGGTATCGGTATTGGAGCCTTATTTGACAAGTTGATTTTTGCATTCTTGCTCAAACTGATGAAATTGAAGGTTGAACTGGTCGCCACCTTCCAGATGAAAGTTGTCATTACAGTACTTGTTGTCTTTGGATTGATTTTCCTAGGCCTCATGTTCCTGAATGCCCTTCGAATCGCCCGTATGAATGCCCTCCAGCTCTCGCGTGAGAAAGCAAGCGGAGAGAAAAGAGGTCGTTTCCTACCTCTCCAAACTATTCTTGGTTCCATAAGTTTAGGGATTGGCTATTATCTTGCCCTTACGGTAACCGATCCTCTTACAGCCCTAACAACTTTCTTCCTAGCTGTTTTACTGGTTATCTTTGGGACCTATCTCTTGTTCAATGCAGGAATTACAGTCTTCCTCCAAATCTTAAAGAAAAACAAGAAATACTATTACCAACCTAATAACCTGATCTCAGTGTCTAACTTGATTTTCCGTATGAAGAAAAATGCGGTTGGACTAGCAACTATCGCTATCTTGTCAACAATGGTTTTGGTAACCATGTCAGCAGCGACAAGCATTTTCAATTCCGCAGAAAGCTTAAAAAAAGTTCTAAATCCGCATGACTTTGGAATTACTGGAAAAAATGTTGAAAAAGAAGATTTGGACAAACTCTTGAGCCAGTTTGCAAGTGACAAAGGTTATAGTGTCAAAGAGAAAGAAGTTCTTCGTTACAGTAACTTTGGTATTGCAAATCAAGAAGGAACCAAGTTAACTATTTTTGAAAAAGGACAAAACCGTGTCCAACCAAAAACAGTTTTCATGGTATTTGACCAAAAAGATTATGAAAATATGACTGGTCAAAAACTGTCTCTATCAGGAAATGAGGTCGGTCTCTTTGCCAAAAATGACGGACTGAAAGGACAGAAAGTACTAACTCTAAATGATCATCAATTTTCTGTCAAAGAAGAATTTACTAAAGATTTCATTGTCAACCATGTCCCAAATCAGTTTAATATTTTGACTGCTGATTACAATTACCTTGTTGTTCCTAATTTGCAAGCATTTTTGGATCAATTCCCAGATTCGGCTATCTATAATCAGTTTTACGGTGGCATGAATGTAAATATCAGTGAAGAAGAACAACTCAAGGTCGCTGAAGAGTATGAAAAATACCTCAATCAGTTTAATGCTCAATTAAACACAGAAGATAGCTATGTTTATGGTAGCAATCTAGCAGATGCTCGTTCTCAGATGAGTGCCCTCTTTGGTGGTGTCTTCTTTATCGGTATTTTCCTATCCATTATCTTTATGATCGGAACCGTTCTGGTCATCTACTACAAACAAATTTCTGAAGGCTATGAAGACCGTGAACGCTTTATTATCTTGCAGAAAGTCGGTTTGGATCAAAAGCAAATCAAGCAAACCATCAACAAACAGGTTTTAACTGTTTTCTTCCTTCCTTTGCTTTTTGCCTTCATACATCTAGCATTTGCCTACCATATGCTTAGTCTGATTTTAAAAGTAATTGGTGTAATAGATACGACTATGATGTTGATTGTGACCTTGTCTATCTGCGCTATCTTCCTCATCGCCTATGTGCTGATTTTCATGATTACTTCAAGAAGCTATCGCAAGATTGTACAAATGTAAAAAAGATACCTCGACTTCAAAATCGAGGTATTTCTTGTCTTCTAAATGCTGAAAAGTTGTCCGAGCAGGAAGGTAACTCCCATGGTTAAAAGACCAATAGCAAGGTTCCGAATCATCGCTGTTCTAGTCGGAGCCTTTCCAAGTTTGGCACTAGTGTAACCAGTGAGAAGAAGGGCCACACCGACGATAAGGACGGTAGCAGGGATGCGGTATTCACTTGGGAAAATGGTAATTGAAAGCATGGGTGGTAAGCTACCAAGGAAAAAAGAAATAAAGCTAGAGATAGCAGCATGCCAAGGATTGGTAAACTCTTCATACTCAATCCCATATTTTTCCTCTACCAAAGTCTTGAGTGGATTTTTAATAAAGGCCTTGTTGGTGAGAAGTTGGGCTGATGTTTCACACTCACCATTTTGAATATAGGCCGCATAGAGAGATTTTTTAGCTAACTCTATATCTTGGTCTAGCAAGAGTTTCTCACGCGCAACGGCTGCTTCCTCAGTATCTTTTTGAGTTGAAACGGACACATATTCTCCACCAGCCATTGAAAAGGCACCTGCTAAAATCGCCGCAAATCCTGATAAAAAGATAATCCAGATATTGCTCGTAGCACTAGCAACCCCAATAACTACACCAGCAATGGAAATAATTCCATCATTGGCACCAAGAACACCTGCTCGTAGGATATTTAAACGACCTGCAAAATTTGAATCGATTTCGTGATTTGTTTCTGACATACTAATCTCCTTTTTATCCAGTATAAAGGAAACAGGTAATGAAATCAATCTTTTAAAAGTATCTGAAAAAAGTTGCACGATTTTAATTTTACGAGCTTTTTAAAAGTTAGAAACAGCACTAACTAGTAGAGAAGGATAAAAGAGAAGCAAAGCTGATAGACTAGTCCTTTTTCTACTTATCTATGGTATAATAGGAGGTAGATTTACTAATCGGAGTAAGAAAGATTTTATGATTAAACTAGTAGCAACGGATATGGACGGAACCTTCCTAGATGAGAATGGACGCTTTGATATGGACCGTCTCAAGTCTCTCTTGGTTTCCTACAAGGAAAAAGGGATTTACTTTGCGGTGGCTTCGGGGCGCGGATTTCTATCCTTAGAAAAATTATTTGCTGATGTTCGTGATGACATTATTTTTATCGCGGAAAATGGCAGTTTGGTAGAGTATCGAGGTCAGGACTTGTATGAAGCGACCATGTCTCGTGAGTTTTATTTGACGACTTTTGAAAAGCTGAAAACGTCACCTTATGTAGACATCAATAAACTGCTCTTGACGGGAAAAAAGGGAGCTTATGTTCTAGATACGGTTGATGAGACCTATTTGAAAGTGAGTCAGCACTATAATGAAAATATCCAAAAAGTAGCGATTCTGGAAGATATTAAAGATGACATTTTCAAATTTACGACCAACTTCACAGAAGAAACGCTTGAAGCTGGGGAGGCTTGGGTTAATGAACATGTTCCTGGTGTTAAGGCCATGACAACTGGTTTTGAATCCATTGACATCGTTCTGGACTATGTCGATAAGGGTGTGGCCATTGTTGAATTAGCTAAAAAACTTGGTATCACAATGGATCAGGTTATGGCTTTTGGAGACAATCTAAATGACTTGCATATGATGCAGGTTGTGGGACATCCTGTAGCTCCTGAAAATGCACGACCAGAAATTTTAGAATTAGCAAAGACTGTGATTGGTCACCATAAGGACCAGTCGGTTATAGCTTATATGGAGGGCTTATAATGGCAGATATAAAATTGATTGCATTGGACTTGGACGGGACCTTGCTGACTACTGATAAAAGGCTGACGGATCGTACCAAGGCAACCCTGAAAGCTGCGCGTGATCGTGGTATCAAGGTTGTATTGACAACTGGTCGTCCTCTAAAAGCCATGGATTTCTTTCTCCATGAGTTAGGAACTGACGGCCATGAAGATGAGTATACGATTACTTTTAATGGTGGTTTGGTTCAGAAAAATACAGGTGAAATCCTTGATAAGACAGTCTTTTCATATGATGATGTGGCACGTTTGTATGAAGAAACAGAGAAATTGTCACTGCCTCTTGATGCTATCTCAGAAGGAACTGTTTATCAAATTCAATCCGACCAAGAAAGTCTTTATGCCAAATTCAATCCAGCTTTGACCTTTGTTCCAGTGGCCTTTGAAGACCTGTCTAGTCAAATGACCTACAACAAATGTGTGACTGCCTTTGCTCAAGAACCCTTGGATGCAGCCATTCAGAAGATTTCTCCAGAATTGTTTGACCAATATGAAATCTTTAAATCACGTGAAATGTTGCTAGAGTGGTCACCAAAGAATGTTCATAAAGCAACAGGTTTGGCAAAACTAATCAGCCATCTAGGAATCGACCAAAGCCAAGTGATGGCCTGTGGTGACGAGGCCAATGATCTTTCTATGATTGAATGGGCAGGGCTTGGAGTTGCCATGCAAAACGCTGTTCCTGAAGTTAAGGCAGTCGCAAATGTAGTGACGCCAATGACCAATGATGAAGAAGCTGTCGCCTGGGCTATCGAAGAATATGTGCTAAAGGAGAACTAAGATATGGGATTATTTGACCGTCTATTCGGAAAAAAAGAAGAACCTAAAATCGAAGAAGTTGTAAAAGAAGCTCTGGAAAATCTTGATTTGTCTGAAGATACAGAAGCTGAGGAAGTTTCTCAAGAAGATGCAGAAGTTGAAATTGTTGAACAAGCTGAGCTCCAAGAAGATAAAATCCAAGACACAGTTGAAGAAAGTCTGGATTCAGAGCCAGTTGTAGAGATTCCTCAAGAAGAAATAGAAGAATTTGTAAACTCAGAAGAAGTCTCAGAGAAAGAGAATTATGAGTTCCTAGAGACTGTAGAAGAAAATAGTTCTGAAGTGCTTGAACCAGAAACGTCTCAAGTAGAAGAAACTGTTCAGGAAAAATATGATCGTAGTCTTAAGAAAACTCGTACAGGCTTCGGTGCTCGTTTGAATGCCTTCTTTGCCAATTTCCGCTCTGTCGATGAAGAATTCTTCGAGGAACTGGAAGAATTACTGATCATGAGTGACGTTGGTGTCCAGGTGGCTTCTAATTTAACTGAGGAACTACGCTACGAAGCCAAGCTTGAAAACGCCAAGAAACCTGACGCACTACGCCGTGTCATCATTGAGAAATTGGTTGAGCTTTATGAAAAGGATGGTAACTACGATGAAAGAATCCACTTCCAAGATGGCTTGACAGTCATGCTCTTTGTTGGGGTTAATGGTGTTGGGAAAACAACTTCTATCGGAAAACTCGCACACCGCTACAAACAAGCTGGCAAGAAAGTCATGTTGGTTGCGGCAGATACCTTCCGTGCTGGTGCCGTTGCCCAATTAGCAGAATGGGGACGCCGTGTGGATGTTCCAGTTGTGACTGGACCTGAAAAAGCTGACCCAGCCAGCGTGGTCTTTGATGGAATGGAACGTGCCGTGTCTGAAGGTATCGATATTCTCATGATTGATACTGCTGGTCGTCTGCAAAATAAGGATAATCTTATGGCTGAGTTGGAAAAGATTGGTCGTATTATCAAACGTGTTGTGCCAGAAGCACCCCATGAAACCTTCTTAGCTCTTGATGCATCAACAGGTCAAAATGCCCTGGTGCAGGCCAAAGAATTTTCAAAAATTACCCCTTTGACAGGAATTGTCTTGACTAAGATTGATGGAACTGCTCGAGGTGGTGTTGTTCTAGCTATTCGAGAAGAGCTCAATATTCCTGTAAAATTGATTGGTTTTGGTGAAAAAATCGATGATATTGGAGAGTTTAACTCAGAAAACTTTATGAAGGGTCTCTTGGAAGGCTTAATCTAATTAGAAGTAAAAATCCTGCAAGGCATAAACTTGCAGGAAATTTTTTTATTCTAAACGACCATCTTGACGATAGGCGATATCTGGTTGCCAAGTCCATTTGGCACCGAATTTTTCAAGTAAGTCAAAGCTAGCTTGAGGTCCCATGCTTCCAGCTTTATAGTCATGAAGTGGGGCACCATTTTCAGCCCAGAGTTCTTCGATACGGTCAATCAATTTCCACGACGCACCAACTTCATCCCAGTGGCTAAAGTTAGTTGAGTTGTTATTTAGGACATCATAAATCAATTTTTCGTATGGTTCTGGAGAGGCACCAGTTGCGGTCGCATCTGTACGGTAATCAAGTGAGTTCGGAGCTAAGTTGAATTCTTCTCCTACTTGCTTCCCATTTAGGCTAAGAGAGAAGCCTTCTGTTGGTTGGATATAGATGGTCAAAATGTTTGGAGCAAGTGGTTCTCCAAAGATAGAATCCATTTGTTTAAAGACGATGTTGACATGAGTTCCTTTTTCAGTCAGTCGTTTACCTGTACGGAAGAAGAAAGGAACACCACGGAATCGATCGCTGTCTACAAAGAAGGCACCTGATGCAAAGGTTTCAGTTGTTGATTCTGGATTTACATTTGGCTCGCTACGATAAGAGATGTATTTCATGCCATCAATCTTACCAGAGCGGTATTGACCACGGATAAAGTGTTCTTTAAGTTCTTCATCAGTTGGATGATAGAGGTTTTTAAAGACCTTAATCTTTTCGGCACGAATCTCATCTTTTGTGAAGCTTGCTGGCTTATCCATGGCAAGGAGGGAAAGCAGTTGTAGAGTGTGGTTCTGTACCATGTCACGGAGGGCACCAGACTCATCATAGTAGCCACCACGTTCTTCTACACCCAAGCGCTCCGCAAAGGTAATTTGAACATTGTCGATAAAGTCCTTGTTCCAAACGTTTTCAAAAATCAAGTTTGCAAAGCGAACTGCAAAGATACTTTGGATCATTTCCTTACCAAGATAATGGTCGATACGGAAAATTTGTTCTTCGTCAAATGTTGCTAGGAGCTCGTCATTCAACTTGCTTGCAGTTGCGTAATCTGTACCAAATGGTTTTTCAACGATTAAACGTTCAAAACCTTTACCATCCACAATGTTTTCAGACTTGAGGTGTTTTGCGATAGTTCCAAAGAACTGAGGTGCCATAGACAAGAAGAAGAGCTTGTTGTGTTCAGCTTGGTACTTGTCATTTAGTTCAGCCTGCAATTGACGCAAAGCAATGTAGTGTTCCGTATCATTGACATCATGACTTTGATAGTAGAAGTGGCTAGCGAACTCTTGAGCCTGTTCGGTACTATCTGCCAAATCAAGGATCGATTCGACTACAACAGATTCAAAATATTCCTTGCTCCAAGGACGACGAGCAGTTCCAATGACTGCAAAGTGCTCGGAAAGATTGCCGGATTTATATAGTCTAAAAAGGGAAGGGTAGAGCTTGCGTTTAGCCAGGTCTCCACTCGCACCGAAAATTGTAACAATAACCTTAGATGACATCTAGCTACCTAATTTCTATTTTTATTCCTAGTCTTGCTAGGTATGAGGAAATCTCATTTCATAAACTTAATTCTAACATAATTTTGCGAAAAATCAAAAAATCCAATACGAGATAGAAAAAAACTGCAAGGAAATCCTTACAGTTTGAGTTTAGACGTTTAAGACCTTGTCCAAGAAATCTTTCAGACGTGGGTGTTGAGGGTTATCAAAGATTTGGTCAGGTGTTCCGTCTTCAAGGAACTCGCCATCTGCAGTAAAGATAACGCGGTTGGCAACCTGACGAGCAAATCCCATCTCATGGGTTACGATAATCATGGTCATGCCTTGTTTAGCCAAGTCTTTCATAACGTTTAGTACGTCTCCGACCATTTCAGGGTCAAGGGCAGAAGTTGGTTCATCAAAGAGCATGATGTCTGGATTCATTGCTAGTCCACGAGCGATGGCCACACGTTGTTTTTGACCACCTGATAGGCTATCTGGGTTGGCATTAGCTTTATCTGCTAGTCCAACCTTTTCAAGCAGCTCCATTCCCAATTTCTCAGCTTCTTCCTTAGTCATCAACTTGTGCTCAATAGGAGCAAAGGTAATGTTGTCCAATACAGACATGTGTGGGAAGAGGTTGAAGTGTTGGAACACCATTCCGATATTTTCACGGACGTGGTCAACATTGGTTGTTTTTTCAGTTAAGTCATAACCGTTCACAGTGATGTGACCGCTAGTAACTTCTTCTAGAAGATTGAGGCTACGGAGGAAAGTTGACTTACCAGAACCTGAAGGCCCGATGATACAGACAACATCTCCTTCATAGAATTTAGTCGTAATTCCTTTTAAAACCTCATTTTTTCCATAATACTTATGTAAATCATTTACATCAATTTTTAATTTTGCCATTAACGAATCCTCTTTTCTAAGCGTTTCGCTAGTCTAGTCAAAAGTGTGATAATTACAAGATAGAAGATAGCAAGGATTGCATACATCTTGAAACTTTGGTAGTTACGAGCGATGATTATCTTACCAGTTTGGAAGAGTTCAACCAAACCGATAGCAGATACGATGGTTGTATCTTTAAGTGCGATAACGAATTGGTTAACAAAGTTTGGCAACATCAATTTAGTTGCTTGTGGCAAGATAATCTTACGCATGGTTTTTCCATAAGAGATACCCAAGCTTCGGCTGGCTTCCATTTGGCCAACTGGAACGGCTTGAATACCACCACGAACGATTTCAGCGATATAAGCAGCCGCATTGAGTGAGAGGGCAATGGTACCAGCCACAAAGTCGTTAATTGGACTTTGTTGGCCTGTGATAGACTCGATGAAGTTTGGAATTCCCCAGAAGATGAAGGCTGCAAGAATCATCAATGGAATACCACGGATAACGTCCACGAAAATCTCAGAGATCACACGAAGAGATTTGTATGGGCTAACGCTAAACATACCGAAGATAATCCCGATAACAATGGCAATAGCAAATGAGATAAGAGCTAAAGCAAGAGTGATACCAAGCCCGCTAAGGAGTTGTTTGTAGTTATTTTGAAGCAAGCCCCAGATAGTTGTCTCATCAACAGTGCTTGTTGAAGCGGTTGAAGACTCATTAGCTAGGTATTTATCAAGAATCTTTTGGAATTCTCCGTTTGCTTTAAGGTTTGCAAGTCCGTTGTTGAACATTTCAATCAATTCTGGATTTGTTCCTTTTTTAACGGCAAAGGCTGTTTCACCGATTGGAGTTCCAGCGATTGGAGTTTTCAATTTTTGCCCTTGGCTGATAGAATATTTGAGGACAGGCTCATCATCCATAACGGCATCAATGGCACCAGTGTTTAAACTGTCATACATTGAAGAACCATCAGCGAAGGTTTTGATTTTGTAACCGTATTTGCTTTGATTTTCTGTTAGGAAGGTTTGAGAAGCAGTTCCGTTTTTAACACCGACTGTCTTCCCTTTCAAATCTTCATAAGAAGCAATGGCACTTGATTCTTTGACACCAAGGATAGTATTGGCAGTGTAGTATGATTCTGAAAAGTCAAAAGTTGCTTTACGAGCATCTGTGACAGACATACCAGCAATGATACCATCTGCTTGACCAGCTTGGACAGCGTTAATAGCGGCATCGAAACCAGGGTTGATGATTTCAATTTCAAAACCTTGGTCTTTAGCGATTGCCTTAATCAAGTCCATATCAATACCAGTGTATTGGTTGCTTGAATTTTGGAAAACAAAAGGTGCAAAAGAAGAATCGCTGGCAATGATGTATTTAGCTTTAACAGGAATAGCTTTTAAGCCCGCTAGAGTAGTTGTAGTTGGAACTGCTGAAGATGATGAAGCAGTCCATTTCTTGATGATTTTATCAAGACTACCATCTTTTTTCATTTCAGCCAAGGCTTGGTTAAATTCAGTGACTAGGTGCTCGTATTTGCTTCCTTTTTTAACACCGAAAGCAAAACTTCCTACAGCTTCACCATCCATTTCAATATGGAGGTCTTGGCCTTGGTTGATGGCATATTCGATAACAGGTTTATCATCCATCATAGCATCAATGGCACCAGCACTCAAGCTGTTGTTCATCAAATCACCAGTGTCAAATGTTTTAATAGTAAAACCGTATTTATCCTTGATACTTTCAAGGAAACGTTGAGCGGCTGTTCCGTTTTTAACACCAACAGTTTTTCCTTTTAATTGGTCATATTTACTAATCTTGTGTGACTTAGTAGTTGCAATGACAACTTTTGTATCATAGTAAGTATCAGACATGGTGAAAACTTTTTCACGTTCTTTAGTCTTTGTCATCCCTGCCATGATAGCGTCAGCTTGACCAGCTTGAACCGCATTGACCGCTGCGTCAAATCCAGGATAGGACATCTGAATGTTCCATCCTTTAATCTCAGCCACTTTGTTGATAATGTCAACATCAATTCCTTTATAAGTTTGATCTGAATCTTTAAACTCAAAAGGTGCATAGGCGGTATCAGAAACAATCTTAATCGTCTCTGCTTTTGCAATACCTAATGAGAAAATTGGGAATAAAATTAGCAAAAATGCTAGAAATTTTTTCTTCATTTTTAGTCTCCTTTTCCGAATATTTTCCCATTATATCAGAAAAAGTAAAAAAAGGCAAATTTTTATTTTTTCGTGTTAGAAAATATAACATTGTTTTTTCTTTTCTTTCTTGAACTGCTACCACAAAGTGCTATAATAATAGTATATACTAGAAGAAAAGAGGACAGGAATATGAAGAACAAAAGAATATTTAAAGACTTCCAAGCTTCCAAAATGCGGTTAAACCTTTACACAAGCCCCTTGTTAGCCTTTGCTTTTGTCTTCATAGGAGAGTTTGTGGCTTATACTCTGTATGGTATTAGTTTGTTAGCTCTCATCGGACTTGCTAGAAATTTTGGAGAGGCTGGTCAAAATCTTGCAATCTACTTGCAGACTTTGCATGCGAGCTTGACGGATAAATCAAGTGACTTTCATTTAATTTTAGAATTGCTGGCCTTTGGTTTCGTTCTCAACACTGTGTTCAGATGGACTAGAAAAGTTGAGAAAAGACCTATTCGAACTTTAGGATTTTATAAAGAAAATTTCCTCAGTAATCTTCTTAAGGGATTTGGTTTAGGTCTGGCACTTTTTCTTCTGACCTTGTTAGGTTTAGTAGCATTAGGGCAATATCGTTTTGAGTCTATTCACTTGAATCCTTATTCGCTTACCTTTGTTGTCTTTACTATCCCTTTTTGGATTTTACAGGGGACAACAGAAGAAGTGGTAGCCCGTGCCTGGCTCCTTCCTCAATTGGCCTCAAGAACCAATCTAAAACTTGCTGTTCTTATATCTAGCCTATTCTTTACCCTGCTTCATATGGGCAATTCTGGTCTAACACCTCTATCTCTAATGAATCTCTTCTTATTCGGAGTTGCCATGGCTCTTTACCTTTTCAAAACTGATACAGTTTGGGGTGTTGCAGGTATTCATGGGGCCTGGAATTTTGCTCAGGGAAATCTCTTTGGGATTTTAGTTAGTGGTCAGCCGTCTGGGACATCGCTGATGACCTTTTTACCACAAGGTAATCAAGATTGGCTATCAGGTGGTTCTTTTGGCATAGAAGGTTCCATTATGACAAGTCTGGTATTGCTAATGCTGATTGTCTATCTCGCCCATCAATTAAAGAAAGAAAATGAAAGGATGTGACTTCGGTCTGTCCTTTTCTTCGTGAAAATTCTATAAGTATGCTAAAATAGGAATAGCACATGGAAAGAGGATTCTTATGATCAATCGCATTAAAGATAATCAATTTAAACTAGTATCAAAATATCAACCATCAGGAGATCAACCCCAAGCTATCGAGCAGTTGGTAGATAATATCGAGGGTGGAGAAAAAGCTCAGATTCTGATGGGGGCGACCGGAACAGGGAAGACCTATACCATGAGTCAGGTCATTTCCAAAGTCAATAAACCTACTCTGGTCATTGCTCACAATAAGACGCTTGCTGGTCAGCTCTATGGGGAGTTTAAGGAATTTTTCCCTGAAAATGCAGTTGAGTACTTTGTGTCTTACTATGATTATTACCAACCTGAGGCCTATGTCCCTTCTAGCGATACCTATATTGAAAAGGATAGTTCTGTCAACGACGAGATTGACAAGCTCCGTCACTCAGCGACTTCGGCTCTTTTGGAGCGTAATGATGTTATTGTCGTGGCCTCAGTCTCTTGTATCTATGGTTTGGGTTCGCCCAAGGAATACGCTGATAGTGTCGTTAGTCTCCGTCCTGGTCTAGAGATTTCTCGTGATAAACTCTTGAATGACTTGGTCGATATTCAGTTTGAACGTAATGATATTGATTTCCAACGGGGAAGATTTCGTGTGCGTGGGGATGTGGTGGAGATTTTCCCAGCTTCCCGTGATGAACACGCTTTTCGAGTAGAATTTTTTGGGGATGAGATTGACCGTATTCGTGAGGTTGAGGCCCTAACTGGACAGGTATTGGGAGAAGTGGATCATTTGGCGATTTTCCCTGCGACTCACTTTGTGACCAATGACGACCACATGGAAGTTGCTATTGCAAAGATTCAAGCAGAATTAGAAGAGCAACTAGCTGTCTTTGAGAAGGAAGGCAAACTGCTTGAAGCCCAACGATTGAAACAGCGGACAGAGTATGATATTGAGATGTTGCGTGAGATGGGCTATACCAATGGGGTTGAAAATTATTCTCGCCACATGGATGGACGGAGCGAAGGAGAGCCTCCTTATACGCTTCTCGACTTTTTCCCAGATGATTTCTTGATTATGATTGATGAGAGCCACATGACTATGGGGCAGATTAAGGGCATGTACAATGGAGACCGCTCTCGTAAGGAAATGCTTGTTAATTATGGTTTCCGTTTGCCATCAGCTTTGGACAATCGACCTCTCCGTCGGGAGGAGTTTGAGAGTCACGTTCATCAGATTGTTTACGTTTCAGCGACACCTGGTGACTATGAAAATGAACAGACCGAGACAGTGATTGAGCAAATCATTCGACCAACAGGTCTTTTGGATCCTGAGGTAGAAGTCCGTCCGACTATGGGACAGATTGATGACCTCTTAGGTGAAATCAATGCCCGTGTTGAAAAGAACGAGCGTACCTTTATTACCACTTTAACCAAGAAAATGGCAGAAGATTTGACCGACTACTTCAAGGAAATGGGCATCAAGGTCAAGTACATGCACTCGGATATCAAGACCTTGGAGCGGACAGAGATTATCCGTGACCTGCGCTTGGGTGTCTTTGATGTCTTGGTCGGAATCAACCTGCTCCGTGAAGGAATTGACGTTCCTGAAGTAAGCCTCGTAGCTATTCTCGATGCTGACAAAGAAGGTTTCCTTCGTAACGAGCGTGGACTTATCCAGACCATTGGACGTGCTGCCCGTAACAGCGAAGGCCATGTCATCATGTATGCGGACACGGTTACCCAGTCTATGCAACGTGCTATCGATGAAACGGCCCGCCGTCGGAAAATCCAGATGGCCTATAATGAAGAACACGGTATTGTGCCTCAGACAATCAAGAAAGAAATCCGTGACCTGATTGCTGTGACCAAGGCAGTTGCTAAGGAAGAGGACAAAGAAGTCGATATCAATAGCCTCAACAAACAAGAGCGCAAAGAACTCGTCAAGAAACTGGAAAAACAAATGCAAGAAGCCGTCGAAGTGCTTGACTTTGAACTAGCAGCTCAGATTCGTGATATGATGCTGGAAGTCAAGGCCTTGGATTAGGGGAATTTTATGAATATTTTAGTTATCAATGGACATCCTGATAAAGAAAGTTACTGCCAAGCAATTTTTCAAACGATTGTAGAAAGTATAGACTCAAAGAGACATGAACTTGAAGTGATTAATCTTAATGAGGAAGAGTTTGATCCTGTTTTACGTTATGGTTATCGACAAAGGATGGAGGACGATCTGTTCATTCTACGCTCTCAAGAATTAATCCAGTGGGCAGATCATTTAATTTTTGTTTATCCTATTTGGTGGAGTAGTATGCCTAGTCTATTGAAAGGTTGGATTGATCGTGTTTTTACGCCAGGCATTGCATACTCCGCAAATAATCGAGGAAGCTTTATTTTGAACTACTTGAGAGGTAAACAGTTCAAAAAGTTACTAAAAGGAAAAACAGCTAGTATCTATGCAACCTCCATGGCACCAACTTGGTGGTATAAAGTATTTTCAGGTCCGATTAACATTCCAGACAGTTATGGAATATCAGTATTAAAGAATGCTGTATTGAATCACTGTGGCATAAAAACAAAGAGGGTTTCAATCTTGGGAGAGTTAGGCCGTGAAGTAAATACAAGTTCAACAAGACAAAAATTTCTACAAAAAGTAGCAAAGGAAGTCAGGATGTTAGATTAAGGAAAAGAAAATAAATGACGATTATTGTCAAATCAATGGAAACTCCTGAAGAGATAGAAGGTAAATCCCATGTTCACTGGCAAACGTGGAGAGAAGCTTATGACGACCTTTTGCCTGCAGAATTTCAGGAGACAATGACATTAGAAAGATGTCGATTCTTTAGTCAAAAATATCCAGAAAATACATTGATCGCGATGGATGGCATGAAGGTAGTTGGTTTTATCAGTTATGGAAACTTTCGTGATGAGACTATTCAAGCTGGCGAAATTATTGCCTTATATGTTTTAAAAGATTATTATGGAAAAGGTATTGCACAAAAGTTAATAAAAGCAGCTTTGATTGCTCTTAATCATTTTTCTGAAATTTTCTTATGGGTATTGAAAGATAATAAGCGCGCAATTGCTTTCTATCAAAAAATGGGTTTTACTTTTGATGGACAAGAAAAAATACTTGAACTTGGAAAGCCTATAAAGGAAAAACGAATGGTATTTTATTCTAAATAATTTTAAAAAGTAGAATCTAGAATCTCTGGTACCAAGTCTGAAAATTTAATAAATTAGAAAGCGAGTAAATTTATGTCCCGTTCTCAATTAACGATTTTAACCAATATCTGTCTGATTGAAGACCTCGAAACTCAGCGCGTGGTGATGCAGTATCGCTCTCCCGAGACCAATCGCTGGTCTGGTTATGCCTTTCCAGGAGGACATGTAGAAAATGGCGAGTCTTTCGCAGAGTCTGTCATTCGTGAAATTTATGAAGAGACAGGATTAACCGTTCAAAATCCTCAACTTGTCGGCATTAAAAATTGGCCACTAGATACAGGTGGGCGCTATATTGTCGTTTGTTATAAGGCGACTGAGTTCTCTGGTAGCCTTCGCTCTTCAGATGAAGGAGAAGTTTCTTGGGTGCAAAAAGACCAGATTCCAAACTTGGATCTGGCCTATGATATGTTACCCTTGATGGAGATGATGGAAGCTCCGGACAAATCTGAATTTTTCTACCGTCATCGTATAGAAGATGGCTGGGAGAAGAAAATCTTCTAGTCTTTTACTAAATAACCTAGCTGATCCAAGGCCTCCTCGATATAGCGGAGGTCTTGCTGTGTTTCAGCTTCGACTAGGTGGTAATGGATGCCATCTGTCAATTCAGACAGAGGTCTAAAATCTGAATGCTCGACTTGTTCTAGAAAATGTTGCACATCTCTGCGACAAGACAGTTTCAGCAAGGTTTCGATTTCTCCATAAACGGGATGGTCAATCAAGGTATTTTGAACACGTCCACCATTATCAACGATAGCAAGGAGTTCTTGACCGATTTCTTCAACTTCATGTTTCACTTTGAAAAGTTTGTGAACATAAGGATTGGTTTCAATTTGCTTATAGATGTAGCCACGATTAGTGGATAGGATAGGAGCGCCATCGGCTCTCAAAATTGCAATGTCTTGTACAATGACCTGGCGTGTGACATGAAAATGTTCTGCCAAACTTTGGCCATTAAGGGCTTTGGGAGCTTCTTTCAAGAGTTGGAGCAGAGCTTGTTTGCGATCTTTTGTCATAGCTTTTCCTTTTAACGACGTTTTCGAAGCACTTTATAGACAGCTAGTGCTAATGTATAGTCTACCATACTATGGATAATTGTGCCAAATCCAACTAGTACAAATAGAACATAAAACATATTTTCTACATTGGTACCAGAAGTTGCGTAAAAAACGACACAGGCCAATACTTCAGCAAGGGCATGGATAAGCGCTAAAACAAAGTTAAAAATCCAGGAAGATTTTGGTTTATCAAGGGTTTCGGGGAATTTTTGTAGGTAAAGAGCTCCTAGAGTCCCAAAAAAGATATGGGAAAAAGCTCGAAATACGATAACCATGGGATAGCCAGCCATCAAAAATCCAAAACTAGAGGCTATGATGACAAAAATTGCCATCAAGGGCGACAAGAACATAGCGATAAAAATAGCGATGTGGCTTCCCAAAGTGTAAGAAGCAGGCGGAATGACAATCTTAAAAGGCATAACAATTGGAATCAAAATCGCAATAGCCGTTAAAAGAGCAGTCATTGTCATAAATTGTGTCTTTTTCCGTGTGTTCATAAGAATCTCCTTTTTTCTGTATATACACTAGTATAGTACAATAAACAAGACAATAAAGCAAGGATTTACTTGAGTTTATAGGTCGTTTTTTAGTTAAAAGTTAGTAAAGATTTCACTAAAAAGAAACTGTATAGAGCAAAATCTCCACCTTCAAGCTTGAAAGTGGAGATGTTTTTATTTTTTCAAAGTCTGTAGTCTTGGAACAATGGCTAGGGTTAGAACTGCGGAAATGACTAATTCGGCAATAGAATTTGTTGAGATAACAGTTGCCAGAAGTAGTTTGATATTTCCATCAAAAACATTTCCAAATAGGAAGAAGATTCCACCAAGGACAAAGACTGTGTTGGTAAGTGAACCAAGGGCACCAGCTAGAATCAAACCAGTTTTATTTTTCATCAGTTTATAGACTAGATACGGAGTTAAACCAATCAAAATACGTGGGACGATAGCTATGATAGCTGAGTAGATGTTTCCGTTTGGTACAAAAGGTGAGAAGAGGTAGCTTGTCGGCAGAATCGTAATTGTATTAACCGTCAAACTAAGTAGCCCCATCAAAAATCCAAGTGTAACCCCAACGCGTGGACCGTAAATAATGCTGGCAATAATGACAGGAATATGAACAATGGTCGGTTTGATTGGAAATGGAAAAAGGTTAAAGACAAGCGAGCTCAGAAAGTGTATCACGAGCATGGTTGCAAAAAAGATAGCAATAGGTGCAATATTAGAGCGTTTTTTCATCGAGAGTTTCCTTTATTCTTTCTAAAATAATTGTGAGGTCAGCTAAGGCTCCTCGTCCGTGGTCTCCACAAGCTAGTAGGGATTCCTTAGGAGCAATCAGCTGATACCCGTAGGCTTCTAATGTTTTTAGATTAGCCTGAGTTGCTGGATGGTCATACATTTTTGTATTCATAGCAGGAGCTATTAGTTTGGGAATATGACTTGGCAGGGCTAGAGCTGTACAGGTCACCATATTGTCCGCAAAGCCAAGGGCTAGTTTTGCAATAGTGTTAGCAGTTGCAGGGGCTACGATGAATAAATCTGCTTTTTTTCCAAGTTCGATATGATTGACTTGATCAGGATAGGGTTCCTTCATGGCATCCAAGTGGACGGAATTCCGTGAGAGTACCTGTAGTGTCAAAGGTTGGATAAACTCTGTAGCAGCCTGGGTCATTAAGACAGTGACTTGATGACCTTGTTTTTTTAGAGAACTGACTAAATCTGCCGACTTGTAAGAGGCGATTGAGCCCGTTACAGCCAAGAGAATGTTTGCCATAGCTTTCCTTTCTATGAATGATAGGCTTGAATTTTTTCAAGGAGGAGTTCTGCAATTTCTTCTTTAGTCTGGACTGTTTGAAGCTGATCTTTTTCAACAAAGATTGCACGATGCTGGTTTGGTGAGATTTGAGTCAGGTCATTCGCAATGATTAAGTCAGCTTGGTTCTTGATAAGACTTTTTCTGGCAATCTCGATGAGATAATCCTCAGAGACATCAACCAGCAGTTTGAAACCAATCAGATGAATAGCAGGATTCCATTTCTTGACTAGAGAGATGATTTTGGGTGTTTTTTTCAGGAATAAAACCTGAACCTCATCAGTTGAAGAAATCTTAGCTTGATGATTCTGCCTGCTTAAAAATTCTTCTAGATTGGAGCTAGCCTGAACTTCCTCAAGTCCTGCCATATAAACAGGAGTGTAATCAGATACGGCCATTGAGTGAATCAAGACCTGATAATCCTGAATACGTTCTTTCATTTCAAGAAGAAGATCCTTGGTATTGTTAATTTCTCGAATACTTAGATTAGGATGGGCTACTGGCTTCACAGCTCGTTTTGTCGTTATCAAACAAACTTCATGTCCTGCAGCAAGCAGGGTTTCAGTGATGATTTTCCCCAAGCGACCTGTAGAATGGTTAGTGATAGAGCGGACGCTATCGATAGCCTCACTGGTACCGCCCGATGTAACTAAAATTTTCATAGCACTATTGTACACAAAAATAAACGGTAAGTAAAATAAAAGTGATAAATTTTTGGTAAAAACGAAGATTTACTATAGTTTCAAACTATAAAGCCATATAAAATTTAAGAAAGGGCTCTAAAATTCTTAAAAATAGAGATATTTACGAACGTTTAGAGAGTTTAAGGATGTTAAAAATCTTGTTTTGTGTTATAATGAATTATCATATAAGAGGTTAGAGGAGTTTTGAATGAAAACAGATATTGAAATCGCACAAAGTATTGAGTTGAAGCCAATCGTTGATGTTGTAGAGAAACTTGGTATTTCTTACGACGATTTGGAGTTGTACGGAAAGTATAAGGCTAAGCTCAGCTTTGATAAAATCCGTGCAGTTGAGAGCAATCCAGTTGGGAAATTGATCTTGGTTACTGCCATCAACCCAACACCAGCAGGTGAAGGAAAATCAACTATTACCATTGGTCTTGCTGATGCTTTGAACAAGATTGGCAAGAAAACTATGATTGCCATCCGCGAACCATCCCTTGGTCCAGTAATGGGGATTAAGGGTGGTGCTGCAGGCGGTGGTTACGCTCAAGTTCTGCCAATGGAAGACATCAACCTCCACTTTACTGGGGACATGCATGCTATTACAACTGCCAACAATGCGCTTTCTGCCTTGATTGACAATCACTTGCACCAAGGGAATGAGCTTGGAATTGACCAACGTCGTATCCTCTGGAAACGTGTTGTGGACTTAAACGACCGAGCTCTTCGTCATGTGACCGTTGGACTTGGTGGTCCTCTAAATGGTATTCCACGTGAGGATGGCTTTGACATTACAGTTGCTTCAGAGATCATGGCAATTCTTTGTTTGGCAACGGATATCGAGGACTTGAAACGCCGTTTGGCTAATATTGTTATCGGTTATCGCTATGACCGAACACCTGTTTCTGTTGGCGATTTACAGGTTGAAGGTGCTTTGGCATTGATTTTGAAGGATGCTATTAAGCCGAATCTGGTTCAGACAATTTACGGAACACCTGCCTTTGTACACGGTGGTCCATTTGCCAATATCGCTCACGGATGTAACTCTGTTTTGGCAACGACAACAGCTCTTCACTTAGCTGATTACACGGTTACTGAAGCTGGTTTTGGTGCCGACCTTGGTGCTGAGAAATTCCTTGATATTAAGACACCAAACTTGCCAACATCTCCAGATGCAGTAGTTATTGTTGCAACCCTTCGTGCCCTTAAGATGAATGGTGGTGTGGCTAAAGACGCTCTTACTGAAGAAAATGTAGAAGCAGTTCGTGCAGGTTTTGCTAACTTGCAACGCCACGTTGAAAATATCCGTAAATTTGGAGTACCTGCAGTCGTAGCTATTAACGAATTTGTATCTGATACTGAAGCTGAAATTGCAGCCTTGAAAGAACTCTGTGCTTCAATCTACGTACCAGTTGAGTTGGCTAGTGTCTGGGCTGATGGCGCAGAAGGTGGGGTAGCACTTGCTGAGACAGTTGTTAAGACAATTGCTGAAACCCCAGCTAATTACAAACGTTTATATGACAATGACCTTTCTGTTCAAGAAAAGATTGAAAAAATTGTTACTGAAATCTACCGTGGTAGCAAAGTCAACTTTGAGAAGAAAGCCCAAACGCAAATTGCTCAAATCGTTCAGAATGGTTGGGACAAATTGCCAATCTGTATGGCTAAAACTCAATACAGTTTCTCAGACAATCCAAATGCACTTGGAGCACCTGAAAACTTTGAAATTACCATTCGTGAATTGGTACCAAAATTAGGTGCAGGCTTCATCGTTGCTTTAACTGGTGATGTCATGACCATGCCAGGCCTTCCAAAACGACCAGCAGCTCTCAACATGGATGTTGAAAGCGACGGAACTGTTCTAGGCTTGTTCTAGTAGATTGTAATTGACTTTAAATGAGTTTGGAGATTTTAATCCAAGCTCATTTTTTATCTAGATAGAAGTAGTTGTCTTCAGTTGATGAGAGAGTTGTTTACTATACGTAACCATTCTAGTTAAAGATATTTTCCTCGAATTCTGATATAATGGAAATATTGACTTCAAGAGTAAGGAAGAGAAGATGAACGCATTATTAAATGGAATGAATGACCGTCAGGCTGAGGCGGTGCAAACGACAGAAGGTCCCTTGTTGATCATGGCAGGGGCTGGTTCTGGAAAGACCCGAGTTTTGACCCACCGCATTGCTTATCTGATTGATGAAAAGCTGGTCAATCCGTGGAATATCTTGGCTATTACCTTTACCAACAAGGCTGCGCGTGAGATGAAAGAGCGTGCTTATAGCCTCAATCCAGCCACTCAGGACTGTCTGATTGCTACCTTCCACTCCATGTGTGTTCGTATTTTGCGTCGCGATGCGGACCATATTGGCTACAACCGAAATTTCACTATTGTGGATCCAGGTGAACAGCGAACGCTCATGAAACGCATTCTCAAGCAGTTGAACTTGGATCCTAAAAAATGGAATGAACGAACTATTTTGGGGACCATTTCCAATGCTAAGAATGACCTGATTGATGATGTGGCTTATGCTTCCCAAGCTGGCGATATGTATACGCAAATCGTGGCTCAGTGTTATACAGCCTATCAGAAGGAGCTTCGTCAGTCTGAGTCGGTTGACTTTGATGATTTGATTATGCTGACCCTGCGTCTCTTTGATCAAAATCCTGATGTTTTGACTTACTACCAGCAGAAATTTCAGTACATCCATGTTGATGAGTACCAAGATACCAACCATGCCCAGTACCAACTGGTCAAACTCTTGGCTTCCCGTTTTAAAAATATTTGTGTGGTTGGGGATGCGGACCAGTCTATCTACGGTTGGCGTGGTGCTGATATGCAGAATATTTTGGATTTTGAGAAAGATTATCCCCAAGCCAAGGTTGTTTTGTTGGAGGAGAATTACCGTTCAACTAAAACCATTCTCCAAGCGGCCAACGAGGTTATTAAAAATAATAAAAATCGCCGTCCTAAGAATCTCTGGACTCAAAACGCTGATGGGGAACAAATCGTTTACTATCGTGCCAATGATGAGCTAGATGAGGCTGTATTTGTAGCCAGAACTATCGATGAACTTGGTCGGAGTCAAAACTTCCTTCACAAGGATTTTGCAGTTCTCTATCGTACTAATGCGCAGTCTCGTACTATCGAGGAAGCCTTGCTCAAGTCAAATATTCCTTATACCATGGTTGGGGGAACCAAGTTCTACAGCCGTAAGGAAATCCGGGATATTATCGCTTATCTCAACCTCATTGCTAATTTGAGTGACAATATCAGTTTTGAGCGTATTATCAATGAGCCTAAACGAGGAATTGGGCTGGGAACGGTTGAGAAAATCCGGGATTTTGCCAATATGCAGGACATGTCTATGCTAGATGCTTCTGCAAATATCATGTTATCTGGTATCAAGGGTAAAGCAGCCCAGTCTATCTGGGATTTTGCCAATATGATTCTAGATTTACGAGAGCAGCTAGATCAATTAACTATTACAGAGTTGGTTGAGGCTGTCCTAGAAAAAACAGGTTACGTCGATATTCTTAATGCCCAAGCAACTCTGGAAAGTAAGGCTCGGGTTGAAAATATCGAGGAGTTCCTCTCTGTGACGAAAAACTTTGATGACACCTCTGATGTGATAGAAGAAGAAACTGGTTTGGACAAACTGAGTCGTTTCTTAAATGATTTAGCCTTGATTGCAGACACAGATTCAGGTAGTCAGGAGACATCAGAAGTGACCCTGATGACCCTGCATGCTGCCAAAGGTCTTGAGTTTCCAGTTGTCTTTTTGATTGGGATGGAAGAAAATGTCTTTCCACTTAGTCGTGCAGCTGAGGATCCAGATGAATTAGAAGAAGAACGCCGTCTGGCCTATGTAGGTATCACGCGTGCAGAGAAAATTCTCTATCTGACCAATGCTAACTCACGCTTGCTTTTTGGTCGTACCAACTACAATCGTCCGACTCGTTTTATTAACGAAATCAGTTCAGACTTGCTGGAGTATCAAGGATTGGCGCGCCCAGCAAATACAAGCTTTAAAGCATCTTATAGCGGTGGTGGCCTTGCCTTTGGCCAAGGTATGAGTCTGGCTCAAGCTCTTCAAGACCGTAAACGTAGTGCTGCCCAAAAATCTATCCAGTCAAGCGGTCTCCCATTTGGTCAATTTACAGCTGGCGTAAAATCAGCGTCTAGTGAAGCAAATTGGTCTATTGGTGACATTGCCCTCCACAAGAAGTGGGGAGAGGGAACTGTTCTGGAAGTTTCAGGTAGCGGTGCTACGCAGGAATTAAAAATCAATTTCCCAGAAGTAGGTTTGAAAAAACTTTTAGCCAGTGTAGCCCCAATTGAGAAAAAAATCTAATTTTCCATCCTTCTCACGAATAATAAAGTGAGGAGGATTTTTATGTATAGTATTTCATTCCAAGAAGATTCACTATTACCAAGAGAAAGGCTAGCAAAAGAAGGAGTTGAAGCGCTCAGTAATCAAGAGTTGCTAGCTATTTTACTGAGGACAGGAACACGTCAAGCTAGCGTTTTTGAAATTGCCCAGAAAATCTTGAATAATCTTTCAAGCCTAACAGATTTGAAAAAAATGACCCTGCAGGAATTGCAGAGTCTATCTGGTATCGGCCGTGTTAAGGCCATAGAGTTACAAGCTATGATTGAACTGGGGCATCGTATTCATAAACACGAGACCCTTGAAATGGAAAGTATTCTCAGTAGCCAAAAGCTTGCCAAGAAGATGCAGCAGGAATTGGGGGACAAAAAACAAGAGCACCTGGTGGCGCTCTATCTCAATACTCAAAATCAAATCATCCATCAACAGACCATTTTTATCGGTTCTGCAACTCGCAGTATTGCTGAGCCACGAGAGATCCTTCACTATGCTATCAAGCATATGGCGACTTCTCTCATATTGGTTCACAATCATCCTTCGGGAGCGGTAGCCCCTAGCCGAAATGATGATCATGTGACTAAACTTGTAAAAGACGCCTGTGACCTGATGGGGCTTGTCCTCTTGGACCATTTGATTGTCTCACATTCTAGTTACTTTAGTTACCGTGAAAAAACAGATTTAATCTAAAGTTCATTAACGACATAGTCAAAGAGGTTTTTATCTTTGGGACGATTTTCAAATAGAAATTCTGGGTGCCATTGGACACCGAGAAAGGCAACATCATCCGTACTCATGACAGCCTCAATGATACCATCTTTAGGATCATGAGCCGCAATCTTTAAATTTGGTGCTAAATCCTTGATGCTCTGATGGTGGAAGGAGTTGATATGGGAAATTTCTCCATAGATTTCTCGAAGAACAGTATCAGGTTCTGTTACCAAGCGTTGAGTTGTGTATTCGGCAGAACAATCCTGCCAATGGTCTTCGATATCTTGGTACAAAGTTCCACCCATGGCAACGTTAAAGAGTTGTGTTCCACGGCAGACAGAAAAAATTGGCTTTTTCTGTTTAATAGCTTCCTTGATGAGAGCCAGTTCGAAGATATCTCTTTGAAGGTGGTAGTCGTCGCTATCAATGGTTTTTGGTTCACCATAGAATTTTGGATCAACATTTTGCCCACCTGTCAAGATGAGCTTGTCAATCATACTGATATAGTGGCATGCCATTTCTTGATCACCAATCGGTAGGATGATGGGAATCCCTCCAGCGTCTTTAACGCCTTCAACAAAGCCTTTTGCTGCGTAGCTCATCATGATATCATCATCTGGATGAGTTTTTTCGTTTCCTGTAATCCCAATAACTGGTTTTTTCATAAAATGATTTTCGCTTTCTAATCCTCTTTTCGCATGAAGTAGAGGAGGGTTTGGAGTTCACTTGTCAAATCGACATACTGAACGACCACGTCTTTTGGTAAATGCAGATGGACTGGTGAGAAACTGAGAATTCCTTTCACGCCAGCATCCACCAAGAGATTGGCAACCTCTTGTGACTTGACGCTGGGAACTGTCAGGATAGCAGTCTTTACATCAGCATCCTTGATTTTATCCTTGATTTGAGAAATTCCGTAAATCGGAATCCCATCAGGAGTTTGGGTACCAACTTCAGGATGGTCATCTAGGTCAAAGGCCATGATAATTTTCATCTTGTTACGCTCATGGAAGCGGTAGTGGAGAAGGGCATGGCCCATATTTCCAATACCTACCAGCATGACATTAGTAATAGAGTTATCATTGAGCAAATCGGCAAAAAATGTCATCAGTTTTTTGACATCATAGCCAAATCCACGCCGACCTAGTTCACCAAAATAGGAAAAATCACGACGTACGGTCGCGGAATCAATACCGATAGCCTCTGCAATTTGCTTAGAGTTGGCACGTTCAATCTTTTCTGCATGAAATCTCTTAAAAATTCGATAGTAGAGAGAGAGTCTTTTCGCTGTTGCTTTTGGAATAGCAGACTGTTTATCTTTCACAAAATCACAACCTTTCTATTCTTCTATTTTATAGAAACATTGTGAAAAAATCAACAAAAACAAGAAAAAACTAAGAAAAATCTTAGTTTTGATGTAAAAAATCTGCATGTGATAGAAAACGGTAGAGGTCTCCGACCAGACCCTGATAAACTTTCTGGCCCTTAAAAGTCAGAGAAGTCACATAAAGTGTATCTGGTAGGGTCACACATCCTGACAGAGCCAACATGAGAGCTTCATAATCTTCATACTTGAGAGTCCGCTCTACATGATAGTTGTCCTTATAGGTCAGTTCAAACATATGGGACCTATCTTTCCGATTTTGTAAAGACACCACGTTCTACCAAGCTATCCATGAGGAAGTAGAATTTTTCCTGATGAATGTGGTGGTCTTCTGATTTGAAAATATCAACTAGACGTAGCCCAAACTTGTCAGTGATATTGATTTTAGCACCTGTAAGTTCCTTGTTAATGATGATTTTGAGTTGGAATCCCTCACCGCTGTTCGGAACTTTTTCCAAAAGGCGAGTCAATTCATAGTTACCAACCTTAGTCTCAAAAAAGGTATTGTCCTTAAGGGTGAATTTTTTAACAGAAGGGCTAAGAGTGTAGTCGTAACGACAATTTTTTAACTGAATGGTTTTTTCAAATGCCATATGGTTAACCTCCGATAATTTCTTTTAAGGTTTTTGCGAGGGTATGTAGGTCTTCAACAGTATTTTCTGGCGACAAACTGATGCGAACGGATTCCTTCAAACGTTCTGAATTTGTACCGTACATGGCTTCGAGAACATGGCTGGATTGGACAATACCTGCCGTGCAGGCTGAGCCAGTAGAGATAGAAATTCCAGCTAAATCTAGACGAAGAAGTAAGAGGTCGTTTTTCTGCTCAGGAAATCCAATATTGAGAACATAAGGGAGATGATGCTCTCCTCTATTCAGATAATACTGAACTCCCTCAAGCTCAGAAAGAAAGGCGGATTCTAGATTTTGTACATGTTGGAAATGTTCTTCTTGTTTTTCTAGGTCTTCTTTTAGGGCTGCAACCATGCCTACGATGGCAGCTAGATTTTCAGTTCCAGCACGTTTTTTCTGTTCTTGGTCTCCACCATGGAGATAGGAATCAAAGTCCATGCTAGATGCGTAGAGGAAGCCGATTCCCTTAGGACCATGGAATTTATGGGCTGAAGCAGTGAGAAAATCAATGCCCAATTCTTCTGGGTGAATAGGGATTTTGCCGATTGCTTGAACTGCATCAACATGATAAGCAGCAGGGTGTTGCTTGAGTATTTGTCCAATTTCAGCAATGGGAAGTAGGTTTCCTGTCTCATTATTGGCAAACATGGTAGAAACCAAGATTGTATCTTTACGTAAGGCCTCTTGAATTTGCTGGGCCGTGATTTCTTGATTTTTTGGCTGGATAATGGTTACTTCAAAACCAAAGTGTTGAACCAAGTAATCAATTGTTTCAAGGACAGCATGGTGCTCAATGGCAGTTGTGATGATATGTTTTCCTTGTTCTTGGTGACGAAGGCAGTAGCCAATGATAGCAGTATTGTTGCCTTCAGTCCCACCAGAAGTGAAAAAGATATGTTGAGGTTTTGTCTCTAGTAATTGAGCTAGTTCCTGACGGGCTTCACGCAAAAGTTTGCCAGCTTGACGACCATGACCATGGATACTAGATGGATTGCCATGGGTTTCTTGCATAACCTTGGTCATAGCTGAAATAGCAACTGCTGACATAGGAGTCGTTGCAGCATTGTCCAAATAAATCAAAGAATCACCTTATTTCTTTTTATTGTAGGCAAAGAGTGGGCTGACTGGTTTTCTTTCGTGAATACGGACGATGGCATCACCAATTAACTCACTAGCAGTGATGTAGCATACGTTTTTAGGAGTTTTTTCTTTTGTTGCTACTGAATCAGTCACAAGAATTTCTTTAATATTAGTTTTGTCAAGAAGTTCAGCAGCTCCTTCGACGAAGAGACCGTGGCTAGAAACAGCATAAATTTCTGTAGCTCCTTCACGTTCAACGATTTTGGCAGCTTCAGAGAAGGTACGTCCTGTATTAAGGATATCGTCAATTAAAATAGCTTTCTTACCTTCAACATCACCGATGATATAACCTTCGTTGCGAGTTGCATCGTCTTGTGGGTAGTCGATAATGGCGATAGGAGCATCAAGATATTCAGCCAAGCTACGAGCGCGTTTCACACCTGAATTCTTAGGGCTAACAACAACAACATCTGAACCAAGTAAGCCCTTATCGCAGTAATGTTTTGCAAATAGAGGAACTGTATAGAGGTTGTCAACAGGAATATCAAAGAAGCCTTGAACCTGAACGGCATGCAAATCAAGCGTAAGGACACGGTCAACTCCAGCCTTAACAAGCATATTGGCAACTAGTTTAGCTGTAAGTGGCTCACGAGGTGAAGCAATGCGGTCTTGACGTGCATAGCCAAAATATGGAAGGACAACGTTGATACTGTGGGCACTTGCACGAACACAAGCATCAACCATGATTAACAATTCCATTAGGTGGTTGTTAACAGGGAAACTTGTTGATTGGATGATGTACACATCATAACCACGGACACTTTCTTCGATATTCACTTGGATTTCTCCGTCTGAAAATTGACGTGACGATAGTTTTCCAAGTGGGACACCAACAGCTTGAGCAATTTTCTGTGCAATCTCTTGGTTAGAGTTGAGTGCGAAAAGTTTCATGTTTTTTCTATCTGACATTATAGACCGTCCTCTGTAAACTTTTTAAATCCTAGCCATATCTACCTAGCCTATATGAACTGGGATTTTTGTATTTTATCTCTTATATTTTACCAAAAAATGGAGATTATTTCAGCTATTTTTCATGCTTTTGACAAATCGAACCAATTTTGAAGGAGCTTTTTGATAAGTAAGCTGATTTTCCTCTAAAAATTGCTGGAAATCTTGTTTCCCTTGCTCGTGATTCTCAACTTCAAGCTCTAATTCGTAATCTGTAATATCAAAGTACTGACTTTCATCCAGCGCCATGAGACCAATAGCTGTTTGCATTTCATAGCGAAGTGTCGTTAGACAACCAAGAATCTGCCATTCACTTGTTTTAATACCATGTTTCGCCAATTCATCGAGCACAAGCCCTTGAGGAAGTTCTTTATTGCTCAGATAGTTTTCAGCATCTTTTAGTTGCAATTTTTGATTGTATTCCATGTTTCCGATATTTTGAGGGACTTTGAGTGTCAATTCTGCCCAGTCTTCAAAAGTGCGAATGCGCATAGCAACTTTCTTTTCTCGTAGTTCAAAATCAGGCGTGTCGATGTAGTAATTTTTTTGGAGAACAGGAGTGACGTCTGTGAATTGGTCTTTTAGACGATTGTATTCATCTTTTTTCAAGAGTGTTTTCAATTCAATTTCTAAATGTTTCATTTTTCTTACCTTTTCTTTATCTATGAAAGCGGATTATATGATATAATAGCATTGTATTTATTGTATATGAATCTGGAGAAAAAATCAAAGATATTTTTGAAGGATAATATGAGAACAAGGGAGAATATATGACCTTAGAATGGGAAGAATTTCTAGATCCTTACATTCAAGCTGTTGGTGAGTTAAAGATTAAACTTCGTGGTATTCGTAAGCAATATCGTAAACAAAATAAGCATTCCCCTATTGAGTTTGTGACTGGTCGAGTCAAGCCAATTGAGAGTATAAAAGAAAAAATGGCCCGGCGTGGCATTACTTATGCAACCTTGGAACACGATTTACAGGATATTGCTGGTTTGCGTGTTATGGTCCAGTTTGTAGATGACGTTAAGGAAGTAGTGGAGATTTTGCGCAAGCGTCAGGATATGCGGATCATACAGGAGCGAGATTACATTACTCATCGAAAGGCTTCAGGCTACCGTTCCTATCACGTGGTAGTAGAATATACGGTTGACACTATTAATGGTGCCAAGACCATTTTGGCGGAAATTCAAATACGTACCTTGGCCATGAATTTCTGGGCAACAATAGAACATTCTCTCAACTACAAGTACCAAGGGGATTTCCCAGAGGAGATAAAGAAGCGACTGGAAATTACGGCTAAGATTTCTCATCAGTTGGATGAAGAAATGGGCAAAATTCGTGATGATATCCAGGAAGCCCAGGCTCTTTTTGATCCTTTGAGTAGAAAATTAAATGACGGTGTAGGAAACAGTGACGATACAGATGAAGAATACAGGTAAACGAATTGACCTGATAGCCAATAGAAAACCGCAGAGTCAAAGGGTTTTGTATGAATTGCGAGATCGTTTGAAGAGGAATCAGTTTATACTTAATGATACCAATCCGGACATTGTCATCTCCATTGGTGGGGATGGTATGCTCTTGTCGGCTTTTCATAAGTACGAAAACCAGCTTGACAAGGTCCGCTTCATTGGTGTTCATACTGGACATTTGGGCTTCTATACGGACTACCGTGATTTTGAGTTGGACAAGCTAGTGACTAATTTGCAGCTAGATACCGGAGCAAGAGTCTCTTATCCTGTTCTGAATGTGAAGGTCTTTCTTGAAAATGGTGAAGTTAAGATTTTTAGAGCACTCAACGAAGCCAGTATCCGCAGGTCTGATCGAACCATGGTGGCGGATGTTGTGATTAACGGTGTCCACTTTGAACGTTTTCGTGGAGATGGGCTAACAGTTTCGACACCGACTGGTAGTACAGCCTATAACAAGTCTCTTGGTGGAGCTGTTTTACACCCAACCATTGAAGCTTTGCAATTAACGGAAATTGCCAGCCTCAATAATCGGGTCTATCGAACGCTTGGTTCGTCCATTATTGTTCCTAAGAAGGATAAGATTGAACTCATTCCAACGAGAAACGATTACCATACCATTTCGGTTGACAATAGCGTTTATTCCTTCCGAAATATTGAACGAATTGAGTATCAAATCGACCATCATAAGATTCACTTTGTCGCATCACCGAGCCATACCAGTTTCTGGAACCGCGTTAAGGATGCTTTTATCGGCGAGGTGGACGAATGAGGTTTGAATTTATCGCAGACGAACATGTCAAGGTTAAGACCTTCTTAAAAAAGCACGAGGTTTCTAAGGGGCTTCTGGCCAAGATTAAGTTTCGAGGCGGAGCTATTCTGGTCAATGACCAACCTCAAAATGCAACTTATCTATTGGATATTAGAGACCGCGTTGTCATTGATATTCCCCCTGAGGAAGGCTTTGAAACTCTAGAAGCTATCGAGCGCCCACTGGATATTCTCTATGAGGATGACCATTTTCTAGTCTTAAACAAACCCTATGGAGTGGCTTCTATTCCTAGTGTCAATCACTCTAATACCGTTGCCAATTTTATCAAGGGTTACTACGTCAAGCAAAACTATGAAAATCAGCAGGTTCACATTGTGACCAGACTTGATAGAGATACTTCTGGCTTGATGCTCTTTGCTAAGCACGGCTATGCCCACGCACGATTAGACAAGCAGTTGCAGAAGAAGTCCATTGAAAAACGCTACTTTGCTTTGGTTAAAGGTGATGGACACTTGGAGTCAGAGGGGGAAATTATTGCCCCGATTGCGCGTGATGAAGACTCCATTATCACCAGAAGAGTGGCTAAAGGTGGAAAGTATGCCCATACTTCCTACAAGATTGTAGCTTCTTATGGAAATATCCACTTGGTCGACATTCGCCTTCATACTGGACGAACCCACCAAATCCGAGTCCATTTTTCTCATATTGGTTTCCCTTTGTTGGGCGATGACTTGTATGGTGGTAGTCTGGACGACGGCATCCAACGTCAGGCCCTGCATTGCCATTACCTATCTTTTTATCATCCTTTTCTAGAGCAAGACTTGCAGTTAGAAAGTTCCTTGCCGGATGATTTCAGCAACCTTATTACTCAGTTATCAACTAATACTCTATAAAAAATGTTTCAGAGTATAATTATTATCTTAAAGGAGAAAACTCATGGAAGTTTTTGAAAGTCTCAAAGCCAACTTGGTTGGTAAAAATGCTCGTATCGTTCTCCCTGAAGGGGAAGAACCTCGTATTCTTCAAGCAACTAAACGTCTGGTAAAAGAAACAGAAGTGATTCCTGTTTTGCTTGGAAATCCTGAAAAAATTAAAATTTATCTTGAAATTGAAGGGATCATGGATGGTTATGAGGTCATCGACCCTCAACATTATCCTCAATTTGAAGAAATGGTTGCTGCCTTGGTAGAGCGTCGCAAGGGCAAAATGTCTGAAGAAGATGCACGCAAGGTTTTGGTTGAAGATGTCAACTATTTTGGTGTTATGTTGGTTTACTTGGGCTTGGTTGATGGAATGGTGTCAGGAGCGATTCACTCAACAGCTTCAACAGTTCGCCCAGCCCTACAAATCATCAAAACTCGTCCAAATGTTACTCGCACTTCAGGTGCCTTCCTCATGGTTCGTGGTACGGAACGTTACCTGTTTGGAGACTGTGCCATCAACATTAATCCAGACGCAGAAGCTTTGGCTGAAATTGCCATCAACTCAGCAATCACAGCTAAGATGTTTGGTATCGAGCCTAAAATTGCTATGCTAAGCTATTCTACTAAAGGTTCAGGATTTGGTGAGAGCGTCGATAAAGTTGTAGAAGCAACTAAAATTGCTCACGACTTGCGTCCTGACCTTGAAATCGATGGGGAATTGCAATTTGATGCGGCCTTCGTTCCTGAAACTGCAGCTCTGAAAGCTCCTGGAAGTACAGTAGCTGGTCAAGCAAATGTCTTCATCTTCCCAGGTATCGAGGCAGGAAATATCGGCTACAAGATGGCAGAACGTCTTGGTGGTTTTGCGGCTGTTGGACCTGTTTTGCAAGGTTTGAACAAGCCAGTTAACGACCTTTCTCGTGGATGTAATGCTGATGATGTTTACAAGTTGACCCTTATCACAGCAGCCCAAGCAGTTCATCAATAAGATTTAGTCCTCTTTCCTTTGGGAAGAGGCTTTTTATACTCAATGAAAATCAAAGAGCAAACTAGGAAACTAGCCGCAGGCTGTACTTGAGTACGGCAAGGCGACGTTGACGTGGTTTGAATTTGATTTTCGAAGAGTATTAATACTAGGAAAAGGACAGTTAGAATCTTCTGTGTTATACTAGAGATATGTTAGATTTGAAAGAATACGGTATTGTCATGTGGCCGGAGGAAAAGATCATTTCTTTCCGTGAGAAACTTCTCGCTTGGTATGATGAAAATAAGCGAGATTTACCTTGGCGTAGAAGTAAAAATCCTTATCATATCTGGGTATCTGAAATCATGCTCCAGCAGACCAGAGTGGATACAGTTATCCCTTACTACGAACGATTCTTGGACTGGTTTCCAACTGTGGAAAGTTTGGCAAACGCGCCTGAAGAGCGTTTGTTGAAGGTTTGGGAAGGTTTAGGCTATTATTCTCGAGTACGCAATATGCAGGCTGCTGCTCAGCAGATTATGACTGACTTTGGTGGTCAATTTCCAAACACCTATGAAGGAATTTCCAGTTTGAAAGGAATTGGTCCTTACACAGCAGGAGCCATTTCTAGTATTGCTTTTAACTTGCCTGAGCCGGCTGTAGATGGTAATGTCATGCGAGTTTTGGCGCGTCTATTTGAAGTCAACCACGATATTGGCATTCCAAGTAATCGCAAAATTTTTCAGGCGATGATGGAAATCTTGATTGACCCAGAACATCCTGGCGACTTTAACCAAGCTTTGATGGACTTGGGCTCAGATATTGAGGCTCCTGTAAATCCTAGGCCAGAAGAGAGTCCAGTGAAGGACTTTAGTGGGGCATACCAAAATGGAACCATGGACCGTTATCCAATCAAGGCTCCCAAGAAAAAGCCAGTTCCCATTTATCTTAAAGCCTTGGTGGTCAAAAATACTCAGGGGCAATTTTTACTTGAAAAAAATGAAAGTGAAAAGTTATTGGCAGGCTTTTGGCATTTTCCTTTGATAGAAGTTGATGAGTTTCCGCAAGAAGAGCAGTTTGACCTCTTTCATCAGGTTGCAGAAGAAAGTGTGAATTTTGGTCCCAGCCCAGAAGAGAGTTTCCAGCAGGACTATGACTTAGATGTTGATTGGTTTGATGTTTATTTTGATACTGTCAAGCATGTCTTTAGCCATCGTAAATGGCATGTTCAAATTGTAGCAGGTCAGGTGAGTGATTCCCATGATTTTTCAGATAGGGAAGTTCGCTGGCTTTCACCAGAAGAGTTTAAGGATTACCCACTTGCCAAACCCCAACAAAAAATCTGGCAGGCTTATGCACAAGCCAACTTAGACAGTAGCAAAGACTAGCTATTGTGTCGTATTGTTATTTTTTTGGTATAATAGTAGAGAAAAAGGTGAACAAATGAAAAAAATATTAATTGTAGATGATGAAAAACCAATCTCGGATATTATCAAGTTTAATATGACCAAGGAAGGTTACGAGGTTGTAACTGCTTTTAATGGCCGTGAAGCGCTAGAACAATTTGAAGCAGAGCAGCCAGATATTATTATTCTGGATTTGATGCTTCCAGAAATTGATGGTTTAGAAGTTGCTAAGACTATTCGCAAGACAAGTAGTGTGCCTATTATCATGCTTTCAGCTAAAGACAGCGAATTTGATAAGGTTATCGGTTTAGAGCTTGGGGCGGATGACTATGTGACCAAACCCTTCTCAAATCGTGAGTTGCAGGCACGTGTCAAAGCTCTTCTTCGTCGTACAGATTTGACTTCTGTAGATAATCAAGAGTCTGATGAAAAGAAAACTCAGCCTTTGCAAATTGGGGACTTGGAGATTGTGCCAGATGCTTATGTGGCTAAAAAATACGGTGAAGAACTAGACTTAACTCACCGTGAATTTGAACTCTTGTATCACTTGGCGTCTCATATCGGTCAAGTAATTACGCGTGAACACTTGCTTGAAACTGTCTGGGGTTATGATTATTTCGGAGATGTTCGGACTGTCGATGTAACTATCAGACGTTTGCGTGAGAAGATTGAAGATACACCAAGTCGTCCTGAGTATATCCTAACACGTCGTGGTGTTGGTTATTATATGAGAAATAATGATTAAACTAATTAAAGACACAGTTTTAACCAGTGATTTTATCTTTATCCTCATTCTACTTGGCTTTATTTTAGTGGTGACCTTGCTCTTACTAGAAAATCGTCGGGATAATATTCGGTTGAAGCAAATTAATCAAAAAGTTAAAGACCTGATTGCAGGAGATTATTCTCAGGTGTTGGACATGCAGGGAAGCTCTGAAATCACTAATATTACCAATAATCTCAATGATTTATCAGAAGTAATTCGGTTGACCCAAGAAAATCTGGAACAAGAGAGTAAAAGATTACATAGTATCCTGTCTTACATGACGGACGGAGTCCTTGCGACCAATCGTCGTGGCAAGATTACTATGATTAATGACATGGCCAAGAAACAGCTAGGTGTTCAGAAAGAAGATGTTCTTAATAAGAGCATTCTAGAGTTGCTTAAGATTGAAGATGAATACGAACTTCGTGATTTGATTACCCAGATTCCTGAGCTTATGATTGATTCTCAGGATGCTAATGGTGAATATCTGAGCCTTCGTGTACGCTTTGCCTTGGTCCGTCGAGAATCTGGCTTTATCTCAGGTCTGGTTGCCGTTTTACACGATACGACGGAGCAGGAGAAGGAGGAACGCGAGCGGAGACTCTTTGTATCCAACGTTAGTCATGAGTTACGGACGCCTCTGACTAGTGTAAAATCCTATCTGGAAGCCTTGGATGAGGGTGCCTTGTCAGAACCTGTCGCACCAGACTTTATCAAGGTGTCTCTAGACGAAACCAACCGTATGATGCGGATGGTGACAGATCTCCTCCATCTTTCACGGATTGATAATGCAACTAGTCACCTAGATGTGGAACTGATTAACTTTACAGCCTTTATTACTTTTATCCTCAACCGTTTTGATCAGATAAGAGTGCAGGATGAAGAGAAGAAATACGAACTGGTGAGAGATTACCCAATTACCTCTGTCTGGATTGAAATTGATACAGATAAGATGACACAGGTCATTGATAATATTCTTAACAATGCCATCAAGTATTCGCCAGATGGTGGGAAAATCACAGTGACCATGAAAACAACTGACGATCAGATGATTTTATCTATCTCAGACCAAGGATTGGGTATTCCTAAGCAGGATTTGCCACGTATCTTTGACCGTTTCTACCGTGTGGATCGTGCTAGAAGTCGTGCCCAAGGTGGAACAGGTTTGGGACTGTCTATTGCCAAAGAAATTATCAAACAACATAATGGTTTTATTTGGGCCAAGAGTATATATGGTAAGGGATCAACCTTTACCATTGTGCTCCCTTATGATAAGGATGCAGTGAAGGAAGAAGTATGGGAGGACGAAGTAGAAGACTAGAATGAGTGAAACAGGCTTTAAATACAGTATTTTAGCGTCGGGTTCCAGTGGAAATTCCTTTTATCTGGAAACCCCAAAAAAGAAACTTTTAGTGGATGCAGGCTTATCTGGTAAGAAAATCACCAGCCTACTTGCTGAAATAAATCGTAAACCAGAAGACTTGGATGCCATCTTGATTACGCATGAGCATTCAGACCATATCCATGGTGTGGGTGTTTTGGCTCGCAAGTATGGTATGGATTTGTATGCTAATGAAAAGACCTGGCAGGCTATGGAAAATAGCAAGTATCTTGGCAAGGTGGATTCTTCGCAAAAGCATATCTTTGAGATGGGCAAAACCAAAACCTTTGGAGATATTGACATCGAGAGTTTTGGCGTAAGCCATGATGCGGTCGCACCGCAGTTCTATCGCTTTATGAAGGATGATAAGAGTTTTGTCCTTTTGACAGATACAGGTTATGTTAGTGACCGTATGGCGGGAATTGTCGAAAATGCGGATGGATATCTTATCGAGTCCAACCATGATGTAGAAATTTTGCGAGCAGGTTCTTACGCTTGGCGACTCAAACAACGAATCCTATCGGATCTGGGTCACCTTTCTAACGAGGATAGTGCTGAAGCTATGATTCGGACCCTAGGAAATCGCACTAAGAAAATCTACCTTGGACATTTATCTAAGGAAAACAATATCAAGGAACTGGCTCACATGACCATGGTCAATCAGCTAGCTCAAGCTGATCTGGGAGTCGGAGTAGACTTTAAGGTTTATGATACCTCACCAGATACCGCAACACCATTGACAGAGATATAAAAAGAAGGCGAATATGCCTTCTTTTTATATCTTTTACAATCCTGCGAAATCTTTGATTTCTTGTGCTGACATTGAAGAGTCACAACGGACATTGATTTGTCCATCTGCAATGTGAACGAAGCCTGGTACAGTTGGAATTCCGTAGCGTGAGCGGAATTCTTGCAACTCATTGAGTTGGCTTGCTTCTTCACTGTTGATGAAGTAGATGTGAGCTTTGGTTTCAGCTACTACACCTGCCAATGTACCTGCAAATTTACGGCAGTAAGGGCAAGTTTTACGACCGATAAAGAAGGTTGCAGTTTCTTTTTTATCAAGAGCTTCTTGCGCACGCGCAACTGTAGTGACTTCAAGGTCTTTGATATTATCTAAAAATTGTTCCATGAGATTACCTCGCTTTCATTGATATGTCTAGTATGCCATA
Source organism: Streptococcus mitis (assembly GCF_001281025.1). Taxonomy (NCBI): domain Bacteria; kingdom Bacillati; phylum Bacillota; class Bacilli; order Lactobacillales; family Streptococcaceae; genus Streptococcus; species Streptococcus mitis. The sequence continues at coordinate 1,239,256 of NZ_CP012646.1, forward strand.
AAGTTTCTAAAATTGCTTAGATTTGATACGAAAAAAAGATGAGATTGGTTAGTCTCATCTTTTTAGGTCGTTATTTTACAAAAGCATTGATTTCTGCTTCGATGTTAGCAATCTTAGCTTGTGATTCTTCGTTGGTTTCCCCTACAACTGCAATGTAGAACTTGATTTTTGGTTCTGTACCTGAAGGGCGAACGGCAATCCATGAACCGTCAGCAAGTGTGTATTTCAAAACATCACTTGGAGGTGTTGTCAAGTTTGTAACAGTTCCGTCAGCGGCAGTAGCAGTTTGAGCCTTGAAGTCTTCTACGACAGTGATAGCTGTTGCGTTCCATTCTTTTGGAGCATTGTTACGGAATTTAGCCATAATTGCTTTGATTTGTTCAGCACCATCGACACCTGAAAGGGTAACAGAGATTGTCTTTTCTGCATAGTAGCCGTACTCTTTGTAGATTTCTTCGATACCGTCTGCAAGTGTCAAACCACGTGAACGGTAGTAGGCAGCAAGTTCAGCAACGACTAGAACGGCTTGGATAGCGTCTTTATCACGTACGAATGGTTTAATCAAGTAACCGAAGCTTTCTTCAAATCCCATCATGTAAGTGTGATTGTGTTTTTCTTCGAATTCTTGGATTTTCTCAGCGATAAATTTGAAACCTGTCAAAACGTTGAACATAGTTGCGCCGTAGCTTTCAGCAATCTTCGTTACCAAGTCAGTTGATACAATCGATTTGCAGAGAGCCGCATTTTCAGGAAGAGTTCCAGCGTTTTTGTGGGCTTCCAAGATGTATTTAGCCATGATAGCACCGATTTGGTTACCTGAAAGGTTGAGGTAGCTACCATCTTTTTGAAGAACTTCAACACCAACACGGTCAGCGTCTGGGTCAGTTGCCACAAGAACATCTGCACCAACTTGACGACCAAGTTCTTCAGCAAGGGCAAAGGCTGCTTGGCTTTCTGGGTTCGGAGATTTTACAGTTGAGAAGTCTGGATCAGGAGTTGCTTGTGCTTCAACGACTTGAACAGAGTCAAATCCTGCTTGGGCAAGAGCACGACGAGCCAACATTTCACCAGTACCATGAAGTGGTGTGTAGACAATCTTCATGTCTTTACCGAATTCTTCAATCAAGGCTGGGTTGATGTTTACGTCCTTAACCTCTTTAAGGTATTCTACGTCAACAGCTTCGCCGATAACTTCAATCAAACCAGAAGCTTTTTCAGCTTCCACATCAGCAACTTCAACTGCAAATGGGTTTTCGATTGCACGGATATATGTAGTCAAAGCGTCTGCATCGTGTGGAGGCATTTGTCCACCGTCTTCACCGTAAACTTTGTAACCGTTAAATGGTGCAGGATTGTGGCTAGCTGTGACCATGATACCTGCGAAACAGTTGAGGTGACGAACTGCAAATGATAGTTCTGGAGTTGGACGGAGGCTTTCAAATACGTAAGATTTGATGCCGTGTTTAGCAAGAACTGCCGCAGACTCAAAGGCAAACTCAGGTGAGAAGTGACGGCTATCGTAGGCAATTGCCACACCACGTTCTTTTTCATTTTCACCTTTTGACTCAATCAAACGAGCCAAACCTTCAGTAGCTTGGCGAACAACGTAGATGTTGATGCGGTTTGTACCAGCACCAATCAAGCCACGCATACCTGCAGTACCAAATTCAAGATTTGTATAGAAGGCATCTTCCTTAGTTTTTTCGTCCATATTTTCTAAATCTTGACGAAGGTAGTCGGGAAGCTCCGCAAAATCAACCCATTTCTGGTAATTTTCTTGGTAAGACATTGAAATTCTCCTTTTTGTAAATTGTTTTAACCGTTCACATTATAGCACTTTTTAGCGTTTTAGTAAAACGGTAGCATAATTTTCAGAAAAGTAGTGACATATGCCTGTTTATCAAGTCTTGAATGCCTTAGGGAAACATGCTATACTACTTGTATGATTATTTTACAAGCTAATAAAATTGAACGTTCTTTTGCAGGAGAGGTTCTTTTTGATAATATCAACCTGCAGGTTGATGAACGAGATCGGATTGCCCTGGTTGGGAAAAATGGAGCAGGTAAGTCTACTCTTTTGAAGATTTTGGTTGGAGAAGAGGAGCCAACTAGTGGAGAAATCAATAAGAAAAAAGATATTTCTCTGTCTTACTTAGCCCAAGATAGCCGTTTTGAGTCTGAAAATACCATCTACGATGAGATGCTTCATGTCTTTGATGACCTGCGTCGGACGGAGAAACAACTTCGTCAGATGGAGTTGGAGATGGGAGAAAAGTCTGTTGAGGACTTGAATAAGCTGATGTCAGATTACGATCGCTTATCTGAGAATTTTCGCCAAGCAGGTGGCTTTACCTATGAAGCTGATATTCGAGCGATTTTGAATGGATTCAAGTTTGATGAATCTATGTGGCAGATGAAAATTGCCGAGCTTTCTGGTGGTCAAAATACTCGCTTGGCTCTAGCCAAAATGCTACTTGAAAAGCCCAATCTCTTGGTCTTGGACGAGCCAACCAACCACTTGGATATTGAAACCATTGCCTGGCTAGAGAATTACTTGGTAAACTATAGTGGTGCCCTCATTATTGTCAGCCACGACCGTTATTTCTTGGACAAGGTTGCGACAATTACGCTAGATTTGACCAAGCATTCCTTGGATCGCTATGTGGGTAATTACTCTCGTTTTGTCGAATTAAAGGAGCAGAAGCTAGCTACTGAAGCAAAAAACTATGAAAAGCAACAAAAGGAAATCGCTGCTCTGGAAGACTTTGTCAATCGCAATCTAGTCCGAGCTTCAACGACCAAACGTGCCCAATCTCGTCGTAAACAACTGGAAAAAATGGAGCGTTTAGACAAGCCTGAAGCTGGCAAGAAATCAGCCAATATGACCTTCCAGTCTGAAAAAACGTCGGGTAATGTTGTATTGACTGTTGAAAATGTGGCTATTGGCTATGATGGGGAAGTACTGTCAGAGCCAATCAACCTAGACCTTCGTAAGATGAATGCTGTCGCTATCGTTGGTCCAAATGGAATCGGCAAGTCAACCTTTATTAAGTCTATAGTGGATCAGATTCCTTTTATCAAGGGTGAGAAGCGCTTTGGCGCTAATGTTGAGGTTGGTTACTATGACCAAACCCAAAGCAAGCTAACACCAAGTAATACTGTATTGGATGAACTCTGGAATGATTTTAAACTGACACCAGAAGTTGAAATCCGCAACCGTCTAGGTGCCTTCCTTTTCTCAGGAGATGATGTTAAAAAATCAGTTGGTATGCTGTCAGGTGGCGAGAAAGCGCGTTTGCTTCTGGCTAAACTTTCCATGGAAAACAACAACTTCTTGATTCTGGATGAGCCGACCAACCACTTGGATATTGATAGCAAGGAAGTGTTGGAAAATGCCTTGATTGACTTTGATGGGACCCTTCTATTCGTCAGCCATGACCGTTACTTTATCAATCGTGTAGCAACTCATGTATTGGAATTGTCCGAGAATGGTTCGACTCTCTATCTTGGAGATTATGACTACTATGTTGAGAAGAAAGCAGAAGTAGAAATGAGCCAGACTGAGGAAGCTTCAACTAACAATCAAGCAAAAGAAGCAAATTCAGTTAATGACTATCAAGCTCAGAAAGAAAGTCAAAAAGAAGTTCGCAAACTCATGCGACAAATCGAAAGTCTAGAAGCTGAAATTGAAGAGTTAGAAAGTCAAAGCCAAGATATTTCTGAACAAATGTTGGAAACAAACGATGCCGACAAACTGATGGAATTACAGGCTGAGCTGGACAAAATCAGTCATCGTCAGGAAGAAGCTATGCTTGAGTGGGAAGAATTATCAGAGCAGGTGTAAAGATGGAACATCTTGGAAAGGTATTTCGTGAATTTCGGACAAGTGGAAATTATTCTTTAAAGGAGGCGGCAGGGGAGTCCTGTTCAACTTCTCAGTTATCTCGCTTTGAGCTTGGGGAGTCTGACCTAGCAGTCTCACGTTTCTTTGAGATTTTGGATAACATTCATGTAACAATCGAAAATTTCATGGATAAGGCTAGGGATTTCCATAATCATGAACATGTTGCCATGATGGGACAAATTGTACCCCTTTACTACTCAAATGATATTGCAGGTTTTCAAAAGCTTCAAAGTGAACAACTTGAAAAGGCTAAGAGTTCGACAAATCCACTCTATTTTGAGCTGAACTGGATTTTGTTGCAAGGTCTGATTTGTCAAAGAGATTCGAGTTATCATATGGAGCAGGATGATTTAGATAAGGTAGCAGATTATCTCTTCAAAACAGAAGAATGGACCATGTATGAGTTGATTCTTTTCGGTAACCTCTATAGTTTCTACGATGTAGACTATGTCACTCGGATTGGTAGAGAAGTCATGGAGAGGGAGGAATTTTATCAAGAGATTGGTCGCCATAAGAGATTGGTTTTGATTTTGGCCCTCAATTGTTACCAGCATTGTTTAGAGCATCTTTCTTTTGACAATGCAAGCTATTTTGAGACTTATACAGAGAAGATTATTGGTAAAAACATTAGTCTGTATGAACGAAATATTTTACATTACCTAAAAGGCTTTGCCTTGTACCAAAAAGGACAGTGTAAAGAAGGTTGTAAGCAAATGCAAGAGGCCATGCATATTTTTGACGTGCTAGATCTTCCAGAGCAAGTAGCCTACTATCAGGAACACTACAAAAAATTTATCAAAGATTAATTTTCCCAAATAAGGGAAAAATGAAAAAGCTCCTTTCGGTTTTGATACAATAGTTTCAAAATTTGAGAGGAGTTTTTATATGAATCGCTATGCAGTACAGTTGATTAGTCGCGGAGCTGTTAACAAGATAGGGAATATGCTCTATGATTATGGAAATAGTGTCTGGTTGGCTTCCATGGGGGCCATAGGCCAGACTGTTTTAGGAATGTATCAGATTTCTGAACTCGTCACATCTATTCTCGTAAATCCCTTTGGCGGAGTCATTTCAGACCGTTTTTCTCGTCGTAAGATTTTAATGGCGGCAGACCTTGTTTGTGGGATTCTTTGTCTGGCTATTTCTTTTATAAGGAATGACAGCTGGATGATTGGAGCTTTGATTTTTGCCAATATTGTTCAGGCTATTGCTTTTGCCTTTTCTAGACCAGCAAATAAGGCCATTATCACCGAATTGGTAGAGAAGGATGAACTGGTCCTCTACAATTCTCGTTTGGAGTTGGTCTTGCAGGTTGTCAGCGTGAGTTCTCCTGTACTTTCTTTTCTTGTTTTACAATTCTCAAGTCTCCATCTGACGCTCTTACTAGATGCTTTGACTTTTTTTATAGCATTTGTTCTAGTGGCCTTACTTCCAAAAGAAGAACCAATGGTTCAAGATAAGAAACTTTTTACTGGTAAAGATATTTTTGCAGATATCAAAGATGGCTTGCACTATATCTGGCATCAAAAAGAGATTTTCTTTCTCCTGTTAGTGGCTTCCAGCGTTAATTTCTTTTTTGCGGCTTTTGAGTTTTTGCTTCCTTTTTCAAATAAACTATATGGAGTAGAAGGAGCTTATGCGACTATCTTAACCATGGGTGCGATTGGCTCAATTATAGGAGCACTGATAGCAAATAAATTTAAATCAAGTATGAATACACTTTTGTTCTTATTGATTTTAACAGGAGTAGGAGTTTTCATGATGGGTTTGCCACTGCCCAATATTTTAACCTTTTCTGGAAACCTGATTTGTGAACTCTTTATGACGATTTTTAATATTCACTTCTTTACACAGGTACAGACCAAGATTGATGGAGAATATCTGGGTAGGGTATTGAGTACCATTTTTACACTGGCAATTCTCTTTATGCCGATTGCGAAAGGTTTGATGACCTTTCTTCCAAGTGTCCATCTTTATTCTTTCTTGATTATTGGACTTGGAGTTGTAGCCTTATCTTTCTTAGCTCTCGGATATGTTCGAACTCATTTTGAAAAAGAGACATAAGTTTGCTTGGACTTCAAAAATAATTCCAATCTAAGTGTTTTTTTCGCCCTTCTCGTTTGTGAGAAGGGCTTAATTTATGGTAAAATAGTTTTATGAATAAAAGAATGAATGAGTTGGTCGCCTTGCTCAATCGCTATGCGACTGAGTACTATACCAGCGATAATCCCTCGGTTTCAGACAGTGAGTATGATCGCCTTTACCGAGAGTTGGTCGAGTTAGAAACTGCCTATCCAGATCAAGTGCTAGCAGACAGTCCTACCCATCGTGTTGGTGGCAAGGTTTTAGATGGTTTTGAAAAATACAGTCATCAGTATCCTCTTTATAGTTTGCAGGATGCTTTTTCACGTGAGGAGCTTGAAGCTTTTGATGCGCGTGTTCGTAAGGAAGTGGCTCATCCGACCTATATTTGTGAGCTGAAAATCGATGGTTTGTCTATCTCGCTGACTTATGAAAAGGGGATTTTAGTTGTTGGTGCAACACGTGGAGACGGTTCTGTTGGGGAGAATATAACAGAAAATCTTAAGCGTGTTAAGGACATTCCTTTGACCTTGCCAGAAGAACTAGATATCACAGTTCGTGGGGAATGTTACATGCCACGCGCTTCTTTTGACCAGGTTAACCAAGCTCGCCAAGAAAATGGAGAGCCTGAATTTGCCAATCCTCGTAATGCGGCAGCAGGCACCCTGCGACAGTTGGATACAGCAGTAGTTGCCAAGCGCAATCTTGCGACTTTCCTCTATCAAGAAGCCAGCCCTTCAACTCGTGATAGTCAAGAAAAGGTTTTGAAGCACCTTGAACAACTAGGTTTTGTGGTCAATCCAAAGCGAATCTTGGCTGAAAATATAGATGAAATCTGGGATTTTATTCAAAAAGTAGGACAGGAACGGGAAAACCTGCCTTATGATATCGATGGAGTGGTAATCAAGGTAAACGACCTAGCAAGTCAAGAAGAACTTGGTTTTACCGTTAAGGCTCCAAAGTGGGCAGTGGCCTACAAGTTCCCAGCTGAAGAAAAAGAAGCTAAACTCTTATCAGTTGATTGGACAGTAGGTCGTACTGGAGTTGTCACGCCAACTGCAAATCTCACACCAGTACAACTAGCTGGTACGACTGTTAGCCGTGCGACCCTGCACAATGTGGATTATATTGCTGAAAAAGATATCCGCAAAGACGATACGGTTATCGTTTATAAGGCTGGTGACATCATCCCTGCTGTTTTGCGTGTGGTAGAGTCTAAACGTCTTTCTGAAGAAAAACTAGATATTCCATCACATTGCCCAAGTTGTGACAGTCACTTGCTTCATTTTGAAGATGAGGTGGCTCTCCGTTGTATCAATCCACGTTGCCCTGCCCAAATTATGGAAGGTTTGATTCACTTTGCTTCTCGAGATACTATGAATATTACAGGACTTGGTCCATCTATTGTTGAGAAGCTTTTCGCTGCTAATTTAGTCAAGGATGTGGCGGATATTTACCGTTTGAAAGAAGAAGATTTCCTCCTTTTAGAGGGGGTTAAGGAAAAGTCTGCTGCTAAACTGTATCAGGCCATCCAAGCATCTAAGGAAAATTCTGCTGAAAAGCTCTTGTTTGGTTTGGGCATTCGTCATGTCGGAAGCAAGGCCAGTCAGCTGTTACTTCAACATTTCCACTCGATTGAAAATCTGGCTCAGGCAGATTCAGATGAAGTGGCTAGTATTGAAAGTCTGGGTAGTGTGATTGCCAAGAGTCTTCAGACATATTTTGCGACAGAAGGCTCTGAAATTCTCCTCAAAGAATTGAAAGAAGCTGGGGTCAATCTGGACTATAAAGGACAGACGGTAGTGGCAGATGCGGCCTTGTCAGGTTTGACCGTTGTATTGACTGGAAAATTGGAACGGCTCAAGCGCTCAGAAGCTAAAAATAAACTCGAAAGTTTGGGTGCTAAAGTGACTGGCAGTGTTTCTAAAAAGACCGACCTCGTCGTGGCAGGTGCAGATGCTGGAAGTAAACTTCAAAAAGCACAAGAACTTGGTATTGAAGTTCGAGATGAAGCTTGGCTCGAAAGTTTGTAAAGAATAGTAGAAGGCTAGATGTTAGATAGTCTGAAACTGTCTATCCTGAAGTGTTTTGACATGAATTGAGTCTATCTTGAGTCAGAAATTAAATTGCTGAATCTATCAGCACCACATAAAAAATTAAATTAAAATTAGAAATTAGGAAAAGAAATGTTAAATTACCCTGTAGTCATCCATTTTCATCGAAAAAACGGGGATTATGCAGCCTGTTCATTTAGTAGAAAACAGGCGGACAATGTTGAAAAATTGTATTATGAAAATAACTTTTTTGGAGCAAAGTTCTCCTTCACAGTTACAAGTCAAGAAAAGTTAGAAAACCTGAAGTTTTCTGTCGAGATTGATGGGACAGTTAAGGAATATTCCGTGCGTTATAACTACTATCCGCTTCTGACAGAAGTTTGGATTTTAGAGGGCGACGAGACTGTTTATTATTCTGAAAACCCAGCCATTGCTAGTCCTTACTACAAAGATCAAAATCCATTTGCTTTTGATAGAGCAATACATAGCGCTAGTTTTGATCACCACTGGGGCTACCAAGGAGAACTAGGTTACAGTCTTTCAGATTATCAGACTAGCTTTAAACTTTGGGCTCCTACGGCTACTGCTGTACAGGTGGTTGTCTACGAAAATACCAGCAACGACGCTCCGATTTGGAAAACCTTTAATCTAGAGCGTGGTAATAGCTATTCATACAGTCATAAGTACAATACCATTGGTGTTTGGAGTCTAGACTTAGATGAAAATCTTGCTGGCAAGGCTTATCAGTATCAGATTGACTTTCCTCACCACCAGACTGTGACGAGAGATCCTTACACGATTGCCACAAGTCCTGACGGCAAACGTTCCGTAATTCTTTCTCATCAAGACAGACAAGTAGAAGGATTTGTGGTCAAACATGGAACAGAAGCGCCTTGGCGTTTGGAAAATCCATGTAAAGCAGTTATCTGTGAAATGCATATCCGAGATTTAACCAAATCTCCGACCTCTGGAGTTGCAGAGCATCTCCGTGGAACCTTCCTTGGTGCTGCCCAGACTGGAACTGTAAACCAATTCGGACAAGCAACCGCCTTTGACTATATCAAAGAACTTGGCTGCAACTATGTTCAACTCCAGCCTATCTTTGATCGCCATAAGGAATACGATGAGGATGGAAATGTAACCTATAACTGGGGTTATGACCCTCAAAACTACAATGCACCAGAACCAAGTTTTTCTAGTAATCCAGATGATCCAGGGCAGGTCATTCGTGATTTGAAGACCATGGTTCAAGCCTATCACGATGCGGGGATTGGTGTCATTATGGACGTGGTTTATAATCACACCTTTTCAACGGTTGATGCACCTTTCCAAACAACTGTCCCTGATTACTACTATCGTATGAATCCAGACGGTACCTTCCAGAATGGAACAGGTGTTGGAAATGAAACAGCCAGTGAACACGAAATGTTCCGCAAGTACATGATTGATTCTCTTCTATACTGGGTACAGGAATACAATATTGACGGCTTCCGTTTTGACTTGATGGGTATTCATGATGTCAAAACCATGCAAGCGATTCGTTGGGCGCTAGATGAGGTTGATCCCCGTATTATCACTTATGGAGAAGGCTGGGATATGGGAACAGGTCTTGCAACTTATGATAAGGCCAAGAAGGATAATGCCTACCAAATGCCAAATATCGGATTCTTCAATGATAATCAGCGTGATGCGGTCAAAGGAGGAGAAGTTTATGGTGCAATCAAGTCAGGATTTGTAAGTGGTGCAGCCACTGAACCAATCATTGCCAAGGCCATTCTTGGTAGCCGAGAATTGGGTTCTTATCTCAGTCCAAACCAGGTTCTCAACTATGTTGAAGCCCATGACAATTACAATCTTCATGATTTGTTGGCGACTCTTCATCCTGATCAAAGTTCAGACCAGATTATGTGCAAGGTTGAGACGGCGACAGTAATGAACCTTCTCATGCAAGGAATGTCCTTTATGGAAATTGGCCAAGAATTTGGTCGAACCAAATTAATTCCGACGGGTGAACATGGACAACTCACTTCGGCAGACCGAGAACGTGCTATGAATAGTTACAACGCTCCTGACAGTGTTAACCAAATAAACTGGGATTTAATCAATGAAAGACAAGAAAGCATTGACTTTGTCCGTCAAATTATTCGACTGAAAACACAGACTAGCGCCTTTTCTTATCCTACATACGAAGAAGTTTACCGTCATGTCTTTGTTCACACAGCTGCAGAAAATAGCGGATGGATTGTTTACGAGATTCACGGGGGGCCAGAACATCTATTGGTAGTATTCAATGCCAAGGGAACTTCCTTATACTTTGAAAATGCAGGAAATCTAGAAATGCTTGTGACCAATAGTCGTTCGAAACAAGAAAATGTCATTGATGATACTAGTGTCGCAGTGCTAAAAGTACTCTCTTAAATGCATAAACTAAAAAGGGTTAGATTGTCTAATCCTTTTTATCATTTATAAGTTTTCAATGAAGATTAGAATCAAGTTTCAAATAGTTTGAAAAACCAAGCTTGTGAAAATAATCTCAAAAAAATTGCAAAAAGGGTTGTAATTTTCTGAAAATTTGGTAAAATATATCTTAATCATTTTCAGGAGGACGAGAATTTGACAAGATATCAGAATTTAGTAAATGGAAAATGGAAATCAGCTGAAAAAGAAATTACGATTTATTCACCAATAAACCAAGAAGAATTAGGGACTGTTCCAGCTATGACTCAGGCAGAAGTAGATGAGGCTATGAAAGCTGCGCGTGCAGCCCTGCCAGCTTGGCGAGCTTTATCAGCAGTTGAACGTGCGGCTTATTTGCACAAAACAGCAGCTATTTTAGAACGTGATAAGGAAGAAATTGGTACTATACTTGCCAAAGAAGTGGCAAAGGGAATTAAAGCAGCTATTGGAGAAGTGGTGCGTACCGCAGACTTGATTCGCTATGCTGCTGAGGAAGGTCTCCGTATCACTGGACAAGCAATGGAAGGTGGCGGTTTTGAAGCAGCAAGTAAAAATAAATTGGCCGTTGTTCGTCGCGAGCCAGTTGGTGTCGTGCTGGCTATCGCTCCCTTTAATTATCCAGTTAATTTATCTGCTTCTAAAATTGCACCTGCCTTGATTGCAGGGAATGTAGTCATGTTTAAGCCACCAACACAAGGTTCTATTTCTGGGCTCTTGTTGGCTAAAGCGTTTGAAGAAGCAGGGATTCCGGCTGGTGTTTTCAATACCATTACGGGTCGTGGTTCAGAAATTGGGGATTATATCATTGAACACAAAGAAGTCAACTTCATCAACTTTACAGGTTCAACTCCTATCGGAGAACGTATTGGTCGTTTAGCTGGTATGCGTCCAATCATGTTGGAGCTTGGTGGGAAAGATGCAGCCTTAGTACTAGAAGATGCAGATTTGGAACATGCTGCCAAGCAAATTGTTGCGGGTGCCTTTAGCTATTCAGGTCAACGTTGCACAGCCATTAAACGTGTTATTGTTATCGAAAGTGTAGCAGATACACTAGCTGCTTTGCTTCAAGCAGAGGTTACTAAATTAACAGTTGGCGATCCATTCGACAATGCTGATATCACACCAGTTATCGACAATGCTTCAGCAGACTTTATTTGGGGCTTGATTGATGATGCACAAGAAAAAGGTGCTCAGGCTCTTACACCAATCAAACGCGAAGGCAATCTTCTATGGCCAGTGCTTTTTGACCAAGTTACAAAAGATATGAAAGTGGCATGGGAAGAGCCATTTGGTCCTGTTTTACCAATTATCCGTGTGGCTAGTGTAGAGGAAGCCATTGCCTTTGCCAACGAATCTGAATTCGGCCTTCAATCCTCAGTCTTTACAAATGATTTCAAAAAAGCATTTGAAATTGCTGAAAAACTTGAAGTGGGTACAGTTCATATAAATAATAAAACCCAGCGTGGTCCAGATAATTTCCCATTCCTTGGTGTCAAAGGTTCTGGCGCTGGAGTGCAAGGAATTAAATATAGTATTGAAGCGATGACAAATGTCAAATCCATTGTTTTTGATGTGAAATGAAATGTAAAATCAGGAGATTCGTTTCCTGATTTATTTTTTTACTTAAAATTATATTTTTGTTAGCTAAATAACGAACTTTATGATAGTATTATAAAAAAACAATTCGTTTTCAAAGCGTTTCTGAAAATTTCTTGATTTACAAGTGAACACATCAGTGAATTTGTTGAAGACTTTCAAAAGATTTTTTTGCAAATTCCGTAATTTACTTGAATCTTCCCTAAAAAGGTAGTATAATAAATCTATAGAAAACGCTTACAGAAATAGGAGGGTGTATGGATAAGAATAATGCTTTAAAAACCTTTATGACAGGTGAAAATTTTCACCTCCAGCACTATCTGGGAGCTCATAGGGAAGAAAAAAATGGAGAGTATGGCTATACTTTTCGCGTGTGGGCGCCTAATGCTCAGGCTGTTCACTTGGTAGGGGATTTCACCAATTGGGTTGAAAATCAAATTTTGATGGAACGGAATGAATTTGGAGTCTGGGAAGTCTTTACCAGTCTTGCTCAAGAAGGCCAAATTTATAAGTACCATATCACGCGTGCAAATGGTCATCAGCTGATGAAGATTGACCCTTTGGCTGTTCGATATGAGGCACGACCTGGTACTGGGGCTATTTTAACAGATATTCCAGAAAAGAAATGGAAGGATGGTCTCTGGCTAGCTCGTAGAAAACGCTTGAGCTTTGAAGAGCGTCCTGTTAATATTTACGAGGCTCATGCTGGCTCTTGGAAGAGAAATCCTGATGGCAGCCCCTATAGTTTTGCTCAATTGAAAGATGAACTCATTCCTTACTTGGTTGAGATGAATTATACTCACATTGAGTTTATGCCCCTGATGTCTCACCCTCTCGGTTTGAGTTGGGGCTATCAGCTTATGGGTTACTTTGCTCTAGAGCATGCCTATGGTCGTCCTGAAGAGTTTCAAGATTTTGTTGAGGAATGTCACTTAAACAATATTGGGGTTATTGTGGACTGGGTACCTGGTCATTTCACCATTAATGATGATGCCTTAGCTTATTATGACGGGACACCGACTTTTGAGTACCAAGACCATAATAAGGCTCATAACTATGGTTGGGGCGCTCTCAATTTTGACCTTGGAAAAAATGAAGTCCAGTCCTTCTTGATTTCTAGTATTAAGTTTTGGATTGACTTTTACCATCTAGATGGTATTCGTGTGGATGCTGTCAGCAATATACTCTATTTAGACTACGATGATGCTCCATGGACACCTAATAAAGATGGTGGGAATCTCAACTATGAGGGATATTATTTCCTTCAACGCTTGAATGATGTGATTAAACTAGTTCATCCAGATGTGATGATGATTGCAGAAGAAAGTTCATCAGCTACTCAGATTACTGACACTAAGGATTCAGATGGTCTAGGATTTGACTACAAGTGGAATATGGGCTGGATGAATGATATCCTCCGATTCTACGAAGAAGATCCGATTTACCGTAAATATGACTTTAATCTGGTGACTTTCAGCTTTATGTATGTCTTCAAGGAAAACTATCTCCTACCATTCTCGCACGATGAAGTGGTTCATGGCAAGAAGAGTATGATGCACAAGATGTGGGGAGATCGCTACAATCAATTTGCAGGCTTGCGCAATCTCTACACTTACCAAATTTGTCACCCAGGCAAAAAATTGCTTTTCATGGGTAGTGAATATGGGCAATTCCTAGAATGGAAATCTGAAGAACAGTTGGAATGGTCAAACCTAGAAGATCCAATGAATGCTAAGATGAAGTATTTCACTTCTCAGCTAAACCAGTTTTACAAAGACCACCGCTGTCTGTGGGAAATTGATACTAGCTATGATGGCATTGAAATCATTGATGCGGATAATCGAGACCAGAGTGTTCTTTCCTTCATCCGTAAGGGTAAGAAGGATGATATGTTAGTCTGTATCTTTAATATGGCACCTGTTGAACGAAAAGATTTTACAATCGGATTGCCTGTCGCAGGGATTTATGAAGAAGTCTGGAATACTGAGTTAGAAGAGTGGGGAGGCGTGTGGAAAGAACATAATCAAACTGTTCAAACGCAAGAAGGACTATGGAAAGATTATGAGCACACTTTAACATTTACCCTACCGGCTATGGGAGCAAGTGTTTGGAAAATCAAACGTCGATTGAAACCTACTAAAACCGTCACAAGTAAAAACCAAAAAGGAGTAGAAAATGAAGAATGAAATGTTAGCTTTGATTCTTGCTGGTGGGCAAGGAACTCGTCTCGGTAAACTCACTCAAAGCATCGCAAAACCAGCTGTGCAATTTGGTGGGCGCTACCGTATCATTGACTTTGCTCTTTCAAACTGTGCCAACTCAGGCATCAACAATGTTGGAGTCATTACCCAGTACCAACCACTTGCTCTCAACAACCATATTGGTAATGGTTCAAGCTGGGGACTAGACGGTATCAATTCTGGTGTCTCTATTCTTCAACCTTATTCTGCAAGTGAAGGAAATCGTTGGTTTGAGGGGACTAGCCACGCTATTTACCAAAATATTGATTATATCGACAGTGTCAATCCTGAGTATGTCTTGATTCTCTCTGGGGACCATATCTACAAAATGGACTATGATGATATGCTTCAGTCTCACAAAGATAATAATGCCAGCTTGACAGTAGCGGTTTTAGACGTCCCTCTTAAAGAAGCTAGTCGTTTTGGTATTATGAACACAGATGCCAATAACCGCATTGTTGAATTTGAAGAAAAACCAGCTCAACCTAAATCTACAAAAGCTTCTATGGGAATTTACATTTTTGATTGGCAACGTCTGCGCAATATGCTTGTTACTGCTGAAAAGAGCAATGTCGATATGTCAGACTTCGGTAAGAATGTCATTCCAAATTACCTTGAGTCAGGTGAAAGTGTCTATGCATATGAGTTTAATGGCTACTGGAAAGATGTTGGTACTATTGAGTCACTTTGGGAAGCTAACATGGAATATATTTCACCAGAAAATGCCTTGGATAGCCGTAACCGTCAATGGAAGATTTACTCAAGAAACTTAATTTCACCACCAAACTTCCTTGGGGCAAATGCTCATGTGGAAGATTCCTTGGTTGTCGATGGCTGTTTCGTAGATGGAACTGTTAAACATTCTATCCTCTCAACAGGTGCGCAAGTTCGCGAAGGGGCAGAAGTAGTAGATTCAGTTATCATGAGTGGTGCAATTGTTGGTCAGGGAGCTAAAATCAAACGTGCCATTATTGGTGAAGGTGCAGTTATTTCTGATGGTGTCGAAATTGATGGAACAGAAGAAGTACAAGTTGTAGGATATGATGAAGTAGTGGGGGTAGCAACAGATGAAGATTGATAAATATTCTGCCATTTTAGGAAACACAGTTGGTTTTCATGATATGTCAACACTGACAGATCACCGTCCAGTAGCTAGTTTGCCATTTGGTGGTAAATATCGTTTGATTGACTTCCCGCTTTCAAGTCTTGCTAATGCTGGGGTCCGTAGTATTTTTGGTATTTTCCAACAAGACAATATCAGTTCAGTCTTTGACCATATCCGTTCTGGGCGTGAGTGGGGCTTATCAACTCTTCTTAGCCACTACTATCTTGGTATTTACAATACCCGTGTGGAAAGTAGTACCGTTGGAAAAGAATACTACCAGCAGCTTCTTACTTATTTGAAACGTTCTGGCTCAAACCAAACAGTGTCACTTAACTGTGATGTTTTGATTAATATTGATCTGAACCAAGTTTTCCATCTACATAGTACAACAAAAGGGCCTATCACTGTAGTTTATAAAAAACTAGCTAAGAAAGACATTTCAGAAGTAAACGCAATTTTGGAAGTGGATGAAACAGACCATGTTCGTTCTCATAAACTCTTTGATAGCAAGTCAACAGATGAAGTTTACAATATGTCCACAGATATCTTTGTCGTCGATACACCTTGGTTGATTGAACGCTTAGAAGAAGAAGCTAAGAAAGAACATCCAGAGAAGTTGCGCTATGTATTACGGGATTTAGCTGCTAAAGAAGGGGCTTTTGCCTACGAGTACACAGGTTATCTAGCAAATATTCATTCTGTAGAGTCTTATTACCAAGCTAATAAAGATATGCTTGAATCTCAAAAATTCTACTCTCTCTTTACTCCAAACCAAAAAATTTATACAAAGGTTAAGAATGAAGAACCGACCTACTATGCTAACACATCGAAGGTAAGCACGTCTCAGTTTGCTTCTGGTAGTATCATTGAGGGGGAAGTGGCTAATTCTGTTCTATCACGTAATATTCATGTCCATAAGGATAGCTTAGTTAAAGATAGCATCTTATTCCCTCGTGTTGTTATTAGAGAAGGAGCTCAGGTAGAATATGCTATCTTGGATAAGGGTGTTGAAGTTGCGGACGGAGTTGTGATCCGTGGAACTGCAGAACATCCAGTCGTCGTTAAGAAAGGTAGCAAAGTAACAGAGGATATTCATTCATGAAAATTTTATTTGTAGCAGCTGAGGGTGCGCCCTTTTCAAAAACAGGTGGTTTGGGAGACGTCATTGGCGCTCTTCCTAAATCACTGGTAAAAGCGGGACATGAAGTTGCAGTAATTTTACCCTACTATGACATGGTAGAGGCTAAATTTGGAAATCAGATTGAAGATGTTCTTCAATTTGAGGTGAGTGTTGGTTGGCGCAGACAGTACTGTGGGATTAAAAAAACCGTCTTAAACGGTGTGACCTTCTACTTTATTGACAACCAATATTATTTCTTCCGTGGTCATGTTTACGGTGATTTTGACGATGGGGAACGTTTCGCTTTCTTCCAACTGGCTGCCATTGAGGCTATGGAAAGGATTGACTTTATTCCTGACCTTCTCCATGTTCATGATTACCATACAGCCATGATTCCTTTCTTGTTGAAGGAAAAATACCGTTGGATTCAAGCCTATCAAGGAATTAAAACTGTTTTAACCATTCATAATTTGGAATTCCAAGGACAATTTTCAGAAGGAATGTTATGGGATTTGTTTGGAGTTGGCTTTGAGCGTTATGCTGATGGTACCCTTCGCTGGAACAACTGTCTGAACTGGATGAAAGCTGGTATTCTTTATGCAGATCGTGTCTCAACCGTTTCACCTAGCTATGCCCATGAAATTATGACCAGTCAGTTCGGATGTAACTTGGATCAGATTCTTCGAATGGAGTCTGGCAAGGTATCTGGTATCGTGAACGGGATTGATGCTGACCTGTATAATCCTCAGACGGATGCTCTTTTAGATTATCATTTCAATCAGGAAGATTTGTCTGGAAAAGCCCAAAATAAGGCAAAATTGCAAGAGAGAGTTGGCTTGCCAGTTAGAGCTGACGTTCCACTGGTGGGAATTGTTTCTCGTTTGACACGCCAAAAAGGTTTTGATGTGGTGGTGGAAAGTCTGCATCATATCTTGCAAAATGATGTTCAGATTGTTCTTTTGGGAACTGGTGATCCAGCCTTTGAAGGAGCTTTCTCATGGTTTGCTCAGATTTATCCTGACAAGTTATCAGCAAATATTACTTTTGATGTCAAACTTGCTCAAGAAATCTACGCTGCTTGTGACCTCTTCCTCATGCCGAGTCGTTTCGAACCGTGTGGCTTGTCTCAGATGATGGCTATGTGTTACGGAACCTTGCCATTAGTCCATGAAGTTGGTGGCTTGCGAGATACCGTTCGCGCTTTCAATCCAATTGAAGGAAGCGGTACTGGCTTTAGCTTTGACAATCTATCTCCTTATTGGTTAAATTGGACTTTCCAAACTGCATTGGACTTGTACAGAAACCATCCTGACGTTTGGAGAAACTTACAAAAACAAGCTATGGAGTGTGATTTCTCATGGGATACAGCCTGCAGGTCATACCTTGACTTGTACCATAGTTTAGTTAATTAATAGATAAAATCGTATGATGACTTCATACGATTTTTAGGCTGTTTAGAGAGGAGAACTGATGTCCCAAGTAAAAGGCTTGTGTGTCATGGATGTTGACGGCACCTTAATCCTAGAAGAAGTGATTGATTTGTTGGGAAGAGAGGCAGGTCGTGAGGCGGAAATTGCGCAGCTTACAAGTCAGGCAATGCGAGGAGAGTTGAATTTTGAAACGAGTTTACGAGACAGAGTTTCCTTGTTGGAAGGCCTTCCTATTTCGGTCTTTGATAAAGTCTTCAAGTCTATTCATCTATCGCCAAATGCACAGAAATTTATCTATATTCTCCAAAAGAATGGCATCCAAGTTGGTCTGGTGTCCGGTGGTTTTACTCCAATAGTTGATAGATTAGCAAAATCCCTCGGCATTTCCTATTTCTCTGCCAACAAACTTGAAGTCAAAGATGGTCTTTTAACTGGAAAATTGATGGGAGAAATTATCAGTCCCCAGGTAAAAAAAGAGACTCTGGAAAAATGGAGAGAGAAACTAAAACTTCCTCAAGAAAGAACGATTGCAATCGGTGACGGGGCCAATGATTTATTGATGTTGAAGTCGGCGGGGCTTGGAATCGCCTTTTGTGGCAAAGAAGTGCTCAAAAAAGAAATACCGAATCATGTTGACAAGAGGGATTTTTTAGAAGTTCTTCCTTTGATTGACTGTTTAGAATGAGGGAAAATATGAAGATTGTAATTGCACCAGATTCGTTTAAGGAAAGCTTGACCGCTGAAGAGGTAGCTGAAGCAATAAAAAGAGGCTTCCAACAATCGATAGCAGATGTAGAATGTCTCCTCTGCCCTGTTGGTGATGGGGGAGAAGGTACTGTTGATGCTATTCGACATTCTCTTGACCTAGAAGAAAAATGGATCCAAGTGACAGGCCCTTTTGGACAAAAAGAAGCCATGCGCTATTTTCAAAAAGGGGGACTGGCACTATTTGAAGTGGCTGATTTGGTTGGCCTTGAAAAAATTCCGCTAGAGAAACGAGATCCACTGAAAATCCAAACTTGTGGTATTGGAGAATTGATTCGCAACCTCATTAGTCAAGAGATTAAAGAAATCTATATTGGCGTTGGTGGTACGGCTAGTAATGATGGAGGACTGGGGATTGCTGCTGGTTTAAGTTATCGTTTTTATGATAGGGATGGAAATGTCTTGCCTGCATGCGGTCAATCCTTACTAAAATTAGCTTCAGTTTCAACAGAAAATCGCTATGAAATTCCTGAAGATGTGCAAATTCGTATTTTAGCAGATGTCGTGTGTCCCTTATGTGGTCCTCAAGGTGCGACCTACACGTTTGGCAAGCAAAAAGGCCTAGATCCTACTATGTTTGATGCCGTAGATCAAGCAATCCAAGATTTTTATGAAAAAAACTCACCTGCAATATTGGAAATAAAAGGAGCAGGAGCTGGTGGAGGCATTGCTGGCGGTTTGTGTGCCTTTGCTCAGGCAAATATCGTGTCGGGAATTGATACCTGCTTGAACCTAATCAACTTTGATAAGAAAGTTTCAGATGCTGATTTGGTTGTTGTAGGAGAAGGGAGGCTAGATCTTCAAAGCTTATCAGGTAAAGCGCCTATTGGTGTTGCAAAAAGAACCCCTGTCGAAGTTCCTGTCATTGCTATTTGTGGTAGTCTTGCTGAAGATTTACCTTCCCTACCATTTGAGAATATCCAAGCGGTTTTTTCAATTTTGGAGAAAAGTGAACCTCTAGAAGATAGTTTGAAAAATGCCAGTCTCTATTTGGAGCACACGGCTGCCAATATAGGGCATTTATTAACTATGCGCAAGATTTAGCCAAACCATTTCTTCCAGATGGATGTTTTGGCTGGTTCTTCCTTTTTAACTTCCCAAAGTTTTGCAAAAGCAAGTCGAAGGTTCTTTTCTTCTACTTGTACTGGTGCATTGCTATGGATAATCAGGCCAAAAGGAGAAGAAGTATGCTCTTCAGATACAATGGTAGCTTGACTATCAGTTTCTTTAGCTTCTTTTAAGTAGAAAACTTGCTTGTCAAATTCGATAGTTGGTGAGATTTTCACAAATAGTGGCTCTGCTTTTTCCTGTAGGTTTTCTAAAATAGATAAAAAGCCTTTTTCTAGCTGAGGACTATTTGCTGTGTCAATATCTGCATATCCAAGAACTCTTTCCTCAAAAGTGCCAAGATAGCGTCTTTGCTCATCTGGATTTAATTTTGGCCCACCATGAGCTTTTTCAAGTAATTGTTTTGATAAATCTGTCATGAAAACAGTATATCATAAAAGTTAGAATAAAACAGATAAAAGAAAGCGATTACTTTATAAAGTTAAGGAAAATTTGCACAAAGATAACGTTTTTTCTTGAAAAAGGAGGGCTTTTAAGGTATTATAGAGGTGTAAAAAATTTAACTCATAAGGAGAGTAAAAAATGTCAATTATTACTGATGTTTACGCTCGCGAAGTCCTAGACTCACGCGGTAACCCAACACTTGAAGTAGAAGTTTACACTGAATCAGGTGCTTTCGGACGTGGTATGGTTCCATCAGGAGCTTCTACTGGTGAACACGAAGCAGTTGAACTTCGCGACGGTGACAAATCTCGTTACGGTGGTCTTGGTACACAAAAAGCTGTTGACAATGTAAACAACATCATTGCTGAAGCTATCATCGGCTACGATGTACGTGACCAACAAGCTATCGACCGTGCTATGATCGCACTTGACGGTACTCCTAACAAAGGTAAATTGGGTGCAAACGCAATCCTTGGTGTGTCTATCGCTGTAGCTCGTGCTGCTGCTGATTACCTTGAAATCCCACTTTACAGCTACCTTGGTGGATTCAACACTAAAGTTCTTCCAACTCCAATGATGAACATCATCAACGGTGGTTCTCACTCTGACGCTCCAATCGCTTTCCAAGAGTTCATGATCTTGCCAGTTGGTGCGCCAACATTCAAAGAAGCTCTTCGTTACGGTGCTGAAATCTTCCACGCTCTTAAGAAAATCCTTAAATCACGTGGTTTGGAAACTGCCGTAGGTGACGAAGGTGGATTCGCTCCTCGTTTCGAAGGAACTGAAGACGGTGTTGAAACTATCCTTGCTGCGATCGAAGCTGCTGGATATGTTCCAGGTAAAGACGTATTTATCGGATTTGACTGTGCTTCATCAGAATTCTACGATAAAGAACGTAAAGTTTACGACTACACTAAATTTGAAGGTGAAGGCGCTGCTGTTCGTACATCTGCAGAACAAATCGACTACCTTGAAGAATTGGTTAACAAATACCCAATCATCACTATCGAAGATGGTATGGATGAAAACGACTGGGATGGATGGAAAGCTCTTACTGAACGTCTTGGTAAGAAAGTACAACTTGTTGGTGACGACTTCTTCGTAACAAACACTGACTACCTTGCACGTGGTATCCAAGAAGGTGCTGCTAACTCAATCCTTATCAAAGTTAACCAAATCGGTACACTTACTGAAACTTTTGAAGCTATCGAAATGGCTAAAGAAGCTGGTTACACTGCCGTTGTATCACACCGTTCAGGTGAAACTGAAGATTCAACAATCGCTGACATCGCAGTTGCAACTAACGCAGGACAAATCAAGACTGGTTCACTTTCACGTACAGACCGTATCGCTAAATACAACCAATTGCTTCGCATTGAAGACCAACTTGGTGAAGTAGCTGAATACCGTGGATTGAAATCATTCTACAACCTTAAAAAATAAAATAGTCCAGTGAACTATTTTATCCCGAACCATGAAATTCAAAAGTTCGGCCGTTGATTTAACAACGTTTCTAGCCCCTCGGATTTTATCCGAAGGGCTATTTTTATGTTCAGTGAACAAAAAGGTGGCAAATTTTTTAAGAAACTTAGTTACCAATGAATACGATTCTGCTAATATAATTGAAAATGATGGAAAAAAGGGTGGATTTATGATATACTTTAATGTAGGACCTTTTTAGAAATTTTGAAAGAGCATAAAAAATTTAGAATGAGAAAAATTGTTATCAATGGTGGATTGCCCTTGCAAGGTGAAATCACTATTAGCGGTGCTAAAAATAGCGTTGTGGCCTTAATTCCAGCTATTATTTTGGCTGATGATGTGGTGACTTTGGATTGTGTTCCAGATATTTCCGATGTTGCTAGTCTTGTCGAAATCATGGAGTTAATGGGTGCTACCGTTAAGCGTTATGACGATGTGTTAGAGATTGATCCACGAGGTGTTCAAAATATTCCAATGCCTTATGGGAAAATCAATAGTCTTCGTGCATCTTATTATTTTTATGGAAGTCTTTTAGGTCGCTTTGGTGAAGCTACAGTTGGTTTACCTGGAGGATGCGATTTGGGACCACGTCCTATTGACTTACACCTTAAGGCTTTTGAAGCAATGGGAGCTACTGTTAGCTACGAGGGAGATAACATGAAGTTATCTGCTAAATATGTGGGACTTCATGGTGCAAGTATTTACATGGATACGGTTAGTGTCGGTGCGACGATTAATACGATGATTGCTGCGGTTAAAGCAAATGGGCGTACTATTATTGAAAATGCAGCCCGTGAGCCTGAGATTATTGATGTTGCAACTCTCTTGAATAATATGGGTGCCCATATCCGTGGGGCAGGAACTAATATTATCATTATTGATGGTGTTGAAAGATTACACGGAACCCGTCATCAGGTGATTCCAGACCGTATTGAAGCGGGAACATACATTTCCTTAGCTGCTGCAGTTGGTAAGGGAATTCGTATTAATAATGTTCTTTATGAACACTTAGAAGGGTTCATCGCTAAGTTGGAAGAAATGGGAGTGAGAATGACTGTATCTGAAGACAGTATTTTTGTCGAAGAACAGTCTAATTTGAAAGCAATCAATATTAAGACAGCTCCTTATCCTGGTTTTGCTACTGACTTGCAACAACCAATTACTCCTCTCTTGTTAACAGCAGAGGGGCGTGGTACCATTATTGATACCATTTATGAAAAACGAGTAAACCATGTTTTTGAACTAGCAAAGATGGATGCAGATATTACGACTACAAACAACTACATTTTATATACCGGTGGACGTAGTTTACGTGGTGCAAATGTAAAAGCAACTGACCTTAGAGCTGGGGCCGCACTTGTCATTGCTGGTTTAATGGCTGAAGGCAAAACTGAAATTACAAACATTGAGTTCATTTTACGTGGATATTCAGATATTATTGAAAAATTACGTAATCTAGGAGCGGATATTACACTTGTTGAAGAATAAACCGTAGAGGTGTTTATGAATATTTGGACCAAATTAGCAATGTTTTCTTTTTTTGAAACGGATCGCTTGTATTTGCGTCCTTTCTTTTTTAGTGATAGTCAGGACTTCCACGAGATAGCTTCAAATCCAGAAAATCTTCAATTTATTTTCCCAACTCAGGCAAGTCTGGAAGAAAGTCAATATGCATTAGCGAATTACTTTATGAAGTCCCCTTTGGGAGTGTGGGCAATTTGTGACCAGAAAAATCAACAAATGATTGGTTCTATTAAATTTGAGAAGTTAGATGAAATCAAAAAAGAAGCTGAGCTTGGCTATTTTTTGAGAAAAGATGCTTGGTCGCAAGGATTTATGACAGAGGTTGTTAGAAAAATTTGTCAGCTTTCTTTTGAGGAATTAGGCTTAAAACAATTATCCATTATTACCCACCTTGAAAATGAAGCTAGCCAAAGAGTTGCTCTTAAGTCTGGATTCCGTTTGATTCGTCAGTTTAAGGGAAGTGATCGCTACACAAGAAAAATGCGGGATTATCTTGAATTTCGGTATGTAAAAGGAGAATTCAATGAGTAAGCATCAGGAAATTCTAAGCTATTTGGAGGAATTACCTGTCGGTAAAAGGGTCAGTGTTCGTAGCATTTCCAATCATCTGGGAGTCAGTGATGGAACGGCTTATCGGGCTATTAAAGAAGCTGAAAATCGTGGAATTGTAGAGACTCGCCCAAGAAGTGGTACTATCCGTGTTAAATCTCAGAAAGTTGCTATAGAGAGATTAACTTTTGCTGAAATTGCTGAAGTGACTTCTTCTGAGGTTCTGTCTGGTCAAGAAGGTTTAGATAGAGAATTTAGTAAGTTCTCTATCGGTGCCATGACTGAACAAAATATCCTGTCCTACCTTCATGATGGGGGACTCTTGATTGTCGGAGACCGTACCCGTATCCAACTGTTAGCACTTGAAAATGAAAATGCTGTTCTTGTGACAGGAGGATTTCATGTTCATGATGATGTACTTAAACTGGCCAATCAAAAAGGAATTCCAGTTTTAAGAAGCAAGCATGACACTTTCACTGTCGCGACCATGATCAATAAAGCCTTGTCAAATGTCCAAATCAAGACTGATATTCTGACAGTTGAGAAACTTTACCGTCCGAGTCATGAGTATGGTTTTCTGAGAGAGACCGACACTGTTAAAGATTATTTGGACTTGGTGCGTAAGAATCGTAGCAGCCGTTTCCCTGTTATCAATCAACATCAGGTTGTTGTTGGGGTTGTTACTATGAGAGATGCGGGAGATAAGTCACCAAGTACCACAATTGATAAAGTCATGTCTCGTAGTCTATTTTTGGTTGGATTATCGACAAATATTGCCAATGTGAGTCAACGGATGATTGCTGAAGACTTTGAAATGGTACCGGTTGTTCGAAATAATCAAACCTTGCTTGGGGTTGTAACCAGACGAGATGTCATGGAGAAGATGAGTCGTTCCCAAGTTTCTGCTCTACCTACTTTTTCTGAGCAGATTGGTCAAAAACTTTCTTATCACCATGATGAAGTAGTGATTACAGTGGAACCCTTTATGCTAGAGAAGAACGGTGTTTTGGCTAATGGTGTATTGGCAGAAATTCTGACCCACATGACTCAAGATTTAGTTGTGAATAGTGGTCGCAATCTTATTATTGAGCAGATGCTAATCTACTTTTTGCAGGCTGTTCAGATAGATGATATATTGCGCATTCAAGCACGCATTATCCATCATACGAGACGGTCAGCTATTATTGATTACGATATTTATCATGGTCATCAGATTGTTTCAAAAGCAAATGTAACCGTTAAAATTAATTAGAAACTAGGAGAAAAAATGATAACATTAAAATCAGCTCGTGAAATCGAAGCTATGGATAAGGCAGGTGATTTTCTAGCAAGTATTCATATCGGCTTGCGTGATTTGATTAAGCCTGGCGTAGATATGTGGGAAGTTGAAGAGTATGTTCGCCGTCGTTGTAAGGAAGAAAATTTCCTTCCGCTTCAGATTGGAGTTGACGGTGCCATGATGGACTATCCTTATGCTACTTGTTGCTCTCTTAATGATGAAGTGGCTCATGCTTTCCCTCGTCACTATATCTTGAAAGATGGTGATTTGCTCAAAGTTGATATGGTTTTGGGAGGCCCAATTGCTAAATCCGACCTGAATGTCTCAAAATTAAACTTCAACAATGTGGAACAAATGAAAAAATACACTCAGAGCTATTCTGGTGGTCTTGCAGACTCATGTTGGGCTTATGCTGTTGGTACACCGTCCGAAGAAGTGAAAAACTTGATGGATGTAACTAAAGAAGCTATGTACAAGGGGATTGAGCAAGCTGTTGTTGGAAACCGTATCGGTGATATTGGAGCAGCGATTCAAGAATACGC
This sequence comes from Streptococcus mitis, assembly GCF_001281025.1. Classification (NCBI taxonomy): domain Bacteria; kingdom Bacillati; phylum Bacillota; class Bacilli; order Lactobacillales; family Streptococcaceae; genus Streptococcus; species Streptococcus mitis. Next base: position 1,264,897 of record NZ_CP012646.1, read on the forward strand.
TGAAAGTCGTGGTTACGGTGTAGTGCGTGATTTGGTTGGTCATGGTGTTGGCCCAACCATGCACGAAGAACCAATGGTTCCAAACTATGGTATTGCTGGTCGTGGGCTTCGTCTCCGTGAAGGAATGGTCTTGACTATTGAACCGATGATCAATACAGGTGACTGGGAAATCGATACAGATATGAAGACCGGTTGGGCGCATAAAACCATTGACGGTGGACTGTCATGCCAATATGAACACCAATTTGTCATTACGAAAGATGGACCTGTTATCTTGACTAGTCAAGGTGAAGAAGGAACTTATTAATAAAAAGTGAAAAGGCTGCTGGAAGTTGATTTTGAAAATAATCCAGTAGATCTTTTCATATTAAATAAACGCATTGTATCAAGTTTTTAAGTGCCTGATATAATGCGTTTTTCTGGCTTTAAAATTCTTACCTCAATATCTTGTACATTATTATCATTTCAAAAAATGAATTTTCTACAATGTTACACTTCAGGTAAAAAATATGTTTCAGATTTTCTGTTACAGAAATAGATATCATTATGAAATAATTATTTTATAATTACTACTATTTCTATAAAAACCACAAAGATATTGGCAAACTATCTGATAAAGAATTATTTCGTGTTGCCAACAAGGCTGCGATGAAGGATTTATTGCCTATCGTGGTTATGAGGTTTAATGAATCTTTAAAGATTGCTTTAGAGCCTTATCATTCAGAATTGTTTTTACATATTTTGAACTCTACTGAACGTGAAAGAAAGTAAAACCGAGAGGGTGTAGAGGAATTATATCTTCTTGATTTTAGTAGTCAATTCGATACTCTCACGACAGAAGATTTAAAGGATTACTTTGATGGAGAAATTATCATTGTTTCACGTTATTATTGTAGATTCTAAAAGAAATCAATTCAGTACATTACCTCTTTTTATTCTTTTTCAAAGGTAAATCCTTCTCCAAGGATTTCGTGGGCTTCTGTAATGGTTATAAAGGCTTGAGGATCGATTCGATGAATCATTTCCTTCATTTTCACAATCTCATTTCTTCCGACAATACAGTAAATGATTTTTAAATCTTCTCGACTATAATAACCTTGACCTGAGATGAAAGTAACACCTCTTCCTAGGTCATCATTAATCGCCTTAGCAAGTTGGTCAGGACGTTTTGTGATAATCATAAATCCTTTGCCGGCATATCCTCCTTCACCAATCAAATCAATGACACGAGAAACGATAAAATCAAATAATAGCGTGTAAGAAACCAATCTCAAGTCCTTGAAGATTAGGAGAATGAGCATGAGAATACAAAAATCTAAGATAAAGAGCAGTTTTCCCATGGATATATGAGTGTATTTATTGAGAATACGAGCTAGAATATCAGTACCACCAGTTGTACCTCCAGCATTAAAGATAATTCCAAGACCAATTCCCAATAGAATTCCAGCTATAAGGGCAGTGATTAGTAAATCACCTTGCAGATCAATATGAAGGGGAATACGCTCAAAAACAGCCAACCAGGCGGACAAAGCTAAGGTTCCTAGTAAACTAGAATAGAGAGATTTTGCTCCAAAAATCTTCCAAGCTAGGAGGAAAAGGGGAATATTAATCAGCAGGTTCATGAGAGAAACAGGGATTTTAAAAAGATAAAAGGTGATGAGGGTAATACCCGTCGCCCCTCCTTCAAAGAGATGATGGGGAACTACAAAATAAGTTAGCCCAAAAGCATAAATAGCAGCACCTAGTAAGATGGTTAAAATGGGATAAATTTTTTTAATCATAGGGACCTCTTTTCTTATAAGTAGATTATATCAAATTTTTAAGAAAAATTTGATTGACTCCATTAGGATTTTTAATCTTTTTTTGATATAATTAAAAGTAAGAAAACCAATCTGAATCCTAAAATAGAAAGATTGATACTATGACAAAAATTAAAATTGTAACCGATTCATCTGTTACTATTGAACCTGAACTAGTAAAACAATTAGATATCACTGTTGTTCCGTTATCTGTAATGATTGATAATGTTGTTTATTCTGATGCGGATTTGAAAGAAGAAGGTAAATTTCTTCAGTTGATGCAAGAAAGTAAGAATCTTCCGAAAACAAGTCAGCCACCTGTAGGTGTCTTTGCTGAAGTTTTTGAAGAACTATGCAAGGATGGTAGCCAGATTCTTGCTATTCATATGTCTCATGCCCTTTCTGGTACTGTAGAAGCGGCACGTCAAGGTGCTAGCTTATCTACTGCCGATGTGACAGTTATTGATAGTTCCTTCACTGACCAAGCCCTGAAATTCCAAGTTGTTGAGGCTGCGAAGTTAGCACAAGAAGGCAAAGATATGGAGGAAATTTTAACTCGCATAGAAGAGGTAAAAAACCACACAGAACTCTATATTGGTGTTTCTACTTTGGAAAATCTTGTCAAAGGTGGACGAATTGGCCGTGTAACTGGATTGTTGAGCTCCCTTCTCAATATACGTGTTGTCATGCAGATGAAAGACCATGAATTGCAGCCAATCGTTAAAGGTCGTGGAGCTAAAACTTTTAAAAAATGGTTAGATGAGTTGATAACGTCGCTCTCTGAACGTTCTGTAGCAGAGATTGGAATTTCATATTCTGGCAGTGCTGATTGGGCCAAAGAGATGAAAGAAAGCTTACAAGCTTATGTTGAAAAGCCAATTTCAGTTTTGGAAACGGGCTCTATTATTCAAACTCACACGGGTGAGAACGCTTGGGCTATTTTAGTACGTTACTACTCTTAAAAAAATAAATAAAATGGGAAGAAATAGCGTTTTTAACTTGACCTAAAAGGGATTTTAGGATATGATTATAATTGTTAATTAGAAATTAAATTGGAGGAATCATTAACATGGCAAACAAACAAGATTTGATCGCTAAAGTAGCAGAAGCTACAGAATTGACTAAGAAAGACTCAGCAGCAGCAGTTGAAGCTGTATTCTCAGCAGTAGCTGACTACCTTGCAGCTGGTGAAAAAGTTCAATTGATCGGTTTTGGTAACTTTGAAGTTCGTGAGCGTGCTGCACGTAAAGGTCGCAACCCACAAACTGGTAAAGAAATCACAATTGCTGCTTCTAAAGTACCAGCATTCAAAGCTGGTAAAGCTCTTAAAGACGCTGTTAAATAATCAGCCTTTAAAAAGCCTATTGTATCAAGCTTTCTAGCTTGGTCAGTAGGCTTTTTTGTGTATAGAGGGCAAAAAAGGGGCCAGAATCTGAATGAACTAGTACCGGAACAAATATTTCAAATATTGGCTAATTCAAATTGCGTAGCAGAAATCATACAAATGAAATTGATTATAGTAAAATAGGATATGAATTATTAAGAAAGTTGGTTCTTTATTGGAAACGATAGTATTTTCAATCTCTGTTTTTCTAGCGGGTGTTTTATCCTTTTTTTCTCCTTGTATTTTTCCTCTTCTACCAGTCTATGCTGGAATTTTATTGGATGATCAGGAAAGTGCAAAAAGCTTCTCTCTGTTTGGAAGGAAAGTCGCTTGGTCAGGTTTGATTCGAACGCTTTGCTTTATTGCAGGTATCTCTCTCATTTTCTTTATCTTAGGATTTGGTGCTGGTTACCTTGGTAATATTCTCTATGCCAATTGGTTTCGCTATACCATGGGAACGATTATCATCATTTTAGGCCTTCACCAGATGGAAATTTTTCATTTTAAGAAATTAGAGGTTCAAAAAAGCTTTACTTTTAAGAAATCAGAAGCCAATCGTTATTGGTCAGCCTTTTTACTCGGTATTACTTTTAGCTTTGGTTGGACGCCTTGTATTGGTCCAGTTTTAAGTTCTGTTTTAGCGCTTGCCGCTTCTGGAGGTAATGGTGCTTGGCAAGGTGCAATCTATACCTTGATTTACACTCTGGGGATGGCAATTCCTTTCTTGGTTTTGGCACTAGCTTCAGGCGTAGTTATGCCATATTTTAGTAAAATTAAACGTCATATGATGCTACTGAAGAAAATTGGTGGTTTCCTTATTATTTTAATGGGAATTTTATTACTATTAGGACAAGTAAATGTTCTAGCTGGAATTTTTGAATAAAGGAGAAAAAGATGAAAAAAGTAATGTTTGCTGGCTTAAGCCTCTTGTCATTAGTTGTATTGATAGCTTGTGGTGAGGAAGAGACTAAAAAGACTAAAGCACCAGAACAATCCCCAAAACAACAGCAACAAACGACTGTACAACAAATTGCTGTTGGGAAAGAGGCGCCAGATTTTACCTTGCAATCAATGGATGGCAAAGAAGTAAAGTTATCTGATTATAAGGGTAAAAAGGTTTATTTGAAGTTTTGGGCTTCATGGTGTGGTCCATGTAAAAAAAGTATGCCTGAGTTGATGGAATTAGCGGCGAAACCAGATCGTGATTTTGAAATTCTTACTGTTATTGCACCAGGAATTCAAGGTGAAAAAACTGTTGAGCAATTCCCACAATGGTTCCAAGATCAAGGTTATAAGGATATCCCAGTTCTTTATGACACCAAAGCAACCACCTTCCAAGCTTATCAAATTAGAAGCATTCCTACAGAATATCTAATTGATAGTCAAGGTAAGATTGGAAAGATACAATTGGGTGCTATCAGTAATGCGGATGCAGAAGCAGCCTTTAAAGAAATGAACTAGAATAGATAAAAATCTGATTACAAGAGAGTAGTCAGATTTTTTTAGAAAAACATTTTATAAATATTCACAAATACCCTATATTTATGGTAAAATAGAATCATCATTTTATTTTGGAGTCAAAAATGAATATATTTAGAACAAAGAATGTCAGTTTGGATAAAACGGAGATGCACAGGCATTTGAAATTATGGGATTTGATTTTGTTAGGTATCGGAGCCATGGTAGGGACAGGTGTCTTTACAATCACAGGTACTGCAGCTGCAACGCTTGCTGGTCCAGCCCTAGTGATTTCAATCGTCATTTCTGCCTTGTGTGTGGGATTATCAGCTCTCTTTTTTGCAGAATTTGCTTCACGAGTACCTGCTACAGGTGGTGCCTACAGTTATCTCTATGCAATCTTAGGAGAATTCCCAGCCTGGTTGGCAGGTTGGTTAACCATGATGGAATTCATGACAGCCATATCGGGTGTGGCTTCTGGTTGGGCAGCGTATTTTAAAGGGCTTCTCTCTCAATACGGGATAGCCCTTCCTCAGGCTTTAAATGGTACCTTTAATCCTCAAGCAGGGACGTTTGTTGATTTATTACCTATTCTTGTCTTGGTCTTGGTGACCTTGCTTGTTCTACTTAATGCGAAAGCAGCCTTACGCTTTAATTCGATTCTAGTGATTTTGAAATTTTCCGCTTTAGCTCTCTTTGTTTTAGTAGGAATTTGGAATATTAAGCTTGATAATTGGAGCAATTTTGCCCCTTATGGTTTTGGCCAAATATATGGTGCTAGTACAGGTATTATGGCTGGTGCGTCCTTGATGTTCTTTGGTTTTTTGGGCTTTGAATCCATCTCTATGGCTGTAGATGAAGTTAAGACTCCTCAAAAAAATATTCCTAGAGGGATTGTCTTATCGCTTTCTATCGTAACTATTCTTTATGCCTTGGTGACTCTTGTTTTGACTGGTGTGGTTCACTATAGTCACCTAAATGTCGACGATGCCGTTGCCTTTGCTCTTCGTAGTATTGGGATTAGTTGGGCAGCTAATTATGTGTCATTAGTGGCTATATTGACCTTGATTACTGTTTGTATCTCGATGACCTATGCCCTATCGCGTATGATTTACAGTTTAGCGCGTGACGGCTTGATGCCTGCTGCATTTAAAGAACTGACCAAAACAAGCAAGGTACCAAAAAATGCTACTATCTTGACAGGTCTAGCTTCAGCAGTAGCTGCAGGAATATTCCCACTAGCCAGTATCGCAGCCTTCTTAAATATTTGTACCTTAGCCTACTTAATCATGCTGGCTTATGGTTTGATTCGCTTACGGAGAGAAAAGGGGATGCCCAAAGCAGGAGAATTTAAAACACCACTGGTACCCTTATTACCAATTTTATCAATCATCATTTGTTTATCCTTTATGTTGCAGTATAATATGGAAACCTGGCTTGCTTTCCTAGTTGCATTGTTAGTAGGAAGTATTATTTACTTCACTTATGGCTATAAGCATTCTTCCATAGAAGAATAATGTGTGAATCTGTTGAGTTGTTGAAACTCAGCAGATTTTTATATGTGAAAGAAATTTCAAATTTTTTCTAAAAATAGCTTGACAGATTAAATTTTTAGGAGTAGAATGTTTACCAGTTAATTAAATAGTTAAGGAGTTGTTTATGAAGAAACAAAGTTTATTTTTAGTATTGTTAAGTGTCTTTCTTTTGTGTTTAGGGGCTTGTGGCCAAAAGGAAAGTCAGACTGGGAAAGGGATGAAAATTGTAACCAGTTTTTATCCTGTCTATGCTATTGTCAAGGAAGTATCTGGTGACTTGAATGATGTTCGGATGATTCAGTCAAGTAGTGGAATTCACTCCTTTGAACCTTCGGCAAATGATATCGCAGCCATCTATGATGCAGATGTCTTTGTTTACCATTCGCATACTCTTGAATCTTGGGCGGGAAGTCTGGACCCCAATCTTAAAAAATCCAAAGTTAAGGTTTTAGAGGCTTCTGAAGGAATGACCTTAGACCGAGTCCCAGGGCTAGAAGATGTGGAAGCAGGGGATGGAGTTGATGAAAAAACGCTCTATGACCCTCACACTTGGCTAGATCCTGAAAAAGCTGGCGAAGAAGCTCAGATTATCGCTGATAAACTTTCAGAGGTGGATAGTGAGCATAAAGAAACTTATCAAAAAAATGCGCAAGCCTTTATCAAAAAAGCTCAAGAATTGACTAAGAAATTCCAGCCTAAATTTGAAAAAGCGAGTCAGAAAACTTTTGTAACACAGCATACAGCCTTTTCTTATCTTGCTAAGAGATTTGGATTAAATCAACTTGGAATCGCTGGTATCTCTCCTGAACAAGAACCAAGTCCAAGACAACTAACAGAAATTCAGGAATTTGTTAAAACCTATAAGGTTAAAACGATTTTTACAGAAAGTAATGCTTCTTCAAAAGTAGCTGAAACTCTTGTCAAATCAACAGGTGTGGGTCTTAAAACTCTGAATCCTTTAGAGGCAGACCCACAAAATGACAAGACTTATCTCGAAAATCTTGCAGAAAATATGAGTGTTTTAGCAGAAGAATTGAAATGAGGAAAGAATGAAAATCAATAAAAAATATGTAGCGGGTTCAGTGGCAGTTCTTGCCCTAAGTGTTTGTTCCTATGAGCTTGGACGGTATCAAGCTGGACAAGTTAAGAAAGATTCTAATCGAGTTGCTTATATAGATGGTGACCAGGCTAGTCAAAAGGCAGAGAACTTGACACCAGATGAAGTTAGTAAGAGAGAGGGAATCAACGCCGAACAAATTGTTATCAAGATTACGGATCAAGGTTATGTGACCTCTCATGGAGACCATTATCATTACTATAATGGCAAGGTTCCTTATGATGCTATCATCAGTGAAGAACTGCTGATGAAAGATCCGAATTATCAGTTGAAGGATTCAGACATTGTCAATGAAATCAAGGGTGGCTATGTGATTAAGGTAGACGGGAAATACTATGTTTACCTCAAGGATGCCGCCCATGCGGACAATATTCGGACAAAAGAAGAGATTAAACGTCAGAAGCAGGAACATAGTAGTAATCATGGAGACAGTTCTAACGATCAGGCAGTTGTTGCAGCCAGAGCCCAAGGACGCTACACAACGGATGATGGGTATATCTTCAATGCCTCTGATATCATTGAGGATACGGGTGATGCTTATATCGTTCCTCATGGCAATCACTTCCACTATATTCCTAAGAGTGATTTGTCTGCTAGTGAATTAGCTGCTGCCCAAGCCTTCTTATCTGGAAAAGGCGGTCAATTAAGTACGGTTGAATATCGTTCTAGCAGGGGAGAAACAAGATCTAGTGTGAGAACGAGTCAATCTGAGACACCTCAAAATCCTGCAACAGATTCTGAGAGTCAAAATGAGGATTTAGCTAGTCTTCTTCAAGAATTGTACGCTTTGCCACTTAGCCAACGTCATGTGGAGTCTGATGGATTAGTATTTGACCCAGCACAGATTACAAAACGTACAGCAAATGGGGTCGCAGTCCCTCACGGAGATCATTTCCATTTCATCCCTTATTCGCAAATGTCTGCTTTGGAAGAAAAATTGGCTCGAAATCTGCCAATTGGAGGTCAGCCAGTTCAAAGTCATGCTGACAATTCGAAACCAAGCAGCCCTGAGAAAACAAGTTCAACACCAAGTTCAACCATTAAACCAAACTTTAATCTCAATACGCCGGCACCGAATCGAGGAACTGGAGGTGCCTATACAACGGATGATGGATATGTCTTTAGTCCGACAGATGTGATTGAAGATACAGGTGACGCTTTTGTTGTACCGCACGGCAATCATTTCCACTATATTCCGAAGAGTGATTTGTCTGCAGGAGAATTGGCTGCAGCCCAAGCCTATTGGAATGGGAAGCAGGGCTCACATTCTTCTACAAGTTCAAGTAAACCAAGTAGTGATAATGCTAAACCAGCCCAACCAAGTTTGACAGAGACTCCAAACCTGACTGTCACCCCAACATATCATCAAAATCAAGGGGAAGACATTCCAACACTTCTAAGTGAATTGTATGCCAAACCTTTGTCAGAACGTCATGTTGAATCAGATGGCTTAGTCTTTGATCCGGCACAAATCATCAAACGTACAGCTAATGGTGTTGCAGTGCCTCACGGAGACCACTATCACTTTATCCCTTATTCACAAATGTCACCGCTGGAAGAAAAATTGGCTCGTATGATAGCTGTTAAGGGACAAAATGGCAGTGTCTTGCCAAGTGTTACTCCTCTGAAGCCAGCCCCTACTACCAAACCTTTAGCACCAGTGGAAAATAAACCGACTGAATTTGATGTCAACCAGGTTGTTAGAAAAGTTGGTGATGGATATATTATAGAGGATAAGGGAGTCAGTCGTTATGTTCTTGCTAAAGATTTGGCCAAGGATAAGATTGACGCTATTGAAAATCTCTTGTCTAAGAAAACTCAAGAAACACACGCTCTAGTTGCGAAGAAAGAAAATGTCGCTCCTCGTGATCAAGAATTTTATGATAAAGCATATAAGTTATTGGCCGAGGCTCATAAAGCCTTGTCTGAAAATAAGGGTCGTACTTCTGATTTCCAAGCCTTAGACAAATTAGCAGAACGCTTGAATGATGAATCGACTAATAAAGGAAAATTGGTAGATGATTTATTAGCTTTCCTAGCACCAATTACTCATCCAGAGCGACTTGGCAAACCAAATGCTCAAATTGCTTATACAGATGTTGAAATTAAATTAGCGAAATTAGCAGGTAAGTATACAACAGAAGATGGGTATATCTTTGACATTCGTGATATTACCAGTGATGAGGGAGATGCTTATGTAACTCCGCATATGACCCATAGTCATTGGATTAAGAAAGAGAGCTTGTCTGAAGCTGAAAGAGTGGCAGCCCAGGCTTATGCTAAAGAGAAAGGTTTGATACCTCCTTCAACAGAGAATCAGGGTTCAGGAAATACTGAGGTTAAAGGAGTAGAAGCAATCTATAATAAAGTGGAAGCAGCTAAGAAGGTCCCACTTGATCATATTCCTTACAATCTACAACATACTGTTGAAGTTAAAAATGGTAGCTTAATTATACCTCATTACGACCATTACCATAACATTAAATTTGGTTGGTTTGACGAAGGACTCTATGAAGCACCTAAGGGTTATAGCCTTGAGGATCTCTTTGCGACTGTAAAATATTATGTTGAACATCCTGAAGAACGTCCTCACTCAGATAATGGTTGGGGAAATGCCAGCGACCATGTTCGTAAAAATAAGGCAGACAAAGACAGTAAATCTGATGAAGATAAGGAAGATCATCATGAATCAGTCGAGTCAACCCGTCCTGAATCCAATGAAAAAGAAAATCATACAGGTTCAACCCCTTCAGTAGATAATCTTTATAAACCGAGCACTGATGAAGACGAGACAGAAGAAGTACCTAAAGATACAACAGACGAAGCTGAAGTACCTCAAGTAGAAACCGAAAAAGTAGAAGCCAAACTCAAAGAAGTAGAAGCTCTACTTGCTAAAGTAACGGATGCTAGTTTGAAAGACAATGTGACAGAGAGCCTATCTGGTTTACGAAATAATCTGAGTCTCCAAACCATGGATAATAATGGTATCATGGCAGAAGCAGAAAAATTACTTGCGTTGTTAAAAGGTAGTGAGTCAGTTACGACGAAACCAGAAGCATAAGTTTATCCTATTAAATCAATATGATGTAAGAGTCAGTAGCAATACTGGCTTTTATTTTTTAAATGACATAAAAATCTTGACAGATAAACTTAAAAAAGGTAAACTATTTACTGGTTAATTAATTGGTTAAATAACCATTTGAGAAAAAACTGTTTAACCGAGAAAAGAAGTTAAGAAAAGCTTCATCATTTATTGAAATGAGGGATTTATGAAATTCAGTAAAAAGTATATTGCAGCTGGATCAGCTGTTATCGTATCCTTGAGTCTTTGCGCCTATGCATTGAACCAGCATCGTTCACAGGAAAATAAGGACAATAATCGTGTCTCTTATGTGGATGGTAGTCAGTCAAGTCAGAAAACTGAAAACCTGACACCAGATCAGGTTAGCCAGAAAGAAGGAATTCAGGCTGAGCAAATTGTCATCAAAATTACAGATCAGGGCTATGTGACGTCACACGGTGACCACTATCATTACTATAATGGGAAAGTTCCTTATGATGCCCTCTTTAGTGAAGAACTCTTGATGAAGGATCCAAACTATCAACTTAAAGATGCTGATATTGTCAATGAAGTCAAGGGTGGTTATATCATCAAGGTCGATGGAAAATATTATGTCTACCTGAAAGATACAGCTCATGCTGATAATGTTCGAACCAAGGATGAAATTAATCGTCAAAAACAAGAACATGTCAAAGATAATGAGAAGGTCGGCTCTGATGTTGCTGTAGCAAGGTCTCAGGGACGCTATACGACAGATGATGGTTATGTCTTTAATCCAGCTGACATTATCGAAGATACTGGTGATGCTTATATCGTTCCTCACGGAGGTCACTATCACTATATTCCAAAAAGTGACTTGTCTGCTAGTGAGTTAGCTGCTGCTAAAGCTCATTTAGCTGGCAAAAATACGCAACCAAGTCAGCTAAGCTATTCTTCAACAGCTAGTGAGAATAATACTCAATCTACAGTGCAAGGATTAACTAGCAAGCCAGAAAGCAAAGTTGAAAATCTCCAAAGTCTATTGAAAGAACTCTACGATTCACCTAGCGACAAACGTTACAGTGAATCAGATGGCTTAGTCTTTGACCCTGCTAAGATTATCAGTCGTACACCAAATGGAGTTGCGATTCCGCATGGCGACCATTATCATTTTATTCCTTACAGCAAACTCTCTGCTTTAGAAGAAAAGATTGCTAGAATGGTGCCTATCGGTGGAACTGGTTCTACGGTCTCTACAAATGAAAAACCTCATGAAGTAGCGTCTAGTCTAGGAAGTCTTCCAAGTAATCCATCTATATTGAATAATGCTTCTTCAACGTTAAATAAGGAAATTCCTTCAACATCTGATGGTTATATCTTTAATCCTAAAGATATTGTCGAAGAAACTGCTACAGCTTATATTGTAAGACATGGTGATCATTTCCATTACATTCCAAAATCGACCGTAATTGGTCAACCGACTCTTCCAAATAATGGTCTAACAACACCTTCGCCATCTCTTCCAGTCAATCCTGGTGTTTCACATGAGGAACATGAAGAAGGTGGACACGGCTTTGATGCCAATCGTATTATTGCGGAAGATGAAGCAGGATTTATCATGAGTCACGGCGACCATAATCATTACTTCTTCAAGAAGGATTTGACTGCTGATCAAATCAAGGCAGCGCAGGATCACTTGAAAGGTGCAAGTCCAGCAAAACCAAATCCAGCTCATGACGACGATCACGATGAAGATCATCATGGACACCATCATGATGAAGACCATGATCACGGCTTTGATGCCAATCGTATTATTGCGGAAGATGAAGCAGGATTTATCATGAGTCACGGCGACCATAATCATTACTTCTTCAAGAAGGATTTGACTGCTGATCAAATCAAGGCAGCGCAGGATCACTTGAAAGGTGCAAGTCCAGCAACACCAAATCCAGCTCATGACGACGATCACGATGAAGATCATCATGGACACCATCATGATGAAGACCATGATCACGGCTTTGATGCCAATCGTATTATTGCGGAAGATGAAGCAGGATTTATCATGAGTCACGGCGACCATAATCATTACTTCTTCAAGAAGGATTTGACTGCTGATCAAATCAAGGCAGCGCAGGATCACTTGAAAGGTGCAAGTCCAGCAACACCAAATCCAGCTCATGACGACGATCACGATGAAGATCATCATGGACACCATCATGATGAAGACCATGATCACGGTTTTGATGCCGATCGTGTCATCAGTGAGGATGAGCAAGGTTTTGTCATGAGTCATGGTGACCACAATCATTACTTCTTCAAGAAGGATTTGACAGCAGAGCAAATTAAGGCAGCTCAGGATCATTTGAAAACACATCATGATGCAGAGCCTGTAAAACCTCTTGCTAAAACGGTAGAGTCTTTCTCAAGAGATGCTAGCGATGAAGAAAAGATTGCTTATATTTCGAAGACCTACGGTGTTCCACTTGAAGCGATTAGAATTTCAAACGGATTCTTTGTCTTTGGAAATCCAGACCAAGCCTACGACCCAACTCATATCCATCCCTATGCTGTTCGTAAAGAACATGTTCGGATTCCTCTTCAAACTGGCAATCCAGAACTTGATTTCCTAAATGAACTTTACACGACTGCTTTGCGAGATGGTGTGTCTCCTTATAGTTTACAGGTAGAAAATGGTAGTTTTGTGATTCCTCATGGCGACCATAATCACTACATCAAGGTTCAAACTAAGGGATATGAAGTGGCTTTGAAAAACAAGATTCCAGCCCTGCAATCCAATTATCAACCTGGAGCTTTTGATGAGAAGGCAGTCTTGGCAAAAGTAGATCAACTTTTAGCTGATAGCAGAAGTATCTATAAAGACAAGCCTATTGAACAAAGACAGATTGAGTTAGCCTTAGGTCAGTTTACTGAAAACATGAAGAAACTGGCAACTAACTCTACAGCAGGTTATCTTGCAACCCTTGATCTCTTTGATAAGCAATATATCCATATTGATGAAAGTGTCAAACCTGTTGAAACAAGTGCTTTAGATAAGAAATATCAAGCCTTGATTGATAAAATCAATACTCTGGATACAGACACTTTTGGACTTCCTAAGAAAGACCTTCTCGTTCGACTTCAAGAAGCTAAATTGGCTAAAGATGAGGCTGCTTTAGCAGCGGTTGAATCACAACTTCAAGCCTTGCAAGACTTTAATGATCGAACAGGTGTAACAACTGTAGAATACATCAAGTATTTCTACGAACACGTAAATGACGGTCGTTTGAGTGATGAACTTCGAAACAAAGTGGCTCAGTTGACTTGGACCTTGTATCAATCTCAATCCTTCCTTAAGGCAGCAGAATTGAACAAATTATTCCCAAACATCTATCAGGCAAAACAAGAAGTGGAAGAAGCTTTGAAAGCTCAACCAACTACTACTAAATCGACTCAGACAGTTCTAGATACTGAAAAAGTTGATAATCAAAGTGCCAAGACAGCTATTTATGGCTTCTTGAAAGAATTGTACGGAGACTTTATGCCTGAAGAACATGTCAATCATGTTAGCAAGGAAGAAGTAGAAAGCCGCTTGAGCAAGGCAAATCAACTCTTGGAACAAATCCAAGAAGAAGGAATCAGACAATCCTTGGCAGAAGAAGTAGAAAATCTCAAAGTTGCTACAAACAAGGCTGATGCAGACTTGGATGAAGTAAATAGTCAGGTAAAAGATGTCTTGACTCGTATCGCTAGCGCCCTTCAACAAGAGAAGGAAAATGCTGAGCAAGACCCTCAGACACTAGTACTCTATCAAAAACTCTACGATATTCTCATGTCGCTTCACTCTTATTTAGAAAACAACAAGGGTTCTGATGCAGACTTTGATAAGGTGGATGCATTACTAGACCAACTTTCTGCTAAGAGTAAGGATAAAGCCGCTTTACTTGAATTGACAAAAGCTATCCTAGTTTTGAATCAAGAAATCAAGTCAAAATCAAGCGCAAGTGAAGAAGCAACTCCAGCGACAAATGCTGAGGCAAATGGTGATAAGACCAGTGCTGAGAACCAACCAAACGTAGTTGCAGAATCAAATAGTGAAACTGCAAGGGACGAAAACAAACCAAGCAACACAACAGATTCTAAACCTGCTGAATCATCTTCAGAAAAGGAAACAACAGAATCTACAACAAGTATTGGAAATCAAGAAAAACCAGTAGAATAAAAAGAAAGGCGAAGTAGCTGAGCTACCTCGTCTTTTTAGTCTTTATAAGCTACGATACCAATAATGGTATCAACTGCACGTTCCATGGTCTGAAGGCTGACGTATTCAAAACGTCCGTGCATATTTTCTCCACCCGCAAAGATATTAGGAGTTGGGATTCCCATAAAGGAAATCTTAGAGCCGTCTGTCCCTCCACGGATTGGTTCGATTATAGGAGTAATCCCCAAATCTTCCATAACTGCTTTGGCAATGGTAATTGGAGTCATATCTTTTTCAATGACTTCTTTCATATTGTAGTACTGGTCTGTCAAGTTTAGGGTGACACGGTCGCTACCAAGTTCTTGATTCATCTTATCAGCGATAGACTGCATTGCTGCTTTACGAGCTTCAAAGGCATCTTTTTCAAAATCACGAATGATGTAGCTTGCACGCGCCTCTTCGACACTACCTGTCACATCCATTAAATGATAGAAACCTTGGTAACCTTCAGTTAACTCAGGTCTGTCATTCTCTGGAAGTTGATTGTGAAAATCAATTGCTAGCTGAAGGGCATTGACCATCTGACCTTTTGCGGTACCAGGGTGGACATTGCGTCCTTGGAAATGTAACTCAGCACCAGCTGCTGAGAAGGTCTCGTACTGAAGTTCACCTAATGGGCCACCATCGACTGTGTAGGCAAAATCAACATCAAAATCTTCTGCATCAAATTTATTAGCACCAACACCGATTTCCTCATCTGGACCAAAACCAACACGAATCTCACAGTGTTTGATTTCAGGATGAGTATCCAGATATTCAATGGCTGTCATAATCTCAGCAATCCCTGACTTGTCATCAGCTCCTAGTAAGGTTGTTCCATCTGTTGTGATGAGTGTTTGTCCTGGATATTTTTCAAGGCTCTTAAAGTCAGCTGGATCGAGTTTGAAACCAGAATTTCCTAGTTCAATCACACCACCATCGTAGTTTTCAATTACCTGTGGATTGACTCCTTCGGCATTAAAATCAGCAGTATCCATGTGAGATATAAAGCCAATCTTACGTGTTAAAGACGGATCGTTGGCTGGCAAGGTACCAATCGCAAAACCATTTGGAAGGTAGTAGACGTTTTGAAGTCCAACACGTTTCATTTCTGGAATCAGGACATTGGTCGCGAAATCAACCTGACTCTGCGTACTTGGAGTAGTAGTAGAGTGTTCATCAGAGCGCGTATTGACCTTAACGTAGGTTAAGAAGTGGTCCAAGAGATTGGGATAAGTCATAAAAAACTCCTTTTGAATTCATTTTTTCCATTGTATCATAGAAAAGAGAGAAAAACAAAAGACTGAAGTTAGGGAAATTCACTATGTTGGCGTTTACTTATCAACGAATTAATGATAAAATAAACTTGATAAAAATATCACAAGGAAGCGATTATGAAAAAAGCAATTTTAATGATGACCTTTGGTTCGCCAGAAGAGATTACCTTTGAAGGTGTGGCTGATTTTTTCACAAATATTCGTCGTGGAGTGAGACCTCAAGACCACGAGATTCAAACACTCTATGATAATTATGTACTTATTGGAGGTACGCCTCTGCAAAGAATTACCCGTGAAGAAGTTGCCTTAGTAGAAGCTAGACTGGGGAATGAGTATAGTGTCTATTTTGCCAATAAATTTTCCAGACCTTTTATTCCAGATGTGATTGGTCAGATGGAAGCAGACGGCATTGAACAGTGTATTTGCCTGATTTTGGAGCCTCATTATTCGTTCTACTCTGTCATGGGATACGAGAAATTTTTAGAAAGCAAACAAATTAAATTTTTAGTTATCAAGGACTGGTATCAAGAAGAAGCGCTCTTAAACTATTGGGCAGATGAAATTGCTAAGATTTTAAAAGAAGAAGTAAAGCAGGATAGCTTTAAAGTCATCTTTTCAGCCCACAGTGTGCCCATTTTTGCCTTGGATTTTGGAGATCCTTATATCGATCAAATTTTTGAAAATAGCAAGTTAGTTGCTGAAAAACTAGGTTTGAGTTCTGAGCAATATACAAATACCTGGCAAAGTGAGAGTGATATCGGGATTCCATGGATTAAGCCAGATGTCTTGGAGTATCTTAGAGAGCAGAAAGAACATCCAGACCATTATATTTTTGTTCCTATCAGTTTTATTAGTGAGCACATTGAAGTCTTGTTTGACAATGATGTGGAATGTTATGACTTGTGTCAGGAATTGGGGGTGAACTATCATCGTCCACCAATGCCAAATACAGATTCTCGTTTGATTGATGCTTTGATTAGTACAGTCAGAGCTAATGGACATCAAGAATTTAAGGAATTTCTCCCAGAAGAAGAAACCTTTGATGAATTAGTTCCTTCGGATGAAACTAAAAATATTTTAGATGAATCACAAGACCTACAAATGCCAGAATTTGTGAAAAAATTGATTGAGAAAAAAGGTCGGGAAAATGTTAAAATGCCTTATCTTATCAAGAGAATGCTTGAAAAAGCAGGCAAGTTACCAAAAGAGTAAAGAAAAAAGGATTTAGCTTTGTTCTAGATCCTTTTAATTGATTATTTTTTCTCAAGAAGAGCTTTGATTTCTTGAAGTACTTCCAACTCAGTTGGACCAGCTGGAGCTTCCTCAGCAGCTTCTTCTTTTTTAGTAAGGCTTTGAGCTTTTTCCATAGCTTTAATAACGAAGAAGAGAACAGTACCTACAACAAGGAAGTTGATAATAGCACTCAAGAATTTACCATATGTAACACCATTCCATGCAAGCTCAGCGATGTTTTGTACTTTCGCAGCTTCCAAGGCTGGGTTCAATAGAAGTGGAGTGATGATATCGTTAACGAATGAAGTTACGATAGCACCAAAAGCAGAGGCAATGATCACACCGACAGCAAGGTCAACAACATTACCACGAAGCAAAAATGCTTTAAGATCTTTTAACATTTTCATAATTCCTTTCCAAAATTTTTACTCTTGATTATATATTAATTAAGAAGTTCTTGCAAGCAATATGCTTAATTTTTTCTTATTTTTTAAAAATAAATACCTTACTAAAAATATAATTGAGGATAATTATCAAGAATTGTGAAATAACGGTTTCAATACTATTAACCTTGTCTATATTATTATTTACAAATTGTCCGATAATATTAGGAAACTGAGTTACAAAGAGAAAAGTTAAAAACAAGTCTAAAAGAAAAGTAGAAAGACGTGCTAGAGTAAATTTTACTAAACGCCTTGGCCAATTCTGCCTAACTTGCTTAAATACAAGTCTATCATTTGTAACAAAGGCAAAGAGGATACCGATACTATTTGCTAGTACAGTAGCAAGCAGTTCTTTATGGGTTAATTGATAAATGACTAATCGGGATAGAATGGAGACAAGAGTAGTTGCTATACCAAAAAAGAGATAGGCTAAGAGCTCATTCTCGAAGAGACTTTGAATGCGTTTTTTCATACTTTTAGTATAGCATAACGCAAGTTATTGTGCTATACTAGTAAGGTTGATTCAAGCAACTCTTGGTGCTTAGCTTCTTTCACCAAGCATATTATACGCGGGAAACCGCCAAAGGAGAAAAGATGAAAAAATTAACTATTCGTGATGTTGCAGATATTGCAATCGTCGCTGCTATCTATGTCGTTTTGACTGTTACACCGCCCCTAAATGCCATCAGCTATGGTGCTTATCAGTTTCGTATTTCAGAAATGATGAACTTTATGGCTTTTTACAATCCTAAGTATATCATTGGAGTTACCATCGGTTGTATGATTGCTAATTTCTTTAGCTTCGGACTGCTAGATGTCTTTGTTGGTGGTGGATCAACCCTAGTATTCCTTAGTCTAGGTGTTTGGCTTTTTGCAAAATACAGCAAAGATTACCTCTTTAATGGATTAATTCGAAAAGATCATTTCTTCTTTTCAATCCTCTTTTCAATTTCCATGTTTACCATCGCTGCAGAGTTGAATATCGTAGCGCAATTACCATTTTTCCTTACTTGGTTCACAACAGGAATTGGTGAATTTGCCTCATTAATTATTGGTGCGATTATCATTGGTAAAATTGGTCGTCGAATCGATTTAAGCAAATAGAAGAAGATAAGCTAGGTGGCTCTTACCTGGCTTTTTCTTATGGAAAATTTCTAAGGAAACTTGACAAGTTTTTCTAACTATAGTATACTTCTTAAGTAAGCTGATTTAGCTCAGTTGGCAGAGCGCATCCATGGTAAGGATGAGGTCGCCGGTTCAATCCCGGCAATTAGCATAAAATAGACAGAAAAGCCCTTGATTTACAAGGGTTTTTGTTATGTATGCATCAAATGTTTCAAAGATATTTCTATTCAGCTGTGTAAATGAAACTAAAGAGTTTCGTCTGTTGACAAAAGTGATTCTCTTTAGTAGAATAGAAGATGCGATGAGTCGATAGGTAGTCTTCGGACTACTATTGAGCATAAGGAGGTCATAACGCAGGAGCGGACCTTGATGAGTTGTGTGAACCTGCTCATCACATGAAGATGCCTCTTAGTCCCTGGTCTAACGACTGGGGATTTTTATTTTCCAAAAAAAGATGAAAATGCTTTGCAATTCATGGAAAAAGTAGTATAATACATCTATTATAGAAATTTTTAGAAAATTCCGAAAGAGGTTATTTATGGGATATACAGTTGCTGTAGTCGGCGCGACAGGTGCTGTCGGAGCTCAGATGATAAAAATGTTGGAAGAATCAACACTTCCAATCGATAAAATCCGTTTACTTGCTTCTGCACGTTCAGCAGGCAAGACTTTGAAATTTAAAGACCAAGATATTACGATTGAAGAAACAACTGAAACAGCTTTTGAAGGAGTTGATATTGCTCTCTTTTCAGCAGGTGGTTCTACATCAGCTAAATATGCACCATACGCAGTTAAAGCTGGTGCGGTAGTAGTAGATAATACATCTTACTTCCGTCAAAATCCAGATGTTCCATTGGTTGTTCCAGAGGTTAATGCTCATGCACTTGACGCCCACAACGGTATCATTGCCTGCCCTAACTGTTCAACAATTCAAATGATGGTGGCTCTTGAGCCAGTTCGCCAAAAATGGGGCTTGGACCGTATCATTGTTTCAACTTACCAAGCAGTTTCAGGTGCTGGTATGGGAGCAATTCTTGAGACACAACGTGAACTTCGTGAAGTCTTGAATGATGGAGTGAAACCACGTGATTTACATGCCGAAATCTTGCCTTCAGGTGGGGACAAGAAACATTATCCTATCGCCTTCAATGCTCTTCCACAAATCGATGTCTTCACTGACAATGATTACACTTACGAAGAGATGAAGATGACTAAGGAAACTAAGAAAATTATGGAAGATGATAGCATTGCAGTATCTGCAACATGTGTGCGTATTCCAGTCTTGTCAGCTCACTCTGAGTCAGTTTATATCGAAACAAAAGAAGTGGCTCCAATTGAAGAAGTAAAAGCAGCTATCGCAGCCTTCCCAGGTGCTGTTCTCGAAGATGATGTAGCCCATCAAATCTATCCTCAAGCCATCAATGCAGTTGGTTCACGTGATACCTTTGTTGGTCGTATCCGTAAAGACTTGGATGCTGAAAAAGGAATTCACATGTGGGTTGTTTCAGACAATCTGCTCAAAGGTGCTGCTTGGAACTCAGTTCAGATTGCAGAAACTCTTCACGAACGTGGCTTGGTTCGTCCAATAGCTGAATTGAAATTTGAATTAAAATAGTCATATCGTTTAGGAGTTCAGATGAACTCCTTCTTTGAAATAGAGAGGTGTTTTCATGTCTTATCAAGATTTAAAAGAGTGTAAAATCATCACGGCCTTTATTACCCCCTTCCATGAGGATGGTTCCATCAACTTCGATGCTATTCCAGCCTTGATTGAGCATTTATTGGACCATCATACGGATGGAATTCTTCTCGCAGGGACCACTGCTGAGAGTCCAACCTTGACCCATGATGAGGAGTTGGAACTGTTTGCGGCTGTACAAAAGATTGTCAATGGACGTGTGCCTTTGATTGCGGGTGTGGGTACCAATGATACGCGTGACTCTATCGAGTTTGTCAAAGAAGTAGCAGAATTTGGTGGTTTCGCAGCTGGGCTTGCTATTGTTCCTTACTACAACAAACCTTCTCAAGAAGGAATGTATCAGCATTTTAAGGCGATTGCAGATGCTTCTGACCTACCAATTATTATCTATAACATTCCAGGTCGTGTGGTTGTCGAATTGACTCCAGAAACTATGCTTCGTTTGGCTGATCATCCAAATATTATCGGTGTCAAAGAATGTACTAGCTTGGCCAATATGGCTTACCTGATTGAACACAAGCCAGAAGAGTTCTTGGTCTACACTGGTGAGGACGGAGATGCTTTCCATGCCATGAACCTTGGTGCTGACGGGGTTATTTCTGTTGCATCCCATACAAATGGGGATGAAATGCACGAGATGTTTACTGCCATTGCAGAAAGTGATATGAAGACAGCTGCAGCTATTCAACGCAAGTTCATTCCTAAAGTTAATGCTCTCTTCTCTTATCCAAGTCCTGCTCCTGTTAAGGCAGTTCTGAACTATATGGGATTTGAAGCTGGACCAACTCGTCTACCTCTTGTTCCAGCACCAGAAGAAGATGCCAAACGCATTGTCAAGGTTGTTGTAGATGGCGACTACGAAGCAACTAAGGCAACTGTAACAGGAGTCTTAAGACCAGATTACTAATAAAGACAATAAAATCCATGACCGCAAGAACGATCATGGATTTTTCTTATTTTCCTAAACAGAATTGGCTAAAAAGTTGGGTAATGAGTTCATCAGGAGCAGCATCTCCAGTGATTTCTCCGAGGATTTCCCAAGTACGAGTCAAGTCAACTTGAAGCAAGTCAACTGGCATACCTAGTTCCAGCCCTTCATTAACAGCCTGTAGGCTTTCAACAGCCTTCTCAATCAAGGAAATATGACGGGCATTTGACAAGTAAGTTGCGTCTTGCTCAACCAAACCAGCATTTTCAAAGAAGAGGTTGTTAATACGTTCTTCAATCTTATCAATATTTTGGTTTTTAAGGACTGAAATACGAATAACGTCTTCAGGTAGTTCCGAAGTTTCAATCGCTTCAGGCAGGTCGGTTTTATTAAGAAGAATAATACGGTTTGTATCTTGGCTAATCTCAAGAAGTTGTCGGTCTTGGGCAGTTAAGGGCTCGCTAGCGTTTAGTACTAGCAGAACCAAGTCAGCTTCCTTAAGAGCTTTTTTCGAACGCTCAACACCGATTTGTTCTACGATATCATCCGTTTCACGAATACCAGCTGTGTCAATCAATTTTAGAGGAACACCGTTGATGTTGACGTATTCTTCAATGACATCACGTGTCGTACCAGCAATATCTGTGACGATAGCCTTGTCCTCACGCAAGAGGTTGTTGAGAAGGCTTGATTTCCCAACGTTGGGGCGTCCGATGATAGCTGTTGAAATTCCCTCACGGAGGATTTTGCCGCGACGGGCTGTCCTAAGGAGATTAGTTAGCAATTGCTCAAACTCCATAGTCTTCTCACGGACAACAGCAGTAGTGGCTTCCTCAACATCGTCGTACTCAGGATAATCAATATTGACCTCGACTTGGGCAAGTGTATTGAGGATTTCTTGACGGGTATTATTGATAAGATCAGAAAGGGAACCATCTAATTGTTTGACTGCAATGTTCATGGCCTTGTCTGTCTTGGCGCGGATGATATCCATCACGGCCTCGGCCTGTGTCAAATCTACGCGACCGTTTAAAAAGGCACGTTTGGTAAATTCACCAGGTTCAGCCAATCGAGCTCCTTCACGGATAGCTAGCTGGAGAATCTCATTGGTCACCGCAATCCCACCGTGGGTGTTAATCTCGATAATATCCTCACGAGTGAAGGTCTTTGGAGACTTCATAGCTCCAACCATAACCTCGTCCATGACTTTTCCTGTCTGAGGGTCAACGATGTGACCGTAGTTAAGGGTATGGCTAGCAACCTGACTCAAGTCTTTTCCTTTAAAAATCTTTTGCGCAATCGCAAAACTATCTGTTCCGCTCAGGCGTACAATACCAATAGCCCCTTCACCTAGTGGAGTAGAAATAGCAGCGATGGTATCAAATTCACGTGTAATCATAATGTTTCCTTTAATTAATAGCTCTTTTCTTGGAATATTCCAAGTCTCTTTTCAAATTGTAACAAATTTAGACTATTTCTTCAATGGATGCTACTTGGAGATTGAAAAAGCCTAAGCATTTCTGCTTAAGCTAGCTTATTTGGTGCGCATTTCCCCTTGTGGGAAATAAGTTCCTTCTGGCATGTCGTTGATGATGACATGGACAGCAGATTGAGGGGCTCCAGTGTTACGGACCACAGCTTCTGTTACTTCCTTAGCAAGAGCTTTCTTTTGCTCGAGCGTGCGTCCTTCAAATAAATCGATGCGTACAAATGGCATAATAGCTTCCTCCACTAGTTTTTGATTTCTTCTATTTTACCACATTTTGCCGTTTAAAGCTTAAGAAAATTATGATATACTAGAATGTAGCAAAAATTTAGAAATGGACGTGAAGCAAGAAACATGGCACAGTTGTATTATCGTTATGGGACCATGAACTCAGGTAAGACCATTGAGATTCTCAAGGTGGCCTATAACTATGAGGAGCAAGGAAAAGGTGTTGTCATTATGACATCGGCTCTGGATACGCGTGACGGTGTTGGCTATGTGTCGAGTCGAATTGGCATGAAACGCCCTGCCCTTGCGATTGAGGAGACGACGGATATCTTCGGCTATATCCGAGATTTATCTGAAAAACCATACTGTGTTTTGGTAGATGAAGCCCAGTTTCTCAAGCGTCACCATGTTTACGACCTAGCTCGCGTTGTCGATGAGTTAGACATACCCGTCATGGCTTTTGGTTTGAAAAATGACTTTCGTAACGAACTGTTCGAAGGTTCCAAATATCTCTTGCTTTTAGCAGATAAGATTGATGAAATCAAGACCATTTGTCAGTATTGCAAGAAAAAGGCGACCATGGTGTTGCGTACTCAGGATGGACTGCCCGTTTATGATGGTGAGCAGATTCAGATCGGTGGCAATGAAACCTATATCTCGGTTTGCCGTAAACATTATTTTGCGCCAATGATAACCTCTAACAAGGAGCAAAACTATGACAATTGAACTAAGAGATGTTACAATGGAAAATTATTTTGATGTTTTGAATTTGGATGTCAAGGAATATCAAAAACAATTCATTGCAACCAACGCAATTAGTTTAGCTGAAGCATACGTCTACACTAAAAATGGAGATTTTGTAGCTCCATTGACAGTTTATGATAATGATGCAATTATAGGTTTTGTGATGATAGCTTATGATAAAAAGATCGGAATTAGTAGTGGAAATTATTTACTATTTCGTTTTATGATTGATAAGAATTTTCAAAATCAAGGATATTTTAAACCAATTATGGATAAAGTACTAGACTATGTTCGGACAGCGCCAGCAGGTTTAAGCAATAAACTTTGGTTGTCTTATGAACCAGAAAATGAACATGCAAGATATTGTTACCTCAGTTATGGATTTAAAGAAACTGGGGAAATATCCGAGAACGAAGTAGTAGCAATCTATGATTTAACAATTGAGAAATAAGGAGAAAAAATGAACATCTATGATCAACTACAAGCTGTAGAAGACCGTTATGAAGAATTAGGAGAGTTGCTCAGCGACCCAGATGTGGTTTCGGACACCAAGCGTTTCATGGAGCTCTCAAAAGAAGAGGCTTCAAGCCGTGATACAGTGACGGCTTACCTAGAATACAAACAAGTCCTTCAAAACATCGTTGATGCTGAAGAGATGATTAAGGAATCAGGTGGAGATGCGGACTTAGAAGAAATGGCCAAGCAAGAATTAAAAGATGCCAAGGCTGAAAAAGAAGAATACGAAGAGAAATTGAAAATTTTGCTCCTTCCAAAGGATCCAAACGATGACAAGAACATCATCCTTGAAATTCGTGGAGCGGCTGGTGGTGACGAAGCGGCACTTTTCGCCGGAGACCTTCTAACTATGTACCAAAAGTATGCAGAAGCCCAAGGCTGGCGCTTTGAAGTCATGGAGGCTTCTATGAATGGTGTTGGCGGTTTCAAAGAAGTGGTTGCCATGGTTTCAGGTCAGTCTGTTTACTCTAAGCTTAAGTACGAATCAGGTGCCCACCGTGTGCAACGTGTCCCTGTGACAGAAAGCCAAGGTCGTGTCCATACATCAACTGCCACAGTTCTTGTCATGCCTGAAGTTGAAGAAGTAGAATACGATATTGATCCAAAAGACCTTCGTGTCGACATCTATCACGCCTCTGGTGCTGGTGGACAGAACGTCAATAAGGTTGCGACTGCCGTTCGTATCGTTCACTTGCCAACCAATATCAAGGTTGAGATGCAGGAAGAACGTACTCAGCAGAAGAACCGTGAGAAAGCCATGAAAATCATCCGTGCGCGTGTTGCTGACCACTTTGCACAAATTGCTCAGGATGAACAAGACGCTGAGCGTAAGTCAACAATCGGTACTGGTGACCGTTCAGAACGGATTCGTACTTATAACTTCCCACAAAACCGTGTCACAGACCACCGTATTGGATTGACCCTCCAAAAACTAGATACGATTTTATCTGGTAAATTGGACGAAGTTGTGGATGCCTTGGTTCTTTATGACCAAACACAAAAATTAGAAGAATTAAACAAATAATGAAATTAGCTCAATTATTTTCAGATTTTGAAGAAGAGTTGATAAGACAAGGAGAGGAAGCTGAAAGCCTCTCTTTTGTCTATCGTAGCCTGAAAAATCTCCCTTTCACAGATTTTGTTTTTGCTCTCCAGAAAGAGGTAACAGAGGAAGAAAAACAATTTGTAAAAGGAATTTTTCAACAGTTAGTAGATCATAAACCAGCACAGTATATCATCGGACAGGAAGATTTTTATGGAATGCAGTTAAAAGTTG
This sequence comes from Streptococcus mitis, assembly GCF_001281025.1. Lineage (NCBI taxonomy): Bacteria > Bacillati > Bacillota > Bacilli > Lactobacillales > Streptococcaceae > Streptococcus > Streptococcus mitis. The sequence continues at coordinate 1,290,422 of NZ_CP012646.1, forward strand.
ATGAGCGAGTATTGATCCCTCGTCCAGAAACAGAGGAGTTGGTGGAGCTTATCCTGGCTGAAAATCCTGAGATGAATCTATCAGTTCTAGATATTGGAACAGGTAGTGGAGCTATTGCTCTTGCCCTAGCAAAAAACAGACCAAATTGGTCAGTGACAGCAGCAGATATTTCCCAAGATGCTTTAGATGTAGCTAGCGAAAATGCTAAAAATCAAAATCTTCAAATATTTTTAAAAAAATCTGACTGTTTTACAGAAATTTCTGAAAAATATGATATAATTATTTCCAATCCACCCTATATCTCTCGTGAAGATGAGTCAGAGGTCGGCTTGAATGTTTTGCATTCGGAGCCTCATCTAGCTCTCTTTGCAGACGAGGATGGCCTAGCTATTTACCGTAGAATTGCGGAAGATGCAAAAGACTATCTCAAAGATGGTGGTAAGATTTACCTTGAAATTGGATACAAGCAAGGTCAAAGTGTTCCTGAACTTTTTAGGAAGCATCTTCCTGAAAAACGTGTAAGAACACTTAAGGATCAATTTGGTCAAGATAGGATGGTCGTGGTTGATGATGGACAGTATTAAACAAGAGTTGGAAAATGGTGGAGCTGTCGTTCTACCTACAGAGACAGTTTACGGTCTTTTTGCCAAGGCTCTAGACGAAAAAGCAGTTAATCATGTATACCAGATTAAACGTCGTCCAAGAGATAAGGCGCTTAACCTCAATATCGCCTCTCTAGAGGACATCTTGCACTTTTCTAAGAATCAGCCAACTTATCTACAAAAACTTGTAGAGACCTTTTTACCAGGTCCCTTGACACTTATTCTTGAAGCAAATGATAGAGTTCCCTATTGGGTCAATTCTTGCCTTGAAACTGTTGGATTTCGGATGCCTAGTCATCCCATTACCCTTGATTTGATTCGAGAGACAGGTCCCTTGATTGGGCCGTCTGCCAATATTTCAGGTCGGGCTAGTGGAGTGACCTTTGCTCAAATTCTAGAGGATTTTGACCAAGAGGTTTTGGGGCTAGAAGACGATGCTTTTCTAACTGGACAGGATTCAACTATTTTGGATTTGTCTGGAGACAAGGTGAAAATCTTACGCCAAGGGGCCATTAAGCGAGAAGATATTCTTGCTCAGCTGCCAGAGATTTCTTTTGAGGAGGAATGAGATGCTAAGAAATTTAAGAGAAACTGATGTGAAAGCTATATGTGACATTAACCAAGAAGCTTTGGGCTATTCTTTTAGTCCAGAGGAAACGGCTAGTCAATTAGCTAGACTATCTCAGGATTCCCATCATTTCCTTCTTGGCTATGAGGATGAAGCTAGTCATGTCTTACTTGGATATGTCCACGCTGAGGTCTATGAATCACTTTATTCTAAAGCAGGATTTAATATTTTAGCTTTAGCAGTTTCACCTCAAGCACAAGGGCAAGGTATTGGTAAAAGCTTATTACAAGGGTTGGAAGAAGAAGCAAAAAGACGTGGTTATGGGTTTATCCGCTTAAACTCTGCCGATCATCGTCTGGGTGCTCATGCATTTTATGAAAAAGTTGGTTATACTTGTGATAAAGTGCAGAAACGATTTATTCGCATCTTTTAGTTTATTTTCTTATTGTAAAACAAACTAAAGGACCAGTCACACTATAAAGGAGAAGACCTATGATTTTTGACAAAGACGATTTTAAAGCATATGATGCTGATCTCTGGAATGCTATTGCCAAAGAAGAAGAACGCCAACAAAACAACATTGAGTTGATTGCTTCGGAAAACGTTGTTTCCAAGGCTGTTATGGCTGCTCAAGGGTCTATCTTGACGAATAAATACGCCGAAGGCTACCCAGGACGCCGTTATTATGGTGGAACTGATGTGGTAGACGTGGTAGAGACTCTTGCTATTGAACGCGCAAAAGAAATTTTCGGTGCTAAATTCGCCAATGTCCAACCTCACTCAGGAAGCCAAGCCAACTGTGCTGCTTACATGGCCTTGATTGAGCATGGCGATACGGTTATGGGTATGGATTTGGCAGCAGGTGGCCACTTGACTCACGGAGCTCCTGTCAGCTTCTCAGGTCAAACTTATAACTTTGTGTCTTATAGTGTGGACCCTGAAACGGAACTCTTAGACTTTGATGCTATCTTGAAACAAGCTCAAGAAGTCAAACCAAAACTGATTGTAGCAGGTGCTTCAGCCTATTCTCAAATTATCGACTTTTCAAAATTCCGTGAAATTGCGGACGCTGTTGGGGCTAAACTTATGGTAGATATGGCTCATATCGCTGGTTTGGTTGCTGCTGGTCTTCACCCAAGTCCAGTTCCATACGCTCATATCACAACAACAACGACCCACAAAACCCTTCGTGGACCTCGTGGTGGTTTGATTTTGACCAATGATGAAGACTTAGCTAAGAAAATCAATTCAGCTATTTTCCCTGGTATCCAGGGTGGTCCTTTGGAGCACGTTGTGGCGGCTAAAGCTGTTTCCTTCAAAGAAGTTTTGGATCCAGCCTTCAAGGAATATGCTGCCAATGTTATCAAGAACAGCAAGACTATGGCAGATGTCTTCTTGCAAGACCCTGATTTCCGTATTATTTCTGGAGGAACTGAAAACCACCTCTTCCTAGTGGATGTGACTAAGGTTGTAGAAAACGGAAAAGTTGCTCAAAACTTGCTTGATGAAGTCAATATTACCCTAAATAAAAACTCAATCCCTTACGAAAGCTTGTCACCATTCAAGACAAGTGGTATTCGTATCGGAGCAGCAGCTATTACTGCACGTGGATTTGGTGAAGAAGAAAGTCGCAAAGTGGCTGAACTTATTATTAAAACCCTTAAAAATGCAGAAAATGAAGCTGTCTTAGAAGAAGTGAGAAGTGCAGTTAAAGAATTGACAGATGCCTTCCCATTATACGAGGACTAAAACTTTTATGGACATTTATATTAAGAAAGTTATTATCCATCAGTTTAGCCCGGATGATACCGAGCTGTTCCTAGCGGATAAGTTTCTCAATATCACTCCAAAAATCGAAGAATACTTGCGTAAAAAAATTGAACGTGTGTATTCAGATGAAGCTAAGACTGGGATTTTCGAAGAAGAAAATCCCTTCTTCAATCACATCACAGACGATTTGTTGGAGACATCAGTAACACTGGCTAATCTCTGGAAAGAGGAGTTCAGCATTTCAGAAAATCTCAAGACCAATGACTTGATTTTTGTGCAATTTTCTAAAGAAGGTGTAGAACATTTTGCTTTCTTACGAATCGCCCTGCGGGAAACCTTGACCCACCTCGGAGGAGAGGTCGATAATCCAATCAAGCTGACTCAGAATAACCTGCCTGGATTTGGAACGGGTGCTGATGAGGCCTTGGTGGTCAATCTTCAGAGTCGCAAGTACCATCTGATTGAAAAACGCATCAAGTACAATGGGACTTTCTTGAACTATTTTTCAGACAATCTTCTTGCCGTTTCCCCTAAGATTTCTCCAAAGAAATCTATCAAGGAACTGGAAAAAACGGCACAGCGAATTGCTGAGACTTTTAACACAGATGATTTTCAATTTCAATCTAAGGTCAAATCAGCGATTTTCAACAACCTAGAAGAAAGCAATGAATTATCACCTGAAAAATTGGCCAACGACCTTTTTGACAACAATCTGACGGCTCGTTTGAGCTTTATTGATCAAGTCAAAGAAGCCGTACCAGAACCAGTTCAATTTGATGAAATTGATGCCAGTCGTCAGCTTAAAAAATTTGAAAACCAAAAACTTTCTTTGTCAAATGGAATTGAGCTCATTGTTCCTAATAACGTCTATCAAGACGCCGAGTCTGTTGAGTTTATCCAAAACGACAATGGAACCTATTCTATCTTAATCAAAAATATCGAGGATATCCAAAGTAAATAATGTTTAAACGAATTCGAAGAGTGCTTGTGCTAGCAGTCTTCCTTTTTGCTGGCTATAAAGCTTACCGTGTTCATCAAGATGTCAAGCAAGTCATGACCTATCAACCCATGGTGCGAGAAATCTTGAGTGAAAAAGACACCCCAGCAAACGAAGAGCTTGTGCTCGCTATGATTTATACCGAAACAAAAGGAAAAGAAGGCGATGTTATGCAGTCCAGTGAGTCTGCAAGTGGTTCCACCAACACCATTAATGATAATGCGTCAAGCATTCGGCAAGGTGTTCAAACTCTGACAGACAATCTCTATCTGGCCCAGAAGAAGGGGGTAGATGTCTGGACGGCTGTTCAAGCCTATAATTTTGGACCTGCCTATATCGATTTTATCGCCCAAAATGGTAAGGAAAACACCCTAGCACTGGCCAAACAGTACTCTCGTGATACTGTTGCTCCCTTGCTTGGTAACACCACTGGAAAGACTTATAGTTATATTCACCCCATTTCCATTTTTCATGGAGCCGAACTCTATGTAAATGGAGGAAACTATTATTATTCTAGACAGGTGCAACTCAACCTTTACATCATCAAATGTTTTACTCTCTTTTCGACATCTGGCTAGTCCAGGTGTTTTTGTTATAAGTTTTCTTTAAGATAGATATATTACTCTAGAAAGGTAAAGGAGGAAATTCCCTATGAGAAAGAAACTCTTTCTGACCAGTGCTGCGGTCTTGTGGGCAGTAACAGCTATGAATAGTGTCCATGCAGCAACTGATGTTCAAAAAGTCATCGATGAAACCTATGTTCAACCTGAATATGTCCTAGGTTCATCATTGTCTGAAGATCAAAAAAATCAAACCCTTAAAAAACTAGGCTACAATGCCTCAACAGACACCAAAGAACTCAAGACCATGACACCTGATGTCTATTCTAAGATTATGAATGTTGCCAATGACTCTAGCTTACAATTGTATTCATCAGCCAAGATTCAAAAGCTAGGTGACAAGTCGCCACTTGAGGTCAAGATTGAAACACCAGAAAACATCACTAAGGTGACGCAGGATATGTACCGCAATGCGGCCGTAACTTTGGGTGTGGAACACGCCAAAATTACTGTAGCAGCACCTATTTCAGTTACAGGTGAGAGTGCCTTAGCAGGGATTTACTATTCACTTGAAGCTAATGGAGCCAAGGTGCCACAAGCCAACAAAGATTTGGCTCAAGAAGAGTTGAAGGCTTTGTCCGATATCAATGCTGAAAACAAGGACAAGTCAGGCTATGATGCTAATAAATTAAACGTTGCCCTAGCTGATATCAAGTCAGGACTCGCCAAAGCTAAAGAAAGCAAGGGAAATCTGACGGAGGAAGATATCCGTAAAATTGTTGAAGATACCTTGAAAAATTACAAACTTGATCAGGTTATAACAGGAAACCAAATCAATATCATCATCAATTTTGCTTTGAATCTATCGAAGAGTGATATCCTCAGCAATGCAGACTTCACTAAAACCCTGAATGACCTTAAACAAAGTATTGTTTCACAAGCTGGCGACAGTTTTAAAAATATCAACCTTAACTTTGATGCTGATAAGGCGCTAGAGGACGGCGGCAATTTCCTAAGCTCCCTCTGGCAAGCCATTGTCAACTTCTTCAAGAGTTTTGGTTCTTAAGAAAAATCATGGTATAATAGATGGTAACCGTAACGTTGCCGTCTTTTTTGTCGGTCAATAGAAAGAGAAGAAAATGTTAAAGAAAAATGATATTGTAGAAGTTGAAATTGTTGACTTGACCCATGAAGGTGCAGGAGTGGCCAAGGTGGATGGTTTGGTATTCTTTGTCGAGAATGCTTTACCGAGTGAAAAAATCCTCATGCGTGTCCTCAAGGTCAATAAAAAGATTGGTTTTGGTAAAGTTGAAGAATACCTTGTTCAATCACCACACCGTAATCAAGATTTAGATTTGGCTTACCTGCGTTCAGGAATCGCGGATTTAGGTCATCTTGCCTATCCAGAACAGCTCAAATTTAAAACCAAGCAAGTTAAGGACAGTCTCTACAAGATTGCAGGAATTGCTGATGTAGAGGTTTCTGAAACTTTAGGTATGGAAAATCCAGTCAAGTACCGTAACAAGGCACAGGTGCCTGTTCGTCGTGTTAATGGTGTCTTAGAAATTGGATTTTTCCGTAAGAATTCCCATGACCTCATGCCTCTAGAAGATTTCTTTATCCAAGATCCTGTGATTGATGAGGTAGTAGTAGCTCTACGTGACTTGCTCCGTCGTTATGACCTGAAACCTTATGATGAAAAGGAACAAGCTGGCTTGATTCGAAACCTTGTGGTACGTCGTGGGCATTACTCAGGACAAATCATGGTTATTTTGGTAACAACCCGTCCAAAGATTTTCCGTGTGGAACAATTGATTGAACAATTAATCAAGCAGTTCCCAGAGATTGTGTCTGTTATGCAAAATATTAATGACCAGAACACTAATGCTATTTTTGGTAAGGAATGGCGCACCCTTTATGGACAAGACTATATTACCGACCAGATGCTGGGAAATGACTACCAAATCTCTGGTCCAGCCTTTTACCAAGTCAATACTGAAATGGCTGAAAAACTCTATCAAACAGCCATTGACTTTGCTGAATTAAAAAAAGATGACGTGGTTATTGATGCCTATTCTGGTATCGGGACGATTGGCCTCTCTGTTGCGAAACACGTCAAGGAAGTCTATGGTGTTGAAGTAATTCCAGAAGCGGTTGAAAATAGTAAGAAGAATGCTCAACTGAACAATATTTTAAATGCCAACTATGTCTGTGACACAGCTGAAATCGCCATGAAGAATTGGCTCAAGGAAGGTATTCAACCAACCGTTATTCTAGTGGACCCACCAAGAAAAGGCCTCACTGAGAGTTTTATCAAGGCAAGTAGTCAAACAGGAGCAGACCGCATCGCCTATATCTCATGTAATGTCGCAACCATGGCGCGTGATATCAAACTCTACCAAGAGTTAGGATATGAATTGAAGAAAGTCCAGCCGGTTGACCTATTTCCTCAGACGCATCATGTTGAGGCAGTATCACTGCTTGTACGAGCTTAGAAAAAAATGTTGACGAAAAATCCTTGACACCAAGGATTTTTTGGTATCCTCAAAAAGGTAATTTTATAATTGACAATTTGTCAGTAAAGTGGTATGATTTATAATCAGGAGGAATAAAATGCGAGATGTAAAAGATCCGGAAATTCGACGGGCTGAGATTATGGATGCTGCTATGCTCCTCTTTATGGAGAAAGGATATGCGAACACAACAACTCAGGATATAGTCGATAAGGTAAATATATCACGAGGTTTGTTATACTATCACTTTAAGAACAAAGAAGATATTCTGTATTGTCTTGTGGAACGTTATTCAGAGAAATTATTGAGAGATATTCATGTGATTGTCAATGATGACGACAAAACTGCTATTGAAAAAATAAGATCCTTTATAGATGCCACAATAATCTCTACAGATAACGTTTCAGCGGAAGGAACTGAGTTACAAAAGACGGTTGATCTTGAAGAAAATCGTTATATGTTAGATAAGTTATCTCATAAGCTCATTGAAAAACTGACTATATATTTTGAGAGGATAATAAATCAAGGCATCTCAGAAAAAGTATTTTCTGTAAAATATCCATCAGAAACAGCAGAATTTCTGATGACAGCCTATGTTTTTGTTTCAAATAACATAGGTATAATAACTTCAAAGAAAGAACCTGTCAAAGATTACTTGAATGCATTTAAGATAATTCTGGAACAAAATCTAAATACAAAAGGACTCTTTAGCAATTAAAAAAAGATAGAATGTTTGTAAAGAGAACTATGTACCGATAGCTAAATCAAAACAAGCTATCGGTATTATTTCAAAATAAGACTGACAAATTGTCAATGGGGACGAAAATATGTTAGAGATAAAGAATTTTAGTAAAAGTTATGGGGATAAGAAGGTTGTGGATAACCTATCTATTTCAGTACAGCCTGGAGATATTTATGGTTTTATTGGAGCAAATGGTGCGGGAAAAACGTCAACGATAAAGGCAGTTGTTGGTATCCATGATTTTGAAGACGGAAGTATAATTATCAACGGTCATTCTATTAAAGAAGAACCTGTTATTTGTAAAAAAATGATGGCGTATATTCCAGATAATCCAGATTTGTATGAACATATGACAGGACTTCAATATATTAATTTTATTGCTGACTTGTTTGAAATTCCTACAAAAATACGTAGGGAGAGAATCCAAAAATACGGTAATTTATTTGATATGACTGAGCATCTTTCGGGGATTATTTCTTCATATTCACATGGTATGAAGCAACGAACAGCCATTATTTCTGCACTTGTACATTCTCCCAAACTGTTGATTTTAGATGAACCTTTTGTTGGGCTAGATCCCAAAGCAACTTTCCTACTAAAGAAAATTATGCATGAGTGTGTTTCAGATGGAGGTGCTATTTTCTTTTCAACCCATGTATTGGATGTTGCGGAAAAATTATGTAATAAGATTGCTATTATCAAAAATGGAAAGTTAATTGCAAGTGGCAATACAGGAGACGTCAAAGGTGATGAATCATTGGAGGCATTTTTCATGGAGGTGCAGGACAATGAGTAACATTTGGATACTGCTTAAAGCGCAATTGATTAATTTCTTTCCTATTAACGAGATTAGAGAATCAGGAAATAAAAAACAAAGTTCAATGGCTATTGCGAGTTTTGGCATAATAACTCTTTCCTTATTTTGCTTTGTTTATAATATACTAACAGCGAAAACATTGGTACACGTCGGACAGCAGGACTTGATACCGGCATATATGGTCTCTGTATCAAGTTTTTCAATATTATTTTTGACTGTCTTTTATTCGAATGGTATTTTATTTGGCAGTCGAGATATGGAAATTCTCCTATCCTTACCTGTTAAAAGTTCGTATATTATCACTAGCAAGTTCATGTTTATGTACTTATTGAATTTTTTAATAGGCTTGATGTTTATGCTTCCAGGTGGAATTGTATGGGGCTTGAACGGAAGTTTAAACCTCCTACAGATTATATTGTATTTTACTTCTATAATTTTTGCCCCTTTGATCCCCATGTGTATAGCGGCATGCATGGGAATCGTTATTGTTGTCGCTTCATCTTTTTTTAAAAGGAAAAATGTTATCTCTCTTATTTTTTCATTTGCGATGCTAGGTATAATTGGATATTTTGCATTATCAGCTTTGCAATCAGGTGATGAAAATAGTATTGGGGTTACTCTGGCTAAGCAAATTACTGGACTGTATCCAATTTCTAGACTATTTATGTCATACTACAATTTTCCAATGTACTATGGGATGGGATTTTATATAGTTCTTTCAATAGTCGTCTTTTATCTATTTGTCAAAATTGCTTCGTCGAAGTATGGACTACTTAATACACTTGCCAATACAAAATCAAGATATGCTAATGACAAAGTATCTTATGAAAGAAAATCGGTATTTTTTGCCTTGTATCAAAAAGAGCTTGGACGATTTTTAAGTTCTTATATGGCAGTCTTGAATGCTGGGCTTGGAGTGATTCTTTTATGTGTCTTTAGTATATGTTTCCTGTTTAATTCTGTAGGTCAAATAGGAAATTCTGCAGGAATTGAAAATATAAATGAGTATCTCTCAAACTTAGCTCCCGTCTTTATTTCATCTATGCTTTCACTCAGTTGTCCAGCAGCTTCATCTATATCTTTAGAAGGTAAAAATATTTGGATTTTGAAAAGTTCTCCGGTTGAAGTGAAAATGATTTTAAATGCTAAGATAGCTGTCAACCTTACACTTCATTTGATTGGATATATGATCTCTGTATCTGTATTTATGCTGAAACTTGATATGAATCCTATTCAAGTTATGAATCTAGTTATTGTTCCTATATGTTACTCCCTTTTTATAACGGTAATCGGAATTTCATTAAATAAAAAATATCCTAACTATGATTGGGACAGTGAGATGATAGTTGTCAAACAAAGTCTTCCTGTTATTGTAACTGGAATTATTGGTATGATTGCGCTTATTACGCCACTTTTGCTTAATTGGCTGTTTAATCTTCCGATTATATTTGTTTTACAGTTAGTATCAGTAGTTTTATTGGTTATTACAATGGGTGTTTATTTAACAATAAGCAAGAAAAATTTTATCTAGTTAAAGGAGAAAAATAAGATGAAAAACAGACTGATAAAAGATATTTTGGTGTTATTAGTAATGCTAGCTATAATAGTTGTTATTTGTAGATTTCTCCCAGAAAAAGTTCCGATTCATTTCAATGCAAAAGGAGAAGCAGATATGTTTGCAAATAAATATTATCTTCTACTAGCTACAGTCATCCCCTATTCTGCATATTGGAAGTTTGTTAGGGAAAGTGAAAATAAAAAGATTAAATGAAACCCCATCTATATTTACAAATTGCATCAAAATTAAGAACGACTATTTTAAGAGGTGATTATGCACCTGAACAACAAATTCCTTCAATAAGGAGATTAGCAGAAAACGAGAAGTGTAATCCGGCAACTGTCCAAAAAGCAATGAAAGTTCTCGAAGAACAGAATTTGGTTATTAGCTGTGGAACATTAGGATATTTTGTCATAGCAAGCGAGCAAGAAATAAAGGAGTTAAGATATCAAGAATCTAACAAGCTAGTGAAAATTTTGTTTGAAAAACTTGATGAGCTAGGCTTTTTAGAAGATGAGATTGTCAATTTATTTTTTAGAAAAGATGCTTAGAAGAAGTTGAATGGAAATTTATTAGGATTTTTGTGAAAGTATAGAAAAGCCTTGATTATAAGGCTTTTTTGCATTTTCCAATAAAGAACTTGACATTATTAGTTACTTCCACTACAATAGAATTACATACCATCGGTATGATAGAAAGGGACTAAAATGGCAAGGAATAGAAACTCACATGAAACTAGAAAAAAAATACTAGAGGTCTCAAAAAATTTATTTGTAGAAAAAGGATTTGATAATACGTCAATACAAGATATCATAGATGGCTTAGGTGGATTGACGAAAGGTGTTATTTATCATCATTTTGAGTCTAAAGATGAAATATTGCAATCAATCATTAGTGAAAATAATCAAGAAATTCTAAATTATAATTGGAGAGGAGATACTGCATTAGAAAAAATACAAAATTCTTTGATGGATTCTTTTTCTAATTTTGAACAACAAAGACTCGTATACTCAGCTTCAATTATGTTAAGAAGTCCACGTTTATTAGGCGAACAGTATCTAAATTTATTTTCTGATTTTTTACCAGGAATTAGAGAAAAAGTTTTCGAAGGTGTTGAAGATAAATCAATTAAAACAGCATATCCAGAAGAGCTAGCTGATTTGATTGTGTTAACTTTGAATATTTGGATTGGGTTCCAAATTTCTATTTATTCAGTAGAAGAATTAAAGCGTAAAATGAATTTCATTAAACTTACTTTTGAAGGTCTAGGGGTACAGTTAATTTCTGATGAAATGATGGAAGTAATTTTCCAATTATTTGATCACTTAAAAGGTGTCAAATAAATTATAAGTATTGATATTTTAAAAAATACCATACTCTAGATATGGTATTAAAAATCCCAGTATACATACCTTTAGTATGTTTATTTTTTGAATCTTAACATACCGGTAGTATGTAAGGTGCTTTTTGAATAGTGTCATTAATATTAACAAAATTTTTTGGAGGAAAAATCTATGTTGTCGCTTATTAAAATAGAATTAAATAAAGTTTCAAAATCAAAATTATTTTTAGCCTGGATGTGTACTATATTTATAGTGTTAGGTATTACAGCAATCATTATTATGGGTTTAGGTACTGATAATAAACTAGGAGAATTCACTGTACAGGATTCTAATGTTATTAGAGTTACTGGTAAATGGGAAGGTTGGGCAATTGTAGCTTCATTGTTTTCATCTTTATTTACCAAAGCAGCATTTTTGATTTTTGAATCTTATTTATTGTCTACGATTATTATTGATGAATTTAAACGAAGAACAATTTTTCAGCTGTTTTCCTACCCTGTTTCTAAAATAAAGTTACTATGGGGAAAAGTGCTTACAGTAATTCTGATATCATTTATTGCTCATTTTACTGCACATTTAGTTATTCAATTATTAATTAAATTAGTAGCAGTTTTAACTGAATCAAATTATATCCCAGTAGCTAATCAAATGATTAACTTAGCTGGAATTACGTTTGGAACGGTATTAATCGGAATACTACCTTTTGTTTTAGGCATGATTAGGCATTCAATAGCTATAACAATGCTTACAGGACTTGGTTTTGCAGCATTACTTTCGAATGTAAGTCCAGGCAGTTTAACGAATAATTTTGTTGATAACTTATTCTTCTTAATATTTGCTAGTTTCATAAGTTTAATGATTGTTTCGTTTTCAATTTATACTATTTCAAAATCAGATATTAATATCAAGTAGTATGTCTGAATTTAATGGAAGTAAAGTGATAATTCTTTAATGATTACTTTAAAAGAAGAGGCGTATAAATTGGTATTTATGCTCCTTACGAAAAAATTTTTGCATTTAAAGCTGGCTATAGAAAGAGAGATAGAAATGGGAAATATTGTTGAAATAAAAGAAGTTTTTAAAACAATTGATAAAGAAGAAATTTTAAGTGGTATCAACCTTCAAATTGCTGAAGGAGAAATCTATGGTTTTTTAGGACCGAATGGTGCTGGAAAAACAACGTTAATGAAATGTATGTTATCCTTATCAACAATTACATCAGGTAGTATTGAAATTTTTGGGAAAAATCTACAAGAGCACAGAGAAGAAATCCTAAGTCAGATTGGAAGTATTATTGAATCACCAATTTTTTATGATAATTGCACTGCAAAAGAAATTTTGGAAATTCACGCTCAGTATATGGGGAAAAATATTATTGAATCAGATATAATAAGAGCATTAAGAATGGTCGGATTAAAAAATACGACTAAAAAAGTAAAAGATTTTTCGTTAGGAATGAGGCAAAGGCTTGGTTTAGCTCGGGCTTTCCTAACAAAACCTAAATTGTTAATTTTAGATGAGCCAATCAATGGTTTAGATCCAATAGGAATTCAAGAAATTCGAAATCTTTTGTTGTCGCTTTCAAAGGAACATGGAATTACAATACTAATATCGAGTCATATATTATCGGAAATTTCACAGATAGCAGATAAAATTGGTTTTATAAAAAATGGAGAAATTGTAGAACAGGTCTATATGAAAGAGATTAGGAGAGAGAATATTGACTTAGAAGAATATTTTATGTCACATTTTCTAAATGAAATTTAAGAATTATGAGGTAGATTAGGAATGAAACAATTGACAAAGTACCATAAGAAGTCTTTTTATACTTTCATGATTTTTAATATACTAGTTCCTTTAACTAATATTGCTTTTGCTTATTCTATTAAAATTATAATTGATAGTGGTATGTCCCAAAATGAATATGCCTTAACTCAAGCGGTACTAGTAGGAGCTAGTGTTATTTTCATCTATGCAGGACTGAACTTTATATCCCTTCGATTAAGAAATAAACTTGTTAGGCAGATTATGTCAAGATACAAAAATAAGGTGTTTAAATCTATTTTAGATAGGGATTATAGAGAATTTTCTAAGGAAAAATCAGGGAAATTTATTTCAATATTAACTGAGAACATGAAGAAAATTGAGCAGGATTATTTGCACCAGTATTTTAATATTTCAAAAAATATTTCCTTAATGATTTTCTCACTAGTAGCCATGTTTATAGGTAATTGGTTTTTGACCTTATTAGTTATCATTGTTAGCATTATTCCTATGATGATTTCAGGTTTTATTGGACAAAAATCAGCCTCTCTACAAAATAGTTCTATGATAGCCGATCAGAAATATTTAGCTAAGGTTAAAGATATTTTAGTAGGGTTTCTAGTTATAAAGAGTTTTAATGTGAAAGAGGCTATCGGTCAAGATTACAAAAACGAAAGCGAAAAATTGGATGAGATATATTTCATCAAAGGGAAATTTGATGTTTTATCTAATGTTATTTCTCAACTTTCAGGGATGATTGTTTTTTTAGTAGCCTTTGGAGGAGGAATGTATCTGGTCTTCGGTGGGCATACCACAATTGGGAGTGTTACAGCTATTGTTCAACTAGTCAATTTTGTAGTAATGCCACTAAATGAAGTTGGTATGGGAATAAGTAAATTCCGTGAAGGTCAGGCAACACTAGATGCATTTGAGGTAAAAGATGTAACAGAACTTCAGACTGGTCAAACGAAAGAATATTTCGATGATGTTATTTCTTTTTCAAATGTAGATTTTTCCTACCCTAATGCTGAGGAAAAGATTTTTAATAATTTATCTTTGCAGATCAAAAAGGGGGAAAAAATTGCAATAGTAGGTATGTCAGGCAGTGGAAAATCAACTTTACTCAATCTATTACTGCGTTTCTATGATGTAACAAGTGGGTATATCTCAATTGATAATCAAGATTTGCAAGCTATTTCAGCAGAGAGCCTTTATAACTTAATGACTATTGTTCAGCAAGATGTTTATATCTTTGATGATACTTTAAAAGCAAATATTACCCTTAGTCAATCCTTTACTGAAGATGATATAAAAAAAGCTGTACAGCAGTCTGGCTTAGAAAGTTATATTTTAGAAAATGAATTAGGTCTACAAACTTCATGTGGCGAGAATGGATCAAATCTATCTGGGGGAGAAAGACAGAGACTTAGTATTGCGCGTGCTTTAATTCGAAAAACACCAATCTTATTATTAGATGAGGCTACCTCGTCTTTAGATAATAAAGTTACTACTGAAATTGAAAGTTCAATCTTGGATATTCAAAATTTGACTGCACTTGTAGTAACCCACAAGTTGAATGAAAACATTTTGAAAAGATACGATAGAATTCTCTTTATGAAAACAGGCGTCATTGTTGAAGATGGTTCTTTTTGTGACTTGATGGATAGGAGAGGTGAGTTTTATAAGTTGTTTGAGTTGAGTGTGTAATTCTCTTTCGTTTTATAGTATAATTCTATAAAACACTCTATTACTTTCGTTATATAATATAGATGTTTACTAGCACCACATGTTGAGGCAGTATCACTGCTTGTACGAGCTGAGGCATCAGCGAAGTAGAAGTAGATGTTCCGCCCATGGGATAGGACTCGTAGAATGAGGAGGGAACCGACGAAATGATACGGTAAGTCCGAGCCGTTGAGTGCGTGGCTCTGCTCTTCTGATCTGAGACAGCGAAAAGTAGAAGGGGATGGTATTGGTATCAATCAATGAGTAACAAAGTATCAGCATGATTCGAAACATTTGCTTGTAATTTGCGGAGGAACATCAATATGGATGGAATAACAAATGATTCTATAAAAACGGCTAAACTAATGAAACAATTATGGCCCCAATTGACCGATAAAGAAGCTATTGATGAAGTAAAAAGATATACGAATGACAAAAATACTGCAATCTTTACTAAAGTTGAAGGTGACACAATTGTAGGTCTAGCATTATGTTCACTCAGATTTGATTATGTTGAAGGTTGTAAATATAGTCCTGTTGGATTCTTAGAAGGGATTATTGTCGACGAGGAATATCGTTTAAAGGATATTGCTAAAAATCTCTGTACAAAATGTGAGGAATGGGCGAAAAATAAAGGATGTAAGGAATTTGCAAGTGACTGTACTTTAACGAATACCGATTCTATAAGATTTCATCTCAATATTGGATTTCAGGAGGCAAATAGAATTATTCATTTTAAGAAAAAATTATAATTTAGAAACGTGAATAAACTTGTTTAAACTTTATATATCTTTAGAGAGTGTGAAAGATTGGACGAACAAATTTTTTTGATGGGTGGGAATCCCCCAATAAAGAAACATAGCATTGTTGATAAAATTGTATTATCAAGCAAGATTGAAAGAATTGTTATTTTTACAGTTTTTCGAGATAATTGGCAACCCTATATGAAAAAGTACACGGAAGTTTTCCAAAGTCAATTTCCTCATCTAAACACTGATTACTTACTTTTGGACACTGAGCAGATTAATTTTGATAGCTATCTAGATGCTGATCTAATTATTATAGGTGGTGGAAATACGGAAAAATATTTAGCTACTTATGTCAATCAGGAGTTCAAAAATTATATCGATCATATGCTTAATAAAGGGGCAAAAGTTATAGGATTTTCTGCAGGAGCCCTATTATTAGGAGAAAAAGTCTATGTCTCACCTAATGATAATTCAGATCATCAGATAAAGATAAAAAATGGATTAGGATTCTTTAGTCAGTTTTTAATTAGTGTCCATTATGATTCATGGAATGATAAAGCAAATAAGGATAGAGCTGAAGAACTCGTTAATGTTCCCATAATTCCACTAAATGATCATTCATGTCTTGTATTAGATAAACTTGGAAACATTATTGAGAAAATTGACTAGTTTTAATCATGCGAATCTGAATCTACGAAACTAAAGTATTGACGAAATGAATAATGAAAAGCCTTGATTGTAAGGCTTTTTTGTGTTTTTATGATAGAATATAGGTAGTTATAATCGAGAGCAACTAAGAAGCAGTAAAAATATTATTCATAAAATAATCAAGATAAGGAAGATAAAATGACAGAAATTGACAAAAAGAATTTAAAAAATTATCTTTATTGTACTTTTGGAATTACTTATATAGCTTGGGTGCTTCTTGCCATATTTACTCAATCTCATATTTTGGGATTAGAAACATTTATAGGGAGAATGTTACATATAGTAGGTGCACTTGGTCCAGCTATTGCAAGTGGCTTTTATTTGAAAAGGAATAATATAAAATTTAAACATTTTGTATTTAATAAAAGAAAAAATAGTAGTATTTATTTCATTATTCATTTGTTAGCAATTTTGATACTATTCTCTGTATCTTCCTTAGAATTAAACGGAGTATCAATTTATCTGATGCCACTATTCTTTATACAATTAATTTTTTTTGGTGGTGGACATGAAGAATTAGGATGGAGAGGTATATTACAACCGTTACTTGATAAAAAATATACTTATTGGCAATCTAATTTGATTGTAGGATCAATTTGGGGGATTTGGCATCTGCCTTTATGGTTTATAGTTGGAGAGAGTCATCAAGGATTTCCTTTTATTTTATTTTTTATATATACATTATTTTTAAGTTTTGTTTTAGGGCTTCTTTACCGTCAAACGAAATCTGTGGGGTACTGTCTATTATTTCATGCGTTCGCAAATTTGTTAAATCTCTATTTTGTGTTAAAAATTAATGTTATTTTTATCATCATTTTTATTGGTTATTTGATTTATACAATATTGGCTAGTAATAGAATTAGTAAGGAAAAGTAATTTTAACTTTAGATTAGTATATCCATTATTGAAAGTAACGATTTGCTAATTAGATGATCTATGTTAGAGAATTATCTATTATAATTTAAAGTGGAGTGATGAATATCGTTTCTTTTGGAACTGGCGAAAATCTTTCCGTTCCACAGTATCATTTTAAAATGATTTTTACTGCCTTTCGTTTATTAGTATAAAAGAAGAATATTACCATATGTTGAGGCGGTATCACTGCTTATTCAAACTGATTAAACAAGGATGTAGCTAGTGAAAGTCCTACAGTAAGGAGTTTAAACATGAAATTCCATGAATTTGGTGATAAGAATTTGCCTCCTATTTTACTGATACATGGTGGTGGCAGTTCTTGGTGGAATTATCTTCGTCAAGCACGAATCTTAAAAGAAGAATACCGTATTATTCTACCCACTTTGAATGGCCACGGCGAGGAATATCAACTTGATTATGTTTCTACTGAAGATTCTGCATTGGAGATTCTAGACTATATCAAAGCAAACTGTGGTGGGAAATTGTTTGCAATCGGTGGTGTTTCACTTGGTGGTCAAATTGCCATGGAGCTTTTGTCTTTAGACAGTGAAATTGCTAAGAAGGCCATCATAGACGGAAGCCTCTGTATTCCTCAACCAATGTTATCTAAAATCAGCATCTTTCTAGTGTCTCTATTTGGTAAACTGATGTTCAATAAATTCTCTTGCAAACTTCAGTTAAGCATGATGAACAAACTCTATCCTAAACTCGTTTATCCAGAAGAAATAAAAGCTTATTATTTGGAGGATCTGTCAAGGACGCCTGTCAAAACATTGGTAACCATTTACAAAACCTATATGGGGCATTACAAGCTGAAAGATATGATTTCTGCTAGCAAAGCTCAAGTTCTATATATCTATGGTGAAAAAGAATTGAACTGTGTGAAAGAATCAGCGAAATTATTTCATCAGCTACATGCAAATACAATTTTGTATGAGGCAAAGGGCTATAACCACGGATATTTATCAGCTTACCTGCCTCATGAGTGGATTGATTTGGTGGTGCCATTTTTAAAGAGTGATTCATTAGAAATGTGTAACGAATCCGATATGCCATAAGGAGGAAACGGATGCTAGGAGCAATAGTTGGAGACATTGTAGACTCTGTTTACGAATGGAACAATATCAAAACGAAGGATTTTTCTTTATTTTGTGAGGATTGTTTTTTCACGGATGATGCGGTAAGTCCGAACAGCTGAGTGTGTAAGCTTTGCTGGTCAAAGCGTAAAAATCTTATAACAAAAGAACTTAAGAAAGTATTGAAAAAAGGCTTTTACCGTAAGAGATATTTTAGTATTATGCCTGAAATTAAAATAAAATAGGCTAAAAGTAGATTTGTGAGTTTTGAACATTTTTTCTTAGCATACTTAGGAATGGAGAGATAAGATGATATGGACTAAGGAATATTTTTCTAAAATTGAATTTATTATTCATTGTGGTTGTGAAATTTTTGGTTATTTTGAGTGTAATTTGATGAACTCTGAACTGTCCTACCAAGAATGTGGGAATACTGGAATGATCGTTTTTGAACATAGTCAGAAACTATCAGAAAAAGCCTTATCTAAACTCATGAAATATACGCTACTTATTGATTTTGAGAAATATAGAAAGGGAAACAATTCAAATAAGAATGATAAAGTTATTGGTTATAGAGATGCATTTTCGATAACTTTCAAGGGCTATAGTCAAGATGGACAAGCTTTATTGATATATAATATGGACTATGTATACAAGGATTGGTACAATAGACCCGTTGATATCTTATACAGTTTTATAAGTGATACGTATTTTTCAGATTTTCAAAATAATAGATGTTTTATTGCTCAAGGGCTGATGGCTGGTGTACTTCCGTTTTAGGTATAATAGGAAGATGTAGTACATAGTGGAATCAAAAAAGTTTTTTAATTGTAATTTGATTAGATGAATACCTATAAATTATACAAAATTCGATAATAGATAATTTTAAAACTATAGTTGATGGTCAAATTCCCGATATCTTATAAGGAGGAATCTGATGCTAGGAGCAATTATTGGAGATATTGTAGGTTCTGTTTACGAATGGAACAATATCAAAACTCAGGATTTTCCTTTATTTCTTGAGGATTGTTTTTTCACGGATGATACGGTAATTCCGAACCGTTGAATGTGTAAGCTTGTTAGTGAAACGTAGCTAATCCTCAAAATAAAGAAACTAAAACTCCATTATTTTGAGATGACAACCTAAACTGTTTTTAAGGAGGTAAAATATTGATAGATAACAGACCTGAGTTTGACAAAATCAACTCCTTTGATGAGTTTAATAAATACTATTGGTATCGTGATGAACTTTCACAGATATGCAAGTCATTAGGGCTTGAATATAGAGGTACCAAACAAGAAATCAATCATATTATTGAGCAGTACTTTAAGGGGAATTTGATTGAAAAATCATCAATAAAAAGGAAAAAGAAACAAGTAGAAGTCCTTACCTTAGATACGCCCTTACTTAAATGTAGATTTTCATTTAACACTTACTTTAGAGAATATTTCTCAACTTTAACAGATGTTTCACCCTTTAAATTTACTGCTGATATGGCGACTGCTTGGAGAAAAGTAAAAAGAGAAAATGATTTGAGTTTTACAATCCAAGATATGCTAAAAGTCTATTATGGAGATTCAGATTATGCCAAGTATGACCATTCGGTTTGTCAATGGAATCAATTTTTAAAGGATTTCTGTGCAGACGAAAATAGTGGCAACTACTCGAATAAACTAAAAGTAGCTTCCATTCTTTGGAAAGAAGTTAGAAATTCAAGTAATGAAAAAATTTATTCAAATAATCTTTTGAGTGAATATGCTGGTAAAATAAAAGAGTATTGTAAGTAGAAACGCCATCTCACTTGGTGGCGACAGTGATACTCTCGCTGCAATCATTGGCAGCATTGCCGAGGCAGCTTACGGTATTCCTTATTGGATAAAAGATAAGGCCTATTCTTACTTGGATGAACCCTTAAAGGATGTAGTTATGCGATGGGAAAATAGAATAAAATTATATTAATCTCCAGTACGTCATATTTCTCTTTTCTGTATTTTCATTGTATAATAGGATTACATTTACTTGCATACGACGAAATGTAAACATTTCTATTTAAAAATTAAGGAGTATTATTAATGAAAAAAGCAATGGTAATTATTAACCCTACTTCTGGTGGTGAGAAGGCTTTGGATTACAAAGAAAAGCTGGAAAATAAAGCAAAAGAATGCTTTGAGCACGTAGAAACCAAAATTACTGAAAAAGCGTTGGATGCAACACATTTTGCTGAAGAAGCTTCACGTGAGCAGTACGATGCAGTGGTTGTTTTTGGTGGAGATGGTACTGTTAATGAAGTCATTTCGGGTATTGCTGAGAGAGACTACATTCCTAAGTTAGGGATTATCCCAGGCGGTACGGGTAACCTCATTACGAAACTGTTGGAAATCAATCAAGACATTGATGGCGCAATTGACGAACTGGATTTCAACTTAACCAACAAGATTGATATCGGTAAAGCAAATGACAATTATTTTGGTTATATCTTTAGTATCGGTTCACTTCCTGAGGCGATTCATAATGTTGAAATCGAGGATAAGACAAAATTCGGTATTTTAGCCTATGCTGTAAATACCATGAAGTCTGTCATGACGGATCAGGTCTTTAACATTAAGGTTGAGACAGAAAATGGAAATTATGTTGGTGAAGCGAGCCATGTTTTGGTTCTCTTGACAAATTACTTCGCTGATAAGAAAATCTTTGAAGAAAACAAAGACGGTTATGCCAACATTTTGATTCTAAAAGATGCGTCTCTATTCTCCAAATTATCCGTCATTCCTGATTTACTAAAAGGAGATGTTGTCGGCAATGATAATATTGAGTATATCAGAGCGCGTAATATTAAGATCTCTTCAGATAGTGAATTGGAGTCAGATGTTGATGGCGATAAATCGGATAACCTACCTGTAGAAATCAAAGTCCTAGCTCAGCGAGTAGAAGTATTTTC
This sequence comes from Streptococcus mitis, assembly GCF_001281025.1. Classification (NCBI taxonomy): domain Bacteria; kingdom Bacillati; phylum Bacillota; class Bacilli; order Lactobacillales; family Streptococcaceae; genus Streptococcus; species Streptococcus mitis. Next base: position 1,311,768 of record NZ_CP012646.1, read on the forward strand.
AAAACCGAAAGAGTAGAAGGTAAAAATTAGTTTATTATTCACAACGAAATTAAATTCTATACCAACGATTGGAGGAGGAATGAATTCTCTATTTGATGAATTTCGAACAATTTGTTCTCATTTAAACCAAATCGGAATCACACCGACGCTCATGGGGTCCTTGGGTTTTGAATACCATTCAAATGAAGAATGGAGGCCGTCTGACATTGACATTCATGTGCCTGGTGATCCTAGAGGTTGGGAAGCACCTGATCATCTCAGAATTTATGAGTGGGACAAGATAATGAAAGTGATGAAACACTTAGGCTATGACTTAATAGATATTCATGAGCATGAATTCCAAAAAGATGGTCTGAGTGTTGAGTTCGGAAGTATCGATTCTTTACCTGATTTTGCAGGAGTTTCGGAATCGGATATAGAGCTGATTCATCTCGAAAACATCACTTTTCGCATTCCAAGTTTGGAACAGTTTTTAAGTATTTACAAGGCTTCTTCCCAAGATTCTTATCGAAATGAGCACAATAACAATAAGGATTTTAAAAAAATTGAGTGGCTGGAAAGACATTTGTAAATCATCATTTGGAAAGTAGCAAGTTGTAAGACTGGCTGCTTTTTTATTTATAGAACCAAACCACTAGAATCTACGGACAAGCCTTGAAAATAAAATACGAAAGTAGTATACTAGATTAACAATTATGAAAACGTTTGCGTTATATACGGATGAAAGTAAACTAGGAGACAGATACAATGGAATTAACAGCCATTTACCACAGGCCTGAGTCGGAGTTCGCCTATCTTTATAAGGATAAGAAACTTCATATTCGGATTCGAACTAAGAAAGGGGACATTGAAAACATCAACTTGCATTATGGTGACCCTTTTATCTTTATGGAGGAGTTTTATCAGGATACAAAAGAAATGGTCAAGATAACTTCTGATGCCATCTTTGATTATTGGCAAGTTGAAGTGTCCGTTGACTTTGCACGTATCCAGTATCTCTTTGAAGTCACGGATACAGAAGGTCAAAGTATTTTGTATGGTGATAAAGGTTGTGTGGAAAATTCTCTAGAAAATCTCCATGCTATTGGGAATGGATTTAAGTTGCCCTATCTTCATGAGAATGATGCCTGCAAGGTTCCTGACTGGGTTTCAAATACGGTATGGTATCAGATATTTCCTGAGAGATTTGCCAATGGAAATGCTCGATTAAACCCAGAAGGGGCATTAGACTGGGATTCATCTATCACACCTCAGAGTGATGATTTCTTTGGTGGTGATTTACAGGGGATTATTGACCATCTGGATTACTTGCAAGACTTGGGAATTACTGGACTTTATCTTTGCCCTATCTTTGAATCTACGAGCAATCATAAGTACAATACGACGGATTACTTTGAAATCGACCATAATTTTGGAGACAAGGAAACCTTTCTAGAGCTGGTCGAGCAAGCTCATCAGCGTGGCATGAAAATCATGCTGGATGCTGTATTTAACCATATTGGTTCGCAATCGCCTCAATGGCAAGATGTTGTAAAAAATGGTGAACAGTCTACTTATAAAGATTGGTTCCATATTCAACAATTTCCAGTGACGACTGAAAAGCTAGCCAATAAGAGAGAGTTACCTTATCACGCTTTTGGTTTCGAGGACTATATGCCTAAGCTAAATACAGCCAATCCAGAGGTCAAGGACTATCTTTTAAAGGTTGCGACTTATTGGATTGAAGAGTTTGGTATCGATGCTTGGCGTTTGGATGTGGCTAATGAGATTGACCATCAGTTCTGGAGGGATTTTCGGAAGGCAGTTTTAGCTAAAAGGCCTGATCTTTACATCCTTGGAGAAGTCTGGCATACCTCTCAGCCTTGGTTAAATGGCGATGAGTTTCATGCAGTCATGAATTATCCTTTATCTGATAGTATCAAGGACTATTTCTTACGAGGTGTTAAAAATACGAACCAGTTTGTAGATGAAATCAATGGCCAATCTATGTATTACAAGCAGCAGATTTCAGAAGTGATGTTTAATCTTCTAGATTCGCATGATACAGAACGTATTTTGTGGACGGCCGATGAAGATGTTCAACTGGTTAAATCAGCCCTAACCTTTCTCTTTTTACAAAAAGGAACACCCTGCATCTATTACGGAACAGAGCTATCCTTGACTGGCGGTCCAGACCCAGATTGTCGCAGTTGTATGCCTTGGGAACGCGTATCAAGTGATAATGAGATGCTGAACTTTATGAAGAAGCTAATCAAGATTCGCAAACATGCCTCAGCAATCATTTCGCATGGCAAGTATAGCCTAAAAGAAATCAAACCAGATCTAATAGCTTTGGAATGGAAATACCAAGGACATGCCCTCAAAGCAATATTTAACCAATCAACAGAAGATTATATTGTCGAGAAAGAAGCAGTAGTCTTAGCAACCAATTACCAAGAATTGGAGAATCAGCTTCTCATCTTTCCAAAAGGATTTGTGATTTTTCATTAAAGATCAATTAAGAGTGACAGGAAAATTGTTGTATAGAGAGCTTTTTACAAACAGACTATTTGTCGTCTTGCTACAATTGGTATATAATTTAACTTAGAGAAAATAGGAGGACTAATCGAATGGAATTAAAAGATTTTACAGAAAAAGAACAGGAAATGATTAAGAAGGGGCTTACGACGTCTAAAATTAGTGACAAGGAAACTGCTGAGAAGATTCTTGCGCTAGTACCAAAAGACTTGATTAAGAGAATCCCATTTTTCGTCAGAAAACATGCTACGACACGTACGATCAAACGAATTTCTATTGAACACCCTGAGCTCTACGCAGCAGCTCAAACAAGTGGTGAAATTCCAGAAAAAGAACGCGAAGAATTGCAGCAAATTATCACGACTATCTTTGAACAAAAGATGAATAAGCATAGTATTAAGTAGAGAATGAAAAAATATTTTATTGGAGGTCTGGGAAGCAATTTCTATCATAGCAAGGATTTTTTTCAAGAACTAAATTCGCAGATTTATTTTCTAAATCCATATGAAAAGCATCTTCAAGATGAAACAGAGTTGAAATCATGGTTTAAAAATGAGATTGTAGAGGAAGAATCTATATGTCTGATAGGTCATTCTCTTGGAGGAGATTTGGCGCGTTATCTTGCATCGGAATTTTATGAAGTGACAAAACTGATTCTTTTGGATGGTGGCTATCTAGATTTAGATAAGATTTTACCTTTAGATACAGAGTTAGAGGAAACTAAAAACTATATTGAATCTCAAGTCGTTTCGGACTTAGATGTTCTTATTTCTAAAGAAAAATCTGAAGCAAAGCATTGGTCAGAAAATATGGAGAAAGCTGTAAGACAGTCCTATCACTGGAATGCGAGTATAATAGATATGAGTTGGCTATAAATTATGAAAATATAGAAGCGATCCTCCGCCTACGGAGGAAAATACAAGCTTTTAAGAGAGAAGTGGGAGATGCTTTGTTTATCAGTCCTCGCTATCCTAATGAAGCTACATGGAGAGAGGAAGCCTTAAAAGAATTGCCAGACTATTTTGATACTATTTTTCTAGAGAACGTTAGCCATGAAGTTTATACTGAAGCTCCCAAAGAAATCGCTAGTATGATTAATGAGTGGCTCGCTTATTCTCAATGAGCTACTTGTATTACTTGAAAAAAGCATGTTTTTGCCAATGCTAATAAACGAACTGCTTTATTCGTTTTGGTGAAATTTATACAATTAAATGGCTATCGTTTTTCTGTTACCATTAATCGTTAAGATACATTTAAAAGAACTAGTGGACTAGTTCTTTTTATATCCGTTTTCACACTATTAAACTTATACAAATCTATATAAAATATTATTTTTCCGAACAAAAATAGATATTTTTTCAAAAAAGTACTTTACAGAGTGTTGGAAGTATGATATAGTAATAAAGCTTAGAAAATGAGATGATGTTTTCTAGCAAATATAAACCCGAGTAAAAAATGCCTACGGACAGGCAGGGTTGAATGCCGAAGCGTGGTTGAAAAACCACATTATTGATAGGGTTAAAAGCCTACTTTTATAAGTTGATGTTAGGACACTTGTCCTAATTCATAAATTTTTAGTGTGGTGAAAGCACACGTCATCTTGTGAAACGATCAATAAAGTACGTAATATTTGCTACTAGAGAGTTTGGAAACATCGGGAACAGACATACTCAACAGAAACAAACATAAAAACGTCAGAAGATTGCAGAGCAGGTGAAAACCTGCTCTTTTTTCATGAGTCAACCTTTAGTCGTCTTCGTCTTCTTGAAGCGCTAAAAATATAGTAAAGGAGTATGTCTTGAAAGAGTTAGATCAAAACCAAGCCCCAATTTATGAGGCCTTGGTGAAGTTGCGCAAGAAAAGGATTGTTCCCTTTGATGTTCCAGGTCACAAGCGCGGACGGGGAAATCCAGAACTTGTCGAACTGTTAGGTGAAAAATGTGTTGGCATTGATGTCAATTCTATGAAACCCTTGGATAATCTTGGTCACCCCATTTCGATTATTCGTGATGCAGAGGAGCTGGCTACAGATGCTTTTGGGGCTAGCCATGCCTTTCTAATGATTGGTGGAACAACTTCATCGGTGCAGACTATGATTCTTTCCACCTGCAAGGCTGGAGATAAGATTATTTTGCCACGTAATGTCCATAAATCTGCTATCAATGCGCTGGTTCTATGTGGTGCTATTCCCATCTATATCGAGATGAGTGTGGATCCTAAGATTGGTATCGCTTTAGGTCTTGAAAATGACCGAGTAGCGCAGGCAATTAAGGAGCATCCAGATGCCAAGGCCATTTTGATTAACAATCCTACTTACTATGGAATTTGTTCAGACCTCAAGGGTTTAACGGAAATGGCTCATGAAGCTGGCATGCTAGTTTTAGTGGATGAAGCCCACGGAGCACACTTACATTTTACTGATAAACTTCCAATTTCTGCTATGGATGCAGGTGCTGATATGGCAGCAGTTTCCATGCATAAGTCTGGTGGGAGTTTGACACAAAGTTCGCTTCTTTTAATCGGGGAGCAGATGAATCCTGAATACGTTCGTCAGATTATAAACCTAACCCAGTCAACATCCGCCTCTTACTTGTTGATGGCTAGTTTGGATATTTCACGTCGCAACTTGGCTCTTCGTGGTAAAGAGTCGTTTGAGAAGGTCATTGAGTTATCAGAGTATGCTCGTCGTGAAATCAATGCTATCGGTGGCTACTATGCCTACTCAAAAGAGTTAATAGACGGAGTGTCCGTTTGCGATTTTGATGTGACCAAGCTGTCCGTTTATACTCAGGGTATTGGCTTAACAGGTATCGAGGTTTATGACCTCTTACGAGACGAATACGACATTCAGATTGAGTTTGGTGATATTGGCAATATCTTGGCCTATATTTCGATTGGTGACCGTATCCAAGACATTGAACGATTAGTTGGTGCTTTAGCAGATATCAAGAGACTCTATTCACGAGATGGGAAGGACTTGATAGCTGGAGAATATATTCAGCCCGAGTTGGTTTTATCTCCTCAGGAAGCCTTCTATTCAGAGAGAAAAAGTTTGTCTTTAGACGAATCTGTTGGACAAGTCTGTGGAGAATTTGTTATGTGTTACCCACCAGGAATCCCTATCTTGGCTCCTGGTGAACGCATTACACGAGAAATTGTCGATTATATCCAATTTGCCAAGGAACGTGGTTGTTCCCTCCAAGGGACGGAAGATCCTGAGGTCAATCACATCAACGTCATTAAGAGAAAGGAGAACTAGATGGATTTATGGTTTTCTGAAGTTCATACTCCAGATGTGAAATTGTCCCTGAGAACAGCCAAGCAACTCTACGCTGGTAAAAGTGAATGGCAGGATATCGAAGTCTTGGATACACCAGCTTTTGGAAAGATTTTGATTTTAAATGGGCACGTCTTGTTCTCAGATGCTGATGATTTTGTCTACAATGAAATGACCGTTCATGTTCCCATGGCTGTGCATCCCAATCCCAAGAAAGTTTTGGTTATTGGGGGTGGTGACGGTGGTGTTGCTCAAGTATTAACACTCTATCCTGAACTGGAGCAAATCGATATTGTGGAACCAGATGAGATGCTAGTTGAGGTTTGTCGTGAGTATTTCCCAGATTTTGCTTCAGGGCTAGATGATCCTCGTGTTACTATTTACTACCAAAATGGACTACGATTTTTGCGAAACTGTGAAGATGACTACGATATTATCATCAACGATGCGACAGATCCATTTGGACATACGGAAGGGCTCTTTACCAAGGAATTTTACGGCAACAGTTATAGAGCCTTGAAAGAAGACGGCATCATGATTTACCAGCATGGTAGTCCCTTCTTTGACGAAGATGAGTCAGCTTGTCGAAGCATGCACCGCAAGGTCAATCAAGCCTTTCCAATCAGTCGGGTCTATCAGGCCCACATCCCAACTAGCCCTGCTGGTTATTGGTTGTTTGGATTTGCATCGAAAAAATACCACCCTGTCAAGGATTTTGACAAGGAAGGCTGGAAAAAACGCCAGCTTTTCACAGAATATTACACTGCAAACTTACACGTGGGAGCCTTTATGTTGCCCAAGTATGTTGAGGACATTTTAGAAGAAGAGGAAGGAAAAAAATGAGTCGTTTACTAGTTATTGGATGTGGGGGAGTTGCCCAAGTTGCTATTTCAAAGATTTGTCAAGATAGCGAAACCTTTGCAGAGATTATGATTGCTAGCCGTACCAAGTCAAAATGTGATGACTTGAAGGCTAAACTGGAAGGCAAAACAAGTACAAAGATTGAGACAGCTGCTCTTGATGCTGACAAGGTAGAAGAAGTGATTGCCCTGATTGAAAGCTATAAACCAGAAGCTGTTTTGAACGTAGCTCTGCCTTATCAAGATTTAACCATTATGGATGCTTGTTTGGCAACAGGTGTTCACTATATCGATACAGCCAACTACGAAGCAGAGGATACAGAAGACCCTGAATGGCGTGCCATCTATGAGAAACGTTGTAAAGAACTTGGTTTTACAGCTTACTTTGACTACTCATGGCAATGGGCTTATCAGGAGAAATTCAAAGAGGCTGGCTTGACCGCTCTTCTTGGTTCTGGTTTTGACCCAGGTGTGACTAGTGTCTTTTCTGCTTACGCCCTCAAACACTATTTTGATGAAATCCATTATATCGACATTTTAGACTGTAATGGTGGTGACCACGGTTATCCATTTGCAACCAACTTTAACCCAGAAATTAATCTCCGTGAGGTTTCTGCTCCAGGTTCTTACTGGGAAGATGGAAAATGGGTCGAAGTTGAAGCCATGTCTATCAAGCGCGAGTACGATTTCCCTCAAGTTGGACAAAAAGACATGTATCTCCTTCACCATGAAGAAATCGAATCATTGGCCAAGAACATTCCAGGTGTTAAACGTATTCGCTTCTTTATGACCTTTGGTCAATCTTATCTAACGCATATGAAATGCTTGGAAAATGTTGGACTCCTTCGTACGGATACCATTAACTTCAATGGACAAGACATCGTTCCGATTCAATTTTTGAAAGCCTTGCTTCCAGATCCAGCAAGCCTTGGGCCACGCACTGTAGGTAAAACCAATATCGGATGTATCTTTACAGGTGTCAAAGATGGCGTTGAAAAGACCATCTACATCTACAATGTTTGTGACCATCAGGAATGTTACGCAGAAGTTGGTTCACAAGCAATTTCTTACACGACAGGCGTTCCAGCCATGATTGGGACAAAATTGGTTATGAACGGTACTTGGAAACAAGCTGGAGTGTATAACCTTGAAGAGTTGGATCCAGATCCATTCATGGAAGCTTTGAATGAGTATGGTTTGCCATGGGTTGTGGTTGAAAATCCACAAATGGTGGACTGATGAAGTTAGAACAAGTACCAACACCAGCCTATGTTATTGACCTAGCCAAATTAGAAGCCAATTGCCGTATTCTACATTATGTTCAAGAAGAAGCGGGCTGTAAGGTTTTACTTGCCCAGAAGGCTTATTCCCTCTACAAAACCTATCCTTTGATTAGCCAGTATTTATCAGGTACGACAGCCAGTGGACTTTATGAAGCTAAGCTAGCTAGAGAAGAATTTCCGGGAGAAGTCCATGTATTTGCGCCTGCTTTCAAGGATGCAGACTTGGAAGAATTGCTGGAGATAACGGACCATATCGTCTTTAACTCAGAGAGACAGTTGCGTAAACACGGTCCGCGTTGTCGAGATGCTGGTATCAGTGTTGGTTTGCGCCTCAACCCTCAGTGTTCAACTCAAGGTGACCACGCGCTCTATGACCCTTGTGCACCTGGTTCCCGTTTTGGAGTAACTTCAGACAAGATACCGAGTGATTTGCTGGAATTGGTAGACGGTCTTCATTTTCACACCCTTTGCGAGCAGGGAGCAGATGATTTACAGACAACTTTGAAAGCAGTAGAAGCGCAGTTTGGTCCTTACTTACATGAGGTCAAATGGCTCAATATGGGGGGCGGACACCACATCACAAGAGAAGGTTACGATGTGGATTTGCTGATTTCAGAAATCAAGCGTATCCGAGAAACTTACAATCTTGAAGTCTATATCGAGCCGGGTGAAGCCATTGCGCTCAATGCAGGTTATCTAGCAACTGAAGTATTGGATATTGTCGAAAACGGTATGGAAATCTTGGTTTTAGATGCCTCTGCGACCTGCCATATGCCTGATGTACTTGAGATGCCCTATCGTCCACCTTTGAGAAATGGCTTTGAGGCACAGGAAAAAGCCCATACCTATAGACTTTCTTCCAATACTTGTCTGACAGGCGATGTGATTGGTGATTATAGCTTTGAAAATCCAGTTCAAATCGGAGACAGACTTTATTTTGAAGATATGGCCATTTATTCTTTTGTCAAAAATAATACCTTTAATGGTATTGGATTGCCAAGTCTCTATCTCATGGACGAACAGGGTGACTGTAGCTTGGTCAAAGCCTTCGGCTATCAAGACTTTAAAGGGAGATTATCATGATAGAAACTCCGAAAAAAGCGGGCTATCGCATGGCAGCAGAGTACGAACCCCATCACGGAACCTTGATGATCTGGCCTACAAGACCAGGATCATGGCCTTTTCAAGGTAAAGCTGCTAAAAGAGCTTTCAGCCAGATTATTAAGACCATAGCAGAAGGAGAAAGAGTCTATCTTTTGGTGGACCAAGACTACTTAGCTGAAGCCCAAGACTACCTTGGAGATAGCGTTATTTATCTAGACATTCCCACCAATGATGCCTGGGCTCGTGATACAGGTCCGACCATTCTTGTCAATGATAAAGGCCAGAAATTAGCCATGGATTGGTCTTTCAATGCCTGGGGTGGTGCTGTTGATGGTCTTTATCAAGATTATGAAGATGATGACCAAGTAGCCAGTCGTTTTGCTGAGTCCTTGGAAATGCCTGTTTATGATGCCAAACCTTTTGTCCTAGAAGGCGGAGCGATACATAGCGATGGTCAAGGAACCATTATCGTAACTGAAAGTTGCCTTCTCAGTCTTGGTCGCAATCCTCATCTGACTAAAGAGGAAATTAAGAATACCTTATTAGAGAGCCTTGGCGCTGAAAAAGTTATTTGGCTTCCTTATGGTATTTATCAGGACGAAACCAATGAACACGTTGACAACGTTGCAGCCTTTGTTGGTCCTGCAGAACTTGTCTTGGCTTGGACAGACGACAAAAGCGATCCTCAGTATGCCATGTCAAAAGCAGATCTCGAACTATTAGAGCAAGAAACAGATGCAAAAGGTCGTCACTTCACCATTCATAAATTGCCTATCCCTGCAGTTCGACAAGTTGTGACAGAAGAAGATCTTCCTGGTTATTCCTACGAAGAAGGTGAAGAAGAACGCTACGCTGGTGAACGACTAGCAGCTTCCTACGTAAACTTTTATATCGCCAACAAGGCTGTCCTTGTTCCCCAATTTCAAGACGTAAATGACCAAGTAGCCTTAGATATCCTCAGTAAGTGTTTCCCAGACCGTAAAGTTGTCGGAATACCAGCCAGAGATATTCTTTTAGGTGGTGGCAATATCCACTGTATCACCCAACAAATCCCAGAATAGGAGAAAAAGATGAGAAATGTAAGAGTTGCAGCCATTCAGATGCAATGCGCTAAGGATGTGGCAACAAATATCCAAACCGCAGAACGTTTAGTACGTCAGGCTGCAGAACAAGGCGCACAAATTATTCTCTTGCCCGAGTTGTTTGAACGTCCCTATTTCTGTCAGGAACGTCAGTATGACTACTACCAGCATGCCCAGTCGGTGACAGACAATACAGCTATTCAGCATTTTAAGGTGATTGCTAAGGAACTACAAGTTGTTTTACCGATCAGTTTCTATGAAAAAGATGGCAATGTCTTGTATAATTCTATTGCAGTTATTGACGCTGATGGGGAAGTTCTAGGCGTTTACCGAAAGACCCACATACCAGATGATCATTATTATCAAGAAAAGTTCTATTTCACGCCTGGTAACACAGGTTTCAAGGTATGGGACACTCGTTATGCTAAGATTGGGATCGGTATTTGTTGGGATCAATGGTTCCCTGAAACAGCCCGCTGTCTCGCATTAAATGGGGCAGAATTGCTCTTTTATCCAACTGCTATTGGCTCTGAGCCTATCCTAGATACGGATAGTTGTGGCCATTGGCAACGTACCATGCAAGGCCACGCAGCAGCAAATATTGTCCCAGTTATTGCAGCCAATCGTTATGGATTAGAGGAAGTCACTCCAAGCGAGGAAAATGGTGGACAGAGTTCCAGTCTTGACTTCTACGGTTCATCTTTTATGACGGATGAAACAGGAGCTATTCTAGAGCAAGCTGAAAGACAAGAAGAAGCTGTTCTGTTAGCTACTTATGACCTAGACAAGGGAGCAAGCGAGCGCCTAAACTGGGGCTTGTTTCGAGATAGAAGACCAGAAATGTATCAACGAATTACGGACTAGTAGGGGAGAAATGAGAGATTTATTCTGCTAGACTCGTTTTCACTAGTAATTATAGGGATACTAGGTCATCTAGTAAGTGGATTTTATATTTTAACCCTCTAAGGCTTTCTCGCGCTTTTATGCGAGGAGCTTTTCTGTTTAAGCTTTATCAATAAAACATGCTATAATAGTTGCAGAAAGGTTGGTATTTATGGCTAGGATATTGGTCATTGAAGACAATAGTGACATTCAAGAGATTTTACGAACACTTCTTACTGAGGAGCATGAGGTGATTCAAGCCTTTTCAGGAACTGAAGGAATCATGCGTTTTGACCAAGGTAGGATTGAACTCGTTTTGCTAGATATCATGCTTCCTGGGAAAAATGGGGATCAGGTTTTAAAAGCCATCAGGGAACAAAGTCAAATTCCAGTCATTATGCTAACGGCTTTGAGCGATAAGAAGCTAATCAGTCAATACCTCTTAAAGGGTGCCAATGATTACATAGTCAAACCTTTTGATTTGGACGAAGTCTTTGCTAGAGTTACTGTTCAATTACGTCAAAGCGTAGAAAAACAGCCTATGGAAATAGAAAAAACTGAAAATCTGCCACAAAACTTGAAAAATATCCAGTTTTATGCCGAAAGTTTTGAAATCAAAAATAGTCAGGAAACGATTCGCCTTGCCAAGAAAGAATGCTTGATTCTCCAAACTCTCCTTAAATATCCAAAGAAAATTTTCACTAAGGAAGAACTTTATGAATTGGTCTGGGAGGATAGCTACCTACCTGGAGATAATACTCTCAATACGCATTTGAGTAATCTTCGTAAAAAATTAAACCAGCTTGACCCAAATCAAGAATATATTGAAACCATCTGGGGCGTTGGGGTAAGATTAAAAGGAGACAAGCAATGACCTACATGATAATTTTTGTCCTACTAGTACTCCTAATTATTTTATCGATTGCATTGATTCGCTACCATATAGCACTTAAAAACTTGAGTCAACAGATTGAAGACAAGATTCTCACGGGTAGTATGAAAAGAGTCGGAGTCAGCATTTTTTCCAAACATTTTTTACATCTCTACCAGCAAATTGAAAATCTATTTCAAGAAGTGGAACAATCTCGGTTGGTGATGAAAAGGGAAAAGCAGACTCTGGATATGGCCATCAGCAATATCGCCCATGATATTCGGACACCTTTGACTATCGCTTCAGGCTACACGCAACAATTGATGAAGTCTCCTGAAGACAAATCAGAAACCTTACAAAAAATAGCCCAGCATCTTGATTTAGTTTCCAAACGTTTGGAGGCTCTCCTAGAATATCGTCGTTTGATGGAAGGAGCTGTCAAACCGAAACTGGAAGAAGTGGAGCTTTCAACTTTTATCACCAAAAAGACTCTGGCTTATTATGATGTTTTTCAGGCGGCAAAAATCACGCTTGATTTTAAGGTTGAAGCTGGTCTGAAAATGAGGACTGATGAAGACTTACTGGATCGAATTTTACAAAATCTGCTTGGGAATGTCCTCAAACATGGCAAGGAAGAAGCACGTCTGTCCTTGAGAAAGGAAAAGGAACAGCTTGTCTTAGAGATTGCAAACCTTGTCAAACAGCCCATCAAAAAAATAGAAAATCTCAGCAACCGTTTTTATTCTGAAAATCTATCTGATACGGAAGAATCCTCTGGTTTAGGCCTTTATATCACTGAGGAATTATGCCATCTTCTTGGTGCAGAGATGAAACTAAGCACAGATGGGCAATGGTTGTCAGTTTGCATTTACTTTTAACAAAAAGAAACCTCCTCTGTAGCCTAGAGGAGGTCATTTTTTATAGACTTTTCTTTTTGAAAACTGTCAGTCCACTTAGATTAAAGATTACAATAACAGCTAAGCTAACTATAAGTGTATAGAAAATGGATTCACTATTAGCAGTCATAGCATAGAAAAATTGCAACGATAAATATGGTAAAATTTTGATATTTGGAAAAATGAGCATTGGCATAGAAAGTAAGATAGAGCTGACAAAATAACCAATAAATACCGCAATATAAGAATGACTAACATAGAGAATGAAGGAAACAATGGAAAGCCAAGCAAGGAGGCAAAGAAATTGAAGGAAAATGGTTACCAGTAGATTGCCAATAAAGCCATCAGGCATAGTTCCAAATCCATTTAAGATAGTTGCTGGAATAAAGGCAATTACAAGACAGATGATGACTTGTAAAAGTGCAATACAAGCCAATACAAAGGCTTTGGCTAGAAAAAACTCGGTACGAGAGACACCCACTGTTAAATTATTTTTATAGAGTTTACCGATTAAATCAACTCCAAGAACGAGACAAGCTAGAATGATGCAGAGAAAAACGAGGTTTGAACCTTGACTAGATGCGTTGATCAGGGCTTGTACACCATTCCAACCTTGGGTTGGAATTTCTGGTTCTTCTGTCTGGATTGCCATCAGATGACCCGTAGCTCCTATACTTGCTCCCATTAGCATGAGAGCAAAGAGAACGAATTCTGTAATCCAGAATCCTTTGGAACGGAAAAGACGGTAAAAGTCTGCTTGAATGGTATGTATCATGATTTTCCTCCTATTCGACCAATTGAGTGAAGTATTCTTCTAGGTTTTGACGGGCATAGTAAATCTCGTCAATAGCAACATCTGACAAGGTTAATTCTTTGAGAATCTGTTTGACATCTTGTTCCTGACCAAAGATGTGAATTTCGTTTTCAGGATTAACAACCTTGAACTGGAGCTGGATTTGTTCTTTTAATACTTGACAAGCTTTCTCTTGATCAGCTGTCTTAAGGACAATATAATCCTCACTTAGTGTTTCAAATTCCGCTTTGCTGATTTCACGGATAATCTTTCCTTGATCTAAAATACCAAAGCGATTAGCTACGAGGTAGAGTTCTGACAAGATATGGCTAGAGATGAGAATGGTGATCCCTTGTTCTTGATTGAGGCGTTGAATCATTAGTCGAAATTCTTTGATACCGATTGGGTCGAGACCATTGATAGGTTCATCTAAGATTAGGAAATCTGGTTTGGATAGGAGGGCAATGGCAATACCAAGTCTTTGTTTCATTCCAAGAGAGAAATCTCGAAAGACTTTTTTCCCTGTATCTGTCAAACCTACATAGTCCAGCGTTTCTCGAATAACTTGATCAGCATTTGGAATATGACGAATCATACAGTAATATTTCAGATTTTGATAGGCTGTTAAGTGATTATGGGCTACGGGTGATTCGATAACAGAACCTACTCGAGATAGAGCCTTGGTCCACTCATTTTCCGTTTGGCTAGAGAAGAGGGAAACAGTCCCTTTATCCGCAAATAGTAGTTGCGTAATGATTTTGATTAAGGTAGTCTTCCCAACTCCATTCTTCCCGATAAGTCCATAAATATCTCCCTCTCTTATCGTTAGACGAAGATCCTGAAGAATAGCTTGTTTGTCAAAGTTTTTGGACAATCCATGAATGTCGAGTACTGTTTTCATGATTCTCTCCTTTTGATTTATTTTGTTAACTTTAGTATAAAGCATAGAAATCAAAGAAAGCTCAAGCATTTCTAAAGAGTTTCTAAAGTTTTAGGAATTCTTAAATATCAAAACCCAGTTGATATGAACTGGGCTTCTTAATTATAAAATATATTTCTCAATGGCACGCGCAACGCCGTCTTCTTCGTTGCTTGCTGTAACGTCATCCGCAAGGGATTTGACATAATCGCTGGCATTTCCCATTGCAATCCCAAGTCCTGCAAACTGGAGCATTTCGATATCGTTATTAGCATCGCCCATGGCCATGATTTCTGAGGAATCAATCTTCAAAATATTTGCTAGTCGAGAAAGAGCAGTAGCCTTGGTCGTACCAAGTGGCATAGCTTCATAAATGACAGGCTGCGAACGAACTCCACTAAATAGTTGGCAGAGTTCCTCAGCAAAACACTGCTCAAAATCGTCTGTTTGTTCTTTTGTTCCTAAAAACATACCTTGGAACATACGATACTTACCACTAGTCGCTTCCTCAAGAGAAATTTCAGTCAGGTCCGAAAAGACCAGCTTGGCATCATTTTGAACAATTTCATTAGGCTTGCCACCGAGGACAAAATAATGCTCCTCATCAAAAAGAGTCAACTGAACATCACTTTTTTCAGCTAGGTCATAGAGGTACTCGATATCTGCTGGACTGAGTTCTTGCCAATCAACCAGACTCCAATCACTTGTCTGGTGGGTTGAGCAACCGTTATTGACAATAACGTATTCATTTTGCAAATCAAGACCAAGTTTCTTGTAGTAAGGAAGAACTCCGAAGAGAGGACGACCAGTACAGAGAACCAGTTTGACACCTTTTTCAATGGCTTGGTGAATGGCAGTAATGTGAGCTTGTGGGATTTCCTTGGCTTCATTTAGGAGGGTTCCGTCCATATCCAAGGCTAGTAGTTTAATCATAGGTCTTCCTTCTTTATCTTTTGGTATTATTATAGCATATTTTGGAGGAAAGGAGGAGGAATCTTCGGGCTAATCATGGTATAATAAAAGGTAATGAAAAATTCCAACGAGGCAGAGATGAAATTACTTTATACTGATATTCGGACTTCTTTAACAGAAATTCTAACTAGAGAGGCAGAGGAGCTAGTTGCTGCTGGCAAGCGGGTTTTCTATATCGCTCCTAACTCTCTTTCTTTTGAAAAGGAACGATCTGTACTGGAATGTTTACCCCAGCAGGCTTCTTTTGCGATTACCGTCACGCGCTTTGCTCAAATGGCTCGTTACCTGATTTTGAATGACTTGCCTGCTAAGACCAGTCTAGATGATATTGGTCTTGGGATGGCCTTTTACAAATGCCTTGCCAAACTTGATCCTAAGGATTTACGCGTTTATGGAGCCATCAAGCAGGATCCTCAGTTTATCCAGCAGTTGATTGAGCTTTACCACGAGATGACCAAAGCTCAGATGAGTTTTTTGGACTTGGAGAGTTTGACGGATGAGGACAAGAGGGCCGATTTACTCTTGATTTTTGAGAAGGTAACGGCTTATCTCAATCAAGGTCAGTTGGCTCAGGGAAGTCAATTGTCCCATTTGATTGAGGCTATTGAGAATGACAAAGTTAGTAGTGATTTTACTCAAATCGCCTTGGTTATTGATGGATTTACCCGTTTTTCTGCTGAGGAAGAGCGGATTGTGGACGTACTTCACGGCAAGGGTGTTGAGATTGTCATTGGAGCCTATGCTAGTAAGAAAGCCTATACTAGCCCTTTTAGCGAGGGCAATCTATACCAAGCCAGTGTGGAGTTTCTCCATCATCTAGCCTTTAAATACCAAACACCTGCCCAGGATTATTCTCAAACTCATGAGAAGATGGACAGCTTTGACAAGGCCTCTCGTTTGCTGGAGTCTTCTTATGACTTTTCAGAATTAACATTGAATGTCGATGAGAAGGACCGTGACAACTTACAAATCTGGTCTTACTTGACGCAAAAGGAGGAGTTGGAGCTAGTAGCCCGTAGCATTCGTCAGAAATTACACGAGAACTCAAATCTGAGTTACAAGCATTTTCGTATTCTCTTGGGGGATGTGGCTTCTTATCAGTTATCTCTTAAAACCATTTTTGACCAGTACCAGATTCCTTTCTATCTTGGTAGAAGCGAATCCATGGCCCATCACCCTTTGACACAGTTTGTCGAGTCTACCTTGGCTTTAAAACGCTATCGTTTCCGTCAGGAAGATTTGATTAACCTCCTCAGAACGGGTTTATATACCGACCTTAGTCAGGCTGATATTGACGCATTTGAGCAATATATCCGCTATCTTGGTATCAATGGCTTACCAGCCTTTCAGCAAGCCTTCAACAAATCCCACCATGGAAAATTTGATTTAGAGCGTTTAAATGCTCTTCGTCTGCGTATTTTAACACCTCTTGAAACTCTGTTTGCCAGCCGAAAACAAAAGGCTGAAAACCTCTTGCAAAAGTGGAATGCCTTTCTAAAAGAAGGAGCAGTAACTAAGCAGTTACAAGATTTGACAGCCACTATGGAAGCTGTAGAGCAGGAAAGACAGGCCGAAGTTTGGAAGGCTTTCTGTCATGTTTTAGAACAATTTGCGACTGTTTTTGCTGGTTCGCAAGTTAATCTAGAGGACTTTCTAGCCTTGCTCCATTCTGGAATTAGTTTGTCCCAATACCGTACCATTCCAGCAACAGTGGACACTGTCCTGGTGCAGAGTTACGATTTGATTGCACCACTGACGGCTGACTTTGTCTATGCCATTGGGCTGACTCAGGACAATTTACCAAAAATTGCGCAAAACACCAGTCTTTTGACAGACGAAGAAAGACAGAGTCTAAACCAAGCGACAGAAGATGGGGCGCAATTGCTGATTGCTAGCAGTGAAAACCTCAAGAAAAATCGCTATACTATGCTTTCCTTGGTCAATTCTGCTCGTAAGCAGTTGGTCTTGTCGGCTCCAAGCCTTTTTAACGAAAGTGAAAGCAAGGAATCTGCCTATCTTCAAGAGCTGATTCATTTGGGATTTAGTCGAAAAGAGAGGAGGATGAATCACAAAGGGCTGTCTAAGGAAGATATGGGGTCCTATCACAGTCTTTTGTCCAGTCTGGTTGCCTATCACCAGCAGGGCGAGACGAGTGAGACTGAGCAAGATTTGACCTTTATTAAGGTTCTGGCGCGTGTCATGGGTAAAAAACTAGACCAGCAAAGTCTGGAAAATCCAGCCCTCCCAACCAGTCCAAGCAGTAAGCAGTTGGCTAAGGACACCTTACAGGCTCTCTATCCTGCTGAACAGGAATTTTACCTGTCTACATCTGGTTTGACGGAGTTTTACCGGAACCAATACAGTTATTTCCTCCGCTACGTGTTAGGCTTGCAGGAGGAATTGCGCCTGCGTCCAGATGCTCGTAGTCATGGGAATTTTTTACACCGCATTTTTGAACGCGCCTTGCAGTTGCCTGACAAAGAATCCTTTGACAAACGTCTAGAACAAGCTATCCACGAAACCGGTCAGGAACGGGAATTTGAAGCTATATACCAAGAAAGTTTGGAAGCCCAGTTTACTAAGGAAGTTCTGCTTGATGTTGCACGGACGACTGGACACATTCTCCGCCATAATCCAGCCATCGAAACCATTAAAGAAGAGGCAAATTTTGGTGGAAAAGAGCAGGCCTTTATTCAATTGGACAATGGTCGCAGTGTCTTTGTACGAGGCAAGGTGGACCGCATTGACCGATTGAAAGCTGATGGAGCGATTGGAGTGGTAGACTACAAATCCAGTCTAACTCAGTTCCAGTTTCCTCATTTCTTTAATGGGCTCAATTCCCAGTTGCCAACTTACTTAGCTGCACTAAAAAGAGAAGGGGAGCAGAACTTTTTTGGTGCCATGTACTTGGAAATGGCTGAACCTGTCCAATCTCTGATGGCCGTTAAAAGTCTGGCAGGTGCAGTAGTAGAAGCCAGCAAATCTATGAAATACCAAGGACTCTTTTTAGAAAAAGAAAGCAGTCATTTGGGCGAATTTTACAACAAAAACAAGGCTAATCAGCTGACAGATGAGGAATTCCAGCTCCTACTGGACTACAATGCCCATCTTTACAAGAAAGCAGCTGAGAAAATTTTAGCAGGCCAGTTTGCCATTAATCCTTATACAGAAAATGGCAGAAGTATTGCCCCCTACGTTCAGCAACACCAAGCCATCACAGGCTTTGAAGCCAATTACCACCTAGGTCAAGCTCGTTTCCTAGAAAAGTTGGACTTAGCTGATGGCAAGCGTCTGGTCGGAGAAAAACTCAAGCAAGCTTGGTTTGAAAAAATAAGAGAGGAGTTGAATCGATGAAGCCTATTCCCTTTTTAACTGAGAAGGAAATTCAAAAATTGCAAGAAGCAGAAGCGCATTCGAGCAAGGAACAAAAGAAAACTGCCGAACAAATCGAAGCCATCTACACTTCTGGTCAAAATATCCTGGTTTCAGCGTCGGCTGGTTCTGGGAAGACCTTTGTCATGGCCGAGCGTATTCTAGACCAATTGGCGCGTGGTGTGGAAATCAGTCAACTCTTTATCTCCACCTTTACCGTTAAGGCTGCCACAGAGCTTAAGGAACGTTTAGAGAAAAAAATCAGCCAACAAATTCAAGAAAGTGGCGATGTTGACCTCAAACAACACTTGGGTCGTCAGTTGGCTGATCTACCCAACGCTGCCATCGGAACCATGGACTCTTTCACACAAAAATTCCTTGGTAAACATGGCTATCTGATTGATATTGCGCCTAATTTCCGTATTTTACAAAACCAGAGCGAGCAACTCCTTCTAAAAAACGAAGTCTTTCATGAGGTATTTGAAGCCCATTACCAAGGCAAACAGAAAGAGACCTTTAGTCATTTGCTGAAAAATTTTGCAGGGCGTGGCAAAGACGAACGGGGGCTGCGCCAGCAAGTCTATAAAATCTATGACTTCCTCCAATCCACCAGCAATCCTCAGAAATGGTTAAGTGAATCTTTCCTCAAAGGCTTTGAAAAAGCTGATTTTAGCAGTGAAAAAGAAAAACTGACCACACAAATCCAACAAGCCCTTTGGGATTTGGAAAGCTTTTTCCGTTACCATCTGGATAATGATGCCAAGGAGTTTCCCAAGGCTGCCTATTTAGAAAATGTTCAGTTGATTCTGGATGAAATCGGCTCCTTGAATCAAGAGTCCGATAGTCAGGCTTATCAAACGGTGCTTGCGCGTGTTGTCGCAATCTCTAAGGAAAAAAATGGTCGAGCTCTGACTAATGCCAGTCGTAAGGCTGATTTGAAACCTCTTGCTGATGCCTACAACGAAGAAAGAAAGGCACAGTTTGCTAAACTAGGACAACTGTCAGACAAGATAACCATTCTCGACTATCAAGAACGTTATCATGGAGATACATGGGGATTAGCTAAAACCTTCCAAGCCTTCATGAGTGATTTTGTAGAAGCTTATCGTCAGCGTAAACGTCAGGAAAATGCCTTTGAATTCGCTGATATCAGCCATTACACCATTGAGATTTTAGAGAATTTCCCACAAGTTCGTGAGGCTTATCAGGAGCGCTTCCATGAAGTCATGGTCGATGAGTATCAGGATACCAACCATATTCAAGAACGGATGCTGGAATTGCTGTCTAATGGTCACAATCGCTTTATGGTGGGGGATATCAAGCAGTCCATCTATCGTTTTCGTCAAGCAGACCCGCAGATTTTCAATGAAAAGTTCCAACGCTATGCGCAAGATTCCCAAGAAGGAAAGCTGATTCTCCTCAAGGAAAATTTCCGTAGCAGTTCAGAAGTGCTGTCAGCAACCAATGATGTCTTTGAACGTCTCATGGACCAAGAGGTCGGCGAAATCAACTATGATAACATGCACCAGCTTGTTTTTGCCAATACCAAACTGACTCCCAATCCAGACAACAAGGCAGAATTTCTCATCTACGACAAGGACGATACAGGCGAGGAAGAAGAGAGCCAAGCAGAAACGAAATTAACAGGGGAAATGCGCTTAGTTATCAAGGAAATCCTTAAACTTCATCAGGAACAAGGTGTTGCCTTTAAAGAAATCGCCCTTCTGACCTCCAGCCGCAGTCGTAATGACCAGATTCTTCTCGCCCTGTCTGAGTACGGGATTCCTGTTAAAACCGACGGAGAGCAAAACAATTATCTCCAATCCCTAGAAGTGCAAGTCATGCTAGACACTCTTCGTGTCATTCATAATCCCCTGCAAGACTATGCCTTGGTTGCCCTTATGAAGTCTCCAATGTTTGGCTTTGATGAGGACGAGTTAGCACGTTTATCTCTTCAGAAAGCGGAGGATAAAGTCCAAGAAAATCTCTATGAGAAACTGGTCAATGCACAAAAAATGGTAAGTAGCCAAAAAGTCTTGATTCACTCAGCTCTAGCTGAGAAACTAAAGCAATTCATGGATATCTTGGTTTCTTGGCGCCTGTATGCCAAAACCCACTCCCTATATGACTTGATTTGGAAGATTTATAACGACCGTTTTTATTATGATTATGTGGGGGCTTTACCAAATGGTCTTGCTAGACAGGCTAATCTCTATGCACTAGCTCTGCGTGCTGATCAATTTGAAAAGAGCAATTTCAAAGGCTTGTCGCGTTTTATTGGTATGATTAACCAAGTTTTAGAAGCTCAGCACGATTTGGCAAGCGTGGCTGTCGCACCGCCAAAAGATGCAGTAGAGCTCATTACCATCCACAAAAGTAAAGGGCTAGAGTTTCCTTACGTCTTTATCCTCAATATGGATCAAGATTTCAACAAGCAAGACAGCATGTCAGAGGTCATTCTCAGTCGTAAAAACGGTCTAGGTGTCAAATATATTGCCAAAATGGAGACAGGAGCAGTGGAAGATCACTATCCTAAAACCATCAAACTCTCCATTCCTAGCTTGACCTATAGGCAGAACGAAGAGGAATTACAGCTGGCAAGCTATTCAGAGCAGATGCGTCTGCTGTATGTTGCTATGACACGGGCTGAGAAAAAGCTCTATCTTATCGGTAAGGGTTCTCGTGAAAAGCTGGAAGCCAAGGAATACCCAGCAGCTAAAAATGGAAAACTAAATAGCAACACTAGACTTCAAGCCAAGAATTTCCAAGATTGGATTTGGGCTATCATTAAAGTGTTTGCCAAGGATCATCTCAACTTTAGCTATCGTTTTGTTGGTGAAGATCAGCTGACTAGAGAATCTATCGGAGAGTTGGAAAACAAAAGTCCTCTCCAAGATAGCTCCCAAGCAGACAATCGTCAGTCAAATACCATTAAAGAAGCTCTTGAAATGCTGAAAGAAGTTGAAGTTTATAATACTCTTCACCGCGCAGCCATTGAACTTCCTAGTGTTCAAACCCCAAGTCAAATCAAGAAATTCTACGAACCTGTTATGGATATGGAAGGTGTTGAGATTGCAAGTCAAGGACAGTCAGTAGACAAGAAAATCAACTTTGATTTGCCAGATTTTTCAACCAAAGAAAAGGTAACAGGAGCTGAGATTGGTAGTGCCACCCACGAACTCATGCAGAGAATGGATCTCAGTCAGCGACCAACTCTTGCTAGCCTGACAGAAACTCTCAAACAAGTTCAAACTAGCCAAGCTGTCAGAGACAAGATCAATCTTGCTAAAATTCTTGCATTCTTTGACACAGCACTCGGTCAGGAAATTCTCGCTAATACCAACCATCTTTATCGCGAGCAACCTTTTTCCATGCTCAAACGAGACCAAAAGAGTCAGGAAGACTTCGTTGTCCGTGGTATCCTTGATGGCTATCTACTTTACGAAGATAAAATTGTTCTGTTTGACTATAAGACAGACCGCTATGATGAACCGAGTCAACTCGTAGACCGCTATCGTGGTCAGTTATCCCTATACGGAGAAGCTTTATCACGATCCTATTCGATTGAAAATATTGAAAAATACTTGATTTTACTCGGTAAAGACGAGGTTCAAGTTGTAAAAGTATAATTTATACTCTTCGAAAATCTCTTCAAACCACGTCAGCTTCAGCTTGCTGTAGATATGGTTACTGACTTCGTCAGTTCTATCCACAACCTCAAAACTGTGTTTTGAGCTGACTTCGTCAGTCTTATCTACAACCTCAAAACTGTGTTTTGAGCAACCTGTGGCTAGCTTCCTAGTTTGCTCTTTGATTTTCATTGAGTATTAGAAAGGAGACCTCATGACACTTCCAGTTAGAAAATCCCTGCATGATGCGGTTTTACAGGCTTCAAAAGCTGATACTTGGGAACAAGCTACCAAGGAATGGAATGAAGTTTCCTTGATTTTTAACGGTATCGGCCGTAGCAATTGTGTCTGTGGAAATGCCATCAAGTACGCCTACGAACTCTTTAACGGTGTCACAGGTCAACGCCTCTTTCCGATTGGTAGCGACTGTGTTCGTCATTTTCATCGATTGACCCTTGACCAGCAACTGGAAGAGGAAGAAAAACTGCTCAGAAAGGTTGAAAATCTGACCAGAAAAGCCCAGAAAAAGGAAAAAATCAAGGTCAATAAAAGTGACTTTGACGAGCGACTTCTAAAATGGCTCTGGGAAAAAGGTGTTTTCAAACCCAATCGTGGCAATCAATTTGCGCCTGAGAGTGACTACCAGCTTTTCTTAGAAGTCTTTCAGGGAGGAAGTTGGACTAAGGCAGAGCCCAAGAAAAAGGCTCGGATGGAAGAAGTCCTTGAAAAGTGTATCAAACCCTTTTTACTTGGAAAACCAGATGACCAACTCTACCTTGTCAAGCTAGGTAAGGAGAAAATTGACTACGAACAAGAACTCCGTATTCAGGCAGAGAAAGAGCGCAAGAAGAGGGATAAAATAGCCAAGCAGTATGCAGACAATCTAGTTCTAGCCATGGGCCCAGCAGAGCGGGCTTATCAAGATTATTTTGGTTTTACAGAAACCCTGACTCAAGAAGAACGCAAATGGGAGAAAATTCTTTTTGGTAAAAATAGAACAGAACGGGCCATCAAGGCCAAACAATATCAAAAAGAGCTGGAAAAAGACCAACGAATTGCGAGTCAGGATCCAGTTGAAAGAAAACAGAAGCAGACTTGGCTCCTCAATTCCTATTTTCGTGACCTTCCTGAAGAAAAATCCCGATTTGCTCGACTCTTATTAGAATATCGAAAAAGTGGAGAAGTTCCCTTTTCAACCCAATACCTGTCAGATCATCTCATCAACTTTTTCTATAAAATGAAAGCTTTTGAGTTTGAAATCTCACCAGAACAAGTCCGAGACTTCTTAAAAGAAAGCCTTCAGACAGAACATCTATCCTCAGCACAAGAAAGCTGGATAGATGGAATTCTTCTCAACTGCATCAAACCATTTTTAGAACGATTATTGATATAAGTAACACCTGCCATGGAAATGCCATGGTAGGTGTTAGTTTTAATAGTCAGTGTCATTATTATTCTCAACAGATTTATTCGAAAACAAAACACGCTTATTTATATATGCTTTATTATACTGGATAACTTTTAAAATATTATGAGAGACTTAATTATAAGTAGCTTATTTTAATGTTTCGTAGTATAATAACATCAGGAAAACAAACTGTATAAACCAATATTTATAGGTTATTCTAAATACTTATATATAAATGCAGGAATTATTTATTACAGTAACTAAAACTCTATTATATAAGGAAATATTACATGATTGATATCCACTCTCACATTGTTTTTGGTGTAGATGATGGACCAAGCACAATTGAAGAAAGCCTAGCTCTTCTGAAAGAAGCTTTTTCACAGGGAGTTCGTACAATTGTATCCACTTCACATCGTCGTAAAAATATGTTTGAAACTCCAGAAGATACAATTATGACCAACTTTAAAGAGGTTCAAGCACTTGCTAAGAAAGAACTGCCTGACTTAACTCTTTTATATGGAGCTGAAATATACTTCACCCAAGATGCTCTTGACAAATTGGAAAGCAAGCAGATTCCTACTCTGAACGATACACAATATGCTTTGATTGAATTCAGCCCGACCACCCCCTATTGGGAAATCCGCAATGCAGTAAATAAAGTTTTATTGTTAGGTATTAGACCTGTCATTGCCCATATTGAACGCTATGCTGAACTAGAAAAAAATGAAAAAAGAGTTAAAGAGCTGATAGATATGGGATGTTATACTCAAATAAATAGTTCAAGTGTTCTTAAGCCTAAAATGTTTGGGGATAAGTATCGCTTACTCAAAAAAAGAGCTCAGTATTTTCTATCCTATAATCTAGTTCACTGTGTGGCTAGCGATATGCATAATCTAAGCTCAAGACCACCATATATGAAGCAAGCATTTGACGCAATTAGTCATCAGTATGGAAAGGAAAGAGCAGAAGAATTATTTTTAGTAAATCCTCAGTTGATTATATCGAACAAAAATATTTAGCAACATTTAATTTAGGTATATTTCCTGTATTTTAATCACGTAAGCTTGAAAATCTTATTTTTTTATGTTATATTGAACTGTATGATTTAATTCTTGGTAAATATACATATTTTTATTAGTTCTAGCTTTTTATACTCAGGACTATATATATATATATATGCATCAACGTAGTGAGTGGCGCACGCATATATATGTGTGCGCCTTAGTTTTTTCTAGGAGAATGATGCTTATGTATAGGAGAATTAAGAGAATTATAGGTCTTCTAATTTCTATACCCTCATTACTATTAATTATCCCGATTTGTTTAATAGCATGTATCTTTATTGTAATCGAATCAAGTGGTAATCCTATTTATATACAAGAACGAATTGGTTTAAATGGACAAAGTTTTTCAATTTATAAACTCCGATCCATGTATCAAGATGCTGAAAAGAATGGTCATAAATGGGCGAGCAAAAATGATACACGCATTACAAAAGTTGGACGTTTTATTCGTAAAACACGAATTGATGAATTACCACAAATCATTAATGTAATTAAAGGTGAGATGTCCATTATTGGACCACGACCAGAACGACCAGAGTTTATCAATGAATTTTTGAAAGATATCCCTAATTTTAATGAACGTTTAGCTGTCCGCCCAGGAATCACAGGATGGGCTCAAGTAAATGGTGGTTATGAATTAACTCCTAAAGATAAATTAGTCTACGATCTATTCTATATCAATCACGAAAGTATCAAGTTAGATTTTCTTATACTATTAAAAACAATTAAAGTGATGGTTACCGGGAACGGATCTAGGTAGTTCTAAGAAAGAAAAAATAAATAAAAGGAAACAAACAATAATATGACTATTTTTAATAAAAATATTAATAGAGTTTTTTCTTTGATAAAAAGCAAACTACTATTTTTACTTCTATTTACTATAGTAGGGACGACAGCAGTTGGTCTATATACTGTTTTTATCATTTCTCCTATATACAGTGTATCCTCTAAGCTCATAATGAAGAACACTTCAAGTCAAACAAATGGGCAAAATAATGATGCGCAAACGATTGAAGCTATAAACCTCTTTCAAAGACAAGCTAAGACTTATTTAGAGATAGCAGATCTTCCCCCTGTAAAAGATGAGACCAATAAAGCATTAAGCTTATCACCAGATGAAATTTCAAAAATCAAGTCTGTTAAATTAACAAATGACTCAGGTTCTCAGTTGGTCACAATAACAGTGAGAGGACTAGATCGAAATTTAGCTGAACGTTATATTAAAGAGTATGTGTCTCAGTACAAGAAATTTACAGCAGATAGATTAGGGCGCGACAACTTGTCAGTTGTTACAGAAGCACTGGGAAGTGATTCTCCAGTTTATCCCGTTCTATGGAAGAATCTTCTTGTATCTATTCTAGTATTTTCTTTTGTAGGATTTAATGTTATTTTCATCAAATATGTACTGAGTGATTCGATTGATTCTTACGAAGACTTGGAAGAGTTAGTGGGAACACCTGTTCTCGGGATGATTCCAACTATAGAGAGAAAGAGAAGAGGTGAGTGACATGCATATCGAAGTTATTCATAACAGTAAATCCATCGTAGCTGAGTCCTTTAGAACTTTAAGGAGTAATCTTCAGTTCTCAGAATTTGGAAAAAATATTAAAATCATTGTCGTTACAAGTGCCAACCCCAATGAAGGCAAGAGTGAAGTCAGTATCAATCTTGCCGCTTCTTTGGCCCAACAGGGGAAAAGAGTGATTATCATAGACGCGGATATGCGTAAACCAACTCAACATAAATTAACCGAGCTAAATAACACTGAAGGACTCAGTACCTTTCTATTAAAGAAGTCAGGAGTAGATTCTATTAATCATTTGACGATAAATGATGTGAATTTAGATGTACTGACTTCAGGACCTGTTCCGCCTAATCCTTCTGAGATGTTAGCTAGTTCTTCTATGGATGAAACACTTAAAGCATTTGAGGATTTTTATGACTATGTCATTATCGATACACCTCCCTTGCTAGCAGCAACTGATGCCCAAGTTTTAGCCAGTATTTCGGATGCTACCCTTCTGGTAGTAGATATCAAAAAATCAAAACGACGACAAATAATAGAAGCAAAAAGAAGATTAGACCATGTTGGAGCTAGACTACTTGGTGTGATAATGAATAAAATTGATTCACATAAAGATACCTATTATTACTATTATTAAACTAACTATTTGAAAGGCAGGAGAGAAAAAATGACAATCTATCTTTTAATGTTCGTCTATATCTCTTTCCTTGCCTTTTTCTCATTAAAATATGAGGATAAAGTAAAAGAGTTAGGTTTCCTTGTTCTTCCGACTTTTTTCTTTTTTTTAATCATTGCGGGTTTTCGTACTTCTAGCGTCGGAGGAGACTTAGGAACTTATATCCATATTTTTGAATCGAATCATTTACAACTTCCGGATTTATCAAATCTATTTCGTTCTCGATTTGAACTTGGTTATTTAGTAAGTAATATTTTCCTAAGAAACTTTAGTGAGCACTATCCATTTTTATTATTTTCCTATGCCTTTATAACTTTAATTGCCTGGTTTCTTGTGCTTTATAAGCATTCTAAAAATGTTTACATGAGTTTACTGATTTACTTCAGCTCGTTAGGACTCTTTTTTTATTCTTTATCAAATATCAGACAAGGTCTAGCGATCGCTTTAAGTTTTTTAGGGTTTCACTACGTAGTAAAAAACAAGAAGATTTTAGCATGGGTATTTATCTTACTAACTCCCTTATTTCATACATCTGGTATCGTCTGCCTCTTGTTTTTCCCCCTTAAAAAAATCGTTTTAAATAAAAGAATATACCAATTTGTGTTCCTTGCATTTCTAATCATCTTACCTTTTATCAAACAAATTGCAACTATCTTTATTTCTTTCTTCCCTCAGTATACTTCCTATCTGGAATCATCATGGTTTTTGGAAAGCAATAAATGGGCACCTGTATTTTTAACAATTTGGTATGGTATCGTTCTGGTCTTTGGTGAATTAGTGATTAGAAAACTGAAGTTATCGACTGAAGAAGAATTTATAAGAACTTTGTTCTTTATCTCCTTTTTATTTACTGCGTCAACTTTGCAAACAAGTCTTTTTGGCAGATTCGCACACTATTTTACCCCCTTTATTTGCCTATATATCCCTATGATTTTATCTAAAATAGGTGACAAAAAAGTTCAATGGATTTTATTTTATTTGATGATATTGGTTTACGCTTCAATCTTTCTAGTCATTGTTTATTTTAAAGCTGACTGGTACCATGTCGTTCCCTACCGTTCAGTTATTGTTGATTGGTTATTTGGAAATTAGGTTTAGGAGTTATAAAATGAAATTTTCAGTTCTAACGACAGTCTATAAAAAAGAGACTCCTACAAATTTAAGGAAAAGTTTACTAAGTTCTTATCAACAGACCCTTAAACCGACAGAAATCATTTTAGTTTGTGATGGCGAATTGACTGAAGAGTTAGAAATAGAAATCCAAAAGTTACAGAGAGAGATTCCAATTTTAAAGGTTTTTCATTTACCTGAGAACTTAGGCTCAGGACCAGCCTCTCTCTTTGGAGTCAATCAATGCCAAACAGAATTCATTGCTAGAATGGACAGTGATGATTATTCTCTAGAAACAAGGTTTGAAAAGCAAGCAGCAGCCTTTGAAAAAAATCCCAACCTCATCATGGTTGGTTCCAATATCCTAGAGAAAAATACAGAGTTTACCGCCTTAAAGAAAGTACCAGAAACTACAGCCGAAATTCGTCAATATTCGAAAATGAGAAATCCCTTTAATAATCCATCGAGTATGATGAAAAAAAAATATATCTTGAAGGCTGGTAATTATCGTAAATTCCGTTACCTAGAGGATTATGACCTCACAATGAGATTGTTACACGATAATCCAACTAAGGATTTTTTGAATATCCAGGAACCTTTAGTAGTCATGCAGACAAACGATTCTAGCTATCTGAGGAGAGGTGGTTTCTTGTATGTAAAGACGGACTTTATGCTCCAATTAGATTTTTATCGCAGAAGAGATATTACTCTAGTAGAATTATTTAGAAATATTTTCCTTCGTAATGCGATTCGAATTCTTCCAAATTCAATTAGGAAATGGGTCTATAAGAAAAATATGAGAGAAAATGTAGAGGTGGTTAGGAAGTTATGAAGAGAGTCATTACATACGGAACATTTGATTTATTGCATTACGGTCATATTAATCTTTTAAAAAGAGCAAAAGCGTTGGGAGATTATCTCATTGTCGGGCTTTCTACCAATGAATTTAATAGGCTAGAAAAAAATAAAGAATGTTATTTTGATTACGAAGAAAGAAAATCTCTATTAGAGGCTATCAGATATGTGGATCTCGTCATACCAGAAGAAAATTGGGATCAAAAAATCTCAGACATAGAAAAGTATCATGCTGATGTGTTTGTCATTGGAGATGATTGGCAGGGAAAATTTGATTATTTAAGTGATTTGGGAATAGAGGTTGTTTACCTATCACGAACAAAAGAAATTTCAACTTCTAAGATAAAGAATGATTTGAATCAAGGGAACTAGGATGAAATATCAAGTCATACATGTAACAGGTAGTGTAAGGAATACCATGAGTGGGGTACAAAGTTTTATCAAAAATCATATTCCAACTGATGATCAAGAGTTTGAATATATGGTTGGAGAGTCAAATGGAGAGGCTCATTTCCCATTTAATCAATACCTAGATGAAAAAGAAATCAAACGCATTGTATTTCCTGCCCTAAAGATTTCTAAATTATTTGCCTATGCGAGAGAGTGTCGTCAATTTTATAAAAGTAATAAAATTGACATTCTCCATGTCCATAATCCTATAACCGCTTTTATCCATAATTACTATGCTCGAAAAAATGGTGTTCCAGTTAGGATTTACCACAATCATAGTAGCCAATTTTCAGACACTTGGTTAAAAAGTATTCGCAATCGATTTTTGGTCTTTTTAGCTTTGAAAAATGCGACCCGTCGTATCTCTTGTGGTCAATTAGCTGGATTGAAGATATTTGGAAAAAAAGAATTTCAAATCCTTCCAAATGCAATTGACATCAACAAGTATCGGTTTTCTCCAACTTTTCGAGAAGAAATTCGCAAAGAGTTTCATATAGCTGAACATCAAAAAGTAGTTGGGATGATTGGTATTTTAAATCCTTTCAAAAATCAGAATTTTTTGATTGAAATTGCTAAAGAATTGCCTGATGTTACTTTTTTCTTTGTTGGTGAAGGACCAGATCGTTCAATTTTAGAAGAGAAAAGTAAGGAAGTGAAGAATATTATCTTTACAGGAAAAAGAGAAGATGTTCATAAATTTTATTCAGCCTTTGATATTTTTGCCTTTCCATCTTTGTATGAAGGTTTCCCAATGGTAATGGTAGAAGCTCAATGTTCTGGAGTCAATATTATCATGAATGAAACAATTGATCCAACAACTCAGATTGTTGATGAACTCTGTACAGCTATGCCTCTAGATAAGGATAAATGGGTAAACTATATCGAAAAGGCGCCTATCAAGGATAAGCAACGACAGCTGAATGAACACCTAAAGCGATTTGACATCGAAGAAAATGTTCAAAATTTAAAAGAAATTTATAAGCAAGGTTTAAAAAGAGAATGATCAACTATTTAAAACCCTTACTTTTTAAAGTAAGTGATTTTACTTATAAGATAAATAAAATTATTCACAAGAAAAGGAATAGAATTGTTCTGTATTCTAACTGGGGATTTAGAGATAATCTTAGAACACTCTATCACTATTTAGTGGACAATGGCTATCAGGAAACATACGAAATCGTTTGTGCTTCTAATGATTTTTATCATTTAGACAAAGAAAATGATGTAAAGTATGTTTCGATTTATCGAGGTTTCTTTTATTTTTTAACATCTAAATATTTTTTCTATTCATTTGGCAAGTATCCTATAAAGCCTGCTCCAAGCCAGATGGTTGTCAACTTGTGGCATGGAATGCCCTTGAAAAAAATTGGGAATCTTGAAGTTGGAATGGAAAAAATTGACTATAATTTCTTTACAAAATTAGTCTCCTCTTCAGAATTATTTACTCCAATCATGAAAGCAGCCTTTAATGCTAAAGATGAGCAGATGCTTCTTGTTGGCAACGTTCGAAATGATGAGCTCTTTAAAGAGAAAAAAGAGAAGAAAATCATTTGGATGCCAACTTACCGAAATTCCAAAAATTATCATGATAGCCAAGCGGCATTGATATTTTCTTTAGAAGAAGAGGACTTTAAAAACATTGAAGAACTACTTTCAAACTATGGCTATCAACTTTATATTAAACTTCACCCTCTTGAGGAATCTCAGTTAAAATTTGAGATGAATTATTCGACCATTCATCTATTGACAGAAGATATCATCAGTGAGCAATATGGGACTTTATATACCTTTTTGGGAACAACAAGTGCATTAATTACTGATTATTCATCAGTATTTTTAGATTATTATTTATTAAATAGGCCAGTTGCATTTACCATTAATGATTATGAGGAATACAAAGAAAAAAGAGGCTTTGTATTTGAGGATGTGAAGAGTTTAATGGTGGGTAGTGTCATTCGTGATTCGCATGATTTATTAGATTTCCTAGCGAGTGTCATGAAATCTGAAGATCCTTATATTGAAGAACGAAAAAAAGTTAATAACAAGGTAAATGCCATTCAAAAAGATTTTACAAAGACACTTTTGGATGAAATTGGATTAAGGAAATAAGGTTAGGATAAAGAATGATTAGTGTAATCGTACCTGTTTATAATGTAGAAACTTATCTGGAAGAATGTTTAGACAGCATTCAAAACCAAACCTACACAGACTTTGAAGTCCTTTTAGTCAATGATGGTTCAACAGATGGATCAAAAGCTATTTGTGAACGTTATTGTAAAGAGAATCGTCGCTTTCACTTGTTGAATCAAGAGAATCAAGGATTGAGCGCTGCACGAAATACTGGTGTAGCAGCTTCAAGAGGAGAGTTTATTGTATTTGTGGATAGTGATGACATGATTCTAGCGAACTATTTAGAAACCTTAATGCACTATATGCGTGAAGACGTAGATATTGTGGAAAGTCAGTTTACCGTATCTAACGAGGAATTTCTTGCTAAAAGTTTTAAAGAACCAAGTATTCTATTCGAAGGGAACTCTCAAGAAGCAGTAAAAATTTTCCCTAAACATGTTTTAAATGTTAATGCAGTTACAAAACTTTATAGAAGATCAATTGTTGAAGCTGTTCCTTATATAGATGGGGTGATTTTTGAAGATGTTTATTGTGGAATTGGAATGTTAAAATATATTCGAAAAATCATTAAAATTGATTATAAAGGTTATTATTATCGACAACATCAAGCTAGTATCATGCATCGAACCTTTACTCCTAAAAATTTAGATATCTTTACAGTCAGTGACCAATTAATAGACTTGTATTCTGATAGGGAAGAACTTCTTCCTTACATTGGAAGCTTCCTAGTTCATGTAGCAACCATGCATTATCAAGACTATATCCAAAAAGGAAATCCATATGCAGATGTCTATAATCAGAAATTAGCCGACTATGTAACTATCACCAAGAAAAATCCTGAGCTTGCAAAAAGTTCGCGTATGATTCGCCTCTATAATATTTGTCCAAAATATTATAATTCGATCATTTTCCCTGTTTATCATTTTTTGTGGAAACTAAAAAATGGAATTAGAAAGTAAATTCAGATGAATAAAAATGAATGAGAAGGAAGCTGTTTTATGATTAGCATAATCGTTCCAGTTTATAACGTGGAAGAATATCTGGAAGAATGTCTAGAGAGTATTCGAAAGCAAACCTATCAAAATATCGAAGTCATCTTAGTCAATGATGGATCAACAGATGGCTCACAAGCTATTTGTGAGCATTTTTGCCAAACAGATAAGCGTTTCCGATTGATCAATCAAAAAAATCAAGGTCAAAGTGTAGCCAGAAATCATGGCGTAAAAGAATCCCTTGGTGAATATATCATGTTTGTCGATAGTGATGATGTCATTAAAGCAAATATACTAGACGTATTACTATCCTATATGAAGGCGGATGTGGATTTAGTAGAATGTAGTCTTGTTCGCAATCAAGAAGAATTGCATAAAAATAAACCGATTCGAGTTATTTTCGAAGGTAATTCAACGGCAGCCATTATTAAATGTATAGCACTTAAAGAAGTGAATTATTCCCCATGTGCAAAATTATATAGAAGAGAAATTATTGAAAAAGTTCCATTTTTAGAAGGTGTTATTTACGAGGATGTTTATACAGGAATTAATTTTTTAAAAAATATTCGAAAAATGGTAGTTGTTGATTTAACTGGGTATTATTACCGATTTAGTCCGAATAGTACTATGACAACTTCTTTTAATGAGAAAAATTTAGATATTTTTAAAGTTGGAAATCAATTAATAGCATCCTTCCAAGATGATGCATATTTATTACCGTATATTGGATACTTTATGTTTTATCTAGGGGTTAGTCATTATTACAGAGATGGCATTACGAAGAAGAGTCCTTGTGTTAGTTTGTATGAGAATTTTATAAAGGAGTCTGCTTTTATTGCGAAGCAATCTCAAGAAGTTGTTCGAAAATACCGTTTACTAAGAATGTATTTCATAGCGCCAAAATATTTTTTAACGATTACTCATCCAGTGTATCAGTTTCTGTATAAAGGATGGAGTAAATTTAGAAAGTTGACTCACAAAAGACAAATGAAGGAGCTTATGAACAAAAATGATTAGTATAATCGTTCCAGTTTATAACGTGGAAGAATATCTGGAAGAATGTCTAGAAAGTATTCGAAAGCAAACCTATCAAGATATAGAAGTCATTTTAGTCAATGATGGTTCTACAGATGGCTCACACGCGATTTGTGAGCGTTATTGCCAAATGGATAAGCGTTTCCGATTGATCAATCAAAAAAATCAAGGTCAAAGTGTAGCCAGAAATCATGGTGTGAAAGAATCTATTGGCGAATACATCATGTTTGTTGATAGTGATGATGTTGTAAGTCTTGGTATGTTAGAACAACTTATGAAGTATATGTCTAATGGGATTGATATTGTAGAATGTGATAGAACTGAGGCTATTCAATGTTTGAATGAAGAAAAAAAAGATATTCATGTTAAAGAATTTGATTCAAATGAAGCATTATATCAATGCTTTCATCACGGGGTAAGTTGGAGTCCAGTCGCAAAACTCTATCGTCGTGAAATAGTGGAGAAAGTTCCGTTTTTAGAAAATTTAATTTATGAAGATTTTTATACTGGAATCGTCTCTTTAAAATATATTCAGAAAATGAGAAAAATTAACTATATTGGTTATTATTATCGATATCATACTTCTAGTACGATGAATCAGAAATATTCAGAAAAGAATCTTGATATTTTTAAAGTTGGCGAAAAATTATTAGAGGAATTTAGAGAAGATAATTGGTTACCTTATGTAGGGAATATGTTATTTTTAGTCGGTATTGGTCATTTTAAAAAGTATCGTATAAGAATTGGACATCCCTACTATCAGTTATATGTTGATGCAATTGATAACTATTTTGAAATAGCTAAGAAATCATCAGATATTTTCAATTCTAGTAAACTATTAAGATGGTATAGTTCTTCTCCGAAATATTTTTTAAGTATATTTTATCCTTTATATTTAAGATATTTAGACATTCGAAAAAAATGGAAAATTTAATAGGAGCCTATTTATGATTAGTGTCATTGTACCTGTTTATAATGTTGAAGACTATCTGGAAGAATGTTTAAATAGTATTCAACATCAAACTTATACCGATATAGAAGTGATCCTAGTCAATGATGGTTCAAGAGATGGCTCAAAAGAAATTTGTGAGCGCTATTGTCAACAAGATTCTCGTTTTCACTTAATCAATCAAGAAAATAAAGGATTAAGTGGCGCTCGTAATCGTGGTATGACTGAATCTAGAGGCGAATTTATCACTTTTGTAGACAGTGATGATGTTCTTAAAGAAGATATGTTGGAACAATTATTAAAGCACATGACTTCAGAAGAAATGGACATCGTAGAATGTTGGTATACAAATGATCAAAAAGAAATAGAAATCCCTTCTCCTGAGAATGTCAAAATTATTTTCCAAGGAAATGCCCATGAAGCATTAGTTTCTCTTTGTAAAGATAATATTGTCCGTTTGAATGCAGTTGCTAAACTTTTTCGAAGACAAGTGATTGTCAATTTTCCATTTTTAGAAGGTTTATTTTATGAAGATGTGTATGGAGGAATGGGAATCTTAAAACATATTCATAAAATGGTGAAAATCGATTATATAGGATATTATTACCGTGTACGTTCTGGTAGTATTATGAATCGCGAATTTAGTTTGAAAAATTTGGATTTGTTTACTATTTGTGATAAAGTGGAGCATTTATATGATGGAAATGCTGACTCACTCCCATACGTACATCGTCGCTTATTTCATTTAGTCTTGATGCACGTTGTCGACTATCGTATATTTGAAGGAAATCCCTATCAAGAAAAATATGTCGAGTATCTGAATCGTTACGCTAAAAGTTCAAGTCGCACATTTTTAATGAGAGCTTATCGCTTATTCCCTAAAAAGATTGTCTTTATTTCAAGAGTTGTTGGAGCCATTCAATGGAGATTTGAAAAATATATTGTAAAAAGATTTTGGAGAGGGTTGAAGTAGTATGAATTATTACTTAAAAGAATTTTACGCAGAAGCCAAACATGCAGGATCTAAGGCAAGATTAGATGCTGAAAAAATAATGCTAGAAGCAGGATATCAACCTTTTTCCCTAAATAATGATTCAAATCCCATCACTTTGACAAAAAATGATGTGTTAGTTCTTCAATTTCCGTTATTATGGCATACCTTAAAAAAACAAATTTTTACGAGATTTTTGAAAAATAGAACATTCAAAGCTTATTTGCTGATTCACGATATCGAGTCCCTGAGAAATAAAAAAATCAAGTCATTTACAGATTTCAAATATTCCATTATCCATTTTTTACAAAATAAAACAGTCCTTGAAAAAGTAGATGGTATTATCGCTCATAATGAAAAGATGAAAGCAGAACTTGTGCGATTAGGAATACCGGAAGAGAAGATTGTTTCCTTAGAGATATTTGACTATTTGATTCCACATTATAAAGAGAAGAAAGCTTATGAAAAAGAAACTATTTTGTTAGCTGGAAATTTCGATATTCGGAAAACAAAATACGCAAGACAATTACCCGAAAAACCAGATTTTTCTATTTATGGCATTAACTTTGAAGAGGAGAATCTTCCTCACAACGTTCATTATCAAGGTGCTTTTTCTCCTGATGAACTTTCTAATCACTTGCATGGCGGTTTTGGCTTAGTCTGGGATGGAGATAGCCCCCATACTTGTAGTGGAATGTATGGAGAGTATTTAAAGATGAATAACCCTCATAAAGCTTCTCTTTATTTAGCCTCAGGTTTTCCGATTATTGTATGGAGCCAATCTGCTTTAGCGGAGTTTGTACGAAAAAACCATTGTGGAATACTTGTTGATTCATTATTTGAAATTGCAGATTGTTTAAACTCGATTGATGAAGAAGATTTTCAAGAGCTGATTAAAAATAGTAAAAAAATTGGAGAAAAAATTCGTAGTGGGTATTTTCTAGAAACAGCTTTAGAAAAATGTGAAAGGAATTTGTAGAGTTTATGAAACTACAAATCTTACAAAAAAAAATGGCTCGCTATCGTCAAATTTTAAAATATTATGGCCTTAAACTAACATGTGTTTACTTTCTCGCACAAAAATCTGACAAGATGTTTTATGATTTTCGAAGAAAGATTCTTTTGCATTTTGTACTGAAATTAAGAAAAGAAGCTCAAATAGATGATTTGATAGATGAAAAAGAAGAAGTGACGGAATTTCCGAAAATGATTTGGACAATGTGGCAACAGGGAGAAGCTCAAATGCCTGGGACAGTCCAGACTTCAATAAAGACCATAAAAAACTTCGCCAAAAGAAATGATTGTGAATTCTATTTGTTGACGGATGAAAATCTGGCGGATTTCATCAATATTCCAAGAGACATCACCGAAAAATACAAGAAAAAAGAATTATCAGCTGCGCATTATTCAGATATTATTCGTTTTAGTCTCTTATGCCAATACGGTGGCATTTGGATGGATGCAACCTTATTTGTATCTCCCTATGCAACTTTAGAAATGTTTGAAGGGGACTTTTTTAGTTTGAATCATCCACCTATACGATCTGAACAAATAGAACGAACTGTTGGTGACTTTAAATGGGCAGGTTTCTTTCTGGCAGGAAAAAAAGGCAAGCCTTATTTTAAACATATTCGGGATTTATATCTTTACTATGTTCGTAAATATCCAGTTTTTATTCATTACCTGATGATGGATTATTTTATTTTGTCCGAATATAAGTGCAGTCCTTATTTTGAAAACTTAGTGGATAGATTACCTATTCTAGCACCAGCTGAGCGTGTTTGGTTTTTAAGAGACCATGCCCATGATCTTTTTGATGAAAAAGAATGGGAAGAAGTGTTAAAAACAACACCGATTTTAAAAACGACTTATAAAATCAAGAAAGAAGAAGTCCTTCCAGGAAGTTATCTCGATCAACTTTTACAAGGAAAATTAAAGGAATAGATGAAATACACGAAAAAAAGTAGAACCGAATTTGCCACCTTAAATACGAGTATTGCTCTGGCATTGCAACCTTTTCAAGTCCTTCTTGGCTTTATCAATCGAACTATTTTTATCAATTTACTTGGGGTAACCTATCTAGGATTAAACAATTATTTGTCTAGCTTAGTTTCTATCCTGTCTTTGGCAGAATTAGGGGTTGCTGGAGCCATGAGCTATGCACTATATGGACCCTTAGGCAGAGAAGAACATGGAAAAATCAATGCCTTTATGATTCTTTTCAAAAAATTATATAGAATCATCGGCTTTTCTATTTTTATACTGGGCGCTATACTTTCTTTATTTCTTCCTTACATGATAAAGGATTATACGGTAAATAGTGAAGTATATTTGATATTTTTTCTCTTTGTATTTAACTCAGCTTCCAGCTATTTTTTCTCCTATAAACGAACCTTGCTTTATGTCGATCAGCGTAATTATATGATGACTTTGATTGACTTTGGATTAAATACGCTTCGTGTATGCTTGCAAATCGGAATTTTATTCTTTACCAAAAATTATATCTTTTATCTATTGATCAGTATCATGATGAATTTTATAGGGAATATCATCATGTCGGGGATTGTTGATAGATTGTATGGTTACTTGTTTAAGAATGAGATAACACCCATTAATCAGGAGGAAAAAGAAAAATTTATCCGAAATATCAAAGGAAATATAGTCGGTAGTATTGGAGAAACCATTGTTTTTCAAACAGATAGTATTCTAATGGCAAGTTTTATCAGCTTAGCAGCTATTGGTATTTATGGGAATTATACCTATGTTTTAGGATTTCTTTCACTGATTTTAAATACTGTGATAAATTCAGTTGTTTCTTCCGTAGGTAACTTAGTCCATTCGAAATCTACGACAGTAGCAGATACGGTTAAATTCCTAAAAAAATACCAATTTATTGCTTTTAGCTTGATTTATTTTGCTAGCTTAGGCTATTTAATGTTCATTCATCCATTTATGACTATCTGGTTAGGTGAGAGTTTTTCATTTAATCGTACAGTTGAGATTTTGATTATCCTTCATTTTTTCCTAACTTTTTATAGAAGACCGATTCTAACGTTGATTTCAGTTTATGGCTTAAGTTATGAGCAAAATAAAAAAGTTATCGTCGAGATTTTATTAAATATTTCCCTTTCACTCTACTTTTTAGCGATTTTAGATTTAGGAGTAGCTGGAATTTTATTGGGTACGATTTGTTCAACAGTCTTAACCTGCACATGGTATGAACCCTATAGCGCCTTTAAGTATGGATTGAAAGCTTCCTCAAAGGACTTTTTTAAAACAATGTTACAAGATTTCTCAGTTGTAGGGATGAGTATCCTACTTTTGAGTTTACTGGATAACTACCTCTTAACTCAGCTAGATTTCATTCTCAGTTTGGCAATCAAAATCGTTCTTTATTTGACAGTATTGGGTGTCTACGTTTTCCTATTTAGAAATCATGAAGGTGGAAAACAAATTATATTCATGATTCAAAAAGTGTTAAAGTTAAAAAAATAAGGAGAAATCAATGAAAAGAATATTGGTTTGTGGTCTGGTTCCAGATGTTGGTGGCTTGGAAAAAATTGTTCTAGATTTTTATAACCATATTGATACCTCTGAATTTGAACTAGAATTTTTACTACAAGGTCCTGAAGATGTTGAATTTAGTGATCATTTTAAAAAGCTTTGTCGCAATCCTCTAGTCGTTCATAGAATCCCCAAGTTAAGACCTCATATCCAGCAAGCCTTAAAAGAATGGGATGATTTTTTTAAGAAAAATGCTCATCGTTATGATATTGTATGGTCCAATCAAAATGGCTTGACACATTTAGAATTTTTAAAATTGGCAAAGAAATATGGGATAGAAAAAAGAATCGTTCATGGACATTGTGCTACAGCAGATAAATTTTATCGCTTTATTCATCCAGTCAATCGATTTTTTGTCGGCAAATATGCGACAGATTATTGGGCCTGCGGAACAGAAGCATTGAACCATTTTTATCATGGTCAAGAACGAAAAAAGGCCTTAGTTATTCATAATGCCATTGAAGTTGAGAAATTTTTATATGATCAAGAAATGCAAGCCCAACTTCGAAAGGAGTATCAGATCCCTGAAAATTGTTTGGTCATTGGGCAAGTGTCCCGTTTATATGAAAAACAAAAAAATCAAAGTTTTTGTGTTAAGGTCTTTTCTGAAATCGTCAAAAAAGAACCAAATTCTCGTCTAGTATTTATTGGAAGAGGAGATACTGCATTTTTAGAAAATGTGGCAAAAGAATATGGAGTAGTAGACAAAGTCATTTTTACAGGCTTGACCACTAATGTCGGAAAAATGCTAAATCTTCTAGACGTTTTCTTCTTCCCATCTCATTTTGAAGGATTGCCAATTGTACTCATTGAAGCTCAGGCAAATGGATTGCCTGTTGTAACAGCAAATCATCTACCAGATGCAAGAATACTAGATAACTATGACAACAGCCTGTCTTTGAAAGATTCTCTTGAAAAATGGGCAGATAAGATTTTGTCGGTCAGAAATCATCGAGAGCTTGATACAGAAAAGGTGAAACAGCTGATAGATGAAAATGGCTACGAGATTGAATCAGCAACCAGACAGTTGGAGAAATTATTTGATGAGTGATTAAAAGTTGATGGAGAGGACATGAATGTCTTCTCTAATTTTATTTCTATCAGATTATTACACGTTAGTTTCATAAATAAAATTATGGCTATTTTAATAGTACTTCTAAAAGCTATTTTATCAGCTGAATAATTAACTTAATTGCAAGAGAATACTACTAAGTTTATATTTAATAATCTCATGGATTAGAGATGACTATTTTTCGGAGGTTAATATATCAAAAAATGAGATTGCATTCAATTTTTCTTAATAAAGTAGCTTTTCTAGACAAAAGCTTATGCAAAAAAGAGTAATTTATGATAGAATATAAGGCAAGAAAGAAAACGTTTTTACAATTTTTTCAACCCGAAGGAGATATATTATGGCTACTATTCAATGGTTTCCTGGTCACATGTCTAAAGCGCGTCGACAGGTGCAGGAAAATTTAAAATTTGTTGATTTTGTAACGATTTTGGTGGATGCTCGTTTACCTCTATCTAGTCAAAATCCTATGTTGACAAAGATTGTTGGTGACAAACCAAAACTCTTGATTTTAAACAAGGCGGACTTGGCCGATCCAGCAATGACCAAAGAATGGCGTCAGTATTTTGAATCAAAGGGAATCCAGACTCTAGCTATCAACTCCAAAGAACAAGTAACTGTAAAAGTTGTAACAGATGCGGCCAAAAAGCTCATGGCTGATAAGATTGCTCGCCAGAGAGAACGTGGGATAAAAATTGAAACCTTGCGTACCATGATTATCGGGATTCCAAATGCTGGTAAATCAACGCTTATGAACCGTTTGGCTGGTAAGAAAATTGCCGTTGTCGGCAATAAACCAGGTGTAACCAAGGGACAACAATGGCTCAAAACCAATAAAGACCTTGAAATCTTGGATACACCGGGGATTCTTTGGCCTAAGTTTGAGGATGAAACTGTTGCTCTTAAACTAGCCTTGACTGGAGCTATCAAAGACCAGCTGCTTCCTATGGATGAGGTGACAATTTTTGGTATCAATTATTTCAAAGAACATTATCCAGAAAAGTTGGCTGAACGCTTCAAACAAATGAAAATTGAAGAAGAAGCGCCTGTTATTATTATGGATATGACCCGTGCCCTCGGTTTCCGTGACGACTATGATCGTTTTTACAGCCTCTTCGTGAAGGAAGTCCGCGATGGCAAACTCGGTAACTATACCTTAGATACATTGGATGACCTCGATGGCGACGATTAAAGAAATCAAAGAACTCCTTGCAACAGTCAAGGACTTAGATAACCCTGTTTTTTTAGAACTTGAAAAGGATAGTCGCTCTGGAGTTCAAAAGGAAATCAGCAAGCGTAAAAAAGCCATTCAAGCTGAATTGGATGAGGATCTTCGTTTGGAATCCATGCTTTCCTATGAAAAAGAACTTTATAAGCAAGGATTGACCTTAATTGCAGGTGTTGATGAGGTCGGTCGTGGTCCTCTTGCTGGTCCTGTAGTCGCTGCAGCCGTTATTTTACCTAAAAATTGTAAAATTAGAGGTCTCAACGACAGCAAGAAAATTCCTAAAAAGAAACATCTGGAGATTTTCCAAGCAGTTCAGGAGCAAGCCTTGTCAATCGGCATTGGTATCATGGATAATCAGGTCATCGACCAAGTCAATATCTATGAAGCAACCAAACTAGCTATGAAGGAAGCAATCTCCCAGCTCCGTCCGCAACCTGAGCACCTTTTGATAGATGCCATGAAACTGGATTTACCAATTTCACAAACATCTATCATCAAGGGAGATGCCAATTCCCTTTCAATTGCAGCGGCTTCTATAATAGCCAAGGTGACACGTGATGAATTGATGAAGGAATACGATCAGCAGTTCCCTGGCTATGATTTTGCTGCTAATGCAGGATATGGAACTGCTAAACACCTGGAAGGCCTCACAAAACTAGGAGTTACCCCAATTCACCGAACCAGCTTTGAACCCGTTAAATCACTGGTTTTAGGAGAAAAAGAAAGTTAAGTTAGAAGGAATGATTATGGAGGAACAGTCAGAAACACTCAGTTCCAAGAAAGAATTTGCCTTTGCCTCGAGTACCATATTATCCCAAGTTGGACGAGGAATCATCGTCGGTCTCGTTGTTGGAATTATCGTTGGATCCTTTCGTTTCTTAATCGAAAAAGGCTTCCACCT
The DNA here is from genome assembly GCF_001281025.1 of Streptococcus mitis. Taxonomy (NCBI): domain Bacteria; kingdom Bacillati; phylum Bacillota; class Bacilli; order Lactobacillales; family Streptococcaceae; genus Streptococcus; species Streptococcus mitis. The sequence continues at coordinate 1,354,178 of NZ_CP012646.1, forward strand.
GATACAAGGACTTTATCAAGATCAAGCGCACCTAGTGCGCAATCTTTTTATCATTGGTCTATTTTATTTAATAGTTTGTTGGCTCAGTGCTAAATTAACACGGTCAGAAAAAGATATCAAAGGCTCAGGAATTCCTCAAGTCGAAGCCGAACTGAAAGGCCTCATGACCCTCAACTGGTGGGGCGTTCTTTGGAAAAAATATATCCTAGGAATTCTTGCTATTGCTAGTGGTCTTATGCTGGGGCGTGAAGGGCCAAGTATTCAACTTGGAGCTGTTGGTGGTAAAGGAATTGCCAAATGGCTCAAATCCAGTCCAGTAGAGGAACGCTCCTTGATTGCTAGTGGAGCTGCCGCTGGTCTAGCTGCAGCCTTTAATGCGCCGATTGCAGGACTTCTCTTTGTGGTAGAAGAAGTCTATCATCACTTTTCTCGATTTTTCTGGGTTTCCACTCTAGCAGCTAGTCTCGTAGCAAACTTTGTTTCTCTGCTCATATTTGGCCTAACACCCGTACTGGATATGCCAGACAACATCCCACTCATGACCTTAGATCAGTATTGGATTTACCTCCTTATGGGAATTTTTCTAGGACTTTCCGGTTTTCTCTATGAGAAAGCTGTGCTCAATGTTGGTCGAGTTTATGATTGGCTTGGTCAAAAAATCCATTTGGATAGAGCTTATTATCCAATTTTTGCCTTTATTCTCATCCTACCAGTCGGAATCTTCTTACCCCAAATCCTTGGTGGTGGAAATCAGCTGGTTCTTTCCCTAACTGAGCAAGATTTTAGTTTCCAAGTTCTATTAGTTTACTTTTTGATTCGCTTTGTTTGGAGCATGATTAGTTATGGAAGTGGTCTTCCAGGAGGAATTTTCCTACCAATTTTGGCGCTTGGCTCCTTACTTGGAGCTCTAGTTGGTGTTATTTGTGTCAATCTTGGACTTGTCAGTCAAGAGCAATTCCCTATATTTGTCATTCTAGGAATGAGTGGTTATTTTGGAGCAATATCTAAGGCTCCCTTAACTGCTATGATACTCGTAACTGAGATGGTAGGAGATATTCGCAACCTCATGCCACTTGGATTAGTAACCTTGGTCGCCTACATCATCATGGATCTACTCAAGGGTGCACCAGTCTATGAGGCTATGTTGGAAAAAATGCTGCCAGAAGAAGCGACAGATGAAGGAGAAGTCACTCTCATTGAAATCCCTGTTTCTGACAAAATCGCTGGAAAACAGGTTCATGAACTCAACCTACCACATAATATCCTCATCACCACCCAAGTCCATAACGGTAAAAGTCAAACCGTTAACGGTTCAACCAGAATGTATCTCGGAGATATGATTCACCTAGTTATTCCAAAAAGTGAAATTGGGAAAGTAAAAGATTTATTGTTGTAGGAGCTTTTTACATAATTTATGTTATGTAAAAAATAAACTTCTTAATTAATTAAATATATTAGAAAACCGATTCTCAGCAATGAGATCGGTTATTTTTTACTTACAAGATATCTCACGTACAAGTAACTGAACTTTGGTAAAAATAAGATTATAATTAAGTTAGAAATGATAATGCATAAAGCTAGAAAGGAGTTTACTGTATCAAATCTGTACAGCAAGATTAAAATAATAAAAAAGAAAACGATAGCAATCATACAATGCATTTTGTATCTCATAGCTCCTTATATATCTCTTCAGTTATGTAGAATGAACAGAAGTTTAGTGGGTGAGTTCTTTATTATTTTCTTTATTCTGTTGACTATTTCATTCTGGTTTAGTATTTAGAAACTAGAAAAAGCACTAGCTAATGATTCACAATGAAACTCCAAAGATTTAGATCCGTTTTACACAGGTTTAAGTCTTTTTTAAAAAGCTCTATAACATCTTTCCGAAAAACTATAATTTTCTTGAAAAATAAATAAGCCTATGCTATACTACTAGTAGACTTATTTATGGAGAAAATACATGAAACGTGAGATTTTACTGGAACGAATCGACAAACTAAAAAAAATCATGCCCTGGTATGTTCTGGAATACTACCAATCTAAGCTTGCTGTGCCCTACAGTTTTACAACACTGTACGAATACCTCAAGGAATACGATCGATTTTTCAGTTGGGTTTTGGAGTCTGGGATTTCAAACGCTGATAAAATATCTGATATTCCTTTATCTGTATTGGAAAACATGTCTAAGAAAGACATGGAATCCTTTATTCTTTACCTACGTGAACGTCCTTTGCTAAACGCTAATACAACCAAGCAAGGAGTTTCTCAGACAACCATCAATCGGACTTTGTCAGCACTTTCCAGTCTTTACAAGTATCTGACCGAGGAAGTTGAAAACGATCAGGGAGAGCCTTATTTTTATCGTAATGTAATGAAGAAAGTTTCAACAAAGAAAAAGAAAGAAACGCTTGCTGCCAGAGCTGAAAACATCAAGCAAAAACTCTTTTTAGGTAATGAAACAGAAGGTTTTCTAACTTATATTGACCAAGAGTATCCACAACAACTTTCAAATCGCGCTCTCTCATCATTTAACAAAAATAAAGAACGTGATTTGGCCATTATTGCCCTTCTCTTGGCGTCTGGTGTCCGCTTATCTGAAGCTGTTAATCTGGATCTAAGGGATCTCAATCTCAAAATGATGGTTATTGATGTCACTCGAAAAGGGGGAAAACGTGACTCGGTCAATGTCGCTGCTTTTGCTAAGCCTTATTTAGAGAATTATCTGGCCATTCGTAATCAACGCTATAAGACAGAAAAAACAGATACAGCCCTTTTTTTGACACTCTACAGAGGTCTTCCTAATCGTATCGATGCTTCCAGTGTGGAAAAGATGGTTGCTAAGTACTCTGAGGACTTCAAAGTCCGTGTAACTCCCCATAAACTGCGCCATACGCTAGCAACCAGGCTTTATGATGCGACTAAATCGCAAGTTTTGGTCAGCCATCAGCTAGGACATGCCAGTACACAAGTCACTGACCTCTATACCCATATCGTTAATGATGAACAAAAGAATGCTCTAGATAGTTTATAAAATACATAAAATAAATTATGTAATATATGATTTTTAAAAAAGAAGCTGGTCCTACAACCAACTTCTTTTTGATTTATCCGACTACCGCTTCAGCAATTTCTTCACGGCTAATACCAGCGAAGTAGCGTGTGATATCAATGGTTTCTAGCGCTTTGAGGACATCTTCGCGTTCGTATTTCACCCCACGAAGGACATCTTCTACTGCAGCAACGTCTTCGATACCAAAGAAGTCACCATAAATCTTGATGTCTTGGATTTTTGATTCAGTAACGTTAGCAAAGACTTCCACCTTACCACTAGTGAATTTTGTTCCACGACGGACGTTAAATTCAGGTGATTTACCGTAGTTCCAGTCCCAAGTTCCAAACTTAGTATCTTTGATACGGTTAATTTCAGCTAATTCTTCCTCAGAAAAAACGTATTCTGTCATCTCTGGATACTCTTTTTTCATGTATTCCAAGAGTAAGTCACGGAATTCTTCGACTGTGATTTTTTCTGGTAATTCATTGATAATATTGGTCACACGAGCACGAACCGATTTCACACCTTTTGATTCAAATTTATCCTTTGAAACCTTGAGGGCATTTGCGAGGACTGACAAATCAACGTCAAAGAGCAAGCAACCGTGGTGCATGATACGGCCGTTGATATAGGCTTGGGCATTTCCACAGAATTTCTTACCGTCGATTTCTAAGTCGTTACGACCTGTAAATTCAGCCTTAACCCCAAGTTGAGCCAAAGTATTGATAACAGGAGTTGAGAAGCTCTTGAAGTCAAAAGCCTTGTTTTCATCTTCTTTTGAGATGATCGTGTAGTTGAGGTTATTTAAATCGTGGTAAACAGCTCCACCACCGCTGATACGGCGGACCACCTCAATACCATTTTCTCGAACATAATCACGGTTGATTTCTTCGATGGTATTCTGGTGACGACCAACAATGATAGATGGTTTGTTAATCCAAAGTAGGAAGATTTGATCCTCATCCAAAAGGTGTTTAAAGGCATATTCTTCCAAGGCAATATTAAAGGCAGTGTCGTTTGAATGATTGATAATATATTTCATGATATCCCTTTATACGATAGAGACTGGAAAGATATTTTCCAGTCTATTCTATCTTCGTTTTATTTTTTCTTAGGTGAGTGGATGGCCATTCCTAAAACATCCGCAAATGCTTCGTACATCACTTCAGAGTAGGTTGGGTGTCCGTGGATAGTCTTCAGCATTTCTTCAACAGTAATTTCCATTTCGATAATGCTAGACGCTTCATTGATCAATTCTGCAGCTGCAGGACCGATGATATGAACGCCAAGGATTTCCCCGTATTTCTTATCTGCAATGACTTTTACGAAACCTTGAGCAGCATCAGAAGCAATGGCACGACCGTTAGCAGCAAAGTTGAACTTACCAATAGCTACATCGTATTTCTCACGGGCTTGTTCTTCTGTCAAACCTACTGCTGCTACTTCAGGAAGAGTGTAGATAGCTGCAGGAGTCAAATTCAATTTGGCAACAGCATGATTTCCTTTAAGGGCATTTTCAGCGGCAACTTCACCCATACGGAAAGCTGCGTGAGCCAACATCTTAGTACCATTAATATCACCTGGTGCGTAGATACCTGGAACAGAAGTTTCCATGTATTCGTTGACCTTGATACGACCACGATCCAATTCAAACTCAACCTCTCCAATACCTTCAAGGTCTGGCACACGACCGATTGAAAGAAGAGCTTTATTTGCAATGATATCGTCTTTTCCTTCAACTTTAATACGAAGTTGACCATTTTCTTCGATGATTTCTTGCAGTTTAGTACCAGTCAAGATGGTCATTCCTTTACGTTCAAGGATCAAGCGAAGGTTCTTAGAAACTTCTGAATCCATAGCTGGCACGATACGATCCATCATTTCGATAACAGTCACTTTTGAACCAAATGTCATGAAGGCCTGACCGAGCTCGATACCGACAACACCACCACCGATGATAACAAGACTTTCTGGTACTTCGTTCATTTCAAGGATGTCGTCGCTGGTCATGACAAGTGGAGATTCCATACCAGGGATGTTGATCTTGCTGACTTTTGAACCACCAGCAAGGATGATTTTCTTGGTTTCAAGTAATTCAGAGCCATTTACCAAGACGTTCTTGTCTTTAGTAATGGTACCAATTCCTTTATGAACAGTAACTCCGTAGCTACGAAGAAGACCAGCAACTCCACCAACCAAAGTATTGACTACCTTAGACTTGGTTTCAAGGAGTTTGTCCATATCAACAGTGAAGTTAGGATTTTCAATCACAATACCACGATTTGCAGCATGACCGATATTTTCAATAATTTCAGCGTTATGTAGGTAGGTTTTAGTTGGGATACATCCACGGTTCAAGCAGGTTCCACCGAGTTCAGATTTCTCAACAAGGGCAACCTTCCCACCGAGTTGGGCAGCTTTAATGGCTGCAACATAACCAGCAGGACCTCCACCAATCACAACGATATCAAAAGCATCATCGCTCTTACCATCATCGTTTGAAGCACTTGCTGTAGGTACAGGGCTAGCTTCTGGCGCTGCTGCTCCAGCTGTTGGGATATTTTCCCCTTCTTCGCCAAGGTAACCGATAACTTCCGTTACAGGGACTGTTTCACCGTCCCCTTTGAGGATAGCAATCAAGTACCCATCTTCTTCGGCTTCCAATTCCATGCTGACTTTATCAGTCATGATTTCCAAAAGGATTTCTCCTTCTTTTACAAATTCTCCGACTTTTTTATTCCATTGGACGATTTGTCCTTCTGTCATATCCACGCCGGCTTTTGGCATAATTACTTCTAAGGCCATGTCTTCCTTCCTTTATCTATATCTTAAAAATGAATACTCTTGTACTTAAATCAACATTGAGATTGGATTTTCAATCAATTCTTTCAAGTCTTTCATAAACTTAGCACCAGCCATACCATCTACGACACGGTGGTCAATTGTTAAACCAAGGCTCATGATTGGGCGAATCACAATTTCACCATTGACTACAACTGGCTTCTCGATTGTCGAACTCACACCAAGGATAGCTGAGTTTGGTTGGTTAATGATAGGACCAAAGGACTGAACACCAAACATTCCCAAATTACTGATTGTGAAGGTTGAATTTTGCAGTTCACTTGGAGCCAATTTACCATCCAAGGTACGGCCAATAACATCCTTGAAGGCAACAACCAACTCTGACAAGCTCATCTTCTCAGCATTGTAAACAACAGGTGTCATCAATCCATTATCCATCCCAACTGCCATGGCAAGATTGACATAGTTGTGAGTGATAATGGTCTTGCCATCTTCTGTCAATGAAGCGTTGATATAAGGGTGTTTCATAAGTGTCTTAACAACTGCAAGTGAAAGAAGGTCTGTTACAGTAGTTTTTTTACCAGTTGCTTCCATGATTGGCTCAAGAACCTTCTTACGAAGAGCCAACATTTCAGTCATATCAACTTCATAGTTGAGCGTGAAGGTTGGCGCAGTTAGGTAAGACTCAACCATACGTTGAGCAATAACCTTACGCATTGGTGTCATTGGAATACGTTCAATTTCACCGTATGGTGTTACATTATCAGGAACTTCTTCCACTTTTTCAATCTGAGCAGGAGACTTGATGGTATCGTTTTCGATATTTTCAGGAAGCAAGGTCAAAACATCCTTCTTCATGATTTTACCACGATGACCGGTTCCTTGAATCTCCTGCCAAGCAATGTTATGTTCGAGGGCAATTCGTTTTGCAAGTGGCGAAATGCGAACCACATTTGTGTCTTTATAAGTTTCCACGTCTTCTTTGTGGACACGACCGTTTGCACCTGAGCCAGAAACGTCGTAGAGGTTGATCCCTAGATCATCCGCTAACTTTCTAGCCGCAGGAGTCGCTCTTAGCTTGTCATCAGCCATGACCTCTCCAATTCTATTTATGATACAAAGGGCGTTAAAAGCGACTGAAAAATAGGAAATCGACGATGGCTTCGATTAAGCCAAGGAGATTTATCTTTTTTCCGAGCTTTTAGCCCGTGCTCAACTCTACAAGCAACTTGGATACAACACGTATCTCAAGTTACTAAAGTTAAAAACAACCGTTATTTTACATAACTTATCTTATGTAATTCTATTCTTTATTATATGTTTTACGGATAGCATCTTTGATGCTTTCAACTGTTGGAATCATTGCATTCTCTAGGTTTTGCGCATAAGGCATCGGCACATCTTCTCCTGCACAACGACGAATTGGTGCATCTAGATAGTCAAATGCTTCCGATTCTGAAATAATAGCTGAAATCTCTCCGATATAGCCGCTTGTTTTGTGGGCATCGTTTACCAGAACAACCTTACCAGTCTTCTTAACTGAGTTAATGATGATATCCTTATCAAGCGGAACAAGGGTACGTGGGTCCACAATCTCAACAGAAATTCCTTCTTCTGCTAATTCTTCAGCAGCTTGAACCACACGGCGTAGCATTTTTCCATAAGTAACAACTGTTACATCCGTACCTTCACGTTTAATTTCGCCAACCCCAAGTGGGATCGTGTAGTCTGGATCAACTGGCACTTCCCCTTTTTGGTTAAATTCTGACTTGTACTCAAGAATAATAACTGGGTTGTTATCACGGATAGAAGACTTAAGCAGTCCTTTCATGTCCGCAGGTGTTCCGGGTGCCACAACCTTAAGACCAGGAATGTGAGTAAACCAAGACTCTAGAGACTGTGAATGCTGGGCGGCAGATCCAACTCCATTACCAGCTGCACAACGGACAGTCATTGGAACTTGACCTTTACCACCAAACATATAACGTGTTTTAGCAGCTTGGTTGACGATATTGTCCATTGCAATAACAGAAAAGTCCATGAAGGTCATATCGACGATTGGACGAAGGCCTGTCATGGCTGCTCCTGCTGCTGCTCCTGAGATAGCAGCTTCAGAAATCGGACAGTCACGAACACGTTCTGGTCCAAATTCTTCGAGCATTCCAACAGAAGTACCGAAGTCGCCTCCGAAGACACCGACGTCTTCTCCCATCAAGAACACATTTTCATCGCGACGCATTTCCTCAGACATAGCAAGGATAATGGTGTCACGGAAGGACATTGTTTTTGTTTCCATTTTATCTCTTTCTCCTTAGTCTGCGTAAATATCTTCAAATGCTGATTCAAGCGGTGGGAATGGACTTTCCTCTGCAAATTTAACAGAAGCTTCTACCGCTTCCTTAACTTGCGCTTGGATTTCTTCCAATTCTTCGGCACTTGCAATGTTATTTTCAATAAGGTAATTGCGGAGGTTTTCAATTGGATCTTTTTGTTTCCACAATTCCACTTCTTCACGCGTACGATATTTACCAGGATCAGATGATGAGTGACCGAGCCAGCGATAAGTAACACTTTCAATCAAGACTGGACCATTACCACCACGAACATGGTCTACAGCTTTCTTAAATCCTTCGTAGACGTCGATGACATTGTTTCCATCTTCGATGAACATTCCAGGAATTCCATAAGCGACGCTACGTTGATGGATATGTTCTACATTGGTCATTTTCTTGATATCCGCAGAGATACCGTAACCGTTGTTAATGCAATAGAAAATGACTGGCAGGTTCCAGATTGAAGCCATGTTCACTGCTTCGTGGAAAACACCTTCGTTGGTCGCACCATCTCCAAAGAAGCAGACAACGATTTTACCGGTATTTTGCATTTGCTGACTGAGGGCTGCACCAACAGCGATTCCCATACCACCACCTACGATACCATTGGCACCAAGGTTACCAGCATCAAGGTCAGCAATATGCATAGAACCACCTTTACCTTTACAGGTTCCAGTGTATTTACCAAGGATTTCAGCCATCATTCCGTTTAGGTCAATTCCTTTAGCAATAGCTTGTCCATGACCACGGTGGTTTGATGTGATCAGATCATCTGGATTGAGAGCCAACATAGCACCCACGTTAACCGCCTCTTCTCCAACAGAAAAGTGCGTCATTCCTGGCACTTTCCCTTTCTTTACTAATTGCGCAATTTTTAAGTCCATACGACGGATTTCTTCCATCTTTCGGAACATCTCTAGCAAAAGATTTTTATCTAAAGTTGACATCTTCTTGCCTTTCTAACTTTCTTCTTACCTTACTATTTTACCGTTTTTGACAAATACTGTCAAAGTTTTTCTAAAGAAAATTTCACAAAATCAAAAAGAAAACCCCATAGGAACAAGGGATTTTCTTATCAAGAACATTTTTTCACAAACTTTCTATCGTTTAGATTTTTCTAAAGATTCAAACCTCTTCATAATCACAGTTAAACGCCAACGGTATAGCGCCCCACTCACAATTAGACTAATAATCAAGCCAATCCAGTAAGAATAAGCTCCAAAATCTGTTAGTGAATCGAAGACCATAGCCACTGGGATTGCTACGCCCCAATAACCAACCAAACCAAGGTAAAAAGGAATAACGGTATCCTTATAACCCCTCAAAATTCCCTGAAGCGGTGCCGCAAAGGTATCTGCTAACTGGAAGAAAAGGCTGTAAGTCAAAAAACGCGCTGTCAAATCGATAAATTCTGAGTCGTTCCCATAAAGACTGGCCACATTTCCCCTAAAAATGTAAAGGAAGGTTAAGGTGAAGGCTGCAAAAATGAGGGCAGTCCATCTTCCTAGACCAATATAGGTTTTCGCATCATCAAATCGCTTGGCTCCCACTTCATAGGAAACGACAATAGCCATAGCCGATGAGATACTCATAGGAAAGGCGTACATAAGACTTGAAAAGTTCATAGCTGACTGATGACTAGCGATAATCAAGGACGAAAACTTAGCCATAATCAAGCCAACCACAGAAAAGATAGCCACTTCCGCGAAGACAGTTCCTCCAATAGGCAGACCTAAGCGAACTCCTTCCTTGATTTTATCCATATTAAGCGGAATGCATTTCTCAAAATGCAAGGCTTTGAGCTTCTCCTGTTTAAATAGAACCAAAACAGAAATCCCCAGCAAGACCCAGTAGGCCAAGGATGTTCCTAAACCAGCACCAGCACCTCCCAGCTCTGGAACTCCAAAGGCACCGTAAATCAAGAGATAGTTAAATCCGCTATTGAGAGGGAGTAACAAAAGCATGAGGTACATGGACAGCTTGGTCAAGCCCAGCGAATCCAGCAAGGAACGAATGACACTAAAAAGCAACAGGGGGATAATTCCGATAGATAAAAACCAGAGATAGCGAACCGCTACTGCTGCCACCGGTGCTTCTAGTCCAATATGATTCAAGATTGGTGGTGCCAATAAAAGCACCATCCCCAGTAAGACCACGGATAGGCCCAAGGCCAGATAGATGAACTGGTAAAAATCAGACGCAACCTCTTCCTTTTTACCTCGACCAAGATGGTGACCAATGATAGGCACCAGAGCTGACACAATCCCTGTCAGGAATGTGAAGAAAGGATTCCAGATACTGGTTGCCATAGACACACCAGCCAAGTCCATGGTATTGTATTGACCTGTCATAGTCGTATCAACAAAGGAGGCAGAATAATTGGCAAATTGATAAATAAGGATAGGGAAAAATATCTTTAAAAATAAGATAAATTTATCTTTAAAATGATGGGTTTGGTACATATAGTCTCTCTATTTTTCTAGTTTACAGAGCAGACTTCCACCTAGTTTTGATAGACAATTTGTCCCTTACAGATGGTATATTTAACCTGCCCTTTTAAGGTTTCACCGATGAATGGTGAATTAGCTGCTTTGGAAGCAAAATGGGAGTCCACAAGGCGGTCAGCATTAGCATCAAAAATAGTAATATCCGCTGGACCATTCTCAGCCAAGTAACCTGCTTCAAAGTTATAAAGCTTGGCTGGGTTATAGGTCATCTTTTCGAGTAATTCCATCAGGCTTAACTCACCAGCTTCTACCAAATAGGTCAAGCCGAGAGAAAGAGATGTTTCCAAACCTGTCATACCAGATGGCGCTTTGGTAATATCCTCGACATTTTTTTCATCCGCATGGTGAGGCGCGTGGTCTGTCGCGATAACTGTGATAACACCTGACTTGAGACCTTCGATAACGGCACGACGGTCTGATTCCAAACGAAGTGGCGGATTCATCTTAGCATTGCTTCCTTGTGTCAAAAGGAGCGCTTCGGTCTTAGAAAAATGCTGTGGTGCTACTTCTGCTGTGACCTGCGCACCTAGCCCCTGAGCAAACTCAACTACTTTAACACTTTCTTCCTTAGACAAATGCTGGATGTGAACATGGGCCTTGGTTGCATAGGCAATCATGACATCACGCGCCATCATAGCATACTCAGCCACCCCAGTAGCACCGCAGATATGGAAATGTTCTTTAGCGATATTTTCATTAAAGCCAAGAATCCCATTCAAACCTGGATCTTCCTCATGGAGACTAATAAAGGTATTAAGCTTTTTGGCTTCCTCCATGGCTTCCTTGACAACTTTACTACTTTCAAGCGGAATACCGTCATCAGAAAAACCAACCGCACCAGCTTCTAAGAGTGCCTTGAAGTCAGTCAAGTCTTGGCCATTAAAGTTCTTAGTAATGGTCGCAACCGTCTTAACATTAATCTTCTCTTTGGCAGCTGAATGGAGAACTTCTTGCAAGGTCTCTACATCCGAGATGGTTGGACTAGTATTAGCCATCATGACAACAGTTGTAAAACCACCTGCCGCAGCTGCTAGTGCCCCAGTATGGATGTCTTCCTTGTGTGTTTGACCAGGTTCACGGAAATGAACATGAATATCGACCAAGCCAGGAGCAACTACAAGACCAGTAGCATCAATTATCTCTGCTCCTTCTTCTTTAATCTCAGGCGCAATTTTGATAATTTTCCCATCTTGAACTAAGACATCACACACTTGATCCAAATCAGACTTGGGATCCATTACACGACCATTTTTAATTAGTAGCATCTGCTTTCTCCTTTATTCATAGAAATCGACTTGGGTATCCAACAATTTATCCCCATCATAAACAAACTTGGCTGAAAAGAAGGGTTTATCCTCTAAAAGCCACTCAACAAAGGTATGGTCACCTTCCCAAGTTGGCTTGCTCAAAACCTCATCATAGGGAACCCATTCTAGCGTTCCCTCGTTGCAGTCAATCAAGTCACCCTCGAACTCCGTCACCTTAAAAACATAGGTGTACCAGTCTAAATCTGGCGTAAATTCAGGAAAAGTGATAACACCTTTTAGAACTGGCTTGGCTTTCAGTCCCGTCTCTTCGAGGATTTCACGCGCCGCGCATTCCTGAGGGGTCTCTCCTCTCTCTAGCTTACCACCCACACCAATCCATTTCCCTTCATGAACATCATTTGGCTTCTTATTACGATGGAGCATGAGCAATTCTTTCCCGTTATCAATGTAGCAAATCGTCGCTAACTGAGGCATATTTTCTCCTTATCTAAGCCAATCGATTGGCTCTTGTCCTGTTTCTTTTAAGAATGCATTGGCCTTGGAAAAAGGCTTGGAACCCCAAAATCCTCTATAAACTGACAAAGGACTAGGATGGGCTGATTCGATAATCAAGTGATGAGGATTGGTAACTAAGGCCTTCTTCTTACGTGCATAAGCTCCCCAGAGTACAAAAACGACTGGTCTATCTAGATGATTGACCACCTGAATCACAGCATCCGTAAAAGGCTCCCATATCTGACCAGCATGACCATTGGCCTGTCCAGCAGGAACTGTCAAACAAGCATTAAGAAGCAAGACTCCTTGCTCAGCCCAAGCTGTCAAATCATGAGATTTCTTAACCCCGATATCATCTGACAATTCTTTCAAGATATTTTGCAAGGATGGTGGAGCTGGGATAGAGTCCGGTACAGAAAAACTCAAGCCCTGCGCTTGACCTGGCCCGTGATAGGGATCCTGTCCCAGAATCACCACCTTAACGTTTTCTAGGGGTGTGGTCAAGAGAGCCTGAAAAACCTTTTCCTTGGGTGGATAAACAGTCCCCTGACCATAAACCTGCTCCATAAACTGATTGATTTTCCCAAAATAACCCTCAGGTAATTGTGCCTTAATCAAAGCATGCCAAGACGAGTGTTCCATAGCCAACTCCTTCGTTTTTACTGCCTCTATTATAGCAAAAAGTGGCTATGGAAACCACTTTTTACAGTTTATCTAAACAATCCAGCAAGTCTTGGTAAGAATGGACTTCGTAAGTCGGTTGGGCTTGTGTGTGATTTTCGAGGTGATGAGGGTTGTACCAGATAGTGTCAATCCCCGCATTATTACCACCTTGAATGTCGGCAGTTAGGGAATCTCCAATCATCAGCGTCTTTTCTTTGCTAAAACCTACAATCTGCTGCCCCATTTTTTCATAAAAGAGGGCATCAGGCTTTTGTGTTTGCAACTGTTCAGAGATAAAGACTTGATTGAAATAAGGTGCTAGACCAGATTGAGCTAAACGCCCTGTCTGAATGGCAGTTATTCCATTTGTCGCAGCATACAAGTCATAATCACGCTCGATGAGGCTATCTAAAAGTTCATGAGCACCTGAAAAAGTTTGCCCCTGTTGGGCGAGGTAAAATTGGTAACGCTGGGCTAGAAAACTACCGTCTTTTTCCTCTCCAAAATGAGCAAATAAACAAGAAAAGCGCGTGTTAACCAGCTCTTGTTTACTGATTTTCTTTTGCTCCAAGTCCTTCCAGAGAGCCTTGTTCATAGGAACATAATAGTCTTTATAAGCCTGAATATCTGCAACCCCTTCTTCTTTTAGAAGTTGCGTTAAAGCCACATCCTCAGCAGCATCAAAATCAAGCAAGGTGTGGTCGAGGTCGAAGAGTAGAAATTTGTAGGACAATTTGGTGTTTTCCTTTCTAAGATAAACAACTTTCACTTCAGCCAGCTGTTTAATGTAAAAACTTAAAAGTGGTATAGTATCACAAAGAATAATCGTTCCAATTGATTAACTAATCCATACTATTCTAGTCAAGTTTATTTTTATTATAGAAAAATCTTCTATAAATTCGAGCAATAGTTAAAATACCTACAAATATGACTCCCAAAATAGATAATACTATTTTCAAAAAACTCATTTCAGAGCCTATTACATAGATATGAAAAAGAGGGGCTAGTCCTACACATAGAGACAATAGATAACTACTAAATCTTATCTCACCAATTCCTGCAAAAAAATGTTTCATTTTAAATATCCCAATTTTACCTTTCATCTTTATAATCCACTAACAAATCTATTGACTTCTCATTTTTTTGAATAATCTTGACAGCAAATTTACTCCACTTAATGCCACTAAAACTTCAATGGGCAAAAAATAGTAATCCCATATCAAATGAGAAATCAGCAATGTTAGAAATAGTATACAGTCAATATAACTATTCTGAAAATACTCTGTAATTACATAATACAGATATACCACAACCATCAAAATTAAAACAACCATCATAATACTATTATCCTGTCCTTCTCACTAACGCTATTTCCAAAATTTAATTTTTTTATGACTTAGTAACGCAATTCCAATTAGTAATACACCTAATATAAATAAAAGTATTTCCCAAAATTTATTCTCAGTTTTAATAAGAGGAATAAGATACATGCTGACTAATATGGAACTTGCTCCTATAATAGCAAATATTATTCTGGCTTTATCACTTAGTTGAAACATGTTGGGTCTCCCATAAAATAAGCAATTGCTATGTTTACTGTAACATTTATCCCAAAAGAAAGAACTTCGTTTTTATCTCTTCGTCAACTAGATAAGATATCTTTTCTCTACCTGATTTGAAAGAAAAGTATTTATCTCACTTCTTATTTTTAAATAACTCATACTCTTTTTCTCTGATAAAGGGAAGTGAGAAATTAGAAAAAATTAGTAGAATTGAAAACAGATATTCGTCTTTTTGTATCACTAAAACATAGCCTAAAAATAAAAAGACAATCAAATCTAGTACAAAAAGAGAAAATATCCTCCTTTTCATTACCTCACTTGTCTTAAAGATTCTGTTTAATAGAATCTTTATCGTAGTATCTACACAAATTTTTATCAAAAATATAAGAGCCAATACACGATTATCAACTGTACCATGAAGAATAAATGGAAATATAGTTAATATAAAACTAGAAATCTCTAAATATTTTATCCAAGGAGATTGAGACATCTTACTTTTAAACTGACTGATTTTCCTATACTCGCTAGCTAATCTAGTATCAAAATCTCTACCAATTTTATTAAAGATTAAGAACTCCAGGACAAAAATACTGATTAATACGATATAAGTAGAAACCTTTCCTGGGAAAAATTTATTGATTAAAATTGGAAAACTCATTAACAGAATCGAGTTTATAGCCAAACAAATGGATACTATTTTATTCTTCACAGAATATATAGGTAACGATACTATTGAGTAGAGAAATGCTAAAAAAATAAGCAAGAAATACTCTGTGCTGCTAATTAGCGGCGCCCTTAATGATAAAAATAGATAGGCACCCCACACGATGATATGCGCTTTACGAATTGACTCTAGATTACTCATCTACCTACTCCTGATATGCAAAGAGAATCAATTTTTAGTTCACATTCTCTTTCCAACAAGTCATAAACGTTTCATGATATTTCCTTCTTTTACATTAGGTAAAGTTGAAATACATTTTTTGCAAGTGAAAATATAATTGTTATTAAAAATCCCAAAAAGATCTATCCTTCTTCTAGACCTAAACCAAGTCAGATTAAAGATACAAATATAATGATAAGGCTTTCTTTTACTTTAGACTACCATAAAACAAGGAATCTTTCAACAAAATTCATTGGTAAAACACTATCCTATACAATTGACAGCTCAAATCTTTCAGAATAGAACAATCCTAACTATCGAATACCCTAACTTCATAAATATCTATGTAATTATAGACCTAGAATTCCTATAAACTAAACGTTTTGGCACTATTCTAAGCCATTGATTGCCTTAAATTTTAATTTTTGAAGAATTCTAAAGCTAGAATAGTCCCATCACAATCTGTTTTGAATGATTCACAATTTAGAAACGCTATGATTCCACTCCTTTTATATTAAAAAGGAACTGCCCAAAGCAATCCCTTTCTGATTTTGAAATTATTTACTTAAAATTTGATAGTTGAGATAATCAATAGCCCACCTATAAAAAGAGTTATAGTAAAATTCCTTATTTATTGATTTCAAGCTCCGCCAACTGTGTTTGAATAACTGACAGTTCTGCACCAGCCTGAAGAAGAGCAGCTGCAGTATAGGCACCTTCTACAATTGGAACCCTGTTGATGATGATACTTTTATCACTGAAATCAGCCACCATTTCTAAGTTCATTTTAGCAGAACCTAGGTCAAAAAAGGCTAATAAAGTATCTGCTGGATTTTCGGAAACAACCCTATCTACTTGATCAAAACTTGTACCAATTCCTCCATCTTCGATGCCTCCTACATAAGTAATCGGAACATCTTTAGCTACTTCACTAATCAGTTCAACGACACCTTCTGCAATGTGTTTGGAATGTGAAACGATAACAAGACCAATACTTCCCATTAAACCACCCCAGTTTCTAAAAGAGCAGTAAAGAGTAATCCTGATGAGAATGATCCAGGATCAATATGTCCAAGAGAACGTTCTCCTACATAAGATGCCCTTCCTTTAGTTGCAAGTAAATCTTTGGTAGCATTCACTACCTGATCAATAACCTCTTGAGTCAATTGGCCAGCAGACAAAGCAGCAATAACAGGAGTCCAAACATCAACCATTGTCTTTTCTCCAACTTCTGCTTTCCCACGTTTGACAATCATATCCAAACCACTTTGTAAAATTTCCTCTATTTTCGAATTTGAATCAGACTTGGCCATGCCCATAAAAGCAGAGCCATACAAGGGACCAGAAGCACCACCTACCTTACTCAGTAGTTGCATTGAGACAAGTTTAAAAACATCACTGCTGGTCTCAAATTGCTTTCCTTCTAAGTTTTCCATAACTGCAGCCATGCCACGCGCCATATTTCCACCGTGGTCTCCATCTCCTATAGGGGTGTCTAGCTCACTAAGATAATCTTTCTGTTCTTGAATCTTTTTATTAAAAAGCTTCATCCATTCAAGAGCTTGTTCAACATTCATGAAACATTTCCTCCTTGAGTCTTACCAAGCTGGTGTAGTAACAGGTGCATTTAGAGCATCTAACCATTCATCATCTGCCAATCGAATTAATGTTAATGATAATCCAGCCATATCAATTGATGTCATATAGTTTCCAATTTTCTTAAACGCCAACTCAACACCTTTTTCATGGAGTAATTTAGCCACATCATTTGCAAATACATATTGCTCCATAAGAGGAGTGCTTCCTAAACCATTAATGAGAAGGCCATAGCGTTCTCCAGCTTTAAGTTGGAAACCTTCAGATAATTTTTCAACCAATTCTGAAGCCAATTGTGCTGAAGGTTGCATTTTCTCTTTCTTATATCCCGGTTCACCGTGGATACCAACTCCATATTCAAATTCATCATCTTCTAGAACAAAACCTGGTTTCCCAACCTCAGGAACGGTTGCTCCAGACAAGGCTAGCCCAATTGTTTTAATTTCTAAGACAAGTTTGTCGGCCAAGTCCTTCATTTCAGCTAATGTTTTACCAGAACGAGCTGCAGCACCCAAAATTTTATGGACTAATATAGTACCTGCGACACCTCGACGCCCTTGGGTATAGAGACTATTTTCAACAGCGATATCATCATCAACCACAACGCTTGCTACATCAATGCCTTCCATTTCGGCAAGTTCTTGTGCAATTTCAAAGTTCATAATGTCACCAGAATAGTTCTTGATGACCATGAAAACTCCAGCACCTTCATCAGCCGCCTTAATGGCTTCTAAAATTTGGTCCGGAGTAGGTGAAGTGAAGACTGCTCCACAAATGGCAGCAGACAACATTCCATCTCCTACAAATCCAGCATGACTTGGTTCATGTCCTGAACCTCCACCTGAAATGAGTCCAACTTTTCCTGTCTTTTCTGCCTTTCTAACGATGACATCAAAACCATCTAAGCGTTCTACCAAGTCATCATGCATGAATGACAATCCCTGCAACATTTCATCAACAACTTGTGTCGGTTCATTTATAATTTTTTTCATGAGAAACTCCTTTCGGCATGTACCTTTGTTTTCGCTTTCATTATATATTTTTTATCGCTGGATGATAAGGGACAGATTCTATTATTTGTCCCCTTTTAAACCCGTTTAAAACATTTTTTTGGTAAAATGAAGTAAGTAAAAGAAAGGTTTCCTATGGCATCATCATTTATTACAAAAAAACGGATTGCCAAGGCATTTAGAGACCTATTAGCTACTAGAGAATTTGACAAAATCTCCATTGTAGATATCATGGAATCAGCTGGCATTCGTAGACAGACCTTTTATAATCACTTTCTTGACAAATATGAACTGCTAGACTGGATATTTGAAAATGACTTAACCGAGTATATCACCAATAACTTGGACTTCATTTCAGGCCAAAAACTATTACAAGAATTATTTCTTTATTTCGAACAAGAGCGTGACTTTTATATTCAACTTTTTGATATTCAAGGACAAAATAACTTCTATGACCACTTTATCAGCTACTGTCGCTTGCTTGTATCAAAAATTTTAAGAGAATACGGTCAGATTGATATCGATTCATCTGCTTATACTTGTTTTTTGTTAGACTATCATTCACATGCTCTAGCAGAAATCGTGAAGGCTTACGTCAATAAAAAAAGTCCAGTTCCACAACCAGACTTTCTAATCATGACAATTATTGGAAAGAGACCACAATGACATTTATTTCAAATCATAAACAGAAAATTATTTCAAGTTACATTTCGGCAACTGTCAGCAGTCATCCTGAATTAGAAAAACACCCTACCTTACCATTAGTCTATCAAAAAAATCGCAATCCTCATCAGGTTCCAATATTGTCGGGTGGAGGTTCCGGTCACGAACCTGCGCATATTGGATATGTGGGAGAAGGAATGCTTACCGCTGCTATCTATGGCCAATTATTTACTCCTCCTACAAGAACTGAAATCTTAGAGTCCATTCGTTTTTTAAACAATGGTCACGGTGTCTTCATCATTGTAAAAAATTTCGAAGCAGACATCAAAGAATTTAGCTCAGCCATTAACACTGCTAGAAAAGAAGGAATTAAGGTCGGCTATAGTCTAGCACACGACGATATTTCTATTGAACCTCACAATAGATTTCAAATTAGAGGAAGAGGGCTTGCAGGGACAATCTTACTTCATAAAATCCTAGGATTTGCATCTCAAAATGGTGCCGACATAGAACAACTAACCGATTTAGGTCATCAGCTTGCTCCCGAAATCGCAACAATTGGCTTTGCAACGAAATCTGCTAGTCTCCCCCAAGCTACCCGTCCACTATTTAACTTAGAAGAAGGAAATATTTCTTATGGTATTGGGATACATGGAGAAGAAGGCTATCGTATCGTCCCATTCCAATCATCGGAAATTCTTGCAAATGAAATTATAAGTAAATTAAGATTGCACTATCATTGGAAAAAAGGAGATCAATTCATATTACTTATAAATAATCTAGGTACTAGTACCAACCTAGAAATGGGCATATTTGTCAATGATCTCCTTCAACTCTTAGAAATTGAAGGAGTCACTATTACCTTTATAAAATCAGGAACATTTATGACCAGTCTAGATATGGCAGGTATATCCGTAACTCTTTGCCCTGTAAAAAATAAGCAATGGCTAGAAGCCCTCAATGCTACAACGACAGCTTTTGCATGGTAATTTGCTTGTATAACTCAAAAGGGCTACATCACTTGATAGCCTTTTGCTTTTATCTTACGTTTAAAAGAACTCATTCTTGCCATTTCAAATAGTCCATCTATACCTTACAATTCTTCTATCAAAAAACTGGCTGTTCCTCAACAACCAGTTTCTTCATTTTTAAACTAATTTCTTACTGTTCCTCTTCTGAAGGGAAAGCGATGCTATAGCCAAAATAGTAAAGGCTAGACCAACATACCAGTAGGGTTGATCTAGTGTCGTTGAACGACCTGATAGGTGGACGATTCCACGAAAGAGCATTCCTGCTGTTAGTACTGCAACTGCCGAGTTCCACAAGTTTAGACTGAGTCGCCCTAAGTTTGGGATGGTTTTCAACAATAATACCAGAATGATACCCCCTACTAGAGGAACCACAAAGAGATAGTGCATATGAAGGGAGCTCTCCCCAAAACTAAAGGACTCGTAGATACGGCTAAATGCTAAAAAGAAAATAGTGAGTAGACTATAGAAATATAGGGGACTACACTAAAAAGCCATCCAATTTGGATGACTTTTTTTAAAACTATTTACTTAGTTCTCTGATTTTTTACTTTTTTTGAAAAGTGAAATACCAAAGATTCCAGCTAAAATAGCAAGAAGATTCATAGTTAATGGCGAATCAGAAGTTCCTGTATTTGGTAACTGAGCTTTTTCTGGATCTGATTTTTGCTCAGTAGATTGAACATTTTCTGGTTGAACAGGTTTTGGAGCTGGCTCTGGATTCGGTATTGGTTTTGGATCCGGAGTTGGCTCTGGATTTGGTGTTGGCTCTGGATCTGGTGTTGGTTTTGGATCTGGTGTTGGTTTTGGATCCGGACTTGGTTTTGGATCCGGAGTTGGTTTTGGATCCGGAGTTGGTTTTGGATCCGGAGTTGGTTTTGGATCCGGAGTTGGCTCTGGATCTGGTGTTGGTTTTGGATCTGGTTCTTTCTCATACTCATAGATAACATGAGTTGTACCTTCTTTTAACTGACCTGTTTCAGGTGCAGATGTTGAAGAAACACCAACTAGATTGTATTTTTTACCATCTACAGTGATAGAAGACGG
Organism: Streptococcus mitis; assembly: GCF_001281025.1. Taxonomy (NCBI): domain Bacteria; kingdom Bacillati; phylum Bacillota; class Bacilli; order Lactobacillales; family Streptococcaceae; genus Streptococcus; species Streptococcus mitis. Next base: position 1,375,087 of record NZ_CP012646.1, read on the forward strand.
ACGCTCATCTGCATTTTCAGCAGCATTATAAGTCACAAGATTTCCATCAGATCCATAAATAGAAGTTAATGGTGTGTCTTTATAAGTCTCCTTAATAGATTGATTTGTTCCTTTAATCACATAATCCACCACTACATCTCCATAATGAAGCGTAGAAACATCCTGATCAGCCATATCTTCAAATTCTGAAGCATAATATTTAACAGAAGGATTGTATTTCGAGTTAAAAATTTTAACATAATTAAAGAAGGTCTCAGGATTAATATTAACATCATGAGGAATAGTTTTCCAATCACCGTTATTAGGTGTGATATGAGTATTTTGGTTTGAAACTGACCTAATTAGATGATTATTCTGAACATAAGTATCATCTACTAAGCTTGGATTAGCTAGAGCACCATAAGTGTTTTTTCCATTACTGTCTTGATAATATGGGGGATGTTGAAGATAATCTTCTAGATTTTGGCAACCTTCTTCATATGAACCAAGCGTACCTTCTTGAGAACATTTCCAACCAAATCTAGCGTCAATTGGTAAGTACTTGATCTTCTTAGCTTCCTCCAAGGGTACGGTCACAGATATACGAAAAGCATTTGATCTCAATGTTTTTGAACTAACAGCATATATATTAACTTTATCATTGAAAGATTCACGTTCACTGTCATAATAATCATTCATATTAACAATGGAAGGTTTCTTACCAGCCGCTAGTTCTTCTGCAGTTGGAACAATCTCCTTTCCATCAGTTGATTCCATATCTTTATTATACGAAAACTCTTTCATAGGAACATTGACATCTACAGGATTTTCATTAGCATCACGTGTTCCAATCAAAGTGAAATCAACTTTAGAACCAACTATTTCTGGTATACGAACACGAACGCCTTGGACTGTTTCGCCATGATAATTTGTGTGCAGTCCTTTAAAGGCTACGGTGTAATTGTAGACGACACTTTTACCATCTTCACTAAAATGTGCTGGAAGTCCTTCAACATTGACATAACCGCCTTCATCAATGATATTGCTACCATCTGGTTCGTCTGATTTTCGTGATGTGTCACTAGTAGGGTCTGGTGCAACCCTATTGTCTACTGAAGAAGTGTTCTCAGCATCAGTTGAATTAGTAATACCTAGTGTCTCTGAAACATTTGCTGGTTCGCTATTAATTCCTTCAGCTTGAACTACTGACTGAGAAACTAAATTTAGAGCAAAGACAGACATTGTAATGATGCCAAACTTAGTAAGTTTTTTCATACAGTTTTTCTCCTTAAATGGAAGGAATCATGCATTAGCAAAATCCCATAGATTTATAACATTATTACAAACATTATACCATATAAACGCTATAAACGCTTAATTCACAAACAATTATTTAATAATATTACATGTTATTTGGGGAAGGAAAATAATTATTTGATATTACATCATAAAGTACATAAAAAATTGAATAAAGATTCCTTCATTCGATTTTTTCTTTTAACTTTTCAACAAAGAGATAGGCTGCTGGACAGGTCAAAGTATTCTTAATCGTCAAATGGTTGATTTGATGGATTTTTTTACGGTCCGTATGGGGAAATTCCCGGCAGGCCTTTGGACGAACATCATAGATGGAACAGAGATTATCTCCTCCTAGAAAGGGACAAGGCATGGATTTAAAAACCTTATCACCATCTTCATCTACCTGCAGAAACTCCGCTTCAAAAGCTGGTAATTTCATCTTAAAATACTTGGCTATTCTTGTAATATCCGCTTCTTTAAAGTCAGGCCCCAATGTCTTGCAACAGTTGGCACAGGCCGTACAATCAATCTCCTCAAAGACTTCTTGGTGAATCTGCTGGGCAATTTTATCCAAGTTCTTAGGTGGCTTTTTCTTTAGATTGGCTAAAACTTTACGGTGTTCCTTCTGCTTTTGCAAGGCTAGCTGGTGGTAGTACTCAATATCAATTTCTTTAGACATGGTTTCTCTCTTATTCTATTTACTCCCCCCTATTATACCATGCCTCTGGAGCATTGAAAAGTGGACTTTATAGGACTATGCTTTTCCAAAATGCGTCAAAAAAACCTTGCAACTAAGTTACAAGGTTAATCACATTAATCAAAGTTAACGTATTCTTTTTGAAGTTCAAGAACTTCTTCCATTGTTGAACACTCTGTAAGGGCACGGTTAGCGTACTCTTCCATCTTAGCAGTGTCCAATTTCTTCATCAAGCTACGTGTACGAAGTACAGATGTTGCTGACATAGAGAACTCATCCAAGCCCATTCCGACAAGAAGTGGAACAGCTTTTTGGTCACCAGCCATCTCACCACACATACCAGCCCATTTACCTTCAGCGTGAGCTGCCTTGATAACGTTGTTGATCAAGCGAAGGATTGATGGGTTATATGGTTGGTAAAGGTATGAAACTTGCTCGTTCATACGGTCTGCTGCCATTGTGTATTGGATCAAGTCGTTTGTACCAATTGAGAAGAAGTCAACTTCTTTAGCAAATTGGTCTGCAAGCATCGCTGCTGCAGGGATTTCAATCATGATACCAACTTGGATATCATCCGCAACTGCAACTCCTTCAGCAAAAAGGTTTGCTTTTTCTTCATCAAAGACTGCTTTAGCTGCACGGAATTCTTTCAATAGGGCAACCATTGGGAACATGATACGCAATTGACCATGAACAGAAGCACGAAGAAGGGCACGGATTTGTGTACGGAACATTGCATCTCCAGTTTCGGCAATAGAGATACGAAGGGCACGGAATCCAAGGAATGGGTTCATTTCGTGTGGCATATCGAAGTAAGGAAGTTCCTTATCTCCACCGATATCCATTGTACGAACAACCACTGGTTTACCATTCATTCCCTCAAGAACAGCCTTGTATGCTTCATACTGCTCATCTTCAGTTGGGAAGTCTTGAGAATCCATGTACAAGAATTCTGTACGGTAAAGTCCAACAGCTTCTGCACCGTTGTTGTTAACACCTTCCACGTCTTTTGGAGTACCGATGTTAGCAGCCAACTCAAAGTGTTTACCGTCAGCAGTCACTGTTTGAGCATCTTTCAAAAGTGCCCACTCAGCTTTTTGTTTAGCATAAGATTCACCAGCTGCTTTAAATTCTGCCGCTTGTTCATCTGTTGGGTTGATAATGACTTCACCAGTGATTCCGTTAACGGCAAGGATATCACCGTCTTTCACTACTTCAGTGATGTTATTTGTTCCCAATACAGCTGCAATTTCAAGTGTACGTGCCATGATAGCTGAGTGGCTTGTACGTCCACCGATGTTTGTTACAAAAGCTTTTACAAAGTTTTTGTCCAATTGAGCTGTATCAGATGGTGTCAAGTCATGCGCAATTACGATTACTTCTTCATTGATAGAAGCTGGATTTGGCAATTTTTTACCAAGAAGGTTTGCCAATACACGTTTTGTCACGTCGCGGATATCCGCTGCACGTTCTTGCATGTATGGGTTGTCTTCCATACCTTCAAAGATAGTGATGAACATATCAGTCACTTCTTTAAGACCCGCTTCAGCATTGACTTTCTTAGCACGGATTGTTTCTTTAATCTGACCAATCAATTCTGGGTCAGCAAGAACCATCAAATGAGCGTCAAAAACTTGAGCCGCTTCTTCACCAAGCGTACCTACAGCTTTCTCACGGATAAGAGAAAGCTCGTTTTGAGAAGCTTCAAGAGCAACATCCAAACGAGCCTCTTCTGCGTTTGTATCTTCGACTGAAACAGTATCGAATGACAAATCCGGTTGAACGAGTAGATATGCTTTTGCAACGGCAACACCGTCAGATGCTGCGATTCCTTTAAGCATTTCTGTCATCTTCCTTATGCCAATCCTTCTTTTTCCATTGTTTCTGAGATTGCAGCGATAGCGTCATCTGCATCTGCACCTTCAGCTGAGATAGTTACGTCAGCACCTTGGCCAACACCAAGACTCATAACACCCATGATTGATTTAAGGTTAACTGATTTACCTTTGTACTCAAGAGTGATATCTGAAGCAAATTTGCTTGCAGTTTGTACCAACAATGTTGCTGGACGTGCGTGAATACCTGTTTCTGCCACTACGTGGAAATCTTTAGAAGCCATAGTTTGACTCTCCTTTTGTTCTTTCTTTTTTGAGTTATATGTGATAACCCTTACAATTTGGTATTATATCATCTTCTAGGATTTTTTTCAAGCATTTTATGGGATTTATTCGATTTCCTTTCAGATAACTTGCTGAAAATCTTCTATTCTAGATAACAAAACACAGGATATAGTTTTCCAAAAAGCTACTTGTAGGATTATCATCACTATTTCACAAAGTAAACACTACATATTGTGTTTTGTGAGCTGAAGCATGAAAATAGACCACTATATTTAGTTTTAAATCATTGACAAAAATTTATTTTCTGATATACTAAGAAAGTAATCTATTTTGAAAGAGGAGTTACACAATGGTAACCGTTTATTCTAAAAACAACTGTGTCCAATGTAAGATGACCAAACGTTTCTTGGACAGTAATAATGTCGCTTATCGTGAAATCAATCTTGATGAGCAACCTGAGTACATCGATCAAGTTAAAGAGCTCGGTTTCAGCGCAGCTCCTGTTATCCAAACACCAACTGAAGTCTTTTCAGGTTTCCAACCAGGAAAATTGAAACAATTAGCATAATCTTAGTACATCATCCAGAAGAAACTGCTTCTAGGGCTAACTTAGAAGCCTTTCTTTTGTAATTAGATAAGGGAAATTTTATGGGATTAAAACATCTTGAAGACGTGACTTACTTCCGTCTCAATAACGAAATCAACCGTCCTGTCAATGGACAAATCATGCTTCATAAAGATAAGGAAGCCTTGGATGCCTTCTTTAAAGAAAATGTAGTTCCAAACACTATGGTTTTTGATTCAATCAAGGATAAAATCAACTACCTCATTGAACACAACTACATCGAAACAGCCTTTATCAAGAAATATCGTCCAGAATTTTTGGAAGAATTGGCTCAATTTATCAAAGACCAAAACTTCCAATTCAAGTCTTTCATGGCAGCTTATAAGTTTTACAATCAATACGCCTTAAAGACTAATGACGGTGAATATTATCTTGAAAGCATGGAAGACCGTGTCTTCTTTAACGCCCTTTATTTCGCTGATGGCAATGAAGCTGTTGCAATCGATATTGCCAATGAAATCATCCACCAACGCTACCAACCTGCTACTCCTTCCTTCTTGAATGCTGGACGTGCTCGTCGTGGGGAGTTAGTATCTTGCTTCCTAATCCAAGTAACTGATGATATGAACTCTATCGGACGTTCTATCAACTCAGCTCTTCAACTTTCACGTATCGGTGGTGGTGTGGGAATTACCCTCAGCAACCTTCGTGAAGCTGGTGCACCTATCAAAGGCTATGAAGGAGCTGCTTCAGGTGTCGTTCCTGTTATGAAGCTTTTCGAAGATAGCTTCTCTTACTCAAACCAATTGGGTCAACGTCAAGGTGCTGGTGTTGTCTACCTCAACGTCTTCCACCCAGATATTATCGCCTTCCTTTCAACTAAGAAAGAAAACGCCGATGAAAAAGTTCGTGTTAAGACCCTTTCACTTGGTGTTGTAGTACCCGATAAATTCTACGAATTGGCTCGTAAAAATGAAGAAATGTACCTCTTCAGCCCATACTCAGTAGAGCTTGAATACGGTGTGCCATTCAACTACATTGACATCACTGAAAAATACGATGAGCTAGTCGCAAATCCAAATATCCGCAAGACAAAAATCAAGGCGCGTGATTTGGAAACTGAGATCTCTAAATTGCAACAAGAATCTGGCTACCCTTATGTCGTCAACATTGATACGGCTAACCGTGCAAATCCTGTTGATGGTAAGATTATCATGAGTAACTTGTGTTCTGAAATTCTTCAAGTCCAAGAACCAAGCTTGATCAACGATGCTCAAGAATTCCTTCAAATGGGAACGGACGTTTCATGTAACCTTGGTTCAACCAACGTGGTCAACATGATGACTTCACCTGACTTTGGTCGTTCTATCCGTGCCATGGTTCGTGCCCTTACTTTCGTTACAGATAGTTCACACATCGTAGCTGTACCTACTATTGACCATGGAAATAGCCAAGCTCATACCTTTGGTCTTGGTGCCATGGGACTTCACAGCTACCTTGCCCAACAATTGATTGAATATGGATCACCTGAGTCTGTTGAGTTTACAAGCATCTACTTTATGCTTATGAACTACTGGACTTTGGTTGAGTCAAACAATATCGCGCGTGAACGTGGTATCACCTTCCACAACTTTGAAAAATCAGACTATGCTAACGGAAGCTACTTTGACAAGTATATTACAGGCGAGTTTATCCCAAAATCAGAACGTGTTAAAGAACTCTTCAAAGATGTCTTTATCCCAAGTGCTGCTGACTGGGCTGAACTTCGCGACAAGGTTCAAGCAGATGGACTTTACCACCAAAACCGTCTTGCTGTAGCACCAAATGGTTCTATCAGCTACATCAACGATGTTTCTGCTTCTATCCACCCGATTACGCAACGTATCGAAGAACGCCAAGAAAAGAAAATCGGTAAAATCTACTACCCTGCTGCTGGTTTGTCAACAGATACTATTCCTTACTACACTTCTGCCTACGACATGGATATGCGTAAGGTGATTGATGTCTATGCTGCTGCAACTGAGCACGTGGACCAAGGACTATCACTCACCCTCTTCATGCGTAGTGATATTCCAAAAGGTCTTTACGAATGGAAGAAGGAAAATAAACAAACGACACGTGACTTGTCTATCCTTCGTAACTATGCCTTTAACAAGGGTATCAAATCTATCTACTACGTCCGTACCTTTACAGATGATGGTGGAGAAGTCGGTGCTAACCAATGTGAAAGCTGTGTGATTTAATCTTTGCTTGAGGAAACTACATTTACTCAGGCTATCGATTCATTTACCAAGCTAAACTGGAATAAGCATCTACACTATGAAATATCAAAAAGTCGGGCTTCCGACTTTTTGTGCGATACTCCTCTAGATTTATGATAAAATAGAGGTAATTGTGAGTTCGCAATACTAAACACAGAAAGAGATTTCAAAATGGAAACTTACTACAAAGCCATTAACTGGAATGCCATCGAAGATGTCATCGACAAATCAACTTGGGAAAAACTGACGGAGCAATTCTGGCTTGATACACGTATTCCCTTATCAAATGACTTGGATGACTGGAGAAAGCTATCAAATGTAGAAAAAGACTTGGTAGGAAAAGTCTTTGGTGGTTTAACCCTTCTCGACACTATGCAATCTGAAACTGGGGTTCAAGCCCTTCGCGCAGACATCCGTACACCACATGAGGAAGCTGTTTTCAATAATATCCAATTTATGGAATCTGTCCACGCAAAATCTTACTCATCAATCTTTTCTACTTTGAATACTAAGGCTGAGATTGAAGAAATTTTCGAATGGACCAATACCAATCCTTACCTACAAAAGAAGGCTGAGATTGTCAACGAAATCTACCTCAACGGTAGCCCACTTGAAAAGAAAGTTGCCAGTGTCTTCCTCGAAACCTTCCTCTTCTACTCTGGTTTCTTCACGCCGCTCTACTACCTTGGTAATAACAAACTAGCCAACGTTGCGGAAATCATCAAATTAATTATTCGTGATGAGTCTGTTCATGGAACTTACATCGGTTACAAATTCCAACTTGGTTTCAATGAATTACCTGAAGAAGAGCAAGAAAAACTCAAAGAATGGATGTACGACCTGCTCTACACTCTCTACGAGAATGAAGAAGGTTACACAGAGAGCCTCTATGACGGTGTTGGTTGGACGGAAGAAGTCAAAACCTTCCTTCGCTACAATGCTAACAAGGCTCTCATGAACTTGGGACAAGATCCACTCTTCCCAGACTCAGCTGATGATGTCAACCCAATCGTTATGAATGGTATTTCAACAGGTACTTCCAACCACGACTTCTTCTCTCAAGTCGGAAATGGTTACCTTCTTGGTGAAGTTGAAGCCATGCAAGATGATGATTACAACTACGGTTTAGACTAATTCAATTATCCCAGAACTAATAACATATATCATGGTTTGTTTAAAACAACCATGATATTTTTGTTTTTGTTTTCTTTTGTTTTTTAAATTGATTGATTGCATACTTTATGATAAAATAGTAATAGAAATAGAGGTGATAACGATGTTAAAGCAGGAAAAACTAGATAATATTCTAGAAACGGTAAATACAAAGGGAACTATTACTGTAAAAGAAATCATGACTCGCTTGGATGTATCAGATATGACTGCTAGACGCTACTTGCAAGAGTTAGCAGACAAGGATTTACTTGTTCGGGTGCACGGTGGAGCTGAAAAAATTCGCACAGGTTCCATTTTAAATAATGAACGTTCTAATATTGAAAAACAAAGCTTACAGATTGCAGAAAAACAAGAAATCAGCCGTTTTGCAGGCCATTTAATTGATGAAGGTGAAACCATTTTTATTGGTCCAGGGACAACCTTGGAATCGTTTGCCCGAGAACTTCCAATCGATAATATTCGTGTTGTAACAAACAGTTTACCAGTCTTTCTCATCCTAAACGAACGAAAACTAACAGATTTGATTTTAATCGGTGGAAACTACCGCTCTATCACCGGAGCTTTTGTGGGAACACTAACCTTACAAAACTTAGCTAACCTACAATTTTCTAAAGCTTTCGTTAGCTGTAATGGTATTCAGGACAATGCGATTGCGACCTTTAGTGAAGAGGAAGGTGAATCTCAACGCATCGCCCTCAATAATTCCAATAAAAAATACTTACTAGCTGACAATAGTAAGTTCAATAAATTTGATTTTTATACCTTCTACAATATCTCTGATATTGATACCATCATTTCAGATTCTAAACTGGGCAAAGAAACCTTCGAACAACTTTCAAAACAAACAAAAATTATTCTTTCTAAACCATAAAACTGAGGATTGATAAAATATAAAATGCGTCATATCAAGAAAATAAGAATCTTGATATGACGCATTTTTAGATGAAGATTTTTACTAGGAGTTTCCTAGATTCTTTATGATTGTTGAAACGGCATGAAATCTGAATCAAAGGAGATATTATCCCGTTCTTCAGGACTGATAAAATTTAAAAAGATATTTTTAAATTCTTCTAGCTCATAGTCTGAATGGCAGATCCATTCTTTACCGGTAGAGACATACCATTTCCCAAGTTTTTTCAGCTCCTCATTCGTCAAACAAGGTATTTGAGAACATTTATCAAAATTGATGATATAAACTTTTTCATAAATAGATTGGATAAAATCTTTGAACATCTTTTGCCTCACTATAATTCTATATCTAATTACTAATTCTACTAGTCTATAATCTGACTTTCCGCTACTTTCTTGTACCAGTGAGCTGATTTCTTAGGATAACGTTCTTGGGTTTCAAAGTCTACATAGAAGAGACCGTAACGTTTCTCATATCCATTTGACCATGAGAAGACATCCATCAATGACCAGATGAAGTATCCTTTGACGTTTGCACCATCAGCAATAGCATCAGACAAGACATCCAAGTGTTGCTTCACGTAATCAATACGACCATCATCGTAAACAGTGTTATCAACGAACTCATCTTTATAACCAAGTCCATTTTCAGTGATGTAAATCTTCTTGTAGTTCGGATAATCTTTCTTCACGCGCATGATTTGGTCATACAAACCTTGAGGGTAGATAATCCAATCCCAATCCGTACGTGGTACATAGTCAGGAGCTACACGACGACCAACACCTTTGATTTGGTATTTAGAGCTTCCTTTCTCACCCTTACCATTATGGATAATTTCAGTTTCTCCATCAAAGGCTTCCATCCAGTCACTCATATAGTAATTGATTCCAAGGAAGTCGTTCAAGTCTTTCGCAGCTTCTAATACTTCGAAATCTTCTTCACGAAGATCTAAGCTACCACCATTGGCAGCCAAGATAGCCTCTACCCCTGCCAGGGTCTTTTCAGAGTAGTGACCCAGATAAGTTGCATCCAAGATAAATTTATTATGGATAATGTCCTCCAACTCTGCCGCAATAACATCTGCAGGATTTTCAGGATCTAGAGGATACTTAGTAGGTAGAGCATGAACAACCCCAATTTCACCTTTATAGCCTTTCTCTTTGTACAATTTTACCGCACGCGCATGAGAAACCATCATATTGTGGTGCGATTGGAAAACTTTGGCAAGGTCGTACTGAATACCTGGAGGGAATTTTCCAACCAAGTATTGACCATCACCAATTGGCCCAATTTCATTAAAGGTTGTCCAATAGTTTACTTCTGGGAATTCTTCAAAACAGAAGGCAGCGTAGTCTACAAAGTGTTCAATATTTTCACGGTTTAAGAAGTCTCCATTTGAGTGGAGAGCTTCTGGCGTATCAAAGTGATGAAGAGTTACAAAAGGCTCAACATGACGTTTGTGACACTCTGCAAATAGATTATGATAAAATTCAACACCTTTAGCATTTACTTGACCGTAACCAGTCGGGAAAATACGTGACCAGGCAATAGAAATTCGAATACCATTGACACCATACTCTTCTGCTAGCTTGAGGTCAACTGGGTATCGATTGTAAAAATCACTGGCTGGTTCGGCAGTGTACCAGTAGTTATCTTCAAGATACTTATCCCACGCAACTGGTCCTTTACCATCAGTATGTGTAGCACCTTCTGCTTGATAGGCAGCTGTTGCGCCACCGAAAATAAAGTCTTTTGGTAATGTTTTTGTCATTTTTTTCACCTATTTCTTGATTTAAAATAAAGTAAAAGTGAGAGGAGAGGAGTCAGTGAGCCATCCTTCTCCATCTCACTTCTTGTACCAAGTCACCGAATTGTGACATGAGGAGGTAAAAACAATATCTTTTTACCGACAAATTAACAAGGCGATTAGGAAATTCGCCATAGCGATTTCCGTAACGAGAGGAGACTATTTCAGAGTCCCTATTATTAATCGAATTGTGACATGAGGAGGTAAAAACGATATCTTTTTACCGACGAATTAACAAGGCGATTAGGAAATTCGCCATAGCGATTGCCGTAACGATAGGAGACTATTTCATAGTCCCTATTATTAATCGAATTGTGACATGAGGAGGTAAAAACGATAGCTTTTTACCGACGAATTAACAAGGCGATTAGGAAATTCGCCATAGCGATTTCCGTAACGATAGGAGACTGTTTCACAGTCCCTATCGTTAATCGAATTGAGCTTGTACGAATGCAAGAGCACCTTTTCCATCACGGGTTAATTTGATGTATTGAGCGCCTTCTGTTTTCGCAAGTTTAATATCAAGTTTATCAGTTTCTGCTTTCATATCTTCAAAGTTAGAAGCTACTTGAGGAGCAAGAATAACCAAATCAAACTCTGGCAACATTTCACGGTGAGCACCATAACCACCTGCTGCTGCTTTCACAGGAACATTGTACTCTGCTGCTGCCTTGTTCAAAGCATTTGCAAGGAGACCACTTGTACCTCCACCTGCACAGAGAACGAGGACATTTGTTTCTTCAGTGATGGTATTTTGTGCTGCTTCTACACCCGCTTTCTCAAGAATAGCATCTGCTTTTGCAGTGTTGAAGTTTGCAGCAACTTTTTCTTTCAATTCATCATTAGACTTACCTGAACGCTCTTCTTCAAGAATTTGTTCATCATATACTTTAAGGAATGGGTAGTAAATGACTACGTCAACCACGATTAGAAGAGCAGCAAGAATGAATGATAGAACTTGGAAGTTAGTACCAAGAACTAGACCTAGTGGAGCTGGAGTTGTCCATGGTAGATTAGCAGTAAATGAGTTCATTCCAAGAGTTTCAATAAAGAATTTAAAGATCCATACGTTTGCGATTGGAGCAAAGATAAATGGAATGAAAAAGATTGGGTTCAATACAAGCGGTGCACCAAACAAGATTGGTTCATTTACACCAAAGAAAGTTGGAACTACTGAAGCACGTCCGATTGCACGGTTACGTTTTGATTTTGTTAACCACATGAACATGAATGGAACAACCAGTGTCGCACCAGTACCACCCATGGTAACGATAAACATTTGTGTACCAGAAGTAAGAATCTTGTCAGCGTGCATCCCTTGTTGAAGAAGGTTCAAGTTGACTTCGGCATTGGCATAGGTAATTGCTGCGATAGCAGGTTCAACAATAGATGGACCATGAATCCCAACAAACCAGAAGAAGGCAAAAGCACCAAAGATAATGGTAATACCAAGATAGCCATCAGCTGCAGAGAATAATGGTGCAAAGAATTTACCGATTGATTCAGCCACACTTGCACCAACAAAATGACGTGCTAATAAGTCAAGAGCATAAAGAGAAACAACAGATAGAGTGAATGGAATCACATCTTTAAAAACTTGTGAAATATTTGGTGGAACTTCGTCAGGCATGCGAATAGTGACGTTGTTCTTAACACAAACCTTATAGATTGCTACGGTAACAAAGGCAGCAAGGAAGGCTGAAAGCAAACCTTTTGTCCCTAAGAATCCAGTAGCTAGACCATTTTCGATAGGATCAGCTGCCAACATCAACAAACCAACAATTGCTGCCAACAATGTTGACATATAGTTGATTTGATTGGTTTTCTCCATGCTACGGTTTACTGAGTCGGTCAATGACTTGGCTGTTGTACCAGCTACCAAGAGAGCTAAAATACCCATTGAATAGCTGTAAGGTTTCATAAGAAAGGCTACAACTTCATCAGACCATTTAAAGCCCCATGAGTTTGGTACAAAGGCAATCAAGATAAAAATACTTGAGAAGAGAATAACAGGCATACCTGCAATGAAACCATCACGAATAGCACGAAGATAGATATTACGAGATAATTTCTCAAAGAAAGGTTTTCCTTTCTCAATAAATGCAATTAGTTTATTCATTATTTAACTCCTCTCTTGTACAGTTCAATTAAATGGTGCATCAAATCTTTTAACAAAATAGTTGTCATCAAGTGATCTTGACCGTGCATCATGGTCACACTATACGCTAAGTCCTCACCAGAAGCTTCCTTAGTCAATAGACTTGTTTGCGCGTGGTGAGCCTCTGCAATACAGCTACCAGCTTCCTCTACCAGAGCGTCCGCTTTTTCAAAATCACCAGCTTCAGCAGCCTTCAAGGCTTCCAATAGTTTTGAACGAGCGTCGCCAGCATAGGCTACGATTTCAAAACCTAACAATGTTACTTCTTCTCTATTCATGATAGATTTCTCCTTATATAGTTTTAAATAAATTTTTATGACAATAAACGTTGGATATGTAGAACTAGATAAACTCGTTCACTTTTATACAAATCAAGACCCGTATGTTGCGTAATCACATCATAGATCTTGGAACCAATCTCGAACGCTTTTGGATAGGATTGTTTAATATGATCTTCCATATCCAGAAGTGATTGGTTATCATCTCTAGATCTGTCTAAATAATCCAAGAAATAATTCAAATGAATCATAAAACGATCATAGAAATGGTTATTCTCTTTAGTTCGTTGAATTGCATAGTCCGTTAAAACTTCTTCAACATTCCTGAGAATTTCTTTCCTCTTATCAATCGACTCCACAAGTTCCACTTCATTTTCACCTTCGGCATTAATGAAATGATAAGCAATCCGAATAATTTCGTCCTCAGGAAAATGATCTGCTAGCTTCTGACGGTAAATTTCAAATGCTTCATTTGCGATTTGAAAAGCGACAGGATACTTAGTGGAAATATCTGGCAGATTACTATCCTTGTACCTTCCTTGTGCTAGAGCTTGGTAAGAACAGTAAATATGATCTGTCAATGTTACGTAGAGATACTCTTGAATCGGATAATGATATTTCTTTGATAGCTTATCAATGATTTCATAGGTCACTGTGATAAAATCAAGCGGAACATCTTTGAGGAGAGCCATAAAGTTTTCTCTGGACTCTTCGGTCTTCATCCGAAAGATTTTCTCAACCTGCTGTTCAGCAATCAAATCCCCTTTCTTCTTTCCAAATGCAATCCCCTTACCAATCACAATCACTTCTTCTCCTTTATCGTTTCTGACAAGCGAGACATTGTGATTCATTGGATTTAGAATTCGATACATGTCAACCTCCTTTTATATCTTAAAGGTATATGAGTACAAAAAATGACCACAAATGAACTAGAAAATCAGCCGATTTCTAATTCACCTGTGATCATGCCTAATATTACTTAGTAACACTCACCTTGTATTAACTTGTGATTTAAGTATAGCACAAGTAAGTTGTTTTGTAAACCTTTACATAAAACTTTTTTTAAAATTTTTTTAGATTCATGTTCCTAACCTAGGAGGACTTGCTTACACGCGTTCTTTCCATGAAGTCGCTGTTGTTTGAAGAACTTTATTGAGTTCGTCAATGTTTTCAAAACCAGTTGTACGAAGCCATTCGCGAGCTGCTGCTTCACCATCTTTGATGTAAGCTTCAACTGATCCAGCCCATGTAGCACGGCCACAAAGAACTCCGTTAAAGTTTGCACCTGATTCATGAGCAAATACAAGAGTATCTTGGAAAAGTTTAGCTGATACACCTGCACTCAAGTAGATGTAAGGCAAGTTAGTTGCTTCATCTTGAGCTTTGAAGAAGGCTGCTGCTTCTTCACGTGTATAAACTACTTCACCTTCAGCGAAACCTTCAACATATTTAATGTTAACAGGAACTTCTACTTTCAAGACATCAATGTTAAAGCGTGGGTCTGAGAAGACTTTCATAGCACCGATAACTTTGTGTGGTTTTACTTTCGCATATTCTACAGAACCAGCGTCAGCAATTTTTTCATCGTAAGCAAGGATTTCAAGGAAGAATGGGATATCTTCAGCCACACACTCAGAACCGATGCGTTCGATATAAGCTTGTTTTTCTTGGTTAAGTTCATCTGAGCTATCTACATCATAGTAAAGCAAGAATTTAACTGCATCTGCACCTTCCTCTTTAATACGTTTTGCAGACCAAACATCCAAGCAGTCTGGCAAACGTTTTGTACTTGTTGTATCATAACCTGTTTTTTCATAAGCAAGGAGAAGACCAGCTTTTTCATCAAGAGCTTTAGTTGCTGGAAGTCCATACTCAGGGTCAAGAAGCATAGATGAAGCGTATTTTGTCAATTCATCTGCTACCAAGACTTTCAGTTCTTCCATTTGAGCCACTGTTGGTTCTTCTGTTTGGTGTTGAGCCATGAGGCGTTTCAAAGCACCACGTTGGTCAAATGCAAGAGCTGAGATGATACCATTTTCATCAGAAAGTTTTTCTAAGCGTGCACGTTTTTGTTCTGTTAAAGCCATTTTATACCTCTTTTACTATTAATTGATCATATAGAGCTTGATAGTTGGCCATGTTGACATGACCAGTCATTTTTTCTTGAGCATTGAGCATACCAAGGACATTTGCCTTGATGAGTAATTCTGCATCCGATTCTTTGTGAAGAAGCCCTGAAGAAATTCCTGCCACAGTAGAGTCTCCAGATCCGACAGGATTGACTACCTGAATTCTAGGAATATCTACCTTGTAGAAAGTGTCACCATGTTTGGCAAAGGCACCGTTGGCACCAAGTGAAACGATAATCCATTCAATACCTGCAAACAAAGGTTCTTGAAGGACTTCTTTTAATTCATGCAAATCCTCAGAAACTTCTCTTCCTAGAAGTTGAGACAATTCCTCATTATTTGGTTTGATGACTGTTGGTTTATGTGGTGATTCAAGAACCGCCTGAAGCGCTGCACCAGAGCAGTCCAAGACTACAGGCTTACCAGCTTGATTAGCAAGTTCTACCAAGCTCGCATAGTAAGCAACTGGAAGGCCAGCTGGCAGACTACCTGAGATAGCTACTACTTCAACTGAGCCCAAGAGTTTTTTGAAATGTTCCAAAAAGTCTTGACCTTCCTGTTCCAATACTTCAGGACCTTTTTCAAGAACTTCTGTTTGGTTGTCTCCGTGGAGAATAGCGATACAGTTCCGAGTTTCTCCCTGAATTGAGAAGAAATCTTTCTTTACTTGATCATCGATATTTTCAACCAAAAACTCACCAAGTTTGCCACCCACTAAACCAGTAGCAAGAACAGAATCCCCAAATTCTGAAAGTACTCGGGTAACATTGAGTCCCTTACCACCAGCCGTTTTGGTTACATCCACCACACGATTGACAGTATCAATCTTCAACTCATCCAAGGGATAGGAAATGTCAATGGATGGGTTCATTGTGACTGTTAAAATCATAGGTCACCTCTTAGTCGTGGTATTCTCCGCGATCCCATTTTTCAAGGAATTCAGTGAAGAAGTTTGCGTCTGTTTGTTGAGCATTGTGACTTTCAACGTGTTCAATTTTCGCAATCAATTTCTTGTTTTCTTCAGATGGTTTGTATTCAGCATGGATGAAAGCTTCGATGATATCGCACATGAGCAATTCACCAGTAATCTTACCACCAAAACCGATAACGTTGGCGTTCAATTGTTCTTTAGCATAAAGAGCTGTTGTCATATCACGAACCAAGGCAGAACGAACACCTGGAACTTTATTGACAGCGTTGTTGATACCAACACCAGTACCACAGATACATACCCCAAGATCAGCTTGACCGCTAGTTACAGCTTCCCCTACTTTTTTACCAAAGATTGGGTAGTGAGTACGTGTATGGTCATATGTACCAAAGTCAATGACTTCATATCCTTTTGATTTCAAAAATTCTGAAACCGCCATTTTTTCATCTGTTACGATGTGGTCACATCCAATTGCAATTCTCATTTTTAACTTACCTTTCTTACTGTAATCTAATTAGCACATTTTGTTCAACATGTCGACACGAATTTGGTGACGTCCACCATCGTATTTACCGTTAACAAATCCTTTAGCGATGTTTTTAGCCAATTCATCACCAACAAGTTGTGCACCCATAGTGATCATACGTGAGTTGTTGTGGCCACGAGTCATATAAGCTGAACGTTCGTCAGATACTTCTGCAGCAACCATTCCTTTGATCTTAGTTGCAACCATAAATGGACCAGCTCCATAAGCATCAATCACGATACCAAGGTTTTGTTCTTCTTTGTTTACTTCTGCAGCAACAGCAAGAGTCACATCAACAAAGTCTTGACCTTCAGCTGTAACATCCACAACGTGGAAGTTTTCTTTTTCCAAGAAGTCTTTCACAACTTCTTTCAATCTCAAACCTGCAGCATCTGCACCGATAACAATAGACATATTGTATACTCCTTTTTATTTTTCTAGGCTAGTAAAACCTTTTACAGTTAGCAGTTTACCTACAAAAAGCTTTCTAGCAGTTTATTGACAAATTGAATTGAACGAGATGAATGACACCTTATTCAAGTTTAGGAAACCAGTTCCCTAGAAATAATCTTTCTCCACGAAAGAGAATATAACAAGTGATTATTTGTTTGTTACAAACATCATTTGTTGCTTACAAACATAATATACTCCTATTTCCGGAAAAAGTCAACAGTTAGTGTTTGTTTTTGTGTTTTTTAACTAAAAAATTTCGATATCAAAACCAATTTGATCCACTTGATCAGGTTCTAGGAGACGAACATTCTTCTTATCTTCTAGACGATCTCCTTCTTCAAGAGATGTTGACAAGCCAGACCATGGTTCAAAAGCAATGAAAGGACCTTTATTCAAAGTTGACCAGATGATGAGATTTGGAAACTCTGCAAAACGAACTTTCAATCCCTTATCATGTTTACGAGAACGAAGGGCAATTGTTCTAGATTGCAATTCATCTAAGGTGACTGCATCTGTGCTGAAAAGATCATAATTAAGATCTAATTCCTTTTGATCCTCTAGCCATGGACTTCTATCTTGAAAATCAAGCATCCCCGTTTCTGGGAAAGGACGTGGAACAGAGCAAGTCTCTTCTTTCTCAAACTCTAAATAGTAATCTTCATAAACTTCATCATCCAGTAGAGGACAATTAAATCCTGGATGGCCACCAATAAAGTAAGGCAGGACCTTGCTAGTTTCTTTATTAAATATTTTGTATTGAGTCCGTACTGTCTTGCCAGTAAGAATATAAGTGATTTCTAGGCGGAAATGATAAGGGTAGTTCTGATAGCTATTCTCATCGTCTTCAATTGCAAAAGTTACACTATTATCTGTCTGTTCAACTAATTCAAATTCTTTCTTACGGACCAGACCATGACGAGGAATGTTTCCTTTACTTTCTTCTCCATTATCATCTATATAAAGTGCTGTATCCTCTCTCAATGAACCACAAATTGGAAAGAGAACAGGAGCTTGTCCACTCCAATAAGTACCATCTCCTTGCCACAAATACTCAAGTCCCTCAGCATCTTTTATAGAAGAAAGAGTCCCACCAAAACTGTTAAATTGAACACTTAATTGTTCTGATTTTAATTCAATCACTGTTATTTACCTCCGAGATTTTATACTTAAGAAAAAGCTAGGCTGTCACTCCCAATTAGGAAATTGACAACCTAGTTTCAACAATTTACACTCTGCGAAAATTCAATTCAAACTTCGTCAGCGTCGCCTTGCCGTACTTTAGTACAGCCTGCGGATAGCTTCCTAGTTTGCTCTTTGATTTTCATTGAGCTTACATTTTATAGGAGCGCATTATTTTGCTTTTGCTGCGTACTCTTCGTTACGTTTGATCATTTGTTTTCTGTACCAAGCAAAGATACCGATATAGAATACAAGGAAGACTACAGCACCAAGGATTGCTTTGATATCACCTGTTGTAGTGTTACCAATTGTCCAACCAAGAAGTTTTTCGATTGGTCCTTCAAGAGTTGAGTGAGTGATCAATTGAGTTTCGCTCACACCTGCTGGGAAGGCACCTACACCTTTAGCAAGTTCTGTTGCAAATGGTGCAATAAGTGTACCTGAAAGAAGGAAGAGTGGCAACAAGAGTGTTCCGAAGATAATCATACGGAGCAATTTACCACGAGTTACAACCAAGAGAGCTGGAGTAACACCCATAGCGATGATACCTGCAAGTGGCAAGATACCATTTCCGACTTTTGAAAGAAGCACAGCTTCAATCAACATGATTGGTGCAAGTACGTTAGCACAAGCCCAGATTTCAGCACGACCAGCGATGAATGGCCAGTCAAGACCGATGTTGAATTTACGTCCTTGAAGACGTTTAGTAGCAACGTTTGTAATACCTTGTGATAGTGGTTCTACGGCTGCGATGAACCATGAACCGATAAGTGAGAAGAGTTCCAAAGATACACCGGCAGTCAAACCAAGAGACAACCATCCTCTGATAACAAGACGCCATTTATCTGCATCGGCAACACCTGCAATTGGATGTGGAGTTCCCATAATACCGATAACAATACCAAGAATGAAACCGATAAAGAATTTAGATCCCCAGAAACCGATTTTTTTGTTCAATTTAGCAGCATCAAAGTCATATTTATCAAGACCTGGGAAGAATTTTTCAAAAATCTTATCCAAAACCATGATAACTGGGTTCATCATGTAGTTCATGTGAGTTGATGTCATTGGTGATGAACTTGGTGCGTTAAGAAGGTCATCAAATGTAGGTTTCATCAAGTCAGAGTTGATAATTTTCAACACACCAACAAGTACGATAGCTGCTGTAGCAATCAAGAGTGAAACCCCTTGGCTCACACCGTTGTTGTCTGCATACCATTTAATCAAAAGACCTGTGATAGACAAGTGCCAGATATCGAAGATATCGACGTCAAGTGTATCAGTTTTCTTCATAGCAAGCATTACTACGTTGACAATCAACATGATAAGCAAGAAGTATAGTGTCCAAGCAGATCCCCAAGTGATTGTTGCAAGTGGTGCCCAACCAACGTCAGTGATACTCAATTGAATACCAGTGTTTTCAACGAATTTTGCAAGTGATGCTGAGAAAGCACCATTTAGCATACCGATGATAGCTCCGATACCAGTAAGAGCGATGGCAAGTTTGATACCACCTTCAAGCGCTTTGGAGAATTTCACTCCAAAAAGTAAAGCCAATACTGTCAAAATGATTAACATGATGACAGGTCCACCCATATCTAAGATAGGTGTGAAAAATTCTTTGATTAGGCCAAAGATTGCATCCATAACAGTTCCTCCCTTTTTTATGTTATATGAATGTTAACAAATTAAAATTAGCTTAATCCGTGTTCTTTGATAGCTGCTTCAATATTATCAAATACTGGAGCGCTCATTGCTGGGATACGGAATAAGATTGGTCCAGCTTCGATAACTGGAATACCTGGATCAAAACCAAGGTCTGTAGCAGCAATGGGTGTGAAGATGTCATAACCTTTGATAAGGTCTTCGTTAACGTCTTTGACCATTACCGCATCACAGTGAACATCGAAACCGCGGTTTGAAAGTTCTTCTTCAAGAGCACTTTTAATTTGGTGGCTTGAGTTAACACCTGCACCGCAGGCAGCAAGAATTTTAATCATATGGATTTCCTCCGATTTAATATTTTTAATAGACAAGATTATGCAGTTTCTTCAGCGATATAAGCATAGAGGGCTTCAGGATCAGAAATTTTTGATAGGTCTTCAAGATGACCATTTCCAGTAAAGAAGTCCATCAACTGAGCAAGAATGTTCGTTTGACTTGAACTTGAGTTATTAATGATAAAGAAGAGCAAGGATACCTCTACTTCCTTATCTGGTGCAATCATATTGTGGAAAGTCACCGGTTTCTCTAATCGAACAACCACAACTTTTTCAGCTAGATTATGAACAATATCTGTGTGAGGAATAGCCACATTCGGCAAATCCTTACCCAAAAATTCCATATCTAAGCCAGTTGGAAATGACTTTTCACGCGTAATCAAGGCTTCACGATAAGTTGGAGTTACGATTTCTCGTTCTTCCAATAAAGTTGCAACCTGATCAAAGAGATGTTCTTGATTATCCGCTTCTAAGCAAAACACAAGGTTTTTGTCAAAGAAATGATCTAATCCCATAAGGTTTTCCCTTCTTTCCATTAACTTTATGCTATAAGTATAACACTATATGAAATCGTTGTCAATATTTTTCTGTTGTTTTTTGTCTCTTTTTTTATATTTTTGTTGTTTTTATAGCTTGTTATATAAAAACAAACATATAAACAAACATTTCAAACATTTTTTCTGTTCTAGAAACTAAAAAAGCAGACCATCTAAGCCTGCTTTACTATTTATTATTATATAAATTTCCTATGAACAAGGAAAGGCATTTCTGATAACTTATTCTTCATCCATACTCAAGACGCTGAGAAAGGCTTCTTGTGGAACTTCTACTGATCCGATAGCTTTCATGCGCTTCTTACCTGCTTTTTGTTTTTCAAGGAGTTTGCGTTTACGAGAAACGTCACCACCGTAACACTTAGCAAGTACATTCTTACGAAGGGCCTTGATATCAGTACGAGCGACAATCTTGTGTCCAATAGCTGCTTGAATTGGAACCTCAAATTGTTGGCGAGGGATAATTTTCTTGAGCTTATCAACGATGAGTTTCCCACGTTCGTAGGCAAAGTCCTTGTGAACAATAAAGCTGAGGGCATCCACCTTGTCTCCATTGAGAAGGATATCCATTTTCACTAGCTTAGATGGGCGGTACTCTGACAATTCATAGTCAAAGCTTGCATAACCGCGAGTTGAAGACTTAAGCTTATCAAAGAAGTCAAAGACGATTTCAGCCAGTGGAATTTGATAGATAACATTGACACGGTTATCATCAATATAGTCCATCGTCACAAAGTCACCACGCTTACGCTGAGCTAATTCCATGACTGCTCCGACAAACTCCTGTGGTACCATGATTTGCGCCTTAACATATGGCTCCTCAATGGTCGCAATCTTAGTTGGATCTGGGAATTCAGACGGGTTGGACACATCCATAGACTCACCGTCAGTCAAATTAACCTTATAGATAACAGACGGAGCTGTCATGATGAGATCGATGTTAAACTCACGTTCCAAACGTTCTTGGATAACATCCATATGGAGAAGTCCAAGGAAACCACAACGGAAACCAAATCCAAGTGCCTGAGATGTTTCTGGTTCAAACTGCAAACTGGCATCATTGAGTTGCAATTTTTCAAGGGCTTCACGTAGGTCATTATACTTGTTTGACTCAATTGGGTAGAGACCTGCAAAAACCATAGGATTCATCTGTTTGTAACCATGTAATGGCTCTGCCGCAGGATTGGTTGCCAAGGTAACGGTATCACCCACACGCGTATCCTGAACCGTCTTAATAGAAGCTGCAATATAACCAACGTCACCAGTCGCAAGGAAATCACGACCAACTGCTTTTGGTGTGAAAATACCCACTTCCGTAACATCAAAGGTCTTGCCATTGCTCATAAGCTGAATCTTATCGCCAGGTTTGACCACCCCATCCATGACACGTACTTGAAGAATAACCCCACGGTAAGCATCGTAAACCGAGTCGAAAATCAAGGCCTTAAGTGGTGCCGTCACATCACCCGTTGGTGCCGGTACTTTTTCTACGATTTGCTCGAGGATTTCTTCGATACCGATACCAGCCTTGGCAGAAGCCAAAACTGCTTCACTGGCATCCAAACCAATCACATCTTCAATCTCTGTACGCACGCGCTCTGGATCTGCAGCTGGTAGGTCAATTTTATTAATGACTGGCATGATTTCCAAATCATTGTCCAAGGCTAGATAAACGTTGGCAAGGGTTTGAGCCTCAATACCTTGAGCGGCATCGACCACCAAAATAGCACCCTCACAAGCAGCTAGCGAACGTGAAACTTCATAAGTGAAGTCAACGTGCCCCGGCGTGTCAATCAAGTGAAAAATATAAGTTTCTCCATCTTTTGCAGTGTAATTCAGTTCGATGGCATTCAACTTAATGGTAATCCCACGTTCCCGTTCTAGATCCATGCTATCCAAAAGCTGGGCCTGCATTTCACGGCTTGAAACGGTCTCTGTCTTTTCCAAAATGCGGTCTGCTAGAGTCGACTTTCCGTGGTCAATATGGGCGATAATAGAGAAGTTACGGATCTTCTCCTGTCGTTTTTTCAATTCTTCTAAGTTCATGATTCTCTTCCTTTCAGGGTATCTATTTATTATAAATTGTTTTTGACATTTTGACAAGACCATACCCTGTTAGGAGTACTAATCTTCAGCGACAAAGCCGTCATTTTCGATAAAGTGTTGTTCTGTCATTCCTTGGTCTGTAAAGACAATCCCGTGAAGGACACCACCATAGACAGCTCCTCCGTCCATCCCAATCTTGCCATCTTCTGTAGTCCAAAGCTCAGCAGTACCACGCTCTTGCTTCAGCAAACTATAGACCGGTGTATGGCCAAAGACAATGATTTTTCCAGTATGATTTTCTGCTTCGTGGAATGGTTTTCTAAGCCAGACTTTTTTATAATCTGTGGTTTCATGCCAGTCATCCAAGGTCAAATCAATACCTGCGTGAACAAAGATATACTTGTCTGTCTCTACCACAAATGGCATTTGACGAATAAATTCGACCAAGTCTGCCGCTTCAGTAGCAACACGCTTGGCATCTTCTACCCCATCAACTGGCGCATCCAAGGGACGACCTAGGATAGAGTTAATGGTTGTATCACCACCATTGCGACGATAATGATCATAGCTTTCTTCTGGGTCATCAAGCCAAGTCAGAAACATATACTCGTGGTTTCCTGACAAACAGACAGCCCCTTGATTATCGACCAAGTCCTTAACCATCTCTAGGACACGGCGACTATCTTCACCACGGTCAATCAAGTCCCCTAGAAAGAGCAACTGGGTCTGACCATCCCATGTTTTGAGAAGGTCTTCCAGCATCCCAGCTTTTCCGTGAACATCTCCAATTACATAATAGTCCGTCATCTTATTTCTCCCTGTTTCTCAACAATTCTCTGGCTTGCGTCAGGGCTGCTTCTGTCACATCATCACCTGCCAACATCTTAGCAACTTCTTCCACTCGCTCTTCAACCGTCAAGAGACGAACAGTCGAAACTGTTGAATGGTCATTGCTAATCTTCTCAATAAAGAATTGATAATCCGCAATCGCAATCACTTGTGGTAAATGGGAAATAGCCAGAACCTGACCATGTTGGCCAATCTTGTGAATCTTCTGTGCAATAGCCTGAGCTACACGGCCTGAAACTCCTGTATCCACTTCATCAAAGACAATACTTGTCTTGCCCTCTTTGCGAGAAAAGGCAGATTTAATAGCTAGCATGAGACGAGATAATTCCCCTCCAGAAGCAACCTTGACCAAGGGTTTAAAATCTTCGCCAGGGTTGGTTGAAATGTAAAATTCGACCGTTTCATTTCCCTCACGACTGAATTTTCCCTTGCTAAAACGAACCTGAAACCGAGCTTTTTCCATATAGAGGTCTTGCAGTTCTTGTTTAATCTCAGATTCTAATTTCTGAGCCAAGTCATGACGAGCAGATGCAAGTTGACCTGCCAAATCAACAAGATTGACTTTCAATTTCTTGAGCTCTGCTTCCATGTCCTCAGACGAAAGGTTATTGCCTGTCAAGAGATTGTATTCTTCCGTAATTTTAGCAAAATAAAGCAAGACATCGTCTACAGTCCCACCATACTTACGTGTAATAGTGTGAAGGAGGTCCAAACGATTCTCAACCTGCATAAGACGATTGCCGTCAAAATCAAGGTCCTCTATAATAGCTTCCAAACGTTTGCTAATGTCTTCTAAGACATAGTAGGTCTCAGACAGTGAGCTTGAAATTTCACGATATTCAGGGTCGTACTCTTCGACACTCTCCATGTCATTCATGGCCGAACGAACATTGGCCAGACTTGAAAAATCTTCATTGTCCAACATGCTGTAGGCATTGGTCAGTGTATCCGCAATATTTTTATGGTTGAGCAGTTTATCACGCTCTTGATTGAGAGCCAAATCTTCTCCAGCCTGCAAGTTTGCTGCCTCAATCTCTGCCATTTGAAATTCCAACATTTCAATACGTGCCTTGTGTTCCTGTTGGTTTTTCTTAACTTCCAGAACCTGCTTACGCATTTTTCGATAAGCATCAAAACTCGTTTGATAGGTTTCTTTCAAGTCCCAAAAAGCTGCATCGCCAAATTCATCCAACATCTGGATATGAAGTTGAGGACGCATTAACTCCTCTTGATCATGCTGGCCATGTATATCTACCAGATGTTGTCCAATAGCACGCAAAACAGACAGATTGACCATCTGGCCATTAACACGACTAATACTCCGACCATTTTGCAAGATTTCTCGACGGATGATAATCTCATCCCCCAATTCCAAACCTTGCTCATCAAAAATTTCCTGTAAAAGACGACTATTCTCAACTGAGAAAAGCCCCTCAATCTCTGCCTTTGGTGCCCCATGACGAATAACATCTGTCGTCGCACGAGCTCCCAACATCATATTCATGGCATCAATGATAATCGACTTCCCTGCACCCGTTTCACCAGTCAGGACAGTCATCCCCTTTTCAAAATTGAGGGAAATAGCCTCAATAATGGCAAAGTTTTTTATCGAAATTTCAAGTAACATATAGACCTACCAATTTTTTACTTGTTCAAAGATTTCCTCAGCTAGACTTTCACTTCTGGCAATGACTAAAATCGAGCTATCATCAGCTAAACAGCTAAAAATCTTATCCGCAAAAGTCTCGGTTAACTGAGCTTTTACAAATGCTGTATTTCCTGGGATAACCTGGAGATTGATCATCTTATCCATCAATTCAGCTGACTCAATATTGTCTTCAGCCAGTTGCAAACTTTTTACGATTGATTTTGGCAATTCATAGACATAGGTATTGTCTCTCAAAGGAATTTTGACAATCCCCAGTTCTTTGATATCTCGGGATACCGTTGCCTGAGTGGCAGTAATGCCTGCCTCTTTCAAATGTTCTACGATTTCTTCTTGTGTACCGATTTGATAATCTGTCACAAATCGTCTAATTTTTTCAAGTCTCTCTTTTTTATTCATTTTTAAATTGACTATGCGCCCTCTCTACTACTTCTTCAATTTCAGCAAGAACCTGATTGCTTGCTGACTCATCTTTTTTCAAATATGCTAAAAACTCAATATTTCCATGACCGCCTTGGATGGGAGAAAAGTCCAATCCAAGGACTGAAAAGCCTTCCTCTACTGCCATGGTTGTGATAGATTCAAGGACATTCTGATGAACCTTGGCATCGCTAATAATTCCATTTTTTCCAATCTGCTCACGTCCTGCCTCAAACTGAGGCTTAACCAAAGCCACAACCTGACCTTGATCTGCCAAGACACGGTGCAAGGCCGGAAGGATCAAACTGAGAGAAATAAAACTCACATCAATACTGGCAAAGCTCGGTTCCTTTTCGAAATCAGTCTTTTCAGCATAGCGGAAATTGAACTGCTCCATGCTGACAACTCTTGGGTCTTGGCGTAGTTTCCAAGCCAATTGATTGGTACCAACATCAACTGCAAAGACTAACTCAGCACCATTTTGCAGCATGACATCGGTAAAGCCACCAGTAGAAGCCCCGATATCAATCGTGGTCGCCCCATCCACTGACAAATCAAAGACCTGCAAGGCCTTTTCCAGTTTCAAGCCACCACGGCTGACATACTTGAGTTTCTCCCCCTTGAGTTTTAGCTCGGTGTCGTCTGGGATTTTCTCTCCTGGCTTGTCAAACCGTTCTCCATTAAGGACTGCTACGACTAAGCCAGCCATTACACCACGCTTGGCCTGCTCTCTCGTTTCAAACAAGCCCTGTTTATAAGCTAGTACATCCACTCTTTCCTTAGCCATTGATCCTCAAACTTTCTACTACACTTACAATCGATTCTATTTCAAAGGGAACCTGCTGGGCAATTTCTTCTAATTTGGCATTAGCTTGATCCAAAGTTTGATTGCAAAAGTCAATAGCCTCTTCCAAGCCCAACAAGGCTGGATAGGTTGACTTTTCTGCCTGTATGTCCTTTTGTGGTGTCTTGCCAATTTCTTCAAAACTAGCGGTCACATCCAGTACATCATCTCGAACTTGAAAAGCAAGCCCAATCAATTCACCAACAGTTTTCAGCTTCACCTGCATCTCAGGTGCCAATTCGGCTATAATAGCAGCCGCTTGAAAGGGATAGGCTAGTAGTTTCCCAGTCTTATTAGCATGAATGGTCTGGAGTTCTTCCAAAGACAAGTGCTGGTGTTCGCCCTCCATATCCAAAACCTGTCCTGCTACCATGCCCAGACTTCCTGATGCAAGAGATAGGTTGGCTATCAAGTCTACCTTGATCTGACTTGGCAAATCTGCCTGCGCTATCAAGGCATAAGGATCTAGGAACAAAGCATCTCCTGCCAAAATGGCCATTGCTTCTCCAAATTTCTTGTGATTGGTTAACCGCCCTCGACGGTAATCATCATCATCCATAGCTGGAAGATCATCGTGAATCAAACTACCTGTATGAATCATTTCCAAGGCCGCAGCCACCTGCGCATGAGCAGGTTTAATAGCGACCTGCAAGGCTTCCAGAACTTCTAACAAGAGAAAAGGTCGAATACGCTTGCCGCCAGCATGAATGGAATAGAGAACAGACTCTCGCAAACTAGAGGCAAACTGCTGGTCTCCATAAAAATCTTCCAAGGCCGACTCGACAAGAGCTAATTTTTCTTGCTTTTTCATTCAAAATCACTTTCTGTTCCGTCTTCTTGCATAACCTTGACCAAGGTCTTTTCAGCCTTGTCCAGCGTCGCTTGGAGCTCTTTTGACAAAACCATGCCCTTTTGAAAGGCAGCAATCGCATCTTCCAGAGCAATTTCACCATTTTCCAAACTTTGGACAATGGTCTCCAGTTCTGCTAGATTTTCCTCAAATTTCTTTTGTTTTGACATCTTTAACCTCTAATTCTACTTGACCATCCCGCATCAAAAGCGTTACTTGATCTTTTTTCTTCAAACTCTCAACCGAATCCACAACGGACTCTTCTTTTTTGACAATAGCATAACCACGCGCCACGATTCGACTGGTATCCAACATCAGCAAGGCTTCCGAAAGTCGTTTCACCTCAGCAACCTTGGCATCATAAACCAAAGCCATTTGACTACGGAGGAGCTTGTCCAACTGACCAAGACGATCTTGATAACGTTGTATTTTAGTAACAGGTGATAATTGTACCAGTCGATGCGTCCTTGCTTGGACGACTTGTTTGTTATCAGAAATCCGTGTTCGCAAACTTTGTTTTAAGCGCAGTTGCAGTTGATCCAAGCGTTGCATATAACCGTCATACAAGCGCTCTGGCTGTCTAAAGATAACAGACTGACTGCATTTTTTTAAAGCTTCTTGTTTCTTCGATAGGACATTTCGGACTGCTGTTGCCATCCGCTTTTCCTGATTTTGCAAATGAGCTAATACATCCAACTTGGTCACAGGTGTTGCCAGTTCAGCTGCAGCCGTTGGTGTTGCAGCTCGTCGATCTGCAACAAAATCTGCCAAGGTCACATCCGTCTCATGTCCCACACTAGAAATAACTGGCAAACGAGACTCAAAAATAGCTCGTACCACAATTTCCTCGTTAAAAGCCCAGAGATCCTCTATGGAACCTCCGCCACGACCAATAATCAGCAAGTCCAAATCGTCCCGTTGATTAGCTCGCACAATATTTCGAGCAATTTCCTCCGCAGCCCCTTCACCTTGAACCTTGGTCGGATAGAGAAGAATATCGACACCTGGAAAGCGCCTGCTGACGGTCGTGATAATATCTCGAATAACGGCTCCACTGCGACTGGTTACTACACCAATTCTCTTAGAAAATTGGGGCAGAGGTTGCTTGAACCTCTCTTGAAACAGGCCTTCTTCTGCCAATTTTTTCTTGAGTTGTTCAAACTGAATCGCAAGCGCCCCAACCCCATCAGGCTCTGCCTTTTCAATGATAATGGAGTAGCTTCCACTTGGCTCATAGACCTGCACACGCCCAATCACATTGATCTTCATCCCTTCTTCCAGGTCGAAACCTAATTTCTGATAAATTCCAGACCAGATGGTCGCTTGAATAACTGCATGGTCATCTTTTAGGGAGAAATATTGGTGAGTAGGTCGTTTACGAAAATTGGAAACTTGACCAGTTAAATAGACCCGTTCCAAGTAAGGGTCTTTATCGAATTTCATTTTCAGATACTTGGTCAAAGTTGTTACCGATAAATACTTTTCCATCTCCACCTACTATTCATTTTCTTGCTCTTTCATGGGTATTATTATACCAAAAATATGCCTAAAAATCTCCATTTATGTACCATTATGAGGGGAAAATAAAAAAGGAGGCAAAGCCTCCACATCTGATTATTTGCTGTTTCGAGCTTCTTCCAAAATCTTTTCAATCTTGGTTGTCAACAGGTCAATAGCCACGGTATTGCTGACCCCTTCAGGAATGACGATATCAGCATAACGCTTGGTTGGTTCGATAAACTGATGATACATAGGTTTAACCACACCTAAGTACTGGTCAATGACGCTATCAAGGCTACGGCCACGCTCTTCCATATCACGCTTGATCCGACGAATAATGCGCACATCATCATCTGTATCCACAAAAATCTTAATATCCATCAAATCGCGCAGGCGCTTATCCTCCAAGACCAAAATCCCCTCAACGATAAAGACATCTTGAGGTTCTTGACGATAGGTCTTGCTACTTCGTGTATGCTCTGTATAGTCGTAAGTCGGAATGTCCACCGGACGCCCTGCCAACAATTCCTTAATCTGCTCGATCATCAAGTCTGTATCAAAGGCAAAAGGATGGTCGTAGTTGGTTTTGACACGCTCTTCAAAGGTCAAATGAGACTGATCCTTGTAGTATGAATCATGCTCAATCATGGAAATCTTTTCATCAGGAAAATGCGATAAAATGGCTCTTGAAACACTGGTCTTACCACCACCAGAACCACCTGTCACTCCGATAATGATTGGTCTATTTTGCATGCTATCCTCCGTTTTTTTATCCGTCGTCTATTCTATCATAATTTTTGCAAAATTTATAGTCTGGTTTGAATAGTCTAGGGGAAACAACACTCCCTACACCCCAGTTAGATCAGCTAAAAACCTTCCTTGGCTTGTATAAATTGTCTCGCTTTTCTAGAATAGATAGTAATTTATCATCTTCAAAGGCAGCTAATTCTTGTTCTGTTTGTTCGAGTTCGATAAAACGACCAAAGCGCACTTCTGCAGCCTCTTCTTGAGTTAGGAAAACTTTGACAAGGTCGCCTGTCCCAATCTCTAGAGGATGAAGAAAGTCCAATTGACCAGCCTCCACTTTTTCAGCAATTTCTTCCAAGGTAAGAGCATCTTCTAGTTGCAAACCAGCTGCACTAGTACGTGTTAAGTGAGACATATGGGCCGCATAACCCAATTTTTCTCCCAAATCAACAGACAAGGTACGGATGTAAGTCCCCTTGCTGCATTTCACACGAAAAGTAAAACGTGCTAGATTCCCCTCATAAGAAATCGGACTTGTCCGCTCAAATTGATAAATGGTCACCTGACGTTCTGGACGCTCCACTTCTTGGCCAGCACGCGCATACTCATAAAGCTTGCGACCATTGACCTTTACAGCCGAATACATAGGTGGAATCTGGGTAATAGGCCCAGTCAGACTGGCGATTGCTTCATCAACAAGCTTTTCATCCAAGGGCGATAAAACAGGTGTCTCTGCGACCACTTCCCCACTAGCATCCTCTGTCGTCGTGGAATAGCCCAGAGTGATTTTCCCCTCATAGACCTTGCCCTCATCCTGCATAAACTCGACCATGCGTGTTGCCTTGCCAACCGCAATGGGCAAAACACCCACCACATCCGGATCCAAGGTTCCACCATGACCAATCTTCTTGGTTCCCAAAATCTTACGCAGTTTAAAAACCGCATCATGCGAGGTCATGCCCGCTTCTTTTTTTAAGTTGATAATACCGTTCATTTTTGCTTTCTAATTCCCTTTTCACTTTACATCAACATATTCTATCTTAGACAGATTTTAAAACTATATCAGCTTATTTTTCTAAATACTTCCTAGCTTCCTGAACATAAAAGAGCTCTGGATTTTCATGGACGATACTTTCAAACAAACTACGGGCACGAGCTTCATCTCCTTTTAATTGGGCATTGAGAGCGCCGTAATAAGAAAACATGATTCGAGCTAGCTTACTTTCTGGCTCAGTAATGTTAAAGTAGTCGTTCACTTCTTTATTGAACACAATATCTTTTATGGCTTGGGCTTGAGCAACAAGTGTAGCTTTGCCTCCTTTAAAATCTGGCGCCTTGGACAATTGTTCCTCAAAGAAAGCAATATCTTGCACATCTTGGAGATGAATGGAAACTGTTAATAGTTCAAAGCTTGATATTAAAAACGCAGGGGTTCTGAATCTCTTCCAAATTTTTTTCAAATCATATTTGGACATATTTTCCTTGGCAGCTTGAAAATCTCCTTTTAAATAAGCCACTCGACCTTGGATAATTTGGTAATTCTCACGATATGTTGCCCTAAAGGGCTTAATAGATTTTTCTGATTGAACTCTTAACATGTCTTCATATAGCTTAAGATCAATAGAATCGTGTAACACTAGAACAATAACTTTTCTAGATACAAATCTTAAATAAAATACAAAGACGAGAACTAAAAAGTCAATAACTAATAATATGAGTCCCAATATTTCCAAATTGCTTTGAAATATTAAAAATACTGCCATCACATAAATATCCAAGACTAAAAATAAGCAAATTAGAATAACCCTATCAAGTTGTAAAAGAGTGTTTTCTGTCGCCCTACTTACTATTTTTTTTACTAATTTCATATATTACTCTCATTTCACTGATTCTAAATATTTTTTCGCTTCCTGAACATAAAAGAGTTCTGGATTTTCATGGGCAATGCTTTCAAACAAACTTCGGGCACGAGCCTCATCTCCTTTTAGCTGAGCATTGAGAGCTCCGTAATAAGAGAACATGATTCGAGCTAATTTATTTTCTGGTTCGGTGGTGTCGAAGTAGCCTGTAACTTCTCCATTGAGTATTTTTGATACTGGTTCAATTAAATCCAACATTCTATTTTTATCAATTCTTTTAATTTTTTCCCAATCATAAGAAACTAAAAGTTTAGAAATTTCATCCGTCTCCCTTAAATGAAGGTATGATAATGATTCTATAAATACGATGTTTAGTTCATAAATACGTTTCAAATTCAATTTAGAACTTTTAACTCTTATTCGTTCAGCATATTGGATTGCCTCACTAAAATTCCCTTGATAGAAAGCACACCTAGCTAAACCCAGATTTAAGGCATTTAAATTCCCTGTTTTATTATCAGGCCGCCTTTCATAAGTTTCAGTTAAAAGAGAAATATATTTTATAAAATTCACTTGCTCGTATAAAATAACTTCTGCAACGTGATTTACTAAAAAATGAGTTATTACAACGATAATAGTCAGTAATGTTAGAAATATGAGCAATAATGTAGTAACGACGGTTGATTTTACGAATAATAAACTAATTGCTGTTGCTATAATTATCCAACGTAGATAAAATAAAATAAAAACCTCCAGTATGCTGCAGATTCGAACTGATGACCAATTCGAGATATTCTTAGAAATATTATCTAACATAAAAAACTCCTATAAAAAATTACAAACTAATTTATATAAACAAACTAGCTAAATGAGCTAGCAAAGTAGCTCCAGCTTTTAAGAAAAATTAATTCAATTTTATCAGCTGACCATGTTCTAATAATTTCTATAGTTCTTTTCATATAACACTCCTGTTTTTAAGATAATCTCACTCCCCCTTCAGTGCTTCAAACTTCGCTTTCATGGTTGGATTTTTACGTGTCAATTTCTTGACAGAGACATCTTCCAGCTTATTATTAGCCAGACGGAGTTGGTTTTCAGATGTTGTTAGGAACTTTTTAACCTCTTCCATCCGTTTTATGGCCTTGTCGATTTCATCGATTGCCTTACCAAAGTTGGTAGAAGCTGAATTATAGTTCTTAGCAAATGCCTGTTTAAAGGCATCCAAATCTTCCTCAAAATGCGTAATGTCTATATTTTGCTCGCGAACTAAGGCCAACTCCTGCTTGTATTTTAAGGAATTAAGAGCAGCATTACGCAAGAGTCCAATCAACTGGATAAAGAATTGAGGACGAACCACATACATCTTTTCATACTCGTGGCTGACGTCAACAATCCCCGTGTTAAAGTAGTCATTATCGGCCTCAAGCATAGTCACCAAAACCGCATATTCACAGTTCTTCTCCCGACGGTCCTTGTCCAATTCCTTGTAAAAATCTGCATTCTTGTGCTTCTTCTCTGTTCCGTCAGCTTCATTTTTCATCTCAAACATGATGGAAATGATTTCAACACCATTTTCATCACTCTCGCGGAAGATAAAGTCGCCTTTGGAACCACGCGCAGAGACCTTATTATCCTTCTCAAAGTAAGCATTTGGAAAGGCAAAACTGCGGACCTTGTTAAACTCACTCTCCGCATAGTGTTCCAAACTTTCCCCGATAGCTTTTGTAGATTGTTGAGCTTTGAAATTCTTATAAAATTCGACTTGTTCACTGGCTGCCTTGAGCTGGGCTTCGTAGTTTTGCTTAACAGAAGCCAAAGATAACTCATTTTCCTTTTCTTGCAAAAGTAGCTGATTTTTAACCTGATCTCGTTCTTTTTCTAGGTCAGAAAGGGTCTTTTGCAGTTGATTTTCATGTTCCAAACGCAAGGTGGCCAATTGGTTTTCCAAGGCCTGTACTTCCTTATCCTTAGCCAATAAGGCCTGATTGCTTGTCTGTTCAACCTCTTTCTTGGCCAATTCTTTTTCTG
The DNA here is from genome assembly GCF_001281025.1 of Streptococcus mitis. Classification (NCBI taxonomy): domain Bacteria; kingdom Bacillati; phylum Bacillota; class Bacilli; order Lactobacillales; family Streptococcaceae; genus Streptococcus; species Streptococcus mitis. The sequence goes on from NZ_CP012646.1 coordinate 1,408,915, forward strand.
TATCAAAGTTTTGGATTTGACTCTGTAATTGCGCAATTTCTTGGTCTTTTTGAGCTAGTTTAGACTGTTGCTCATTCATGGCCTTTTGCTCAGCCAAGGCCAGTTCCTGCTTCATGCGATCGTGTAGTTCCTTATCAAACTCTGCTGTTCTCACTTGGGACAAAAGTTCAACATACTGACTTTCATTTACTGTAAAGACTTCCCCACAGTTGGGGCATTTGATTTCGTTCATATCGTTCCTCTTTCTAGACTTCTGTAACCATTATATCATGCCTGAAGGAAAATCAAAAACAGTGAGTCGAAACCCACTGTTTATCTTTTTTTACTTTAAATTTTTTCCAAGGCCAAGCGCAAATCTTCGATCAAATCATCTACATTTTCAAGTCCAACAGACAAGCGGATTTGGTTTGGTGTGACACCTGCTGCTTCTAGATCTTTTTCTGACAATTGACCGTGAGTGGTTGTGGCTGGATGAACAACAAGAGACTTAGCATCTGCCACGTTTGCAAGGTCAGAGAAGATTTCTAAATGATCAATTACCTTGCGGGCTTCTGCTTCCCCACCTTTGACATGAAAGGTAAAGATTGAACCGACACCTTTTGGCAAGTATTTCTCAGCCAAGGCATGATAAGGACTATCTGCAAGTTTTGGATAGTTGACTTTTTCTACCTTAGGATGGTTGACAAGGAAATCAACAATTTTCTCAGCATTTTGTACATGACGTTCCACACGAAGTGAAAGGGTTTCAAGTCCTTGAAGCAAGAGGAAGGCATTAAATGGTGACAAGGCTGCACCTGTATCACGAAGCAATTGGACACGGACAGCGATAATAAAGGCTGCTGCACCTACATCACGAGTATAGCTCAAGTTGTGATAGCTTGGGTCTTCCTCAACAAATTGAGGGAATTTTCCTGAAGCTGCCCAGTCAAAACGACCACTATCAACGATCACTCCACCAATAGTCGTACCATGGCCACCGATAAACTTAGTCGCAGAGTGAATGGCAATATCTACACCGTGAGAAAAGACATTAATCAAGTAAGGTGTGGCAAAGGTATTATCCGAAACGAGTGGAATCTGGTGTTTATGCGCAATCTCAGCCAATTTTTCCAAGTCAGGAATGTTAATCAAGGGGTTGCCCAAGGTTTCAATCAAGACAAGCTTGGTATTGTCATTGATAGCTGCTTCTACTTCCTCCAAATTATCAACATCGACAAAGGTTGTTGTGATACCATAACGAGGAAGGGTTTCCTTCAAGAGATTGAAGGTTCCACCGTAAATAGTTGAGGCTGCTACTACATGGTCACCAGCGTGGGCAAGTGCCAAAATCGTATAAGTCACTGCGGACATACCTGATGCTGTTGCAAGAGCTCCAACACCACCTTCAAGGGCAGCAATTCTTTCTTCAAAGGCAGCTGTTGTAGGGTTGGTGATACGAGTATAAATGTTCCCTGGTTTTCTCAAGGCAAAAAGATCTGCACCTTCCTGCGTGTCATCAAAAACAAAGGATGTTGTTTGATAAATCGGCACTGCACGAGACTTAGTAGCTGGATCCACAACTTGACCAGCATGCAGTTGCAAAGTTTCAAATTTAAAATCACGAGTCATAAAACGACCTCCAAATAGTTTGATTAAGGATATTGTAGCACCTTAAGTTATAGTTTACAAATATCAGTTTTCTATATTTTGATATTAGAAATAGCTATTACTCAATTTAAAAACGAAAAAAGCACGAATTAATCGTGCTCATTTTCTTAATCTACATAAGTATCTTCATTTTTATTGAGGAAGGCATATGGAAGACCCATCAAGAGGCCTCCTCCGATAAAGTTTCCAACGAAGGTTACACCCCAGTGACGAAGCATATTTCCAATACCGAAGTTAGCAATTGAGTCAGCAGCAACACTGAATTTTACAATCGCGAAAGAAGCAAAGTTCGCCGCAATGTGCTCGTTTGTTAAGAATACAAACATGTAAATCGCTGACAACACAAGCCAAAGTTTGGCACCACCATCTTTGACCAAAACAAATGAAAGAATCGCAATATTTACGAAAATATTTGCCAAAATCGCCTCAAGCAAGATTAATTCATTTGAACGGCCTAACTTCATCTCAACAACCCCTGAGATGAAACTATCGTGAGTCAGATGTGCATAAGCTGCTGAGTGGGCAAAGCCCCAACCTGCTATTAAAGCTCCGATAAGGTTGAATAAGGTACAGTAAAGTAAAATCTCAGCTGTTTTTCTCCAAGAGATTTTTTTCAAGAAACTACCAGCAGTTAAAAACATCATGTTTGATGTTACCAACTCAGCATTCAAGAAAACAATGTAGGCCAAGCCCCAAGCGAAGACAAAGGGGAAGAGGAAACGTCCACTACCTGGTGCAATTTTATTAATCAAATCAGCCCCAACTGCACCAGCAGCTGTACTGAAGGTTAAAAATGCACCTGCGAACATAGAACGAATCGCATACTTAAATTTGCTCTGACTATAAAGACTTTCTTTCTTCTTGCAAGCAAATTCAATCTTTGAGATAAATTCTGAAGAAACCATAATAAACTCCTAAAATTTTTATTTGTGATAATTATAACATAAAATCGATATAATGAAAAGCCTTTCCTAATTGCATTTTTAATAAATTTATAAATCTAGCAATCGTTTACATTGTTTTAATAATAAGCTTTTATAAGTTTTAGTTATCAGAATATTGAGGTTACATGGAATAACTTTTATTCTATTTAATATATTTTTTTGTTACAATTTAAAAACGATTTTCTCTGCAAGCCTATTTTGTAAAAGAAAAAGAGAGAATCATTCTGATTCTCACTGATACACTAACTCTTCTTAATCAACATATGCATCTTCATTCTTATTTAGAAAGGCATACGGTAAACCAATCAAAAGACCTCCACCTATAAAGTTAGCAATAAAGGTTACACCCCAATGTCGAAGGATATTTGGAAGATCAAAGTGAGGTACTTGATCAGCAATCATGCTGAATTTCATAATACTAAAGGAAGCAAAATTGGCAGCGATATGCTCATTGGACAAGAAGACAAACATGGAAATAGCTGATAAAATGATCCATAGTTTGGCAGCACCATCTTTCACTAGTATAGATGAAAGAATGGCAATATTTACAAATACATTGGCAAGAATTCCCTCAAGCAGGACTAAATCACTTGGTCGCGCCAATTTCTTGGCTACAAGCTTAGGAAGGAAGCTATCATGGGTCAAATGCGAAAAGGCTGACGAGTTGGCAAAGGCCCATCCAGCTACCAAGGCACCAATAAGATTAAACAAAGTACAATAGAGTAAAATAATCATTGCCTTTTTCCACTCAATCTTTTTCAAAAATGCGCCTGCTGTTAAATACATCATATTGGAAGTTACCAATTCTGCATTTAGGAAAACAATATAAACCAGCCCCCAAGCAAAAACAAATGGGAAAAGGAAATACCCACTACTTGGAACAATACTATTAAGTAAATCTGCACCAATAGCACCAGCAGCTGTACTGAAGGTTAAAAAAGCACCTGCAAACATAGAACGAATCGCATACTTGAATTTACTTTGCTTGAAAAGACTTTCTTTCTTGTGGCAATAATAATCAATCTTCGAAATAAACTCTGAAGAACTCATAAACATCTCCTATTTTTTTATATTTAGTATTATAACACAAAATATTAAAATAGGTAATTGTTTTTGAAAAATGCTAGTATTTGTATTGATTTATCATTACTTAGCATGCTTATAAAGCAATATAAAAAGAACCAGTAAAATAAAATGTTTACTGATTCTTTAACTATTAATAGCGCTGTTTATATGGTTGATTGAAAGCTGTTAGAATTTCTTCAGGTGTTTGTGAATAATCTTTTGTATCTTTCAAGTCACCTTTTACGATAATACGCTCTGTCGCATCATAGTCTACACATGTTACAAGTGTGATTTCATCAACACCACTACGATCATCAATCTCATCGACGCGATCTGGTGTCACATGCTTCACTTCTCGAATTTCATAGGTATAAACTTTATCCTTATCAGTTAGATAAATTTTCATCCCATTTTTAGCGCGTGCCAGTGGAGAAAAGAGCATTTGACTGGCATTTTCTGCTGTAAAGATGTGGTGGCTCGCAAGTGAATAGTTTCCTTTCCCCATCACTTGGTCACGCTTCATTGTACCAGCTCCATAGAAGAGATTGACATTATCAAGCCCCTTAAAAATAGGCAAGTTAATTTCTACCTCAGGGACAGCAATTCCACCGATAACTGGCAATTTTTGCGAATCCCATTGTGAGGATAAGACAGCTTCTGACGAGATGGCTTTTACGGAATCAAAGTCAAAATTCCCTTCTGTATCTTGATTTTCTTCCAATTTTTCTTTTGATACTTGGCTGACTTGGTATTTATTGGTATTCCAAACCATGAACATATCACGAATTTTTGAATTGAAAATCAAAGCCACTGACAAGAGGATTAAAAACCCTGCCAAGATATTGATTAGTAAATTTTTACGGTTTGTTTTCTTTTTGTTCTTTTTATGAGACATTATGCTTCACCTTCTGTTTCGTTTCCTGTCCCAACTTCTTCTTTTTCTGCCGCTGCAACCGTAGTAAAGGTTACAATTTTAGCATCTTGGTCCAGGCGCATCACTTTAACTCCCATAGTTGAGCGACCTGTTTGTGAAATATTGGCAACGTTGGTTCGAATCATGACACCTGTATCAGTGATAATCATCAAATCTTCATCACCTTTTACAGTCATAAGACCAGCAAGGGAACCATTCTTTTCAGTAATTTTAGCAGTTTGCATCCCTTTACCACCACGACCTTTAGTTGGATATTCGGTCGCAACTGTGCGCTTACCAAATCCTTTTTCAGTGATAATAAGAACCTCGTCCTGATCTGTAATCACACTAGCACCAACAACTGTGTCTCCGTCACGAAGGTTAACACCTTTCACACCAGTGGCGACACGACTCATACCACGAACAGCTGATTGATTAAAGCGAACTGAATAACCAAACTTTGTACCAATGATAATATCCGTGTCCTCTTCTGTCAGCAAGACATTAATCAACTCATCTTCATCTTTAAGATTCAGAGCTTTAAGTCCATTTTGACGAATATTAGCAAATTCCTTAACGCTGGTTCTCTTCACAATACCATGACGAGTTGTGAAGAAAAGATAAGCATCATCGCTACGTTCAGATTCAACATTGATGATGGTCTGAATACTTTCACCTTCATCCAATTTCAAAAGATTGACAATCGGTAATCCCTTGGCTGTACGGCCATACTCAGGAATTTCATAGCCTTTCAGGCGATAAACACGGCCTTTATTTGTAAAGAAGAGTAGGTGATCATGAGTGCTAGTTGACACTAACTCTCGGACAAAATCATCATCCTTAACACCTGTACCTTGAACACCACGACCACCACGTTTTTGAGCGGTGAACTCAGCTTGGTCGAGACGTTTGATGTATCCCTTGTTAGAAAGTGTAATCAAGACATCCGTTTCTTCAATCAAATCCTCATCTTCGAGGCTTAAGACTTCACCGACCATCAATTCCGTACGACGTTGGTCACCAAATTTACGTTTAACTTCATCTAATTCATCTTTAATGATTTGAGAAACACGTTCCGGCTTAGCTAGAATATCTGCTAAATCCGCAATCAGAGCCAAGAGGTCATCATACTCAGACTGAATCTTATCGCGTTCCAAACCTGTCAAACGACGAAGACGCATATCAAGGATGGCCTGACTTTGACGTTCAGAAAGCTTAAACTTACTCATCAACTCAGCTTGTGCTTCCGCATCTGTTTCACTAGCACGAATGATACGAATCACTTCATCGATATAGTCTAGTGCGATCAAGAGACCTTCTAAAATATGAGCACGTGCTTCCGCTTTTTCCTTATCAAAACGTGTACGACGAACAACCACTTCTTTTTGGTGCTCGATATAAGCATCCAAAATCTGACGAAGAGACAAAATCTTCGGTACCCCATTTTGAATCGCCAACATATTAAAACCAAAGTTAGTTTGCATCTGGGTCATCTTGAAAAGATTGTTGAGGATAAC